>CAWEYP010000001.1:0-59575 GCA_963813305.1 uncultured Chloroflexia bacterium
TGCCGTCGGCGGCCATCTTGTCCATCAGCGTCTTCAGCTCATCCCAGGTGGTCGGGGCGGTATAGCCCTTCGCCTCGAAGGCGACCTTGGGGTAGAAGACCTGGGCCTTCAGGTTGACGCGGTGGAAGACGCCGTAGACCTTGCCGTCTGTGGCGGTGCCAACTTCCTTCCAGCCGGGGCCGTAGTTGGCGTCGATCGAGGCGATGATGTCGTCGGGCAGCGGGAAGAGCTTCCCCTGCGACGCGTAGTTCTTCATCCCGCCAGGCTGCGGGAGCAGGGCCACGTCCGGCGGGTTGCCGGCCTGCACCTGCACGTTGAGCTGCTGCTCGAAGGACTTGTCGCCGTTGTAGACGACGTCGACACCCGTGGCATCCTCGAACGGCTTCACGGCCGCTTCGAAGTTCGTGGCCTCGATGTCCACGAAGGCGCCGCCAACGGTCACCGTCTTGCCGCTGAGATCTCCGCCGGCCGCCGGTGAGCCGCTCGCACCCGGTGCCGACGTGGCACCCCCGCCGCACGCGGCGACGAGGGCGGCCACGCCCACCAGCACCGCAAGCTTCCTCTGCATCCTGCTCCTCCTTCTGGGCGACCACGTGGTCGCGACGTGGAACCGGTTCCACGACGTTTCCGCGAACAGGATACCAGTGCCAAACCGCGTGTCAAGATGGTAGATGACGGCCTCGACAAGGCACGCGTTCGTCGCCCGGTGGTACCGGTCCCACCAGGGCGTTATGATGCGTCGAGCTTTGGAGTGACGATGCCAGCAACCATCGGAGACGTCGCACGACTCGCCGGCGTCGGTCGCGGAACCGTCAGCCGCGTCCTGAACGAGCGACCGAACGTCGACCCTGCCACCCGCGAACGCGTCCTCAACGCCATCCGGGAGCTCGACTACGTCCCGAGCACGGCGGCCCGACGCCTGTCGCTCCGCCGAACGCAGACCATCGGCGTCGTCGTCCCGTTCCTGACGCGTCCGTCGGTCGTGGAGCGGCTGCGCGGCATCGAGCTGGAGCTCGTCAAGGCCGGGCTGGACATGATCGTCTTCAACGTCGAGACGCCGGAGCGGCGGGACGCGATCCTGCGCGACCTACCGCGGCCCGAGCGCATCGACGGCCTGATCCTCGTGTCGATCGCGCCACACGAGGAGGAGCTGAGCGGGATCCGACGATCCGGCCTGCCGCTGGTCCTCGTCGATGCGCACCATCGGAGCGTTGCGCGCGTCGTCGTCGACGACGTCGGCGGCGGGCGCCTCGCGGCACGGCACCTTCTCGACCTCGGGCACGTGCGCATCGCCTTCGTCGGCGACCCCCTGCGTCCCCCCATCGGCTTCTCGTCGAGCCGCCTGCGCCTGCGCGGCGTCGAGCAGGAGCTGCACGGCGCCGGGCTGGCCATCCCTCACTCGCTCGTCGCCCTCGGCGAGCACGGTCGAGCACGGGCGCGCGAGATGACGATGCGGCTGCTCCGCTCGTCCATGCCGCCGACAGCGATCGTGGCCGCGAGTGACACCCAGGCGCTCGGCGTGCTCGAGGCCGCGGATCGGCTCAGCCTCCACGTGCCGGCCGATCTCTCCGTCATCGGCTACGACGACATCGAGGCTGCCGACTACCTCGACCTCACGACCATCCACCAGCCACTCGTCGAGACGGGCTCCCGCGCGGTCCAGCGGCTGCTCCGGATCATCGCCGGCGACAAGAGCTGGCCGCTGCGCGAGGTCCTGGACGTGCGCCTCATCCTCCGGGGCACGACGGCGCCGTCGTCTGCCTGAGGATCCAGTGGCAGCGCGCGTCCGCGACCGCTGCTCGCATCGGACGTGGGGCGCTGGGCTCCTCGCCGCCCGTTGACCCCGCTAGGCTACGCGCATGCCACGCACCCCCCCGGGCGGCGGCGAGCGGCCGCCGGCCGCACCCGACTGGTACAAGGACGCGGTCATCTACGAGGTTCCCGTGCGCGCGTTTCGCGACAGCAACGGCGACGGGATCGGCGACTTTCGGGGCCTGACCGAGAAGCTCGACTACCTCGTCGACCTCGGGGTCACCGCCCTGTGGCTGCTCCCCTTCTTCCCGTCGCCGGGCCGCGACGACGGCTACGACACGGCCGACTACACGGGCGTCCACCCCGACTACGGGACCCTGGCCGACGTCCGGGCATTCCTCGCGGAGGCACACAGGAGGGGGATCCGGGTCATCGGTGAGCTCGTGCTGAACCACACGTCGGACCAGCACCCGTGGTTCCAGCGCGCCCGGCACGCCCCGCCCGGCAGCCCGGCGCGCGAGTACTACGTCTGGAGCGACACGCCCGACCGGTACGCCGGGGCCAGGATCATCTTCACCGACACGGAGACCTCCAACTGGGCCTGGGATCCGGTCGCGGGCGCCTACTACTGGCACCGCTTCTTCAGCCATCAGCCGGACCTGAACTACGAGAACCCGAGGGTCCGGGAGGAGATGCTGGCGATCGTCGACCACTGGCTCGATCTGGGCCTCGACGGAGTGCGGCTCGACGCCGTGCCGTACCTGTACGAGGAGGACGGGACGAGCTGCGAGAACCTGCCGGCGACACACGCCTTCCTGCGCGAGCTCCGGGGGCACGTGGACGAGCGGTACGGGGACCGGATGCTCCTGGCCGAGGCGAACCAGTGGCCGGAGGATGCCGCCGCGTACTTCGGTGCCGGGCGCGGCGACGAATGCCACATGGCGTTCCATTTCCCGCTGATGCCACGCCTCTTCATGGCCCTCCGGACGGAAGACCGGTTCCCGATCCTCGACATCGTGGAGCAGACGCCGCCCATCCCCGAGACCGCCCAGTGGGCGATCTTCCTGCGCAACCACGACGAGCTGACCCTCGAGATGGTCACTGACGACGAGCGGGACTACATGTACCGGGCCTATGCGAGCGACCCCGAGGCCCGGATCAACGTCGGCATCCGGCGGCGACTCGCGCCGCTGGTCGGCACGCGGGACCGGCTCGAGCTGCTCTACGGCCTGCTGCTCTCGCTGCCCGGGACGCCGGTGCTCTACTACGGCGACGAGATCGGGATGGGCGACAACTACTACCTCGACGATCGAAACGGCGTGCGGACGCCGATGCAGTGGAGCCCCGACCAGAACGCCGGGTTCTCCGAGGCGAGCCGAGAGTGCCTGTACCTGCCCGTGATCACCGAGCCCAACTACCACTTCGAGACCGTGAACGTCGCGATCCAGGAGGCGAACGCCGGGTCTCTCCTGTGGTGGATGAAGCGCACCATCGGCCTTCGGAGACGCCACCCCGTCCTGGCCCGCGGCACCTTCGCGGTGGTCGCCACGCCAAATCGCCACGTCATCGCGTATCGGCGGGAGAGCGACGATGAGACCATTCTCATCGTGGCGAACCTTTCGCGCGATGCCCAGTGGTGCGAGCTCGATCTGGCCGTCGATGCCGGGCGCGGGGTCGTGGAGCTGTCCGGTGGCGGGGAGTTCCCCGGGATCACCGACGCGCCGTACGGCCTCACCCTCGGACCCCACGCGTTTCTCTGGCTCCGCCTTGGTACCATCTCGGAGGAGACCGGCGGGGCGGCGGTGGTCGCGCTCGGCAACGAGCATGCGCTCAGCGCCCTGCTGACCCGGGCCATGCAGCGGGGAGACCCCCTGGCGGGGGCACTGGCCCGGTGGCTGGGGCGTCACCCAGTCCACCGCCTGCCCGATGCCATCGCCTCGTCGATCCGCGTGGAGCATGTCCACGTCATCGAACTCCCGGGGCGCGACGTGGCGCTCGTCCTCGTGCGGGCCGACACCCGCGCGGGCGACGGGATCAGCGTCCCACTTGCCGTCGAGCTGGTCCGCGATCCCGCCGATGCACTCGCGATGGGGCCAGACAGCGCGAGCGTGATCGCGGCATTTCGTGGACGCGGCGGGTCCGAGCCGGCACGGGGGCTCCTCGACGTGTCGTCAGACCCGGGCGTTGCGAGCGCCCTCGGGAGGCTGGCGGACGCGCGGCCCGGCGCGCCGCCCGAGGCCCACCACCGTGGCCCACCGAGCGTCGTCCGGCTCGTCGGGCGGGCCGAGCCCGCGCCGCTCCCCGAGGCCGTGACCGCCTCCGAGCTCATGGCCTCCGCGGCGCCGATCGAGCACCTCCTGGGCTCCCTGGAGTTGGCGGTCGACGGCCGGAACGTCGCCGTGGGGTTCGTCGTCCCGGCCAGTGACGAGGGCCGGGTGACGTTCGCCGACGAGGCAGCGGACTCGCTGGACCGCCTCCTGGACGCCGCAGTCGCCGTGTCGGACACCCCCGGCAGCGAGCCCTTCGTCGGGGCAACCGCCCTCGCCGCGGACGCCGGCCGGATCAGGCCGACGCTGCTCCACGGCGAGGTCGCCGAGATCATCGAGGCGGCCGGCCAGGTCGGCGAGAGCCTTGCCGCCGTTCACTTCGCGCTCGTCCGACCGGGTGGTCCCCCGCCCGCTCCGTACACGTCCATGGACCGTCGGGCCCTGTACCAGGGTGTCCGCACGATGATGGGCGCGGCAATCACCACGCTCCGCGAACGCGGGGCGCGCCAGGACGGATCCGGGACCGATCGTCTCTCCGAGGCCGTGATCGCGGGAGGGCCCGCCCTCGACATCCGGCTCCGGTTGTTGCTCGGGCGGCAGATCGACGGGCTACGTATCCCGCGGTACGGTGGCCCACTGACGGCCTCCCGGGTCCTCCGGGAGACCGGCCGGCACGTGGTCGGCGTCCCGGATCGCGACTACCGCCCCGCCGTGGATCGGACCCGTCTCCAGTCGCCCCTGCTCGACGTCGCATCGATCCTGGCTTCGCTGCGCGCGATCGCGCTGCGACCCCTGTTCGACGGCGATGCCCGGTCCAGCGGACGTCGCCCGGGGGACCCCCGCCGGACCGAGGCCTGGGCCCGAACGTGGTGGGCCACGGTCGCGACGTCGTTCGTGGCGGCCTATCTGGCGTCCCTCCCCCGCTCCGCCCTCCTGCCGAGCACGCTGGAGGATCGGGCCCTGCTCCTCGACGTCCTCCTCGCCCAGCTCTCGCTCGCGGAGATTGTCGGCCTGACCCGCGTCGGGCTCCCGCCCGACCCGAGTGCGCTCGTCGCCCTCATCGATCTCGCCGGAGTGTCCGGCCTCACGACCCGTGCGTGACGCCGCGCGCGCACGTTCGCTGGTCCGCAGCGGCGCCTGATCTCGCCCCGGGCCGGATCGTCCGCGAGCCTCGGTCCGCAGGCGCGATCGGACCCGCCCCCGGGATTCGCTACGCGCTCTCCCCGCGGGCAGCGACGATCTCGGCGTAGTTGGTCTCGTCGACGCCCTTCTCCACCTCGGCCTCGGTGAGGAGGAGCGGCGGGCGGCCGTCGCGGATCGTCTCCTCGGTGATGATGCACTTGCGGACCTCGGTCCGCTCCGGGATGTCGTACATCACCTCGAGGAGCGCCTCCTCGACGATCGTGCGCAGGGCGCGGGCGCCGGTCTTGCGGGCGATGGCCGCATCGGCCGTCGCGCGGAGGGAGCCCTCGGTGAACACCAGGTCGACCTTGTCGAGCCCCAGGAAGCGCTGGAACTGGCGGGTGATCGCGTTCTTCGGCTCCGTCAGGACGCGCACGAGGTCGTCCGCGGTCAGGGCGGACAGCGTCACCACCACCGGCAGGCGCCCGACGAACTCCGGGATCAGCCCGAACTTCAGGAGATCCTCCGGCATCAGGCGCTCGAAGATCCGCTGGCGCTCCGCCCGCGGCTCCGCCTCGTCGTGGCCGAAGCCCAGCGAACGCTTCCCCACCCGCTCCTCGATGATCTTCTCCAGCCCGTCGAACGCCCCGCCGCAGATGAACAGGATGTTCGTCGTGTCGATCTGGATGAAGTCCTGGTGCGGGTGCTTCCGCCCGCCCTGCGGCGGCACGTTGGCGACCGTTCCCTCGAGGATCTTGAGGAGCGCCTGCTGGACGCCCTCTCCCGAGACGTCCCGGGTGATGGACGGGTTGTCGGCCTTGCGGGCGATCTTGTCGATCTCGTCGATGTAGATGATCCCGCGCTGGGCGCGGGCGACGTCGAAGTCGGCCGCCTGGATCAGGCGCAGGAGGATGTTCTCGACGTCCTCCCCGACGTAGCCGGCCTCGGTGAGCGAGGTCGCGTCGGCGATGCAGAACGGGACGTCCAGCACCCGGGCCAGGGTCTGGGCCAGCAGCGTCTTGCCCGAGCCGGTGGGCCCGACCAGGAGGACGTTTGACTTCTGGAGCTCGACGTCGTCCGTGGTGGCCGTGCCGGCGTTGACCCGCTTGTAGTGGTTGTAGACCGCCACGGAGAGGACCTTCTTGGGCTTCTCCTGGCTGATGACGTAGTCGTCGAGCGAGCCCTTGATCTGGCGCGGGGCCGGGAGCTTGGACGCCGCCTGCTTCTGGCGCGGCTGCTCCAGCATCTCCTCCTCGATGATCTCCTGGCAGAGGTTGATGCACTCGTCGCAGATGTAGACGCCCTGCCCGGCGATCAGCTTGCGGACCTGCTCCTGGCTCTTGCCGCAGAACGAGCAGCGATACGGGACCTTGGGCGTCTTGCCGGTGGTCACGGTCTCCTCACTCCCTCTGCGGCTGCGACCCGCGCCGTGGCGGACCTACGCGCCAGCCGGCGCCGGGCCGCCGTCGGCGTTCGACGGGGCCTCCTTCGCCGGGTTGCTCGCCGCCGGAAGACCCGGCGCCGCAGCCCCGACTTTTTCCGGGGGCGTGTAGACGGCATCGATGATGCCATACGCCATGGCCGCTTCGGGACTCATGAAGTAGTCCCGCTCGGTGTCCTTGATGATCTTTTCGATCTCCTGGCCCGTGTGCTTGGCCAGGAGCCCGTGATTTGCGTTGACAAGCGTCTCCATCTCCTTGACCTGGATGAAGACGTCGGGGGTGTTGCCGCGGAAGCCGCCCGACCCCTGGTGGATCATGATCCGGCTGTGGGGCAGCGCGTAGCGCTTCTTCGGCTGGCCGGCCGCCAGGAGCACGGCGGCCATGCTCGCTGCCATCCCGACGCAGATCGTGCTGACCGGGGCGCGCACCAGCTGCATCGTGTCGTAGATGGCCAGGCCGGACGTGATGACGCCGCCTGGCGAGTTGATGTAAAGGTTGATGTCCTTCTCGGGGTCCTCGGAATCGAGGAACAGGAGCTGGGCGATCACCAGGTTCGCGAGGTTGTCCTCGATCGCGTCGCCCAGGAAGATGATCCGCTCCCGGAGCAGGCGCGAGTAGATGTCGTAGGCGCGCTCCCCACGGCTCGACGTCTCGATGACCATCGGGACGAGCATCTCGGGACCTCCTGGTGCGGAGCCCTCGGCACGGCCGCGAACCGGCGTCGGGCGGGGTGGGTTGGGATACCTGGCGGTCACGCGGGCGAGGCCTCGGCGTCGACGACCTCGGCGTCCCCCGCATCGGGTGCGGCGCCGGCGACCGGCGTCGGCTCGTCCTCCTCGGCGTGCGGGAGGGCCGGGTGCCCGGGATGAGCCGCAAGCCAGCGGTCGATCAGCGTCTCCACTACCCGCGAGCGCCGCAGCGAGCTGCGGATCGCGGCCTGGGCACGGGGCGTGTCGAAGTACCCGGCGAGCTTCGGCTGGTCGGCGTAGCGGGCCTTCGCCCGGAGGATCTCGTCGATGATGTCCCGGTCCGGGACGTCGATCCCCTCGCGGGTGGCGATCTCGCCCAGGACCAGCAGGGTCTTGGCCCGCTCCTCGGCGCCCGGCCGGAACTCCGCGTGGAGCTCGTCGGAGGACTTGCCGGTCGCCGCGAGATAGGCCTCCTCGGTGATCCCCTGGCGGGCGAGCGCCCCGCGCAGCTCGTCGTGCATCACCTCGACCTCTTCCTCGACGAGGATGTCGGGGAGGTCGATGGTCGCGTTTTTCACGGCATAGTCGATGATCCGGTCCGCGAAGCCGTGGCGGGCCCGGTCCAGGGCGTTGCGCTCCAGCCGCTTGCGGATCTCCGAGCGGAGGGTGGCCATGTCGGAGAAGTCGCCCATCGACGCCGCGAAGTCGTCGTCGGCCGCCGGCAGCAGCTTCTCGCGGAGCTCCTTCAGCTCCACGCTGAAGTGGCCCTCGGCACCGCGGAGCGACTCCTCCTGGTAGTCGTCGGGGAAGGTGACGTCGAACTCGACCGTATCTCCCGGCTTGAGACCGACGAGGTGCTCCTCGAACCCGGGGACGAGCCGCTCCTCGCCGATGACGAGCGGCATCCGGTCCGAGGTGCCGCCGTCGAAGGGGACCCCGTCACGGGTCCCGACGAAGCCGATGACCGCCCAGTCTCCCTTGGCCGCCGGGCGCTCCTCGACGGGGCCGAGGGTTGCCTGCTGGTCGCGGAGCTCGTCCACGACGCGCTCGACCTTGGCATCGTCGACGGCTTCGATCTCGGGCTTGAACGGGAAGCTGGCGTAGTCACCCAGCTTCACCTCGGGGCGCACCGGGACGGTCGCCTTGTACCGGAGCGGCTTGCCTTCCTCCGCGTCGACCAGCTCGACGTCCGGCCGGCCGATGATCACGATCGCCGGGTCGTCGGCCGTGCCGCGCGCCCATTCGCGGTAGCTCGTGTCGACGAGCGTCTCGACGGCCTCCTCCCATACGGCGCCCTCGCCGAGGACGCGTTCCAGCATGCCGCGAGGGGCCTTGCCGGGACGGAAGCCTGCGACGCGGGTGCGCTGGCTGAGGCGGCGGGTGGCGTCGGCGACGCCGCGCGCAACCTGCTCGACGGGGAGCTCGACCTCGACGACGAGGGTGCTCTTCTCGGAGGGGGTCGTAGTCACATGCATGGCCGAAGAAGTATAGGGGCCGCCTCCCGGCACCGCCGGTCGCCGGTCCGGGCCGATGCCGGCCACGATGGCCCGCGGACCGGTGCGACGTCCGGGGCCTGGTAGGCGAGGTCGGGGTCGAACCGACACGCCGCTTTCGCGGCACCGGCTCCTAAGGCCGGCGCGTCTGCCATTCCGCCACTCGCCCCCGGGTGGAGTCTAGCCGGTGGGGGTCCCCGGCCCGCGACGGTCGAGCCGCCCGCGGATCTGCTCCTCGCGGCCGGCCACATCCTCTGCGGTACCGGCGAAGAGGCGCTTCACGATCTCCCTGCCGACCTGCGAGGCGACCGGCACGCCGCCCGTCAGCAGAACCCGTCGCACGAACGTCGAGTCGCTCTTGCGGTTCGTGTCCACGAAGGCCGCGAACTCCCGCTCGAGCGCTCCGCGTACTTTCGCGCCGTCGTCACCGAGGGCCCGAACGGCCTTCTCCACCTGCTCGGGGAGGAGGCTGGGCGGCAGCGGATCCGGCGCGCCGACGATGCGTCGCTTGACCGACCGGAGGACCCGCCGCGGTCCGCCGACGGCCAGGAACGCCGTCCCGCCGACGACCGCCGCCGTCCTGCCCGGGTTCCGCTTGACCTTGGCGCGGATGTCGACCGCGGCGCGGGCCGTTGCCTCGAGCCGGACGAGCTCGTCGCCGAGGGCCTCGCGGGCCGCCGCGACTTCCGTGATGGCCAACGCGGTCGCCGGGTCCACGGGGGGGGTGTCGACGTGCTCGTCCGTCATGCCCCGTCCTCCTTGCTGCCCGGCAGGCGGGCCTTCGCCCAGGCCATCGATTCCTCGGCCGCAGCGATCGAGGCGCTCGGCATGAAGCGCAGCTTGAGGGCCTCCCAGTCGTAGCCGCGGAGCGCCAGCCCCCCGAGGATCGGCCAGGTGATCAGCGTGGCGGTGACGCCCAGCGCGATGCCGACCTGGAGGCTGAAGCTGATGGCCGTGAACGCCCCGAACAGCACGCCGACGACGGCCCCGGCGACGAAGCCGCCCAGGGCGCCCCCCACGCCGCCCGCGCGCGCCCCGGCGACCAGCCCGACGAAGGCGAACACCGTGCCCCACAGCGTGAGCCCCACGAGGAGGGGCCGCATGGCGGGATCGACGGTCGGGATCGCGGACTCACCGATCGCGGCATACGCGGCGTTGGGCAAGGCGAGCCCGAGGACTGTCCCCACCGCGATGCCGATGACCAGCGCCAGCAGGAACGTGCCGGCAAGGTACCTGCGCGAGATCCTGAGGGCGCCGAGCACCAGGATGAACGCGGTGGCCAGGCAGAAGAGCGTCCCGTGGAGGATCCCCCAGCCCATCGATCCGAAGAGCCACTCGCCGAGGAAGAGCGCCGTCCCGACAGAGACGAGGAGGGCGACATACAGGACGAGCGCGATCGCGATCCCGACCTGGATCGCCACCTGCTTGACGTCCTCGAGGATGACCGCAAGCTCGGCCTTCGCCAGGACGATGTGCGCGGCGACGAGACCCCGGGCGGCGGCGATCGTGCGCTGGGCCTGCTCGCGGAGCCCCGCCGGCTTCGGCGGCTTCGGGGGCGGCGGGGGCGGAGACCCACCGGGCGGAGGCGACACCGGCGGCTCAGCGGGCGGTGCGGGCGGTGGCTCCGACGCGGTCTCGCCGGCCCGCGGCTCAGCAGGCGGGTCGGTCTCGGTCGGGGGCGTCGACGGGGGCGTCGCGGCCACGTCCGCCACCTCGTCGCCCGTGGACGGCGGCGGCACGGCGGCCGACGGATCGGTCGGTCGGGATGCGTCGGGCGGCGGCTGCTCGCTCAGGGTCAGGCTCCTTCACGCGCGGGATACCCGGAGATGATACCGCCGCGCACGAGCGCGGACCCGCCCAACGGGCTGCCTCAGCTGATGGTGAGGACCGGCTGCTGGCGGGCGGCACGCACGCTCATCCGGGCGGCGACCGTCTTGGCCAGCGCGACCATGGCAAGCGCGGCGGCACCCGGCTCCCGCTGGGCGACCGCCGGGATCCCAGCGTCGCCGCCCTGGCGGACGGTGACGTCGAGCGGGATCCCGCCGAGGAACTCGATGTCGTGCTCGGACGCGAACCGCTCGGCGCCGCCGCGCCCGAAGACCTCGATGGCCTCGCCGCAGTGGGGGCAGGCGAAGGCGCTCATGTTCTCGACGACCCCGATCACCGGGACGCTCATGCGCTGGAACATCGCCAGCGCCTTCTCCACGTCGGAGATGGCGACCTGCTGGGGGGTCGTCACGAGCACCGACCCCGAGATCGGCACGGCCTGGGCCAGCGTCAGCTGGGCGTCGGAGGTCCCGGGAGGCAGGTCGACGACCAGGTAGTCGAGCTCTCCCCAGGCGACGTCCCGCAGGAACTGCTGGATCGCCCCGCCGACCAGCGGCCCGCGCCAGACGATCGGCTGGCCGTCGGGCACGAAGAAGGCGATCGAGATCACCTTCACCCCGTAGCGCTCCAGCGGGAGGATCTTGTTGTCGGCACCGGCCTTCGGGGCGCCCTCGAGCCCCATCATCAGCGGGATGTTGGGACCCGTGATGTCGGCATCGAGCAGGCCCACGGCCGCGCCCGTCTGCGCCAGCGCCACGGCGAGGTTCGCGCTGACGGTGCTCTTCCCCACCCCGCCCTTGCCGGACGCGACGGCGATGATGTTCTTCACGCCGTCGAGGAGCTGCGGGCCGCCCGACGGCGCCGCGCGGCGGACCATGGCGCCCCAGGTGATCTCGACGTCGGAGGCCCCGATGCCCGCCAGCGCCGCCCGGGCGTTGCGCTCGATCTCGTCCTTGAGCGGGCAGGCCGGCGTGGTGAGCTCGATGGTGAAGGCGACCCGGGGGCCGTCGAACGTGATCCCCTTGACCATGTTCAGGGTCACGATGTCGCGGCCCAGCTCGGGCTCCTGGACGGTGCGAAGGGCGTCGAAGACGGCGCCCTCGGTAAGCGTGCTCATGCGCGGCTGGTCCTTCCGCTGGAGGGGTGGGACGCGGTCGTCGGCGCTCCGGGGAGCGCCACGAGCGCCATCCTAGCGCGGAGGCGCCGGGGGCGCCCCGCCGAGGGCGACGCAGCACAGCGGTGGGCGCCGGCAACCGATGGCGCGCCGCGGCCGGAGTCCCCGGAGCACGCTCCGACTTCGTGCGGATTTCGCACCACGCGGATCAACGAACGACGAAACCCGCACGCCAATTCGAAGTTGACAGGGGTTTCCGTGCGCCCGTACGATCTCGACCGCTACTGCAGCGCGGTAGCGTCGGTGCCCACGCGTGAGGAGGCGCGCCACCGACGAGGCGCGACGCCCTCGTCCCCGGGGCGCATCAGCGCGAGCGCGCCTCCTCGCCCGAGAGGAGCAGCGTGGCGCCCGTGGCGAGCGACATCGGAGTCCGGCTCGTGGATGTCGTGAAGATGTTCGGCGACGTCGCCGCCGTCGACCACATCGACCTCGAGGTTCGCGACGGCGAGTTCTTCTCGCTCCTGGGGCCGTCTGGCTGCGGCAAGACCACCACCCTGCGGATGATCGGCGGCTTCGAGGAGCCGACCTCGGGGCTGATCGAGCTCGACGGGAAGGACGTCACCTGGCTCCCGCCGTACCGGCGGAACGTCAACACGGTCTTCCAGAACTACGCCCTCTTCCCGCACCTGACGATCTTCGAGAACGTGGCCTTCGGGCTGCGGCGCAAGAAGGCCAGGGACAGCGAGATCAAGGCGCGCGTCTCGGAGATGCTCGCTCTCGTGGAGCTGGCGGGCTTCGAGAAGCGCAGGCCGACCCAGATCTCCGGCGGCCAGGCCCAGCGCGTCGCGCTCGCCCGCGCCCTGATCAACCGCCCCGGGGTCCTGCTGCTCGACGAGCCCCTCGGCGCCCTCGACCTGAAGCTGCGCAAGCAGATGCAGCTGGAGCTCAAGCGGATCCAGCAGGAGGTCGGGATCACGTTCATCTACGTGACCCACGACCAGGAGGAGGCGATGACGATGTCCGATCGCATCGCCGTCATGAACCGCGGAAGGTACGAGCAGCTGGCCGACCCCGAGACGCTCTACGAGCGACCCACGACACGCTTCGTGGCCGGGTTCCTCGGCATCTCGAACCTCCTGCGCGGGACCGTCGTCGAGAGGGCCGACCGCTACGCCGCCGTCCGCCTGATGGACGACACGGTGGTCCGGATCCCCATCGGCGCGGTCAGCGAGAGCCCGACCGTCGAGGTCGGCGTGCGGCCGGAGAAGATCCGCATGTACGCCGCCGGCGCCGCCACCCCGGAGGGCCTCAACGTCCTGGCCGGCACCGTCCGCGACGCGTCCTACCTGGGCGTCAGCACGCAGTACGTCATCGACGCCCGCAGCGGCGGGCGGGTGACCGTCTACGAGCAGAACGTCGAACGCACGATCCACGGCTCCCTCTATCGCCCTGGCGAGGACGTCCGGATCGCCTGGTCGCCCGACCATTCCTTCGCAGTCGCCCCATCCGCCGCGGAGACGGCACCCGAGAGCTGATCCGGCCACCGCCGCGAGCGGTGCCAAGGGAGGAGCAGATGTCCGAGCACGATTCGATCCTGGACCGGAGGATCTCCCGGCGCACGGTGCTCCAGGGCGGCGCCCTGGCCGGCGTCGGCGCCTTCCTCGCCGCCTGCGGGACGCCGCCAGGCGGATCCGTCGCTCCCACCGGCGCCCCGAGCGTCGCGCCGAGCAGCGAGCCCTCGGCCTCCGTCGCGCCGACCGAGAAGCCGACCGCGAGCGCCGTCCTCAACTTCGCCAACTGGCCGCTCTACATCGACCAGGACGAGAGCAGCCCGCCGGTCAGCCCTACCCTCGTGCAGTTCAAGGCGAAGTACGGCACCGAGGTCAAGTACGTCGAGGCCATCAACGACAACGACCAGTTCTTCGGAACGATCCAGCCCGCGCTGCAGGGCGGGCAGGACACCGGCTGGGACATCGTCACGCTGACCGACTGGATGGCGGCGCGCCTCATCCTGCTCGGCTGGGTCGAGACGATCGACACCGCCAACACCCCGAACTTCGTGGCCAACCTGCGCGACGTCTACAAGGGCGTGGCATGGGATCCCGACACCAACCTGCGGGCCCCGTGGCAGTCCGGCATGACCGGCCTCGGCTTCGACGAGGCGACCACCGGCGCCGTCACCAACCTCGACGCGCTGTGGGCCGCCGACCCGCGCTGGAAGGGAAAGGTCTGGTTCCTCACGGAGATGCGGGACAGCGTCGGCCTGACGCTCCTGAAGCTCGGCTTCAAGCCCGAGGACTTCACGCTCGAGCAGGCGGACCAGGCGATCGCCGAGATCCAGAAGGACGTCGACGACGGCATCGTCCGGAGCTTCCTCGGCAACGAGTACAAGGAAGGGCTGGTCAAGGGCGACCTGGTCCTGGGCACCGCGTGGTCGGGCGACATGATCATCGTCAAGGCCGAGAAGGCGTCGCTCGCCTTCAGCATCCCCGACCAGGGCGGCATGCTGTGGACCGACAACATGCTCATCCCGAAGGGCGCCCAGCACAAGTACACCGCCGAGCTGATGATCGACTGGGTTTACGACCCGGTGATCGCCGCCCAGATGGCCGCCTACATCCAGTACGTGTCGCCCGTCGCCGGCTGCAAGGAGGCGATCGCGAAGAACCCCGATCCCGAGGTGGCGGCGCTCGCCGAGAACTCCCTCATGTTCCCGGACGACGCGACCCTCCAGAAGGTGCACATCTTCCGCGGGCTCACCGAGGAGGAGGAGACCTACCTCAACGACGAGTTCTCGAAGGTCCAGGGGAACTAGCGCCCGCCCGTCCAGAGGACCGCCCGTGGGACAGACCCTCCGTCGCTACCGGTTCCTGGTCCCCTACCTGCTGCTGGCACCGGGCCTCATCTGGCTCGCCATCTACTACGTGTACCCCGCCATCCAGATGTTCATCGCCTCGTTCTGGAGCGGGTCGCTGTCGCAGGGCTACACCTTCTCGCTCTCGAACTGGACCAACTACACGGAGGCCCTCGACCGCTACTCGGAGCAGTTCATCCGCTCGATCGTCTACGCGGCGCTGGCAACGCTCCTGACGTTCGCCATCAGCTTCCCCCTGGCGTACACGATCGCGTTCCGGGGCGGCCGCTACAAGAACCTGCTCCTCTTCCTGGTGATCGCCCCGTTCTTCACGAGCTTCCTGCTGCGCGTCATCAGCTGGCGCACGATCCTCGGCGACGAGGGGCTCCTGCTCGGGCCTCTCAAGGCGATCGGCCTGCTGCCCGACGACTTCCGGGTCCTCGCCACGCCGCTCGCCGTCATCACCGGCATCGCCTACAACTTCCTGCCGTTCATGACGCTGCCGATCTACGTCAGCCTGGAGAAGATGGACCGGCGCCTGCTGGAGGCGGGCCAGGACCTGTACGCCACCCCGGTCATGACCTTCCGCAAGGTCACCTTCCCGCTGGCCCTGCCCGGAATCTTCGCGGGCACGCTGCTGACCTTCATCCCGGCCATGGGCGACTACGTCAACGCCGAGCTGCTGGGGCAGACCCCCTCGACGCGGATGATCGGCAACGTCATCCAGAGCCGTTTCCTGGTCAACAACGACTACCCGACGGCGTCGGCGCTCTCCTTCATCCTGATGGCGGGCATCCTCGTCGCGGTCGCCGTCTACGCCCGCGTCCTCGGCACCGAGGAGCTCACGAGCGGGGCGGTGTAGGCGATGACCGAGGCGACCCTGACTCCCACCACCGGGCGGACGCCCGGCACGGCCAGCCAGCGCGCCTCGCGCTGGCTGGGGCGGAACCTGCTCTACGTCTACACGGCCGGCGCGATCGTCTACCTGATGCTGCCGATCGTGATCATGATCGTGTTCAGCTTCAACAACCCGGTCGGCAAGTCGAACTTCCAGTGGGTGGAGTTCAGCCTGGACGCGTGGCTGAACCCGTTCGGCGTGCTGGGGCTCCAGGACGCCGTCTTCGCCAGCCTGCGGATCGCCTTCTTCTCCACGGTCATCGCCACGATCCTGGGCACGCTGATCGGGCTGGCCTTGACTCGCCACACGTTCCGGGGGCGAGGGGCGACGAACCTGTTCATCTTCCTGCCGATGGCCACCCCGGAGATCGTCCTGGGGGCCTCCCTGCTGACGATGTTCGTCTCGATCGGCCAGCCGCGGAACGAGCTGACGATCCTGATCGCCCACATCATGTTCAACATCAGCTTCGTCGTCGTCACCGTCCGGGCGCGCCTCACCGGATTCCCGCGCCACCTCGAGGAGGCGGCGATGGACCTGGGCGCCAACGAGTGGGTGACGTTCTGGAAGGTCACCTTCCCGCTGATCTTCCCGGGGATCATGGCGGCCGGGCTGCTGGCCTTCAGCCTGTCGATCGACGACTTCGTCATCACCAACTTCACCGCCGGCCAGACGGTCACGTTCCCGATGTTCATCTGGGGCTCGGCCCGGGTCGGCGTCCCGGTCCAGGTGAACGTCATCGGCACGATCATCTTCCTGACCGCCGTCGGCGCCGTCGTGGTGAGCACGCTCCTGCAGCGCCGCGACCGCGGCGGCTGACCCGTCGCGGGGTGGACGGGAAGCGCATCCTCTGGGTCACCACGCCACCGACCTCCTGAAGGAGCATCCATGGTCGACTCGGCCTCCTCCCCGCCCGCCGCCGGGACGTCGCTCCCGGATCGATCCGTCGTCCCCGCCGTCTGGAGCCGCGTGACGAACATCACCGTGGACCGCGGCGAGGGCAGCTGGCTCGTCACCACCGATGGCGAGCGCTACCTGGACTACAGCTCGGGGATCGGCGTGGCCAACACTGGGCACGCCCATCCACGCGTCGTCGCCGCGGTCCAGGAGCAGGCGGCGAAGCTCCTCCACGGGCAGCAGAACATCGTCTACCACGAGGCCGGCCTGCGCCTCTACGATCGCCTTCGGACGCTCCTCCCCGGGGGGCCCTGGCAGGGCTTCCTCTCGAACTCGGGCGCCGAGGCGGTCGAGGCGGCCGTGAAGCTGGCCCGCGCGGCCACGAAGCGCCCGGTCATCCTCGTCTTCCGCGGCGGCTACCACGGACGCACGGCCCAGACGATGGCCCTCACAACGGCCAAGAACGTCTACCGGGCCGACTTCGAGCCGCTCCCCGGCTCCGTCTACAGCACCGCCTACCCGTACTGCTACCGGGCGCCGGGCGGCGCCCACGCGCCGGACGCCGGCTGCACCTGCGACTGGGAGGCGCAGCTGGACCTGACGCTCCACACGCTGACCTACCCGGAGCACGTGGCGGCGGTCATCGTCGAGCCGGTGCTGGGCGAGGGCGGCTACATCGTCCCGCCGCCGGGCTTCCTGCCCCGGCTGCGCGAGATCACCCGCGCCCACGGGATCCTGCTGGTCGCCGACGAGGTCCAGACCGGCATGGGCAGGACAGGCGAGCTGTTCGCCGTTCGCCACTGGGACGTGGAGCCGGACATCCTGGTCTTCGCCAAGGGGATCGCGTCCGGCCTGCCGCTCTCCGGGATCATCGCCCGGCCCGAGCTGCTCGCCGCGTGGCGGGCGGGGGCCCACGGCGGCACCTACGGCGGCAACGTCGTGGCCTGCGCGGCGGCGAACGCGACACTCGACGTCATCGAGGACGAGGGGCTGGTCGCCAACGCCCGCGAGCGCGGCGCCCAGTTCCTGGCGGGGCTCCGGCAGATCCAGGCGCGGCACGCCGCCGTCGGCGACGTCCGGGGCCTCGGCTGCATGGTGGCCATGGAGCTCATCCGGCCCGGCGAGGGCGACGGGCGGGTCCCGGACCCGGACCTCGCGAAGCGCGTGATCGCCGGGGCGCTCGACCGGAGGCTGATCATCCTCTCGGCAGGCGCCTACGCCAACGTCACCCGCATCATCCCGCCGCTCGTGACCACGGCGGCCGAGGTCGACCTGGCGCTCGGGATCCTCGAGGAGAGCCTCGCGGCCGCGACCGCGTCGTGACGCGCGCGGCAGCGGAGCCGTTCGCGCCCGACCGGCTCGAGATCGTGCCGGCCACCCCGGAGCGCTGGCCGGACGTCGTGACCCTGCTCGGCGGCGGCGACGAGCGCGGTTGCTGGTGCCAGTCGTGGCGCGGGTCCGCCGGTCGATCCACGCCCGGCGTGCCCGCCGGAAACCGGGCCAGGCTCGAGGCGCAGGTGCGGACGGGGACGTTCGCACCCGGGGTGATCGCGTACCACGACGCGACCCCCGTCGGCTGGTGCGGGCTCGGCCCGAGAGCCGCGATGCCGCGCCTCGTCAACTCCCGCACCATCCCGCGGATCGACGAGGCGCCGGTCTGGTCGATCGGCTGCTTCGTCGTGCGGACCGGGTACCGGCGCCGCGGCGTCGCGCGCGGACTCCTCCGGGGCGCGGTCGCCTACGCCCGTTCGAAGGGGGCGCCCTGCATCGAGGCCTACCCGATCGATCCGGCCGGCGGGCGGGTCTCCACGTCGTTCGGGTTCACCGGGTTCACCTCGATGTTCGAGGCGGAGGGGTTCAGGCGCGTGATCCTGACGGATGCCCACAGCGCGGGGCTGCCGCGCTGGCTGGTCCGCCGCGACCTGGCCTGACATCGGGCCGCGTCAGCCGCGCCACTCCCAGTCCCAGGCCGGGAAGACCTCGAGGAACCCGACAGCCTCGTAGAGCCGGTTCGCGCCCTCGCCGTCGCCGGTGTCGACGCAGGCCTGCGTTGCGCCGGCCTGCCGCGCAAGCTCCAGCCCCTGCCGCAGCAACGTCTCCGCCAGGCCGTGGCGCCGGTGATCGGGGTGGGTGCAGACCGGCTCCACGATCGCCAGCCGGTTCACCGGCTCCAGGGTGACGCCGACGTGGGCGGCGAACGACCCGTCGGCTGCCTCTGCGACGAGGTGGAGCCGAGGGTCGTGGTCGGGAGCGTGCCGCTCGAACGTGAGGTACTCGGGTGCGTCGTGCCAGGTCCGGCCGAAGGCGGCATTCAGGAGGGCCGCGATCCGGCATGCCTCGTCCCGCTCGCCCGGCCGGAGGGAGCGCACGGCGTAGCCGGCCGCCACGTCCGACGGAGCGACCGGGCGCGTCCCGAAGCGGAGCCAGCGCGTCACGCCCCAGGCGTCGGTCCGGTGCCAGCCTCGAGCTTCCAGCAGGAGCTGGCGGAGCCGGTCGTAGTCGCGGACCGGCGTGACCAGGCGCCGCCCGCCGTCGGCGTCGATCGCCAGGCGGTCCTCGGCCCAGGCCAGCATCTCCCCCTCGAGGTCGCGGTGCGCCGGGTGGACCTGGAGATGGACCTCGCCGCGACCCTCGCGATGGGCGGCCGCCACGACCCGCCCGGCGGCATCCTCCCATGCGCGCGCGTCCTGCCCCCAGCGCGGGTCGAAGGCGGGGTCCGGCTGGTAGAAGCGCGAGCCGTCCCAGCGCCGCACCTCCCACAGGAAGCCGGGGGCGGTGATCGGGAGGCAGTCGACGAGCAGCTGCCGCACGCGCAGGTAGTCGTCCTCGACGAAGGGTCGCCCCGATCCGGCCGGCCCGGTCACGCGGCCGGCGGCGTGCGCAGCCGGGCCAGGATCTCCTCGTGCAGGCGGCCGTTGCTGCCGATGAACGATGAGGCGTCGACGCCTCGCCTGCCCTCCACGTCGGTGACGCGACCACCGGCCTCCTCGATGATGACGAGCGGCGCGGCCACGTCCCAGCTGTGCATGCCGGTCTCGAACATCGCCTCGGCCGCTCCTTCGGCGACGAGCGCGTAGCCCCAGAAGTCGCCGAAGCCGCGATCCCGCCAGCAGGCCTCGAGGAGCGCGTCGAAGCCCGGCATGAGGCCCGACGACACGTTCTCGCGCCGGCTCCCGTAGATCAGCTGGGCATCCTCGAGCGCGCCGACCTCGCTGACCCGCACCCGCCGGCGCAGGCCGTCGCCGGCCATGGCGAAGGCGCCCATGCCCCGGGCCGCGTACCACCGCTCGCCCAGCGCCGGGGCGGACATCACCCCGACCTGGATCTCCCCCTCGACCTCGACCGCAAGCAGCGTCCCGAACAGGGGGATCCCCCGGATGAAGTTGTGGGTGCCGTCGATGGGGTCGATGTACCAGCGGACGCCAGCGGCCCCTTCCTCGTCGCCGTATTCCTCGCCGACGAAGCCGTGGCCCTCGTACAGGTTCCTGGATTCGCTCGCGCAGCAGGCGCTCGATCGCCTGGTCGGCCTCGGTGACGAAGGTCCGGTCCGCCTTGCGCGACGTCGGCACCTCGCGGCGGAACCAGCGCAGCGCCAGCCGATCGGCCTCGTTGCACATCTCGAGGGCGAGCGAGAGCCACGCGGTGAGGTCGGCTTCGCTCGCCCGGCGCAGCCCGGCGCTCCAGTCCGGGCCGAACGCGGGGTCTCCCGCCACGCTCACGAGGCCTCGATCGCGGCCTTCAGCGCCTCGGGCGCGGGGCGGTGCCACTCGGGCCCGTTCGGCACGTAGCGGGCCAGCAGGTCCGCGGTCCCCGACACACGCAGCTGGTCGAACAGGAAGGCGAGCTTCTGGGCCTGGCTGGCCAGGATCTCGCCCTTGGTCGCGAGGCTCCACGTCCGGCGCTTGAACGGCCCGATCGCCTTCTTGCGCGAGGTGTAGACGAACTGGGTGTCGGTCATCCCCTCCTTGCGCTCGTCGGCGGCGTTGGCGAAGCACCAGGCCTCGATCTCGCGGCGCAGCTCGTCCGGGAAGGCCGGGTGCTCGTAGACGCGCGTTCTGGAAGCCGGTCGCCAGGTGGATCTCGGCCGTCTCCACCGTCGGGAAGGTGTGGAACAGGCTGTCGGGCAGGGTGCTCGCGCCGTGCTGGACGGCGCCGGCGATGCCGTACTCGGCGCGCCCGACCTCGCCGAGATCCCGCAGGACGCCGAAGTCGAGCTTGACCTCGGCCACGCCGCCGTCCGGCAGCGGGATCCCGCCGTGGCTCGTGCCGGTCTGGACGCTGACCTTGCTCACGCCGACGGCGCCGGGCCTGCGGGCGTCGAGCTCGCGGCGGAAGCCGTCGAGGTAGGCCCGAAGGTCCTCGATCGTCGAGTTCGTCTTGCCGACCTCGCCGATCTCGCCGCCGATGGAGATCGTCACGCCGGCGCGGCTCGAGGTCGCGGATGAGCGCGGCGATCTCGGCGGCGACGCGTGTAGTTGACCCTCTGCTCGAGATCGACGTTCGGCTGCGAGAGGTCGACGAGCGTCGAGCTGTCGATGTCGATGTTGAGGTAGCCCGCGGCGACGGCGTCGCGGCAGGCCTTGCGGATCTCCTCGGTCATCGCCTCGGGATCGGCGGCGTACTTCTTGGCGTTGAACTGGTAGTGGTCGCCCTGGATGAAGACCGGGCCGACCCAGCCGGCCGCGATGGCGCCGGCGAGGCAGTTCGGCGCGTACTCGAAGACGCGCTGCCAGGTGTACGTCTGCTCGGAGCGGGCGAGCTCGAGGATGACCGGCCCGACGGCCTTCGCCTTCGCCGTCTCGAAGATCTTCCTCGCCGTGTCGAAGGTGTCCATCCGGATGTTGATGGCCGGCACGGTGAAGCCGGCGACCTCGCCGCGGGCCCGGGCCGCGTAGAGATCCTGGATGCTGGCCGAGCGGGCGCCCAGGGCCTGGCTGGCCTCCCAGATGATCCAGCGGGCGGCCTCGACGGTCGCCGCGTCCTCCGAGAACGTCTGGGTCCAGGCGAGGTCCTCGATCGTGCGCGCGCGGAACGCCGCCTCGTCGGTGACGACGACGCGGTCGCCCTCGATGCGGGCGGTGCTCGTCGAGGAGCGCGATCAGCTCGGGGATGGAGGCGGCGACGGTGGCCATGGGCGCGGGTCTCCTGTCGGTGGCGGGCGGCGTCGAACGGCCGCGCGGGCTGGGTCACGTTGTGGCGTGCCGCGCCGGCAGGCATCCCTCGGGCGCCGGGAGCGACGGCCCGCCCATGGTACGACGACGCGCGACGAGCCGCGGCCCGTCCGAGCGGCCCTGTCCTGGACGGGCCGAAGGGACGGGCTACGGATCCTCGCTCGCGAGCACGCCCAGCGCGGCCAGGCCCTCGTCGCGAAGGCGGTACGACCCTCGTCTCACGCGCTCGAACCAGCCGTAGACGTCGCGGGCAAGGATCTGCTGGGCGTGCGGCGCCTCGGCCGCGACGCGAAGCGCGGCGACCGTCGCGGGACCATCGCGGAGCGCGACCGCGAGCCGCAGCGCCTCCTGCCGGTAGGCCGTCATGATCGGCACCCGGGCACCGCCGCCGGGCGTCGGGTCGCCCCGTCGCCGGCCATGCTCCCCGAGCACCCGCGCCGAGCGGCGCCGGTCGTGGCGCGGGCGGTACGGCCCGGGGTCGACGAGGACCTCGACGCGGGAGCGCGGCCCGTGCACCGCCGAGAGCCCGAGGCCCAGGCGCCGGCACAGCGGACGGATCCCACGCCGCCGCGCCGCCCGCGGCCGGGATCGCGAGGTACACCGTGTCGGCGATCGCGAGCCGGTCCACGCCCTGGAGCACGAGGCCCAGCGTGAACGCGAGCTTGAGCTCGACGATGATCGGCGGCTCGCCGGCCCGGACCGCCACGACGTCGCAGCCGGCGATCTCGCCCTTCACGTCGTACCCGCGGGCCTCGAGGAAGGCCTTGACCGGCGCGTAGAGCTCGACCTCCCGCGTGATGCCGTGGACGCGGGATCGCGACGACCGAGGCGCCGACGGGCACGTCAGCCCACCCCCGCCTCCCGCGAGAAGGCCGCGACGATCGCGTCGAGCTCGCTCCGCCGACCCCGTCCGGCAGGGGCGGCGGGACGTGGGTCGCCAGGAGCGAGCGCGCCCGCTCGACGGGCGCGATCGCGCGGTGCCTGGCCGGCCGCCGGCCTCCCAGTCCTCCCACGTGCCCCGGTCGAACAGGCGCGGCTGCCAGAGGCCGCGCATGTGGTCGATCGTGTGGTCCTCCGCCAGGAAGTTGCCGCCGGGGCCCACCTCGCCGATGACGTCGACCGCGAGCGTGCGCGTCGTCGACCGTGATCCCGCCGGCCAGGTGGCGGACGAGGCCGAAGATCTCCGCGTCGAGGACCATCTCCTCGAGGGCGAAGACGCGGGCGGCGTACAGCAGCCCGGCCCCGGACAGCATGTCGGCCCCGGCAAGGAGGCTGACGAGACCCGACAGGCCGTTCTCCAGGCCCGCCTGCCAGTCGGGCGACTTGGCGCCGGGCGCGAAGGTCCCGACGCTGACCGGAAGCCGGTAGTGGCGGGCGAGCTGGGCGAAGGCGGCCTGGTAGAGCAGGTCCTCCGGGCCGCCGCAGGTCGATGAGACCGGTCCGGAGGTCCATCGTCGTCGAGCAGGCGCCGTAGAAGGTCGGGGCGCCCGGGCGCCAGCGTCTCGACGATCGTCATGCCGGCCAGCACCTCGGCGTTGCTCTGGGCCAGCACGCCGGCCGGCGTCGCCGGGGCCGTGGCGCAGCCGATCGCCATCACCACGAAGCCGGCGGGCACGCCGGCCTCCGCGTAGACGAGGGCGGCCTCGAGCGCGTCGCCCTCGAAGGTGAGCGGGCTCAGGCTCACCTGGAACGACGAGAGGATCGGGCGAGCTCGCAGCGCATCCGCGCCGCCGGCCACGGCGCGCGCCATCTCGACGGCGCCGCGGGCCGCAAGCGGCGTGACCGCGGTCATGAGCTGGACGTGCTTGCCGCTGTTCGCCAGCTGGGTCCGCAGCTCGTGGAGCGGGCGGACCGGGACCGGCCGATCGCCGGCCTCGACGCCCTGCCACAGGAACGAGATCTCCGGGAGCGCGTCGGCGAGTCGCGTCACCTGGGCCAGGTCGGCCTCGGTGGAGGCACGCCGGACGCCGGTCTCCGGGTCGAGGATCTCGGCGGCGCTCCCGTCGACCGACAGGTAGCCGTGCGCGCCGTCGAGCGGCAGGTCCCAGGCCGGCTCGCGGGCCGCGAGCGTGTAGGAGTGCGGCGCGGCGGCGAGGGCAGCCTCGACGAGCGTGGCCGGCAGGCGCACGCGGATCGCCGTCGACGCGGGCACCGGCGGCGGCCAGCCGGTCCCGGATCGTGGCCGACCCGACGGCGACGCCGGTCTCCTCGAGGATGCGCAGGCTGGCGGCGTGCATCCGGGCCAGGCCGTCGGGCGAGAGGGGCCGGAGCGGCGGCTCCCCGAGCGGGAGCGCCCGGACGGGCGAGGCGAGGTCGGGCATCGGGTGTCTCCGTGAAGCGTCGAGCGTGGTGCCGGCGGGTCGGGCCGGGATCTCCGCCTGCGAGCCTAGCCCACCCGTGCCCCGCTGCGCGGCACCGGAGCGCCGGGCGGTCCCGTCAGTCGCCGACCACCGGCGCGTCGACCGCGCAGCCGGCCGGCTGCAGCCCCGAAGGCACGAGGTCGAGAGCGCCGCGCGCGACGAGGTCCGCCAGGAGGGCCGCCCGGCGTCCGCGCTCGACCTCGAAGTCGCCCGCGCGCATCCGGCAACGCTCCGCCAGGTCAGGCCCGATCCCCCACGCGAAGTCCTCCCAGCGATCGTCGCGCGGCTCCCAGGTCGCCAGGATCGCGGGGCGCTGGCGCCGCTCGTGACCGCCGGCGTCGCGGACCAGCGGGCGGAGGTAGTGGGCGGCCGTGACGCGGGGCTGCGCCGGCGGCCTCGTCGCGCCGCTCCACGACGAGCACGACGCCCAGGAACGACGCCTCGTCGTCGGTCAGGCCCTGGCGGGCGAGCACGTCGAGGACGCCCGCGAGGTCCGGCGCGTCGACCAGCGCCGCGAGCCCGCTCCGGCCGGTCGTGGCCGCGAGCGCCGCGCGGAGGATGCCCGGCGGCGTGTCCCGCTCCAGCGGTCCCGGCGACCCGCACGAGCCGGCCGGGCGATGGCGGAGCGGTCGGGTCGGGACGACGGTCGGCCGGGAGCGCCTCGACGAGGGCGTCGAGGAGCGCTGCGCCGGCTGCGCCGTCGCCGGCGACGAGGAGGGGAACGCCGCGCTCGAGCAGGAGCCAGGCCAGGGCGGCCAGCGGCGCGTCGAGCAGGCGCGCCGCGGACGAGGCCGGGAAGCGTCGGGGCGCTGGGTGGGTGGAGGCACGGTGACTCCGGAGCGGTCGGCGAGCGACGGGCCGCCCGAGCCTACGCGGGGAGGCCCGGGACCGTCAATCGTGCGCCCCGGGGCCTCCGCGGCGACGTGTCCGTGCGCGATACTGCGCCCGATCCTGGCGGTTGCCGGCACGGAGGGAGTGTCACATGATCCAGCGGTTCCTCGGCGTCTCGATCGGGGCGCTCATCACGTTCCTCATCCTCTGGTTCAGCGACGTCACGAACCAGACCGACCTCATGCCGTGGTACGTCGCGGCTGCCGTCATCGGCGCCATCGCCAGCTTCTTCTGGCCGGTCGTCGCCGGGATCTGGCTCGGCCGCCGCGTCAAGGCCCGCCGCGACGAGCAGATCCAGAAGGAAGTCGATCGCCAGATGGCGGAGAAGAACCAGGGCTGACGGGACGATCCCGGACCTCGTCGTCGAGGCCCCGCCGGCTCGTCCGGACGAGCCTCCCGGCTCACCCGGGTCTCGGCGGCCGGCGCGCCGGCCGCACGTCCGACCCGCTCTTCCATCCGGGCAGCGCACGGGCAGGCTAGCTCCCCACGCGCACGCGATCGGCCCGTCGGCGGGCGACGTTCGCACCGCGGCGTCGGGCGGTCGACCGTCGACTGTCCCGGCGATGGAGATCCTGCCGGCGACCTCCGACCTCTGGCCCCGGCTCGCCGACCTGTTCGCGCACCGCGGCGGACCCGACACCCGGTTCTGCTGGTGCATCTTCTGGCGCGTCCGCTCGAAGGACTTCTCCGAGGCGACCCCGGCGTCCAACCGCGAGCGGCTGCGCGACCTGATCGACGCCGGCCCGCCGCCCGGCCTCGTCGCCCTCGAGGACGGCCGCGCGATCGGCTGGGTGGGCCTCGCTCCCCGGCCCGAGTACCAGCGGATCGAGCGCTCGCGGGTCATCCCGCGGTCGACGGCCCGGTGCCCTGGTCGATCGCCTGCTTCGTCGTGTCGCGCGACGCCCGCGGCCGGGGCATCGCGAGCGCTCTCCTCGCGGCCGGCGTCGAGCACGCGCGAGCCGCCGGCGCCGCGGCCGTCGAGGGCTACCCCATCGACCCGACCGCGCTGCCCGGCGGGCGCGTCCGCGACACCGGGCGCCTACGTCGGGACCCGCTCGATGTTCGAGCGGGCCGGCTTCCACGTCGCCGCCGAGACCACGTCGGTCAGCGGCGGCGCGCCCGCGCGCTCGTGATCGACGGCTCGACCTCGGCTGATCGGCGCGGCCGGCTCGGTCGCCTGCCCAGCACCATCGCTGCAGATACGCCCGGGCACGTGGACACCCTCGAACTCGAGGGTTGACAGCCCGTCGGCGGCGGGAGTACTGTGCCAGCCCGGCGCGGCAGTCCCGCGTCCACGACAGACGAGGCGTGATCCCCGAATGAGCGATCGGATCCTCCACATGAGCGCCCGGGTGCGGCTGACCGCGCCCGTCAGTGGCGCGCTCTGCGGGCGATCTGTGCCCAGCTCGGCCTAGTCACGCGGCGGTAGCGCCGCCAGGCAAGGAACCGGAGCCGCGGGCCAGATCAGGGCCCAGCGGCTTTTTCATTGCCCCGCGCACGGCGGGGCGGCGACCCGGAGCCGCGGGCCCACGACGCAGGAACTGACGTCGGGCCCGCGGCTCTTCTCGTCTCCGGACGATCGAACGCCGCGACCGGGCCCGTCTCCACCGGGATCGCCGACCACCGAGACGAAGGAGACAACCGTGAGCACTCTCACCGAACCGAAGATCGCGCTCCGGCGGCCCGTCTCGGCACGCGACGAGATGATCGCCCCGGTCCCGGTCGAGATCGCAGAGCCCGCACCCGCGCGGCCCGTCGGGCCTCCCGCCCTCCACCTCGAGCACGTCTCCAAGACGTTCGTGGTGGGCCGGAAGAAGAAGCCGGTGGCGGCCGTGGACGACGTCTCGCTGAGCGTTCAGCGCGGCGAGATCTACGGGATCCTCGGCGCGAACGGGAGCGGCAAGAGCACCCTGATCCGCCTCGTGTCCACCCTCCTGACCCTGGACCGGGGTCGCGCGGAGATCTTCGGCCACGACGTGGAACGGGACGAGATGGCGGTCAAGCGCCTCATCAACCGGGTGAGCGTCGACGCCGCCTTCTTCAAGAAGCTCTCGCCGTACGAGAACCTGGCCTTCGCCGCCCGCCTCTACGGCCTCCATGCCGGCGAGGCCCGGGCCGAGGCGGTCCGGATCCTCGCCCGGCTCGGCATCTCCGAGAAGCGGATGGGCAGCCCGATCGAGCAGATGAGCCGAGGCATGCAGCAGAAGGTCGCCATCGCGCGGGCGCTGCTGACGTCGCCGACGCTCCTCCTGCTCGACGAGCCGACGACGGGGCTCGACCCGCGTTCGAAGCTCGACGTCCAGACCTTCGTGGAGGACCTCCGGGCCACCCACGACGCCACGATCCTGCTGACGACCCACGACATGGCCGAGGCCGACCGGCTCTGCGACCGGATCGGGATCCTCGACCAGGGGCGCCTCGTCGCCGAGGACACCCCGACCGGCCTCAAGGCCCGGGTGGCCCGCGAGACGGGCCTCCCGCCCACGCTCGACAACGTGTTCCTGACCTACACGGGCCGCTCCCTCGACGAGGACGTCGAGGAGGCCCCGGAGGACGACGAATGACCAGGCTCGACCCGCATCAGCCGGCCGGCCGCGCCCGGCCCCGACCAGACCATCCCCACGCCCACCGAAGGGAGGTGAGCGCCGTGAAAACTCCATTCGCGTCATCGACGCGGTCCACGCGGACCGCGCCGCCCGGTTCCAGGCCGAGGCGCACCACGCCCGGATCTTCCGCGAGGTGATCCGCGTCCGACGAGCGCCGCATCCGCCGGGCGATCGGCCGCTCCATCGTCCGCGTCGGCGCGCGCATCGCCGCCGACCCGGCGCCGGAGCGACTCGTGCCGGCCGGCCCCCGCTGATGCGGGGCCGGCCGGCCTCCCCACCCGAACAGGGAGAGCAACTCCAGTGACCACCCTCGACCGCTCGATGGGCACGGCGTCGCGCGAGCTCGGCGCGTCGCTCGCGTTCATCGAGCGGAACTTCAACCTCAGCCGCCGCTACTGGGGCTGGGAGCTCGCGTTCCTGGTGTACGCGATCGCGGGAGCCCTCGCGATCTCGTTCATCGGGGCCGAGCAGGCCGACGAGCGGCTCACGTTCAGCCTCGTCATCGGGGCCATCTTCTGGAACTACCTGTCGACCGTCTTCTCCTTCATCGCGGAGACGATCAGCTGGGAGCGCTGGGAGGGCACCCTCGAGTACACGATGATGGCGCCGGTCCGGCGCGCCTCGCAGCTGCTGGGCTCGACGGCCTACGCGATCATCTACGGGCTGATCCACACGACGGTCGTCCTCGTCGTGCTGACCCTCTTCTTCGAGCTCGACCTCTCGCAGGCGAACTTCGTGACGGCGGCCGGGATCATGGTCGTCGGCTCGTTCTCGATCGTCGGGATCGGCGTCATGGCGGCGATCCTGCCGCTCCTCTACGTGGAGCGCGGGGCCCAGATGACCTTCGTCATCCAGTCCTGCCTGCTCGTGGTGAGCGGGGTCTACTACTCGGTCGACGTCCTGCCGGCCTGGATGCAGGTGCTGGCGAAGCTCTCGCCCGCGACCTACATCCTCGACGGCGTCCGCGCGGGGCTCCTCGACGGGGCGACGCTGGCGGACGTCTGGTACGACATCTGGCCGCTGGCGATCATGGGCGTCGTGCTCATCCCGTCCGGCCTCTGGCTCTTCGGGCGCGCCGAGCGATACGCGAAGCGCACCGGCAAGCTCAAGCGAGTCGGGTGATGACGACGACGAAGCCTCCGGCGGTCGGGGCGATCTCGACCGCCGGCCCGTCGGGGCCACCCCGACCTCCGTTCCCGGGCTCCTCCTCCGGCCGGTCCGCTGGCCGGAGGAGGCGGCCATCCTCAACGACATCAACAACGCCGGGCGCATCGCGACCGGCAACCTGGAGGTCCTCTCCGTCGAGGGGATCATCAACAACTACGCCCACCTCGTGCACTGCGACCTGGCGACCGACCTGCGGATCGCCGAGCACGAGGGCCGGCCCGTCGCCTACGTCCGCGTCGAGTGGCGGGACGAGAACCGCGGCGGCCGGAACCACGTCCAGGGGCTCTTCACGCGGCCCGACGCGCCCGCCGGCACCTTCGAGGCGATCCTCGACTGGGCGGAGGCGCGCAGCCTCGCGGTCGCGGCCCCGCTGGCCCGCAGACCCGCCGGCGACGCTCGGGGCGTTCATGAACATGGAGACGCCCGAGCACCGGGCCATCCTGGAGGGGCGCGGCTACCGCGGCGTGCGCTTCTTCTTCGGCATGGTCCGCCCGACGCTCGACGACATCCCGGACCTGCCGCTGCCGCCCGGCGTGGAGGTCCGGTCGGTGCGGCCCGAGCACGTCCGGGCCATCTTCGAGGCCGAGGTCGCCGCCTTCGCCGGCCACTGGGGCGCGAGCGCCGAGGACGCCGGCGAGGATCGCTGGCTGGGGTTCCGCGACGAGCCGCTCAACGACCTCGCGCTCTGGCAGGTGGCCTGGGCCGGCGACACCGTCGTCGGCATGGTCCGCCCGTACATCAACCCGCCGGACTTCGAGGTCCTGGGCGTCCGGCGCGGCTGGTGCGAGAACATCTCGACCCACGCCGACTGGCGCGGGCGGGGCATCGCCAAGGCGCTCATCGCGCGGGCGCTCGTCGCCCTCCGCGACCGGGGCATGACCGAGGCCGCGCTCGGCGTCGACGCCGACAACGAGACCGGCGCCCTGGGCGTGTACCGGGCCATGGGGTTCGAGGAGCGGACGCGGGAGACCGACTTCCGGAAGCCGTTGCCACCGCGTCCGGCGAGGTCGCCCGATGAGCGGGCCAGCCGGCGGACCGGTGGCGATCGCGGGCTCGCCGGTCTCGGCTGGGACACCGGCTGGCAGGCCGCCTTCGCGCCGATGGGGGCCGGGCTCGTCCCGGCCCGGGTCGTCGGCGCCCATCGCGGCACCTGGGAGGTGGCGCTCGGCGGGCCGGACGGTCCGCTGGAGGCCCGCGCCACGGGTCGCCTGCGCCACGAGGCCGGACCGGCGGAGCTCCCGGTCGTCGGCGACTGGGTCGCCGTCGACGCCCGCCCCGAGGAGGGGGCGGCATCGGTCCACGCCGTCCTCCCCCGCCGGACCCAGCTCCGACGCAAGGCGCCGGCCGACTACGGCGCCCCGTTCCAGGTGCTGGCCGCGAACGTCGACGTCGTGATGGTCGCGACCTCGCTCAACCGCGACCTCAACCCGCGCCGGATCGAGCGCTTCCTCGCGACGGCCTGGGAGTCCGGCGCCCGGCCGGTCGTCGTCCTCACCAAGGTGGACCTCGCCCGTGACCCGGTCGAGGTGGCGGTCGCCGAGGCCCAGCTGGAGGAGGTCGCGGTCGGCGTGCCGGTCGTCGCCACCAGCGCTGTCAGCGGCCAGGGCCTCGACGCCGTCCGCGCCTTCCTGGGCGCCGGGCGGACCGTCGTGCTCGTCGGCTCGTCCGGCGTCGGCAAGAGCACCCTGGCCAACGCCCTGCTCGGGGAGGAGCGCCTGCTCGTCCGGGAGATCCGCGAGGACGACGCCCGCGGTCGCCACACGACGGTGGGGCGCCAGCTGGTCGCCCTGCCGGGCGGCGAAGGGCTGCTGCTCGACACGCCGGGGCTCCGCGAGCTCGGGCTCTGGGACGACGGCACCGGCCTCGACCTCGCCTTCGCCGACGTCGCGGCGACCGCGGAGTCGTGCCGCTTCTCGGACTGCCGGCACGACTCGGAGCCGGGCTGCGCCGTCCGGGCCGCCGTGGCCGACGGGACCCTGCACTCCGACCGGTTCGCCGGCTGGCGCAAGCTGGAGCGCGAGGAGCGCCACCGGGCGCTCGAGATGGACGTGGTGGCCCGCCAGGCCGAACGGAAGCGATGGGCCGCCATCGGCAAGGCGGGCGCCGCGCGCTCGAAGATCAAGCGCGGCGAGTGGGGCCGGTAGGTCGGGCGCCGCTCGACCTGGAGGCTGCGTGGACCCGGGGAGTGGCCGGGTCCACGTAACCCGCCGGCATCGAGGCTCAGTGACCGGCGCGCTTGAAGTAGTGCGCCAGGATGTAGTTGGCTGTCTTCCGCGCGATCACGATTCCGTCCCGGACGGCCGAGCGGTAATGGATGCCGCCCCAGATCCGGGCGTTGCCCACCTCGTTCGTGAGGGCGTTGACGGTGGCGAAGTGGCGGTCGCCCAGGCCCGTCACGCTGGGGACCGTGAAGTTGATCCTGTTCGTGCCGAGGAACCTGGCGATCACGATCCCCCCGGCCGGTGTGATGCAGGAGTGGGCACTCGGGTACTCCGGGTGGTTGGGCGTGGCCGGGAGCAGCGGCGACCACGACGCGTCGCCGACCGTGGCGGCGTTGCCGTCAGTGTCGCCGGCCCGGATGGCCGTGATCGGTCGCCAGAAGGCGAAGTGGTACTTGGCGTCGAAGCAGGCGATCAGGGCGTCCGCATAGACCACCGAGATCATCGCCATGAAGCGTGCCGCCTGGACCACGTTGAGGCCGTGGTCCGTGACGAACCGCCGGAATGAGCCGCGCGCCTGCTGGACCGGCGGCTCCGCCCAGAAGCGGGCCGCGAGGGTCTGCTCGGCGGTGCGCGAGGTGCTCGTGCTTCCGCCGATCTCCTTGGTCTCGTTGTAGTCGCGCGCCCACCGCTTGCTGGTAAGGGCCGGAGGCCCGGCAGGCCGGAACCGGTCGGCGTGCTTGATCGCAAACGGCCGCATGTTCGGGGCGTAGGCACCGATGGGCGGCGTGGTCGCCGTCGGGAGCCAGACGCCTGGGATCGGTGGATTCGGGGGCGTATAGGTCGCGGGCGCCCGGAACCCGTCGTTCGCCCGCTTGGCGATCAGCGCGGCCGCCACCTGCTCGCCGACGGCGACGCCATCGATCTTCGGCTGGCCGTCGGGGATGCCGGCAAGGAACGTCGTGTATGCGGGATCGATGATCGTCGGTGCCTGAGCCGGCAGGTAGTGCGCCAGGATCCGGTGAGCTGCCGCCGCGACGGCGGCTTCCGCCGACGCGCCCCTCGGTGCGTGAGCGTGGATGGCGAAGGGCTTGTAGCGGTGATGGATAGCCATCACCGAGTCGTACTCCGCGATCGCGACGTAGGCAAAGATGAGGTGGCCATCGACCGCCGTCAGGCCCGAGGCGGAGAAGGCCTGGGTGCCGGTCGCGTCCCAGCTCACGATGGAGAGGTCCGGGCCCAGGGCCGGCTTCGAGGCGTGGCCTCCGTGGCCGCCCGCCGCAACCGGCGCTGTCGAGCCGAGCAGCAGCGCCCCGATGACCGCTCCCGCGACGAGGAGTCGGATCAGTCGGGGCCGTCCGTGGAGCGTGCCGAACGAGACGCGTGTGTCATTCATTCGTTGATTCCCCCCTGGCCCGCACCCGCGCACCACCCTGCGGGATGCCGGTCTCGGCGTGCCGGTTGATCCGTGACCTCCGACGCCAGGCCAACCATCGGGCGCATCCACCGGCGACAAGCGCCCGATCGTACCGGCCATTATCACGCGCCCGTCAAAGCCCCCGGCGCTCCGGTGCGCCCGTCATGGCGCCCGGCGCGGCGCGGCGGTGGGCCGCCCCCGCAGTCGAGCGATGCGCGGCCGGCGCCGGCCTGGCGCACCGAACGCCCGGTCAGAGCGGCAGGCGTCCCTCGCGTGCGACGAGCTCCAGCCACGGGCGCTCGCTGGCGATCGTCGTCGGAGGGCCGTGGCCGGGAAGGACGCGCAACGCCTCGGGAAGCGTGGCCAGCCGGGCCAGGGAGTCCACCATCGCCGTGGGGTCGCCGCCCGGCAGGTCCACCCTCCCCCACCCGCCCGGGAAGAGCGTGTCGCCGGTGAAGATGACGCCCGTCTCGTGGGAGACGAGGCAGACCGACCCTTCGGTGTGACCGGGCGTGTGGAGGACGTCGAGGCGAACGTCGCCGAAGCGGATGACGCCGCCCTCGGCGAGCTCGACCGCCGGGACGCAGGGTGGGATCGGGAACGGGGCGAAGAGTGGCTGCGGGTCGATCAGGCGGTGCCAGTCGGCCGGGTGAGCGGCGATCTCGGCGCCAGGTGCCCGGTCCGTCCAGCTCGAGTGTCCGTCCGGTGCGACGACGGTCAGGCCGTGCTCGGAAGCATGGGCCCGGAGCGCGGACGCGGGGTTCGCGCCCGCCGCCGTCGTGACCGCCTCCCGCGACCACGCCTGGAGGGCCGCGTTCTCGCCCGTGTGATCCCAGTGGCCATGGGTCGAGACGATGAGGAGGAGGCGCCAGCCGCGGGCGGCCAGCTCGCCCGTGATCCAGGGCAGGCCCGGGATCGCCGTGTCGATGACGATCGCCTCGCGCGTGCGCGGGTCCGCGACGAGGTGAACGTTGGTCTGCAGCGGGCCGATGACCCCGGTGACGAGCTCCATCGTCGGAGTGTCGCACGGGCGGGGGCGCGCGGGGTTTCCTGCGGTCGCGGGTCGCGGGCCGTGCCACGCTCCCTGGCGAGCCGGCCGCGGGCGCCGGCCGCTGCGCAGCCGTCAGGCCTCGAGCTTGCTCCGGATGCAGTCGAAGGTCTGGCCGATCATCTTGGTGGCCGTGCCCTCGATGAGCCGGGCGCCCACGCTGGCGATCGTGCCGCTGATGTTCACGTCCGCCGTCCAGTCCATGACCGTCACGCCGACCTCGCCGTCGCGGAGGGCCATCGTGGCGGTCGCGTCGACGGCGCTGCCGGGGGCGCTGCCGCGGGCGAGGATCGTGGCCTGGTTGGGCGGGTCCATCTGGCTGAACTCCGCGGTCACGATGAACTTCGCCGAGATGAAGCCGATGCCGACCCTGGCGTGCGCCTTGAACCGGCCGTCGTCGAGCTTCTCGATCGACTGGACGCCCGGCCCGCAGCTGCCCACCTGGTCGGGATCGATGACGAAGGCCCACACCTTCTGGCGGGGAGCCTTGATCTCGACGGTTCCTTCGAACTTCATGCGGATCTCCTGGGGCGCGAGCTGAATCCGGGTGGCCGGCGTTGGGGACTGGCGCCGCTCGACGTGCGCCGGTCAGGACTCGGCGAGGGCAAGGTAGCGCGCGGGGTTCTTGACGAACCGTGTCCGGCAGCCGACGGCGCAGAACGCGTACGTGATCCCCTCGTGATCGGCGATGTGGCGGACGTCGTCCGCGTCCACGGTCATCCCGCAGACCGGGTCCACGAGCACGATGTCGGCCGGGACCGGTGCGGGGACCGCGGCCGATGCCGGTCCCGGGGCAGGTCCGGCAAGGGTCGCGGGACCGGGCGCGGCGACGAACGGGGCCCGTCCGCGCCGCACCTGGACGATCTCGGCGAGAATGCTGACCGCGACCTCGCCGGCCGTCGTCGCGCCAAGGTCCAGGCCGCACGGCGCCCGGAGCGCCGCCGCCCGCTCGGCCGGCACGCCGGCGAGATCCAGGTACTCGCGCACGGCGGTGGCCCGCCTGGCGCTCGCCACGAGGCCCACGTAGGCGACATCGCGGCGCAGCAGCGCCTCCACCGCTTCCTCGTCCCACTGGCCCTGGCTGGCCACGACGGCGTACGGCGGCGGCGTGGCGGCGAGCTCGTCGAAGGAGCGGGCGGCAACGACCGCCGTGGCGTCCGGGAAGGCCTCCTGCGTGGCGAGCGGGTCGACGGCGGTCGCCCGGAAGCCCATCGCCGCGCCCAGCTGGACGACGGCGCGGGCGATCGGCGTCGTGCCGGCGACCCACAGCTCCGGTGCGGCGAGATGCGGCTCCACGAAGATCTCCAGGGTGCCGCCGGAGTGGCAGGTCATGACGACATCGACGACCCCGTCGGCGCGGCGGCTGTCGGACGGGGGCTCGGGCGAGATCCGGAGGAGGCGCGGCTCGCCGTCGGCGAGGGCACGCAACGCCTCCGCGATCACCGTCGGCTGGGCGCAGCTCCCGCCGACCCAGCCTTCGATCGTCCCGTCGGGGAGGACGATCCCGCGTGCCCCGGGCTTCGCCGAGGTGGGCCTGCTGACGGCCACCACCGTCGCGAGGGCGTAGGGGCGGCCGAGCCCCCCCAGCTCGGCCGCCCGGGCGAGGATCTCACCGGGGATCGCGCTCACGCGCCAGTGACCCCCTTGTCCCGGAGGATTGCCCAGATCTTCTGGGGCGTCATGGGGATGTCCACGTGGCGGACGCCGAGGTGCCAGAGCGCGTCGACGACCGCGTTCACGATCGCCGGCGGCGCCCCGACCGTGGCCGATTCGCCGACGCCCTTGGCGCCGATGGGGTGGTGCGGCGAGGGCGTGATCGTCTTGCCGGTCTCCCACGCCGGGACCTCGACGGCCGTCGGGACCAGGTAGTCGAGGAACGTGCCGGCCAGGTTGTTGCCGTGCTCGTCGTACGGGATCTCCTCGTAGAGGGACGGCGCCAGGCCCATCGTCAGGCCGCCGTGGATCTGCCCCTCCACGATCATCGGGTTGATGATGTTGCCGCAGTCGTCCACCGCGACGAAGCGGCGGACCTTGACCTGGCCGGTGCCTCGGTCGATGTCGACGACGCAGATGTACGAGCCGAACGGGAAGGTGAGGTTCGGCGGGTCGTAGTAGTCGACCGCCTCGAGGCCGGCCTCCATCCCCGGGGGGTGGTTGGTGTACGCCGCGAAGGCGATCTCGGCGATCGTCTTGGCCTTCTCGGGCGAGCCCTTGACGAAGAACTTCCCGTTCTCCCATTCGAGGTCGTCCGGGCTGGCCTCCAGGAGGTGCGCGGCGATCTTGCGGGCCTTGTCCCGGATCTTGCGGGCGGCAACCGCGGTTGCCGCGCCGGCGACCGGCGTGGAGCGCGACGCGTACGTGCCCAGGCCGTAGGGCGCCGTGTCGGTGTCGCCCTCCTCGATCGTGATCTTGTCGGCGGGGATGCCGAGCTCCTCGGCGATGATCTGGGCGAAGGTCGTCTCGTGGCCCTGGCCCTGTGACTGGACGCCGATCCGGGCGACGGCGGAGCCGGTCGGGTGCACGCGGATCTCGCACGAATCGAACATCTTGATGCCGATGATGTCGAAGTCGCGCGACGGGCCCGCGCCGACGATCTCGGTGAACGAGCTGATCCCGATTCCCATCAGCTCGCCCCGGGCGCGCTTCTCGGCCTGCTCCCTGCGGAGCTCCTCGTAGCCGATCATGTCCATCGCCTTGCGGAGGGCGGCCGGGTAGTTGCCGGAGTCGTAGTCCCAGCCCGTCGGCGTGTGGTACGGGAACTGCTCGGGCTGGATGAAGTTCTTGAAGCGGAGCGCCGCCGGGTCCATCCCCAGCTCGGCCGCCGCCACATCGACGAGGCGCTCGATCGTGTGGACCGCCTCCGTCACCCGGAACGAGCAGCGGTAGGCGACGCCGCCGGGCGGCTTGTTCGTGTAGGCAGCGTCGACCTCGACGAAGGCCGCCGGCATGACGTACGAGCCGGTGATCACGTTGAAGAGGCCGGCCGGATACTTCGAGGGGTCGGCCGCGGCGTCGCTGTAGCCGTGGTCGGCGAGCGTCTTCACGCGCAGCCCTGTCATCCTGCCGTCGTTCATGAGGCCGAGCTCGGCGTGGACGTGGTAGTCGCGGGCGAACGAGTCGGCCTGCAGGTTCTCCGAGCGCGCTTCGATCCACTTGACCGGTCGGCCCAGGGTGAGCGACGCGACGATCGCGACGACATAGCCCGGGTAGACCGGCACCTTGCCGCCGAAGCCGCCGCCGATGTCGTGGGTCTTGACCCGGATCTTGTGCTCGGGGATCCCCGAGACGAGGCTGATGACGGTCCGGTAGGCATGCGGCGCCTGGCTCGTCACGTGGAAGTCCAGGTGCCCGCGGACCGGGTCCCAGTCGGCGATGCAGCCGCAGGTCTCGATCGACGCGACGTGGATCCGCGGGATGTAGACGTCGAGCGGGACCACGCGGTCGGAAGCGGCCAGCGCGGCGTCGGTGGCCGCGCGGTCGCCCGACTCCCAGTGCCAGATGTGGTTGTTGGCCTTGTCCGGACCGCGGTCGGGCCGCAGGACCGGCGCGTCGGGCTCGAGTGCCTTGAACGGGTCGACGACGACCTGCAGCGGCTCGTACTCGACCTCGACCGCCATCGCCGCGTCGGCCGCCTGGTAGCGGCTCTCGGCGATGACCGCCGCGACCTCCTGGGCCTGGTACATGACCGTGTCGGTGGGCAGCACCATCTGCTTGTCGCCGGCGAGCGTCGGCATCCAGTGGAGGCCGGCCTTCTCCAGGTCGCGCCCGGTGATCACCGCCAGGACGCCCGGCATCGCCAGGGCGGCGGAGGCATCGATGCTCACGATCGACGCGTGGGCGTAGGGGCTCCGCACGATCGACATCCAGGCCTGGTGCCTGAGGTTGACGTCCTCGATGTACCGGCCCTGGCCCCGGATGAAGCGCGGGTCCTCCTTGCGCTTGAGGGAATGGCCCATGCCCCCGACCTCGGGGGTGGTCGTTGGCGCCTGCGCCTCGTAGTGCGTCGACATCTCGGCCCCCTACGCGGTCGCGGCCGGCTCGGCCGGGGCGGGTGCCGAGGCCTGCGCCTGCAGCTCCCCGGCGGCCTGCTGGATCGCCTTGACGATGTTCACGTAGCCCGTGCAGCGGCAGAGGTTGCCGGCGATGCCGTGGCGGATCTCGTCCTCGGTCGGATCGGGGTTCTGCTCGAGGAGCCAGGAGGCCTGCATGATCATCCCCGGCGTGCAGAAGCCGCACTGCAGCCCGTGCTGGTCCCAGAAGGCCTGCTGCAGCGGGTGCAGGGCGCCGGCGTGCTCCATGCCCTCGATCGTCGTGAGCTGGCGGCCGTCGACGGCCACGGCCAGCATCGTGCAGCTCTTGGCGCTCACCCCGTCCACGAGGATGGTGCAGGCGCCGCAGGTCGAGCTGTCGCACCCGACATGGGTCCCGGTCAGCTCGAGGTCCTCGCGAAGGAAGTGGACGAGGAGCCGGCGCGGCTCGACATCCCGCTCGTAGGGGGCGCCGTTGACGGTCACGGCGACGTGGATCGTGCTCACCCTGGTCGTCCCCCTCGCTCAGGCAGCCGCGCGGGCCAGCGCCCGGCGGAACGCGCGGACGGCCATCTCGCCGGCCATGGCGCGCTTGTACTCGACCGGCCCGTGGGCGTCCTTCACCGGGTTCGCCGTGGAGGCGCAGGCGTGCCTCAGGGCTGCCTCCGCATCGGGCCCGGGCCGGGCCCCGACGATGGCCGACTCGGCTGCCATGACGGGGACGCACGTCTGGGCCACCGCGGACAGCGCGACGCCGGCCGCCGCGATGGACCCGTCGGTGCCCAGGGTGACCTGGACGGCGGCTCCGGCGGTGGCGAAGTCGCCCGACTTGCGCTCGAGCTTCTCGTAGGCGCCGCCCGAGCGGGGCGGCGGCACCGGGAACCGGACCTCCACGAGGATCTCGGTTGGCTCGATCGCGCAGACGAACGTGTCGATGAAGAAGTCGCGGGCCGGGATGACGCGCTCTCCCTCGAGGCTCCGGACCACGATCGACCCGCGCGAGGCGAGGAGGACGGCCGGCCAGTCGGACGCCGGGTCGGCGTGGGCGATCGACCCGCCGATCGTGCCCCAGTTGCGGACCTGCGGGTCGCCGATCCCCCCGGCCGCGTCGGCCCACAGGCCGGACGTCCGCTCGATCAGCTCGCTCGTCTCGAGGGCGTGGTGCGTGGTGCGGCCGCCGACACGGATCTCGCCGGCCTCCGCCCGGATGTAGGCGAGGCCGTCGACGCCGCCGATGTCGACCAGGAGGCCCGGATCCGCCAGGCGGAAGCGCAGCAGCGGGATGAGGCTGAAGCCCCCCGCCAGCACCTTCGCCTCGCCCTCTCGATCACGGAGCAGCCTGAGCGCCTCGTCCAGGCTCGCCGGCCTGGCGTACTCGAACGCTGCGGGGATCATCGCGTGCCTCTTCCTCCATCCGGGTGCATGCGTCGGCTGGGTGGGAGGTGGACGGTCGCGACGGCGTGAGGTCCGGCGGTTCGCCCAGGGATCCGAGGTTGTGGGCGGGTTGTGCTCCGTGGACGGCGGGGTTGTGGAAGGTCCGGATCATGCGCTCCCGTGGGTCGCCGGTCAACACAGTTGCGCATTGGTGCATGGATTCTGCCCCGGAAGCCGGATGGGGCCATCGGGCGGTGCGCGCGGGCGTGACCGGCTGAGCCTGCGCCGGCCGCGGCCAGGTGCTTGTCACCGCATGCGAGCCGCGACCGTCAGTGCGGCTCCCAGCTGACGATCCCGGTCGCCATCGCGACCTGCGACGTGAGCCCGAACGTCCCGTCCGCGTGCTCGACGATGCGTCGGTCCAGCTCGCGCTCCAGGAGAGCGTCCTTCGGGCCTCCGGGCTCCAGGAACAGCTGGTTGCGAAGCCAGCCCGCGAGCTCCTCGCGCGCCGGGAAGCCGCGGACGGGCCGCGGCACGCGGGCTTCGCGCGGGATGCGGCCGCGGGCGCGGAGGAGGTCCAGGAAGGCGTCGAGCGCGGGAAGCTCCGCCCGCTCCTCCCCGTGGACCGGGGGCCAGAACGCGTGGGCCGGCGCCGACGGCTGGCGGTCGGCGAGGATCGCCACGCACAGGCGGCCGGCGGCGCCCTCCATCGCGTCGAGGAACGGCCCGATCGCCTCGACGTCGTAGCCCAGGTTGGCGATGAGCGCCGCGTCGGCGGTGGGGGCGGGCCCCGCCGCAGGATGAGCGGGATCGGCCGGCTCGACCGGCCAGCGCGCCTCGACCGTCACGACGTTCCGGATCTCGTGCTCCGCCGCCTGCTCGCGCAGGGCGGCCAGCATTCCGGCCGACGGGTCGAGGGCGATCACCTCGCGGACGTGCAGCGCGAGCGGGAGGGCGTAGCGCCCGGCGCCGGCGCCGATGTCGAGCCACGCGTCGTCGGGCTGGGCCAGCGGGAGCAGGTGATGCAGCACCTCGTCGTCGGTGCGGCGGGGATCGGCGATGAACAGGCGGCTGACCGGCGCGTAGAAGTCACCGCCCTCGGGCGTCTCGCGCAGACGCGCGGTCTGCTCGTGGTGAGCCCGCACGCGAACGCCCCAGGCGGCCTCGGCGGCGGCGCGATCGGCGGTGCTCACGGGTGCGCCTCCTCGCTCACGCCTGCGTGGCCAGGTCGGCCAGGGCGGCGAGATCCTCCGGCGTGTCGACGTCAGGGTTGTCACCGGCGACCGGGACGCGGACGACGAGATCGGGGCGCGAGGCCAGCAGCGGCCCGACGCCCCGATCACCCTCGAGGCCGGCAGCGAGCGGCCACGCCGGCGGCAGCAGGAGCACGGGGTTCGGGGCGCCGTCGTGCGCGTAGGAGGGCGCGACCGCGCGGGTGTCCGGCGCGGCCGCCTCCGCCGCCGCGACCACGGCCGCGATCACGTCCGCGCGGACCCGCGGCTGGTCCCCGAGCAGGACCACGACCCCGGACGGCTCCGGGGACGCGGTCGCGGCCGCCAGGCCAAGCCGGAGGGAGGTCGCGAGGCCGCGGTCCGGGGCGCCGTTCACGGCCACCAGCACGCCGTCGAGAGCCGCCGGATCGCCGGCCAGGAGCGCCGCCCGGACATCGACGGCGTCGCGCCCGAGGACGAGCACGACCCGGGTGAGGCCGGCCGCCCGCGCGGCGGCCAGCACGTGGCCGACGAGCGGCCGCCCGTCGAGCAGCGCCCGGACCTTCCCCCCGCCGAAGCGGGTCCCGGACCCCGCCGCGAGGACGAGCCCGGCGACCGCCCCGGAGGTCATGCCGCTCCCGTTCCCCGGTCGACGCCAACCTCGACGCCGCGCAGGACGTCGAGGATCGCGTCGACGGCCCGGTCGCCGTCCTCGGGCGTCGTGGCCCAGTTCGAGACCGAGATCCGCATCGCCAGGCGGCCGTCCCAGGTGGTGCCGCCGGCCCACGCCGTCCCCTCGTCCTGGACGCGGCGGATGACCTCGCGGGTCGTCTCGTCGGAGTCCCCGAAGCGCACGAGCACCTGGTTCAGGACCACCTCGTTGAGGATGGCCGCGCGCGGCGAGCGGGCAAGCCGGTCGGCCATCCTCCGGGCCACGGCGCAGTTCGATTCGACCAGGGCGCGGACGCCGTCCCGCCCGAGCGAGCGGAGCGCGGCGTAGACGACGAAGCCGCGACCGCGCCGGCTCATCTCCGGGACGTACTCGAAGGGGTCGCGCTCGGCCCCCGGGGCGGGCGGCAGGTAGGCCGCGCTGACGCCCATCGCCGCCCGGTGCGCGGCGGCGTCGCGGACGAAGACCACGCCCGCGTCGTACGGGACGTTGAGCCACTTGTGGGCATCGGTACCCCAGGAGTCCGCGCGTTCGATACCCCGGGCGAGGTGACGGAGCGCCGGCGACGCGGCCGCCCAGAGCCCGAACGCGCCGTCGACGTGGAGCCACGTCCCGGGCCGCTCGCGGACGGCGTCCGCGATCTCGTCGAGCGGGTCGAAGGCCCCCGTGTTCACCTCGCCGGCCTGCGCCGCGACGATCGCCGGCCCCGGCGGCAGCTCGGCGAGCGTTCGCCGCAGGTCCGCGGCACGCATCGCGCCCTCGCCGTCGACGGCGATGCGGCGTGCACCCCGCCGCCCGAACCCCACCAGCCGGAGGGCGATCACCATCGAGGCGTGGACGTGCTCTCCGACCACGACGTGCACCGGCGGAGCACCGACGAGCCCATCCTCCTCCACGTCCCAGCCGGCGGCCCGGAGCACCGCATGGCGTGCCGCGGCGAGCGCCGTGAAGTTGGCCATCGTCGCCCCGGTCGTGAAGCCGACCGACGTCTCCGCCGGCAGCCCGAGCAGGTCGACCAGCCAGGCGGCGGCCACTTCCTCGACGATCGACGCGGCCGGCGTCGAGAGGTAGAGCCCGACGTTCTGGTCCCAGGTGGAGACGAGCCAGTCGGTGGCCAGCGCGGCCGGCACGGAGCCGCCGATGACGAACCCGAAGTAGCGCGGCGAGCTCATCGCGACCAGGCCGTCGTCGACGTCCGTCGCCAGCCGCTCGACGAGGGCGGCCGGATCCTCCCCGCCGTCCGGGAGCGGTCCGCCCAGGCGTGCCCGGAGCTGGTCCGCCGTCAGGCCCGGCCGGGCTCCGACGCGGCGGTCCCCGAGGCCGGCCCGATAGGCGATCGCTCGCTCGGCGGTCGCTCGAAGGAGATCGCTCGTGCCCGCCTCGTGGGCCCGCGGGTCCCACGCCTGCCTCGATCCGTCCATCTCAGCCCCCTCCTCCAACGACGGTCATCCCCGTGCCAGGCTCCGCATCGGCACGCCCGTTCCGCCGTATCGGTCGGCCACGATCTCGGCCATGATCGCGAGCGCGGTCTCGGCCGGCGCCCGGCCGCCGAGGTCGAGCCCGATCGGGCCGCGCAGCCGCGCGAGGTCGGCCTCCCCCACCCCGGCCGCCAGCAGGCGCGCCCGCCGGTCGGCCTGCGTCTTGCGCGAGCCGACCGCGCCGACGTAGCGGCAGCCGCGGCGCAGGGCCTCGACGATCGCCGGCTCGTCGAACTTGACGTCGTGGGTCAGGACGGCCACGGCGTCGGCCGGGCCAAGGCCGATCTCCTCGGCGACCTCGTCGGGCCAGCCGACGACGAGCGCATCGACGTCGGGGAAGCGCTCCGCCGTGGCGAAGGATGCCCGGCCATCGACGACCACCGTCGCGTAGCCCAGCTCGCGGGCGATGCGCGCCAGGGGCATCGCCATCTGCACGGCGCCGATGATCACGAGGCGCGGGGTGGCCGGGAAGCCCTCCAGGAACCACTGGCGGCCGGCCGCCTCGACGGTGGTCGAGCCGCCGCGGGCCAGCAGGTCGCGGGCCGCGCGCACGATCGTTGCGTCGGCCTCCGGCGACCCGGCCGAGCCGGCCAGCGTCCCGTCCTCGGCGACGGTGAATGCCGGTGCCGGCGCCTCGCCGGCCCCCGGGGGATGCGGCCCGAAGGCCGGCGGCGGCGCGTCCGCGGGCAGCGGGATCACCACCGCCGTGCCACCGCGCCCGGCGGCGGCCGCGACCACCTCGGGGCGCAGGAACGGCTCCACGAGCACGTCGATCGTGCCGCCGCAGGCGAGGCCGACGTCCCAGGCCTGCTCGTCGCTGATCCCGTAGCGGATGACGCGGTCGACGCCGTCCGTCCGCGCCCGCTGGATCTCCTCGAACGCGGCGCCCTCGACGCAGCCGCCCGAGACCGACCCGGCGAGGCGGCCGTCGGCGGTCACGACGAGGTTCGCCCCCTCCGGACGGGGCGCGGAGCCGAAGGTCCGGACGACGACCGCCCGCCCCAGCTCGGCACCCTCCGCCTGCCAGGCACGGACCTGCTCGAGCAGCTCCTTCATCGACGCGTCCCTCCTCTGGCGCTGACCATGCGCGCGTGGCTGGCCGACGCATGGCTCCACGTGGGCGGGGTGCTCCGGCCCGGCGAGGCGCTCGAGCAGCGCGTCGTGCTCCACCCTGCATGCCGACCACCCACGCCGCGCACCTTCCTGCCACAGGTGCGCGTCGCGCACCTTACGCCGAGTGCTCCACCCGCGCGGCCGTCGCGGCCGACTCGCTCCCCACCCGATGCTGCCCGGTGGGGCACCACACGCTCCTTCGGCACGGCCCGGCGGCCCAGCATGCCCGGGAGTCGCCGGTCTGCTCGGCCGGACCGCCGCGAAGCCGACACAACGTGCGCCGGTTGCACATATGGCAGAAAGTGGGTGCCCGCGCCCGCGCCGGGGGTGCCCGCGCCCGCGCCGGGGGTGCCCGCGCCCGCGCCGGGGGTGCCCGCGCCCGCGCCGGGGGTGCCCGCGCCCGCGCCGGGGGTGCCCGCGCCCGCGCCGGGGGTGCCCGCGCCCGCGCCGGGGGTGCCCGCGGCCTCGCCCGGACCCCTCACCGGCCCAGCGGCCTCGCCGCCGCCGGGTCGACCGCGCGGCCCACGCCCGCCCGCGACGGCAGCCCGAAGACGCGCGGCGCCACCGCCGTGATGGAGCGCCGCCCGCTTCCGGTCGCCTCGATCCGGTAGACGTTCGGGACCCCATTCCTCGGCGGCCGCCCGGCTGCGCCCAGCCCCAGCCCGCCCAGCACCTCGCCGAGGCGTTCGAGCGACGCCAGGTTGTGGATCGGCAGGAAGTCGTCCACCGACGGATAGGCCGCAGCCATCCCGGCCGCAAGCGGCTCGTAGCCGTCGGCACCCGCGAGCGGGTTGAGCCAGATCAGGCGATGACAGTTGCGCTGGAGGCGCTCGGTCTCGAAGCCGACGAGCGCCGGGTCGCCGCGGTCCCAGCCGTCGGACACGACGATGACGACGCCGGAGGACCGCAGAACCCGCCTGGCCCAGCGCAGGTTGAACGTGCGCAGCGACTCGCCGATTCTCGTCCCGCCCGACCAGTCGGTGACCGTCTCGCTGACCCGGTGGATCGCCAGGTCGGGGTCGCGCCCGCGCAGCTCGTGGGTGATCCGCGTGAGCCGCGTCCCGAAGACGAACGACTCGGTCCGCACGCCCGACGCGCGCGAGAGCGCCTGCACGAAGCGGAGGAGGAGCCGGGCGTGGCGCTCCATCGAGCCCGAGACGTCGCACAGGACGACGATGGTGCGGGGACGCCGGACCCGCCGGCGCCAGACCCAGTCGACGAGGTCGCCGCCGGTCGCCAGGTTGCGGCGGAACATCGCCCTGGGCGCCAGGCGGCGGCCGTGCGGATGATGCTCGTAGCGGCGCGTGAGGCGCGTCTCCAGGCGTGGTCGCAGGAGGTCGATCAGCCGCTCGGCGTCGCGCAGCTCGGACGTCGTCATCCGGTCGAACTCGCGGTGGGCGAACGCCTCGGCAGTCGAGAAGGCCCGCGGCGAGACGACCCTCCCCTCCCCGATCTCCTGCTCGCCCTCGTCCTCGTCCGACGGCTCGGCCTGCTCGGGGCGCCCGGTCCGGCGGCCCTGGCGCTCCGCGGAGGACTCCGGTGCGGCGGCGGCCTGTTCGCGCTCCATCTGCTTGGGCCGCGGAGCCTCCGCCAGGACCGACCTCGGCGCGATCCGGGCGACGTGGCGGCGCCAGAACTGGTCGAAGACCGCGTCGTAGATCGCGAGATCCGCGTGCCGCCGGCAGAAGATCGCCGAGCCCGCCGCGTGCACCTGCGTCCGGTCGCCGATGTCCACCAGGGTCATCGCCCGCGCGAAGTCGAGCGCCCCGCCGAGGTCGGTCGGCACGCCGGAGGATCGCAGCGCGCGGGTGAACAGCACCGCGTTCTTCAGGAAGACCGCGCCGTCGAACTCGGCGAGCGGATCGGGCGCGGGAACGCGGGTGCCGGTCATGGCGGGCCTCGGCCGCGGGCCCTCAGATCCCCGCCGCGGCGAGCTCGTCGACGTAGGTAGCGGCGGTCGCGCCGCGCACCCGGCGCACGTCCTCCTCGTACTTGAGGAGCACGCCCAGCGTCTCGTCGACGAGGTCGGGGGCCAGCTCGCGCGCGCCGAGGGCGAGGAGGGCGGCCGCCCAGTCGAGCGTCTCGGCGACCCCGGGCACCTTCGTCAGGTCGGCCGTCCGCAGCCGTCCGACGAAGCCGACGACCTGGCGGGCCAGCCGGTCCGGGGTCGCCGGTACCCGGGCCAGGACGATCTCGATCTCCTTCGCCGCGCTGGGGTAGTCGATCCAGTGGTAGAGGCAGCGCCGCTTGAGGGCGTCGTGGACCTCGCGCGTGCGGTTCGAGGTGAGGATCACGCGCGGCGGCGTCGCCGCCCGCACCGTCCCGATCTCGGGGATCGTCACCTGGAAGTCGGACAGGATCTCGAGGAGGTAGGCCTCGAACTCCTCGTCGGCGCGATCGATCTCGTCGATGAGGAGGACCGGCGCGGCGCCGGCCTCCGATGCCTCGAGCGCCTGGAGGAGCGGGCGCTTGAGGAGGAACTCGGGCCCGAAGATATCGTGGGCGGTGGCCCGCTCGATCTCGCCGCGCGCCTCCAGGAGCCGGATCTCCAGCATCTGGCGGGCGTAGTTCCACTCGTAGACGGCCGTCGTGACGTCCAGGCCCTCGTAGCACTGGAGGCGGATGAGGCGGGTGTCGAGCGTCTCCGCCAGCGTCTTGGCGAGCTGCGTCTTGCCGACGCCGGCCTCGCCCTCCAGGAGGAGCGGGCGCCCGAGCGCGAGGGCCAGGAAGACCGAGGTCGCGAGGGAGCGATCCGCCACGTAGTCGCGGGCACGGAAGGCAGCCTGGAGGCCCTCGATCGTGGCCAGCTGCTCGGGGAGCGGCGCGCGCGTCTCGTCCATCGTCCCTCGCTGCGTTCCGGGTGGCCGGGATCGTACATCGCCGGCCGGGCACGGGCACGGAGCGGCCGGGCACGGGCACGGAGCGGCCGGGCGCGGGCGCGGAGCGCGGGCGCGGGCGCGGTCAGCCCTCCGGCGCGTCCAGCTCGCGGGCGGACGGCGGGAACCGGAAGCGCATGTCGCGGGTGAGGATCCCGCCGTGACCCAGGCGGGCGACGGTCCGGCGGGTGGGCGGCTCGCCGGCGAGGAGCCAGGGCAGGAGGAGGTCCGCCGCGGTCGCCTTGCTGTACGCGCCGCAGGTGGGGAGGCCGAGGAAGGTCGTCCGCCCGGCGCGACCCAGCCAGAGCATGCTCCCCGGGTGGGCCGGCACGCCATGGGACGTGATCCGGCCGCCGACGGCGGCGAGCGCGGCGAAGACGGCGTCGGCCGGGTCGGTGGACGCGGCGCCGGCGGTCAGGACGAGGTCGACGGCGCCGGCACCGCGCGTGAGCCGCCTAAGGACCGCGGCGATGGCCGCCGCGTCGTCGGCCACGTAGGTGATCTCGACCACCTCCGAGCCCAGGCTCTCGACCTTGTCCCGCAGGGCACGCTCGAAGCGGGCTCGCGCGGCCGGGGCGAGCGCCTCCTTCACGACCCCCGCGACCCGCCGGCGCGCGTAGGGGCGGACTGCCACCACGGGCCCGCCGCGCCCGGCCAGGTGCTCCGCCCGGGCGACCGAAGCCTCCGGCACGAGGTGGGGTCCGGTCTTGACGCTCGCGACGAGCGCTCCCACGGCCACGAGCTGGCCGTCGAGGACGGTGAAGACCGAGAGCCCATCGATCGCGTCGAGACGGGCGAGCAATGCCGCGTGCACCCGGACGGCACCCGGGTGCGCGGCGAGGAGGTCGATCCGCGACTCGGCCGGGCCGCGGGTCACGAGCCCCTGCCCTGCGATCGCGGCCGCCAGGCGGACGGCGGCGTCGTCCTCGTGGAGATCGCCGATGTCGGGAACGAGGAGCGTGACGGGGCGCGGCGCTCCGTCCGCGTCGGCGACCACCCACGGTCCGGTGCGGCGCACGTCGCCGCCGGCGAGCAGGGCGATCTCGGCGGCGGCCAGCCGCCGGCCCTTGGACCAGCGCTCGCCCGCGACCACCAGGTCGCGGGCGAGCACCGCGCCGGCGAGGGCCTCCGGGGATTCCGGGAGCGGTTCGCCGGGGGTGACGCGGACGATCCTCACCCGGCGCGGGCGAGAGCCGTCTCGATCGCTCGTCGCGCGTAGACGGCAGCCATGGCCGCACGATACGACGGGTTGGCGTGGATGTCGCCGTTGACGGTCACGCCGTCGGTGGCGTGGGCCGCGGCGTCGGCCGGCGACGCGCCCGCGAGGAGCGCGGCCTCCACCGCCTTCGCCCGGTAGGGCACCTCGCCCACGCCGGTGATCGCCACCCGTGCGTGGGTCACGGCGCCCGCGCGGCCCGCCACCACGGCGGCGATGCCCACGAGCGAGTAGCCCGACGCCGGCTGCTCCAGGTCGACGAAGGCGCCGCCGGCGCCCGCCGCCAGCGGCCCTCGCCGGAGGCTGACGAGCAGCTCGTCGTGCTCCATCGCCGTGTGGAAGGCCCCCAGGAAGAACCCGTCGAGCGGCACGACGCGCTCCCCGCGACGGGAGCGGAGCACGGCCGCGTAGTCCAACGCGAGCCCGATCGCCGGCAGGTCAGACGCCGGGTCGGCGTGGGCGATCGATCCGCCGACGGTTCCCCGGTAGCGCGTTTGGACGTCGGCGATGTGCTCGACCGCCTCGCGGACCCACGCCAGCCGCGTGGTGGCGAGGATGTCGGCGTACGTCGTCAGCGCCCCGATCTCGTAGCCGCCGTCCGGCAGGTCGCGCATCCCGCGGAGCTCGCGGATCCGCCCGATGTCGACCAGGCGATCCACGTGGGCCAGGCGGAGCTTGAGGAGCGGGATCAGGCTCTGGCCGCCCGCGATGACCTTGGTCTCGCCGCCGTGGGAGGCCAGGAGCCCGAGCGCCTCGTCGACCGAGGCCGGGCGGGAGTAGTCGAAGCCGGCGGGGATCATGCCCGGGCCTCCTTCGCCTGCTGCAGGGCCGCCCACACCTTCTGCGGCGTGAGCGGCATGTCGACGTGGCGGATGCCGTACGGCGAGAGCGCATCGACGACCGCGTTCGCCACCGCGGCGGTGGAGGCGATCGTGCCGGCCTCGCCGACGCCCTTGACGCCGAGGGGATTGACCGGCGACGGGGTGACCGTCTCGTCGAGCTCGAACGACGGCAGCCACGAGGCGCGGGGTAGCGCATAGTCCAGCATCGAGCCCGTCAGCAGCTGGCCCTCGTCGTCGTAGACGGCGCCCTCCCAGAGCGCCTGGCCCACACCCTGGGCGATGCCGCCGTGGAGCTGGCCGTCCACGATCATCGGGTTGACCTTCTTGCCGACATCGTCGACCGCGACGTAGCGCACGAGGTCGACCACGCCGGTCTCCTCGTCCACCTCGACGATCGCGACGTGGGTTCCGAAGGGCCACGTGCAGTTGGGCGTGTCGTGGTAGGCCGTCTCGTCGAGGTACGGCTCCATGCCGGCCGGGACGTCGAAGGCAAGGTCCAGGGCGAAGGCGATCTCCTGGATCGTCTTGGCCTTGTCGGGGCTGCCCCTCACGTAGTACTTCGCGCCGTCGACCTCGATGTCGTCGACGTTGGCCTCCAGCATGTGGGCCGCCATCCGGCGCGCCTTCTCGCGAATCTTGGCCGCCGCCTTGACCGCCGCCGTGTGGCCGACGGAGCTGGTCCGGCTGCCGTAGGAGCCGTACCCGAACGGCGTCCCCTGGGTGTCCGAGTGCTGGACGACGATGTCCTCCATTGGCACACCGAGCTCGTGGGCGACGACCTGCGAGTAGGTCGTCTCGTGGCCCTGGCCCTGCGGCTGGGTCCCAACCGTGACGACGATCTTGCCGGTGAGGTGGACCTTGACGTTGGCCGACTCCCACATCGCGGCACCCCAGCCCTCGCCGACCGCGCCGATCCACTTGGACGGGGCGACGCCGCAGACCTCGATATAGGTGGAGAGGCCCAGGCCCAGCAGCTTGCCGCGGCTCTTCGCCTCGGCCTTCTTCGTCGCGAGGCCGGCGTAGTCGACCATCGCAAGGGCCTTGTCGAGCGCCGGCTCGTAGTTGCCCGAGTCGATGAAGATCTTGGCGCCGTTGACGGCCGTGCCCAGGCCCGACGGGTTGTCGTAGGGGAAGGAATCCGGCGGCAGGAAGTTGCGCCGTCGGATCTCCGCCGGATCGATGCCCAGCTCGTCGGCGAGCAGGTCCATCGCCCGCTCCACGACATACGTCGCCTCGGGGCGGCCCGCGCCGCGGTAGGCGTCGACGAACGTCGTGTTGGTGTAGACGCCGGTCACCTCGCAGAAGACGTTGGGGATCTTGTAGCAGCCCGCGAGGACGCGCCCATAGAGGGTCGTCGGGATGCCGGGGCCGATCGTGGAGAGACGGCCGCCCAGGTTGGCGATCGTCTTGACCTTGAGGCCGGAGACAACACCGTCGCGGGAGGCCGCGACCTCGAGGTAGGTGATGTGGTCGCGGCCGTGGATCGTGCTCTGGTAGTTCTCGCGCCGCGACTCGACCCACTTGACTGGCCGGCCCCCGATCGCCTTGCTGGCAAAGAGCGAGAGCGCCATGTCGGCGTAGCAGAAGATCTTGCTGCCGAACGCGCCGCCGACGTCGGGGCTGATACAGCGGAGCTTGTGCTCGGGGATCCCCATCGTGAAGATGCCGACGAGCAGGCGCTGGATGTGCGGCGTCTGGCTGGACATCCAGATCGTGTACTCGTCGGTGCCCGGGTTGTACAGGCCGATGTCGCCCCGGACCTCCAGAGGGTTCGGGATGAGGCGCTGGTTGACCAGCCGCTGACGCACGACGACCTCGGCGCCGGCGAGCGCTGCCTCCGTCCCGGCCCGGTCGCCGACCGTCCAGTCGAAGACCACGTTGTTCGGCGCGTTCTCGTGGAGCTGCGGCGCGCCCGGCCGGGTCGCCTTCTCGGCGTCGACCACGGCCGGCAGCGGCTGCCAGTCGACGTGGATCGCGTCGAGGGCGTCGACCGCCTGCTCCGGCGTCTCGGCGACGACCGCGGCCACGCCCTCGCCGGTCCACTTGACCGAGTCCGTGGCCAGGACCCGGGGCGTGTTGACGTTGTTCTGGATGCCGCTGGCGCCGCCGGCCGGCCAGGCCATGGGGAGCGGGTTGTACGGGATGTCGGCACCCGTGAAGACCGCGATCACGCCGGGCATTGCCTTCGCGGCGGCGGTCTCGATCGCGCCGATGTCGGCGTGGGCGTACGGGCTCCGCAGGATCGCCATGTGGGCCATCCCCGGCAGCTTGATGTCGTCAAGGTAGCGGCCGGCGCCGGTGATGAAGCGTGGGTCCTCCACCCGCTTGACGCGTGCGCCGAGGACGTCCGTGGTCATCGGGTGGCTCCTTCGGCCGTCGCGCCGGTCGCCATGATCCGGGCCGCCTCGCGGATCGCCGCCACGATGTTGTGGTAGCCCGTGCAGCGGCAGATGTTGCCCTCGATGGCGTGGCGGATCTCGGCCTCGCCGGGATCCGCGTTCCTGGCGAGAAGGTCGACCGCGACCATGATCATGCCCGGGGTGCAGAAGCCGCACTGCAGCCCGTGCTTCTCCCAGAAGCCCTGCTGGATCGGATGCAGGCCGTCCACCGGGGCGAGCCCCTCGATCGTGGTGACGCTCGCGCCGTCGGCCTGGACCGCCAGCATCGAGCAGCTCTTCATCGCCTGGCCGTCGACGAGCACCGTGCACGCTCCGCACTGGCTCGTCTCGCAGCCGACGTGGGTTCCCGTCAGGTCCAGGTCCTCGCGCAGGAGCTGGACCAGCATCCGTCTCGGCTCGACGTCCACGGTCCGTGGCGTGCCGTTGACGACGAGCGCGACCTGCTCGCTCAAGGGGCGACCTCCCTGCTCCGTGCGATGTGGGACGTGGCGCGGGCCCGCCCGGCTCCTCGCGGCCCCCCGCAGGGAGTGGCGGTTCCGCCGGCGGTGGCCCCCCACGGACCACGTCGCTCGGCGGCGTTGGGAATGCGCCGGATGGTCCCACCGGTGCGGCCGGATTACAAGGGGGTTGTGCGCTGGTTGCGGGGGGTGCGCCCCCGGGCGGCCGACGCGGGCGGCGGGGCGCCGATCAGCCCGCCGCGACCTCGGCGAGGGCCGCCTCGAAGCCGTCGACCAGGCCGCGGATCTCGGCCTCGGTGATGACGAACGGCGGCGAGACCTGGAGCGCGACGCCCCGCAGCACACGGGTCAGGATCCCGTGGCGGCGCAGCGCAGCCGCCACCACCTCCGGCGCGCCCGGGTCGGCGGCCAGCGTGTCGGCGTCCAGCTCGACCGCGGCGGTGAGCCCGACGACGCGCGTCTCTCCGACGAGCGGCGCGTCGTCCAGCCGGGCGATCTCGCGCGCGAGGACCGGCTCCAGCGTGCGCACCCGGCCGACCAGGTCCTCGCCCTCGAGGATGTCGAGGTTGGCGAGGGCCGCGGCGCACGCCGTGGCATGCCCGGAGTACGTGTACCCGTGGCGGAAGATCGGCCCGCTGGCGCCGTCCCAGAAGGGCTCGGCCACGCGGCGCCCGATGAGGACGCCGCCGAGCGGCAGGTACCCCGAGGTGACGCCCTTGGCGAAGCAGATCATGTCCGGGGCGATCTCGTAGCGCTCGCTGCCGAACATCGTGCCGAGGCGGCCGAAGCCGGTGATCACCTCGTCGGCGACGAGCGAGGACGCCGTGCGCGTCGCACAGCCGCGTGACCGCCTCCCAGTAGCCGTCCTCCGGCGGGATCACTCCGCCGGCGCCGATGACCGGCTCCCCGATGAACGCGGCGATCTCCCTGCCCCGGGCCTTGAAGAGATGCTCGAGCTCGTCGACGTCGTGGGCCGAGACCTGGATCGTGTCGCCCACCATCGGCCCGCCGTAGCCGGCCTGCATCGCCGGGATCCCGGACAGGCCGGTGCCGAACGCGTGCATGCCGTGGTAGGCGTGCTCGCGGCTGACGACGATCCGCTTCTCGCGGTGGCCGAGCGCGTCCCAGTAGCGCCGCGCCAGCTTGGCGGCGGTGTCCACCCCGTCGGAGCCTCCCGAGCCGAAGAAGACCGAGGCGCCCTCCATCGGCGCCAGCGCCGCCAGCCGGTCGGCCAGCTCCAGGGTCGGGGCGGTCGCGAACGCCCCGAAGTTGGAGTAGGCCGCCAGCGACGAGAGCTGCCCGGCGGCGGCGTCGGCGATCTCCGTCCGGCCGTGGCCCACGTTGCAGTACCAGAGGCCCGCCGTCGCGTCGAGGTAGCGCCGGCCGTCGGCGTCCTCGATCCATGCCCCGGCGCCCCGGACCAGGACCAGCTCGTGGTCCCGCACCTTGTGCATGTCGGCGAAGGGGTGCCAGTAGCGGGTCGGCATCGGGGCGCTGGGCTCCTCTCCAGGCGGTTCGGGCGGCGGTTCGGGCGGTTCGGTCGGATCGGGCGGCGCGGGTTCCGCGGGCGGGGTCGCGGTCGGCCAGCCGCCGGGGCGGCGCCGTCGCGGCTGATACTGCCCCAGCGTGGCACTTCGTGCCGCGATCGCGCGCGGCGCCGGGGCGGTTGGTGCGGGGCGCGCAGACGAGCAGCCGTCGGAACCGGCGCACAGACCACCCAGGGGACCGCGCCGCCCTTCCGCCGGGGACCGCGCCGCCCTTCCGACGGGAGCGACGACGACGGCTCGTGGACCTCCACCAGTGGGCAGCCCGCGTCCGCGAGCGCCGCGAGGCTTGCCCGCAGGGATCGCGCGGCATCGACCGCGCCCGACGATCCGCCGGCGACCCATGGGCCCTGCAACGCGACCTTGACGGGCAGCCCGATCGCCAGGTGCGCGACGGCCTCGGAGACCGCGTGCCACGCTTCGACGAGATCCTCGGGCGAGGTCGTCGCCGCGTGGACCAGCCCGTCGGAGAGGAGCCCGAGCCCCGCCTCGGCCTGGGCCCGCAGGACCGCGGCCAGCCCCGCGGCCGGCGCCTCGGCCGGCGCGAGATCGGCCGGCCACGGGTACCCCCCGGCGAGCGTTGCGAACATGGCTCGATCGTAGTCGATCGGTCCGTCCGCCTTACCGTCCGCTTACATCAGCCGCCCGGAGGGGTGCATCGTCCCCGTAGACTCCGGACCGTGAAGCGCATCCTCGTCGTCGACGACGAGCCCAACATCGTCGAGCTGCTGCGGCTCTACCTGGAGAAGGAGGGCTTCGCGGTCGTCGCCGCGCGCGACGGCGACGAGGCCCTGGCCCTCCACGCCCGCCACGATCCCGACCTGGTCGTCCTCGACCTGATGCTCCCCAAGCGCGACGGCTTCGAGGTCTGCCGCGAGCTGCGCCGGCGCGGCGACACCCCGATCCTCATGCTGACCGCGCGCAGCGACGACGTCGACGCGATCGTCGGCCTGGAGCTGGGCGCCGACGACTACGTGACGAAGCCCTTCAACCCGCGGGCCCTGGTCGCCCGGGTCAAGGCGATCCTCCGCCGCACCGACGGCGACGGCCGGCGGCGGCCGGCCGATCGAGGTCGGCAGCCTGCGGGTCGACCCGCGCCGGCGCGAGGCGTACGTGGGCGACCGGCGCCTCGACCTGCGGCCCCGCGAGTTCGACCTCCTGGCCGCGCTCGCCCGCGACCCGGGCGTCGTGCTGACGCGCGACGCGCTCCTCGAGGACGTCTGGGGCACCGACTTCCCGGGCGAGACGCGAACGGTCGACGTCCACGTCGCCGAGGTCCGCAAGAAGCTCGGCGACGACGGGCCGCCGATCGAGACGGTCCGCGGCGTCGGCTACCGGCTCGTGCCGCCGGCGCGCGAGCCGCTGCCGCGCGCGACCGCCGCGCGGTGCCCCGGACGACCGACGGCGGCCTGCCGAGCGACCGACGCCGCGCCGCGATCGGCCGACCCCGAGCGCGAGGCCGGCTGACGGTGCTGCGCAGCCTCGGCGCCCGCCTCGCCCTGACGCTCGGAGTCACCACGCTCGCGGTCATCCTGGCCGTCGGGGCCGCGCTCTTCGTGGCCCTCCGCGACCTGCACCGCGACGCGGGCTTCGCGCGCCTCCACGCCGTCGGCACGACCGTCCTGGCCCAGGTGGGCCCGCGCGTCGAGCGGGGCGAGGTGCAGGGCGTCCTCGGCACGATCCGCGAGCAGCTGGCAGGCCTGGAGATCAACGTCGCCTTCGTCGCGGTCGGCGGGCGGGTGGTGACCCTGGAAGGCGACGCGCCGCCCGAGGGCGCCGTGCCCCCCGTGCCCGCCACCGGGCGCGGGACGTTCGCCGACGACACGGTGGCCTTCGACGACGGGCGGCCGTGGCTGGCGACGACGATGGCCCTCGGGGCGGCCGGCGCGCCCGAGGGACGCGGGCTGATGCTCGCGACCCTCGACCGGTCGGGCGCCGAGACGCTCTCCGACCTGCTCCGGACGGTCCCCTTCGTGCTCCTCGTCGCGCTGCTCGTCGGCGGACCGCTCGGGTGGCTCCTCGTCCGCTCGACGGTGCGCCCGCTCCGGCGCCTGGCCGTGCGGCCACGACCACGGTTCCCTCGCCGAGCGCCGCCGGGAGCCCGCCGGCGCCGATCCCGGCCGAGGGACCGTCCGAGGTCCGCGACCTGACCGCAGCGCTTCAACGCGATGACGGCGGAGCTCGACGCGTCGCGCCGCACGGAGACGGAGCTCCTCGCCAACCTGCGCCACGACCTGCGGACGCCGCTGACGGTCATCGGCGGCTTCGCCGAGGCGCTCGTGGACGGGACCGCGGAGGGCGACGCCGCGACCCGCGCGGCCCGCACGATCGCGGACGAGACGGCCCGCCTGGAGCGCCTGGTCGACGAGCTCGGTGCGGTTGCTGGATCCGGCGCGCCCGACCTGCGCCCCGAGGAGCTCGTCCCCGACGAGATCCTGCGGGCCGGAGCCGATCGCTTCGCCGACCGGGCCGAGCGGGCCGGGGTCATGCTGACCGTGGAGGCAGCCGGCGCGCCCGCCTTCGCAGCCGACCGCCTGGCCGTGGAGCGGATCGTCGACAACCTCGTCGAGAACGCGCTGCGCGCCCTCGAGCCCGGCGTCGCCGGCCGGATGATCCTGGGTGGGCGCGCCGGGTCCCTGCCGGACGGGCGCCCGGCGATCGTCCTCGCGGTGTCCGACGACGGTCCCGGCTTCCCGCCGGGCGCCCTGGGTCGTGTCTTCGAGCGCACGTTCCGCGGCGACCCGGCCCGTTCCGGGCCGGGGTCCGGGCTGGGCCTCTCGATCGTCCGCGACCTGGCCCGGGCCCACGGCGGCGACGCGATCGCCGAGAACCTCGCCCCGCGCGGCGCGCGCGTCAGCGTCGTCCTGCCGCTGGTCCCGGCTACACTCGGCGGGTGACCAACCCCCGCCCCGAGCCGCCCGCGGAGATCGTCGGCCTCGCCCGCGAGCGCTCGGAGGCCCGCGCCGCCCGCGACTGGCTCCGCGCCGACGCCCTCCGCGCGGAGATCGAGGCGGCGGGCTGGAAGGTGATCGACCGCGGCACCGACGTCGTGCTGGAGCCGGCGACGCCGACGACGATCGAGGAAGGCGGGGTCCGTCCGCTACGGCGCAGCCGCCGCCGTGCCATCCGCTCCTCGACGAGCCGCCGACGGCCCGCTTCACCGTCGAGCTGATCGCCGACGACTGGGCGGACGATCTCTCGCGCATCCTTGCCGGCCTGCGGGCCCACGCCCCGGAGGGCACCCAGGTCGTCATCGTGGCCAACGACCCCGGGCCCGGCCAGGCGGCGCGCCTGGCCCCCGACGGCCCCGACCTCGTCCCCATCGCGGGATGCCGCTCCCGAGGTGGTCTGGACCAGCGACCGCCTGGGCCATGCCGCGGCCCGCAACGTCGGCCTCCGCCGTGCCCGCGGTGCGGTGGTCGTCCTCGCCGACGCGTCGATCGAGCCGACCGGCGACGCGCTGGCCCCGCTGGAGCGGGCCCTCGACGACCCGGCCGTCGCGGTCGCCGGCGCCTTCGGCCTGGTCACGGCCGACCTGCGTCGGTTCGACGACGCTCCCGGCCCGGTCGTCGACGCGGTCGCGCTCGAGTGGATGGCCTTCCGGCGCGCCGACTTCGTCGCCCTCGGCCCGCTCGACGAGAAGTTCGTCTTCCAGCGCCACCTCGACGCCTGGTGGAGCCTGGTGCTGCGCGCCGGCGCCGATGAGACGGCAGCCCCGCGGGGCGCCCGGCGGCTGGCGCTGCCGCTGGCACGCCACGAGCACCGCGCCTGGACGAGCCTGCGCGAATCTGAGCGCGACCGGCTCTCGAAGCGCAACTTCTACCGCGTCCTGGACCGCTTCCGCGACCGCGGTGACCTGCTGTCCGGCCCCTCGCTGCGAGTCGCCGGAGCGCCCGGGGACCGCAATCCGGCCTGAGACCGCGCGCCCCCCGTCCGCCGGGCCGCCACTGTGAAGCCCGGCCTCCTTACCGCACGCCCTCCAGGGCCAGCAGCGCGCGCTTGCGCTCGACACCGCCGGCATACCCGGTGAGCGACCCATCGGCGCCGACGACGCGGTGGCACGGTACGACGATCGAGATCGGGTTCCGCGCCACGGCCGACCCGACGGCGCGGGCCGCGCCCGGCTTGCCGATGCGGGTCGCGAGCTCCGCGTAGGTCACCGTCGTCCCGCGCGGGATCGTCCGCAGCTCCTCCCAGACCCGCCGCTGGAACGGCGTCCCGCCGCGCAGCGCGACGCGGATGGCCGGCCGCGGACGCGCCCCGGCAAGCTCGGCGTCGATGGCCGCGCTGATCCCGGTGAACGCGGCCGGGTCCTCGGCCCACGCGGCGTCCACGGCCGGACCGCGGCGATGCCCCGGCAGGTAGCAGCCGGTCAGGAGCGCTGCCCCGTCCGGGGCCCGCTCGCCGACCAGGAGGAGCGTGCCGACCGGGCTCGGGTGGTGGGCATAGATCGTCGACGTCATCGGGAGCCTCCATCGTGGGTCGGGTGGGTCTGGTGGGTCTGCTCGATCGGCGCCGCCCCCAGCGACGCCCAGAGGTGGTGGACGGCGTACGAGCGCCAGGGTCGCCAGCGCGCCGCGGTGGCCGCCATTCCTCGCGGATCGCCGGGCCCGCCACGCCGCGTGATGGCGTGGCGCAGGGCGACATCGCCCGGCAGGAACGCGTCCGGGTCAGCGAGCGCCCGCATGGCGATGTAGCCGGCGGTCCACGGCCCGATCCCGCGGATGGCATGCAGGCGGCGGCCGGCTTCGATCCGGTCGGCGCCGGCGTCGAGGTCGAGATCGCCCCGGGCGATCGCGTCGGCGACGTCGCGCAGCGCCCCCTGTCGGGTCCCCGGCCCCGGCAGGCGAGCCGGATCGGCGGCCGCGATGTCCCGGGCCCCCGGGAAGAGATGAGTGATCCCGCCGTTCGCGGCGGCGAGCGGCGTCCCGTGGGCCGCCACCAGGCGCGCGGCCAGGGTGCGCGCCGCGGCCACCGTGATCCCCTGCCCCAGGACCGCCCGGAAGGCCAGCTCCGCGCCGTCGACGGCGCCCGCCGAGCGCCGGCCGGGCTCGCTGCGGACCAGGTCGGCGAGGAACGGATCGCGGTCCAGCGAATCGGCCACGGCCACCGGGTCGGCGTCGAGGTCGAGGAGGCGGCGGCAGCGGGCGACCGCGGGTCCCAGGTCGCGGGGATCGGCCAGGGCGAGGGCGCAGCGGACCGCCTCGCCGTCGTCGGCCAGCTCGACGACCGCCGGGCCGTGCGGGAGCCGGAGGCTGCGGCGGTAGACGCCGTCGACGACCTCCTCCACGCCGGGCACGGCGCGCACCGCAAGGAACCCCAGGAGCGCCGGCCAGGCGAACGGCGCCCGGCGCGCCAGGCGCAGGACGATCCGACCGCTGGGCATGGGCTCGCCCGGACGGCGCGCCTCCCGGAGCGCCGTCGGCGCCGTCGCGAAGACCTCGCGGATCGTCGCGTTGAACTGGCGCAGCGAGCCGAACCCGGCGGCGTAGGCGACCTCCGTCACGGGCAGGTCCGTGGTCTCGAGAAGCAGCCGGGCGACGTGGGCGCGCTGGGCGCGCGCGAGCGCCAGTGGCCCGGCACCCAGGTCGGCCAGCAGGTGGCGGCGCACCTGGCGCTCGCTGTAGCCGAGGTGGCGGGCGAGGCCAGGCACGCCTTCGCGCTCGACGATCCCGTCGGCGATCAGGTGCATCGCCCGGCCGGCCACGTCGCCCCGGAGGTCCCATGCCGGCGACCCGGGAACCGCGCCCGGGATGCAGCGCTTGCAGGCCCGGAACCCGGCCTCCTGCGCCGCGGCGGCGGTCGGGTAGAAGCGGACGTGCTCCGCGCGCGGCGTGGTGGCCGGGCAGCTGGGCCGGCAGTAGATCCCGGTGGAGGTGACCGCGGTGAAGAACCAGCCGTCGAACCGCGGGTCGCGGCTCTGGACGGCGCGGTAGCGGCCGGCGAAGTCGAGGTCGAGAACCATGCCCGCAGGATCGCACCCGGCGGCGGGCGATGCTAGCGGGATTCGGACATCGCGAGCGGAGCCACCCGCCCGAGAAGGGCTCAGCGAACCGCGGAGCCCACCAGGACGGCGCCCACGACCACGGCGACGGCGGCCAGCACGGCCAGCAGGCGGAGCACGCCCATCAGCCGCCGGTCGGCAGCGGCGGTGGCGCCGGCCGCGAGCACGGTGCCCGGCCCGGCGGCTGACCGCGTCGGCTGCTGCCAGTACGAGGCCAGCGTGGCCCGGATCGGCGGCAGCACAAGCCCGAGCCAGAGGCCCGCCAGCAGGCCCCCGATGTGGGCGGCGTTGTCGATGTTGCCGCCCATCAGCGCCCCGAACCCGAAGCCGATGACCAGGTTGAGCACGACCAGGGCCCCGATCTGGCTCATGATCGCGCGTCCGCGCCGGTCGAGGATGGGGCGATGGACGGCGCTGACGGCGAGGAGCACGCCGCACAGCCCGAAGATCGCGCCCGATGCGCCGACGCTCGGCGCGGGCCCGCCGAAGAGGAAGCTGGCCGCGGACCCCGCGGCGGCCGTGATCACGTAGAGCAGGACGAAGCGGACCGACCCGTAGAGCTGCTCGACGAGCGGGCCCACAAGGAACAGGAAGTACATGTTGAACAGCAGGTGCAGGAGACCACCGTGGACGAGGACCGGGGACACGAGGCGCCACCACTCGCCTGCCGCGAGCCCCTGCTTGTCGAGCCACAGGGCCGTGAGCAGGTCGCTGCCGCCCGGCTGGAGGGCAAGGAACGAGATGACGACCGTGATGCCGATGATCCCGTAGGTCGCCACCGGGGACGGCTCGGCGGCCCGGCTCCGCGAGAACCAGCGCCCCGCGGCACGCTGGTCGCCGAGCTCCTTGTTGAGCCAGCCGAGGCGCGAGGCGATCTCCGCGCGGTCGGCCGCCGGGGCGCGACGTTCGGCCTCCCGGTACGCGTCGCGCGCGCCGCGCAGGTCCCCATCCCGGACGCGCACGGCCGCCACCTGGCGCAGGGCGCGATACGTCATCGGGTTCTCGGGCAGCTTCGCCGCCTGCTCCCAGCACTGGCGGGCGCCGTCGTCGTCGTCGAGGCGGTACAGCGCCTCGCCCGCCCCGACGAGCGCCGCGGCCGTGATGCCCGGGTCGGGCATCCCCACCAGGCGGGCGTACGCGACGCGCGCGCTGGCGTACTCACCCTCGGCGAGGAGCTCGTCCGCGCGGGCC
>CAWEYP010000002.1:0-82565 GCA_963813305.1 uncultured Chloroflexia bacterium
GGGCTGGTAGCCGGGCACACGGGCGGGCAGGACGTCACGCTCCAGGACGGAGGCCGGGATCGGCACGCCGGCCAGCTGGTCCACGACCTCGGCCAGCCGTTCCAGGGCGGCCTGGCCGCGCAGCGGCGGTGGCGCCTCGGCGCCGAGGGTCCCCCGGACCGGCGCGGCGGCCACGCCCTGCCAGGCCGGCAGGAAGCGAGCCAGGGCGGCAGGCTCGACGGGCTCCACCTCGCGGCGCAGCCGGGCCAGCGAGCGGCGGCGCAGGAGCCGAAGGATGTCCGGGTCGCACCATTCACGCTCCGCGCCACCGGGGCGGAACTCGCCCCGCAGGAGTGAGCCGGCCTCCACGAGCCGCGTCAGCGCCTCCTCGACGATCCCCACCGGAAGGCCCCAGCGCCGGGCGGGCTCCGCGGCGAGGAACGGGCCGTGTGTCCGCGCCCAGCGCGCGAGGAGGCCGCCCAGGGCGTCGCGCGTCTCGCCGAGGAAGGCCGCGGGCGTCCCGGGCGGCGGCGAGGCGCCGGTCGCGTCGCGATAGCGGGCGGCATCCTCGACGGCGATCCAGCGCGCCTCTCCGCCCACCCGGACGACCACGGCCCGCCGGCCGGCGGCCAGCGTCTCGAGCCACTCCCCGGCGGCCGGGGGTCCGCCGCGGGTGCGGGCGGCCACCTCGTCGGCGGAGAGGTCGCCGACCCGGCGCAGCAGGTCGGCCACCTGGTCCACGGAGCCGGCCTTGCGCTCGTCGACGAGGGCCTGCCGCTCCAGCTCGGTCTCCTCGAGCGCGGCCGGGTCGAGCAGCTCGCGGAGCTCCTCCTGGCCCAGGAGCTCGCGGAGCAGGTCGCGGTCGAGCGCCAGCGCCTGCGCCCGCCGCTCGGCGAGCGGGGCGTCGCCCTCGTACATGTAGGCCGCGACGTAGTCGAAGAGGAGCGAGGACGCGAAGGGCGTCGCCCGCGCCGTCTCGACGCGGTGGACGGCGACCTCGCGCCGCTCGATCCCGCGCAGCACGTCGCGCAGCGCCGGCAGGTCGAAGACGTCGGCCAGGCACTCGCGGTAGGTTTCGACGAGGATCGGGAAGCTGCCGTAGCGGCTCGCGACGGCCAGCAGGTCGGCCGCCCGCTGGCGCTGCTGCCAGAGCGGCGTGCGGGTCCCCGGCCGGCGACGCGGCAGGAGCAGGGCCCGGGCGGCGTTCTCGCGGAAGCGGGCGGCGAAGAGCGCCGACCCGCCGACGGCCGCCACGACCATGTCCTCCACCCCGTCGGCATCGGGGAACAGGTCGTCCTCCACGCCCTCGAGGTCGCCGTCCGGCAGCCGGATGGCGATCCCGTCGTCGGACCAGATGCTGGCGACCTCGGCCCCCAGGCGCTCGCGCAGGCGCGCCTCGATCGCCATCGCCCAGGGGGCGTGAACCCGCCCACCGAAGGGGCTGAGGATCACCAGGCGCCAGTCGCCCAGCTCGTCGCGGAAGCGCTGCACGACGACCCGGCGATCAGTGGGCAGGGCACCCGCCGCCTCGCGCTCGTCCTCCAGGTAGGCCACCAGGTTCTCCGCCGCGAGCGGATCGAGGTGGTGACGCTCGCCCAGGCGAGCCAGCGCCGTGGTCCGGCCCTTCGCACCGCGGGCAAGGTCGCCCTCGACCTCCCGGACGAACGCCCCGATCGCCCGGCCGAGCTCGATCGGGCGGCCGACGGCGTCGCCCTTCCAGAACGGCAGCTTGCCGGGCTCGCCGGGCGCCGGCGAGACGATGACGCGGTCCGGGGTGATCTCGGTGACGCGCCAGCTGCTGGCGCCCAGGACGATGACGTCGCCGTGCATACCGGCGCGGAGCTCGTAGACCATCTCCTCGTCGAGCTCGCCGACGCGACGGCCAGGCGTCCCGGCCTCGCCCGCCACGAAGACGCCGTAGAGGCCGCGGTCGGGGATCGTGCCGCCCGAGGTGACGGCGACGACGCGGGCGTCCCGCCGCCCTTCCACCGTGTCGGCGATCCGGTCCCAGACCAGCCGCGGCTTCAGCTCGGCGAACTCGTCGGACGGGTAGGCGCCGGCCAGCATCGCCAGGACGCCCTCGAGCGCCTCGCGGGTGAGCGTCTCGAACGGGGCCGCCCGCGTCACCGCGGCGTGGAGGTCGGCCACGGACCAGCGGTCCATCACGGCCATCGCCACCAGCTGCTGGGCCAGGACGTCGAGCGGCGTGCGGGGGATGACCGTCGCCTCGATCTGTCCTTCCCGCATCCGCTCGGCCACGACGGCGCACTCGAGGAGGTCGCCGCGGTACTTGGGGAAGATGACTCCGCTGCTCACCTCGTCGACCTGGTGGCCGGCGCGCCCGATGCGCTGCAGGCCGCGGGCGACCGACGTCGGCGATTCGACCTGGATCACGAGGTCGATGGCTCCCATGTCGATGCCGAGCTCCAGCGACGAGGTCGCCACGAGCGCCGGCAGGCGGCCCTCCTTGAGGGCCTCCTCGATCGCGACCCGCTGCTCGCGGGCGATCGACCCGTGGTGAGCCCGGACGAGGTCCTCGCCGGCGAGGTCGTTGAGCCGCTGGGCCAGCCGCTCCGCGAGCCGGCGGCTGTTCACGAAGACGAGCGTGCTGCGGTGGCTCCGGATCAGCTCGAGGATGCGGGGATGGATCGCGGGCCAGATGCTGACCCGGGACTCGCCGCCGGCGACCGGGCCGCCGGGCTGCTCCTCGAGGGGCAGCGGCTCCCCGAGGCGGCTCATGTCCTCGACGGGCACCACGACCTGGAGGTCCAGCCGCTTCCTCGACCCGGCGTCCACGACCGTGACCGGGCGGTCCGATCCCGGCCCCGGCCAGGAAGCGCCCGATCGTCTCGAGCGGACGCTGCGTCGCCGACAGGCCGATCCGCTGGAGGGGCGGCGCGTCCGGGGCGCGCAGGCGCTCGAGGCGCTCGAGGGAGAGCGCGAGGTGGGCGCCGCGCTTGGTCCCGGCGATGGCGTGGACCTCGTCCACGATCACGTGCTCCACGCCGCGCAGCGTCTCCCGGGCGCCCGAGGTCAGGAGGAGGTAGAGCGACTCCGGCGTCGTGATGAGGATCTCCGGCGGCTTCCTGGCCAGCGCCCGGCGCTCCTCGGACGGGGTGTCGCCGGTCCGCGACGCGATGGAGACCGGCCGGACCGGCGTCCCCAGCCGCTTCCCGGCCAGGGCGATGCCGGCCAGGGGCGCCCGCAGGTTGCGCTCGACGTCGTAGGTCAGGGCCTTGAGCGGGCTGATGTACAGGATCCGGACCGAGGCGCCCGCGGCGGCCGTGGGCGGCGGCGCCGGCGTCCGGACGAGCCGGTCGAGGCCCCAGAGGAAGGCGGCGAGCGTCTTGCCGCTGCCCGTCGGCGCGTGGAGCAGGACGTGCCCGCCGGCCGCGATCGCGGCCCAGCCGTCCACCTGGGCCTTCGTGGGAGCCGCGAAGGCGCCCCGGAACCAGGCCGCGACGGGCGGCGCGAACCGCGCGAGCGGGTCCTGCGCGAGCGCGTTCGCGTCGGGGTCGGCGGGAGGGTCGGATCGGCGGGCCACGGGATCGCGAGTATACGGCTGCTGTGCCAAACCGACCAGATGTTCTAGGTGGTTCGGGCAGCGACCGTCGCGTGTTCCAGAGCGCCAAGGGCCACCCGCCGCGGGCGGTATCCCGGCGAGGCTCGGACTCGGCGGCGCAACCGGGCGTCACGGTCGCGCGCACCGACGCTCAGTCGATGATTCGTGCGCCTTCGGTCTCCGCGACCGTCCGTGGCCGTCGCCGAGGATCACCTGACCGTCCGTCTGCGCCCGGCCTGCAGACGGATGCGGCTCGTCGCGAGCACGACACGGCCCGTGCCGAGCAGGGCGCGCCCCGTCTGCCGGATGGCGTGTGGTGCGCCACCGATGGGCCGTCGAGGCCGGGGCGATCACGACCGGCCGTGCGAGGCCCCAACGCACGAAACATCGACGCTCCGGCGGCGACCCGGACATCCGGGCCGGTGGGCGGTGTCGCCGTGTCGGCCGCGCCCCTCCCGATGACCACGCGTCGTCGGGTCGGCCGCGCCCCGCTGGATGGGCGCGTCGCGGCGACGCCCGCGGCCGTGCGTGAGCACGGGCGACGCGCGTGAGCACCCGCGACGCGACCGTTCTACGTACCGCCACCGTTGGTTGGCGCACCCATGCCGCGGGCGCTGCGAACGGACGAGGCCCCGCCGGCCGCCGGACCCGGGGGCTCAGGCGGCCTGCCAGTCCTCGTCGACCTTGCCCGACAGGAACCACCTGCGGAAGGCGCCGCCGAAGCGCTTGCCGGCGATCGCGTCGAGCCCGTAGTAGTTGCCGGCGCCGACGATGCCGAGCCCGAGCGTCACGACGGCATACGTGAGGTGCTGGTTCACGATGCCGAACTGGAAGTCCCAGGCGGCGACGAAGAAGAACAGCATCATCAGCGTCCCCATCGCCGCCCCGAAGCGGGTCAGCAGGCCGAGGATGAGGGCCACGCCGATCCCGAACTGGCCCAGCGGCACGAGGAAGCCGATGGCGCTCATGGCCGCCTCGTTGCCCGCCAGGGCAACCCAGAAGTCGTGCGTGGGGTTGAAGACGGTGCCCTCCGCCACCTCCCCGGTGACGAATGGCCAGCCGAGCGTGCCGCCGGTGGCGAACTTCAGGAATCCTGCCGCCGACCAGGTGCCCAGGCCCTCACCGACGATCTTCTCGAGGCTGGCCCACAGGAAGATGATGCCGATGACGATTCGGCCGAAGGCGATCGCGAGGGCATGCTTGCGATCGAGAATCTTCATGGGACGCGCTCTCCCTTCCAGATGAGGGCCGTCGGTCCCGACCGACGGCCGAGTTGACAACCCGATGATGCCTCATATGCGCATATGCAGATAGCCTGCCCCAACATGCATGGGGCTCGGCACCGGTCACGGGAGCGAGTCGGCCACCGCCAAGGCGGTCGCGAGCCCGGCGGCCGTCTCGATCCGGACGAGCAGGCCTCCCCGGTTGAAGACCAGCGTGTCGGACGCGAGCCGCCCCTCTGCCTCCCGGACCCCACCCTGCGGCGCCTCGTAGAGCACGGTGTGCGGGCCGCCCGTGATCCAGTACGCGGGCGAGCCATCGGCCAGGGCGACCGGCGTGACGGCCGTCGCGGGTCCGACGAGCTTCGTCACGAGGATCTCGCGGGTGCTCCCGCGGAGCTCGTCGACGAGAAGCCCGACCCCGGTCGGCTCGGCCACTGGGAGGCCGCGGCGCGCGGTCCAGACGAGCGTCGCGCGGGCCGCCTCGCCTGCCGTGTCGACCCACGTGGAGTCCGGCGGCCCGAGCGGGACACCGTCGAGCAATGGACCCTCGGGCACGAGCGGCGCGAACCCGGCGGCAGCCGCCACGTCCGCCAGCTGGACCTGGCGCCCGAGATCGAGACCGGAGCCGGCGGATCCCGTCGGCATGCCCGTTGGCGAAGCCGACGGGACCACGTCCACCCGGATGACCGCCAGGCCGCGGAGGATGACATACGAGCCGAGTGCCGCCGCGGCGAGCAGCAGCACCAGGGCCGCCGCCAGGAGCAGGCTGCGGGCCAGCTTTCGCGGGCGGACCAGGGTGGGCCCGCGCCCCGGCTCCCGCTCGTACCCCTCGCGGCGCCCATGCTCGAGGCGGGCCTGGACGGCAGTGACGAGCTCCGGCGTCGGCGGGAACGCGACCACGGCACCGAGGGAGCGCAGGTCCGCCTCGAGAGCCGTCATCGCGGGATCGGCCGTGCCGCTCATCGGAGCTCCTCCAGGGTGGGACCGAGGATCGTCCTCAGCCGGCCGAGGGCCCGCGACAGGCGTGACTTCACCGTGCCCCGGGGGATGCCGAGCGAGGCCGCCATCTCGGCCTCGCCAAGGTCCAGGAAGTAGCGCAGGCCGATGACGAGGCGGTCCTCGTCGCCGAGGCGGTCGAGACCGTCCAGCAGAGCGCCGCGACGCTCCGCCGCGAGGACCGCCCCCTCGGGCGCCGGGGCCGCGACACCCAGGGGGCGATCGATCGAGGCGCGGACGGCGAGCTGCTCCCGGCGGCCCGCGGACCGCCGGCGGTTGCGGGCGTCGTTCGCCACGATCTGCAGCAGCCACGGGCGGAAGGGCGCGCCGGGCCGGAAGCGCGGGAGGGCGCGATGGGCCTTGATGAACGCCTCCTGGGCGGCGTCCTCGGCATCCGCCGCCGTGCCGGTGATCAGCCACGCGGTCCGGAACGCGATGTCACGATGCCGCGCGACAAGCACGGCATACGCGTCGTCGTCGCCTGCCCGGGCACGCGAGACGAGCTCGTCGTCGCCCGATGGACGGCCCTCCACCAGCGTCACGCCCCTCCTACACCGCGCGCGGCCGGCCGGTTCCCCGCGAACCGCCACGGATCCTGCGGTGTACCACTCGCACCGGGAGCCTACAACCCGGAGATCAGGGGGCCCAGGAATGCTGTGGACAAGGGTTCGGACTGGCCTCGGCGCCGTCGCCGTCGCCGGCTTCCTCGCCGCCGTCGTCGCCGCACCGGCGGTGGCCGGCGGCTGGGCGGCGGTGATCATCGACGGCGACGCCAGCGCGACGACGGGGCGGGCGGACGAGCCGATCGCGATCGCCTTCACGGTGCTCCAGCACGGCGTGACGCCCGTCAACACCGAGGAGGCGACCGTCGTCGCGGTCGAAGCGCGGACCGGCGACGTCGTGCGCACCAATGCCACGGCCGTCGGCAGCGGCGGTCGCTACAGGGCGGCACTCGTCGTGCCCCACGAGGGTCGGTGGCGCTGGCAGGTGGAGCTCGGCAGGCTCGTGGCCCAGAGCGAGGTCCGGGATGTCGACGTCGCGCCCATCGCCGCGCCGGGTGAGGCCTCGGCTTCCGGGTCGTCGGTCGACCCGCTGCCCGCGCTGGTGGTCGGGATCGTCGGCGGGCTGGTCGCCGCCGGCGCCCTCGGGCTGGCCGCTCGAGCCGGGAGACGGCGCGAGCCGGGACCGGCGCCCGCACCGTAGCCGAGCCGGGGCCGCTCCTGCCAGTCGCCCGGGGTCACCCGGGTCGCCGGGTCGCCCAGGTCAGACCGACGGATGCGCCTCGTGGAGGAGCGCCGGCTCGAGGATCTCGTCCATCAAGCCCAGCTTCAGGCACTCGTCCGGGCCCAGGAAGCGCTCGCGGCCCGACCAGACGAAGCGCCGCCACCACGCGGCGTCCTTGTGGCCGGTTCGCCGCGCGAACAGCTCCGCCACGGTCACCTGGTAGTGCTCGGAGAGGAGCTGGTAGTCCTTGAAGATCCGCTCGTCCTCGCCGGACAGGAGCCAGTGCGTGGAATGGAGCATCAGGGTCCCGTAGCGCCCGATCGAGCGGTGGTCGCCCGCCTGGCTCACGATCGCGCCCATCGAGTAGGCGTAGCCGAGGACCACGGTGTTGATGCGGACGTCGTGCTGGCGCCGCATCCGGTTGATCATCTCCATCATCGCCAGCCCGTCGCCGACGGAACCACCGCCCGAGTTGATGTAGACGGTGATCGGCTGGTCGTGCTGCCCGTGCCGCGGGACCGACATCAGGAGCAGCGTCTTGGCGAAGTCCTCGGCGTGCGCCGGATCGATGTCGGTGACGAAGTAGGCACCGGTCGCGTCGAGCGCCATCCGCCGCAGCTGGGCCTCGGCCAGGAGGGCGCCCAGGTCCGGCACTCGCATGCCCACGTCCGCCTCCGCTGTCCTGCCGCCGTCACCCCGCCCGCCGCGTCGTGTCGCGGGCGGGTCGTGGGACGTCGCGCGGCGAGCGTAGCGCGCGCGACGCCGTCCCGCGCGTGCCGTTCGGCCGGACCTATCCTGCCGCCATGCGCGTCGTCCACTCGCCGCTCCACCAGCTCCACGAACCGGCCTTCGAGGTGTTCAGCGGCCATCGCGGTCCGACCTGGGAGATCCCGGCCCGGGCGGAGGTGATCCGCGCCGCGCTGGCGGCGGACCCGGCGTTCACGCTGGAGCTGCCGGCGGAGCACGGCCCCGAGCCCGCCCGCGCTGTCCACGATCCGGGACTGCTGCGGTTCCTCGCGGACGCCTGGGACGCGTGGCGGGATGCGGGCGGGACCCCGGACGGCCTGATGGCCGATACCTTCCCGCATCCCGGCCTGCGCACCGGGGCCGGCCCCGCGCCGGAGCCCCGCGCCCCGGGCGGCCGGATCGGCCACTGGTGCTTCGATACGGCGACACCGATCACGGTCGGCGCCTGGCCCGCGGCCCGCGCCGCGGTCGACGTCGCCCTGACCGCCGCCGGGGCGGTGCTCGGGGGCGATCCCGTCGCCTACGGCCTGTGCCGGCCGCCCGGGCATCACGCCGGCCGGACCTTCTTCGGCGGCTACTGCTACCTGAACAACGCGGCGGTCGCGGCGCAGCACCTCGTGAGGGCTGGAGCGGGCCGGGTCGGCATCCTGGACGTCGACTTCCACCACGGCAACGGCACGCAGCAGGTCTTCTGGGAGCGCGGCGACGTCCCGTACGCCTCGCTCCACGGCGACCCGCACCGGGTCTTCCCCTACTTCACGGGGCACGCCGACGAGTCGGGCGCCGGCCCGGGGGCCGGGGCGACCTTCAACCAGCCGCTGCCGGCCGGCACGGACGACGCGACGTACGTCGCCGCGCTGGACCGCGCCCTCGACTGGCTGGCCGGGCGTCACGACGGGATCGTCGTCGTCAGCCTGGGGATCGACACCTACGGCCGCGACCCGATCTGCGATTTCGGCCTGACGACGCCGGTCTACCACGAGGTCGGGCGCCGGGTCGCCGCCACGGGCGCCCGCCTGGTCGTCCTGCAGGAGGGCGGCTACCACCTCGGGGACCTGGGCGAGAACGTCCGCGCCTGGCTGCGTGGCGCGGCGGGCCTCGCGCCGGCTTCGACCGCTGCCTCGCCCCCCGCCCTCGCCCCCGACGGCTAGCCGGGCCGGGCCGCCACGTCGGCCGGAGGCTGGGCGGGTCCGACGCCGCCCGGCGCTCCGATGCCGGCCGACGCTCCGGCCAGCCATCCCCGCAGGCTGCCGCGCCAGAGCGCCCGCGCGTGGAACGACCCGGTCGGCCCGATGCCGTCCATGCCGCCCGCCCGGACCAGCGTCTCGAGGAGGGGTGCGAGCTGCGAGCCGTAGACGTGCATGCATGGCTCCGGCCGTACGCCCGGCCACGAGTAGCAGGAGACGACGGTGCGACGCTCGGCGGTCGGGATCCCGGGCGGGAGCGCGTCCCAGGCCGGGTCGTCCGGCGCGAACTCCCACTGGTCCAGGGTGCCCTGCGGGATCCCCTCCACGCCGCGGACGACCTTCGGCTCGGCGTCGAGCAGGTACGGGTCGACGACGAGGTCGCAGATGACCGCGTGCTCCGGCATCAGGCCGATCCAGGCGTTGGGGACCAGGGGCGTGGATGCGTCGTGGCGCTGCGTGGCATCGACGAGGATGTCGGTCACCGCCAGTCGGCGCCGAAGGTAGGCCGAGTCGCGGGTGAGGTTGCGGCCGGTCGTCACCACCTCCACGCCCGGGAGGCCCATCCGCATGAAGGCCTCGTTGCGGCCGTCGTCCCCGAACTTCGTGGCGAACTCCACCGCGTGCTTGCCGACCTGGCCGGCCCCCATGATCGTCACCCGCACCGGGTCGCGGTACTCGCTCACGAGTCCCGGCCACTGGCGCTCCAGGGCGGAGAAGGCGGACGCGACGCCGTTCCAGGCGACGCTGCGCAGGTTCTCCACGAGCCTGCGGCCCTCGTCGTTCGCGATCATGTCGAGGGCGATCCCCTCGATGCCGAGCTCCCCGAGCATGGCGACCCGCGCCGGGCGGGTCGGGAAGTGGAGCATCGAGACCAGGACCGCGCCGCGCCGCATCTTCTCGTACCGTCCCTCCGGCGCGCGGAGGGCGACGATGACGTCCTGGCGGTAGGTGGTCTCCTCGTCGGTCACGTGGACGTCCGGCCCGAGCGCCGTGTAGTCGACGTCGGAGTAGCCCATGCCCGACCCGATGCCCGACTCGACGTAGACCTCCGCGCCCAGCGCCGTCAGCAGGCCGACGAGGGGCGGCAGGAAGTCGCGCCGCTCCCCCGGCTCCTTGTGCATCCGCGGGAACCCGAACGCGAGACGTCGAGGCGACCCGTCGTGCATGGCGCGACCTCCATCGGGGTGGGACCGGAGCCGGCCGGGCCCAGCCGGTCCGGGGATCGTGCCGCGCTCCGGCGTCACCCGGCGAGAGTCGACCGGCCCGTTCTGGCGGGTCGGCCACGGCAATGGATGGCACGCGGCACGGCGCGCCGCATGACGTGGCGCGCGCTCGACGCCCGGGGCGGCGCCGTCGGCTACGATGCGCGCATGTTCGGCGTCGACCTCGTCATCGTCCTGGTCGTGATCCTGATCGTCGTCCTGGTCTGGCGCGGGCCCAAGATCCTGCCCAAGTGGGGCGAGACCCTGGGACGCGGCGTCAAGGCCACCCGCAAGGAGGCCGCCGACCTCCAGGACGAGATCCGCAAGCGCGACGACGAGACTCCGCCCCCAGCCTGACCGGCGAGCGAGCGGCGGCCCGCCCGGCAGCCGGCAGCCGGCAGCCGGAGTGCGCGAGATCGTTCCTGCACGAACCATTCGTGTGCTAACCTTTCGCCCGATGCACACCTCCGGTCCGCGCGACGCTCCCTTCGACCTCAACGGCCTCGACCCGCGCTCGGCGGCCGTCTTCGGGGCCTTCATGCACGCCCGGCGCCTGCATCATCAGCTGATGCTGCGCGTCCTCGCGGAGCAGGAGACCCCGCCGGGCCAGGCGATCTGCATGCGGATCCTCGCCGCGCACGAGGGCGCCACGCAGCGCGAGCTCGGGGACATGCTCCACCTGGCGGCGCCGACCGTGACGGCGATGCTGAAGCGGATGGAGCGCAGCGGGACGATCGCCCGCGAGCCCGACCCGGCCGACCAGCGCGTCACCCGCGTGCGCCTGACGCCCGCCGGTCGCGATCTCGAGCACCGCCTGAGCACCGTCCTGGCGACGCGGATCGGGCTGCTCCTCGACACGATGTCCGAGGGCGACCGGGGCGACCTTGTGCGCCTGCTGCGCGACCTCGCCGACCGCATGGAGGACGCCATCGACGAGCCCCTCGAGGGTCCGGCCGGCGCGCCGCTCGCCGCCGCGCGTGAAGCCGAAGGAGCGACGCGATGATCCGCCTCCTGGCGATCTACCTCCGGCCCTACCGCGGACCCCTCGTCCTGGTCGTCGCGCTCCTCCTGGTCCAGGCCCTCTCGAACCTGTACCTGCCGGAGCTCAACGCCGACATCATCAACAACGGCGTCGCCACGGGCGACACCGACTACATCCTCCGGACCGGCGCCGTGATGCTGGGCGTGACCGTCCTGCTCGGAGTCGTCTCGATCATCGCCGTCTACTGGTCGGCGAAGGTCTCGATGTCGTTCGGGCGGGACCTCCGCGGTGCCGTCTTCCGATCCGTCGAGTCCTTCTCGCAGGTCGAGGTCAACCACTTCGGGGCGGCGTCGCTCATCACCCGCAACACCAACGACGTCCAGCAGGTCCAGATGGTCGTCCTGATGGGCCTCACCCTCATGGTCTCGGCGCCGATCATGATCGTGGGCGGGCTCATCATGGCCCTGCGCCAGGACATCCCCCTGACGGGGATCCTGCTGGTGATCGTGCCGATCATGGTGGTCATCATCGGCCTCCTCGTCCGGCGCGCCATGCCGCTCTTCGGCGCCATGCAGCGGAAGATCGACCGGATCAACCAGGTGATGCGCGAGACGCTCGCCGGCGTCCGGGTGATCCGTGCGTTCGTACGCACGGATCACGAGGAGCGGCGCTTCGACGAGGCGAACCGGGACCTGTTCGCCACCGCGCTCTCGGTCAACCGGCTCTTCGCCCTGATGATGCCGACCCTGATGGCGATCATGAACCTGACCACCGTGGCGGTCCTCTGGTTCGGGGCCATCCGCGTGGAGAGCGGCGAGATGTCGATCGGCAACCTCACCGCCTTCCTGCAGTACATCATCCAGATCCTCTTCGCCATCATGATGGCGACCTTCATGTTCGTGATCGTGCCGCGGGCGGTCGTCTCGAGCGAGCGGATCTCCGAGGTGCTCGCGACCGAGCCGTCGATCCACGATCCGGTCGAGCCCGTCAGCCCGTCGCGAGCCGGCAGGGTCGAGTTCCGCGACGTGGAGTTCCGCTACCCCGGTGCCGAGGACCCTGTCCTGCGCGGCATCTCGTTCACCGCCGGCCCCGGCGAGACGACGGCCATCGTCGGCAGCACCGGCAGCGGCAAGTCCACCCTGGTCAACCTGCTCCCCCGCTTCTACGACGTCACCGGCGGCAGCGTCCTCGTCGACGGCGTCGACGTCCGGGCGATGGACCGCGCCGACCTGTGGAGCCGCATCGGGCTCATCCCGCAGCGGGCCTTCCTGTTCGGCGGCACCGTCGCCAGCAACCTCCGCGTCGGCGACGAGGCCGCCTCCGACGACGACCTCTGGCGCGCCCTCGAGATCGCCCAGGGCCGCGAGTTCGTCGAGGAGATGCCGGAGCGCCTCGAGGCTCCCATCGCCCAGGGCGGCACGAACGTCTCCGGCGGCCAGCGCCAGCGCCTCGCGATCGCCCGTGCCCTCGTCAAGCGGCCCGAGATCTACGTCTTCGACGACAGCTTCTCGGCGCTCGACTTCCGGACCGACGCCCGGCTGCGCGCCGCGCTCGGGCGGGAGCTGGCCGACGCCACGGTCATCATCGTCGCCCAGCGCGTCGGCACGATCCTCCACGCCGACCGGATCGTGGTGCTGGAGGACGGCGGCGTCGCCGGCATCGGCACCCACGCCGAGCTCATGGCCACCTGCGACACGTATCGCGAGATCGTCTACTCCCAGCTCTCCGAGGAGGAGGTCGCGTGAGCGGGCCCGGGCACGGGGCCGGGCGGCGGCCGGCCGCCGGCGCGGCGCGGTCCCGGCGGGCCGGGCGGCGGCGGGCCGATGGGCTTCGCCTCGGCGCCGGTCGCCAAGCCACGCAACTTCCGCGGCTCCTTCCGGCGGCTGCTCGGCGAGCTGGCCCCGGAGCGGCTCCTCGTGGTCCTGGTCATGGCCTTCGCGATCGTCAGCGTCGTCTTCGCGATCATCGGCCCCAAGCTGCTCGGCAACGCCACGAACCTCATCTTCGAGGGGTGGATCGGCTACGCAGCTGCCGCCGGGGATGTCGAAGGACGCAGCCGTCGCCCTGCTGCGGGCGCGGGGCCAGGACAACCAGGCCGACATGCTGGCGAGCATGGACGTGGTGCCCGGCCAGGGCATCGACTTCGCCGCCCTCGGGGCGATCCTGCTCGTCGTGACCGGGGTCTACCTCGCCAGCTCGGTCTTCAGCTGGGCCCAGGCCTACATCATGGCCGGGGTCACCCAGCGAACGGTCTACCGCCTCCGGCGCCGCGTCGACGTGAAGCTCGGCCAGCTCCCGCTCGCCTACTTCGACCGCGAGTCGCGCGGCGACATCCTGAGCCGCGTCACCAACGACATCGACAACATCGCCCAGACGCTCCAGCAGAGCCTGACCCAGCTGATCACGGCCTTCTTCACGGTGATCGGCGTGCTGATCATGATGTTCTGGATCAGCCCGCTCCTCGCCGTCATCTCGCTGCTGATCGTGCCGCTCTCGATCGTCGTCACCGTGCTCATCGCGAGCCGGTCGCAGAAGCAGTTCGCGGCCCAGTGGGAGCGCACCGGGACGCTGAACGGCCACGTCGAGGAGATGCACACGGGGCACGCCGTGGTGAAGGCGTTCGGGCGCCAGCGCCAGGCGATCGCGAAGTTCGACGAGGAGAACGAGGCGCTCTTCCAGGCCTCCTACAGGGCGCAGTTCATCTCCGGGACGATCCAGCCGGCGATGAACGTCCTGGCGAACCTGAACTACGTGGCGATCTGCGTCATCGGCGGCGTGCAGGTGGCCTCGGGCACGATGTCGCTCGGCGACGTCCAGGCCTTCATCCAGTACTCCCGCCAGTTCACGATGCCGATCGTCCAGACCGCCAGCATCATGAACGTCCTCCAGTCCGCGGTCGCCTCGGCCGAGCGCGTCTTCGAGCTCCTCGACGAGCCGGAGCAGGTGCCCGAGACGGCGACGCCGACGGTGCTGGAGCACGTCGCGGGCCGGGTCGCCTTCGACAAGGTCAGCTTCCGCTACCTGCCCGACACGCCGCTCCTCGAGGACCTCGACCTCGTGGCCGAGCCCGGCCACACCGTCGCGATCGTCGGCCCGACCGGCGCCGGCAAGACGACGCTGGTCAACCTGCTGATGCGCTTCTACGAGATCGACGGGGGCCGCATCACGGTCGACGGCGTCGACATCCGGGAGATGACCCGGGACCGGCTCCGGGGCATCTTCGGGATGGTCCTGCAGGACGCCTGGCTCTTCGGCGGGACGATCCGCGAGAACATCGCCTACGGCCGCGAGGGCGCCACCGAGGAGCAGATCCTCGACGCGGCCCGGGCCGCGCACGTCGACCACTTCGTGCGCACGCTGCCGGACGGCTACGACACCGTGCTCGACGACGACGCGACGAGCGTCTCCGCCGGCGAGAAGCAGCTCCTGACGATCGCCCGGGCCTTCCTGGCGGACCCGGAGATCCTCATCCTCGACGAGGCGACGAGCTCGGTCGACACGCGGACCGAGGTGCTGATCCAGCGGGCGATGGCCCGCCTGATGCACGGCCGGACGGCCTTCGTCATCGCCCACCGCCTCTCCACGATCCGCGACGCGGAGCTCATCCTGGTGATGAACCGGGGCGCGATCGTGGAGCAGGGAACGCACGCCGAGCTGCTCGCCCGCAAGGGCTTCTACCACGAGCTCTACAGCAGCCAGTTCGAGGAGGCCCTCGAGCCGGCCGTGTAGCGCGGCGATCAGGCCGGGAGCCGCGAGCCGGCGAGGACCTTCTGGAGGCGTGCCTTCCCGAGGTTCTCGCGGACGATCCAGCCGACGTCGGGATCCGCGTCGTTGCGCCAGCGGCCGAACGCGACCAGGCCGTCGACCGGGTCGGCGGCGATCGCGACGCTCCAGCAGTATCCCAGCGCCTGGCGCAGCGTCCGGTACGCCTCGGCGCGCCGGTCCGGTGCGCCCGGCATGGTCGCCGTGATCACGTCGAGGAGCGCCCAGCACGCGCCGCACGACCGCGGGGTCCCGCAGCAGGCGCGGCTCGCAGGTGCCGGCAGCGGCGGCCCGCTGCTCCAGGCGGCTCCCGCTCGCCCATGCCTCCGCCTCGACCAGCATCGCGGGAAGGTCCGCGTCGCCCCACCGCTGGAGCGCCATCGCGACGGCCTCGCGCACCCGCCAGCGCGGATCGTTGGCGTGCCCGCGCACGACGCCGACCAGGTCGTGCCGGCCCTCGGCGATCGCCCGACCCAGGCCGACGACACCGCAGAACGCCTCGAACTCGTCCTCGGAGCGCGGCCAGCCGCTCCAGCGTGGCGTGGTCGAGCTCCTCGGCCGCGGCCTGCGCCAGCTCGATGTTCCCGCGCGGCCCGGGCAGCCCCGAATGCGCCGCGAGGTAGCCCTCGAGGTCCGCGACCTCTCGCAGCGCCCGGCGATGCCGGTCGATGCTGGCTCCCATCCCTAGCCCCCGCCAGGATCGCGGCCAGCGCCTCGGGCTCGGTCACCGGCTGGCGGCAGGCGAAGCTGCGGCAGACGAAGGCGGTCGGCTGGCCCCTGAGCGCGAAGCGACCCTGCAGGAGCGGCACGCCGCTCGACGCGGGGTCCGGGCCGATCGCGACGACCTGGCGCGGCCGCCAGCCGAGATGGGGCGAGCCGCCGCGCGCGATCGCAGCCAGCCGCGCCGTCCGCGGGTCGGCCGGTTCGCCCACGATCGCGATCTCGTCGACCGGACCCACCAGCCAGTCGATCGCCGACGAGCCACTGGCCGAACGCCGTCGGGTAGCGCGCTGGCCGCGGCGCCCACGACCCCGATGGCCGCCTCGGCGGCGTCGCAGGTACCGGCCCTCGCCGGTCAGGGCGGCCAGCCGCAGGAGCACCGTCGCCGCCATCGCGCCGCCCGACGGGACGGCGTTGTCCTGGAGCGACCGCGGGCGCGCGACCAGCGACTCCGCGTCGTCGGCCGTGTCGAGGAAGCCGCCGGCCGGGTCGGCGAAGTGGACGAGGATCGCGTCGACCGTCTCGCGCGCGGCGACGAACCAACGCTCGTCGCCGGTCGCCTCGTACAGCGCGAGGAGGCCCTCGGCCATGCAGGCCTGGTCCTCCAGCGTGCCGGCATGGCGGGCGCGGCCGTCCTTCCACGAGCGCAGGAACCGCCCGTCGGGCGCTCGCAGCACGTCCAGCAGGCGATCCGCGGCACGCTCGGCGAGCGCCAGGTACCGCGCCGGCCGCGACGCCGAGGTCCGGGGTCGCCGTCGCGCGCGAGGAGCGCCGCGGCGTCCGCGAGGCGGCGATCATCAGGCCGTTCCAGCCGGCCAGCGCCTTGTCGTCGCGCGCCGGCTGGGGCCGTCGGTCGCGGGCAGCCGAGCAGGGCCACGCGGGCGCGGTCCAGGAGGCCGGCGACCTCGTCGCGCCGCCCGTCCATGACGCTCCCGCGAGGCCCGCGTCGCTCGCGACCCGGTGCAGGATGACCCGGCCCTCCCAGTTGCCCGCCTCGCTGACGTCGTACGCCTCGGCGAAGAGCGGCCACGCGTCGCCCAGGCCGGCCGCGACCAGCGCGTCGCGGACCTCGTACGCGGTCCACGTGTAGGTGGCGCCCTCCTCGCCCCCCGTGTCGGCGTCGAGGCTGGCGGCGAAGACGCCGTCCGGCAGCGTCATCTCGCGGGCCACGAAGTCGAGCGTGGCCGTCGCGACCCGCAGGTAGGCGGCAGTCGCCGGTCAGGGCCCAGGCGTGGACGTAGGCTCGCGCGAGCTGGGCGTTGTCGTAGAGCATCTTCTCGAAGTGCGGCACGAGCCATGCCGCGTCGGTCGCGTAGCGGGCGAACCCGCCGCCCAGCTGGTCGAAGATGCCGCCGGCGGCCATCCGGTCCAGCGTCCGGCACGCGATCGCGAGCGCGCGCTCATCGCCGGCGCCGGCCCGGCGCAGGAGGAAGTCGATCGTCATCGGCTGCGGGAACTTGGGGGCGCTTCCCCAGCCCCCGTTCACGGCGTCGAACTGGCGCCTCGAGCGTCCCGACGGCGGTCGCCAGCAGGTCGGCGTCCAGGAGCGTCTCGCCGTCCCAGAGGCGGACCCGCCGGCCGATGTGGGTCGCCAGCGTCGACGCCGACTCCTCGATGTCGCTACGCCGCTCGCGCCAGGCGCCGACGACGCCGGCCAGGACGTCCCGGAACGACGGCATGCCGTGACGGCGCGTGTCGGGGAAGTAGGTGCCCCCGTAGAACGGCCGGCCGTCGGGCGCCAGGAAGACCGACATCGGCCAGCCGCCGGAGCCGGTCATCGCCTGGACGGCAGCCATGTAGACCGCGTCGAGGTCGGGCCGCTCCTCGCGGTCCACCTTGATCGCCACGAAGTGCTCGTTGAGGTACGCGGCGGTCGCCGGGTCCTCGAACGACTCGCGCTCCATCACGTGGCACCAGTGGCAGGCCGCGTAGCCGATCGACAGGAAGATGGGCCGGTCCAGGAGTCGCGCGCGCGCGCGCGCCTCGGGTCCCCACGGATACCAGTCGACGGGGTTGTGGGCGTGCTGGAGGAGGTACGGGCTCGTCTCGTCGGCGAGCCGGTTCGCCGGCATGCGCGGATGCTACCGCCGTCCGACCTCCCGATAACCCGGGAACCGTCGACGGTGGCCGTCCGCAGGCCGGCGCCGCCGACGGGCAGCCGGCCCACGGCGAGCCGCCCGGCATCGCGGGGCCCGGGAGCGCCCCGGAGCCACGACAACCACGACGCTGGGTCGACAGGAATAGAGGCAGAACTGCCAAATTAGAAATTGGACTTGACAAACTGGTAATGCCGGCTCAACAATGCGCCCATCGCACCCGCGAACCAGGCACCCGAGGGGGCCGACAGCATGTACGAGTACCGCATCCTCTTCCCACGCCTGGGGAGCCAGGAGATCCGGCGCGAGCTGGCCGGCGACGCGCGCACGACGGGCGACCGCCGCCGCGGCACCGGCGCCTACCGGCCGGAGCGCCAGCCCCGGCGGGAGCGTCCCTGATGCCACACGACGCCATCGCGACCTGTCCCATCTGCAGCGGCGAGCTCGCCGTCACGCGGCTCCACTGCCGGAGCTGCGGGACGACCCTCGAGGGCGACTTCAACGTCGGTCGCTTCGCCCGCCTCTCCCGCGACCAGTTCGCCCTCCTGGAGAGCTTCCTCCGCTCGCGGGGCAACCTGAAGGAGATGGAGCGCGAGCTCGGGATCTCCTACCCGACCGTCCGCGCCCGCGTCGACGCGCTGCTGCGGGCCCTGGGCCTGGGCGACGGCGACGAATCCGTCGCCGACGAGCCCGACGCTGCCGGTGCCGGCGAGGCCGAGGAGCCGGCCGGCCCGTCGGCCGAGGCCGGCGCCGCGCGACGCGCGGTCCTGGAACGCCTCGCCCGCCGCGAGATCGATGCCGCGACCGCCGCCGCCGAGCTGCGGGCGCTGGGAGGCTGACGATGACCATCCAGGACGACCGCGACACGGCGACGGGCCCGCAGGGACCGCGCGGCCACGACATCGGCCGGGGCGGCGTCGTGTCGATCGCCGTCGAGGCCGACGACGTGCGCGTGCGCGGCGTCGACGGCACCGAGGCGCGGGTCGTCGCTCCCGCCGACGGGGCCGGCATCGAGACGATCGCCGAGCCCGGACGCTTCACCGTGCGGACGGCGCGCCACGTCGGAATCGACAAGTCCGCCTTCGTCGGCATCAAGATCGGGACCCGCGGCTTCGGCATGCCGCTCCGCCTGCGCGTCACGGGGACCGTCGAGGTCGACGTGCCGCGCGATGCCCGCGTCGTCGTCACCTCCGCGGCCGGCGACGTCGCCGTGCGCGACGTCCTCGGCGGCGTGACCCTCAAGACGGCCCCCGGTGACATCTCGGTCAAGCGCGCCGCCGGCTCCATCACGGCCGAGGCCGCGTCGGGCGACGTCAGCGTGACGGCCGTCGAGCCGGTCTCCCTCGATGTCCGCGCCGTCTCCGGCGACGTCCGGGCGCGCGCGCCACGGTTCGATCGCGTGAAGATCGAGACGGTCAGCGGCGACGTCGAGCTGGCCGGCATGTTCGCCCCTGGCGAGCAGCACGCCGTCTCGACCGTCTCGGGCGACGTCGAGCTGGCCCTCGTCGGGGGGCTCACCCTCGCCGTGCGCACGGTCTCCGGAAGCGTCGAATGCGAGCACCCCGACCGCCGCGATGGCGACGGCCGGAAGCGACCGCTGGTCATCGGCGACGGGGCCGCGCAGCTCGCGGTGCGCTCGATGTCGGGCGATGTCGAGGTCCGCGCCGGCAAGGTCGCCGGCGCCGTCGCGAGCGAGCGCGAGGACGAAGATGCGAATGCGCGGTTCGGCTTCCCGCCGGTCCCGCCGCCGCCCTCGATGCTGCCAGCCCCTCCGGTCCCGCCCGTTCCCCCGCTCCCCGGTCGGCCCGGCGTCTCGACGCCCTCCGGTCCTGCCGCGGAGGTGACCCAGGTCGCCCCGCGCGTGCCGGCCATCGCGGCCACGGCGCCGGCGACCGCGGAGCCCGCCGCCGAGCCGACGGAGGCGCTCACCATCCTCGAGGCGCTCGCGCGCGGCGAGATCGACGTCGCCGAGGCCGAGCGACGCCTGGCGGGCACCGCAGGGACGCCACCCGCCGCCGAGCCGACGGAGGCCGGCCACGATGGGTGACCCGCTCGACGACGTCCTTCGCCTCGTGGCCGCAGGCCGCCTCAGTCCCGACGAGGCGGCGCCGATCATCGACGCGCTGGCGGCGGGGCGAACGGCCGCCGGCCGTGCGCGCGAGGGCGCCGAGCAGGCGCGCGACGCGGGCCGGGCCGCCCGGGATGGAGGCAGGGCCGCCCGGGATGCATCCCGCGGGACGCGGTTCGCGGCCTTTGCGAGCGCGTCCGCCACGGCGGGTCCACCACGCCGCCTGCGGGTCCAGGTCCGCGACGGCGGGCGCACCGTCATCGACCTCCAGCTGCCGGGCGTCCTGGCCGAGCTCGCCGGGGCCGTTCCCGGCATCCCCTCCGACTACGTCGACCGCGTGCGGGAGGCGATCCGGACCGGCGTCCGCGGCCCCATCGTGGACGTCACGGACGAGGACGGCTCCGGGGTGACGATCACCATCGACTGATCGATCGCGGGACCGCCGCGGCGGCCCGGTCCGACGTCAGAACGGCGGAGCCGGCGGCGCGGCCGGGTACGTCCCGCCGTCGAGCAGGACCCGGTCGCCGAGCGGCTCCTCCAGCACGAGGAGCACGGGCGTCGGCGGGTTGGACGGACACTCCTGGTCGCCCGGCTTTGGGCGCACCCCGTAGGTCACCGTGACGGTGTCAGCCTGGTACCGCACGACTGGTCCGACCACGCGTCCGGTCGCGGGCTGCCCGCTCGCGCAGGCGCGCTCCCAGACCTGGACGTGGATCTCCGTGTCCGTGGCGCCCGGAGGCGGGAACGCGGGGTCCAGGGACCACGACGCAGACCCGATCCCAGGCCCGGGCACGACCTGCAGGTTGCAGGCGCCAGCCCCGCCCAGCTGCCAGCGCCCGTCCCCGAAGGTGAGGGTCACCATCCGCCACGGCGGGTCGCCGCCGTCGGTGGCCACTGCCAGGAACAGGACGGTGGTGGCGTCGCGGGCGACCTGCCGCCAGCCGGCCGTGGGCAGGTAGCCCTCCATCTCGGAGCCAGTGCGTGCCAGGGCGTCTCGCAGCGCGTCGCCCTCCGGCCCCGGGCGGGTCTCGGCGCCCGGGGCGGCCTCCAGCGCGGCGGCCGTGAAGACGATCCCGCCGCCGCACGTCAGCGCCAGGCCCACGTCGCCCGCCGGGGCCGACGCCATCGGGGTCGCTGTCGACTGCGAGGCGTTCGGGCTCCCGTCGATGCTGCCGCAGCCGGCAAGGACCAGAGCCAGCAGGACCACCACAACGTGGCGTTTCATGCTGGTCATCCTCCCGCCCCGGCGGCGGTGTGCATCGCTCCCGTCAGGGTGTCGGGATCGCCGAGAGAGGGACGCCGCTGAAGACGTCTTCGCCCTCGACGAGCCCGATCCAGGTGATCCAGTCGCCGCAGACGCGCGGGATGATGACGTGGTCCGGGGTTCGGATCAGGATCGGCCCGGTCAGGCTCGTGGCGAGAGCCAGGCCCGCCTGTGGATCGTCGCTGATGCCCGCCTCATGCCAGACCACGAGATCGTCGCCGGCATCCGGCCAGACCGCGCCCTGCCAGCCGGTGTTGGGGACGCCCAGGCGGTGCGCCCGGCTCGCCCGGGGCGGTCGTCCAGGCCTCCTGTCCCCAAGCGCCACCGGTCTCGTCGTGGAGCCAGGCGATGCGGCGGTGGCTGATCGTGGCCCGGAAGGCGTGCCGCGCGACGACCTGCGGCTCCTCCCCGGCCGGGCGACATAGAGAGTGTTGTCGTGGAACATCTGCGTGCCCTCGTCGAACGGGCCCGTGGTGTAGACGACCGTGCCGTCGTCGTCGAGGTCGGGGATCTCGATCCGGTCGCGGACCGGGATCTCGCGCAGGAGCCGGCCGTCGGCGAGGGCGTGGACCTCGATGACGGCACCGAAGCCGGGGCGCGGCCGGTTGACGGTGACGAAGTTGCCGGCCACCTGGGGCGCACCCGGCCCGGTGTCGGTGCCGGTTGCCACGACGTGGGCCTTGCCGCTCGCGATGTCGAGGGCGATGACCTCCCAGGTCTCCTCGCCCGACTCCTGCCAGACGACGGTCCGGCCGTCCGAGTCGGGCCAGCCCGAGACCACGCCCGGCGGCCGCTCGGCGAGGGTGCGCAGGGTGCCGGTCTCGAGGTCGGCCACCATGATCCCGTTGCCCTCGGCGGTCGGGTCCTCGTCGTCGAACACGACGTGAGGCCCGTAACAGGTGATGAGGTTGATGCCGCGACCGGGCGGCCCGGCCACCGAGCGGACCGGTTCGGTCGGCTCGACGACCGCGTACGGCACATCCCCAGCCGGCGTCGGGTACGGGGTGGCCCGCGGGGTCGGCGCCGGAGTCGGCGCGGCTGTCGGGGTGGCGACCGGCGCCGGCGTCGCGGTCGCAGGTGCCGGCGTCGGCGATGGCGTGGCGCAGGCGGCGAGCACGACGGCAAGCGCCGCCAACGCCGCGAGCGTCCGCGACTCAGTGACCACGACGGGCGCGCGGCAGCGCCTCACGCGACCGCCGGGTTGTAGACGAGGTGGACCGGAACCTGATCGAAGAGCCCGCACCCGGCCACGACCATTTCGAGCGCCACGAGGCAGGGTGCCGGCCACCTTCGCCGAGCGCACATGTCACACCCCTGTGCTCCGGTCGCAGTGTCGCGGCGGCGCCGGAACACGGCTCGCGCCGCCGACACGACGATGTGCGGCCGGCCCGGGCGGTGACAGTGCCAGATGGGGCGAAGTCGGAAGGCGGGAGCAGTGGTGCCACGTCGCCCGAGACCCGCCCCGACCCCGGCGGGCGGCCGCGTACCATCGCGAGGTGCCCGGGCTCCCCTCCCCCTCCCGCCCCCGTCTCCCGGTCGGCGCCCGCCTCGCGGTCGACGAGTGGCAGGCCTTCGGCCACCGGCGCTACCGGACCTTCCATGGGATCGGCATCGGGTCGGCCGCCGTTCTTGCGCTCGCCGGCGACGGCCTCACGATCCCGCTCCTCCTCGCCCTGGGCGCGCCCGCAGCGCTGGCGACCGTGATCGGCGTCCTGCCCTTCACCTTCTCCGCCGCCCAGCTGCTGGTCCCGTCGCTGCTCCGGCGGACCGACGGCAATCTCCGCGGCGTCACCCTCGCGATCCTCGTCGTCGGCGAGACCCGCGGGTTCATCCTGGCCGCCATCGTCCTGCTCCATGTCGCCGGCATCCTCCCGGCCGCCATCGCGATCGCCGGCATCGCCACCGTCATGAGCCTCGGCGGGGCTGCGAGCGCGATCGGCGGCGCCAACCTCCAGGCCTGGTACGGCGCCATCCTGTCCGAGCCCGAGCGCCGGTTCGTCGCGCCGCGGGTGATGGGGATCACGCAGGGCCTCGGGGCCGCGCTCCTCCTGCCGGTCGCCCTCGGGGTCCAGGCCGGGCTCACGATCGTCGGCCTGGGGATCTACGCCGCGGTCTTCGTGGCCGCGGGCCTGGCGGGCCTCGCGGAGCTCGCCGCCGTCCTCCGCCTGCGGCGACCCGGCCGCGTGCGCGTCGCGCGCCGCGGCGACCGCCCGCCGCTCTCACCCGAGACGCGCAGCTTCATCCGGATCGTGACCCTGGCTGCCGCCGGCGCCGGCTTCGGCCCGTACCTCTCCATCTACGCGATCAGCGTCCTCGGCCAGACGGCCGGCTTCGCGATCCTCCTGTCGGCAGTCTCCGCGGCCGCGTCGCTCGTGGCGGCGACGATCGTCGGCGGGCTGCTCAACCGCGGGTCGGCGTCGCGCACGCTGCGCCTGTCGTTCGTCCTGCGCGGCGGCGGGATCCTCCTCGGCCTGCTCGCGTTCCCCGCCAACCCGTTCGCCTGGCTGGTGCTCCTCGTGGTCGCGGTGATCGTGTCGGCGGGCGCCTCGGCGGCCATCCTCGCCGCCAACGAGCGCCTCCTGCGGCTGACCGGTGGCGTGAACCTCATCGGGGCCCAGAGCCAGTTCGTGGCCGGGACCGCGACGGGCGTCACGGTCGGGCAGCTCAGCTCGGCGGGGGTGCTGGCGCTGCTGCCGGTGGCGTTCCCGACCTTCGCCCTGCTGATGCTCGGCTCGGGCCTCGTGCGCCTCGTGCTGGCGACGAGGATCGAGGTGTCCGCCACGTGGTCGACGGCCACGGCCGCCTTCGACGTCGCCGAGCTGCGCCGGTCCGCCGGGCCCGCCGCGGGCGTTCCGCCGCCGGCGGTGCCGCCCGACGACCGCGGTGGCGACCCCGCCTGACGCCGGCTACACCACGCCGAGCAGGCGGGCCAGGATGCCGCCGACGCCGATCGCGATCGCGAGCGTGGCTCCGCTCATCAGGATCGCCGTGCGCCAGCCCAGCTCGCCGGCGAGCGCCGCCAGCGTCGCGATGCACGGCACCGAGACCGACGTCACGATCGCGTAGACGAAGAGCTGCTCCGGCGTCATGAAGTCACCCAGGCTCGCCGCCCCGGCCCCCATCGTGGCCACCGCGAGGACGAGGAGCAGCTGGAGCGCCAGCTCCTTGCGCAGGAACGCGAAGACGAGGGCAAGGCCGGCAACCGACGGGAGGCCCAGCCAGCCGACGACCACGGGGTCGAGGACGGCGGAGGCAGGCCAGATGAGGCCGGTCTCGTAGGCCAGACCGAGGAGGATCGAGCCGACGATCATCACGGGTGCTGCCAGCCGGATGAAGGCCCGGAACCGGGCGCCGGCCTTCGCGACCACCTGGCGCGCGAGCGGCCGGCGGAGGGGGGCCAGCTCAAGGACGAGCGGCGACTGGCGGCCGGGGAGCATGGCGTTCGCGGCGATCCCGGTCACGATCGTGATCCCCACGATCAAGGCGAAGGCACCCGCTGCCGCCGCGACACCGGCGAAGGGGATGATCGCGGCGATCACCACCGCCGAGCGGGCGGAGCAGGGCACCATCGTCACCAGGAACGAGGCCAGCACCCGCTCGCGGCGCGTCGCCAGCACCCGCGTCCCGTAGATGGCCGGGACGTTGCAGCCCGTTGCCGCGAGGAGCGGGATCGCGGTGCGGCCGGAGAGCCCGAGGCCGCCGAGGAGCCGGTCGGTGAGGACGGCCAGGCTGGTGAGATACCCGGAGTCCTCGAGCGCGGCGACGAGAAGGTAGAACAGGAGGACGTACGGGATCCCGATCACGAGCAGGCCCAGGATCCCCGAGTCGAGGCCCCACAGCAGCGCCGAGGCGACCTGCGGAACCGGCACGAGCGTCCGGACGGCGGTGTCGATCGCCGGCGAGGCCGCGCCCTCCCAGGCCTGCGACAGCAGGCCGGCCAGGCCGGCTCCCACGACGCTGACCAGGGCGAACGTGACCGCCAGGACCGCGGCCAGGATCAGCAGCCCGGGCCACGGCCGGATGCTCCAGGCGGCCAGCCGATCGCCGAGGGTGCGATGGGGCCGGACCCGCTCGACCTCGGCGGCCCAGCGAGCGGCGAGCTCGCGGCGCGCCGGACCCACGAGGTCCGGGCGCAGGATGGTGGCTGCCCCGCGGGCGGAGAGCGCGCCCACCGCCGACGAGGCCGCCCAGGCCGGTCGGGTCGACGGCCGCCGCGCCGAGGGCGTGGCTCGTCGGCAGCTCGGCGGCGGAACGGGCCAGGCGCCTGCTCGATCGCCGACGGGTAGGTGCCGGCCGGCACGAGGCGCCCGCGGCGAATGGGTCCCCGCCCGGACGCCCCGGCGCCGGCGGGCGCGCGCGATGGCGAGGGCGACGGCGCCGCATGACCCCTTCACCGGTCCGGGCCACGGTCCGCCGCACCGGCACCGCGAGCAGCTGGCCGAGCCGCCCGGCGTCCACCGCGGATCCCGTGCCCGGCTGCCTCGTCCGACAGGTTGAGGGCCACGACGATCGGCAGCCCGAGGTCGCGGCAGGCGAGGACGAGCGGCAGGTGGCGGGCGACGTCGCCGGCGTCGGCGACGACCAGGATGGCATCGGGGCTGGCCGTCAGCAACGCCTGCCAGAAGAGCGTCCCGGCCACCGGCTGGTCCGTCAGCGAGCCGGTGCCGGGCAGGTCGACGAGGATGCGCCCGTCCGCGCGCGCGACCGGACCTCGCGCGCCTCGCGGCCGACGGTCGTCCCGGGCGCGTTCGTCGTCTCCGCGAAGCGGCCGCTCGCGCGGGCCAGGAACGTCGACTTGCCGACGTTCGGCCGGCCGACGAGGGCGACGACCGGCAGGCCCTCGTCGCGCGTGCCGGCGCGTAGGCGAAGGATCCCTGCCGGCACGCCGTGCCAGGAGGTCCGGCCCGGGGTGCTCGCAGCCGCTCATGGCGGCGGGTCGCCGGGTCCACGACGATCCTGGCGGCCACCTGTCGGGCCAGCGCCACCCGCGCCCGCCCGAGCCGGACGACCACCGGTCCGCCGAGGGGAAGCCGCGTCTCCACCTCGAGCAGGTCGCCACGGTGGAGGCCCTCGGCCGCCAGGCGCTCGACCTCGTCCGGCGGCACCGCCACGACCCGCGCGGCGACTCCGGGATCGAGGTCGACGAGGGGGACGGGAGGGGACGCGTCCATGTGGCGCGATTCCACCGGCTCGCGCGACACATGCGTGAGTGCGCAATGGCCCACCCGGCACGGGACCAAAGTCACCCTGATTCGCGCGAGTCAAGGTGACCTGACTCTGGGTCAGGTATTGCGGGCATACGGCTCGAGCCGGGCCGGTCAGCCTGCGCCCGGGGCCTGCCCTCATCGAGACGCGCACGCCACCGCGTGCAGGATGAACCTTGCGCCGCGGCCCCGTGCTCTGCTAGATTGATCAGGCGCCCACGAATGAGCAGATGCTCACTCATCCCACGCGACGGGGGCCTCCGGATCGCCGATCACCCGGACCTCCGCGCGCCGGACCTGGAGCCAGCATGGGTCCCGAAGACCTCAGCTCCGAAGACTTCGAGCGCCTCGCCCGGATCGCCCACCGCTACTACGCGGACGGGCGGACCCAGGAGGAGATCGCCCGCGAGTTCGGTCTCTCCCGCCCGAAGGTGCAGCGCCTGCTGGAGCGTGCACGCTGGTCCGGCGTCGTCGACATCCGCATCGCGACGCCGCCGTGGCTCAACCTCGACCTGGAGACCCGCCTGCGCGACGAGTTCCGCCTGGCCGACGCCATCGTGGCGCCGCGCCGCGCCGATCCGCAGTCGCAGCGCGAGGCCGTCGCCCGCAGCGCCGCGCAGTTCCTGGAGCGGCGCATCCGCGACGGGACGGTCGTCGCCGTCGGCCACGGCCGCGACACCGGCGAGGTCCCGCGCTTCTTCCGGCCCCGGCGCCGGCTCGACTGCGAGTTCGCGAGCGCCATGGGCGGCTCGCCGCGCGTGGACACGCCGACCAACCCGAACGAGATCTGCCAGGCGCTCGCCGCCGCCAGCGGGGGGCGGTCGCGCAGCCTCTACGCGCCGGCCTACGTCGAGAACGCGGAGGTGCGCGATCGCCTGCTCGCGCAGGACGCGGTCGCGCACACGCTCGACGCGGCCGCGCGCGCGGACATCGCCCTCGTGGGCATCGGCAGCGTCGACGACGGCTGCACGATGGTCCGCAGCGGGTGCCTCTCCCTCGACGAGATCGCGCGGCTCCGGCGCCAGGGCGCGGTCGGCGACGTCCTCGGCAACTACGTCGACGTCGACGGGCGGGTGATCGCGTCGCCGCACAGCGATCGGCTCATCGCCCTGTCCATCGAGGACCTGCACCGCATCGAGACGGTCGTCGCCGTGGTCAGCGAGGCCGAGAAGCCGATGGCGATCTTCGGCGTCCTCCGCGCCGGTGTCGTCGACGTGCTCGTCGTCGACGAGGAGCAACGCCCGGGCCGTCCTCGAGCTGGCGCGCCAGGCGCACGGTCGAACGCCGATCCCGTTCAGCGACCGGTCCGCCCGCAGGAGGAGGTGATCGGCCGGGGAGATCCCCGGAGCAGGCAGCAACCCGCGTCCCGACAGAACCCGCGCCCAACCAGCAGTCGCGTCCCACCTGAAGGAGGTGCATGCGTGCCGGTCGTACCGACTCGCGACATCCTCGCCCGAGCGTTCGAGGAGCGGTACGGCGTCGCGGCGATCAACGTGATCAACGACCTCTCGATGGAGGCCGTGCTCGCCGCCGCCGAGGAGCTCAAGGCGCCCGTCATCCTCCAGACCTCGGTCAAGCACGTGAAGATGACCGGCCTCGACGCCATGTACGCGATGTGGGTGGAGTACACGCGGCACGTCAGCGTGCCCGTCGCGCTCCACCTGGACCACTGCCCCGAGCGGGACGTCATCAGCGCCTGTCTCGCGAAGGGCTGGAGCTCGGTCCTCTTCGACGCCAGCAAGCTGAGCGTCGAGGAGAACAAGCGCCAGTGCATCGAGGTCGTGGCGGAGGCTCGCCGCTACGGCGCCGACGTCGAGGGCGAGATCGAGGGCTTCAAGCGCACCGAGGAGATGACCGGCGACGAGGCCCAGCACGTGCAGAGCCTCGAGACCGTCGTCGACTTCGTCCGCGCGACCGGCGTCGACGTCTTCGCCCCCGCCATCGGGAACGCCCACGGCACCTACAAGACGACCCCGACGCTCGACTCCCAGCGGGTCACCGACATCGTCGAGGCGACGGGCAAGCCGGTCGCCCTCCACGGCGGGACGGGCATGACGCCCGAGCAGTTCAGCGACCTCATCGGCCGCGGCTGCGCCAAGGTCAACATCAGCACCGCGCTCAAGATCGCCTACATGAAGTCGGGCTACGACTTCATGACCGAGCATCCCGGCGACTACGACCCGCCCAAGCTCTTCGCCGTCCAGCGCGCCGCCGTGATGGAGATGGCGAAGCACCACATCCGGCTCTTCGGCAGCGAAGGAAAGGCCTGGACGTGAGCGCGCTCGTCTTCGACTGCGACGGCGTCCTCGCCGACACCGAGCGGTACGGCCACCTGCCCGCCTTCAACCAGACCTTCCGCGAGTTCGGCCTGCCGGTCGAGTGGTCGGTCGAGGAGTACGGCCGGCGGCTCAAGATCGGCGGCGGCAAGGAGCGCATGGCGAGCCTCCTCACGCCCGAGTTCGTGGCCGCGGCCGGCCTGCCCACGGACCCCGACGAGCAGGCGGCCGAGATCGCGAAGTGGCACAAGCGCAAGACGGCCCTCTACACGGAGATGGTCGCCGCGGGCAAGCTGCCGCCCCGCCCCGGGATCCGCCGGGTCATCACGGCCGCCCAGGACGCCGGCTGGAAGCTGGGGGTCGCCTCGACGTCGGCCGAGGCGTCGGTCCACGCGATCCTCGAGTACGCGGTCGGCGCCGAGCGGGCGGCCCGCTTCGACGTCTTCCTCGCCGGCGACTGCGTGCCGAAGAAGAAGCCGGCACCCGACATCTACCTCCTCGCCCTCGAGAAGCTCGGCGTCGATCCCGCCGAGGTCCTCGTCGTCGAGGACTCGCGCAACGGCCTGGAGGCAGCCCACGCCGCCGGCCTGCGCTGCCTCGTCACCGTCAACGGCTACACGGAGAAGGAGGACTTCAGCGAGGCGATCCTCGTCGTTTCGTCCCTCGGGGACCCGGATGGAGAGCAGACGACCGTCATCGCCAACCGCTCGGCCGCCCGGCCGGGCGCGTACGTGACGCTCGCCGACGTCGAGGCCTGCCTCGCCCCGTAGCTCCGTCGCGTTCCTGCCAGCCAAGAAGGAGGTTCGGATGACACAGGCGTCGTTCGACGACGTCGACCTCGTCCTGAGGACGATGGCGACGACGATCGTCGACAACGCGGACTACTTCGCCCAGCTCGACTCGATCGTCGGGGACGGCGACTTCGGCTACTCGCTCCGCAACGGGTTCGAGGTCGTCGTCGCCGACTACGACACGTTCGACCGGTCGAGCGTCGGAACCATGCTCAAGAAGATCGGCATCGTGATCTCCGGCAAGGTCGGAGGCGTCTCCGGCCCGATCTGGGGCACGGCCTTCCTGCGCGCCGGCGCGGCCGCCGGCGACAAGACCGAGCTGGCGCCCGAGGACGTGATCGCGATGCTGCGCGCCGCGATCACCGGGATCATGGCCCGCGGCGGGGCCTCGCTCGGCGAGAAGACGCTCCTCGATGCCCTCGTGCCGGCCACCGACAGCCTCGAAGCGGCCATCGGCGACCCGGCGTTCGCGGGCGATCACGGCGTGGCCGCGATCCAGCGCGCCGCCGACGTGGCGGTGAAGGCGGCCGAGGAGACCAAGTCCATGCTCGCGATGCGCGGCCGGGCCGCGTACACGGGCGAACGGAGCATCGGCTCCGTCGACGCCGGCGCGACCGCGATCGGCGTGATCCTCCAGGCCATCGCGTCGGCTTGGCGCGAGAAGTACGGTGAGGGAGAAACGGCGTGAGGAAGTTCCTGAACGACCCGAGGACGTTCGTCACCGAGTTCCTCGAGGGCGTCGCGCTCGCGAGCGACGGCACGCTCAAGTTCGAGCCGAAGTACAACCTGATCTACCGGGCCGACATGCCCAAGAAGGATCGGGTCTCGATCATCCAGGGGTCCGGCTCCGGCCACGAGCCGGCCCACACGATGATCGTCGGGCCGGGCATGCTCGACGCCGCCTGCCCGGGCGACGTCTTCGCGGGCCCGCCCGTCGAGTTCGTCACCGAGACGTCCAAGCTCATGGACACGCCGGCCGGCGTGCTCTACCTCGTCAACAACTACACCGGCGACCGCACGGCGTGGGAGATGGCGAAGGAGCTCTGCGAGGCCGAGGGCCAGAAGATCGGCTACCTGCTCGTCAACGACGACGTGGCCGTCAAGGACTCGACCTGGACGATCGGCCGGCGCGGCGTCGCCGGCAACTTCTTCGTCATCAAGGCCGCGGCGGCCAAGGCCGACAAGGGCGGCACGCTCGAGGAGTGCGTCGCGGTCGGCGAGAAGGTCATCGCGAACGTGCGGACGATGGGCGTCGCGCTCTCGTCCTGCACGCCGCCGGTCCGCGGCACGCCGCTCTTCGAGATCGCCGACGGCGAGATGGAAGTCGGCATCGGCATCCACGGCGAGCCGGGCCGCGAGCGGCGCCCCGCGGGCACCGCCACGGAGATCGTGGACCTGCTCCTCGACGCGATCGTTCCCGACCTGCCGTTCAAGGGCGGCGACGAGGTCGCGGTCATGGTCAACGGCCTGGGCGGGACTCCGATCAGCGAGCTCTACCTGCTCTACGGCATCGCCCACAAGAAGCTGGCCGCGAAGGGCATCAAGGTCTTCCGCAGCTACGTCGGCGAGTACTGCACGTCGCTCGAGATGGCCGGCGCGCACATCTCGCTGCTCAAGGTCGACGCCGAGCTCAAGGAGCTGCTCCTCGCCCCGGCAGAGATCGCGTACCGGGTCTTCTGACCCTCGTCGTTCCTCGCTGCCTCGCGGCGGGCGCCCTCCGGGGCGCCCGCCGCAGCACGTCCGGAGGGCGGCAGTGGGGCGCGGGACGCCTGGCGCAGGCCGATGAACGCGGGGCGACGGGCGGCGACGGCGCGGTCGACGGGACGTCGCCGGCCCACGGGAGCGCGCGGCCCGTCGACATCGCATGGACGCCGCGCCCGCACGCCGCTAGCATCCCCGCATGGCAGGCCAGCCCGGGCGTCCCCGCGAGCGCCGCGACCGCTTCTCCACCATCTCCGACGTCGAGATCCGGCGCGTCTACGGCCCGGCGGACTGGGAGGCGTCGCCGACGGGCGATCCGCCGGGCCCGGGCGGTCCCACCGCCGTCGACCACCACGGTGATCCGCTCGCCCGCGGTCGCTGGGACCATTTCGATCCCGCCGGCGACACCGGCGAGCCTGGCGAGCCGCCGTTCACCCGCGGCATCCACGCCACCGGCTACCGGGGGCGGCCCTGGACGATGCGGATGTTCGCCGGCTTCGGCTCCGCCGAGGACACCAACGCCCGTTTCCGCTCGCTCCTCGACGCCGGCCAGACCGGGCTGTCGGTCGCCTACGACATGCCGACGCTCTACGGCTACGACACCGACGACCCCGAGGCCGAGGGCGAGTTCGGGACCTGCGGCGTGGCGGTCAGCTCGCTGGCTGACATGGAGGCGCTCCTCGACGGCCTCCCGCTCGACCGGGTCAGCACCTCGATGACGATCAACGCCCCGGCGGCGCCGATCTGGGCGATGTACATCGTGGCCGCCGAGAAGAAGGGCGTCCCGCGGGCCGGCCTCGAGGGCACGATCCAGAACGACATCCTCAAGGAATACGTCGCCCAGAAGGAGTTCCTCTTCCCGCCGGCGCCGTCGATGCGCCTGGTGACGGACACGATCGAGTTCGGGACCCGCGAGCTGCCGCGCTGGAACACGGTCTCGATCAGCGGCTACCACATCCGCGAGGCGGGAGCGACCGCCGTCCAGGAGCTGGCCTTCACGATCGCCGACGGCATGGCCTACGTGGAGGCGGCGCTCGCCCGCGGGCTGCGGGTCGACGACTTCGCCCCGCGCCTGTCGTTCTTCTTCAACAGCCACTCCGACTTCTTCGAGGAGGTCGCCAAGTTCCGGGCGTCGCGGCGGATCTGGTGGAAGCTCATGACCCAGCGCTACCGGGCCGAGAACGAGCGCTCCACCTGGATGCGCTTCCACACCCAGACGGCCGGCGTGTCGCTCACGCCGCAGCAGCCGCTCAACAACCTGACCCGGGTCGCGACGCAGGCGCTGGCGGCCATCCTCGGTGGCACACAGTCGCTCCACACCGACGCCTACGACGAGGCGCTCGCGGTCCCCACCGAGGCGGCCGCGCTCCTTGCCCTCCGCCAGCAGCAGGTGATCGCCGAGGAGACCGGCGTCGCGAACACGGTCGACCCGCTGGGCGGCTCGTGGTTCGTGGAGTCGCTCACGAACGAGACGGAGCGCGCTGTCTGGCGCTACCTCGACGAGATCGACGCCCGGGGCGGGATGGTGAAGGCGGTCGAGGCCGGCTATCCGCAGCGGGAGATCGGCGACGCCGCCTACCGCTACCAGCGCGAGCTCGAGGCCGGCGAGCGCGTGGTCGTGGGGGTCAACCGGTACGCCGATGCCTCCGAGAAGCTCTCCGTCCCGGTCCTGCAGGTCCCGGAGGGGTCGCTGGCCCGCCAGCTGGCGCGGCTGGAGCGCACGCGGCGCGACCGCGACGCCGACGCGGTTGCGGCGGCCATTGCCGGGCTCCGGGACGCCGCGTCTCGCCCGGAGTCGACCGCAACGAACCTCATGCCCCACTTCATCCGCTGCGCCGAGGCGTACGCCACGCTCGGCGAGCAGTGCGCGGTCCTCCGCGAGGTCTTCGGGGAGTACCGCGAGCCGGTCGCCATCTGACGCTCATCCCGATCACGCCCGCCCACGGAGGGAGCCCACCGCCATGGCCACGCTCACCGAGGAGCAGCGCCTCCTGCGCGACACCGTGCGGGCCCTCGCCGACGAGCGGATCGCCCCGCGCGCGGCCGAGATCGACCGGGCGGCGGAGTTCCCGTGGGACATCAAGGAGCTGCTCGCCCAGCACGAGCTGTTCACCCTGCACTTCCCCGAGCGGCTGGGCGGCCTCGGGGGCGACCTCCTGACGGCGTGCCTGGCGATCGAGCAGATCAGCCGGGTCTGCGCGACCTCCGGGCTGATCCTCGCCGTGCAGGGTCTGGGCGCCCTGCCGATCCTCGTCGCGGGGACCGACGAGCAGCAGCAGCGCTGGATCCCGGACCTCGCGGCCGGGAAGACCCTCATCGCCTTCGCGATCACCGAGGCGGACGCTGGCTCCGATGCCGCGGCGATCCGGACCCGCGCCGTGCGCGATGGCGACGCGTACGTCATCTCCGGGTCGAAACGCTTCATCAGCCACGGGTCGGTCGCAGACCTCGTGACGGTCTTCGCTGCCACCGGCGACGACGATGACCGGCATCGCCGCCTCTCCTGCTTCATCGTCGAGACCGACCGGCCCGGCTTCGGCGTCGCCCGGACCGAGCACAAGATGGGGATCCGCGGCTCCCCCACCGCCGAGCTCGTGTTCGACGACGTCCGGATCCCGGCGGCGAACCTGCTGGGCGCCGAGGGCGACGGCTTCGCCATCGCCATGAAGACGTTCGACCGCTCACGCCCGGGGATCGCGGCCCAGGCGGTCGGGATCGCCCAGGGCGCCCTGGAGGTCGCCGCGCGCTACGCCCGCGAGCGGCGCCAGTTCGGGCGCCCGGTCGCCGACTTCCAGATGATCGCGGCCATGCTGGCCGACATGGACGCCGCCACCGAGTCGGCGCGCCAGGTGCTCTACACGGCCTGCGTGGAGATCGAGGCCGGGGCGCGGGATTCGGCGCGCTGGGCGTCGCTCGCCAAGCTGGTCGCGGGCGACGCGGCGATGCGCGTGACCACCGACGCGGTCCAGGTCCTCGGCGGCTACGGCTACGTCGAGGAGTACCCGGTCGAGCGGATGATGCGCGACGCGAAGATCACCCAGATCTACGAGGGCACCCAGCAGATCCAGCGCCTGGTGGTGGCGCGGGCGCTGCTCGGCTGACGCGCGGACGCCCGGCGACAGCCCGCCCGGCGCTGCCGGCCGGAGTCGCGTCTCAGCGTGTGATCGAGGGATCGGCGACCCGGCCGAGGAAGAGGATCGCACCGGTCGGCACGTCCCGCAGCGCGAAGAGGAACGGCCGGTCCACGGCGACCGTGAGGGGCTCGGCCGGGGCCGACAGCTCGCGCATCACGACCGCCGTCGCAGCCGCCGCCTCGGTGCCCTTCTCGTCGACGTCGATGTTCGCCTGGTGGATCACGTCCGAGATCGCGAGCCGCTCGGCAGTCGTGATGCCGCTGAAGTCGGCCGCGTCGGAGAATGCCGTCGGCATCCCGAGCGCCTTCAGGATGTCCGCCAGCTGGGCCTTCGTCTCGATCGAGAACTTCGGGAAGGTGAGCGCCACCTGTCCTTTGGCGAGCGCGCCCGTGATGGCGGCGAGCTGGTCCGCCGTCAGCGCCTGCTCGAAGGTCGCAAGGTCGTCGGGGACGATCACGGTCATCGCCAGCGTGCCGCCGATGTACGGGATCTCCACCGCCTGCCAGCCCGACCCCGCGGCGTGGCGCATGACCTCGCCCACCTGCATCATCGGCACCTCGACGGTGCTGCCGTCGGCCAGGGTGAAGGTGCCGGGCTTCGTGGCCTCGGCGGAGAAGGGCGTCTGCCACGGCGCCTTCAGGTAGATCGCGTTCACCAACGCCATGCGCGTGTCCTCGGTGAGCACGCCGGGCACGAGGAGCTCGGGGATGCGCTGCTCGGTCTGGTCGTCGACCCAGCCGTTGATCAGCTTTCGGGCAGCCTCGGTGGCGTTGACGTAGTCGACGAGGCGAAGGCCGGCGCCGTAGCGGGAGGCGAGCGCGTCGAGGTACGCCTTCTCGAGCGGCATCCCCTGCTGGGCGAAGGGTGCGTTCGCGATCCGCAGCGCGACGGCGAGCGCCTGGCCGCTGTCGTCCTTGAATGTCCCGCTCCGCGTGGCAAGGGCCTGGTCGAGGGCGTTGAGCCAGGCCGCGTTCTCGTCCGACGCCAGCCCGCGCATGACCGCGTCCATCTCGGCCGCGGTCTCGCCGCGCGCCCCGGCGCGGGCCATCGCCAGCGCCAGCGCGATGCTCGTCGGCGACAGGACGACGTTGGTCTGCCCCTCGGCGATCGCGCGGTAGAGGTCCAGCCCGAAGGCGGTGATGGCGGCGCCGGCGGCCGCGGCATCATCGGGCGACGCGGAGGCACGCGGGACGTCTGCCCGGGCCAGGGTGATGTCGCCGCCGGTCGAGCCCGCCGGCGTGCATGCAGAAAGGACCATGACGAGCGACAGCAGGGCGGCGAGCTTCATCTTCATGCCCTCTGGACGCGCGAACGGCGCGCGTGGTTGCGCGGCGTGGCGAGCTCGCGTGGTGGCCACCGCCGCAGCGTATCCTCAGCCGGCATGGAACGCTGGCGGACGATCATCGAGCCGTTCCGGATCCACTCGGTCGAGCCGATCCGGATCACGACCCGCGAGGAGCGGTCGCTCGCGATCGAGGTGGCCGGCTACAACCTCTTCAACCTCCACGCGGACGACGTCCTCGTCGACCTCCTGACCGACTCGGGCACCGGCGCGATGAGCCGCGACCAGTGGGCCGCCATCCAGCATGGCGACGAGTCGTATGCCGGCAGCCCGTCCTGGTATGCCTTCCTCGACGCGGTCCACGAGCTGTTCCCGTTCCGCCACGTCATCCCCACTCACCAGGGACGGGCGGCCGAGAGAATCCTCTTCTCGGTGATCGGCGGCCCGGGCAGGACCATCCCCAACAACACCCACTTCGACACGACCCGCGCCAACGTCGAGTTCAGCGGCGCCACGGCCGTGGACCTCGTCATCGAGGAGGGTCGCCACCCCGCGGTGGAGCACCCGTTCAAGGGCAACATGGATCTCGCGCGCCTCGAGGCGCTCCTGGCCGAGCTGGGCCCGGCGAACGTCCCCGCCGTCTTCGTGACGATCACCAACAACTCGGGCGGCGGGCAGCCCGTCAGCCTCGAGAACCTCCACGGGGTCCGTGCGATCTGCAGTCGCTTCGGCGTGCCGCTCTTCCTCGACGCCTGCCGCTTCGCGGAGAACGCCTGGTTCATCAAGATGCGGGAGGCGGGACAGGGCACGCGCAGCATCACGGAGATCGTGCGCGAGATGGCCTCCCTGGCCGACGGCATGACCATGTCGGCGAAGAAGGATGGGCTGGCCAACATCGGCGGCTGGCTGGCCGTGAACGACGACCACCTTGCCGAGCAGTGCCGCAACCTGCTGATCCTGACGGAGGGCTTCCCGACCTACGGCGGCCTCGCCGGCCGCGATCTCGAGGCGATCGCGCAGGGCCTGCGGGAGGTCGTCAACGAGGACTACCTGCGCTACCGGATCACGAGCACGGCCTACCTCGGCGAAGCCCTGGCGAAGGCGGGCGTGCCGGTGGTCCGGCCGATCGGCGGCCACGCCGTCTACCTCGATGCCCGGGCGCTCCTGCCGCACGTCCCGCCGCTCCGGTACCCCGGCCAGGCGCTGGCCATCGCGCTGTACGTGGAAGGAGGCATCCGCGGCTGCGAGATCGGAACGGTCATGTTCGGGCGCCATCCCGACGGGACGGAGACGCCGGCGGCGATGGATCTCGTCCGCCTGGCGATCCCCCGCCGCACCTACACGCAGAGCCACGTCGACTACGTCATCGAGGTCGTGCGCTGGGTCGCGGAGCGCGCCGGAGAGCTCCCGGGCTACCGCATCGTCGACGAGCCGCCCGCCCTGCGTCACTTCACGGCCCGGTTCGAGCCGCTCGGCTAGCGATCCGGGCTCCGCGGCGAGCCGATCCGCCCGCGCTGGTGGGGTCCCCCCTACGGGATGACGCGGAAGGTCTGCGCGCGGTTGTTCCACGCCAGCAGCTTGGCCCAGCCGGGACGGTAGACGCCGACCTTGATCGTGTACACGCCGAGCGGGCGGGTCGCCGAGGCGTACCACGACCATCGAATCGAGCGGGTGCGGTTGGCCGCAAACGTGACCCGGTCCCAGGCGTACCGGCCGACCCGTCGACCGCTCGGGTCGTAGACCATCACGTCCAGGAGCGTGCTCGTGGTCCGGCTCGCGGTCACCTGGATCGTGATCGCAACCGAATGCCGGCGGTGGACCGTGACCGGCGTCGCATAGGCCTTGACGGTCCACGCGGCTCCGGGCGTGGGCGTGGGCGGGGGCGTCGGGGTGGGTGTCGGGGTGGGTGTCGGCGTGGGACCAGGGCCGCCGGGTGCGAGCGCCAGCCCGCCGCCCGCGTAGTAGGCCGCAGCCCGGTCCTTGAAGTACCCGCCGTCGTCGTCCGCCGAGAGCGACGCCCGCGTGTTGCCGTTGACCGCGGCCGGGTTGGTGGTCCCGTCGCCGCTGGCGTCGCAGGCGCACGTCGTCCCGGAGGCGCCGCCGCCGTAGAGGAGCGCGATCACGCCCGCGTCGCGCCAGGCGGCGAGGTGGCCATCGCCGGCATCCTCGAGGAACCACTCCACCCGGTTGTCCTGGAAGTGGCCCCACGTGTCGTCGACGGCGCGCATCTTCGTGTTGCCGAGCGGGATCTGCCAGACCGCGACCCGCTTTCCCGTTGCGGCGACGAAGCCGGCGATGAAGCGGCCCCAGCGCGGGAAGTCGACCGCCGTCCACCAGCTCGCGCCGCCGTCGCCGGCCACCACCCGGCGCCAGCCCGCGTCGCGGTCGGCGATGTCGGTGAAGGCGAGGTCGAAGCCCGCACCCAGCGAGGCGAAGAACGAGCCCGCCCGGACCGCGAGGGCGTCGGTCTGCGCGTCCGACGGGGCGTTGGCGTGCAGGTCGACCATGGTTCCCCACCCCGAGAGGTGGTACGCCAGGATCACGTTCGGGGCGTAGGCGTCACGCAGGTGGACGATCGCCTTCGCGAAGCCAGCCGCGGTGTTCGCGTAGCCGGCCACGTCGGCGAACCCCGACGAGGCCACCGCGGCGGGCACGGTGCCCGCGTCGTCGCCGCTCGCCGCCTGCTCGATGTAGCCCCACAGGTCGGGCTCGACATGGAGCACGACCGGCGTGCTCGTGGCCGCCCGCTGGAAGAAGACCCTCAGGTCGGCCCACCAGGCCGCCATCGTCGCCGTGTTGCGCAGGTTGGAGAGATCCTTCGCCGCCTCGTCGCCTCCGGTGGCCGGGCTCGACTGCAGCAGCATGTAGTAGGTGAAGACCGGGACGACCCCGTGGTCGACGGAGTCCTCCACGTACCAGGTCACGAACTGGCCGTTGGCGTTCCAGGTCTGCCAGCCGCTCCCCGTGTTCACGCCGCCGGCGAGGTACTGGTAGCGCAGCCCGAACGGCGCCGCGGCCCGGAGCGACGCCGCCCCACCGGGCGCGTCGGCCAGGCCGAGCTCCAGGTGATCGAACGGCCAGGCGGCCGGGAGCGCGGGCAGGCTCGCCGCCGCCGACGCGACGCGAACGGACGGGGCGGCCGGACCCGGGGCGGTCGGGGCGGCCGCGGCCCCTCCGGTCAGCCCGACGCGTGCCGGCGAGGAGCGCGCCCGCGACGGCGAGCGCGATCGCCGGCGAGCGGCGGCGGGCGCGGACGGTCCCCGGTTGGGTCATGGTCGCCCCACGGTCGCAGGACGCGGCCGGCGGCGCGAGAGGGAAATGCCGGTCGGCGGCCCCGTACGTTCTGCCGTTGCACCGGTGCGACCCGTCCGGGGGGCTGGCGCGACCCGTCCGGGGGCCGAGATCGCGGGTCGCGGTACGCTGACCGCGGTGACGACCTGGCGGCTCCTTCCCGACGACGGCGAGCGCGACCCGCGGATCAACCTCGCCCGCGAGGAGGCGGTCGCGCGCCACGTGGCCGCGGACGCGGCGGCGCCGACACCCGTCCTGCGCCTCTGGCGCGACGCCCCGGCCGTGGTCGTCGGGCGGTTCCAGCTCGCGGCGGCGGAGGTGGACCGCGCCGCAGCCGACGCGGCTCGGGGCCCCGGTCCTGCGACGCTTCACCGGGGGCGGCACGGTCTGGCACGATCCGGGCAACCTCAACGTCTCCGTCACGCTGCGGCCGCAGGACGCGCTCTTCTCGGCGGATCCCGACCTCCGGCGCCTGCCCGGCCTCTACCGCCTGGTGCTCGACCCGCTCGCCGCTGCCGTGCGCGCCCTGGGCGTCACGGCCGCCCATGCCACGGAGCGCGACCTCGTCGTCGACCGGCCCGACGGGACGACGGCGAAGCTGAGCGGCGTCGCCGCCTGGCTGGGGGGTCGGGCGCTCCTGGTCCACGCGACGCTCCTCGTCGACGCGGACCTCGACGCCCTCGTCCGCGCGTGCGCCGGCCCGGGCGCCCCGGGCGACCCCCGCTGGGAGCGAACGAAGAGCCGTCGGGCGACCGTGACGTCGATCGCCACCGAGCTGGCGCGGCTCGGGCGGCCGGTCCCGACGCCCGAGGCGGTCGACCTCGCCGTGGTGGCGGCCTTCGGCGCCGACGGCATGCTCCCCGGCTCGTGGACCGCAGCGGAGCTCGCGGCCGCCGCCCGCCTCCTCGCCGACCGCTACGCGAGCCCAGCCTGGCACGCGGACCCGGACCCCGCCTGACTGGCGGCGGGCCGGCCCGGTCGCCCATACTGCGAGGCGCAGAAGGCATACGACGCGCACGGGGGCGCACCACGGCCGCCCTGATGCGGGACGAGCCGCGACCATGGGGTCGCGGCCACGAGGGAGGGATCGGATGACCGGGCGCACCGCCATGCCATCGGCCGCCATGCCATCGGCCGCTGCGCCGTCGACCGCCGCGCCTCCGCCGACCGTTCCCTCGACCGCCCCGGACCGGCAGGGGCTGGTCCTGCTTGCCCTCATCCTCGTCGCTGCGGTCGCGAACCTGAACCTGGCCGTCGCCAACGTCGCCCTGCCCTCGATCGGCGAGGCCTTCGACGCGTCGCAGACGGCGCTCGACCTCGTCGCCGTCGGCTACTCCCTGGGGCTCGCGGCGTCGGTGCTCTGGCTGGGTGCCCTCGGCGACCGCTACGGCCGCAAGATGATGCTGCAGCTCGGCATCCTGCTCTCGATCCCGGCCTGCCTGCTGGCCGCGCTCGCCCCGACGATCGAAGTCCTGATCGTCGCCCGGCTCGTCGGCGGCCTGTCCGCGGGCATGGCCTACCCGACGACCCTCGCCCTCATCACCGCGCTCTGGTCGGGCCCCGCCCGGACGCGGTCGATCGCGCTCTGGTCCGCCCTCGGTGCCGCGATCTCGTCGCTGGGTCCCGTCGTGTCGGGCTTCCTCCTGGAGCACTTCACGTGGAGCTCGGTCTTCCTGGTCACGCTGCCGCTCGCCGGGGTGGCGCTCGTCATGGCGGTGCTCTACGTGCCGGCCCACGTCAACGAGACCAGCGACCCGGTCGACAACCTGGGCGGCATCCTCTCCGCCGTGCTGGTCGGCGGGCTGATCCTCGCGATCAACTTCGCCCCGGTGCCCGACATGGGCAGCGTCGTGCTGGGCCTGGCGCTGATCGCCGGCGCGGCCGGCGTCGCGTTCCTGGTCCGGCAGCGAACCGCGGCCAACCCGCTCTACGACCTGGCCATCGCGGGGCGGCGCATCTTCTGGGTCGCCGCGCTGGCCGGGATCATCGTCTTCGGCTCGCTGATGGGCGCGATGTTCATCGGCCAGCAGTACCTGCAGAACGTGCAGGGCTACTCGACGCTGGATGCCGGGCTGGCGATCCTGCCGGCGGCGCTGATGATGGTGCTGGTGGCGCCCCGCTCGGCGAGGATCGTGGAGGCCCGCGGCGCCCGGTTCACCCTCCTCGCCGGCTACGTCTTCTGCCTCTTGGGCTTCCTGACGATGCTCCTGGTCTGGGACGAGGGCAGCCCCTACTTCCAGATCGGCCTCGGGTACGCGCTCATCGGGGTCGGCGTCGGCCTCGCCGGGACGCCGGCGTCCCGATCGCTCACGGGTTCCGTCCCGGTGACCCGGGCAGGGATGGCTTCCGGCACCGCCGACCTCCAGCGCGACTTCGGCGGCGCGGTGATGCAGTCGATCTTCGGGGCCCTCCTGACCGCCGGCTTCGCCGCCGCGATGGCGGCCGCGATCGCCGGGTCGCCGAATGCCGACCAGGTCACGGCAAACGTCCAGGGCCAGCTCACGATGTCGTACGCCGGCGCCGCCGAGGTGGCCACGCAATACCCGCAGTACGCGGACCAGATCATCGCCGCGGCGAAGAGCTCGTTCCTCGATGGCAGCCAGTCGGCCTACCTCGCGGGCATCGTCGCGGTCGTCGCCGGCGCGGCGATCGTCTTCTTCCTCTTCCCGAAGCGGGACGAAGAGGCTCGCCTGCTGGCGCAGTACCACGCCGAGGATCAGCCCGCTTCGTAGCGCAGGCAGCATCCCGATCAGCGGTCCGACGGACACCGCCGTCGACGCCGACGCTCCGCTGCGCGGCGGTCTGGGTTCGGCGTCCGGCCCCGGCCTCGCCTACCCTTGTGCCATGCCGTCCCGTCCGCCCGACCCCGCCGATCTCCCCGATCCCGCCGACACGATCGCCGCCTCCGGCCCCGGCCACCGGATCACCCTGGTGCTCGACGGCCGCCCGGTCGACACGCTCGCCGACCTGGCGCCCGAGCCCGGACGCCTGCTGTTCGTGGGGCTCAACCCGTCGCCGGTGAGCGTCGAAGCCGGCCACTATCACCAGGGCCGGCTGGGCCGGACCTTCTGGCGGCGGCTGATCAGCGCGACGATCCTCGCGCCCGGGACCGATGTCGACACCGCCGACGACGCGCTCGCGGCCGCCGGCCACGGGATCACCGACCTGCTCAAGCTCCCGTCGCCCCGCGACGACGCCGACGACGCGACCCTGCGGGCGGGCGTCGGCCCGCTCTGGCAGAAGGTGGCCGTCTGGCGGCCCGCGGCGGTCGTCTTCGTCTACAAGCGCGCCGCCGAGGCCTGCGCCGGGCGGCGGATCCCCGAGCCGTGGGGCCAGGTCGAGGGGCTGGCGCTCGCCGCCCGGCCCTGCTTCCTCATGCCCGGGCCGTACGCCTCGCGCGACGACGTCACCGAGGGCCTCAACGTGATCCGCAACCTGCAGAGCGCGATCGGCGGGTAAGCCGCTGATGGGCCGCGGGTGAGCGGCGGGTGAGCGGCGGGTGAGCGCCGGCCGCGCCGGCTGCGCCCGTCAGACGCCGGGGGCCGACTCGGCGAAGAGCCGCGCGAAGCCCGGGTACGGCTTCAGCGGGACGAGGTCGAAGTCGATCAGCCCGGCGGCGACCAGCGGGAGGCTGTCGATCACGGCGCGGGCCTCCTCGAGATCGGCCACCTCGAGGACCAGGACCCCGTTCGGCCGGTCGGCCCGGAAGTAGATCTCCCGGATGACATCCTGCTGGCAGAGCTCCCAGGCGCGTCGTGCCTCCGCCGGGCGCACCTCGGGAAACCTGGGATCGTCCGCCGGGGCCGTGTCGCGGCCCAGCGCCAGCACCTTCATGACTGCCTCCTGGTCATCGTGCGGCGGCGTGGGGCCGACCGCCATGTTCTCTCCGAGCCGATCACACGATCGCGACGGGACGCTCGATCGCGGCGTCGCTCCGCAGCCTCCGATCCACCAGCACCCGGATGACGTAGTTGATCTCCAGGCCGGCGCCGTCGAACGAGGGCGCGGCGCCGGCCGGCACCGCCAGCCGCACCTCCGTGCCGCCCGCCAGGGATCCCGGGTCGATCGGCACCGAGGCCACGATCCCCTCCGTCCCGTTCGGGGCATTCGTCCGCCGGTGGAGCTCGACCCGGCCCTTCGAGCCGCCCGGCGCCGACGGCCAGCGGACGCTCACGGCCATCTCCGACCCGGCCGGGGCCGGCAGCGGCGTCGTCACGCCGATCATCGCGTCGCCCACCGGCACGCCCGCCAGCAGGCTCGTCCCACCCTGCTTCCCGACGCCGGCGCGGAGCAGGTCGGGGTGCTGGGCCAGCGGCAGGTAGGCGGCCACGAAGTGGTCGGACCCCATCGCGATGTCCCAGCGGACCTCGAGCGCCCAGGCGACGATCGACTCGCCCAGGTGCGCCGTCGGCGGCCCCAGGCGCGGTGCCGGCACCGCGAAGGTCGCCTCGAAGGTCTCGCCCGGCTGGAGGCTGGCCGGGATCGCCGGTTCCGGGAAGGCGTCCTTGATGAAAAGGTTGCCGTCGGTCTCCACCCAGTCGTCGGAGCGTGTCACGTGCCCGTCGCTGTCCCGGTCCTCGGTCGAGCGACGCACCTCGTCCAGGCGCAGCCCGACCAGCCGGAGCGCCGCCTTGCGGGCGTCGATCCGTTCGACGGCCGCGACGCGGAGCGTCCCCGTGATCCCCTCGCCGACCATCGCCGGCCGGTCCAGGACGATCTCCCCGGTGACGGCGTCGTCGTGCGGCCGGAGCAGCTCCTCGGCGGCAACGCTGTGCAGGGGGTGGCTCCCCTGCGGCCCGGCCAGGCGATGCCCGTTGATGGCGTCGAACGGCTCGGGCGACGACCCCGTGTGGCTGGTGAACGACCCGAACCCGCCGAGGTTGATGGAGATGGACATCAGGGCGTCTCCTCGTTGGCGGGGCCGGGCTCTGCCAACCGGCATCCCCGCCGGCGCGGCCGTCCACCGCAATCCTCGCAGATGGCCGGGCCACGCATCGGGCGCCGGGCTGCCGGTGCGGGCCGACTCCGGGTGCGTCTCAGGGCGTGATCGTGACGAGGGTCGGCGCCCGAAGCGTGTGGCCGGCGCCATCGCAGGCGCCTTGGGTGAAGACGGCGACGGCCGCGATCTCCCAGGTCCCGGCCGGCAGCCGGACCAGCGGGTCGGCGAAGAACGCCCGGTAGAAGACGGCGTCCGGGTCCTCACCGCGCGAACGCGCCCGACTTCGTGATCCCGGTCTCGAGCGGTGCGCCCGCATCGAGCCGGTACTGCCGGCAGTCCGACGTCCGAACAGGACTCATCTGTCGACGCCCGTTGATCTCCCGGAACTCGAAGCCGACCAGCCCCGATCCCGAGCCGGCGAGGTCGGCGCCACCCGCCAGGATCTCCAGCCGGGCCCGGCCGTCGATCGGCTCACCGGCCTGCCAGGTGTCGCGCGGAAGGTCGAACACGAGGCGGAATGGGCCGTCGGTCGCCTCGGCGTGCGCCGTCGGGGTCGCGCCCGGCGACGAGGTCGGCATGGGATTGGTCGGCGCGGGCGAGCTCGAGGGGGCCGGGCTCGCGCACGCGCCCACGACCAGCGCGAGGCACACGGCGCGACGAGGCGGATGATGGCTGCCTCCTGTGGCCATGAGACGCCCGGATGCCGCCGCCGGTTTCGGCCGGCGGGGGTCGATCGACGGGGTTGGCGCTCCACAAGCGTAGGATGGCGACCGGGTCGACCTGATCCGGGAGCCCAGGCCAAGGGGGGGTCCAGCACATGCGTCGTTCGCGCGCGCCCATCATCACGCTCATCGCGACCCTGGTCGTCGTCGCCGGGTGCTCCGGCGGAGGCGGGGCGACGGCCACGTCGGGAGCCGGGGCGTCCAGTCAGCCGGCCGCGTCCGCGGCCCAGGCATCCACGCAGCCCGCAGCGTCGGCCGCGGCGTCGCCTGCACCGGCCGCCGGCGGGGGCACGCTTCCGGGGGATCCCTGCCAGCTCGTCACGGCAGCGGACGTCAGCTCCATCTACGGCGGCAGCGTCACGGCACTGGGCCTCGATGAGCACGGCGCCTGCCCCTTCGAGATCGAGGGCAAGGCCAAGGCCGGGCAGTCCGTCGCGGCCGGTGAGTTCGCCGTGTCGTTCGGCGACGAGTTCAGCTCGTACGACACGGTGAAGATGCTCTTCGGCGACGGCGTGAAGAAGATCGACGGCCTCGGCACCGACGCCTACTCGTTCGGAGGGTTCATCCACGCGAAGGTCGGGCGCCGGCGAGCTCGTGGTCGGTGGCGTCTGGGTCGGCAACTACGATCGGGCGCTGCTGGAGACCGAGACCTTCGAGATGACCAAGCTCCTCCTGGGCCGCCTCTGATCTCCCGGGCGAGCAGCGAGAGCCGTCCGCACAGCACGATTGAACGATCACACGCTGGGCTGAGCCGCGCCGGCGCCGGGCGGGAAAGGGCCGCCCGCGGAACGCGGGCGGCCCACCATACGGCCGGAAACGTGGTCGGCGGTGGCTAGGCCAGCACGACTACGGGGCCCGTGTCGACCAGGAGCTCCGACGGCGAGCCCGTCATCGGCACGGACAGGTCGATGCCGTGGATCTCCTTGGCCCGCTCCGCGAACCAGGTCGTGAAGGCGTCGCCGGCGCCCACCATCTTCCCGAAGGAGTGTCCCGGGTCGTCGCCTTCGAGCGTGACGATCACCAGGTCGCCCATCGGGGTCGACTGCAGGAACGTCCGCTCGTGGACGCCGGCGTTGCGGCGGGATGCTTCGAACTCTGCGCGACGCGGCCCGTTGATCTCCTCCATCCAGGCACGCCACTCCGGCGTCTTGCCGGGAAGGATCGGGAACGCGACTGCCATCAACGGCATGGAACCTCCACGGGCACGTGCGTGCCCTGCGACGGGAGGTCGGACTCGCCATTGGCCCTGCGCGACGGTCGTGGCGACCGTATGGGAACGCCGCGCGGGTGAGAGCCCCACCGGCTCTCGTGCCTCCCCCCGATGACGCGAGTATGCGCGCTCCAGCCGGGAACGGATTTCGCGGTCGATGACGTGACGGCCGGGCCGCCGGCGCGCTCGGGCGCCTTCGTCCGAGCGTCAGGCCAGGGAGACGATCCGGAGGCCGAAGGAGCCGCTTGGCGCCGCGACCGTCACCGTGTCGCCGGCGCGCCGGCCCATCAGCGCCCGGCCGACAGGCGAGGTGCTGCTGATGCGCCCGCGCGCGGGCGCCGCCTCGTGGCTGCCGACGATCGTGTAGGTCTCCTCGCCCAGGTCGTCCTCGACCGTGACGGTCGTGCCGAGGCTGACGTGGCTCGTCGACGAGCCCTCGATCGTGACGGCGTCGCGCAGGAGCGCGGTCAGGTGCAGGACCCGGCCCTCGAGGATCGACTGCTCCTTGCGCGCGGTCTCGTACTCGGCGTTCTCCCGGAGGTCACCGAGCTCGCGGGCAGCGACGATCCGGGCGACGACGACCGGCCGCTCGACGAGGGTGAGCTGCTCCAGCTCGGCGCGGGCGCTGACGATGCCCTGCGTGGAGAGGTAGACGGTGCTGCTCATGGGGCGTCTCCGGGTGTCGCGGGAGGGTCTGGGGGCTCGGCCGGCGGCTGCCCGTTCGAGGGAGCGCCGGGCCGGCGTGTCCGGCGGAGAGACGCCCGTTGGGTGCGTCAGTGTGGCAGGTCGGCGGCGGATCGGCAGCAGGTCGGCATCTGATCGGCAGCAGCCCCCCGCCCCGCGGCAACCCCCGGCTGCGGCTGACCCCCGCCCGCCCGAGCACCACCCGCGGAATCGACTGTCCCCGGCGTATGCGCGTAGGGACATATCGACCGACCTCGATATGCACCCACGGGCATCGGGCGACCGAAGTCGCCCGCGGGGTGATCGGCTCGAACAGGCGACGCTGAACGCGACCGGGCGACAGCGACCGTAGGTGCTCTCGTCTCCGGCCGAGCCGGGGAAGCACCCGTCCTACGCGATGTCGCCGATGGCGCGGGCGAACTGGCTCACGCGCGGCAAGCCCGGCTGTCCTGAGTGCCGCAAGCGGCTGACGAAGGCCGCGCAGCGGGCGAAGGCGGTCAGGACGGCGACGGCGATGGGAGCGGGGTCGGCTCCGTCGCCGTGACCTTCCCGGTCGCGTCCGCCGTGACGCCGACGAGCAGGTCCGGGAGCAGGCCCCTTCCGGTGGAAGACCACGTGTCCGGTGTTGGGGAGTGACAGCGCGCGAAAGGTGCCAGGCGGGCACCAGGAGCCGAAGGCGAACTCGATGTAGGCGACCGCCGGGTCCGGTCCAACGACGGCCTTCGCAGCCGCGACCGCGTTCTCGCACGTCAGCGTGATGGCGATCGGGCACCTGCGAGCCGTTGGCATCGGTCTGGCTCCACGTCGAGGCGTTCGGCTGGCACACCACCTTCGGCTCCGCCGCGACCGCCGACGCCGAGGCCGTTGCCGTGGGCGACGGGGATGCGGTCGGGGGTGTGGCCTGCGCCGGTGTCTGTGTCGGCACGGTGCCGCGCAGCCGCTGGCTGCAAGGGCGGCGGCGAGACCCGCCGCGAGCACTCCGCTCCGATGCGTCCTCATGGGCCGTCTGGCCCCCTCTGCGTGCCGCTGTCGTTCGACAGCATCGCCAACGCGAGCGGCCAGTGTCAAGGACACGCGGAGCGATGCTCGTGTTCCGCAACCGGGCTGCGACGCTGTTTTGTGTACCGCTGATGCCTTTCGTGGAGGCAGGGCCCTTGACATGTGACCGTCGAGGTCACATAGATTTCGGCGCGCATGGACGACCCGGTCTTCGGCGCCCTGGCGGATCCGACCCGCCGGCACCTCCTCGACCTCCTCTTCGAGCGCGACGGCCGCACGCTCGGGGAGCTGGTGGCGGCGGTGCCGGGGATGACCCGGTTCGGCGTCATGAAGCACCTGCGCGTCCTCGAATCGGCCAACCTCGTGACGACGCGACGCGTCGGCCGCGAGAAGCACCACTACCTGAACCCGGTCCCGATCCGGCGGCTCCACGACCGCTGGCTCGACAAGTTCCGGGCCCGGGCGGCCTCCGCCCTGATCGACCTGCAGCACGACCTGGAGGGGAACCCGATGACCACGACCACCGCGCCGGCCTTCGTCCACGCCGTCTTCATCCGCGCCACGCCCGAGGCGATCTGGCGCGCCATCACGGAGAGCGACTTCACGCTGCGCTACTACTACGGCAGCGCGATCGAGACCGACTGGCAGCCCGGCTCGCCCTACCGGATGACGATCGAAGGCGAGCTCCAGATCGAGGGCCGGATCGTCGAGGTCGACCCGCCGCGCCGGCTGGTCGAGACCTTCCACGCCGTCTGGGACGAGCGGGGTCGCCGGCGACGCGCCGACCACGGTCACCTGGGAGATCGAGGACGCGATGCCCGGCGTCTGCAAGGTCACCGTGGTCCACGACGGCCTGGTGCCGGGCTCGTCCACGCTCGAGCAGGTGACCGGCGGGTGGCCGTACATCCTGTCGGGGCTCAAGTCCGTGCTGGAGACGGGGAAGGGCCTGGGCGAGGGGTAGGGCCCGGGCTCAGCGCCCGTTCCGCGAGCGGGCGTCGTACCGGATGGCGGGCGCGCCTCATGGCGAGGCGCGCCCATTCCCTACGGCGAGATCGACTTGCAGTGGAGCGCCCAGTCGAGGTACTTGAGCGATGTCGGGCTGACGCCGGCCGGTGGGTGCGAGCAGTCGTAGCCGCTGGTCGTCACGGCTTCGGCTTCGGCGTCGCGGTCGGCCGAGCTGACGGCTTCGGGGTCGCCTTCGTCTCCCTGACCCAGACCTTGACCCAGAAGCCGTTGTCGAGGCGGGTCACGATGACCGGCACGCCGGCCTTCGGCACGCCGATCGTCCAGGCGACGGCCTGGCCCGAGCCCGTCACCGGCTTGCGCCAGTCGGCCGGGCGGGCCCCGCCGACGACCAGGGTCAGGGTCGTCGGGCCGGCGGCATTGCGGAGCGAGGACCGGACCGCCCACTCGGACGAGCCGGCGGGCTTCGCGAGCTGCTTCAGGAACCCGGCCGTGACGTTGATCTCGCAGTACTGCGTGCCCGCCGCGATCATCGCGTCGGTGAGGGGCGGCAGCTTCGCCTTCGCCCGGGCGCGGTCGATCGCCTTGCGGACGGCGAGGTCCGCGCGGAGGGCCTTGCCGCCGACCTCCAGCGCGCCGACGTCGGCCGAGCCGGCAATGAGGTCCTTGATCTCGGCCGCCGTCAGGCTCGGGTCGATGGCCCGCATCAGGACCGCCGTGGCCGCGACCATCGGCGCCGCCGAGCTCGTGCCGCCGTACTCCGCCCGGACCTTGCCGTCGGCGCCCTTGCCCCACACGGCCTGGTGGCCCGGGGCGCCGAGGGTCACCTCGCCGCCCGTGACGCCGGCGCCCACCCCGTTCGACGAGCTGTTGCGCGTCCCGCTCGTGTTGACGTTGCCGACCGTGATGACGTTGGGGGCCGGGATCCCGCCCGGGTAGTAGTTCCTGCCGTCGAGGGCGGTGTTGTAGTTGCCGGCCGCGAAGACGAAGAGCACGTCGGGATGGTCCTTGGCCATCTTCGCGTAGAACATCCGCCACATCGCCGCGTCGCCGGCGTTCGCCGACGACACCGTGGAGCTGCCCCAGCTGCCGTTGATGATCGTCGCGCCCGACTCGATCTGGCGCATCGTGTTGAGGAGCTCGGCGTCCGTGTAGGACAGGCCGTCGTCGGACACCCACGCCGCGGGCGCCCCCTCGTCGGCACCAGCGCCGAGGACCGAGTGGCTGACGACGAGGGAGGAGCCGAGAGGGCTCGCGATCCCGGCGATGCCGCCGTCGCCACCGTCCGCGGCGATGATCCCGAGCGTGCCATCGGCGTGGTGGAAGCCGTCCTTGCGCGGGTCGGTCTTCGTCGCCGGGCGAAGGTCCTTCGTCGTCCGCGGATCGCCGCTGAAGGTGACGTCGTCGAACTCCCAGTTGAGCTTCCGCTTCGCGTCGCCCTTCGTCAGCTCGGTGTCGATGATCCCGAGGTGCACGCTGCTCTTCGGCAGGCCGGATGCGTAGTAGGCCTCCCAGGCAGCGCGCACGCCGACCATCTCGTAGGGCTTCGCGTTTGCTCCTGTGTAGACCTTGTCGCCGAGGGCCGGGGCGCAGTCGGGGGCGGCCTGCGTGACGACGAGACCGACGGGGGCGACGACGACGACGCCGGGCTGCTGCTCGAGGATCGCCTTGCGCGCATACCAGGTCTCGCTGTCCATGGTCGCGGCCGCGCCGATCTTCCACGTGTCGAGGTACTCGATGCGCCCGATGATCGTGCCGTCGATCGCCGCGGCAGCGGCCTCCGCCCGGCTGACCGGGGCGTCGTCCTCGAAGACGACGAGGTACTGGTCCGACGCGACCCGGGTCTCCTCATCGATGAGGATGAAGGTGGCCGGATCCGGGGCCGTCGTCCAGGCCTCGCCGAGGCTGGGTCCCCGCTCGATCGCGGGGGGTTCGCCGACCGGCGCGAGGCCTTCCTCGTCGCCCGGCGTGCCCGGCGTCGCGGTGGAGCCCGGGCCGGCGACCTGACCCGGCGCGGGCGTCCCGCCGGGCGTGCCATCGAACAGGCCAGCGTCGGCCGCAGCTGCCCCGACGAGGGCGACGATCACGAGGGCGACGATCACGAGCACGGCCTTGCCGCGCCGCGGGCGCGCGGCGGGCCTCGTCCAGGCGACCGGGGCCGGCGGCGGTGGGATCACCGGCGCGTAGGCCGGCGCGGCCGAGGCGGGGGGCGGAGCCGGCGGCGGAGTGTAGGCCGGCGGGGCCGGCGGTGGAGGCGGCGGAGCGTAGTCCGGCGGGGCCGGTGGTGGAGCGACCGAGGTCGATGCGGCAACGGCGCCGCAGCCGCCGCAGAACCGCGCCTCGGGCCCCAGCGGGCTGCCGCAGCGCTCACAGAACCGCCCGGGCATCGCGTCCATCTCCTCGTCAGGGTCCTGTCGCCGGCCCGATCTCAGGGGCCGCCTCCGGCCCGTGGCAGCACGAACCAGGATCGCCGTGGGACGCGTGATCTGGTTCCAGACTCTGGACGACGTCGTCGGATGCGCCAGTCCCCCGAAGGTCCGTCCCCACGATGACCCACTTCGGCCTCCAGGTGACCAGTGCGGGCGTCCTGGGCATGCCCGCCGACGAGTCGCGGGCCAACGCAGAGGCGGCTACGACGTCGCGGTCTGGCGGCTCGAGCTCAACGCAACACCGGACGGATCAGCGCAATACCAGACGGAAGGGCGATCCCGCAGCCGGGTCCGCTCCCCTGCCGGGAGCTACCCGTCCCCGCAGAGCATCCGGTCGGCGAGGGCCGGCAGGCCCGGATCGTCGCCACTCCGGAGGTTGAGGGCGATCACCACGCCCGCGTCGCCGGCCGGCGAGACGATGGCGATCGAGGCCGTGCCGTTGACCCCGCCCTCGTGGCCGTGGAACGTGCCGCAGCTGAGGTTGTAGGTCCCCAGGCCCAGCCCGTACGACTGCCGGTTCGGCTTCTTCATCTCGGCCACGAGCTCGTCCGGGAGGAGGCGGCCAGAGACGATGGCCTGCATCATCACCAGAAGCTCGTCGGCCGTCGAGATGATCCCGCCGTTGCCGCCGTTGCCGAACGCGAGGAGGTCATCCGTGAGGTCGACCAGCGAGCCGTCGGCAGTGCTCGTCCCGTAACCGCGCATCTCCGGGGAGCCCGTGTCCGGCGGCGCGACGGTCGTGTGCGTGAGGCCCAGCGGCTCGACGATGCGGGTCCGGAGCACGTCGGCGAGCGCCTGGCCGGTCATCTTCTCCAGCACCATCGCCGCCAGCTGGTAGTTCGTGTTGCTGTAGTGGTAACCGGCGCCCGGCGCGAAGTAGCGGTCATGGGTCTCCGAGAGGGCGACGAGCAGGCGGTCGGGCGCGATCACCCGCTCCCCTGCGAGGTACCGCTGCGCCAGGGCCCGGGCCTCCGTCCGCAGGGCCTTGTCGGCCAGCTTCTCGAGGTCGGCGATCGGATCGCCGTCGTTGCTCTCGTCGAAGATGCCGCTCGTGTGGTCGAGGAGCTGGCGCACGGTGACCGGCGGGTCGGCGCGCACGACGCCGGGGAGCAGGTCGCCGACGACGTCGTCGAGCGCGACCTTGCCCTGCGCCACCGCGTCGAGGACGAGCGCGGCGACGATCGGCTTCGTGATGCTCGCGATACGGAAGCGGGTCGTGTCGGTGATCGGGGTCCCGGCGGTGTCCGCGGTCCCCGATGTGGCCGCCCAGCGCTGGTCCCCGACGCGCAGCACGACGAGTGCGCCGGGCGCGCCATACAGCTTGCGACGGAGGTCGAGCATCCCCTGGACGTCGGGCGTCGGAGCAGGGGTTGCGGTCGGAGCAGGGGTGGAGGCTGCCGTGGCCGCGGGGCTCGGCGCGGCGCTCGACGGCTGCACCGAGGCGGCCGGCGAGCTGCCGCCGGTGCAGGCGGCGACGAGGATGGCGGCCGCGGCGATCGCGGCCTGCAGGCGGGTCGATCTCATGCGCGGAGGCTCGCGGATGCCCCTGCCCGCGGGGAAGGGGCGAACGTCACCGAGAGCGGACCAACTCGCCCGCCCCGGGCCACCATCCGGCCTGTCGCGATGCCCCCCGATGCGCGAGACTCTCGCCAGCGAGCCGCGACCCACGGCTCGCCGCACGCGACCGCGCGCGCCCGGCGATGGAGATCCGTCGCAGGCCGATCGACAGGGGGCACGGCCGCCCATGAACAGCCTCCCGCCCGACCATCAGGACCCCCTCCCGTCCGATCGTTCGAGCAGCCTCCCGCCCGACCATCAGGACAGCCTCCCGTCAGCTCGTCCGAGCAGCCGCCCGCCTGACCCCACCCCGCCGATCCTGCGCGTGCGCGGCCCACGGGCTTCGACGGTCATCACCCAGCGCTTCCCAGCGGACCGGGCTGACACGTTCCTGGCATGGCAGCGCGAGGTCACCGCGCTGGCGGGCAACTACCCGGGCTACCAGGCGACCGAGGTCTACCCGCCGACCGGCGGCGGTGACGAGTGGGTCATCATCATCCACTTCGACGACGAGGCGATGCTCCAGGCGTGGCTCGACGCCCCGGAGCGCGCGGCGTGGCTGGCGAAGCTGCCCACCGAGGCCCTCGGCTTCCGTCAGCAGACCATGCCGACCGGCTTCGGCTCGTGGGTCGCCGGCCAGACCGCCGACGGCACGCCGGTCCCCCACTGGAAGTCGTTCCTGCTCGTGCTCGTCGGCCTGTACCCGGTCGTGATGCTGCTGACGCTCATCGTCTCGCCGCGAACGGCCGGTCTCGGCATGGCCTTCGCCATGCTGCTCGGCAACGTGATCAGCGTCGCCGTCCTCGAGTGGGGCGTGATGCCGTTCCTCAACCGCCTCCTCGCCCCGTGGCTGCGGGCACACGGGCGTGATGGCCGGCTCGTGTCGGTGGCCGGAGCGGCGGTCATCGTCGCCGCGGTGCTGGCGATGGCGATTACGTTCCGGGTCGCGGGCGGCTGACGGCGCACCTCGCGGCCAGCACCATCACTCGATGGGAGACGGAGCCTCGCGCCGAACCCATCCGGCCAGGCGTTCGACCCGTGACGCCTCACCGGGCGGCAGCAGGCGAACCCGGGCGATCAGGACCACCGGATCCACGAGCCGCTCGCGAAGGAGCGCCCTGCCGAACGCGAGGTCCTTCTCCCGCCCCGCCACGAGCTTGGCCACGACGCAATCGTGTGGCTCGAGGCACCGGGCACGGGCAGGAGCAGCCCCCGCCGGCGCGAACGCGACGGTCCGCTCCTGCCACCCGGTCGGGAGCACCGCGGTGGTGACGCTGACACCCTCCGCGTAGTAGCCGAACGACCCGTGGAACCGCGACAGCTCCCCGATCGCGCCGTCGACTCGGTCCGCCTTCGCCCCGTCGGGGTCGTCGAGGAAGGCAAGGTCGGCCTCGATCGAGGTCGTGGCTTCGGGTGGCAGCTCTTCATCGGCGTACGAGCCAAGCACCGCCTGGCTGCCGATCACGAGGATGTCAGGGTCGTCGACGATGGTGGCAGCGGCGCGAAGCACGTGCTCGAGCTGGGCCCGGTTCACGGCGGCGAGACGGGCGATGCCCCATGCCGCCGCACCGACCGCACCACGTCGAGGCGTTCCGCATCCGACAGGACACCGGCGAACGGCGAGTTCTGTCGGAGCTCGTCGGCCTCCGACGACTCCGCCACCAGGGCGCTCATGACAGCTTCCGGACCACGGTCGATCAGGCGTCGCCAGCGCGCCAGCCAGCGTGCGCTCATCCCGGACGGATGGGCCCGCTCCAGTCGATCGAGGTTGCGGCCCGCCCTGCGCAGGACGCCTTCCGGGTCGCGGGCGACCCTGCCGGCGACGGCCCGGTGGAGCCACAGGGAACGTGTCTGCTCGGGCCGTCGTGCCGCCATCCGGGGGGGTGCGCTCGCGAACGCCTCGACGTCCGCGCGGGCCACGCGTCGATGAGCCCCGACCGTCCGACTTGCCAGGGCGCCCTGCTCGCAGAGGTCCACGACATGCTGGCGCGAGCACGCCAGGAGAGCGGCCGCCTGGCCGGTCGTGAGGAGCTCGCGGTCGTGTTCCATGCGGCCAGCATAGCGCTATTCGCCAAAAACGCAACGCTGCACAGCGTGGGACCTGCCGGCGACCCGCCGGAGCCCCTACCAGACCCGGCGGTGCGTGCTCTCGCCAGGGGCGCCTCGGCTGGGCGGGCGGTACGCTCGGTCTGCGCACGACGACGTTGGAGCCGGGAGGCAGGCGATGGATGTGACCGAGCTGGCGGCGATCGCCTACGCCCTTGCGACCGGGGTCGTGATCGCGTTCCAGGTCGCCCTGGCACTTGGGGCGCCGTGGGGCGCCTACGCGATGGGAGGCAGGATCCCTGGGCGCCTGCCGCCGGCGATGCGCGTGGCAGCCCTCGTCCAGGCCGTGGTCCTCGGCGTCCTGGCGTGGGTCGTCCTGTCGTTCGCGGGTCTCGTGGCGCCGTCCCTGGCCCGGGATTTCCCGTGGCTGATCTGGGTCGCCGTGGCCGTCTCGGCCGTCAGCGTCGCCATGAACGCGGTCAGCCGGAGCCCCGGGGAGCGCCGCACCTGGGTGCCGGTGGGGCTCGTCCTGCTGGCATCGAGCCTCACGGTGGCGCTCACGGCCGGCTGATCGACCGCCGGCTTCGACGCTCCAGCGGCAGCGCGAGCGTTCGAGCCGCACGAGTCTCCCGGTCCGGTCGAACGGGAGTCGTGGGGCGCACGCCGCGCAGGGTGCCGCCTCGGCTGCACCGTCAGCCCGCGAGCTGCCGCCCCACCTCGAGCACCTCGTCGACGAGCGCGTCCGCGTCCGCCAGGCCCGACCGCGGGTTCACGTAGCACGGCCGGATCGCGAAGCGGCCGTCCACCCGCGTCGAGGACGTGACGCACCGACCCCGCGCCCGCACCGCGTGGAGGATCTCCTCGTTCAGCGCGTCGAGCCGCGCTTCGTCGACCTCGCCGGCCGGTCGGTAGCGGAAGCACGCGATCGACAGGACCGGCTCGCGGAGCAGCTCCAGCTCGACGCTGGCGCGGGCCCGGTCGGCCACCCGCCGCGCGCAGTCGTTGTGCCGGATCACCCGCTCCCGCATCCCGTCGGCGCCGATCTCCAGGAGCGTCGCCCAGACCGCCAGGTCGCGGGCCGGCGTCGAGAAGTCGAGGCCCCAGTCGGGCGTCCCGTAGCCCAGCTCGTCGAACGGCGATTCCGTGTCGCCGGTCCCGGGCACGGCCAGCCGCTCGCGGTCGTAGTCGCCGGTCTCGATCGTGAAGGCCCGCCCCAGGATCCCCTCGTCGCGGACGATCGCCGCGCCCGTGCCGACCGGCGCGGCCATTCACTTGTGGGGGTCGACGGCGAGCGAGTCGTACGTCGCGACGTCGCCGTACAGGTCGCGCACCCGCGGATCGAGCAGGCCGAAGCCGCCGTACGCACCGTCGACGTGGAGCCACGTCTCGCGCTCGCGGGCGATCCGGGCGAGCTCCGGCAGCGGGTCGATGACCCCGGTGTTCATCCTCATCGTGTTGCCCTCCACCTGCTCCCCGCGAGGGCCGCATGATGAAGGACGGGACGGCGGACCGCCACGCGAGAACCAGGGCCACGCTCCAACACCCCACCCCGCCGTGTAGCCTGGTGACATGGCCTACGGCTGGATGGGGACCGGGTGCGACATGGCGGACGTCCTCCCCGAGTCCGTCGAGCGAGCCCTGCGCGAGTCGTATGCCGCGTACTACGCCGGGTCACCTGGTGACTCGCAAGTAGCTGCCTGGCACGACGAACTGAACTGGCTCTCGGCGTCTTTCCGTACCGTTCCCGAAACCTGCGACTGGGGCGTCGTTCTCGAGTACGAGCTACCCGGGGAAGGCGGTCGGCGTCCCGACGTCGTCGTCCTGACGTCGGATCGCATCATCGTTCTGGAGTTCAAGCGCGGCAGGATGCGGCCCGGTCACATCGATCAAGTCAAGGCGTACGCGAACGATCTCTCTGACTACCACTCGGAGAGTCACGGGCTGCCGGTGAACCCGGTCCTTGTCTATACGGATCGCCCCGGCGTGCTCGGCGAGGAGGACGGTGTCCGCGTTGTCGGCCCGGATCGGTTGCCCCAGACGCTCCGGGATCTCGACGGGTTCGATGGAGCACGGGATGTGCGCCAGTGGGTCGATGGAACGTACGCCCCGCTCCCCTCTTTGGTTGGTGCTGCCAAGCGCATCTTTCGAGACGAGGATCTGCCGGCCCTCAAGCGCGCCGAGAGCGCGGGCATCCCCGATCTGCTGGCTTCTCTGCACGCGCTGGCGTCCGAGGCCGAGCAGAACGGAGAGCGTCATCTCGTCCTTGTGGCGGGGGTGCCTGGATCCGGCAAGACTCTGGTCGGGCTTCAATTCGTCTACGAGCATGGTGCCGAACAAGAGCGCACCGCGGTCCTCTACTCGGGCAATGACCCTCTGGTCCAGGTGCTGCAGCACGTCCTCGACAGCTCGATCTTCGTTCGCCGATGGCATGACTTCGACCTACAGATGGGAGCGCGTGGACGACTGCCGGACCATAACGTTCTCGTGTTCGATGAGGCGCAGCGCGCCTGGGACCGGGATCGGATGCGCGAGAAGAAGCGCATCCATCAGTCCGAGCCAGAACTCGTCGTCGACGTCGCATCCCGACTCCCGCGCTGGTCGGTCGTTATCGGCCTGATTGGCGAGGGTCAGGAGATCTACCTCGGTGAAGAGGCGGGTCTTGGCCAGTGGGCCGATGCGATACGCGGTGCACCCACACCGATCGAGGTCCATGTCCCGACGCACCTGGCCGACGTCTTCGCCGAGTGCCGTGTCCGCCTCGACGATCGCCTGAATCTGACCCGGACCCTTCGAACCCATCGAGCTGAGGACTCCGCAGAGTGGGCGCGGCTGGTCCTCGCGGGCGATCTACAGCGCGCCAATGACCTCGCAGCCCCACTCGATTCGGTCGGCTACGAGCTGTACGTGACAAGCGATCTCCTCCAGGCGAAGCGCTACGTGCTCGATCGCTACGACACGGCAGTTGAGAAGACCTTTGGTCTCGTCGCATCCTCGAAGGCCCGTAACCTTCGGCCACTCGGTGTCGACAACGAGTTCCAGGCGACGAGCCGCCTGAGGATCGGGCCCTGGTTCGCTGATCCGCCGGATAGCCCGTTCTCATGCCGGCAACTGATGGCACCGGTGACGGAGTTTCAGTGCCAGGGGCTGGAGTTGGACCTTCCGATCCTCTGCTGGGGCGACGACCTTGGCTGGGACGCGGGCTGGCAGTCACGGCGGATTACGCGTGAAGCGCGTGACTCCCACCAACTACGGCTCAACAGCTACCGCGTCCTGATGACTCGGGGTCGCGACGGTCTCGTGATCTGGGTGCCGCCCAACCTGCCTCGCGGAGACTCGGTCCGCGTCAGCGAGGCGCTTCGAGCTGCCGGCATGCGCGACCTCTACACCTAGAGTTGGACCTCGTCTGCGACGCGCTCCAACGTGAACACAATGGCTTCGCCCATCGTGCCCTCGCGCTCGGCGATGACGGTCTCGTGACCCGTGGCCATGAAGCGCCCCTCAAAGCGATGGACGCCACCCCCTTCGTTGACGAAGAGGTAGAGGTTCGGGCTTCGGTCGATGATCACTCGGTTGCCGCCCGTGAGTGACATGTCACGAGTCCCTCGCCACTCCCCGTAATAGCGGTATCCGTCATCGCCAAAGGGCATGTCCCGATAGCCGTACGACTCGCTATTCGGTCCACCGGAGAAGAGGCAGGCGTGGCCACCGCCGGCTGGGTAGCTAATGCCCGAGTAGATGTTGCCGAGGAGGCCGGCCTCGCGGAGCTCGCGCCTCCGATATGGATAGCCACGAATGAGCGCGGGAAGTGGCCCCGCCGATCGGCGTATCGCCGTCGCTGTCGCGGCCTTGGTGGGGCGAACGGCGCCCCCGAGGCGCTTGATCGCTTGTTGGGCATCGAGCTTGGCGGTTTCGGCGAAGGCACCCCCCTGGATCGAACGGAGCGCTACGAGCGCATCGTTCTTCGCCCCGTCATCTACGGCGGCCGCCTTCTCGATGACCCGTATCGCGAACGACACGAGGGTGGCGTCGGCAAGCCAGGAGCGAACCTCCCTGATCGCGACGGACCCGTACGAGGCGATGGGATCGCGGTACTCGATCCGGGAGCCCAGGTCAGCTTCGCGCGCCTCATCAAGGAGATCCAGAAGCCCTTCGGCCGTCGTCGGCATCGTCGTCCTCCCAGTCGTGTGACCAGGATTCCAGGTTCGGCAAGACCTCGCTCGACGTCGTGACACCCTAGCTGGCACAGCCCGCCCCCAGAGTCCTGGGGCATGGACGCCCCCGCCAACGTCGTCAGCCTCCCCTCCCCCGCCGGTCGGCCGCCCGTGCCGGGCTCGTCGGCCACCAGCCTGCCGCCGGTCGCCGCGCCGGCGAGCGCACCCGCAGGCGCCGCGCGCGTCACGGTCGAGCGCGACCGCGTCGTCGTCGAGCGCCTGGTCCTCCTCGATGCCAGCCTGGCCGCGTTCGTCGCCGAGCGCCCCGCCGAGGAGCGTGCCGGCCTCGTCGAGCGCGCCCTCAAGATCGGCATGACCGCCCTCATGGATGCCGGCGTGACCGTCAACGTCGACGCCGTCCGCGCCGAGTTCGCCGGCCTCCTGCGCCAGACCGAGGAGTCGAACGCCAAGGCAGCCGCCGCACTCGACCAGCTCCTGCGCCAGAACTTCGCCGACGGCGATGGGCGCCTCCCGCGCACGCTCGAGGCCTTCCTGGGCGACCGGGGCAAGCTCCGCTCGCTCACCGACGAGCTCTTCGACGAGTCGAAGCGCGACAGCGCCATCGGCCGCATCAAGACGCTCCTCGGCACGTACATCGACGGCGACGGCAGCAAGCTGGCCACCCTCCTCGACCCCACCCGCCTGGGCTCGCCGCTCTTCCAGTTCCGCGGCGAGATCACCGACGGCTTCACGAAGCTCAACGAGCGCATCGCCGCGCTCGAGGCCGCCTCGACCGCCCGCGCCCAGGAGCGCGCGAAGGGCACCGCCAAGGGCGGCGACTTCGAAGACCTCTTGGAGGAGCTGCTCGGAGGGCAGGCGGTCGGCGCCGGCGACCTCCTGGACCGCACCGCCGCCGAGACGGGTGCCGTCATGAAGTCCAGGAAGGGCGACTTCGTTCTCACCCTGGACCCGGCGCTCACCCGGGGCCACGACGTCCGCGTCGTCATCGAGGCGAAGGACCGCCCGATGTCCCTCCGCGCCATCCGCGAGGAGCTGCGCGAGGCCAAGGAGAACCGCGGTGCCGCGGTCGGGGTCATCGTCTTCACGCCGGCCCACGCGCCGGCCGCCATCGATCCCTTCACCGTCATCGGCGGCGACGTCTATTGCGTCGTCGACCCTGAGTCGCCCGAGCCGGCCTTCCTGGCGGCGGCCATCCGGCTGGCCCGGCTGCTCGCGCTGGCGACGCTCGACGAGCGCGAGGTCGAGGTCGACGCGGCGGCCATCGGCCGGGCGCTGGCCGGGGTCAAGGAGCAGCTCGAGGCGATCAAGACGCTCAAGAGCAACCTGACCTCCATCAGCAACGCCACGAAGGGGGTCTGGACAGGGCTCGACACGCTGCGCGCCGGCATCCTCGCGAAGGTCGCCGACGCCGAGGCGGAGCTCCGCGCGGCGCGCTAGGCGGGCCGGGCCGCGCCCGTCGTTCCTGCGCCGCGCCCGGCCCGATCCCGGCCCGGCGGCCCGATCACATCCGGGCCCGGGCGACGTCAACGGCGGGGGCCGTCGTCGCCCGATCCCCGGGGGGACTGCACACCGGGGCGGCCTTCGGGTCGCCCCGGTGTCGCGTGTCCGGGACGCAATGTCGCCGACCGGCCGCCTACCCCCGGCCGTCCGCGGCCAGGCGCTCGACCTCGCGCACGACGTGGTCGACGTGGGGCCGCGACTCCGGGACTCGAGGTCGTCCCAGCGCGTCGTCCTGCCTCGCCGAGGTAGATCGCGCGGGCGCGGGCCAGCACCAGCCGGTACGCGGCGCTCCGGCCAGGCGGCGCGAGGCGCATGTCGGCAGCCACGCCAGCTGCCGGTCCGGGTAAGGCCCGGTGAAGCGCTCGACAGTACGATGGTCGCGATGTATACATACATCGTGGACCGCACCCAGATCTACCTGACGCCCGAGGAGAGCGCCGCGCTGGAGCGCGCGTCGATCGAGACCGGCAAGACCCGGTCGCAGCTCGTCCGCGAGGCGATCGACGAGAAGTACGGCTCCCGTCGGTCGCTGGAGGAGTTCCTCGCTGCCTCGACGCAGCATTCGGCGCCTGGAAGGAGGAGCCCGGTGAGGACCGGTCGGCCTACCTCAAGGATCTTCGGCGGGCCGACCTGGCCAAGCAGCGGTATCTCGAGCGCCTGCGGCGGCTCCGAGCCGACCGAGGACGGATGAGCACCGTCGTCGATGCCGACGTGCTGATTGGCATCCTTCGCGGCGAACCCGGCGCACGAACGGCAGTCACTGATGCGAGGCGCCGCGACCGAGCGCATGTTGAGCGTCACGCCCGTTCGCGTCGAGGTTCTGCGGGGCATGCGACCGGGCGAGGAGCAGGTCACGACGGCACTGCTCGAACAGCTCGACTGGGTCACCGTCGACGTCGCGCTCGCCGATCGCGCCGGGGAGCTGGGGCGCAACGTATCGGCAATCCCACCAGGGGATCGAGATCGTCGACCTGCTCCTGGCCGCCGCCATCGAGCGGTTCGACGCGCGAGCTGCTCACCCGGAATGTGCAGCACTTCCCGATGATCCCCGGGCTGCGTCCAGCGTACTGACGCCGACGGCCCCCAGCCCGGGCGCCTCGACCCAGAGCCCCGACCAGGCGTATTCCGGCAGGCTGGCTGCTGGATCTCGGCCGCCGCCCTCGGCCGCCCCCTATCCGTGCGCGACGGGGACCGGCGCCTCCACCTCGGCCATCGTGATGCAGCCGTCGACCGGGCAGACGTACTCGCACAGGCGGCAGCCCACGCACTCGGCGTCGTCGACGACCGGCATCGTGATGACCGGCATCGTGCCGCCGTTCCTGCGCTCGAGGCGGATCGCCTGGTGGGCGCCGTCCTCGCAGGCCCGGTAGCAGAGGTTGCAGTGGATGCACCGCTCCTCGTCGATTCGCGCCTTGATCGTGTAGGTCAGGTCCAGCTCGCCCCAGTCGCCGATCCGCGGCAGCGCGCGCCCGACCAGGTCGGCCGGCGACGCGAGGCCCTTCCCGGCCAGGTAGCCGGCCAGCCCGTCGATCATGTCCCCGACGATCCGGTAGCCGTAGTGCATCACGGACGTGCAGACCTGGACGTTGGTCGCGCCGACGAGCAGGAACTCGACCGCGTCGCGCCAGGTCTCGATGCCGCCGATGCCCGAGATCGGGATCGTGACGCGCGGCGTCCTTCGCGATCGCGCTGACCATGTTGAGGGCGATCGGCTTGACGGCCGGGCCCGGAGTAGCCGCCGTGCGAGCCGCGGCCGCGCACGGACGGGCGCGTCTCCCAGGTGTCCAGGTCCAGGCCGACGAGCGAGCTGATCGTGTTGATGAGCGCGACGCCGTCCGCGCCGCCCTGCTGCGCGGCCCGCGCGGCGACCGTGATGTCGGTGATGTTCGGGGTGAGCTTGACGAGGACCGGGACCTCGCGAGGCCTCCTTCGCCCAGCCGGTGATCATCTCGAGGTACTCGGGGACCTGGCCGACGGCCGACCCCATGCCCCGCTCGGCCATGCCGTGCGGGCAGCCGCAGTTGAGCTCGATGCCGTCGGCGCCGGTGTCGTTGACCCGCTTGACGATGTCGTGCCAGGCCTCGGGCTTCGACTCGACCATCAGCGAGACCACGACGGCCCGATCCGGGAAGCGGCGCTTGACCTCGCGGATCTCGGCCAGGTTCGTCTCGATCGGGCGGTCGCTGATGAGCTCGATGTTCGAGATGCCGACCATCCGCCGGCCGTCGACGTCGTGCGAGCCCAGGCGCGAGCTCACGTTCGTGATCGGCTCGCCGACGGTCTTCCAGACGGCGCCGCCCCAGCCGGCCTCGAAGGCCCGGGCGACCATCTCGCCGGTGTTGGTGGGCGGCGCGCTGGCCAGCCAGAACGGGTTCGGGCTGCGGATGCCGGCCATCTCGACCGCCAGGCTGACGCCGGGCGCCGAGCCGGGGGTCGGGACGGCGGAGATGACGGGCCGCTCCGGAACGGCCGCCGACGCCGAGCGCCGCCGCGATCGATCGCGCGGCCAGCTTCGCCTCCTGGACCGCGTTGACGACCTCCCGGCCGCCGTTGACGAGGTCGCCCCCGGCCCACACGCGCGGGTTGTCGGTCCGGCCGGTGGCCGGGTCGACGGCGACGCGGCCGGCTCGCGCGCCGACCGAGAAGTCGTCGACCAGGCGCTCGAGCGCCTCCTGGCCGGTGGCGACGATGACGGAATCGAGGGCCACGCTGAAGCGCTCCCCGGGAACCCGGTGGGGCGCGGGACGTCCGCTTCGATCGGGCGGCCCCAGGCGCATCGTGTCGAAGGCGGCGCCGCGTGACGCGGCCGTCGGCGCCGGTGATCTCGACCGGCGCCGCCAGCCAGTGGAGTCGAACGCCCAGCGAGCGCGCGAGCTCGATCGCGTGCGGGTAGGCCGGCGCCTCGGCTTCGCCGCGGCGATAGAAGACGGTCACCTCGTCGGCGCCCAGCTGGACGGCGGCCGCGGCGGCGTCCAGCGCCGTGCTGCCGCCGCCGATCACGCCGACCCGCCGGCCCAGGGCGATCCCGCCGGCCTCACCGGTGACCACCGGCTCGAGCACGGCGAGCGCGTCGAAGACGCCGTCGAGGCCCTCGCCGGGCACACCCAGGCGGCGGCTCCGCCCGAGCCCCATGCCGAGGAAGACGGCGTCGAAGCCGGCGATCAGCTCCTTCGCCGTCGTCTGCTCGCCGACCCGCGTGCCGCGCCGGATCTCGACGCCGGCGCGCTCGATCTCGGCCACTTCGTGGGCGGTCATCTCGCGGGCGTGCCGCCAGGGCACGATGCCGTAGGCGCACAGCCCGCCGGCCTGCGCGCGGGCCTCGAAGACCGTGACGTCGATCCCCGCCTTCCGCAGCTCGGCGGCGCAGGCGAGGCCGGCCGGACCCGCCCCGACGACGGCGACGCGCTTGCCCGTCGCGGGTCCCGGCACGAAGAACGGCCGTCCCGCGTCGCGGTAGGCATCCATCGCCACGCGCTGGAGGGCGCCGATCGGGACCGGCCGGTCGAGCGCGGCGCGCACGCAGGCGCCCTCGCACAGGCTCTCGACCGGGCAGACGCGGGCGCACGTCCCGCCCAGCGGGTTCGCGGCCAGGATCGTCCGGGCGCTGCCGTCGAGGTTGCCCGTCGCGATGGCGTGGATGAACCCCGGCACGTCGATGCCGGTGGGGCACGCCGCGACGCAGGGCGCGTCGAAGCAGAAGAGGCAGCGGGCCGCTTCCTCGCGGGCTGCCTGCAGGCTCAGCCCGGGATCGCCGTCGAGTCCAGCCATCGCTCGTCACCAGGGTGCAGACCGGCGGCGGGTGCCGCCCAGGGCGACAGGGTCGGGGCGCCCTACCACGCGACGCCAGAGTCCTGCGGCCCGAAATCGGCGGGGCCTCGGGCCCGCCGCCCACTTGTATCGTATCTGATATCATCATGATCGCGCCCAGGTAGATGGCGCGAAAGGAGCACTCGGACACCATGAACAAGGAGCGCGTCGCTCGAACTCTCCCGGGCATCCCGACCTTCCTGGTCCTGCTCGCTGCCGCGATCGGGCTCGGGATCCTGATGCTCTGGTACATCGTCAACGTCTTCGTGCCCGCGGGAGAGTCGATCGGCGTCGGCGCGATCGTCGGCTTCATCCTGCTGGTGCTGGCGTTCGTCGCGGTCTGCGTCGGCTTCGGCGGCCTGACGCCGGTCAACCCGAACGAGTCCCGCGCGCTCGTCCTGTTCGGCCACTACGCGGGCACGGTCCGCGCGCAGGGGCTGCAGTGGGTCAACCCGTTCACGCGAGCGCCGGAGGATCTCGGTCAAGGTCCGCAACTTCGAGACCTCCAAGCTGAAGGTCAACGACCACGACGGCAACCCGATCGAGATCGCGGCGATCGTCGTCTGGAAGGTGACCGACACGGCCGAGGCGCTCTTCGAGGTCGACGACTACGAGAACTTCGTGCAGGTCCAGGCCGAGTCGGCCCTCCGGAACCTCGCCACGGTCGCACCCGTACGACGCCCACGACGAGGGCGACATCGCCCTGCGCTCGAACCCGGTCGAGATCTCGGCGCAGCTGCGAACCGAGATCCAGGATCGCCTGCGAGAAGGCCGGCGTCGAGGTGATCGAGGCCCGGATCAGCCACCTCGCCTACGCCGCCGGAGATCGCCAACGCGATGCTGCGGCGCCAGCAGGCGAACGCGGTCATCGCGGCTCGCACGCGCATCGTCGAGGGCGCGGTCGGGATGGTCGAGATGGCGCTCGCGCAGCTCTCCGAGAAGCAGGTCGTCGACCTGGACGAGGAGCGCAAGGCGCAGATGGTGAGCAACCTGCTCGTCGTCCTGTGCTCGGAGCACGAGGCCCAGCCGGTGCTCAACGCCGGGACGCTGTACGCGTAGCGCGGCGGCGGCGGACGCGGCCGGGTCGTGACCCCGTCGCCCCGAGCCGGACCGGGAGGCCGCGACCGGACTGCGACCCGCGATTCCCGACCGGAGGCCCTGACCGTGGCCGAGCGCAAGCCGTTCCTGCTCCGCCTCGACCCGGAGACGTTCGCGGCCCTCCAGGCCTGGGCCGCGGACGACCTGCGCTCGGTCAACGGCCAGGTCGAGTTCCTCCTCCGCCGCGCCCTCCGCGACGCCGGCCGCCTGCGGCCGCGGCCGGACGCGGGATCGCCGGAGAGCCCGAGGGGCGAGGGGCGAACCGTTCGGACGATGAGTGGCTGAGGCTCGCTGAACCGTGCCGCCTCTTCGCCGCGGCAGAGCCACGGACGCGTGGCTGGTTCGCCACCCAGCCACAGGCGAGGGTGCGCCCTGCGACCCAACGCACGGGTCGACCGAGCGGACCCTGTCGCGCCTGGGGACCCTGTCGCAGCATGGGACCCGGCCCCCCGGAGCGTGGGGCCCCTTGCGCGTCCGGCGTACACTCGCGTCCCGGCAGGAGGGGCGGACCGGGTGTCGCCCACGAACGGCCGGCCGAGCAGAGGCACGCAACGCGACCATGGCGCGCTCGATGTGGCGGGGGGCCATCCAGTTCGGCCTGGTGACCATCCCCGTGCGGCTCTACCTCGCGACCGAGTCGCGGGGGATCTCGTTCAACATGCTCCACGAGAGCTGCCTGAACCGGATCCAGATGAAGGTGTACTGCCCCCACCACGACGAGGTGATCTCGCGGGGCGACACCGTGAAGGGGTACGAGTACGCCAAGGAGCAGTACGTCGTCATCACCGACGAGGACCTCGCGCAGCGTCCCGCTCAAGACCGTGCGCTCCATCGAGATCGAGAAGTTCGTCCCGGCCGCGCCCGGCCGAGGACGAGCCCGCCCGGTTCGTGAAGCAGGCCTACTACGTCGAGCCCGAGGCGATCGGCAAGAAGGCCTACGCCCTCCTGCGCGAGGTGCTCGCCGAGCAGGACCTGGCCGCGATCTGCAAGGTCGTGATCAAGGACCGCGAGGCGCTCGCCGCGCTCAACCCGCACGGCAACGCGATGGTGCTCGAGACCCTCCACTGGCCCGACGAGATCCGGGCGACCGAGGAGCTCGACCTCCCCGGCGAGGACATCGAGGTGAAGCCGGCCGAGCGGGCGATGGCCGCCCAGCTGATCGCGGCGATGACCGGCGAGTTCGACCCGGCCGAGTACCGCGACGAGTACCGCGCGGCGCTGGAGCAGGTCATCGAGGCCAAGGTCGACGGGCGCGAGATCGTCGAGCCCGAGGCGCCGGCGGCCGGCGGCCAGCTGGTCGACCTGATGGCGATGCTCGAGGCCAGCGTCAACGCGGCCCGCACGGCGAAGTCGAACCGCGAGGTCGAGGAGGCCGCCGAAGCGGAGGCCGAGGCCGACGAGACCGCGGCCGAGGGCGGGCGAGCGAACGGCACGGCCGCGCGGGCGCGGCGGCCGAAGAAGGCCGTCGTCCCGGTCGAGGAGGTCGAGGAGCGCGAGGCGCCCGCCCGCAAGGTCGCGCGGCGGAAGACCGCGTAGGCGCGGCGACGCGCAGGCCGGCCAAGGCCGGCTGAGCGCCGGGCGCCCGGCCGGGCCGGGCGCGTCGCACGCGGCGCGCGACGACGGCACTCGCCGGACGCCACAATCCGTCCATGACCCGCATGCCGCCCGGCGAGCCGCTCCCGCTCGAGTTCGCGCCGACCGCGTCGCGCCTGCCGGAGCGGATCACGCCGATGCGCCCGACCGACGGGGAGGGGCCGTTCGACGACCCGCGCTACTTCTTCGAGCCGTGGTGGCCGGGGATCCGCGCCTTCGTCCTGGTCGAGGACGGCGCCGTGCGCCTGCGCGCCGAGGCCCTGACCGACCCGACCTCGGTCTTCCCCGAGCTCGCCGGCGTCGCCGGCCTGGTCCGCGGCGGACGGGGTCGTCCTGGACGCGACGCTCATGGTCCTCGACGCCCGCGGCCGGCCAAGCCGCACCCTGCTGGAGCGCCGGCTCGCGGCGGCGGCGGAGCAGCGCGGCGCGGACCGCGGGCACGCTGCGCTCGTCGCCGCGGACCTCCTCTACCTCGACGGCGCCAGCCTGGCCGGTCGCCCGTTCGGTGAGCGACGCGGGAGAGCTCGCGGCGCTGATGGCGCCGTCGCCGTGGTGCCTGGCCGGGCGCGGCTTCGTCGGGGACGGGACCACCGTCGCCGAGGCGCTCGGGGCGATGGGGTTCCGAGCCCTCTCGGCACGCCGGCTCGACGCGCCGCTTCGCACCGGAGCCGCCGGCGACGCGTGGTACCGGGTGCCCGTGGTCGCGGCGCCGCGCGAGCTGCCGCCGCTCCTCGCCGTCTTCCGCCGGCTGCCACTGTAAGCGCGGACGAACGGTCGAGGCAGGGTTACCGATATGCCCCTGGAGCGCTATCGAGCCAAGCGCGACTTCGGCCGGACGCCAGAGCCCGGCCCGGGCGAGCCGCGGCCGGCGGCCACGCCCGGCGGCGTGGGCCGCTTCGTCGTCCACCGGCACCGTGCCAGCCGCCTCCACTACGACCTTCGCCTGGAGATCGACGGCGCGCTTGCCTCGTGGGCCATCCCGAAGGGCCCGACCCGCGACCCCGAGGAGCGGCGCTTCGCCGCCCGGACCGAGGACCACCCGATCGAGTACCTCGACTTCGAGGGCGTCATCCCGAAGGGCGAGTACGGCGCCGGCGACTCGATCTGCTGGGACTGGGGCACCTTCGAGCCGGAGCTGACGTGGGACCCGGGTGCAGCGGTCCGCGCCGGTGAGCTCAAGCTCCGGCTCGCGGGCCAGAAGCTCGCCGGGCGGTACACGCTCGTCCGCACCGGCGGACGCGAGGCCGGCGGCCGGGGCGGCCGCGACGTCGGACGCGGCAGCGGGCGCACGCGGCGGGCAGGGGCGCGAAGACGACGGCGAGTCCTGGCTCCTGATCGCCAAGGCCGGCCCGGAGGCGATCCCGGGCTGGGATCCCGAGGAGCACCCGGCGTCGGTGAAGACCGGCCGCTCCAGCGAGGAGGTCGCGGCCGGCGTCGGCCCGCGCTTCGACCACGCGGCGCCGACGCCGCTCCCGACCCTCGATCCCCCCGGCTCGGCGGCGCTGGCCCGACCCACCTTCATCGAGCCGATGCTGGCGACGCCGGGGACAGCCCCGTTCGACGGCGACGACTGGCTCTTCGAGCCGAAGTGGGACGGCTACCGCGTGCAGGCCATCGTGGCGGACGGGAAGGTCGCCCTCCGGACCCGCAACGGGCACGACGCCGGGCGCTACTTCCCGGAGCTGCTGGGGCCGCCGACCTGGCTCGCTGCGCCGGAGGCGATCGTCGACGGCGAGGTGGTCGCCCTCGACGCCGACGGCCGGCCCGACTTCGGCCTCCTCCAGGCGCGGCTGGGCGGGGGCTTCTCCAGGTCCGACCTGGCGGCCAGCCCGGACGCGAAGGCGGCCGGCAAGGGCGCCCCGCTCGTCTTCATGGCCTTCGACCTGCCGTGGTGCGCCGGGCGCTCGTACCTCGAGGTGCCGCTCGAGATGCGCAAGGAGCTCCTCCGCCTTGTCCTGCGCGAGCACCCCCGCGTGCGCTACGGCGGCCACGTCGCCCGCGACGGGGTGGCGTTCTACGCGGCCGCCGCCGCCCAGGGCCTCGAGGGGGCGATGGCCAAGCATCGCCGCAGCCGCTACGAGGCCGGCCGGCGCTCGACCGCCTGGCTGAAGCTGAAGGTGCGCCCCACCCAGGAGCTCGTCGTCGGGGGCTACGTGCCCGGCCAGGGGAGCCACCGCGACCTCGGGGCGCTGGTGGTGGGCGTGATGCAGGAAGGACGGCTGCGGTACGCCGGGCGCGTCGGGAGCGGCCTCGACACCGCGACGCGGGCGCGCCTCCGCGAGGCGCTGGACGCGCGGTCGCTGCCGGAGCCGCCGTTCGACGACGCGCCACCGGACATGGGCGCCACGCCCGGGGCCCGGTGGGCGACGCCCGATCTCGTGATCCGCGCGGAGATCGCCGGTTGGTCGCGCGACGGGATCGTCCGCCAGGCGACGTTCGTCCAGGAGGCGCCGGAGGTCGATCCGGCCACGGTCGAGCGGCAGGAGGCGGTGGGGCCGGAGGCCGCCGCACGAGCCCTCGCGAAGGCCGGCGTCGGGCGGACCAGACCAGCGACGGGGGGACATCCTGTGAGCAAGCCGAATGGTTCGCGTTGGTCGAAGGATGAAGCGGCTGTGCCGCCGACACCCGCGGTCATCGGACCACCGATGCCCGGGGTCATCGGGCCGCCGACCGACGACGAGCTCGCCGCGCTCGACGCCCTGCCGGGGCGCGGGGGGACATGGCGAATCGGCGGCCGTGACGTGGCGCTCACGAACCTCGACAAGGTGCTCGCGCCCGGGCGGCCCGGCGGCGACGTTGCGGCGCTCAGCGGCGACGTTGCGGCGCTCGTCGAGGGTACGGCCGACGAGCCGCCGGTCACAAAGCGCGACCTCGTGCGCTACTTCGCGCAGGTCGCCCCGGTGATGCTCCCCCACCTCGCCGGCCGGGCGCTCAACCTGGCCCGCTACCCCGACGGGGTGGACGGCGACTTCTTCTGGCAGAAGGACGTCGCGAAGGGAACCCCCGACTGGGTGACCCGCTGGCGCGAGCCCGAGCCGCCGGACCGGCGGCCGCACGCCTACGTCGTGGCCGACGGCCTCGCGACGCTGGCCTGGCTCGGCAACCAGGCGGCGATCGAGCTCCACCCGTGGACCTCGCCGATCGACGCTCCGGCCGAGCCGCGGTGGGCGCTCATCGACATCGACCCGGGACCCCGGACGGCGTGGGAGGAGACGCTGGTCCTCGCCCGGCTCTACCGGCAGGCCCTCGACCACCTCGGCGTGGTCGGCGTCCCGAAGGTGACCGGCAAGCGCGGGATCCAGGTCTTCATCCCGGTCCGGCCGGGGTATTCCTTCGAGGAGACGCGGGCCTGGATCGAGCAGGTCTCGCGCGCCGTCGGCGGCGCGGTGCCCGAGCTCGTCAGCTGGGAGTGGTCGAAGGATCGCCGCGACGGGCGGGCGCGGCTGGACTTCACCCAGAACTGGCGCAATCGGACGCTCGTCGGGCCGTACTCGCCGCGCCCCGCCGCCGGCCTCCCGGTGTCCGCGCCGATCACCTGGGTCGAGCTGGACGACCCGGAGCTCCGCCCGGATCGCTGGACGATCCGCACGATCCTCGCGCGCGTTGCAGAACGCGGCGATCTCTTCGCGCCGGCGCTCGGGCCGGGCCAGGAGCTGCCGCGGCTGTAGCGTGCGTCGAACACGCAGGGAACACGAGCGAGCACGGCGATCCGCCGCCGGGCAGTGCCGACCCTGACGTCCGGGTCATCCCGCCGCCCCACCGGGTCATCCCGCCGCCCGATCGGCCGGTGGTATGGTCGGCCCGTCGCCGAGGGGAGGACGAGATGCCGCGCCACGCCACACGCCGCCCCACGCCGCTCCGGGCACGGCTGGCGTCGCTCGCGGGTGCGCTTGCCCTTCTCGCCACGGTCGGCGCGGCCCCCGGCAACCCGGACGCGGCTACCGCCGCCACGCCGCGCGACCCGGTGGCCACCCACGCCACGAGGCTGGAGTCCGCCGGGCGAGCGTCGGTCAGGGCGCTGGCTCGCCGGGAAGCCGTCGGCCGGCCGGCGACCTCCCCGATCCCCGGCCGGCTGGGGTGGCCGCGGACCGGACGTCCCGCGCCGGCGGGCGACGGCGGCGGCACCACGACCCCGGCCGTCACCGGCACGACGATCCCGGCAGGCACGACTGCGGTCACCGGCACCGCCGGCGTCCGCGACACCACCTCGGAATCCGGCACCGCCACGGCCATCGGGGTGGCGGCCGGGCTCGAGGTCGCGGCGGCCGGCGGTCCGGGCGTCGTCGGGACGGCCTGGGACGGCCTCACCGACCAGGCGATCAGCTGCGGCTCCTCGCGTCCGTGCCTCGAGCCGCCCGACCCCTGGGTGGCGGTGAGCGCGACCCACGTGGTCCAGATGGTCAACCAGTCGACGCGGATCACGACCCGGACGGGCGCGTCGCCGGTGCAGCTCACCAACCGCGCGTTCTTCGACGTGGCCGCCTGGAGCAGCTCGGCGTTCGCCGCCCACCCACGCGTCCTGTACGACCCCTCCCGCGACCGCTGGGTTGCCACCCTGTTCGCGGGGACGTGCAGCGGCGGCGCCCTCTTCATCGCGATCTCCGACACCGGCGATCCGACCGGCACGTGGCAGAGGCACTACCTGGGCTTCCCGGGTCGCTGGCCCGACTTCCCGACGCTCGGCTCCTCCTCGGCCCTGGTCGCGGTCGGGGTCAACGAGTTCGACATCCGGTGCGGGTCCGGCGGCTCCAACATCGTCGGCACCTACCGGGGCGCGAGCCTCCACGTGTTCGACTGGGCCGACCTGGTCGACGGCGGTGGGTCGCCCACGGCCTCCTCGACGGCACCCGACCCGGCAGCCTTCACGTTCGTGCCCGCGACCGGCCTGTCGGCGGGCGACGCGATCCACGCCGTGGTGGCGCTCGACGACGGCTCCGCGAGCCGGGCCGACCTCGCGTATGCCAGCATCAGCGGCTCGGTCGGCGACGACAGCCTCGTCGTGGCAGCGCCCGTCAGCCTCACGACGCTGCCGCTGGCCAAGCTCCAGCAGCCGCCGACACCGGTCGACGCCGGCGGCCTGATCGGCGTCCAGCGCAACGCCCTCGACCTGCGGCCCACCGACGCCGTCTGGCGGAACGGGCGGCTCGCCGTCGCCGCCACGGCATCCTGCCCGCGCGGGACGACCTACCGGCCGTGCGCCCGCGTCGTCGAGCTCGCCACGCAGGCCGACCTGGCCCTGCCGACGCTGCGCCAGGACCTGCGGATCGCGCCGACGTCGGGCTACTCGGACACGTTCATGCCGGGCGTCGGCTACAGCGACGACGGGACGCTCTGGACGGTCTTCAGCCAGAGCAGCTCGTCGCGCTACGTCTCCTCCTGGGCCCGGCGGCAGGTTGCGGCGGCCGCGCCCGGGCGCATGGTCGGCCGGCACGGCCCTGATCGCCGGCGGGCGAGGGCCGTACGGCGGCAAGGTGGGCGCCGGTCTCAACGAGCGCTGGGGCGACTACGTGGGCGTGGCCCGCGACCCGGCCGAGCCGGGGTCGGTCTGGCAGGCGAACCAGGTGGCCGACACCGGCGGCGGCTGGACGACCAGGGTCGCCCGGCTGGGCGACGACACGGCCCCGCCCGTCCTGTCCGCCCCCAGGCCGGGGTTCGTGTCCAACTCGGTGGCGGGTCAGGCCGGGATCCCGGTGCGGCTCACCTGGGGCGCGTCGGACGCCGGCAGCGGCATCGGCTCCGTGCGCCTGGAGCGCAGCCTGAACGGTGGCGCCTACGCCCCGGTGACGCTCGGCTCCTCGACGGCACGCGAGGTGATCCTGACCCACAACTACAACGTCCGCTACCAGTACCGGGTCGCCGCCACGGACAACGCCGGCAACGCGGCGCCGGACTGGGTCGAGGGACCGCCGTTCACGCCGACGCTCATCTGGGACAGCTCCTACGTCGTGGCGTACTCCGGCACGTGGGGGACGGCACGGAGCTCTTCCTACATCGGCGGCGCGGCCCGCTACGCGAGCTCGGCCGGCAGGCGCGCGACCGTCACCGTCAACGGCTTCGCCGTCGCCTGGATCTCCACGGCCGGCTCGTCGCGCGGCAGCGCTCGGGTCTACGCCGACGGCGTGCTGCAGGGCACCTACAGCACCTACCGCAGCTCGGCGGTCTACCGCCGCGTCGTGACGCACCGCACGTTCGCCGAGACGGGAATCCATACCTTCCGCGTCGAGGTCAAGGGCACCGCCGGCCACCCGCGCGTGGACGTGGACGCCTTCGCCGTCCTGCGCTGAGGCGTCGCCGGCGGCGTCCCGATTCGAATCTCGAATCCCGCGCACGACCCGAGCCGGCGGCGGGACTTGCGGCCCCCCGGAGTCGGGAGATGCGGCACCCGCCGCGACGGGGCCGTCTTCCTATGATCGAAGCGTGGGACGCAGGTCCCACCCGACCAACGTGACCGATGCGCCGGACCGACGGTCCCGCGCCTTCTTCCTCGCCGCACGGAGGGGGCCGATGCCCATCCCGTACACGAAGCCACCCGCCCCCAGCGACGACAAGCGCTGGAAGATCGTCGAGACGCGCATGCGCCGCCTCGGGGATCGCCCGCAGGCGCTGATCGAGGCCCTCCACGCCGCGCAGGAGGCCTTCGGCTTCCTCGACACCGACGCCCTCGGGTACATCGGTGACACGCTGGGGGTCCCCCACTCGCGGGTCTACGGCGTGGCGACGTTCTACTCGTTCTTCACGCTCAAGCCGCAGGGCGAGCACACCTGCGTCGTGTGCACCGGGACCGCCTGCTACATCAACGGCGCCAAGGAGATCCTGGGCGGCCTCGACCGCCGCCTGGGCATCAAGCCGCGCGAGACCACGGCCGACGGCAAGGTCTCGCTCCTCACCGCGCGCTGCATCGGCGCCTGCAGCCTCGCGCCCGCCGTGATCGTCGACGGGGACATCTCGGGCAAGGTGAGGGCGGACGAGCTGATCGCGCAGCTGGAGGCGATGTGAGCGAGATGCCTGCCGCGGGGCGGCCCATCCGCCGCCGCGTGATCACGGAGGAAGTCAACGAGGTCCCCGCACGCGCGTCCGCGTACGTCTGCGAGGCCGCCAGCTGCATGTCGGCCCAGTCCCACGACATCACGGTCCGCCTGGGCGAGCTCGTCGACGAGGCCGGCCTGTCCGACGTCCTCGTGAAGCGCGTCGGCTGCCTCGGCCTGTGCGCCGCCGGCCCGCTGGTGCGGATCCCCGAGACCGGCCAGCTCTTCGAGCGCGTGCGGCCCGACGCTGTCGAGCCGATCGTGGCGACGCTGCGGAAGCTCAAGCCGACCGACAAGCCGAAGCCGCAGGCCGCCTTCTTCTCGAAGCAGGTCCGGTCCGCGACCGAGAACTTCGGCCTCATCGACCCCGAGAGCCTCGACGACTACGTCGAGCGGGGCGGGTACGAGGCGCTTCGCCGGGCCCTCTCCGAGATGACCTCGGCCGAGGTCCGCGACGAGATCACCCGCAGCGGCCTGCGCGGCCGCGGCGGCGCCGGCTACTCGACCGGCCTCAAGTGGACGACCGTCGCCAAGGCCCAGGGCAGCCCCAAGTACGTGATCTGCAACGCCGACGAGGGCGACCCCGGGGCGTTCATGGATCGCAGCGTCCTCGAGAGCGACCCGTACCGGGTCCTCGAGGGAATGGCCATCGCCGCCTTCGCGGTCCACGCCAGCGAGGGCTACATCTACTGTCGGGCGGAGTACCCGCTCGCGGTCGCCCGTCTCCGGACGGCGATCCGCATGGCCCAGCGGGCCGGGTTCCTCGGCCAGGCCATCGCCGAGACCGGCTTCAGCTTCGACGTCCAGGTCCGCCTGGGCGCCGGCGCCTTCGTGTGCGGCGAGGAGACGGCGCTGATCGCGTCCGTCGAGGGCCGGCGGGGCACGCCCCGGCCGCGGCCGCCCTACCCGGCGGTCAGCGGGCTGTGGGGCCAGCCCACGCTCATCAACAACGTCGAGAGCTTCGCCAACGTGCCGACGATCCTGCGCCGGGGCCCCGAGTGGTTCGCGGGAATCGGACACGGCAAGAGCCGCGGCACGAAGGTCTTCGCCCTGGCCGGCCGGATCGTGAACACCGGGCTCGTCGAGGTCCCGATGGGCATGACGCTCCGCGAGATCATCTACGACATCGGCGGCGGGATCATCGACGGCCGGCCGTTCAAGGCAGTCCAGACCGGCGGTCCCGGGGGCGGCTGCATCCCCGCCGAGTACCTCGACGTGCCGGTCAGCTTCGAGTCGCTCCTCGAGCTCGGCTCGTTCATGGGCTCGGGCGGCATGATCGTCATGGACGACACCTCGTGCATGGTCGACGTGGCCAAGTACTTCCAGGACTTCTGCCGCGACGAGTCGTGCGGCAAGTGCACGCCCTGCCGGGTCGGCACGACCCAGATGTGGATGCTCCTGGACATGATCACGCGCGGGCGTCGCGACGCTCGACGACCTCGCGACGCTGGAACGCCTGGCCCAGCATCGTCCAGCGCATGTCGCTGTGCGGACTCGGCCAGGGCGCCCCCAACCCGATCTTCAGCACGCTGCGCTACTTCCGGGACGAGTACATGGCCCACATCGTGGACAGGGTCTGTCCGGCCGGCGTCTGCACCATCGAGCCGGCGGAGGTGATGGCATGACCACCGTCTACACGCTCCGGATCGACGGCAGGGACGTCGCCGGGGCCGAGGGCGCGACCATCCTCGACGTCGCGCTCGAGAACGGGATCGACATCCCGACCCTGTGCCACCTCGAGGGGATCTCGGATCGCGGCGCCTGCCGCCTGTGCATGGTCGAGGTCGCCGGCTCGAACAAGCTCACCCCCGCCTGCATGACGAAGGTCGTGGAGGGGATGGAGGTGACGGCCCATTCCGAGCGCCTGCTGGAGTACCGCCGCGCCATCACCGAGATGCTCTTCGTGGAGCGCAACCACGTCTGTGCCGTGTGCGTGGCCAACAACCACTGCGAGCTGCAGGACACGGCCGAGGAGCTGGGGCTCACCCACTTCGACCTGCCGCGGATCAGCCCGAAGGTCGACATCGACGCCAGCCACCGGCTGTTCGCGATCGACCACAACCGCTGCATCCTGTGCCTGCGCTGCGTCCGCGTCTGCGACGAGATCGAGGGCGCCCACACCTGGGACATCATGCATCGCGGCCTCGACACCCGGGTCCAGACGGACATGGGGATCCCGTGGGGCGAATCCACCACCTGCACAAGCTGCGGGAAGTGCGTCCAGGTCTGCCCGACCGGCGCCCTCTTCGAGAAGGGGCGGGCGGTCGCCCGGGGCGCCAAGACCCGCCGCCCGTTCCTGCCCTGGATGAAGGTCGTCGCCGAGGAGCGTGGGCTGTGAGCAAGCCGCGTGTCGCCACCGTCTGGCTCGACGGCTGCTCGGGCTGCCACATGTCCCTCATCGACATGGACGAGCGGATCCTCGACATCTTCGAGCGAGCCGACCTCGTCTACGGTCCCCTGGTGGACCACAAGGAGTTCCCGGAGGACGTCGACGTCTGCCTGGTGGAGGGTGCGGTCTCCAGCGAGGAGGACCTGCACAAGATCAAGGTGGTCCGGGAGCGGACGAAGACGCTCGTCGCCTTCGGCGATTGCGCGGTGACCTCCAACGTCCCGGGGATGCGCAACCCGATCGGGGTCGGGCCGCTCCTCGACCGCGCCTACCGCGAGAACGTGACGCTCAACCCGCAGATGCCGACGGACGTCGTGCCGAGGCTCCTGCCGACGTCGCAGCCGGTCCACCGGGTGGTCAAGGTCGACGTCTTCCTGCCCGGCTGCCCGCCGCACGCCGACCTGATCTACACCATGCTCGATGACCTGCTGGCCGGCCGCGTCCCAGACGCCGCCGGGGCCCGGTTCGGTCGCTGACGGGGGAGCCGCCATGAGCCGAACCATCGTCATCGATCCGGTCACCCGGATCGAGGGTCACTCCAAGATCACCATCCAGCTCGACGCCCTCGGCGAGGTCACCGACGCGCACTTCCACGTCACGCAGTTCCGCGGCTTCGAGCGCATCACCCAGGGCCGGCCGGTCCACGAGATGCCGGCCCTCATGGCCCGCATCTGCGGGATCTGCCCGGTCAGCCACCTGGTCGCCTCGGCCAAGGCGGTGGACGACATCATGGCCGTCGAGCCGACGCCCACCGGCGCGGACCTGCGGCGGGTCATCAACCTGGGCCAGATCGTCCAGTCGAACGCCCTCTCGTTCTTCCACCTCTCGTCGCCGGACCTCCTGTTCGGCTTCGACGCCGACCCGTCGGTCCGCAACATCATCGGCGTGGCGCGCCACAACCCGCAGCTCGCGAAGGACGGGATCGAGCTCCGGAAGTGGGGCCAGCAGATCATCGAGTGGGTGGCCGGCAAGCGGATCCACCCCGAGGGGATCGTCCCGGGCGGCGTCGCCTGGCCGCTGACCGCCGAGGTCCGGGACCGGATCCTGGCCGGCGTCCCCGAGGCGATCGCCGCCGTCGAGCGCGCGATCGCCTGGTACAAGACCGACATGATGCGCTGGGAGGAGGAGGCCTCGACCTTCGGCAACTTCCGCTCGGCGTTCATGGGCCTCGTCGACCGCCAGGGCAACGTCGACCACTACGGCGGCTGGCTCCGGGTCGTCGACGCCGACGGCAAGTTCCTGGCCGACAAGATCGACCCGAAGACGTTCAACGACTACATCGGCGAGGCCGTCGAGCCCTGGTCGTACCTCAAGTCCACCTACTGGAAGGCGATGGGCTACCCGGACGGCATCTACCGGGTGGGTCCGCTGGCGCGGCTCAACGTGGCCGAGCGGACGGGCACGCCGCGCGCCGACGAGGAGCTCGAGAAGTTCCGCTGGCGCGTCGGCCGGGTGGCCGGCTCGTCGTTCCACTACCACTACGCGCGCCTGATCGACACGCTCCACGCCATCGAGAAGGTCGAGGAGCTCCTGCGGAGCCCCGACATCCTCGACAAGCACGTGCGCTCGTACGCCGGCATCAACCGCAACGAGGGCATCGGCGTCTCCGAGGCGCCCCGCGGCACGCTGATGCACCACTACAAGGTGGACGACGACGGCATCGTGCAGTGGGTCAACCTGGTCATCGCCACGGGCCACAACAACATGGCCATGAACCGGGCCGTGCTGCAGGTGGCGCGCCACCACGTGAAGGGCGACACGATCACGGAGCCGATGCTCAACCGGGTCGAGGCGGTCATCCGCTGCTACGACCCGTGCCTCTCCTGCTCCACCCACGCGCTCGGCCAGATGGCGCTGGCCATCGAGCTGGTCGGGCCCGACGGGCGGGTCCTGGACACGCTGAAGCGTTGACCGATCGCGTCCCGCCGCTCGCGCCTTCCGACGCCCCCGGCCCGGCCGGGGGCGTCCTCGTGATCGGCTACGGGAACTCCCTGCGCGGCGACGACGGCGTGGGCTGGCACGCCGCCCGGCTCCTGGCGGCCGACCCGCGCCTGGCCGGTGGCAGTCGTCCTGGCCGTCCACCAGCTGACCCCGGAGCTGGCCCTGGACATGAGCGCGGCCGGGCTCGTCGTGCTGGTCGACGCGACGACCGAGGTCGCGCCCGGCGTGGTCGTCGTCCGGCGCGTCGATCGCCGCGCGGCGCCGGCGCGGATGGCGGGGCGCACCTCTCACCACGTGGACCCGGGCGTGCTCCTGGCCCTCGCCCGCGACCTCTACGGGGCGGCGCCCGGTGGTGCACGTCGTGAGCGTCGGGGTCGCCGACATGGAAGCCGGCGAGGGGCTCTCCCCGCCGGTCGCGGCGGCGCTGCCCGCGGCCGTGGATGCGGTCGTGGGTCTCGTCGCCGCGCACCGGGACACGGGAACCCGCTGACGCGGACGCGGCAGAGGCGGGCGCGTCCCACGCCCGCGCCGGACACCGGGCGGGCCGGGTGGCCCGGCGCTGACGACCTGCGGCCCGCCCGTCCGGGTCGCTCGGCCCTGCCGCAGCGGGAGCCCGGCACCGGGAGACTGGCGCCATGAACGAGACCGCCGCGCTGATCGCTGCCCTGAACACGTCATGGTTCTCATCGGGCCTCAGCGAGAAGGCCCAGACACGCCTGGCCGAGCTCGGCCGCCGCTTCACCGCGGAGCCGGGTGCCGAGCTCTTCCGGGAAGGAGAAGAGAGCGACACCTTTGGGATCCTGGTCCACGGCCGGGTCGCGCTGCGCACGCTGGTCCCCGAGCGAGGCGACCTCACGATCCTGACCGTCGAGGCCGGGGACGTCTACCTCTGGTCGGCGCTGGTGCCCCCGTACAGGGCCACGTCGACCGGGATCGCGCTCGAGCCGATCGAGGCGATCGTCTTCGACGGAGCGCCACCCTCCGGGCCGCGCTGACGGAGGACTGCCAGCTGGCCCAGGCGCTCTACCCGCGCGTCCTCGTCGCGGTCGCGCGCCGCCTCAACGCCACGCGCGTCCAGCTGCTCGACCTGTTCGTCGCCGAAGAGGTCCGGACGTGGTGATGCGCCCGCGCCCCGCCCGGGGGCACCGCCCCGCCCTGGAGGGGCCCGGCTTCCTGGCCCGCCCCGACCTCCAGGTCCTGATCGACTCTCCGCAAGGCCGACGGTCGCCGGGTCATCGGACCCACCGTCTCCGACGGGGCGATCGTCTTCGACGAGATCGCGTCCATCGAGGACCTGCCCCGCGGCGTCGGCGACGAGCAGGCACCCGGCCGCTACCGCCTGCGCCGGCGGGGCGACGAGCACGTCTTCGGGTACGTCGTCGGGCCCACGGCCTGGAAGAAGTGGACCTTCCCGTCCTTCGTCCCGCTCACCCGGTCGACCCGCGATGGCCACAAGGTGACCTTCACCCCGGAGGCGACCGACGCCGGGCCGGTCGCCTTCCTGGGCGCCCGCGCCTGCGATCTCGCGGCACTCGGCGTGCAGGACACGGTCTTCACCGGCACGGCGTTCATCGACCCGGACTACGTCGCCCGCCGTGAGCAAGTGTTCGTGGTCGCGGTGCAGTGCACGACCGCGGCATCGACCTGCTTCTGCACCTCGATGGGCACCGGTCCCGAGGTCGAGAGCGGCCACGACATCCTGCTGACCGAGCTCGACGCCGGCTTCCTCGTCGAGGCCGACAGCGCGGCCGGGCGCGACCTGCTGGAGCGCCTGCCGCTGCGCCCGGCCACTTCGGCCGAGCAGTACGGCGCCGCCGCCACGGTGGCCGCGGTCCGCGCCCGCATCGGCGACCCGGTGCCTGCCGCCGGCCTGCACGACCGCCTGCTCGCCCAGCTGGACCACCCACGCTGGGCCCAGGTCGCGGAGCGCTGCATCACTTGCGGCAACTGCACGCTCGCCTGCCCGACATGCTTCTGCACGACGCTCAGCCAGGTCACCGACCTGGCCGGGTCGGACGCGGTGACCTACCGAAGCTGGGACAGCTGCTTCAGCCCCGGCTTCGCGAAGGTCGCCGGCGGCAGCTTCCGCTCACGCCCGCGGGACCGCTACCGGCAGTGGCTCACCCACAAGTTCGGCACCTGGTGGGACCAGTTCGGGAGCTCCGGCTGCGTCGGCTGCGGCCGCTGCATCACGTGGTGCCCGGTCGGCATCGACGTGCGCGACGAGCTGAACGCGATCGCCCCGGCCGTCCCGCTGGTCCCCGAGGTCCCGATCGTCGAGCCGGTGGCGGCCACCCCGAACGACTTCGTCACCGCGCGCGTGGTCGCCAGCCGCAGGAGACGGCCGACACGACGACCCTCACGCTCACCGGCACCGCCCCGGAGTTCGCCCAGGGAAGCACCGGCCAGTTCGCGATGGTCGCCCTGCCCGGCTTCCCGCCCCTGCCGATCTCCATCAGCCGCTTCCAGCCCGACGGGATCGAGCTCACGATCCGCGGCGCCGGCCCCGCCACCAAGGCGATGTGCGCCCTCCAGGTCGGCGAGCAGCTCGGCCTGCGCGGGCCGCTCGGCAACAACTGGCCGCTCGACCGCGCGGTCGGGCGCGACCTCGTCATCGTCACGGGCGGCATCGGCCTCGCGCCGCTGCGCCCGTCCTGCACACCATCGTGGCCGACCGGCGTCGGTTCGGCGACGTGAAGCTGTTCTACGGCGCCCGGACCCCGGCCGACCTGCTCTACCGCGACGAGCTGGAGCGCTGGGGCGCGCGGGACGGCATCGAGGTCAGCCTGACCGTCGACCGGGCCGGGCCCGAGTGGACCGGGCGGGTGGGCATCGTGACCCACCTCTTCGACCAGGCGGCCTGGGATGGCTCCAACACGATCGCGTTCGTCTGCGGCCCCGAGCGGATGATGCAGGCGACCTCCACCACCCTGGCCGGCCGCGGCGTCTCCGCGTCCCGCATCTACGTGACGCTGGAGCGCCATGGAATGCGGCATCGGCCTGTGTGGGCACTGCCAGATGGGCAAGTACTTCGTCTGTCGTGACGGCCCCGTCTTCTCGATCGGGCAGCTCGGCGACCTCTTCGGCCGGGAGGGCATCTGATGACATCGCATGCCCCCGTCACGGCGCGTCCCCGCGTCGGCGTCGTCAAGGTTCGCCTCGTGCGATGGCTGCCCAGCTGACGCTCCTCGACCTCGAGGACGAGCTCCTCTTCGGTCGTCGATCACTTCGAGATCGTGGACTTCCCCGAGGCGACCTCGACCCGCTCGGCCCGGCCCCTACGACGCTCCTGTTCGTCGGAGGGCTCCGGTCTCGGAGCCCGCCCATCTCGAGCGGATCGTGGAGCTGCGCCGGCGGACCCGGACCCTCGTCACCATCGGCGCCTGCGCCACCGCCGGTGGCATTCAGGCGCTTCGCAACTGGGGCGACCACGGACGCCTTCCGCGCCGGGGTCTTACGCCCACCCGGAGTTCATCCACTCGCTGGCGCGCTCGACGCCGATCGCCGAGCACGTGACGGTGGACGCCGAGCTGCGCGGCTGCCCGATCGATCCCGGGCAGCTCGTGGCAGCTGCTGACGGCGATCACCACGGGCCGCCGCCCGCAGCTCCGCGACGCAGGCCGTCTGCATGGAGTGCAAGCGGCGCGGCGTGGTCTGCGTGATGGTCAGCAAGGGAATCCCCTGCCTCGGACAGGTGACCCAGACCGGCTGCGGGGCGATCTGCCCGCGCTTCGGCCGCGGCTGCTACGGCTGCTTCGGCCCGCGCGAGCAGGCCAACGCTGCCGGGCTGACCCTGGCCACCTCCAGATGGCCGGCGACCGGCCGCGCGGAGGAGGTCGGGCGGCTCTTCGCCGGCTTCACGGCGTACAACGAACCGTTCCGCAGCATGGTCACCGAGCTGGGCGGCACCCGGACCGGACGGGCGCCGACCGGCGGGTGACAAGGCCGGGACGACGGGAGGCAAGGCATGAGCACGGCCAGCGAAGAAGGGCGGTCGACGAGCGCCTCTACGAGGTCGGCGAGCTGACCCGCGTCGAGGGCGAGGGCTCGCTCCGGCTGCGCGTCCGCGACGGCGAGATCGTCGAGGCGCGCCGCGGGGATCTTCGAGACGCCGCGCTACTTCGAGCAGCTCGTGGTCGGGCGGACGCCCGACGAGGTCATCGACATCGTTGCCCGCATCTGCGGGATCTGCCCGGTCGCCTACCAGATGAGCGCCTCGCACGCGTTCGAAGACCTCTTCGGGATCCGGATCGACCCGTCGTCGCGCGTTCCTGCGCCGCCTCTTCTACTGCGGCGAGTGGATCGAGAGCCACGCCCTCCACATCTACCTCCTCCACGCCCCCGACTTCCTGGGCTACCCGAGCGCCATCGACATGGCGGCCGACCACCGGCCGCTCGTGGAGCAGGCGCTGCGCATGAAGAAGGCGGGCAACCGGCTGGTCACCATCCTCGGCGGCCGGCCGATCCACCCCGTCAGCGTCCGTGTCGGCGGCTGGAGCCGCGCGCCGCGCGTCGCCGAGCTCCGGGAGCACCGGGCCGCGCTCGCCGACGGCCTGGCCTTCGCCCTGGAGACCGTGAAGATCGTCGGCGGGTTCACCGATGCCGGCCTTCGCCCGCGAGCCGCGGGTCGTGAGCCTCCGGCACGCCGCCGAGTACCCCTACAACGACGGCCGGATCGTCTCGTCGGACGGGATCGACCTGGTGCCATCGGCCTGGCGCAGTGCCTTCGAGGAGCACCAGGTGGAGGGCTCGAACGCGCTCCACGCCCGCCCGCTCGACGGGAAGGGCGCCTACCTCGTC
>CAWEYP010000003.1:0-14247 GCA_963813305.1 uncultured Chloroflexia bacterium
GAAGATGCCGAGGCCAACGGCGAGCCGGAGGACGTCCGCGTCGCGGTCGACCAGGTAGAGGTAGCCGTTGGGTGTCCCGGCCAGGGTCGCCGCCCGGGCGACGACCGTCTCGAGCAGCTCGTTGGGATCGTGGCGACCCATGAGGGCCGAGGTCGTCTCGTGGATCGCCGCGAGGTACTCGGCGCCGCGCCCGGCGCTGGCGCCGCCGGTCGCGGCGCGGGACTTGCGGCGCGCGGCCTTCTCGAGGTAGAGCTCGGCGTCCGCCAGCATGACCAGCTCGTCCTTCGTGGTCCCGTCGAGGGGGCAGGCCGCGACGCCGATGCTGACGGTGACGTGCGGGCCGTCCTCGGCCGAGCCGAGGGTGTCGACGGCGGTCGCCAGCCGGTCGGCGATCACGCGGGCCTCCCCGCGGGTGACGTCCGGCAGGAGGACCGCGAACTCGTCGCCGCCGTACCGATAGACGCGGTCGACGGTCCGGACGTGGCCGGGGAGCGCGTCGGCGACGCGGCGGAGGAGCCGGTCGCCAGCCGGGTGTCCCCGGCCGTCGTTGTAGGCCTTGAACCCGTCGAGGTCGAGCATGAGCAGGGAGAAGGCACCGGCGGCGCCGTCCGGGCCGCCCGTGAGCAGGTTCTCGAGGTCGGCCTGGAACGCGCCGTGGTTGCGAAGCCCGGTCAGGGCGTCGTGCTCGGCCCGCTGCGCGGCGGCCTGGAGCGCCTCCGCCGTCTGGAGCGCGATCGACGCCTGGCCCGCGAACAGCTTCGTCAGCTCGAACTCATCGGCCGTGAAGTGCGCCTCCAGCAGTCCCATGCGCCCGACGTTGAGCGTCCCGATGACCTCGCCGCCGACCCGGAGCGGGACCACGATCAGCGACTCGGGCTCGACCGGCGTTCCCGGGATGTTGACCGCACGCGGGTCGAGATGGGCGTCGTTCGCCAGGAGCGGCGCCCCGTGCTCGGTGGCCCAGCCGGTGAGCCCGCTCCCGGTCGGGATCTCCTCGGCCAGGATCACCTCGGCATAGCGATCGCGGGCCAGGACCGCCGCCCGGACGCCGCGCTCGCGGTCGATCCTGTAGATGGTCAGGTTGTCGTACCTGACGACCGTCCGGAGCCCGTCGGCGATCCGCTCCAGGATGGCCGTGGGGTCGCCGGCCGAGAGGAGCGTCTCGTTGACGTCGAGGAGCGCCCGCTGGCTGGCGAGCCGGTGCTCGAGCTCCCCCTGCTGCTCGTGCAGGCGGCCGATGTTCTCGGCATTCACCAGGGCCTGCGCGGCGAACCCGGCGAAGATGCGGAGCGTGGCGAGGTCGTCCTCGACGTACCGGTTCGCACCCTTCTTGCTGACGACGACGACGCCACGCACCACGTCCTCGAAGGACATGGGTGCGACGAGCATCGACTCGGGCTCCTCGTCGGGCCCGACCACCAGGCGCCGCGGGTCGGTCCGCGCGTCGGCCACGCGCACGGCCGTGTTGTGCGCGGCCACCCAGCCCGTGAGCCCGGTGCCGATCGGCACGCGGAGGAGGTCGGCCGAGGGATCGGAGACGCCCAGGAACGTGCCCCCGAACGCGATCGGCTCGCACATCCCGGTGGCATGGTCGACCTGGTAGACCCGGGCGGTGTCCGAGGCGAACAGGCCGCGCACCTCGGCCACGATCACCTGGCCGATCTCGACCGGGTCGTGGAGGCGGTTCAGCCGGGCGGCAAGATCCTGGATGGCGTCCAGGCGGGCGGCGAACCCATGGACGCTGGCGTAGAGCCGCGCGTTCTGGAGGGCGATGGCGACCTGGTCGGCGAAGCTCCCGACGAGGTCCAGCTCCGCTTCGAGCCAGGGGCGGTCGGTCGCGTGGTACAGCGCGAGGACCCCGAGCGGCTCGTCCGCGTAGACGAGCGGGACGAGGCAGGTCGTCCGGAAGCCCTCGCCGTCGTAGGCGGCGGCGAGGGCCGGCGTCGTTCCCTGCGGCCCACGGTGGGCGGAGGACGAGCGTCCGGCGCTGCTCGACGGCCCGCCAGCCCGCCGACGTGCCGCCGCGCCGGACGTCGGCGATCGTGGCCAGCAGGTCGGCGCCAAGGCCCCGGTGTGCCGCGAGGCGGAACGGGTGCTCGTCATCCTCGAGGATCCACAGGCCCGCCTTGTCGGCCCCGAAGAGCGCGCGCGAGTGATCGAGGACGTCGTCGAAGATGCGGACGAGGTCATGCTGCGTGTTGACCTCGGTGGCGATGCGCGGCAGGACGGCCTCGCGATCGGCCGCCGTGGCGGGGGCAGCGTCCGCTCCGCCGGGATCCGTCCCCGGGCGCTCCGGGGCACCGCCGCGTGCGGGCTCACGGGGGCTCGCGGAGCGCACGTGACCGTCCGGCGCGAGGCCGTTGGGTTCGCCTGAATCGAGCGAAACGACCGCCATCGTGCTCCACGGTGCTCGGGCCGACCGCCCCCACGGCCGCGCCGAGGCGGTGCCGCGGCGCACCCGGAACCTACCGGCCGCCGCCTCGCCCCGCGATAGCCCGTGCGTACTAGGCGGGTCCGGCCCCCTGGGCAGGTCCGGCCCCGCACTGCGGCCGGACGCCCCAGAATTCGCGCATGGCTGTCGAGATCCGCGAGGTCGTCCCCGGGTTGTTCTCGCCGGCCGAGGTGACCCGCCTCGGCGACATCGTCGTCGCTGCCTACGAGGCGCATCGGGGCCCTCGATGGTGACGACGAGTACGTCCCCGAGCTGCGGGATGTCGCCCGGCGAGCCGTCGAGGCGGTCGTCCTCGCCGCCGTCGACGATGCCGACGGCACCCTCCTCGGCTGCGTCACCTACGTCCCCGACGCGTCGAGCCCGTGGGCGGAGCACCTCCGGGAGGGCGAGGCCGGGATCCGGATGCTCGCCGTCGACCCGGCCGGCCAGGGCAGGGGCGTGGGCACGGCGCTCGTCGCCGCCTGCCTGGACCGCGCCCGCGCCGAGGGCCGGCGAGCCGTCTTCCTCCACTCCCTCCCGGTCATGGAGGGCGCCCAGCGGATCTACGCGCGCTTCGGCTTCCGGCGGGTCCCCGACCGCGACTGGGTCTTCCCGGGCTTCCTGCTGATGGGGTTCGCGCTGGACCTCGCCTGACGGCCCGCACGGCAGCCGGTGGCCGGCCCGGTGTCCCGGCTATCCGCCGAAGGGTCGCTGCAGGCGGACGCTGCGCCGGACCGGCCGGAACCCGACCCGCTCGTACACGCCGAGCGCCCCGGTCGGGTTCTCCGCGTCGACGCCCAGGGTCGCGGCGTCCATGCCCGCGTCTCGGAAGGCCCGCATCGAGCGGACGAGGAGCGACGTGGCGAGGCCCCGCCGGCGCCACGGCCGCCGGACCCCGAGCTGGCCGACCCAGCCTTCGCGAATGCCGGTCGCCTCCCAGTCCGCCTCGGCGACGTAGTTCACCGAGTAGCCGGCGATCTCGCCGCCGTCCCAGGCCACGAACGAGAGGTCGCCGCGGAAGTGCGGGTCGCCGACGAACTCCCGGTCCCAGATCTCCGGGGTGAGCGGCTCCGAGCCCCAGTGGTCGGCGAAGGCATCGTTGTGCGCCTGGCGGACGCGCTCGCCGAGGTCGGCCTCGTAGCCCTCGATCCGGATCGGAGCGGGCGTTGCCTCGGCGGGGATCGGCTCGCGGAGATCGCGGCGCATGTCGAAGTACCAGCGCGCGGGCCGGAAGCCGGCTGCCTCGTGGAGGGCCACCACGTCGGCCAGGCGCTCTTCCTTGAATGCCTCGACCAGGCGTTCCAGGTTCGCGGGCTGGCCGGCAAGGATCTCGTCGCCCCGGGCGATCGCCCACTCCAGCATGGCGCTCCCGATCCCCCTCCCCCGCAGGTCCGGTCGAGTGCTGCCCCAGAGGAAGATCCGGCGCGATGCCAGGCCCTGGAGCCGCTCGTGCACCGAGATCGAACCCGCCAGCGACCCGTCCGGCAGCGCCAGCGCCAGCGTGTTCGTCGCGACGGGGCACTTCGGGTCGGTCAGGAGGTGGCGTGCGATCTCGTCGGTCATCACCTCCGTGCCGCCGTCGGCGACCCGCGCCGCCTCCTCGAGGCGCACGAAGGCGTCGACATCCTCGAGGGTGAGCGGGCGCCAGGTGGCGTCGGGAAGCGTCGCGATCGGGTCGGGAAGGGTGGGCATGGCGCCATTGTGCGCCGACCGCCCCGACGGGGCCTTCGTGGGGAATACTTGGCCCATGGACACGCCTCCCGCCGCTCCGCCTGCCGACCTCCTCGCCGATGCCCGCGCCGCGCTCCCGGACATCGCGGAGGTGCGCCGCCGCCTTCATCGCACGCCGGAGGTCGGGCTCCACCTCCCGGCAACCCAGGCGATCGTCGTCGCGGAGCTGCGGGCGCTGGGCCTCGAGCCTCAGCTCGGCATCTCCACGACGTCCGTCACGGCGGTCGTCGAGGGCGCTCGCCCGGGCCCGACCGTCCTCCTGCGGGCCGACATGGACGGCCTGCCGTTGACCGAGGAGACGGGGCTGGAGTTCGCGTCCGAGCGGCCGGGGACGATGCATGCCTGCGGCCACGACACGCACATGGCGATGCTCCTGGGCGCCGCCCGGCTGCTGGTCGCCCGTCGGGACGCGCTTGCCGGTCGCGTCCTGCTGATGTTCCAGCCGGGCGAGGAGGGCTATCACGGCGCCCGCTTCATGCTCGACGAAGGGTTGCTGGAGATGGCGCCCGGCGAGGAGGTCAGCGCCGCCTTCGCCCTCCACATCTCGACGAAGTACGCCAGCGGGACGATCGACTACCGGCCGGGAGCGATGCTCGTGGCGGCCGACTTCATCCGGCTGACGATCCGCGGGCGGGGCGGCCACGCCTCGGCGCCCCACGAGACGATCGACCCGATCCCGGTCGCGGCCGAGATCGTTCTCGCCCTCCAGGCGATGGTCACCCGCCGCGTCGACGTCTTCGACCCCGCCGTCGTCACGATCGCCCACATCGACGCCGGGACGACGACGAACATCATCCCGGAGACGGCCTTCGTCGAGGGCACGATCCGGACCGCCTCGGAGGCGACACGCGCCGAGGTCCACGCCGGGGTGCGGCGCGTCGTCGAGGGCATCTGCGCCGCCCACGACGCGACCGCGGAGCTGGAGATCATCCCCGGCTATCCGGCCACCCTCAACGACCCCGCGTTCACCGCGTTCGCGGCCGGCGTCGCGGCGGAGGTGCTGGGCCCGGACGCCGTCATCGAGCTGGCGGCCCCGATCATGGGCGCCGAGGACTTCTCGTACGTCCTGCAGCGGGTGCCCGGGGCGATGTTCTTCGTCGGCGCGCGCCCGCCCGAGGAGGACCCGGCGACCGCGCCGCAGAACCACTCGAACCGGGTGATCCACCACGAGCCGGCGATGGCCGCGGGCGCGGCGGTCTACGCGGCGGTGGCGCTGCGTCACCTGGCCGGGGGCTGAGCGCGCCCGCGATCGAGGCGCCGCGCGCTGAGAGCGGCCCGCGCGCCGCGCGGCGTTGCCCTCTGGCGCCCGACGGTGTAGGATTTCCGAGCGGAAAGGTCGGAATTACGGCTCCGCCGTCGTCCGACGCGTCCCCCTTCCGCCTCGCCACCACGCACCGAGGATCCCCGCCCTGAGCGTTCGAACGTTCCACGCCACCGGCGCCATCTCCTTCAGCACGAAGGGCGAGTACGGCGTCCGGATGCTCGTCCAGCTGGCCCGGCGCTGGCAGCCCGACGCGCCCGCGCCGGTCTCGCTGGCCGAGGTGGCCGCCGACGAGGACCTGCCCCGCGCCTACCTGGAGCAGCTGATCATCCCGCTCCGCGAGGCCGGCCTCGTCCTCTCGACCCGCGGCGCCCGCGGCGGCTACGCGCTGGCCCGGCACCCGGCCGAGATCACGCTCGCGGACGCACTCCGCGCCCTGGAAGGGCCGCTGGCCCCGATGATCTGCGCCAGCGAGGACCCGACCGAGGCGCACGCCTGCGGCCGTCTCGGGGCGTGCTCCGTCAACTCCCTCTGGGTCCGGGTCCGCGACGCCATCAACGGCGTGCTGGAGGCGACGACCCTCGCCGACCTCGTGCCGCCGCCCCACCTCATCGACATCGAGGGGAGGCAGGCGGCGCCCGCCGCCCAGCCGGACCCCGTCCCCGTCTGACCGCCGTCCGCCCGCCCGCCGGCCGCGCCGGCGCGACCCACCACAGGAGCCAGCCCCACCCGTGAGCGACCAGCACCTCGAGATCCGGAACCTCCACGTCGCCCCCGTGGCCGACCCAGAGCGCCACATCCTCCAGGGGATCGACCTCACGGTCGGCAAGGGCGAGGTCCACGCGATCATGGGCCCCAACGGCTCGGGCAAGACCACCCTCGCCTACGCCCTGATGGGCCACCCCGCCTACGTCGTCACCCAGGGCGAGGTGATCTGGAAGGACATGAACGTCCTGACCCTGTCGCCCGACAAGCGGGCGCGCCTGGGCATGTTCCTCGCCTTCCAGTACCCGACCGCGATCCCGGGCCTGTCCGTGGCGTCGTTCCTGCGGACGGCGCTCAACGCGCGCCGCCAGGGCCTCGACAAGAACCCGGACATCGACCCCAGCGATCCCACCCGCGGCGGGATCTCCATGGGCGACTTCCGCCGGCTGATGCGGGCCAAGATGGGCCTCCTCAAGATGGACGAGGGCTTCGCCGCGCGCTACGTCAACGAGGGCTTCTCGGGCGGCGAGAAGAAGCGCCTGGAGATGCTCCAGATGGCCGTCCTGGAGCCCGAGATGGCGATCCTCGACGAGACCGACTCCGGCCTCGACATCGACGCCCTGCGGATCGTCGCCGAGGGCGTCAACGCGATGCTCAACCCGAACCTCGGCGTGCTCCTCATCACCCACTACCAGCGCCTGCTCAACTACATCAAGCCGGACCGGGTCCACGTCCTGGCGCGCGGCCGGATCATCACGTCGGGCGGCAGCGAGCTGGCCCTGGAGCTGGAGGAGCACGGCTACGCGCCGATCCTGCGCGCGGCCGGCTTCGACGCCGACGAGTCCGACGTGGCCTACGCCACCCGGGTCCCCGAGACGGTGGAGGCCGGCTGACGGCCGGGCCAGCAGGAGCGATGCGATGACCGACCTCGCCGCGCCCGCCCCCGCGCCGCAGCCTCGTCGCCCCGCGCCTCCGCGCCCCGCCGCTCGCCGCCGCTCGACCCGCACGCGCTGCGGGCCGACTTCCCGATCCTCGGCGAGCGGCCGCACGGCAAGCCGCTCGTCTACCTGGACTCCGCCGCGACCAGCCAGAAGCCGACCGCGGTCATCGAGGCGATGGACCGCTACTACCGCGGCTACAACGCCAACGTCCACCGCGGGCATCTACGAGATCAGCGAGAAGGCGACGGCCGCCTACGAGGGCGCCCGCGCCCAGGTCGCCCGGCTCGTCAACGCGCCGTCGGAGCGCGAGATCGTCTGGGTCCGCAACGCGACCGAGGCGATCAACCTCGTCGCCTACAGCTGGGGCCGCCGCCACCTCGGCCAGGGCGACGCGATCGTCCTGACCGAGATGGAGCACCACGCCAACCTCGTCCCGTGGCAGATCCTGGCCCAGGAGGTCGACGGCGACCTGGAGTTCATCCCGATCACCGACGACGGGATCCTCCGCCTCGACGTCTTCGAGGTGCTCCTGCGGCTCCACCCGAAGCTCGTCGCCTTCACCCACGTCTCGAACATGCTGGGCACGATCAACCCGGTCCGCGAGATGGTGGAGATGGCCCACGCGGCGGGCGCGCTCGTCCTCGTCGACGGCGCCCAGGCCGTGCCGCACCTGCCGGTCGACGTCCAGGAGCTCGGCGCCGACTTCTACGTCTTCTCCGGCCACAAGATGCTGGGCCCGACCGGGTCCGGCGTCCTGTGGGGCCGCCGCGAGCTGCTCGACGCGATGCCGCCCGTTCATGGCCGGCGGCGACATGATCCGCGAGGTCAAGCTCCGCCGCTCCGAGTTCAACGACGTCCCCTGGAAGTTCGAGGCCGGCACGCCCGACATCAGCGCCGCCATCGGCCTGGGCGTCGCCGCCGACTACCTGCGCGAGCTGGGGATGGACCGGGTGCGCGAGCACGAGCGCGCGCTCGTGGCGTACGCGCTGGAGGCGCTCGCCCGCGAGGTCCCCGGGATCGCCCTCTACGGCCCGCCGGCCGACGTCCGCGGCGGGGTGGTGCCCTTCAACCTGCCCGGCGTCCACCCCCACGACGTGGCCCAGATCCTGGACCGCGAGGGGGTCTGCGTCCGGGCCGGCCACCACTGCACGATGCCGCTCCACGAGCGCCTGGACCTGGCGGCCACCGCCCGGGCCAGCTTCTCGGTCTTCACGACGACGGACGACATCGACGCCCTGGCCGCCGGCCTGCGGGAGGTCCAGCGGGTCTTCGGCGGGTAGCCGGCCGTCGGGGGCCGGCACCGGGCCCTGCCGGCGTCGGGCGGCCGGCGTGGACCACGCGGTCGCGAAGCCGCCGAGCTCGGCCGCATCGGGACTTGACCAGTGCCGACACCCGGCTATGCTTTACTCATGACGGGTGAAGTAAAGCATCGACGCCGCGGCCGACGACCGTCAGCTCCAAGCACCAGGTGACGCTGCCGGTGGATGCGCTCGCCCGGGCGGGGCTCGCCACGGGTGACCGGCTCGGCGGTCGAGGTCGTCGGTCCCGGCCAGCTGATCCTCCGGCGCGTCGCGGATCCGGTCGCGCGCTACAGCGGCGATGCTGACCGGGATCTACGAGCCGGGCGAGCTCGACCGACTCCGCGACGAATGGCGCTGACCGTCCTCGACGCGGGCGTCGTCATCGCCCTGCTCGACGGGCGCGACGTCCACCACGCGGCTGCGGAGGACGCGCTCCGCGAGGCCTTCGCGGCCGGCGACGAGCTCGTCCTCCCGGCCTCCGCGTACGCCGAGTGTCTCGTGGCGCCGCTGCGGAGCGGTCCCGACGCCGCGGCCGTCGTCGACGACCTGCTCGACGCGCTGCCCGCGCGAGTGGCGTCGATCTCGCGCTCGACTGCGCGGGCGGCGGCGGCCCTGCGGGCCCGCCACGGCCGCGCCCTGCGCCTGCCGGACGCGCTCGTCGTCGCGGTGGCGACGAGCTTCGGGCGGATCGCGTGCTCACGACCGACGGGCGTTGGCCGAAGCTCGAGGTCGCGGTGGACGTCGTGGCGGGCTGATCGGCGCCGGGCGGCCTGGCCTGGCGAGAGCGACGCCGACGGGCCGCGGGCATCTCGGCGGTCGACGCAAGCGGAAGCTCTGCGATCGGCATCGCCTGGGCGTGCAGGTCCGGCCCTCGGCCTCGTGATCGTCGACCCGTCGGCCGACCCGGGCTGACGCCATCCGGACGGCCCGCGACAGATCGGTAGCCGGGATCCCCGCCGTTCGCTACCCTTCGGGTTCCATTGGAGGGCGGGATGACCTGCGGCAGCTGCGGCACCGAGAACCGCGAGGGGCGGAAGTTCTGCTCGGAGTGCGCGGCGCCCCTCGCGGTCGCCTGCCCGGCCTGCGGCGCCCCGAACCAGCCCGGCGAGAAGTTCTGCGGCGAGTGCGCGACCCTGCTCCCCGGCCGCCGGAGCGGGAGCTCCGGCGCTCGCCGCGGGCCGCCGCCCCGGGCCGGCCCGCGCCCGCCCCCGTCGCCGAGCGCCGCCTCGTCAGCGTCCTCTTCGCCGACCTCGTGGGCTTCACGCCGTTCGCCGAGGAGAAGGACCCGGAGGAGGTCCGCGAGCTCCTGGGCCGGTACTTCGACCTCGCCCGGGAGGTCATCGAGCGCTACGGCGGCACGGTCGAGAAGTTCATCGGCGACGCCGTCATGGCCCTCTGGGGCGCCCCGGTGGCGCAGGAGGACGACGCCGAGCGGGCCGTCCGGGCCGCCCTGGAGCTGGCCGACGCGGTCCCGGCGCTCGGCCCGCGCGATCCGGGCGCGCTGCGGGGTCCTCACCGGCGAGGCGGCCGTCACCCTGGGCGCCACGGGCCAGGGGCTGGTCGCCGGCGACCTCGTCAACACCGCCGCCCGACTCCAGTCGGCGGCACCGCCGGGCTCGGTCCTCGTCGGCGAATCGACGATGCAGGCGACCAGCGCGGCCATCGCCTACGAGGAGGCCGGCGAGCAGGTCCTCAAGGGCAAGACCGCGCCGGTGCCCGCCTGGCGGGCGCTGCGCGTCGTGGCCGAGCGCGGCGGCCGCGGCCGATCCGACCTTCCCGAGCCCCCCTTCGTCGGGCGCGACGAGGAGCTCCGGATGCTCAAGGACGCGGTCACCGCCGTCGGGCGCGACAGCCGGGCCCGGCTCGTCTCGATCACCGGGCCGGGCGGCATCGGCAAGAGCCGGCTGGCGTGGGAGCTCGAGAAGTGGGCCGACGGCGTCACGGAGACGCTCTACTGGCATCGCGGCCGCTCGCCGTCCTACGGCGAGGGGATCAGCTTCTGGGCGCTCGGCGAGATGGTCCGCCGGCGCGCGGGCCTGGCGGAGAGCGACGACGAGGCCACGACTCGCGAACGGATCGCCGCGACCGTGGCCGAGTTCGTTCCGCTCCGACGAGGATCGCCGCTGGGTCGAGCCGGCGCTCCTGACGCTCCTGGGGCTCGAGCCGGCCCCGGCCGGCGGGCGCGATGTCCTCTTCGCCGCCTGGCGCATCTTCTTCGAGCGGATCGCGGAGCAGGGGACGACGATCCTCCTGTTCGAGGACCTGCAGTGGGCCGACTCCGGCCTCCTCGACTTCGTCGACCAGCTCCTGGCCTGGTCGCGGAGCTCGCCGATCCTGGTCGTGACCCTCGCCCGGCCCGAGCTGATCGACCGGCGCCCCAGCTGGGGTGCGGCGGCCCGCTCGCTCACGACGCTGGCCCTCGAGCCGCTGTCGACCGAGGCGATGCGCGAGCTCCTCGACGGCTTCGTGCCCGGGCTGCCCGAGACGGCGGTCGCGGCGATCCTGGGACGGGCCGACGGCATCCCGCTCTATGCCGTCGAGACCGTCCGGGCGCTCGTGGCCGAGGGCCGCCTCGAGATGTCCGAAGGCGGCTACCGTCCGCTCGGCGACCTCACGACGCTGGCCATCCCGGACACGCTGCGCTCGCTCATCGCGTCGCGCCTCGACGCCCTGGAGCCGGCCGATCGCGCGCTCATCCAGGTGGCGGCCGTGCTGGGCCAGAGCTTCACGCTGGACGGGCTGGTCGCCACGACCGGCGAGGACCGGGAGAGCCTGGCCGGCCGGCTGGCCACGCTGGTCCGACGCGAGCTGCTGTCACTGGAGGCGGACCCCCGGTCGCCCGAGCGGGGCCAGTACTCGTTCGTCCAGTCGCTCATTCGCGAGGTCGCCTACGCGACGCTGGCCCGACGCGATCGGCGCGACCGGCACCTGGCCGTGGCCCGCTGGTACGAGTCGCTCGGCGACGAGGAGCTCGCCGGGGCCCTGGCGTCCCACTACCTCGAGGCGCACCATGCGTCGAGCACCGGGACCGGAGGCCGACGCGGTGGCCGTCCAGGCACGCCTCGCCCTCCGCGGGGCGGCCGAGCGAGCCACCGCGCTCGGGGCCCACGACCAGGCGATCAGCCACCTGCGCCAGGCCCTGGAGGTGACATCCGACGCCGCCGAGCAGGGCTGACCTGCTCCTGCGCGCCGCCCGCTCGGCCGACCTGGCCTCGCGCTACACGGAGGCGGTGGCGTTCGCGGAACGTGCCGTCGGCGCCTTCGAGGCTGCCGACGACCGCGCAAGCGCCACCCGGGCCCGCGCGATGCTGGGCGCGATCCTGCTGGACGCGTCCCGGATCGCCGAAGCCAGGACGGCCCTGGAGGCGACGCTCTCCGACCTCGACGAGACGGTCGATGTCGCGGTGAGGGCGGAGGTCCTCTCCAACCTGTCCCGGGCGCTCATGCGCTCCGACGAGGCCGCCCGGTCGATCGAGATGGCCGACCGGGCGCTCGCGATCGCCGAGCGCCTCGACCTCGAGCTGATCGTGGCCGAGGCCTTCAACAACAAGGGCTCCAGCCTCGGCTACCTCGGCCGGCGGCGGGAGGCCGTCGCGCTGCTGGAGGCGGCCGTCAGGGTCGCCCAGGCCGGGGGCTTCGTCGGCGCCGAGCTGCGGGCGCTCGCGAACCTCGGTGCCATCGTCAGCGGCGACGACCCACGTCGCGCCCGTGAGGTCGACCGGACGGGCCTGGCGCTCGCCCGGCGCGTCGGCCACCGGATGATGGCGAACTGGCTCGTCGGGAACGTCCTCATCGACGCGTTCGCCGCCTGCAACGACTGGGACGTCGTCCTGGCGGAGGGCGAGGAGGCGCTGGCGGCGGTCACCGACCCCGGCGACGAGCAGCGGATCACGGCCTTCGTGACCCTCATCCGGATCTGTCGTGGCGACCCGACCGATGCGGCCATCGCGCGCATCGAGGAGCTGCTGAGGGCGACCAGCGACCCCGGTGACGAACAGACCCTGCGCGTGCTGCGCGCCATGCGCCACTCCCTGGCGGGCGAGCTCGAGCGCGCGTACGACGAGGCGATGGGCGGGGTCGACCTGTTCAGCGCGTTCGCCCAGCCCTGCGTGCGGATCGCCGGCCGGGCGGCCATGTGGAACGGCGACCTCGAGCGAGCGCGGGCCGTCGCCGAGCGGGCGGGCCGGCTCCCCGACACGGGGACACCCATGCGCCTGCTGCGAACCGGGCTCGCGGCCGGGATCGCCGCGCTCGAGGGCCGGCGCGCGGAGGCGATCGGTGCCTATCGCGCTGTCGTCGAGCGAGGCGCTGGAGCACGGCGACGGCTTCGAGGCGGCGAACGACGCGCTCACCGCGGTCGTCCTGCTCGGGACGGAGGAGCCTGCGCTCCGGGCGCTGGCCGACGAAGCGCGGCGCCTCTTCGAGCGGGTGGGTGCGCGGTCGTATCTCGCCCGCCTCGATGCCGCGATCGCGGGCCCGCCGGTCGCGAGCGGCGCCTCGGCCGTGACGCCCAGCAGTGCGATGCGCGAGCCGCGCGGAGCCACGGCGACGACCTGACCGCCGCCCCCGGAGCGCCGGAACGCGCCGCACCGCTCGGGCCCTCGGGCACCACGACATCACCCTCGTGACCCCCCCGGCCAGCCTGGGCACGGCTCGAAGAGCCCCTTGTGGCGCCTCTCGATGCCGCGCACACTCCGCCGATGGGAGGGGCCCGCCTGCTGACACCTGGGCAACACCTCGGCCCGTTCCGGGTCGAGGTGTTCCTCGCGCGTGGCGCGAGCGGCGAGGTGTACCGTGCCGCCGACGAGAAGCTCGGCCGCAACGTTGCTCTCAAGGTGCTCCCGCCCTGGATGGGCGAGGAGCCGCGGACCCGCGACCGGTTCCTCGCGGAGGCCCGGGCGGCGGCCGCGCTCGACCACCCGAACATCCTCCCCGTCTACGACGCCGGCGACTCGGACGGCACGCTGTGGATCGCGATGCGGCTGGCCGACGGCCCGGACCTGCGCGAGCTCCTGCGCCGCGACGGGCCGCCTTCCCCGGAGCGCGCCGTGGCGATCCTGTCGGGGATCGCGGCGGCCCTCGACGCCGCGCACGCCCGGGGGATCCTCCACCGCGACGTCAAGCCGGCCAACATCCTGCTCGGTTCCGACCCGGAGAGCGACCACGCCTATCTCGCCGACTTCGGCCTCGCGACCGCGGCCCACGGCCACGGGCTCACGCGGACCGGCGAGATCCTCGGCACGATCGACTACGTGAGCCCGGAGCAGGCGCGCGGCGAGCGGCTGGATGCCCGCAGCGACACCTGGTCGCTGGCCGGCCGTCCTGTTCGAGTGCCTGACCGGCGTGCCGCCCTTCCACCGCGAGAGCGAGCTCGCCGCGCTCACCGCCCGCGTCGAGGCGCCGGCGCCCGCGCCGTCGTCGCTGCGGCCCCACCTCCCGGCAGCACTCGACCCGATCCTCGCCCGGGGCCTCGCGCTTGCCCCCGCCGAGCGGTACCCGTCGGCCGGGGCGCTGATGTCGGCGGCGCGCGCCGCGGTCGGCGGGGCCCGCATGCGGGGCCTCCTCTTCGCCGACCTCCGCGACTACACGGGCTTTGCCGAGCGCGAGGGAGACGCCCGCGCCGCGGCGCTGCTAGCGCGATATCGGGACCTCGTCCGTCCGGTCGTCGCCCAGACCGGCGGTGCAGAGATCAGGACCGAGGGCGACTCCTTCTACATAGTCTTCCCCTCGGCGACGGCCGCCATCCGAGCAGGGCTCGCGATCGTCGCCGCGACCGTCGCTGCGACTGCGGCGGACCCTCTCGCTCCCGGTCCGCCCCGGGATCGGCGTCCACGCCGGTGAGCCGCTCGACGCAAAGGAAGGCCCGGTCGGGGCGTC
>CAWEYP010000004.1:0-70107 GCA_963813305.1 uncultured Chloroflexia bacterium
GCGAGGCGACCGACGCAACGACCAGCGCAGGGCCGGACGTCGCGGCCTGGAGCGCGTCGAGGCGGGCATCCCAGACCAGGAAGCCGGGCCAGCCGACGGTCGCGACCCCGATGCCGGCAAGCGCGACACCGAGCGCGGGCGCCCGCCGCAGCCAGCCGCGCCCCTCGGAGAGCCGCGACGTGCCGAACGCGGCGCGGAATGCGATCACCCAGCCCACGAGAGCCGTGCGGCTCGCGACGAAGGGGATGAGCCAGGCGCGGACCGCCTCGCGTCCCACCTCGTCCAGCGAGGAGTAGCCGAGCACGACGACCCCGGCGTCGAGGACGATCGTGTACGCCACGATCCGCAGCAGGTCGTCCTGGATCAGGGCGGCGAAGGTTCCCAGCACCAGCGTCGTGAGGCCCACGATGACCAGCAGCGTGCCGTCCCACCCCAGCACCGGGGCGGCCAGGCCGAGCGTGTCGGGAGCCCACCCGAGGAGGACCACGACGAAGCCCGCGGGAAGCAGGGCCAGGAGCGCCGGCAGCGTCGATGGCGGGGCGGCGTCGGTGAGTCGGGCGACCCGGGCGTGGAGCGGGATCGCGCCGAGCCGGTGGCCCAGCGCCAGCCCGGCGGCGACGGTGGCCAGGCCCGCGACCTGGGGCTGGACGGCCAGCCCGCCGATGGCCTCGGGGAGCAGGCCGATGGCGACGACCCCGACCGTCGTCGCGACCGTCGCGCCGCGCAGCTCGCGGGCCAGCGCCCGCACCCGCAGCGGGGTGGCCGGATGGGCGATCGCGACGGAGGCGGCGAGGACGGCGGCCGTGCCGGCGGCGAGCAGGCCGGAGGTGGCTCCGGCGACGCCGAGGGCCAGGCCCAGGGTGCCGACCGCCACGAGCAGCGTCGCGGGACCGGTCGCCTCCCAGGTGGCGAGGCGGCTCACCACGAGCACGCCGAGGCCCCCGGCCAGCCCGATGCCGAGCAGGACCCGGGCGTAGTCGGTGAGCGCCAGCGCACCGCCGGCGACGAGCAACGGCTCGCCGGGCTCCGCGAGGACGAGGGCGACGAGCGAGGCCGTGACTGCGGCGAGCCCCACGAGCGTGCCCGCGCGGCGCCGGCCGCGAAGGGCGAAGGCCGCCACGGCACCCACGGCGGTCACCGCGAGGAACGGCAGGAGGCTCATCGGCGGCCTGCCTCAGGCGCCGGGCCGGCGGGGCCGGACCGACTCGGTCGCGATCGCCCGGCGCGGCCGGACCGTGTCCGTCGCGACCGGCAGGTGCGCCCGGGCCGCGTCCGGGGCGACGGTCCCCTCGCTGCCCGCCGACGCCGCCGATCCGGCAAGGGCGGCGACCGCGGCGGCGAGGCACGCCAGGGCCGCCCCGGCCAGGAGCGTCTCGAGACCGGGCGGCGTGCCGACGAGCGCGCGTCCCCACGAGAAGCCCGCCGTCGAGGAGCACGACGAGCGCCGTGCCGAGGCGGAACGGGGTGCCGGCGCGCGTGACCGGAGGGATCGCCACCGCGAGGCAGGCCAGGCCGGCCGCAAGCGCGCCGGTCGGGCCGAAGGATGGCAGGCCGACGGCCGTCGCCCCGAGGCCGACCGCGAACGCCGCCCCCGCCGCGGCGATGGCGGCCGCCAGGCCGAGCGGCGACCCCTCGTCGTCGCCGGCGCGGCGCGCGGCGACCAGGAGCAGGAACGCGGCAAGGGCCCCGGCCACGATCCGGAAGGCGAGCACGGGCGAGGCGGGCAGGGGATCGGCCAGGAAGGGCGAGAAGACGAGGACCACCAGGGCGCCCCCGGTCGCCGTCCGGGCGCTCCGGGCGCCGATCGCGACCCCCGCCCCCAGGGCGACGACCGCGCCGGCCGCGACGAGGAGCCAGGTCACGGGACGGCCGGGCTGGGCCTCGCGTCGCCGTTCCCGACGGGGGCCGCGTACTCCGGAGTCTCCAGGATCCCCAGGCTGGAGATTGGCCAGTAGCGGAGCCACGCGCGCCCGATCACCGTGTCCCGCCCGATCGGTCCGAAGGCCCGCGAGTCGGCCGACGCCGCCCGATGGTCGCCCATGACGAAGAGCTGGCCCTCGGGGACGACCCACAGGGCGGGCTCCTCGTTCGTCGTGGTCGGCTGGAGGTCGTAGACGTACGGCTCCTCGAGACGCGTGCCGTCCACGTAGACGTGGCCGTCCTTGACCTCGATCGTCTCGCCGGGCAGGCCGATGACGCGCTTGATGAACGGCGTGCGCGGCCCGCCCTGGACCCAGGCCTCGGGCGGCTCGAAGACGACGATGTCTCCGCGCGAGTAGTCGTCGAAGCGGGGCGTCAGCTTGTCGACGAGGACGTACTGGTCCGGTTCGAGGGTCCGTTCCATCGATTGCTGCTCGACCCGGTAGGGCTGGGCGACGAATGTCTGGATGACGAAGAAGATGACGAGGGTGAGAACGAGCGTCTCGACGATCTCGAAGAGGCACCCGAGCGGGCGTCGTGTCACAAGTCCGGCAGTATAGGGGCACGGGGTGGCCGCCGCCCCGAGTGCGCCGCCGCCGTCGCCCCGTGCGTACGGCTGCATAAACCGCCCCGTATGCGTGGTTTGACCCGCCGTTCGCCCAGTTGATACACTCGGCCGCGGCCTGAGCGCCCCCGTCGTCCCGCCCAGAGGAAGGGCCGGCGGTCCCCAGGCGCACCAACGATCCCTCGTCCCAGGCGCGACGGTCGCGCCGGCGCGGACGGCTGTGCGTGACAGGGAGGTCGCAGAACCAGCCCATGAGCTCCGATCAGCTCCAGCTCATCATCCCGATCGCCGGACTCCTCGCGGTCCTCTTCGCCGTCTACCTGGCCCGGGACGTGCTGCGCCGCGACACCGGGACCAAGGAGATGGAGGAAGTCGCCGCAACCATCATGGAGGGCGCGGTCGCCTTCATCCGCCGGCAGTACCGAACGATCGCCATCCTCGCGCTCTTCGCGGCGGTCATCCTCGGCGCGATCATCGCCACCGTGGAGACGAAGGACTTCGCGGAGACGGAGTACTTCGGGCTGGACCTGGGCATCCGGACCGGCGTCGCCTTCCTGGTCGGCGCGACGTGCTCGATGGCGTCGGGGATCATCGGCATGTACATCAGCGTCAAGGCGAACGTTCGGACGGCATCGGCCGCCCGGCGAAGCCTGGTCGAGGCGGTCCAGGTCGCCATGCGCGGTGGCGCCGTCAGCGGCTTCCTCGTCGTCGCGCTGTCGCTCCTCGGGGTCTACGGGATCTTCGTCCTCTTCGGCGGGCTGGACCATCCGGCGGTCGCGCCGTTCCTGATCGTCGGCTTCGGCTTCGGGGCCAGCTTCGTCGCCCTCTTCGCCCAGCTCGGCGGCGGCATCTACACGAAGGCCGCCGACGTCGGGTCCGACCTGGTCGGCAAGGTCGAGGCGGGCATTCCCGAGGACGACCCCCGCAACGCGGGCGTCATCGCGGACCTCGTCGGCGACAACGTCGGCGACTGCGCCGGGCGCGGCGCCGACCTCTTCGAGTCCACCGCGGCCGAGAACATCGGGGCGATGATCCTCGGCGTCAGCGTGTACGTCATCGCCCTCAAGGCCGGCTGGCCCAACCCCGAAGCCTGGATCTTCTTCCCGCTCGTCGTCCGCGCCTTCGGGCTCCTCGCCACCATCGTCTCGGTCGCGTTCTTCATCCGCGGCCGCGAGGACGAGGACCCGATGAACATCCTCAACCGCGGCTACTGGGCCACCACCCTCATGTCCGTGGTCGGGCTGGCGATCACGACCAACCTGATGATGTCCACGGGCTCCCAGACCGGCCCCGACGGGCTGCCGACCTGGGTCTACTTCTTCTTCGCCGGCCTGGTCGGCCTCGCGACCAGCATCGTCTTCGTCTACATCACCCAGTACTACACCGCGGGCTCGTTCCGGCCCGTCCGCGAGATCGCGGAGGCCTCGAAGACCGGACCCGCGACCAACATCATCTCGGGCATGGCGGTCGGGTTCGAGACCACCGCCGTCACCGCGATCACCATCGGCATCGCCCTGTTCGCAAGCCACTGGCTGGGTGCCCGGGCGGGCATCGTCAACGAGGACGGCGTCAACGTCGGCGGCATCTTCGGCACGGCCGTGGCCACGATGGGCATGCTCATGACGACGGCCTACATCCTGGCCATGGACACCTTCGGGCCGATCACCGACAACGCCGGCGGCATTGCCGAGTTCAGCCGCGCCGAGGCCAGCGCCCGGACGATCACCGACCGCCTGGATGCCGTCGGCAACACCACGAAGGCGCTGACCAAGGGCTACGCCATCGCGTCGGCCTCGCTGGCCGCCTTCCTCCTCTTCTCGGCCTACATCAGCAAGGTCAACCTGATCCTCGGCGTCCAGGGCAAGCCGCTCATGGAGTCGGTCGACCTGGCCAACGTGAACGTGTTCATCGCGGCCTTCATCGCCTCGATGCTGGTCTACCTGTTCAGCTCGCTGGCCATCCGGGCCGTCGGCACGACCGCCCAGGCGATCATCGTCGAGGTTCGCCGCCAGTTCCGGGAGATGCCCGGGATCATGGACTACAGCCAGCGCCCGGATTACGCCCGGGTCGTCGACATCACCACCAGCGCCGCCCTCAGGCAGATGATCCTGCCGGGCGCCCTGGCGGTCGGCACGCCGATCATCGTCGGGCTCCTGCTCGGCTACGAGGCGGTCGCCGGCTTCCTGATGGTCGGCACGATCGCCGGCGTCCTCCTCGCCACCGTCCTCAACAACGGCGGCGGCGCCTGGGACAACGCCAAGAAGTACATCGAGTCGGGCCAGCTCAAGGACGCCGCCGGGAACGTCCTCGGCAAGAAGACGGACGCCCACGCGGCGGCCGTCGTCGGGGACACCGTCGGTGACCCGTTCAAGGACACTGCCGGCCCCTCGCTCCACGTCCTGGTCAAGCTGATCGCGACGATCGCGCTGGTCCTCGCCCCGCTCTTCATCCGCTAGGTGAGCTGACGGCGGCCGGCCGCGCCCCGCTGGCGCGGCCGGCCGCCAGATTCGATGGACACGCTCTTCCAGGCCATCATCATGGGCATCGTGCAGGGGCTCACCGAGTTCCTGCCGATCAGCTCGTCCGGCCACCTGATCATCGTGCCGCACATCGCCGGCTGGGACGACCCGTTCATCACCTCGCTGGCGTTCACGGTGATGCTCCACGTCGGGACGCTGGTGGCCCTCTTCGCCTACTTCTGGCGCGACTGGACGCGCCTGGTGCCGGCCGGCCTCGCGACGATCCGGGATCGCTCGTTCCGCGGGGACCCGGATCGCAAGCTGGCGTGGCTCATCGCCGTCACCCTGCCGCCGGCGGTGGTGGTCGGGGTCACCCTGAACGACTTCTTCGAGGAGCAGGTCCGCCAGGAGCTTCTCGTCGCGCTGACCCTGGTGATCGGCGCGGGCATCCTCTGGACTGCCGATCGGCTGGGGCGCCAGACGAAGGAGCTCGGCCGCCTCGGCTTCGGGGCCGCCTTCGGCATCGGCTGCGCGCAGGCGATCGCGCTGGTGCCGGGGATCAGCCGGTCGGGCATCAGCATCAGCGCCGGCCTCTTCGCCGGCCTGACCCGGGAGGATGCTGCCCGGTTCAGCTTCCTGATGGCGACGCCGATCACGGCGGGTGCCGTGATCTGGGAGCTTCGCAAGCTCCTCACCGGCGAGACGGGCGTGCCGGTCGACACGGGGGTGCTGGTCGCGGGCATGGTCGCGGCCGCCGTCGCCGGGTTCATCGCGATCGCCGTCCTGCTGCGCTTCCTGCGGAGCCATCGGCTGACGATCTTCGTCGTGTACCGGCTGGTGCTGGCCGGGATCGTCGTCGTGCACTTCCTGTCCGCGTAGCGGGACGCGAGGCGTGCCGTGGAGGTCATGAAGCAGCTCCGCCAGCGGGCGATCCGCGATCTCGTGGAGCAGCGCCCCATCCGGACCCAGCAGGAGCTTGCCGCCGCGCTCCGGGAGCGCGGCTTCCGCACGACCCAGGCGACGATCAGCCGCGACATCGCCGAGCTGCAGCTGGTGAAGGCGCACCGCGACGGCGTCTCGGTCTATGCCCTCCCGCCCCGACTCGCCGGCACCGATCCTACGGGCGAGGAGCGGCTGCGCCGGCTCTTCCGCGACCTGCCGGTGGAGATCCGGGAGGCCGGCCTGCTGCTGGTCCTGGTCACGCTGCCGGGCTCGGCCCATGCGATCGCGGCGTCGCTCGACCGGGCACGCTGGCCGGAGGTCGTCGGCTCCATCGCCGGCGACGACACGCTCTTCGTGGCCTGCCCCGACCGGCGCGCGCTGCGACGCCTCCGCGAGCGCTTCGAGCGCCTGGCGGCGGGGTAGGGGACCGATGGGCGCGGGCGGCAGTAACCGCGCGGGCGGCAGTGACGACCGGGCCGACCGGAGAGGCGCCGGCGCCCTGGCCGGGGACGCCGGCGGCCACGTGACGCTCCATCTCATCCCGGCGGTGCGCTGGGATGCCTGGCGCGCGGACCCCGATCCGGCCGCCCCGTACGCCCCGCCCGGGTTCGACGAAGAGGGCTTCGTCCACTGCACGGACGGCGACGCGGAGATGCTCGCCGTGGCGAACCGCTTCTACGCCGCCGACCCGGGGGCGTTCGTGGTCCTCGACCTCGACCTCGCCCTCGTCGGCGCCCCGTGGCGCTACGACGACCCGGGCCGGATCTACCCGCACGTCTACGGCCCCCTGCGCCGCGACGCCGTGCGGGGCGTGCGGCCCGCGGTCCGTGACGCGGCGGGCCGTTTCGTCGGCTACGGGGAACGCCGCGACCCCTGACGCCCGGCGCCGGGGGTGCAGCCCGCGGACATGGGCGCCGCCGGGCCCTGCTTCGTGAGCACCCTCACTCCCCGCGAGCGACGGCCACGCCACCCCGCCACTCTCCCGGCGGGCCGCTTTGACACCCCCCGAGGGGCGGGACTATGATCCGCGCCGGCCGGACTTCGGGCGGGCCTCGCGAGAGGCAGGCAGCCCGGGGTTCGTTTCGTTATCGGCCACCTCAACGCCGCGCCGCCGCGTCGCAGACGCCGGCCGGACCGGCAGATCGCCCGGGGGTCCGCTCCTTCGTGAACCTGAAGCCCACCTACCTCTCGCGCGAGGGCGAGGCCGCGCTGCGGGCCGAGCTGGAGCAGCTCGTCAACGTCCGCCGCTCGGAAGTCGCCGCGCGCATCCACGACGCGAAGGAGCACGGCGACCTCTCGGAGAACGCCGAGTACGAGGAGGCCAAGAACGAGCAGGCCTTCGTCGAGGGCCGGATCCAGACCCTCGAGGGCATGCTGAAGACCGCGGTCATCATCGAGAACAGCGGCTCCGAGCACGTGGCCCTGGGCTCCGTCGTGACCGTCGAGTCCGACGACGGCGAGGAGACCTTCACGATCGTCGGCTCGGCCGAGGCCCGCCCGGCGGCCGCCAAGATCTCCAACGAGTCGCCCGTCGGCCGCGCCCTGCTGGGCAAGAAGGCCGGCGACACGGTCGTCGTCAAGCTCCCCAACGGGACCGACTACACCTACTCCATCAAGTCGATCAGCTGATCGCCCGCCCGGGCGGACCGGGGCGGGCGGCCGGTGCCGCCACCCGGCCCGGCGATGCCGGCGCCAGTACCCGGCCCGGCGACGCCGGGCCAGTACCCGGCCCGGCGAACCCTGAGCGGAGGACGCAGGCATGTACTGGGCGGACGAGCTGGCGGCATCGGTCGAGGGACCGCAGGTCGTCAACGACTCGAAGACGCCGTCCGGCACCGTCCACGTCGGCAGCCTGCGCGGCCCGGTGATCCTCGACGTGATCACCCGCGCCCTGCGCGACCGCGGCCTCCCGACGACGCTCCTCTACGGCGTCGACGACATGGACCCCATGGACGCCCAGGCGCTCCTCACGCCCGACGCCGTCGACCACGAGATGGGTCGCCCGCTGGCCCACGTGCCCGACCAGGCCGGCGACTGCCACGCGTCGTACGCCCGCCACCACGCCCAGACCTTCATCGACGTCTTCGCCGGCCTCGGCATCCATCCCGACCGCTACTACTGGATGAGCGACATCTACCCGACCGGCGACGTGGACCCGTTCATCCGGACCGCGCTGGACCGGGCCCAGGTGGTGCGCGACGTCTACCGCCGCGTGAGCAAGGTCGAGCGCCCGGAGGGCTGGCTTCCGGTCCAGGCTGTCTGCCCCGCCTGCGGCAAGGTCGGCACCACGATCGCGCTCGACTGGGACGGCCAGACGGTGCGGGTCGAGTGCCGGCCGGACTACGTCACCTGGGCCCGCAGCTGTGGCTTCGAGGGCCGGGTCTCCCCGTTCGGCGGGAACGCCAAGCTCTACTGGAACCTCGAATGGGCCGCCCAGTGGAGCCTCTTCGGGGTGACGATCGAGCCCTGCGGCAAGGACCTCGCCACGGCCGGCGGCTCGCGCGATCGGGCCGACGCGATCGCCCGCGAGGTCTTCGACCGCGAGCCGCCCCTCAACCTGGCCTACGAGTTCCTCAACATCGGCGGCCGCAAGATGTCGACGTCGAAGGGCCGGGGGGCCGCGGCCCACCAGATCGTCGACGCCCTGCCGCCGGAGCCGCTGCGGCTGCTCTTCCTGCGCCCGCGCCCGAACCAGGCGATCGAGTTCGACCCCAACGGGACGGACGCGATCCCGCGCCTCTTCGACGAGCTGGACCGCCTCGCCGCCGCCGTCGCCGGCCGCCCGTTCCGCGGCGAGCTGCCGTCGGACCCGGAGCGCCTGTTCGGCTACGTGCTCATCGGCCGGGACCGACCCGACGGCCGCGGCCGCGGCCTACCGCCCGGCGTTCGCGCACCTCGCGCTGCTGGCCCAGATCCCCGGCGTCGACATCGCGGCCCGGATCGCGGAGGAGAAGGGCGCCCCGCTCACGCCGGCCGAGGACCTGACCCTCGCCGAGCGGCTCGCCGCCGCCCGCGCCTGGCTGGCCGACTACGCGCCGGAGAGCGCCATCGTCTCGGTCCACCGCGACGGCCTCCCGCCGGCCGTCACGGCCCTCGGCGAGGACCAGCGGGTCTTCCTGGGCGGCCTCGCCCTCGCCGCCGGAGAAGGAGCGGCCGCAGGGCGGCGACGCCTGGCAGGGGCTCCTGTTCCGCGTCTCCCAGGAGGCCGGGCTCCCGGCCGGGCGCGCCTTCGGCGCCGTCTACCTCGCCTTCCTGGGCCGGACCAACGGCCCGCGCGCGGGCTGGCTCCTCGCCAGCCTGGACCACGGCTTCGTCGTCGGACGCCTGCGCGCCGCCGCCGGCTGGCATCATCACGCCGCCGACGGGGCAGGGACGAGCGACCGAGGAGGCCGGGGCATGAGCGTCGGGCTGCAGCGGCTCCGCGAGGAGCCGGACGTCATCCGCCAGGGCGCGCTGGACAAGGGCGAGGACGCCTCGCTCGTCGACGTCGCCCTGGAGCTCGACGCCCGCCGGCGGCAGGTCCTCGGCGAGGCCGACGCCCTCAAGGCCCAGCGCAACACCGTCTCGAAGCAGGTCGGCGAGGCGATCCGCGGCGGCGCCGCTCCCGACGGCCCGGAGGTCGCCGCGCTGCGGGCAGCCTCCGTAGCCGCAGGCGAACGGATCACGGCCCTCGACGCCGAGGCCGCCGAGGTCGAGGCCCAGCTCGACGACGTCCTCCTGCGCATCCCGAACCCGGCCGACCCGGGCGTCCCGGTCGGCGACGCCGATGCGAACGTCGTCGTCCGGACCTGGGGCGAGCTCCTCCCGCGCGTCCAGCACCACGCCGGCGAGGTCGGCGCCGACGCCGAGGTGGCCGCCGGCACCTGGGAGCGCAGGCCCCACTGGGAGATCGCCGAGGCGCTCGACATCATCGACCTGGAGCGCGGGGCCAAGATCGCGGGCTCCGGCTTCCCGGTCTACAAGGGAGCCGGGGCGGCGCTCCAGCGGGCGCTCATCGACTTCTTCCTGGGCGTCCACGTCAGGGAGAACGGCTTCACCGAGATCTGGCCGCCGGTCGTCGTCAACGCCGCGTCCGCGCGGGGCACCGGCCAGATCCCGGACAAGGAAGACCAGATGTACGTCGTCACCCGCGACGACCTGTACCTGGTCCCCACCGCGGAGGTCCCGGTCACCAACCTCCACCGCGACGAGATCTTCGAGGCCGACGCGCTGCCGGTCCGCTACGCGGCCTACACGCCGTGCTTCCGCCGGGAGGCCGGCGCCGCCGGCAAGGACACCCGCGGCATCCTGCGCGTCCACCAGTTCGACAAGGTCGAGATGGTGCTCTTCGAGAAGCCGGACGCCTCGAACGAGGCGCTCGAATGGATGACCGGCCGGGCCGAGGACCTCCTGCGGCGCCTGGGGCTCTCCTACCGGGTCCTCCTGATGGCCACCCGCGACATGGGCTTCGTCCAGGCCAAGAAGTACGACCTGGAGGTCTGGGCGCCGGGCGTCGAGCGCTGGCTGGAGGTCTCCTCCTGCTCGAACTTCCGCGACTACCAGGCCCGCCGGATGGCGATCCGCTACCGACCCGCGCCGGGCGCGAAGCCGGAGCTGGTCCACACGCTCAACGGCTCGGGCCTGGCCCTCGCCCGGATCGTCGCCGCGATCCTGGAGGCCTACCAGCAGCCCGACGGAACGGTCACGGTCCCGGAGCCGCTGCGCGCCACGCTCGGCACGGACGTCATTCGCCCCCGCTGAGCGCGCACCCGCACCAGCTCGGCGTAGGCAGCCTCGGCGACCCCACCACCCTGTATGGCCGCTACTGGGAGCTGTGGCAGCTGGACCCGAAGACTGGCGAGGTGCTCCGCCGTCCCGGCGAGCGGGAGGTGCGGCGGCGGCCCCGGACTCCGGCCTGACCGCGCCTTCTCGACCGGACGACCTCGATCACCCGGTCCGGCTCCGCCACGACCCTCGGCCTCGACGCCCTGGGCCGGACCGCGAGCCGGACCACCGGGACCCCGGTCGACTCCGAGGTGCAGGGGGGCATACTGTGCTGAGCACGAACGTGCGATGAAGGAGCCGCAATGACAGCCAAGAAGCCGCTTGTCACTCGCTCGGACGACCTTGCGTGGGGCGCGTCGGTGTTCGCAGGCACGCGGGTCCCGGTCGACACGTTGTTCGAGTACCTGGAAGCCGGTGAGACGCTCGAGGAATTCCTCAAGCAGTTCCCGACCGTGACGCGTCGACAGGCGATCGGTGTCCTCGAGCTGGCCCGGAAGCGGACCCGCGAAGAGGCTGTGCCTGCGTGAAGGTGCTCCTGGACGAGATGTTGCCCGCCGGTGTCGCCGGCCTCCTGCCAGACGACGACGTGACGACCGTTCAGCAGGCCGGGTTCAAGGGGCTCGAGAACGGAGTGTTGCTGCGACATGCCGCCGCGAGCGGCTACGGGGTGCTCCTCACCGCCGACCGCAACCTCCCGGCCCAGCAGAACATCGCGGCGAGCGGGATCGCCGTGGTCCTCGTGCGCGGAAGTCGGATGGCCGAGATCACAGGTCAGGCGGAGCAGATCCAGGCTGCCGTCGCAGGAGCGCACCCCGGGACAGTCACGCGCGTCGAGCCTGGGTGATCCCGGGTCCCTGCGCCCGCGCGCCCTCGGCGCGCCCGGAGCCGGCGTACGCTGCACGTAACGCGTACACCTGTGCAGAGGCAGGGTCCCATGACCGAGGAGCGGACGAATCGCTTCAACGTCCAGCTCGACGACGAGCACGCCGCCAAGCTCCATGCTGTGGCCGACCGGGCCTGTATCCAGCCGGGGACCATCGCCCGGTCGCTGCTCTCGACCGCGCTCGACCTCGCCGATTCTGACGCGGTGACCATCACGGAGATCCTCGACTCGATCCCCTGCGCCCTCGAGCGGGCGCAGGAAGGGCTCGCGGGCGCGCGCGCCGGAAGCTTCGTGCCGCTCGAGGAGCTGTAGTCGCCGATGGCATGTGTCGTCTTCCGTCACGCCGTGGCGCGGGCCAGGATCGCGGCGACGGCCCGGGCCGTCATCGTCCGCAGGCGTGGGTTGGCGACGAGGGCGACCCAGGCGTCGAGGGCAGGGCGGTCGAACCCCCCGGGCAGCTCGAGCTCGGGGACTCGTGACGCTCTCCCGGCGTGGGCCGCGCCGACGTAGGCAAGGTCGAAGATGGCCTTCTCGGGGGTGGCGAGCGGGCCGCGCCGGGTCTCCTCCCAGCCACCGAAGAGCGCGGGCGGCAGGTGATGGACGGCGTAGCTGCCCAGCGCGGTCGGGATCCGCCGGGCACGGTCGAGCGAGGCGATCGCGATCTCGCGGGGGAGCTGGTCGATGAGGCCGTGGACGCTGAGCGCCGAGGTGAACGACACGTAGGCGGGGTGGGGCCGGGTGAGCTCGGCCGCGATCGCGTACGGGTCGGGCGCGGCGGACCCGACCCACCACGTGCCGCTCCGGATCCGGAGGGCGTGGCCCCCGTCGGCCAGGCCGCGCAGCAACCGGCTTGCGGCGGCCGAGCTCATCCCGAGCGCCGCGGCGGCCTCGCGTGTCGAGATCACCGGACCCAGGTGGGCGAGGGTCGCGTACGCGTCCAGACGACTCACCGGAGCTCCTCGAGATGGCCGACGACGCCGAGGACCATCTCCTCCCACGCCTCCGGCCGGCCGTAGACCGGCACGAAGTCGTCCTCGACGTAATCGACGACGAGCTGCACGAACGCCTCGTACGGGATGGCCAGCGCGGCGGCGACCGCGGCCTCGAGCGTCGCCGCGGGAAGCTCGCCCCGGCCGACCGCCGCGGGGCTCGAGGCGAACAGGAGATCGAGGTCGAACACGTCGCGCGGCTCCGTGTGGGCGCGATCGGCGAGCGCGCGCACCTTCTGGCGGATCGCCGCCGGGGGCAGGTAGTGCTCGGCCCGCACGGTCCGCAGGCCGATCGCCCGGCCCGTGTCGCCGCGCGCGGTGGCCAGGGCGTGCTCGGGATCCACCGGGGCTCGGGCCGAGAACTCGATCTTCGAGCCAAGGACGGCACCGGGCCCTTCGACGCCGAACTTCCAGCGCCGCGTCGTGGCCGTCTGCTTGGGCTTGCTGGGCTCTCCCATGGTCACGCCGGCGACCCGCAGGAGGTCGCGGAAGGCGCGCGACGCGAGGGCCGCGTCCACGCCGTCCTCGACTCGTGTCGAACCGCTCGCCGATGTAGTCGAGGTCGATGTCCTGTGACCGGCGGCGGCTCCCGTAGAACAGGCGCAGGTTCGCCCCGCCCTTCACGAGCGTAGCTCGGGAGCGTCAGGTACGAGGGCAGCACCTGCAGGAACGCCAGGTGCAGCACCTCCACGAGCCGGGCTCCCTCCCGGATGGCGCTCATGGTGATGAGAATACGCAGCATTGACCGCAGCGTCAATGACACGTAGTCTCACGGTTCCCGGTACCTCCTTCCCGCAGCCTCCGATACCGCTTTGCCGCATCGCGTGGGCCACGGCGGCCTTCGGGCGCGAGTGTGTCGGGCGCGAGTGTTGACCCGGATGCCAACGCTGCTAACCTTGACTCATGAAGCAACGAGTAAAGGAACATCGCCGCCGGGGATACACGCGGGTCAGCGCGAAGCACCAGGTCACGTTGCCTGTCGATGCCCTCAACCAGGCGGGGATCCAGACCGGGGATCGCCTGCGGGCGGAGGTGCGCGGCCCGGGTGCCGTGCTGCTGGTCCGTGACGTCGATCCCGTCGAGCAGTTCAGCGGCGCCCTGACCGACGTCTACCCGGCGGCCAGCCTCGACGAGCTTCGCGACGAGTGGGACTGACCGTCCTCGACGCCGGGGTCGTGATCGCGATCCTCGATGCGTCGGACGCGCATCACGCCGCCGCCGCGCGCGCCGTTGCGCGAGGCCCGCGAGCGGAGCGAGACGCTGGTCCTTCCGGCATCCGCGTATGCCGAATGCCTGGTGGCGCCCCACCGGCGTGGCGCCGACGCCGTCGCGACGGTCGATGCGTTCGTCGACGCCCTGCCGGCCAGGATCGAGCCCGCCACCCGCGGCATTGCCGGCGCTGCCGCGGAGCTGCGCGCGCGTCACGCGGGAGGTCTCCGCCTCCCCGATGCGCTGGTGGTCGCGACCGCGCTCACGCTTGGCGCCGACCGACTCATCACGACGGATGCGAGGTGGCCGGCCGCTCTCCGTGCACGGTCGAGGTCCTCGTCTCCGGGCGGCATCGACGCGACGATAGGCGTTCGATCTCGAGGCGCGATCGACCGAGCTGGGCTGGCCTCGAGGTGCGATCGCCGCGCCTCCGCAACACCAGGGCCCTTCCCGTCGTCGCTAGGGGCGCATGACCGGATCGTTTGCGCGTCGCCTGCTTGCCCTGGCCCTCGTCGTGGGGGTCGCGACCGACATCCTGTTCCGCGGCAACGCCCTCGGCGTCAACGTCCCCATCGACGTCGCCCTCCTGCTGGTCGCGGGCGCGCTGGCCGCCGGGCCCGCGCGGATCCGCCGCGTCGACCGGCTCGACGCGTGGCTGGCGCCCGCGGCCCTCGCCTTCGCCGCGTTCGTCGCGCTCCGCGCACGATCCCGCGCTCGTCGCGGTCGACGTCGTCGGCGCGGTCATCCTGGGCGGCGCCGCGCTGGCGAGCCTCGGCGGGCGCGCCCTGATGCGGGCAGACGCCGGGCAGATCGCCGCCGCGGCCGGGGAGATGGCCGCTGGCCGCGGTCATCGGGGCGATCCCCGTCGCCGGCGCCCTTCGGCCTCGCCCGGGCGAGCGGACGGGGCGGGCGGCGCCGGGCTGGGCCGCGCCCCTGCTGCGCGGCATGCTGGTCGCGGCGCCGCTCCTGCTCGTCTTCGTCGTCGCTGTTCGCCGCCGCCGACGCGGTCTTCGCGGCCGCCGCCGGCCGCGTCCTGGCGCTGCCGTTCGACCTGCCGGTCGCCGAGCTGGCGGAGCGGAGCGCGGGCGTGGCCGTCGTGGCCTGGATCGCCGCCGGGGTCCTGGTGGTCGCCGCAGGGTTCTGGGTGATGGTGAGCCCGCCGGCCGCGCCGGTCTCCTTCGACCCGCCGATCGGCACGCCGCCGGTCCGGCGACGGTGACCGGCCCGACGGCGCCGGCCGCGGCGCCGACGCCCCGCCGGCGCCGACGTCGATCGCCCGGGCCGCTTCCGGATCGGCCACCCGGAGGCCGCTCGTCGTCCTCGTCCTGGTCGACGTGCTCTTCGCCGCCTTCGTCGCGCTCCAGGTCGCCTACCTCTTCGGCGGCCTCGACACGCTGGCCGCGGCCGGCCTGACGTACGCCGACTACGCGCGGCGCGGCTTCTTCGAGCTCCTCGCGGCCGCGGCGCTCGCGGCCGCGCGTGGTCGCGACGCTGGACGCCCGGGTCCGGCGGCGGAGCCGGGGGTTCGTCGTGGCCGCGCTGGCGCTGCTGGGCCTGACGGGGGTCACGCTGGTCTCCTCGTTCCTGCGCCTGCGCCTCTACCAGGATGCGTACGGCTGGACGGAGCTGCGCTTCTGGGTCCTCCTCTCGATCGGCTGGCTGGCCGTCGCCCTCCTCGCGGTGGGCGTCCTCGTCGTGCTCGGACGGTCGGGCGCGGCTGGTCCACGTCCTCGGCGTCCTCGGCGTGGCCGGGATGCTGCGTCGCCAACGTCGTCGGGCCCCAGGGCTTCGTCGCGGCGCGGAACCTGGAGCGGGCGATGGACCCGTCGCTCGTGCCGGCCGGCGGCCGGGCCGGCCTGGACGACGCGTACCTCTCCACCTTGGGCGACGACGCGGTCCCGGCGATGGTGGCCGCCCTGCCCGGGCCTGGCCGAGCCGGACCGGGCGGCGGTGCGCGCGCACCTCGAGGAGCGCCGCCGCGAGCTGGCCACCGACCCGAGCCTCGCCGGCTGGCCGGCCTGGAACCTGGCCCGGGCGCAGGCGCGGGCAGCGCTCGCGACGCTGCCTCGCTCCTGACTCGCCGACCGCTCCGGCGGGCCCGGAGCGGCCGCAGGGCACCTCGGCGGCGGCCGCGGTTGACCTCCGCCCCCTTGCCGGCCGACCGCCGGGCCGGTCGGCCTCGGGGACGGGCGAAAGGGACCCGTGACGGGGAGCGACCCGACCGCTACGATCGGCCGGCGACGCCCGCCCGCGACGATCGGGAGGCGACGCCCGCCGCGATTGTCGCGGCGTCCAGCACGGGGGCCCACGCATGGACGATCCCAACCAGCCCCGGGCCCGACGCCGGTCGTCCCGCCCGCGACGCCGGCAGCGTACCCGCCGCGGCCCGGAGCCGACTCGGCGTCCCGCCGCGCGCCGCCGGCCGCGATCCCGCCCGCGCCCCAGGCGCAGGGCTGGCCCCCGCCCGTCCCGCCACCCGGCTACCTGCCGCCGGGCACGCCCCCGCCCGGCTACCGCCCAGCCGTGGGCCGTGCCCCCCGAGCCGATCGGGCCCGCGCCCGGGATCCTCTTCGCGCCCCACGGCGCCCGCCTCGTGGCCTACATCGTCGACGGGATCCTCGCTCGGGGTGCTCGTCGTCGCGGTCACGATCGCCCTCACGCTCCTGACCGCCGGGCTGGCGACCGCCGGGGCCGGACCCCTGGCCGTGCTGTCCGGCCTCCTCCTGGTCGTCGCGATCTTCACCGTCAGCCTGGGCTACTTCCCGTGGTTCTGGGTCAACGGCGGGGCGACGCCGGGCATGCGGATCTTCCACCTGCGCCTGGTCCGGGACCGCGACGGCGGGCCCATCGGCTGGGGCGAGGCGATCATCCGCCTGATCGGCATGTGGATCGCGGCCTCCGTCTTCTACCTGGGCTACATCTGGATCTTCATCGACAAGCGGCACCGCGGCTGGCAGGATCTGATCGCGGGCACCCTGATGGTGCAGACCGCCTGATCGACGCCGCGCATGGGAGGGAGCCTCGCATGACCACGCCCGCACCGACCTGGCAGACGCCCGCCGAAGCCGGGGGGCCCGCGCCCGGGCGTCAGCTTCGCCGGCCACGGCGCCCGCCTGGGCGCCTACATCCTCGACGCGATCCTCGTCGGCCTTGTCACGGCCGTGCTGCTGATGATCGTCATGGTCCCGCTCTTCGGCACCCTCGTCGGCATCGCCGGCACGGACGGCGAGGTGGACTCGGCGGACGCCGGGGCCATCGCGGCGGCCGCCGGCTTCGTCATCCTCGGGGCGGTCGTGATCGGCCTCTTCTCGCTCCTGTACTTCCCGTTCTTCTGGGCGCGTGGCGGGGCCACGCCCGGCATGAAGGTGGCCGGGATCCGGGTCGTCAACGACCGCGACGGGAGCCGGATCGGGTGGGGTGCCGTCGCTCCTGCGCCTGGTCGGCTGGTGGGTCTCCGCGGCCGTCTTCTATCTCGGCTTCATCTGGATCCTCATCGACAACCGCCGGCGCGGCTGGCATGACCTGATCGCGGGGACCTGCGTCATCAGCACTCGATGACGGACGGGGCCGCGGCGCTCCGAGCGACGCCCGGCGCGCCCGGCGAGGCGCCGGCGAGGCGGACGGCTCGCGGCTCCGCCTGGTCACGCTGGCGGAGCGCCCGGACCTCGCGCGACCCGCTGGGCGACCACAACGGGGCCGCGTGGCCGGAGCTCATGCTGCAGGACCCGGTCGCCGACCGGCTCTGGCACCACCTCGACGAGGAGTTCGCCGCCTGGCAGCTCATGCTGCTCGACGCGGACGACCGGATCGTCGCGGCCGGCAACAGCGCGCCGCTCGCCTGGGACGGCACCGACGACGGCCTGCCCGCGGGCTGGGACGAGCAGTTCGAGCGCACGGTCGCCGGCCTGCGCGCCGGGACGGTCCCGAACACGCTGGGCGCGCTCCAGATCGTGGTCGCGCCCGGGCGCCAGGGCGAGGGGCTGGCCGGGCGGATGGTCGAGATCTTCCTCGAGCGCGGCCGGGCGGCCGGGCTCGGTTCCCTGATCGCCTGCGTCCGGCCGACCGAGAAGCACCGCTACCCGCTGACGCCGATCGAGCGCTACGCCGCCTGGACCCGGGAGGACGGCCTGCCGTTCGACGCCTGGATCCGGCTCCACGTCCGGCTCGGGGCGCGCGTGGTCCGGCCGGCGCCGGAGAGCATGACGATCACCGGGACCGTGGCGGACTGGGAGCGATGGACCGGGCTCGTCTTCCCGGACAGCGGCGCGTACGTCATCCCGTTCGTCACGAACCCGATCGTGGTGGACCGCGAGGCCGACCGGGTCGTCTATCACGACGCCAACGTCTGGATGGTCCACGACCTGGAGTAGCCGCAGCGGGCTGGCGGGCGGCGCGCAGGGCGGCCCGGGTCCGGCCGGGGCGTGCGCCTAGCGCGCAGGGGACACCCTACTTCGCGGTCGTCACCGTGACCGTCGCGGTCATGTTCCAGCGGAGGCCATCCGGCGTCGACGCGGGGGTCACCACCGCGCGGTAGACGATGTCGCCCTGGTTCGACGTGCCGAAGAGCGCCACCGACGTCACCGTGCCGTCGACCGTGACGCCCGGCAGGCCGTCGAACTCGATCGTCACCGGGGCGCCCACCGCGACGCGCGCCACCGTCGTCTCGTCGAGGTCGGTGGTCTCGACGCGCCAGGAGGACATGTCCGCGACCCGCAGCGGGACGTCCCGGGCGTCGCCCGCTCGCCCGGGCGCACGTCCAGCGAGGCGACGTCCCCGAGAAGGGAGCGACGATGGTCGTCTCGGCGCGCCTGCGGCGTCGGCAGCATCGAGCGCCGCCATCGCGCGGGCCACCTCGCCCCGGGCCGCGGTCACGGAAGCGGCCGCGCCCGGCGGCCGCCTCCGCGGCGCGCTGAGGTTGGCCTGGGCCGCGGAGATCGCCGCCCGCGCGGCCTCCACCTCCGCATCGGCGGCCGCCTCCTGCTCGTTCGACGCCCCGGCCGGGAGCCCGTCGCGAACGGCCTGCGCCCGGTCGCGGACGGCGCGCGCCTGGACGATCGCCGCGTCGGCCGCCTTCGACCTGGGCGGTCGCCTGGTCGGCCAGCGCCTGGCCCGCGTGACGCCGGCCTCGGCGGTCGCGGCCGCCGCCGTCGCCGCCTTCACCTCGGCCGCCGCTGCGGTGTCATCCAGGTAGACCAGCTTCTGGCCGGACGTCACCGCGTCGCCCTCGGAGACCTCGACCGCCATGACCTCGCCGGGCACGCTCGCCGTGAGCTCCGCGTACTGGACGGGCACCACCCGGCCGTCGGCGACGATCTCCGTCGAGGGGGGCACGGGCCCGATCGACGGCTCCGGGGTGGCGCTGGCTCCGCCGCCTCCCGCGCCTCTGAGCAGGAGCCAGCCGCCGATGACGGCGACGAGGGCGACGACGGCGATGACGGCGAGGCGGCGCATGGGACTCCTTGGGACGTGGGCGGGGCGGGGCGCGGATGGCACGGACGCGGGCGGGGAGGCTGGCTGATCGGTCATTCGTACGCCAGGACCTCGCGGACGGCAAGCCGCGAGGCACGCCACGCGGGCAGGAGGCTGGCGACGGCGGCCAGGACGAGGACGACGCCGAGCCACAGGATGACCCCCTCGGCGCTGATCGCGTAGGAGAGCGGGCGCGAGAGGAAGACCATCCCGAGCGCGTCGGACAGCGTCCGGCTGATCGGGATCGCGAGCACGGCGCCCAGGGCCCACGAGATGAGGCCGATCAGGAGGCCCTCGGCAAGGAACAGGCGCAGGACGGCGCCGTCGGAGGCGCCCACCGCGCGGATCACGCCGATCTCGCGGGCCCGCTCCACGACGTTGATGCTCATCGTCCCGGTCAGGCCGATGCCGCCGACGACACCGAGCAGCAGGGCCATCATCGACAGGAAGATGACCAGGACGTCGAAGAGGCGCTCCTGCGTGGTCCGCACCTCGGCGATCGTCGTCGTCGCCGCCACGCGGACTCCGACCGTCTCGAGGTGGTCGGCGACGGCCTTGCCCACCCGGTCCTGCGTGGCCTGGTCGCGCGCCTCGGTCCGGACCAGCACGACCGACGCTCGGCCGACCTCGCGGGTCGCCTCCTCCAGCGGCCCGGCGTTCGTGTACAGGAACGGCCGCTGGGTGGGCGACTCGACGATCCCGACGAGCGTCCAGGTCGCGTCCCGGCCGTTGACCCGCAGCGTGACGGTGTCGCCCACGCGGAGGTCGGGCTCGTCCTCGCGGACGTTCGCCGTGGCGACCAGCGCGTTCCCGTCGGCCGGCAGGAGCCAGCGCCCCGCCTGCAGCTTCGGCTTCACCATCGTCGTGTCGGTCGGGAGCCCGAAGGTGATGAAGGAGCGACTCTCCGACCCGTCGGGGCGGATCCGCTGGGTCGTCGCGAAGCGCCACGTCTCGGCGGCCGTGACGCCGGGCACCCGCGCCGCCTCGCTCTCCAGCATGTCGGCGCGCGCGGGCCCCGCGAGCTCCACCTGGACGTCGTAGTCGAAGTAGGCGAGCGCGTCGTCGAGGGTCTGGTAGAGCGACGAGCGGACCGTGAAGACGGCCATGAAGACCGCCGCCGCCCAGCGTCAGCGCCGAGAGGGTGAGGGCCAGCCGCGACTTGCGCCGGAACGTGTTGCGGATGGACAGCCGGGTGGGGCGGGAGACGCCGCGCACGCGCTGGATGGCCCGGTCGAAGCGGCTTCGGCCGAACGTGTCGGCGATCCCGGTGCTGCTGACCGCCTCGCGGACCGTCACCCGCACGCCGCGCCAGACCGGGACGAGCGCCGCGAGGAGCGGCACGAGCAGGCCGACGGCGATCTCCAGCGCGATCACCCCCGGCGGCGCGAAGAAGGAGCCGACGTCGAAGTTGACGAGGCTCGCCGTGAAGACCGTAAGCGCGTACGCACCAAGCGCCCCGAGCGGGAGCGCGACGCAGAGCGAGAGGACGGCGTAGACCAGCACCATCCCCAGGTACAGGACCGCCACCTGGCGGTTGCGCGCGCCGACGGCCTTCATCACGCCGATCTGGCGGGTCTGCTGGGCGATGATCGCGTTGACCGTGTTCACGACCAGGAAGCCCGAGGCGAGCAGGGCCAGCAGGCCCAGGAAGCCGAGGACGAGGAAGACGCCCGAGAGGAGGTCGTTGGCCGGGTGCTCCCCGGGCGGCGGGACGAACACGAAGATGACCGGCACGCCGGCCCGCTCCATCCGCTCGCGGACGGTCTCGGCCAGGGTCCGGATCTCGTCGCGCGTCAGGGTCGGGTCGTCGGCCAGGATGCGCAGCTCGTCGTAGGTGGTGCCATAGCCGAGGTCGGCCAGCGTGTCGAACGTGATGTGGCCGTTGAGGCGCCCGACGTAGAAGGCCGGCGCGGCCCCGACCTCGTGCGACAGGCCGGCGACGCGGAGGCGGTGGATGGTGCCGTCCACCGTCTGCACCTCGACCTCGCCCCCGGTCGGGATGTCGGCGAGGGTCAGGCTGGAGCGCTCCAGGAGCAGCTCGCCGCGCTCGGGCGGCCAGGCGGCGCCGGCCTCCGGGGTGATGTAGTCCAGGCGCTGGTCCTCGAAGTCGACGATGGCCGTGAGGAACATCTCCCGGTAGGTCTCGGGGCCGGTGCGCAGCCGGACCGTGATGCCGCGGCGCGCCTCCGCGTCGGCGATCCCGGGCATCCCGCGCACCGTCTCGACGAGGTCGTCGCCGAAGGGAGCGGCGGAGATGATGGCGCTCGCCGGCCGGCTGGCCAGGTAGACCTCGCGCAGCCCCTCCTGGAGGAGCGCGCTCGCCCCGGCGATCGTGCCGACGGCGAAGACGCCGACGGCGATCGACAGGACGACGAGGACCGTCCGGGTGCGGGCGACGCCGAGGTCGCGGACGACCTTCCGCCAGCGGACGCTAGGCACGGGCGGCCTGCACGGCTGCCGCCGGGTCCGCCGTCGGGCCGGCGGCCGACGCGGCGGCCGCGGCCGGCGGCCGCGCCCGGGCCGGCGGGAGCGCCCGAGTCGGCGGCGGTGCACCGTCGTCGGGCAGGGTCCCGTCGAGCAGGCTGCCGTCCACCATGTGGACCGTCCGCCGGGCGTGCGACGCGATCTCGCGGTCGTGGGTGACCATCACGATGGTCTTGCCGGCCGCGACGAGCTCGTCGAAGAGCCGGATCACGGCCTCGGCGGTCGCGGAGTCCAGGTTGCCGGTCGGCTCGTCGGCGACCAGGATCGGCGGGTCGTTGGCGAGGGCCCGGGCGATCGCGACCCGCTGCTGCTGGCCGCCGGAGGTCGCCGACGGGAGCTTGCGCGGCCTGGTCGGCCATCTCGACCTGCTCGAGGAGCGCCATCGCCCGCTCCTCGCGCTCCTTCGGGGTCCAGAAGCCGCCGAAGTCCATCGGCAGCATCACGTTCTCGACCACCGTGAGCGTCGGCAGGAGCTGGAAGAACTGGAAGATCACGCCGACGGTCCGGCCGCGCCAGACGGCCGTCCGGCCCTCGGAGAGGTGGTTGAGGTGCGTGCCGCCGACCCAGACGTCGCCGGCGGTGGCCCGGTCGATCCCGGTCATCATGTTCATCAGGGTCGACTTGCCACACCCGGACTTGCCCACGACGGCCATGAACTCGCCGGCGTCCACCTGGAGGTCGATCTCGCGGAGCGCCCGGAACGACCCGGCGTCGGTGACGTAGTCCTTGACCACGGCGCGCAGGTCGATGAGGTGGCGGCTGGGAGCGACCTCTGCGGGCAGGTGGTCGTTCGCGCCGCCCAGGAAACGGCGGAGCACGGGGCCTCCGGGTTCGGCGCAGCGAGGCTGCGGTCGGTGACGATGTCGGCGGGCACGGCTGTGCTGTCGTGATCCTATATCGGTCGGAGCCTGGGCCCCGGATCTCGGGCACCCGTCGGGCCGGACCATGGGGCCAGCCGGGGACGGGACGGTCGGGTCGTGGCCGCGCGGGCAGGTTGCCCCCATGGTGGCCCCGACCCATGCGAACGCCCCGCCCGATGCGCGCCGCCGTCGTCGCGCTGACCCTCCTCGTCGCCCTGGCTGCCGCCGTCCCCGTGGCGCCCATGGACGCGCGCTCGCCCCTGCGCAAGATCGAGCCGCGCTACATGACGCCCTACCGCATCGGGCGCCTCTTCACGCCGAACACCGACATCCTGTCGCGGTCGGGCTACGCCGCGTGGATGATCGACGAGGTGCTCAAGGCCACGACGCCCCTGCCGCGGCTGGGCTCGGCGTTCATGGAGGCCGAGCGCAAGGAGGGCCTCAACGCCCGCTACTTCGTGGCTCACGCGATGCTGGAGAGCGGCTGGGGCACGTCGGACATCGCGCGCCTCAAGCACAACCTGTTCGGCTACGGTGCCTACGACCGCGATCCGTGGCGCTACGCGACCCGCTTCCGCACCTACCGCAAGGGCATCCTCGCCGTCGCCGCGAAGATCCGCGATCGCTACCTCTCACCGACCGGCCGATGGTGGTACGGCTTCACCACGCTGCGCGGCGTCAACCGCTACTACGCGTCCGACGTGCACTGGGCCGACAAGATCGCCGTGCTCGCCAACCAGCTCGACGCCCTCGTCGTCACGCTGAAGGAGCGCCGGCTGCGCTTCGGCAAGCCGAGCTTCGTCGACACCCCGATCGCCCGCTCCCGGATCACCCTGCGCGTGCCCTGGACGGCGCGCCGCGGGGCCGTGCTGCCCGCCGCCATCCGCTTCCGCGTCCGCTGGACGCCGGTCGCCCTCGTCGAGGGCTCAGCCGGCGGGCCGCGCCGGGCGCCGGTGACGCGCTGGAAGCTCGTCTCGCGGTCGGGCGCGTCCGGTCATGTCGTCCGGCTGGCCCTGCGGGCTCCAACGCAGCCGGGCATCTGGCGCGTCGACATCGAGGCCCGCGACAGCGACGGCCGGGCCCTGCCCGCGACCGACCGCCCTCGGATCAGGTCGCTGACGGTGCGCGTGGCCGCGCCGCAGGAGGCGACGGTCGGCCTTTCGCTGGGTCGGGACGGGCGCCTCGCGGCGACCATCCGGAACGTCGGGCGCCGCGCGATCGAGGCCTCGCGGGGTGGGATCGTCACGATGGTCGAGGCGTGGGCCCTCCCGCTCGACCCGGCGCGCGAGGCCTACCGGCTGACCGCCGTGCCGCTCAGGACCGCGCTGGCTGCCGACCGGTCGCGCGTGGTCCGCTTCTCCCCGCCGAGCACCCCGGCCGTCGTCGTGGTCCGCCTCGCCGGCAACGCCCGGGCCGTCGGGCGGGGGCAGCCGGTGGCCGCCCTCGTGACCCGCAATGCCCGTGGCCGGCCGGTCCTCGCCGCGCTGCCCGTCGCGGGACCGCGCGATGACGCGCTTCTCGGGCGCACACGCAAGGCCGGCCGGATCGTGCTGGCGCAGGTCGCGGAGCCCGGCACGGTCGCCGCCTCGGTGACGGGCGGCTCGGCGCCGCCGGAGATGAGTGCGGCCGTCGCGGCCATGGAGGGTGGCCCGGGCGCGGCCGTGGCTGCTGGTCCGCTCGTTCGGCACCGACCCCTCGCGCGCGGTCGATCCGTCCGGGGCGCTGGTCGCGCTTCCCGAGGAACCCCCGACTCCGGCGCGCCTCGACGTGACCGGCCTGCCCGCCGGGGTCCGGCTCGTCGTCGCCGCGATCGTGCCCCCCGACCGCACGCCGGCGGACCCCCGGACGCTCTACCTCGCATGGATCCCCGTGACCGCGGTGGACGACACCGACATCACCCGGCACTGAGCCCGAGCCCGCCGGTTACCTCGGCCGCCCGAGCCAGGCGCCGAATCTCCGCCGCCCGAGCCAGGCGCGGCCACCTCGGCCGCCATCCCGGCCGCGCGAGCCCGCCGGGGCTACCTCGGCCGCCCGAGCCAGGCCTTCCAGGTGGCCTCGTCCCTGCCGGCAGTGACCTCCTCGCCGTAGCGGACCAGCGGGAGGCGGATCAGACGGACGTCCGCGAGCAGCCGGGCCACGATGGCCGCCGCGTCGGTCGCGAGGTAGGCGAGGCCGCCATCCCGGTAGGGCCGGCTCTCCGTGTCGAGGAGCGCCGCGGCGCCCAGCCGATCGGTGAATCGGCGCAGCTCGCCCTGGGCGATCGGCTTCTTGCGCAGGTCCACGTAGTGCACGACGATCCGCCGCTCGCGGAAGAACCGGAGAGCCCCGCGCGTCGCCTGCGAGTCGTCGGTGCCGAAGACCTGGATGTTCGGCATCTTCTTCGTGGGGACCTTGCCGAGCGGCGCGGGCATCGGTCGGAGGCGCTCCTTCGCGTGTCGCGCGGGCTCACCCCCGGCGTTCGACGACCGGACAGTACGCGATCGGCCGATACCGGGGAAGGCGTCGGCCGGGCGGCGACGACCCACCGGTCGGCCCGCCGACGACCCGCCGGCCGGCCGCCCACACATCCATCGGCCCGAGCGCCGACGCGTTCATCGGCCGGCCCGCTATCCTCGTCGCGCGCACCGCGGAGAGGTGCCGGAGTGGTTGATCGGATCGGTCTTGAAAACCGAAGGGCCTTCGCGCCCCGTGGGTTCGAATCCCACCCTCTCCGCCAACCCGCGCGGGCACGCGGCCCGCACCACGCGGAGGCTCTGGCGATGAGCGGGACGAGGAAGGTGGCGATCGCGCTCCTCGGCCTGATCTTCCTCGTGATGTGGCTCGCGATCGTGTCGAACGCGCAGCCGACGGTGCCGATCCCGTACTAGGGCCGGCACGCGCGGCGGCAGTTCGCTCCGGCGCGTGGTCGTCCCCGGCCCGGTCGGGCCGGCGTTCCCGGCGCGGCGCCCGACGCCGTCGACGACCCGGGGCATACGCCAAATATTCCCCGGTTGCATGCGTGTCAATGGGACGCCTCGACCCGCAGTCGGGAGGCGCCCCGGGCCGTGCTCAGCAAGAGCCCGCCACATGTCACTCATGCCTGCCTCGCATGCGAACGCGCCGGAACGGCCTCACGTATGCGGCGGAGTGCTATCTGGCGGGTAGCAGGTCGTCTGTCGCCACGGGCATGCTTCCCAGGCATGCCTGGCAGGGAGTCTCCGCCAGCGATGCGACGGGCGCATATCCGGCAGGCGGGGGGCCGGAACCCGGCGCGGCCAGGAACCCTGCGCGACCCGGGCCCAGCCCCGGCGCGACCGCGGCACCGGACCCGCGGCGACCGAACCCGGCGCGACCGCGGCACCGGACCGCGGCGTCCGAACCCGGGGCGACCGCGGCACCGGACCCGCGGCGACCGAACCCGGGGCGACCGCGGCACCGGACCCGCGACGCGCGGCGCTACATCTGCTTGAAGCGGGGACCCTCGCCGCCCTCCGGCGGCTGCCAGCGGATGTTCTCGAAGGGGCACTTCACGGCGCAGGTCATGCAGTGGAGGCAGTTCGAGGCGGAGAGGACGATCTGCTCGCCGTCCCAGCGGTAGACCTGGCCCGGGCAGAAGTGCGTGCAGGAGCTGGCGTAGTCGGCCTCGCAGCTGATGCACTTCGCCGGGTCGAGGATCGACATGTGGGCCGGCTCGTCCTCCCGGTGGAGGGAGCCCGTCAGGCTGACGAACGTGGCGCCGTCCATGCCGCCCGGATCGGGCCGGTTGATCCGCGCGCCCTTCTTCGTCCCCTTCGCGTCCGGCTCCATGCCGATCCGCCCGGGCAGAAGGCTCTGGATGAGCGAGAGCGGGGCGCCGGGATAGATGCCGAGCCGGAAGCTGGAGCGGTAGTTGCGCGCATGGCGCATGTCCGGCAGCACGCCGCGGCTCTCGAGGCGCCTGCGGTAGCCGGCCAGGGCCGCCTTCGACGTGTCGTCCGCGGCCAGGGCCTCGACCAGCGTGTCGGCCGCCGCCATCCCCGAGAGGATCGCGTAGTGGATCCCCTTGATCTTCTCCATGTTGACGAAGCCCGCGCCGTCGCCGACGACGAGGGCCCCGGGGGCCGTCAGGGTGCCCAGGGCAAAGTAGCCGCCCTCGGGGATCGTCTTGGCGCCGGTGGCGATCGTGACCGAGCCGGCCAGGAGCTTCGCCATGAACGGGTGGGCGCGGTACCGCTCGAACTCCCGCTGGGGCGTCAGGTCGCCGTACTTCCAGTCGAGCCCGAGGATCAGGCCGACGGCGGCCGTCTTCTCGCCCATGCTGTAGATGAAGCCGCCGCCGAAGACGCTGGCCGGGTTCGGCTCGCCCAGCGTGTGGACGACGCGGTTGTTGCCGAACGGGTTGTCGCCCGGGAAGGCCACCACGGCCTTGATGCCCAGCGAGTAGACCTGCGGGTTGCGCCCGCCGCCGAAGCGCTCGCGGAACTGGGTCGAGATGACGCCGTGGGTGCCGTCGGCCAGGACCGTCAGGCGGGCCCGGATCTCCTCGGCCGGCCGGTGGTTGGCCTTGGTCGACGCCGTGGGCGTCCTCGCCCACCGCACCCAGCCCGACGCCGACGACCTGGTCGCCCTCGACCAGGAGCGTCCGCGCGGAGAAGCCGTTGTAGAGCTCGACGCCCAGGCCCTCGGCCTTGACGGCCAGGAAGTCGACGAGGCGCGAGAGGGAGATCGTGACGTCCCCCTTGTGGTGCATCCGGGACGGCACGGCCAGGTCCGGGCAGCTTGATGGCGCGGCCGGCGAGCAGGAAGTACATCTCGTCGCGTTCGACGGGGATGACGTGCTCCATGAACCTGCGCTCGTCGCGCCAGCCGGGCAGCAGCTCGTCGAGGCAGGCCGGCTCGAAGGCCGCGCCCGACAGGGCGTGGTAGCCGGGGCGCGGCGCCTTGTCGATGACCGCGACCGTGGCCTCGCGGCCGGCGGCCGCCGCCTGCTGCTTGAGCCGGATCGCGGTGGCGAGGCCGGCCGGGCCGCCGCCGACGACCAGGACGTCGAGCGGTGCGGTCATGCCTTGCCCTCCGTCGCGCGGACCAGCTCGGGGACGACCGTCTCGATGTCGCCGACGACGCCGTAGTCCGCGTAGTTGAAGATCCGCGCCTTGGGATCCTTGTTGATCGCCACGACGATCTCCGAGCCCTGCATGCCGGTGATGTGCTGCACGGCGCCGGAGATGCCGATGGCGACGTAGAGGCGCGGCTGGACGGTCTGGCCCGTCTGGCCCACCTGGTAGTCGTGGGTCGTGAAGCCGTCCTCGACCGCCATCCGCGAAGCGGCCACCTTCGTGCTGGCGCCCAGGAGGTGCCCCAGGCCCACGGCGAGCGGCTGGAGGTAGGTGTCGAAGTCGGCCCGCGACCGGAAGCCGTGGCCGCCGGCGACGATGATCTCGGCGTCGCGGATGGAGACCTTGCTGGCGAACGACTCGACCGGCGTCGCCTCGAGGCCGACGTCGTCGGCGTCGAGGTCGGCGACGACGTTGACGATCTCGCCCGTCCGGGTCGCGTCGGGCTCGGGCACCTTGAAGACGCCCGGCCGGACGGTGGCCATCTGGGTCGGGGAGTCCTTGGTCATGATCGTGGCCATGACGTTGCCGCCCAGGGCCGGCCGCGTCTGCTTGAGGATGGCGACGAGGTTCGTCGTGCCCTTGCTGAAGTCGCCGATCTCCAGGCGGGTGCAGTCCGCGGTGAGGCCGGACCGGCAGGCGTAGGCGACCCGCGGCGCCAGCTCGCGACCCAGCGGGCTCGCGCCGAAGAGCATCACCTGCGGCTTCCGCTCGCGGACGAGGTCGGCGAGCGCGTGCTTGTGGACCATCGGGTCGAAGGTGCCGAGCAGGGGGTGCTCGATGACGTAGACGATGTCGGCGCCGGCCGCGATCAGCTGGGCCGGCCGATCGCCGGCCTCGGCACACGGCAGGACCGCGCCGACGCGCTCGCCCAGGCTGCCGGCCAGCTGGCGCACCTTGCCCAGGAGCTCGAGCGACACGGAGCGCACGCCGTCGCCCTCGCGCTCGGCGAAGACCCAGAACTCGCCGCGGTAGGACGGCTCGCGATCGCCCAGCTCGTAGCCGGACTCCGCGTCGACCTCGGCGCCCGGGGCGGCCTGCTGGTAGCGGGCCGCGATCTTGCCGATCAGCTCGGCCGGGTTCCGGATGTACTCGCAGGTCTTCGGTCGATCCTCGCTGGGCGAGAAGAGCCGGTAGACCTGGGTCCAGGATCCCTTGAGGCCGATCCGCGTCGGGTCGGCGTCGACGGACTTCGCGTTCCACTCGTGGATCTCGGCGTGGCGCGCCTCGCGCGTCCGCTCGAACGAGCGATAGAGCGGGTCGGTGCAGGCGGTGACCGTGACGAGGACCGGCCAGCGGACGGGGTGGACGTCCTCGATCCCCTCCGCGGCGATCCGGCGCACGGCCAGCTGCGGCTCGGTCACCAGGTCCTTGGCGTAGGCGATGTGGTCGATGCCGAGCTCCTCGGCGATCTGCGGCGGCACCTGGGCGGTGTCGCCGTCGACCGACTGCATGCCGGTGACGATCGCGTAGTCGCGGTTGCCGCCGAACATCTCGCGCTCGATGCGCCGGATGGCGCAGGCCAGCGAGTAGGCCGTGGCGCCCGTGTCGGCCCCGGCGAAGGCGCCGTCGGTCAGGAGGATCGCCTCGCCCGGCACGCGGGACAGGCAGTCGAGGAGCACCTCCCGGGCCATCGGCGGGCCCATGGTCAGGAAGACCGTCCGGGCGTCCGGGTCGCCTGCCGTCAGCCGGTCGGCGAACGTGAGGGCGTGGAGGTCGAGGGGGTTGAGGATGCTGTCGAGCATGGCGCGCCGGAGCGTGCCCTTCTCGCGGTCCCACGCATCCTCGGGAATGTTGGAGACGTCAGGAACCTGCTTGACGAGGACGATGCAGTTCACGTCCTCGACTGTACGGGCCGGCGGGCGCCGCGCGGACCGGCCCCATGGCCACGGAATCCGGGTCGAACGGCCCGTCGCCCCATCGGCGTCGGGGAGAGCCGGTACCCTGATCCTCGTGCGGTCCATCGTGCGTCACCTGCTGGTTTGCGGCGCCGTCTGCCTTCTCGCCGGTTGCGCGGGGCCGTCTGTTGCACCACCGTCCCGGGCAGCGTCGGCGGGCCCGCTCGCAGCCGAGACCCCACGCCCCGCCGAAGGGTCGACGCCCGCGCCGACCGTCGCCGCCGGGACCCCGGTCGCGTCGCCCGCCCCGACGGCCTCGCCGACCGCGATGCCGAGCCCTGCGCCCGTCCTCGTGCCGCTCGTGCCCGGTCGACCGGCTTCTGGTCGACCGAGCGGACGATCTCGCGGGCGAAGCTGGCGGCCGCGCTCGCCGGATCGGGCGCGCACCCGCGCCAGGTTCTCGTCTCGGCGGCCGATCTCGCTGCCCTTGTGGCCGCGCTCGGCGTGGCCGCCGGGCCGAACGTCCGGGCACTCTCCCCGGCGAAGATCCGCGCCGTGCTCGCCACGACCCCAGCGCGCTCGGCATCCTGCGGGCCGAGGACGTCACGCCGGACGTCCGCGCCCTGGCGGTGGACGGCGTGCCCCTGTTCGGGGAGAAGCGCGTCCGCGACCTGGCAGCGTGGCCGCTGCTCGTCGCGGAGCCGGCCGGTGCCGCGGCCTCCACCTTCGACCCCGCGACGACGTGGACCCTCGCCGCCGGCGGCGACGTGATGCTCGACCGGGAGGTCTACCGCCTCGCCGTCCTGCAGGGCAGGGGAGCGGACTACCCGTGGGCGGGCGGCACCGCGACGATCACCGCCCGCGTCTGCTGCGGCGCGCCGGGCAACCTCGTCGTGCGCGGTCGCCGAACAGGCACGCCGGCGCCGTCCGGGCGCTGCTCCGCGGGGCGGACGTGGCGCTCGTGAACCTCGAGGGACCTGCCCCCGACGAACACGCCTACCACCCCGGCGGCTACGTCTTCACGATGGACCCGACGCTTCTGCCGGGGCCTCGACCGCGCCGGCATCGACGTCGTCTCGCTGGCCAACAACCACATCCGTAACGCGGGGGCGGCCGGCGTCAGCCAGACGATCCACCACCTCGATGCCCTCGAGATCGCCCATGCCGGCGCCGGGCGCAACGCCGCGGCCGCCCGACGCCCCGCATGGCTGGAGGCGGCTGGGCAGCGCATCGCCGTCCTGGGTTACAACGGCGTCGACGCGGCACGCAACGCCACGCGCACGACCGCGGGGGCCGCCCCGCTCGGGCTCGCCGCGATGCGAGCCGACATCCGGGCGGCCCGGCGCGCCGGCGCCGACATCGTCATCGTCGTGCCCGCATTGGGGCACGGAGTACACGGACGCGGTGACGGCCGGTCATCAGGAAGCTCGCCCGCGCGCTGGTCGCCGCCGGCGCCGACGCAGTCCTGGGCAGCCACTCGCACTGGGCCGGCCCGCTCGAGCTCGTCGATGGCCACCTGGTCGTCTACTCGCTGGGCGACCTCGTCTTCGACCTCCGGCACGATGCCCGAACCCAGCAGGGGCTGATCGCCGAGCTCACCTTCGTCGGCCGACGGCTGGCCCAGGTCGAGCTGCACCCGACGCTGATCCTCGCTGCTTCCAGCCGAGCCTGCTCGACCCGGCCGGCGGCGGGAACGCGCTCCTGCGGGCGATCCACCGGGCCTCGGCGCGCCTGGCGCGCTAGTCGTCCCCCGCTCCCGCGCCCGCATCGCCGATAGACTGCCGAGGCCATGGAGTCGCCCCATCTCGCGCTCGCCCGGCGAGTCGCAAGCCTCTTCGCCCCGCTCCCCAACGTGGAGGCCGTCGCGCTTGGTGGGTCGCGCGGCCGCGCGGAGGTCGACACCGACGTCGCCTCCGACATCGACGTCTATGTCTACACGCACGGCGACATCCCGCTCGCGACGCGCGAGGCGATCATCGAGGCCTCCGGCAGCGCGACCCGGATCGACATGGACATGCGCTTCTGGGGTCCAGGCGACGAGTGGCTCAACGCAGCGACCGGCATCCACGTCGACGCCATCTACTTCGACGCGACGTGGATGGAGGACCAGGTGGACCGGGTCCTCGTCCGCCACGAGGCCAGCCTCGGCTACACGACCTGCTTCTGGCACACGATCCGCGGGTCGATCGCGCTCGAGGACCCCCGCGGCTGGTTCGCCGGCCTCCAGGAGCGCTCCCGGGTCGAGTACCCGGAGGAGCTGCGCCGGAACATCGTCGCCCTGAACCATCTGGTCCTCCGCGGCGTCCTCCCGTCGTACGCAAACCAGCTCGGGACGGCTGTGAAACGCCGACGACCTGGTGAGCGTCAATCACCGCCTGGCCGGCCTGCTGGCCAGCTACTTCGACGTCCTGTTCGCCGTCAACCGCGTGCCCCACCCGGGCGAGAAGCGCCTGGTCGAGGCGGCGACTGCGATCTGCCCCCGGCTCCCGGAGGACATGGCGGCCGACGTCAGCGAGATCCTCCAGACCGCGACGTCGGACCTGGGGGGCCTCCCGGCGCGGGTGGATCGCCTCCTCGACCGGCTGGACGTGCTGCTCCGGGCGGAGGGCCTGCTGGATGGGCGACGATGATCGGGCAGGCGCGACGATGAAGCATGCGACCTGCACGCGGGGCCGGTGGTCCCGCGCGGCGGCGCTCTCCGCCGCGCTCGTGCTCGGCGCGTGCGGCTCGTCGGTTGGCACCCCGGGTGGTTCCGCCGACGGCTCGCCCGGCGTCCCGCCGTCCCCCACGGCCGGCGTCACGCTCGTCCCCACACCCGGCGGCTCGGCGACGCGGGGAGTCGAGGCCGGGCCGATCGTCCTCGTCATCCCTGCCGATTGGAACGAGCGGCCAGGGCTGCCCAACCCGTCCGGGAACTGGACGCCCGCCTTCCTCGGCCCGGAGCAGTTGCCGAGCGAGTGCACGACGACTGCGCAGGGTGGCATGTGCGGTCCGTGGCCCATCCTCGTCCTGCCCGAGAGAGGGCTTGTCGTCGCGTTCCGCGCCTACACGAACCCGTTCGCGCAGCGGCCCACCGCAGGCGAGCGCGTCGACATCGACGGCCATGCCGCCCTCCTGGTCAAGGGTCCGGCGGACGAGGGATGCGCAGCGATCGGCGGAGCCGAGTCGATCAGCCTCGTCTTCGACGAGAACGGCGGCAAGTCGGGGTGGACCAGTCTCGACGCCTGCCTGGCAGGCCCGGATCTTGCGGCGGCCGAGGCCGCCTTCTACGCGATCCTCCCCGCGACTCCGAGAGCGTCGGTGGCACCCACGGCCTGAGGCGGGCGCGACTGCCACCCTGGCGGCGCTCGTCCTGGCCGGCGGGCGGCTCAACGACCTCTCGGTGTCACATCTCATCGGCCCGTGCGTCTTTCTCGCGAGCGCCCGTGGGTCCGACGACCCCTGCAAATCACTCATCGCGTCCCCGGAGGAACACGATGCGGCGACGGCTGACCTCAGTGCCCCGGCCGACGCCGGCGACTCACCCGACGGTCGTTGCCCCGATGGGCGCGCACCGGCGACCCGGCCGCCTCGGCACGCGCGCCGCTGGTGTCCTGGCCGCGCTCGCCTTCGCCTCGGCGGCCTGTGCCGCGCCCGCCGGCACCGGAAGCGCATCCTCGACCCCGGCCCGGAGCCCAGGCTCGACCGCGTCGCACGCCGCGATCCCCACCCAGCGCCCGACGCAGCTTGCGTCCCCGACACCGGCGACGCCGCCGCCGGTCGCGTGGACTCCAGAGGCCGGCGCTGGGGGAGCCCTTCGTGATCCCGCGGGCGGCGGCAGCCTCACCCGCCTCACGATGGCCGGAGACGGGTTCCTCGCGGTCGGCAGCGACACTCACGGCGTGTCGATCTGGCAGGCAACGAGCAGCGGGGCCTGGGCCCGCCGGGACACGAGCACTTTCGCGCTTGCCGACGTGGTCGGCCTCACGGTGACCTCGCACGGGATCGTCGCCTCCGGGCTCGAGACCTCCGTCGACGCTCCCGAGCCCGCCCCCGCGGTCTGGCTCGCGCCGGACAATGCAGCCTGGCTGGGCCCGACTGCCGTCGGCGACCCGTACCGCAGCATCTCGCCGGTGGTCGAGATCGGGAGTCGCCTCGTCTCCCTCGTGACCGCCAACGGCGCTCCGACCGACATGCTGGTCTCGACCGACGGACGGGCCTGGAACCGGCTCCCGGCAACCGGGATCCCCCCAGCCCTCGCGGCGGACCTGATCGTGGACGGGTCGCGCCTCGTGGCCGTGGGCACGGCGGGCTCGGCCGCCGCGTGGTACTCGGACGATGGGGGGAACACCTGGCGTGCCGCGGAGGTTCCGCCCGGCGGTGAGGAGTCCCGGATGACGAGCGTGGCCATCGGGCCTGACGGCCTGGTCGCGGTCGGCTGGATCGCGGGAGGGAGCGGCGACGCCACTCCGGCCGCCTGGCACTCCGCCGATGGGTCGGCATGGACGCTCGTTGTGCGCGGCGACGGGCCCGGTTGGCTCGTCGACGTGGCCTATGGCGGCGATGGATGGGTGGCGGTCGGCTCGAACGACCTCGGCGGCGGCCAGGGCCTGGCGGGTGACGAGGCGCGTCTCGGCCTGACGGCGGTCTCGGCCGACGGGCAGAGCTGGACGTTCCTGGGACCCCTACCCGATGCTCAGCTCTTCTCCGTGGTCGCCACGCCCGGCGGCTGGATGGCAGCCGGCCAGCGCGGCCCGGACGCGATGCTCTGGACCAGCGGGGCGGCGAACGCGCGGTTCGAGGGCGGATGGCCGGCGATCGAGCCGCTCGCCTGTCCGCCGGCGGCGGGAACGATCGATCTGGCGGCCCTGCTCGCCGTCCCCGCAGCGACGCGCCGCGCCTGTCTCGGCCGCACCGAGGTGACGTTCCGGGGATGGGTCGTGCCGCAGGAGGGACGCGGAGGGACCTGCTCGGGCACGCCGGCCTGGCTCACATGCCGCCTGAACGTCCCGGCCGACCAGGTCAGGGCGCAGGCGAGCCTCGACGGCCCGACGCTCGGGGTCATCCCGCGCCCGACGGCGGCGATGCCCGCCGCCTGGGAGGGCATCCTCCCGGCCGCCACCTGGGTGGAGGTGACGGGGCACTTCGACGATCCCGCCGCGGCCACCTGCACGGGCGCCACGTTCCAGTCGGTCGACACGCCCGCCCGGCTCGTCGGCTGGTGCCGCGCGCAGTTCGTGGCGACGCGAGTTGCGCCCGCGCCGTGAGCGCACCGGCGCGGCTGGCCGTGCTCGGGCTCCTCGTCGTCCTGGCCGGGTGCGCCCCTGCGCCGACGCTGCCGGCGACAGGGCCGCCCAGCACGCCGCCCGAGCCGGCGAGCCCCTCGACGGTGTCGCCGCCTGCCGCGCCGTCGCCCCGTGCGAGTGCCACGCCCGGGCCAGGAACCACTCCCGGCCAGCCAGCCAGCCCGACGCCGAGCGCCACACCCTCGCCCCATGCCGACGTAGCGACGCGCGTCGTCCGGGAGCGGCGCGTCAGCGTGGGCACCGGCGCCCTCGCCTACCCGCGGACCAGCGCCTTCGAGCCGTCCGTGGCCACCCATCCCACCGATCCAGACCGGATCGCGGTCGTCTACCAGCGGTTCGCGGGTGGCGGGACGTGCGGCCTCGACACGACACTCCGGATCTCGCATGACGGCGGCGCGACCTGGCGGACCGCCCCCGGGCGCCCGTACGCGGGCTCTGGCCGAGGGCCGAACATTCACGCCGTCATCGCCTGGGGCCCCGGTCCGCGCCCGAGCTCGGCCCGCCTGTACTGGGCCGACATGACCGTTCCCGGCTGCGACTACCGCCAGCACTCCCTGTCCGTCGCCTACAGCGACGACGAGGGCCGGACCTGGTCGCGCCTGTACGTCGAGCGACGCACGGGCACCTGGATCGGCGGCTTCCCCGAGATCGCGGTCGACCGCAACCCGGCCAGCCCGGGTCACGGGTCGGTCTTCGTCGTCTACAACTGGCTCGCCGACCGCACGAGGGGCCCCGGCATGCGGGTGATCGCCTCGTCCGACTTCGGCCGCACCTGGCGCGCGACCGTCGAGGTGCCCGCGGCGTCGCGACCCGCGGGCTGCCCGGCCTCGTGGCGGATCGGGTACAGGGCGGCGACGGCTCCCGATGGCGCGCTCGTCGTCTCCGGCTACCAGGCGGACCTGCGCCGCTGGGACGACGACCACCCGTTCGCGAAGGGCGGCCTCGCGAACGTCTGCCGGCTCGGAGTCACCGTCACCCGGGTCCGCTTCGATCGGGCGAGGGACCGCCTGAGGGCCGGCCGGACCGTGCTGGCGGCCCGCATCCCCCGGAGCCCGCAGGCCGTCTGGACCGCCCCGGCCGCAGGGACCGCCGCGACCGTGATCGACCCGGCGTGGTGCCACGGCCTCGCGGTCGACCCTGCCGATGGTGCGATCTACCTGGCGGTCGGCAGCTATACGTCCCGGCCGCGGGCCGGGGCGCCGCGAGGGACGGTGCGGGTCGGGGCGAGCCGCGATGGCGGCCGGACCTGGCGGTGGCGGACGCTGCCGGCCGTCACGCTCCCCGGGACGGCACCGGTCGGCGGCGGCCTCGCCTCGGCGTACCGGCCGGTGGTCGCTGCGCGAGACGGCACGGTCGTCGTCGGGTTCCACGCCATCTCGGACCCGACGGGAACGGCGCGCCGGCGCGTGGTCGTCGGGACCTATGTCGCGGTCTCGGCACGACGGCGGCCGCACGTTCGCGACGCCGCTCCGGACGACGCCGGTGCGCTGGCTCGCCGCAGGGCTGGAGCGAGGGAACAACGGCCCGGGCCTGCGCGACGACGTGGACCTGCTGGCCGACGGCCGTGTCGTGTTCGCGTACGGGGACGGGCGGCTGGCCCTCCGGTCCCCGTCGCCGTCGTGGGGACGAAGCGCCATCTATGCCGCCGTGATCGACCCGTAACGAGGCACCGGGGGACAGCGTCTCATCGGTGCCGGCGGGCTGCTCGGAACCGCGAGACCGCATCCGAGGCCCATCGAGCCGGCGTCACGGACCGGCCGGACAGCCGTGGAGAGCGGAGATGAGCTTCCGGTCGGTTCCATGGGCACGCGGGCCGGCTTCCGCGGCCGGGTCCTCGACTGCCGATGCCCGGCCTTCACCTGCCGCGGCCCGGCCTCGGGCGCCGACCGGTGCCGGGCCCGACGCAGGCTTCGGCGCCGCGCCGACGGCGTGGCGGCGGTCGCGGCGCCCCCCCGCGCCGAGAGCGTTCCGCCCGGACGTCGAGGGTCTGCGTGGCATCGCGATCCTCTTCGTCCTCCTCTTCCACGCGGAGCTCGCACCCGTCCCCGGCGGGTTCGTCGGCGTCGACGTCTTCTTCGTCATCTCCGGCTTCCTGATCACCGGCCTGCTGCTGCGGGAGCGGGAGCGGACCGGCCGGATCGACCTCGTCGCGCTTCTACGGACGCCGCGTGCGACGCCTGGTGCCGGCGGCGCTCGTCACCGTCGCGGTGGTGCTGCCGGTCGCCACCGCCGTGCTCGTCGCCGCTCGACCGGCCGGGCCTCGCCCTCGACGGGGCGGCCGCCGCGGCGTCCGCTGGCGAACGTCCGCTTCGCGGCCGCCGGCCGGCGACTACTTCGCGGCCGTCGCGAGCCCCTCGCCGTTCCTCCACTTCTGGTCGCTGAGCGTCGAGGAGCAGTTCTACCTCGCCTGGCCGTTCCTGCTGCTGCTCGGGACCCGCATCGGCGCGGCCGCGCCTCGGGGCTGCGCTCGTCCTCGGCCTGGTCCTCGCCGCGTCGTTCGCCGCGTGCCTCCTGGTGACGGACGCCGCCCCCGGCTGGGCGTTCTACCTGCTCCCGACGCGCGCCTGGCAGCTGGCGACCGGCGGCCTGCTCGCCATCGCCGGCGCGGCGCTGGCCCGTTCCCCGGGCTGCCAATGGCCGCGCGTCGGCTGGTGGGGGCTGGCGGCGGTGCTTGCCGCGCCGCTCGTGGTGGACCCGTCGGCGGCCTACCCGGGCGTCACGGCCCTGCTGCCGACGCTCGGCACGGCCGCCCTGATCGCAGCCGGCGCACGGCGGGGCAGCCCGGCTCGCCTCCTCGCCGTCGGACCCCTGCGCTTCCTCGGGCGGATCAGCTACTCGCTGTACCTCTGGCACTGGCCGATCCTGGTCCTGCCTGCGGCGGCGCTGGCGGCTCCGCTGGAGCCCGGCGCTCGGGCCGCCCTCGTGGCCGTGTCGCTCGTCGTGGCGACCCTGAGCTGGGCCTGCATCGAAGAGCCGTTCCGCAGGGGGACCTGGCGCCTCGCCGTTCGCCCCTCGCGCGCCCTGGCGATGGCCACGGCGGGGCTGGCCTTCATCGTCGCGTTCTCGGGCGGCCTCTGGGTCCGCCAGGCCAGCGATCTGGGCCTCGCGGCGCCGTGGTCCACGGCCGACGGCGAGCCGACCGACGCGGACGAGGCGATCGACTGGACGACCGACGACCTGATGGCGGACACCGGCGACGGCTGGCTGCCCGTCGACGACGCCGTCTCCGCGTCCTGGACGGAGGACGATCTCGAGGCTGCGCTGGCCCCCGGCGACGCGACTGCGTCACCGACCGCGGCTGCGACGGCCACGCCGACTTGCCTCGCCCCGGCCGCGTCCCCCCCCGCCTCCCGGGCGGCTTCGCCCTCCCGAAGAACGTCCGGCCCGCGGTGGGCGGGCGCGCGGCGACTCGGAACGCATCTACCGGGACGGCTGCCTGGCCTGGGAGCCGGCGACGAGCCCGCGGACCTGCGTCTACGGCGTCCCTTCGAGCCGGTTCACCGTGGCGCTCGTGGGGGACTCGCACGCTTCGCACCTCTTCCCGGCCGTCGAGGCGGTCGCCCGGAAGCGCGGCTGGCGCCTGGAGCCCTACGTCAAGGTCTCGTGCCCGTTCGTCGACATGCGGGTCCGGAGCCTCACCCTCAAGCGCGAGTACTACGAGTGCACCAGGTGGCGCACGGCCGTGCTCGACCGGCTGGCGGACGTCAAGCCGGACCTGGTGATCGTGGCCAATCTCCGCTGGATGTACCCGGTTCTCGCGGTCGACGGGACCGTCGCGCGCCAGGGCGCGGCGCTGGCCCGGATGATCGACCGCGTCCCGGGCGCGTCGTGGTGATCGCCGACACGCCGACGTGGAGCATCGAGCTCGACGTGCCGGCGTGCCTGTCGGCGCACCCGCGCGACATCCGCCCTTGCGCGATGCCGCGGGCCGAGGCCGCGTCGCCTCCACGCTCGTCCGCGAGCGGGCGGCGGTCAAGGCGACCGGCGCCGGGCTCGTCAACCTCAACGACCTGATCTGCCCCGCCGATCCGTGTCCCGCCGTCGTGAACGGGATGATCGTCCTGCGCGACACGCACCATCTCACGGCGACGTTCGCCCGCTCGCTTGCGCCGGCGCTCGACCGGGCGCTGACCCGGATCCTGGCGCCCAAGCCGGCCGCCACTCCGACGCCCACGCCTGCCCCCACGACAGCTGCTCCGTCCGCCCCAGGCGGGAGTCCCCCGCTGGCGCCGAACCTGCCGCCCGTCCCATGAGCTCCATGCCGGGGAGTGCCCGGTGCAATCGCGACCTTGGAGGTGCGAAGTGAAGCGACGCGTCAACGCCCTGCTGGGCGCTCTCATGCTCGCGCTTGTGGCAGTCGTGCCGGCGGGTGCCGTCACGATGCTGCCGTCGCTCTATCAGCTCCGGGGTGATGGGACCCCGGACGCGCCGATGAACGTCGGCGACGCCGTGTGTGTCGGCCTCACCTGGACGAGCAAGCCCCTGGGGCTCATGGCCGTGCCGGAATACCCCGGCGGCCCGCCACTCCTGGACGTTCAGCCGGGCGAGACCGTCAGCGTGACCGTCGTCGATGCCTGGGCGGACCCGGGCCTTGGGGTCATCAGTGTCCTGAAGGCGGGCGCCACGGAGACGTTCGTCGTCCCCGATCCGTGGCCTCCAGAAGGTGGGCTCGAACGCATGCCGTTCGGCTACGTGCTCACGCCGACGTTCTTCCGCCTGCAGCTGAAGGCCGCCGCGACCGAGGCCTCGGGCTTCTTTGGCGCCGTGGTGGCATACACCGGAGACCTGGGATCACGTGGCGAGATCCGGGTGCAGGGTGTCGGTGGGAACATCAATGTCGAGACGCCCACGACGGCCCAGAGGTGGGGCCACCCGGAGATCTGCCCCGCCAACTCCGATACCGGGACCGGCGGCGCTAACCCAACGGTGACCGCGCCCCCGACCGCCACCCTGGCGATCCCAAACGCGACGACGACCGGGGATCGACCCGCGGTTCCGTTCCTCGCGGTCGTGGGGTTCGCCTGGATCGCCGGCTGGCTGGTGGCCGTGCGTCGCAGGTCCTGATCGAGCGGAGCGTGCCGGGGTTCGGACGCCGCCGCACGACCTACGGGGCGTCGAACCCCCGCATGAAGGAGAGGTGCCCGTTGGCATGGCCCACGAGCACGCCCCGGAGCCGCGAGGACAGCCACGTCGACGAGATTCGGCCGGCGACAGGGTAGGGCGCGGAGGAGGCGACGACCGTCGCCTCGCTCCATGTGGACCCGTTGTCGGTCGACTCCGACCAGAGGGCGTCGGCGTCGCTGTTGCCCGCATAGTCGTCGCAGACGAGCTCGGAGTACGGATCGACCGGGCGGATGTCGATGCAGCCTGCCCACGTCAGCCCGACCCGGGACCAGGCAAGGAGCATGACGACGGGCCCGCGGAACTGCCCGTATGCCGTGGCGGTCGGTGGGACGGCCGTCAGCTCCGTCGGTGCGCGCCAGGTGCCGCCGGCGTAGACCCGCACGTGGATGGCCGGGCTGGGCAGGTCGGGCACGCGCACGGCGTCGCCCCATGAGACCGCCAGCCGGTCGGGCCGGGCCGCAACGGAGAAGCTCCGGGCCCACTTCCCGTCATACCCGCCCGGGGTTGCGAGCGTCGCCAGCCGGATCGGCGTGCTCCACGTCGCCCCGCCGTTCGTCGACCGCCGTCCCATCAGGTCGCGGCCATTGGAGCGGATCCAGCCCGCGAACACGGTGGACCCTGATGCGGCGATCTGCGTCGACGAGCCGACATTCGTGTCGCCGGCGCTTGCTGTCGTCGGATCAAGCCGTCCCACCGTCCACGTCACGCCGCGGTCAGGACTGATCGCGTACCGCGACCAGCGCTCGCTTCCGCTCGCGTCGGTCCAGGCAACGTAGATCCGCGCTCCCACGACGGCCAGCGACGGAGAGCCTGGAGCACGCTTGGCGGGGATCCGGCGCTCGGCGGACCAGGTGCGGCCGGCGTCGCGGCTCGTGCGAAGCCTGATCGCCGTCGCCGTCCTGCCCCCCTCCAGCCAGGCGACGACGACGGTCGCGCCGGACGCGGCCACCGTCGGGCAATCCTTCCAGGTGATGCTGCTGCCGCTCAGCCGAACACTCGGCGCCCAGGTGGCGCCGAGGTTGCCGCTTCGACGGTAGTAGATGTCCGGCGGGTCGATGAGCCAGCCGCCCGTCAGGTTCGTGTAGACGGTATGGACGGTGGTCTGGGCGGCCGTCGTCCCGGCCCCGAGAGCATGGCCGCACGCAATCCGGTACGCCGGTGCGACGGTGCTCGGCGTGGTCCACGTCACCCCGCTCGCGAGCGCCGCCTGGGCCCCGACCAGGAGGACGGCGATGCCGACCGCCATGCCTCGCACGATGGTGCGCCACTGCTGTCGCCGGTCCATGGTCCCGCCCTTCTATCGTCGCGGCGACGCGCCTGCACAAGGCGAGGGGCTCGCGCGACGACCCCCCGTGCGTCGGCGACGCGATCGCCGCTGGGCGATAGACGCTCGCCGGGCGGGGCGCTGTTACGCCGGCATCATACGGCCCGGCCCCGTTCGGGCCATCAGACTGCCCCACTCGCGCTGAGCCGTCGACAGGCGCTTGACCGGCGGCGGGGTCGCGCCTAGACTCGCGCCCTCAACTGAATACGTGGCTGTGAACGGGACGAGTACCCGTCGCGGCGCCGGCACAGAGACCCGACGGCTGGTGGAAGTCGGGGCGGCGACGACGGCGAATGGACCCGGGAGCCTCCGGACCGAACGCGGACCCCCGGTCGCCCGATCGACGGGCGCACCGACCCGCCACTAGGCTCCGGCGCAGAGCGCCAGCGATAGAGGGCAGCGCCGATCGGACGGTCCCCGTCCCGTCGGTCACGTGAGCGCGGCACACGCCGAACCCGGGTGGCACCGCGGAAGGTCCCGACCTTTCGTCCTGGCAGGACGAGAGGTCGTTTTCGTTTCCGGAGGTCCACGGCAATGTCCACCCAGCATCCCCTCAGCCTCGGCGAGGTCAAGCGCCTGGCGGGGAGCGCGGACACGATCCGCCTGCGGGCGGTGCGCGACGCCGACCTCGAGACCCCCATCGGCGCGTTCCTGCGCCTCGATGACGGCGTCACCCCGGCCTACCTCCTCGAGTCGGTCGAGGGCGGCGAGCGCCTGGGGCGCTACAGCTTCCTGGGCATCGGCCCGCGTCGGCTCCTGGAGGTCCGCGGCGGGACGGCGCGGATCCAGGACCGCCCGGTCGGCGTCGTCGAGTACGCGCCGGACCTGCCCGTCACCGAGCTCCCGGTCGACGACCCGCTGGCGGCCCTGCGCGCGTTCGTGCCGCGTCGGACGGTCGAGCCGACCGAGGGGATGCCGCGCTTCACCGGGGGCGCCGTCGGGGCCCTCGCCTACGACGCGGTCTCGATCTTCGAGCCGACCGTTCCGCTCCCGGACGCCGACCCGGTCGGCGTCCCCCTCGCCAGCTTCATCGAGACCGACCTCGTCCTCGTCTTCGACCACCTGACCCACACGCTGGCCGCGATCGCGTCGCTCCACACCGACGCGCCGCGAATGGAGGAGCGCTACCGGGTCGCCGAGCGCGCCCTGTTCGAGGCCCTCGAGCAGACGGCCCGCCCCAGCGCCGCCGAGATCGCGGGGGCGTCGACTCCGCCCGCCGGCATCGTCGCCGGGGATTCCCCCGCGCCCGAGACGTCGCTGGGCCGGGAGGCCTACGAGGCCGCCGTCCGCAACGCGAAGGACGCCATCGCCGCGGGCGAGGCGATCCAGGTCGTCCTGGCCCGGCGCCAGTCGGTGCCCCTCCCGCTCCGGGCCGACGGCCGGCCGATCGACGGAATCGGGCTCTATCGCTCGCTGCGCAAGGTGAACCCGAGCCCGTACCTGTTCTTCGTCCGGACCCCGTCGTTCGAGGTGGTCGGCGCCAGCCCGGAGCTCCTCCTGCAGGTCGAGGGCGACCGGATGACGACCCACCCGATCGCCGGCACGCGGCCGCGCGGCGCCGACGCGAAGGAGGACGAGCTCCTCGCCGAGCAGCTGCAGGCCGACCCGAAGGAGCGCGCCGAGCACGTGATGCTCGTCGACCTCGGGCGCAACGACCTGGGACGAGTCGCCCGGCCGGGGACGGTGCGCGTGTCGAAGTACATGGAGGTCGAGCGCTACAGCCACGTCCTGCACCTGGTGAGCCACGTCGAGGCGAAGCTCGCCCCGGGCCTCGATGCCCTCGACGCGCTGCGCAGCGTCTTCCCGGCGGGCACCCTGTCGGGCGCGCCGAAGGTGCGGGCGATGCAGCTGATCGCCGCGGCGGAGGGCGAGCGGCGCGGGCTCTACGGTGGCGCCGTCGGCTACCTCGGCTACGACGGCAACCTGGACACGGCGATCACGATCCGCAGCGCGGTCCTCAAGGACGGGGCGGCCCACGTCCACACCGGGGCGGGGATCGTGGCCGGCAGCGTGCCGGAACGCGAGTTCGAGGAGACCGAGCACAAGGCCGCGGCCCTGCGGCGGGCGATCGAGCTGGCGGCGGGGGTTGCGCCGGCGGCCGGAGGCGCCGGGGCCGGGGCCGCGGCGGCTTCGTCAGCGCCGACTGACGGATCGGCGGCAGCCTCGGTGGTCGAGCCCGCCGCACCCGGGGGCGGCCGATGATCCTCGTCGTCGACAACTACGACAGCTTCACGTTCAACCTGGTGCAGGCGCTCCAGGCGGCGGGGGCCGACGTCCGCGTCGTGCGCAACGACGCCATCGATCGGGCGGGGCTCGACGCGCTCGCCGACGACCCGGCCGCCGGCCTGCGGGGAATCGTCGTCTCGCCGGGCCCGTCCGACCCCGAGCACGCCGGGATCTCGATCGAGACGGTTCGCTTCGCGGCGGAGCGGCGCATCCCGCTCCTGGGGGTCTGCCTGGGGATGCAGTCGATGGGGGCGGCGTTCGGGGCCTCGATCGTCCGCGCGCCGACCCTCGTCCACGGCGAGGCGTCGCCGGTGGAGCACGACGGCGCGGGCCTCCTCGCGGGGATGAGCCCCGGGTTCATGGCCGCCCGCTATCACTCCCTGTGCATCGACCCCGCAACGCTCCCGGCCGAGCTGGTGGTGACGGCCCACAGCGCCGGCGACGACGTGATGATGGGCGTGCGCCACGTGTCGCTGCCCATGGAGGGCGTCCAGTTCCACCCGGAATCGGTGCTGACGCCCGAGGGGCCGCACCTCCTGGCGAACTTCCTGCGCCTGGCCGGCGAGGGCGAGGCCGGGCGGCTGGACGCGGTCAGCGGCTCGTTCGCGACGCGCGGCATGGACGAGGACGAGATCGCGGCGGACGCCGAGCCGGCGGGGGCCGCGCGATGAGCGAGGCCGTGCGGGCCGCGCTGGCGGCCGTGATCGACGGGCGGACGCTCGGGCGCGACGAGGCCCGGGCGGCGATGGGGGCCGTGATGGACGGCGAGGCGACGCCCGCCCAGCTGGCCGCGCTGCTCGTCGCCCTGCGCATGCGCGGCGAGACGACCCAGGAGCTGGCCGGCTTCGCGGAGGCCATGCGCGAGCGCGTCCTCCGGGTCGAGGCGCCCGTGGGCACGATCGACACCTGCGGCACCGGCGGCGACCACTCCGGGACCTTCAACATCTCCACGACCGCGGCCTTCGTCGTCGCCGCGGCCGGCGTGCCGGTCGCCAAGCACGGCAACCGGGCGATCACCTCGAAGTCAGGCTCGGCCGACGTGCTCGAGGCGCTGGGCGTGCGGACCGACCACGACGCGGCATCCGCGGCGGCGGCCCTGCGCGACGTCGGCTTCGCGTTCCTCTTCGCGCCCGGGTTCCACCCGGCGATGCGCCACGCGGGACCGACGCGCCGCGAGATCGGCGTCCGGACGGCATTCAACCTCCTGGGCCCCATCACGAACCCGGCCGGCGCGCGCCGCCAGGTGATCGGGGTGGGGGACCCGGCCGCCGCGCCGCGCCTCGCCGAGGTGCTGCGCGCCCTGGGCACGGAGCGGGCGCTGGTGGTCCACGGCGACGGCCTCGACGAGCTGCCGCTCGACGGGAGCGGCGTGATCCACGACGTCACGCCCGGCGGGATCGAGCGGCGCACGGTCGACCCGGCGGCGCTCGGCCTGGCCCCGGCCGGGACCGCGGCGCTCGCCGGCGGCACGCCAGCGGAGAACGCGATCGCTGGCGCAAGGCGTCCTCGACGGCTCCGATCGCGGTGCCCGGCGCGCGGTGGTGCTGCTCAATGCGGCGGCAGGGTTCGTGGCCGCCGGCCGCGTCGATGACCTCGCCGCGGGCGTGCCGCTCGCTGCGGCGACGATCGACGGCGGCTCCGCGGCCGGGCTGCTTGCCCGGTTGCGCGCCGAGAAGGCCGAGCTCGACGGCGCCCGCGCCGCCCCGGAGGTTCCCGCATGACGCCCGCCGTCGCGCCTGCCCGCCTCGCGCGCGGCCGGACGCCCGTCCACCTCCGGCCAGGGCCGCGGCCACGCCGGCGTGCTGGAGGAGATCGCCGCCCGGCGGGCGGCCGACGTCGCCGCGGACCTGGGGAGCGCCACGTACCGCGACCTGGCCCGCGTCGCGGCCGCCGCCCCGGCGCCGCGCGACGCGCTCCTGCGCCTGGCGCGACCGGGCCTCCACCTCGTCGCCGAGGTCAAGCGCTCTTCGCCGTCGGCGGGCGCGATCGCGGCGGCCGGTCTCGACCCCGTCGCGCAGGCCCGCGCCTACGAGGCGGGCGGCGCCGCCGTCATCTCCGTCCTCTGCGAGCCGCACTGGTTCGGCGGCTCCGTCGAGGACCTGCGCGCCGTCCGCGCCGCGGTCGCCGTCCCGGTCCTGGCCAAGGAGTTCGTCGTCGACCCGCGCCAGCTGCCGGTCCTGCGCGCCGCCGGGGCGGACCTGGTCCTGCTGCTCGCTGCGCTCCACCCGGCGAAGCGCCTCGCCGACCTCGTCGCCCGTGCGCGGGACCTGGGGCTGGAGCCGCTCGTCGAGGTCCACGCCGAGCGCGAGCTCGATGCCGCGCTGGCGTCGGGAGCGCGGATCGTCGGCGTCAACTCGCGCGACCTGCGGACGCTCGACGTCGACCCGGACCACCCGATCCGCGTCCGTGTCCGCATCCCCGACGACCGGATCACGATCGCCGAGTCCGGCGCCCGCGACCCCGGCACGCTGGCCCGGTGGCGGGCAGCCGGCTACGACGCCGCGCTCGTCGGCGAGGCGCTCATCCGTGCGGCCGACCCGCGCGCGGCCGCGGCCGCCTTCGTGGCCGCCGGCACGGTGCCCGAGGATCCGGGCGCCGCGCACCGGATCCCGCTCGTCAAGATCTGCGGGGTCGTCGACGACGCCGGCCTCGACGCGGCCCTGGCCGCCGACGCCGACGCGATCGGCCTCAACTTCGTGGCCGGGACCCCGCGCGCGCTCACCCTCGCCGAGGGCGCCGCCCTCGCCCGCCGGGCCCGTGCCGCCGGCGGCGAGCGGACCCCGACGCTCGTCGCCATCACCGCCGGCGCCGACGACGCCCTGCTGGCGGCCCTGGCGGCCGAGGTCAACGTCGACGCGATCCAGCTCGCCGGCGGGGAGTCGCCGGGGCGGATCGCCGTCTCGCCGCGCCCGGCCTGGGCCGTGGTGCACCTCCCGGCCGTCGCCCCTGGGGACCCGGCCGATCGCGCGGCTCTCGTCGACGCCACGGTGGGACGCGCGCGCGCGCTTCTCGCCGCCGGGGCGGCGCGGATCGTGCTCGACACCGCCGGCGGCCCGCACCCCGGCGGCACCGGCACCCGCGCCGACGCGGCGCTCGCGGCCGCGGTCGCCCGCGAGGTCCCGGTGGTCCTCGCCGGCGGGCTCAACCCCGCGTCGGTCGCCGGCGCGCTGCTCGCAGTCCCCGCGGTCGGCGTCGACGTCGCCTCCGGCGTGGAGGCGCCGCGCGTCCCCGGAGAGCGGCCCCGCAAGGATCCCCTCGCGGTCGCCCTCCTGGCCAAGCGTGCCCGCGCCGCCCGCTTCGACCGCCCGAACGCGCCGTCGGGCCCGACGCCCGTCCATCCCGGCCTCCTGGAGGCGGACGGGCGCGGCCACTGGGGCGTCGAGCGCGACTTCGGCGGGCGCTTCGTCCCCGAGACCCTCGTCGGCGCCCTGGAGCAGCTCGAGGCGGCCTACGCCGCCCTGCGCCACGACCCGGTCTTCTGGGCCGAGCTGCGCGACCTGCTGGCGCACTTCGCCGGCCGTCCCACGGCCCTCTACCGCGCCGATCGGCTGGCGGCGGCGGTCCTGGCGGAGTCCGCGCGCCTCCGTCCGGCCGCGAGACGCCGGCCGGCGGCCTCCCTCCCGTCCCGCCTCCGCGTCTACCTGAAGCGCGAGGACCTCGCCCACACCGGCGCCCACAAGATCAACAACGCCCTCGGTCAGGCGCTGCTTACACACCGACTCGGCAAGACCCGGGTCATCGCCGAGACCGGTGCCGGCCAGCACGGCGTCGCCACGGCGACCGCCTGCGCGCTCCTGGGCCTGCCCTGCGTCGTCTACATGGGCGAAGAGGACATCCAGCGCCAGGCCCCGAACGTCCTGCGAATGCGCGCGCTCGGCGCCGAGGTCCGCTCCGTCACGTCCGGGACGGCGACGCTCAAGGACGCCGTCAACGAGGCGATGCGCGACTGGGTCACGAACGTCGCCACGACTCACTACGTCCTGGGCAGCGCGATGGGTCCCCACCCGTACCCGACGATCGTCCGCGACCTCCAGCGCCGGATCGGCGACGAGGCGGCGGCCCAGCTGCAGGCCGTCGAGGGGCGCCTGCCGGACCTCGCCCTCGCCTGCGTCGGGGGCGGCTCGAACGCGATCGGGCTCCTGGCCCGCTTCATCGGGGAGCCATCGGTGCGGCTCGCGGTGGCCGAGGCGGCCGGCGACGGCATCGAGACCGGCCGCCACGCGGCCGCGATCCTGGGCGGGACGCCGGGGATCCTCCACGGCTCGCGCTCGCTGATGCTGCAGGACCGCGACGGGCAGGTGGTCGAGGCGGTCAGCGCCTCGGCTGGGCTCGACTACCCGGGCGTGGGGCCGCAGCTGGCAGCGCTCGCCGAGGCCGGCCGAATCTCCCTCGCCGCGGCCACCGATCGCGAGGCGGTCGCGGCGATGAAGGCCACCACCCTGGCGGAGGGGATCCTGCCCGCCCTGGAGACGGCCCACGCGATCGCCGCCCTGCCGAAGCTGCTGGCCGGCTCTGGTGGGCGCGCCGGGACGGCGACGGCCTGGCCCGACGAGACCCTCGTGCTCGTCGGCTTCTCGGGGCGCGGCGACAAGGACCTCGCCGCCCTGGAGCGGTTCGCCGACGTCCAGCCCTGGGAGGCCGTCCGGTGAGCGTCGCTTTGTCCGCACCCGGCGCCTCCGCGCCCGGCACGAACGACACGGCAGGGGCCCGCCGCATCGCCGATGCGTTCGCCGCGGCTCACGCCGACGGACGCGTCGCGCTCATCCCGTACATCGTCGCCGGCTACCCCGACGCAGACGGGTCCCTCGCCGTCGCACTCGCCGCGATCGACGCCGGGGCCGACCTCCTCGAGGTCGGGTTGCCGTACTCCGACCCGCTGGCCGACGGGACGACCCTGCAGCGCGCCTCCTCGGTCGCCCTCGCCGCCGGCGCCACGCTGGACCGCTCGCTCGACCTGGTCCGCCGGATCGCCCGCGAGCGGCCGGGCGTCCCGCTCGTCACGATGGGCTACGCCAACCAGCTGCTGGGCGGCGGGGACGGCCGGGAGCGCGCCCGTGCCCTGGCCGCGGCAGGCGCGTCCGGCACGATCGTGGCCGACCTGACTCCCGACGAGGGCGCGCCGTTCGAACAGGCGGCCGCGGAAGCCGGCCTGGCCGTGGTGTACCTCGTCGCGCCGACGACCTCGCCAGCCCGGCGCGCCGTCGTCGCCGCCCGGACCGGCGGATTCCTCTACTGCGTGTCGCTCGTGGGGATCACCGGCGCCCGGACCAGCCTCCCGCCGGAGGTTGGCCGCTACGTCCGCGAGGTGAGGGCCGTCAGCCCCGTTCCCGTCGCCGTCGGCTTCGGCGTCAGCCGCCCGGCCCACGTCCGGGCCCTCGTGCGGGCCGGCGCCGACGGCGTCATTGTCGCCTCGGCCCTCGTGGACACGCTGGGCCCCGACGGCCGGGACGTCGCCGCTCTCGGGCGGCTGGTCGCGCGGCTGCGGGAGGCGACGACCCGGCGCGATCGCCGGTAGGGGTCACCCTGCGCCAGCGCGAGCCTGATCCAGCCGGCCGCACACCGCGGGCCGCCCCGGTGTCGCGGAGCCGACAGCGGGAACGCCGCCCATACGACACCGGCCGCGGGTGCGCGACGACCTCGCACGGGGAACGCGAATGCCAGCCGGGGTGTGCGCCGCCCGATACCGCTGTCCGAAGGGCGCGGCGCACGATGTGGCTGTCTCCGGGGCGAGATCGCAGAGGGCCCGGAGGTCACCGGGAAGGGTGGCTCCAGATGAACGACAGGCTCACCAATCGGCAGGCGCGCCGGCTCTCCTCGCGGTCTCGCCTCGTCGGGGCGCTGGGCCTCGTGGCGGCCGCGTTGCTCGTCGCGGGCACGGCCATGGCAGCCTCCCCGCGGACGCCGTCACCGGACGCGGCGCCGACACCCGTCGTGGCGGCAGAGCCCACCGCGGCAACGCCCGCACCGGATCCCGTTGCGACCCCGCCCGAGTCGCAGTACGACACGGGCGGCGCCCCCGGTGCAATGCCTGGGGGCCCCGTCCCGAAGTAGGGCGAGGGGTGCCTCCAGCGGCCCCGACGCATCGACGTCAGCGGCCCATCCCGGCCGGGGCGTCGGGTTCCATGGCCTGGAGCCACGTGCCCAGGTGAGGGCGCTCGACGGCCGCCACGACCTCGGCGCGTCGGCAGCCGGGATGGCGCGACCGCGTTCGGACGATCCAGCCCTTGATCGACATGCCGCAGGTGTTCATGCTCTCGCCGTCGGCGGTCGAGCCACCGGGGGAGTCGGGGGGTGAACAGCATGCCCGGAGGCCGGTCCCGCCCCCTCGCCCTTGCCGGGATCCTGTGCAATTCGTCGGGCAGGCGCGACGGCGTGGCACTGGCCCCGGTTGCGCTCCGGGCGGCCGGCCTCGCCGGCGCGCTCCGCCTCCTCGACCCGACCCTGGTCGACCTCGGCGACGCCGAGCTCCCGCCGCCGTCGCCGTTCCGCGACCCGGGCTCGCACCTGATCGACCCGCCGGGACTGCTCGCCACCATGGACGCCGCCCGCGACGCTGCCGGCGCGGCCCTTGCGGCCGGCCGCTTCCCGATCCTCGTTGGCGGAGACTGCCCGATCCTCCTCGGCGCGCTGGAGGCCGCCTCCGCCGCCTCGCCCAGCGGGGCGTGCGGCTGCCTGTTCGTCGACGGCCACGAGGACGCCTACCCGCCCGAGGCCTCGCCGTCGGGCGAGGCGGCCGACATGGAGCTCGGCTTCGCCCTCGGCCGCGGCACCGAGCGCCTGCCCGGCGCGCTCCGCGCGCGCTTCCCGCTGCTCGAGCCGCGCGAGGTCGTCGTCCTCGGCGCCCGCGACAGCGCGGAGATCCGCGCGTACGGCGTGGCGTCGCTGCGCGGCGTGGTCCCGGTCATCGACGGCGCCACGCTGCGGGCCGACCCGGCCGGGATCGCCGATCTGGAGGCGAGGCGGGTGGCTGCCGTCACCGGAGCCTGGTGGCTGCACGTCGACCTCGACGTGCTCTCGACGGTGGCCCTCGCGGCCGTGGATTACCCGCAGGCAGGCGGCCTGACGTGGGCCGACCTTCGGGCGCTCGCCGGGGCGGCGCTGCAGGTCCCTGGCTGCGCCGGGATCACCGTCACGATCTACAACCCGGACCTCGACCCGCTCCGGTCGGGCGCCCGCGACGTCGTCGCGTTCCTGGCCGACGTCCTTGGGGGTGCGGGTGCGTCGGACGCGATCAGCCGGTGAACAGCCGCCCGAGCTCGTCGACCCGCACCCGACGCGGCGCCTCGATCAGCCCGACGGCTGCCGCGGCGAAGCCCAGCAGGTCGGCCGGCGTCACGCCGCCGGCGAGGAGGTCGCGGAGCGCCGTGTCGTGGTCCGCCTTTGACAGCTTCGCGCCGGACGGCTTGCGCAGGAGCGGGTGGTGGAGGAAGGCCGGCGGCGACGAGCGGCCCAGCAGGCGACCCAGGCGCGCCTGGGATGGCGTCGCGTCGAGGAGGTCACGCCCGCGGATCACCAGGTCCACGCCGTGGCGAGCGTCGTCGACGACAACGCAGAGCGGGTAGCTCCAGCTGCCGTGCCGATCACGCAGGGTGAGGTCGCCATCGGCCGACGGGTCGCCGGTCCGGGGGCCGAGCAGGAGGTCGTCGAACGCTTCCGCGCCGTCGCCGAGCCAGGCGCGCAGCGCGGCATCCGGCGCGTCCTCCGGCAGCGCGCGCTCGCGGCAGGCGCCCGGGCAGCCCGCCCCGCGCCACGGGAGCAGCGCGGCCCGCGGGCAGGTACAGGCGTAGACACGATCCTGCGCGCGCAGGACCTCGACCGCCGCCTCGTAGGGAGCCGGATCGTCGGACTGGCGGTACGCGGAGCGCCCGGAGCGCAGCTCAGCGATCGCCGGCACGTCCGGGAGCAGGCCGAGCCGCTCGAGGTCGTCGAGGAGCGCGGTCTCGAGCGACCGGCGGGAGCGCCCGCGGTCGTGGTCCTCGATGCGCAGGATCACGCGCCCGCCGCTCGCCGCGGCGATGCCCCAGACGTAGAGCGCGTTGACCAGGTGGCCCAGGTGGAGGTGGCCGGTCGGCGCCGGCGCGAAGCGGGTCGTGGGGCGGTCGGGGAGCCGCGTCGGGTCGGGGCGGACCGGGCCGGGATCGCGCGGCCCGAGCGGGATCACCGGGGGTCGGGCGGGGCGCCCTCGCCGGGGGGAGGCGCTGCGTCCGGCGTGGCATGCGTGGTCGGCTTCGCACGACTCGTCGGCTCGGCGCGACTCGTCGGCTTCGCGACCGCGCCCTCGCCGGCCGTCACCTGTCGCTTCTGGGCGTGCTGGACCCGGCGCGTCGCGGCGATCAGCTTGCGGTACAGCGCGACGAGCTCGGGCTCCGGGAAGAGGCCCGCCGACGCGCTCGTCACGCGCTCGAGGACCTCGGCCTCGCGCTTCGAATCGCGGACGGTGCGCCGCCCCGTCTGCTGCTTGACGCGCCCGATCTCGAGGGCGATCTGGGCGCGCTCGTTGAGGAGCGCCACGATCTCGTGGTCGATGGCGTCGATCCGGTCGCGCAGCGGCGCGAGCGCGGCGGCCGATCGGTCGCCCAGGGCCTCGGCGTCGGCGCGGACGACGTCGGGCTCGTCACGCTCGGGCATCGGGCGCCTCCCCGGGCGCGGCCGGTCGCGCGGGACCGTTGATCGCGAGCGCCCGCGGCGCGATCTCCCCGGCGCCCCAGCGCCGGGCCAGCTCCTCGATCGCCCGGTGGTAGCCGGCCGACTTCATCCCGACGAAGCGGGCGATCGCGACGTCCTCCAGGAAGTTGACGCGGCGGAACGGCTCGCGGGTCGCCGGGTCGGAGAGGTGGACCTCGACGAAGGGCCGCTCGATGCCCAGCAGCGCGTCGCGCAGGCTCACCGAGGTGTGGGTCAGGCCGCCGGCGTTCACGACCGCGGCGTCGAAGTCGCGCCGGTGGAGGCGGTCGATGAGCGCCCCCTCGTGGTTCGACTGGTAGAAGTCGACGTCCATGCCGAGCGCGGCCGCCCGCGCCGGCGATCCCGGCGTTGATCTCGTCGAGCGTCTCGCTGCCGTAGATCGACGGCTCCCGCGTGCCGAGCAGGTCGAGGTTCGGGCCGTTGACGACGAGGACCCGCATCGGGCGTTCCCGGCCCGTCCGCGTCGCTCATGCCGGTGCCTCCGCTGCCGCGCCCGCGAGGACGCCCCGCGCGGCCGCTTCGACGATCTCGTCCGGGACGTCGCTCCGGATCGTGACGCCGGTGGCGGTGGGAAGGACCCACCGCAGGCGCCCGCCGGCGTGCTTCTTGTCGGTGACGATCGCCCCCAGGACGGCGTCGAGCGGGTAGGGGAGCGGCGCCCTGCCGAGGTCCAGCGCGTCGAGGAGCGCCTCGATCCGCGCGGCCCGCTCCGGCGGGGTCGACTCGACGGCGACGCCGATCCGGCACGCACCGCGCAGCCCGTACGCCACCGCCTCGCCGTGGAGGATCCCCTCGTAGCCGGCCGCCGCCTCGATCGCGTGGGCCAGCGAGTGCCCCAGGTTGAGGGTGATCCGGCCGCCCTGCTCGCGCTCGTCGGCGGTCACGACCTCGATCTTCGCGGTGCCGCAGCGCTCGACCACCTCGGCCAGCGCGCCGTCGTCGTGGACCCGCGGCTCGCCGGCGGCCATCGCCGCGCCCTCCGTCTCCAGCAGCTCGAAGAGGCGGTCGTCGCCGAGGGCCGCCATCTTGGCCGCCTCGCCGAGCGCCGCACGCAGCTGGCGCGCCGGCAGCGTTCGCAGGAACCGGACGTCGACCACGATCGCGGCCGGCTGGTGGAAGACCCCGACGAGGTTCTTGCCCTCCGGCAGGTCGACGGCCGTCTTGCCGCCGATCGAGGAATCGATCTGGGCGACGAGGGTCGTCGGCACGTGGATCACCGGCACGCCCCGCAGCCAGGTCGCGGCCAGGAACCCGGCCGTGTCGCCCAGCGCCCCGCCGCCGATGGCGACGAGCGGATCGCGCCGCTCGGCCCGCAGGCGGGCCAGCCCGCGGGCGGCGTCCTCGACGACGGCCAGGCGCTTCGCCGCCTCGCCCTCCGGGAGGAGGATCCGGTCGACCGGGACGCCCGCCGCCGCGAGGCCGTCGGCCACCGCGGCTCCGGCCACCTCCCAGGCGCGCGGCTCCGAGACGAGGATCGCACGGCGTGCCTCCAGCGCGGCCAGCGCCGCGACGATCGCGGCGACCGCGTTCCCGTCGCCGAGCTCGTAGCTCCCGATCGGCTGTCTCGGCACGAAGGAGCGACGTCCAGCCGGGGAGCGGCTCGTCCAGGTGGCGCTCCAGGGCCTCCACGATCCCGACGACGCCGGCCAGGCCGTTGACGTGGAGCGCTGGACCGTAGAAGGGGGCGCGCGCCGCTGCGAGCTCCCGCATCTTCCCGATCGGGTCGCGGACCGCGAGCAGCGGCCGCGGGTTCGGGCTGTGCCGGACGCGCTGGGCGAGGACCTCCGGAGGCGCATCGAGCCAGGCCGCGAGCCGGCCGCGGTAGAGCCGCCAGCGGTTGCGCGGGTCGATCGGGGCGCCGCCGCCGGTGGAGATCACGCGGCGCAGGCCGGGCGCCGCGTCCGCCGGCCCCAGGGCGGTCACGGCCGCACGCTCGCGGGCGCGGAAGCCCGCCTCGCCCTCCTCCTCGAAGATCGCCGGGATCGGCCGGCCCGCCCGGGCCGCGATGATCTCGTCGAGGTCGATGAGCTCCGCGCCGTGGCGCCGGGCGAGGCGACGCCCGGCGGCCGTCTTGCCGCTGCCAGGCAGGCCGACGAGGACGAGGTCCATCGGCGAGCCTAGTCGTCGCCCCCGGAGCCGGCCTCGCCGGAGCCGGGCTCGGGGGCCCTGGCGGCGCCTCCCGGGGTGGCGCCGGCTCCCGGCGTCGGCGCCGGACCCGGCGCCCGCGCGATCCGCTCGCGGTAGCGCGCCAGGTTGTCCTGCACCTCGGCCAGCGAGTCACCGCCGGTCTTCTCCAGGACGAACCGGGTCAGCGTCAGGAGGACCATCGCTTCGCCGATGACGCCGGCCGCCGGGACCACGGAGATGTCGCTCCGCTCGTAGTGCGCCTTCTCGACGGTCTCGCCGGTGAGCAGATCGGCGGAGGGAAGGGGCCGGGCCAGGGTGGAGATCGGCTTCACCGCGCCGCGGACGACGAGGGGCTCGCCGTTCGTGATCCCGCCGGTGAGGCCGCCCGCGTTGTTCGAGCGGTGGATCCACCCGCCGTCCGCGCCCCGTCCTTCGATGACGTCGTGGACCTCGGACCCCAGGAGCCGCGTCTGCTCGAAGCCGAGACCCAGCTCCACGCCCTTCACGCTCTGGATGCTCATGATGGCCGCCGCCAGCGCGCCGTCGAGCCGCCGGTCCCAGTGGACGTGGCTGCCGAGGCCGACCGGGAGCCCGCGGGCCACCACCTCGAAGACGCCGCCGACGGTGTTGCCCAGGGCCCGCGCCTCGTCGATCCGGGCGACCATGCGCGCCTCGGCTCCCGGGTCCGGGCAGCGCAGCGGGCTGGCCTCCGTCTCCTCGCGGGTCCGGGAGCACGCGTCGCGGTCGAGCGCCACGCCGCCGACCTCCGCGGTGAACGACCAGACCTCGATCCCGAGCTCGGCCAGGAAGGCCCGGCAGACGGCTCCCGCGGCGACGCGCGCCGCCGTCTCGCGGGCCGAGGCGCGCTCCAGGACCGGCCGGACGTCGTCGAACCCGTACTTGAGGGCGCCCGCGAGGTCCGCGTGGCCGGGCCGCACCCGCGTCACCGGCTGGGCCCGCTTCGTTCCCTCCTCCGCGAGGGCCGCCAGCTCGGCCGCCTGCTCGGCGCTCAGCGGCTCGACCTGCATGACCCGGGTCCAGTTCTCCCAGTCGCGGTTCCGCACCAGGAGCAGGATCGGGGAGCCGATCGTCGACCCGTGCCGGACGCCGGCCAGGATCTCGGCCCGGTCCTGCTCGATCGCCTGGCGCGCGCCGCGCCCATACCCGCCCTGGCGCCGGCGCAGGTCGACCGCGATCGCGTCCGCCGTGACGGGGATCCCCGCGGGCAGCCCCTCGAGCGTCGCGGCGAGCGTCGGCCCGTGCGACTCCCCCGCGGTCAGGAAGCGGAACCCGGTCATGGCGACCGTCAGGCCCCCGGCTCCCCGGCCGTGCCGGCCCCCTCGTCGGCGGCGCCTCCCTCGAACGCGCCGGCGGCTGCCAGCCCCTCGGCCAGCTTCTCGTGCATCAGGCTGAGCGGGGCCGGCTGCCCGGTCCACAGCGTGAAGGCGGCGGCGCCCTGGTGGAGGAGCATCGTCTCGCCGTTGAGCACCTGGCACCCGGCGGCGGCGGCGTCGCGCAGGAGCCGCGACTGCGGCGGGTTGTAGATGAGGTCCATGACCAGGAGGTCGGACGGGATCAGCTCGCCCGGGATCGGCGTCTCGTCGTCGCGCAGGCCCACGGCGGTGGCGTTCACGAGCACCTTCGCCTTGATCAGCTCGGCCTCGATGATCGATTCGTGCCACGGCATCGCGCGGAGCTCCATGTGGGCCGCGCTCCGGGAGAAGAAGCGGACCATCGCCTCGGCCCGGTGGAGGTGGCGATTGAAGACCACGATCCGGGTGAAGCCCTCCGCCACGAGGCCGTGGACGACGGCGCGGGCGCCGCCGCCGGAGCCGAGGATCACGGCGGCGCGCGGCATCCGCTGCTTCCCGACGAGGGTCTCGAGCGCGACCCGGAACCCCGGCACGTCGGTGTTGTGGCCGACGAGGCGCTTCCCCTCGCGGGTGATCGTGTTGACGGCGCCCGTCGCGTGGGCCTCCTCGGTGAGGCGGTCCACCAGCCCGGCGGCCTTCTCCTTGTGGGGGATCGTGACGTTCGCGCCCAGGAACTCGTCGGCGCGCAGCTCGGCGATCGCGTCCGCGAGCTCCAGCGGTGCCCGGTCCCACAGCTCGTAGGTCGCCGGGATGCCCGCCGCGTCGAACGCGGCCTGCTGCATCGCGCCGGAGAGGGAGTGGGCGACCGGATGGCCGATGAGGACGACCCGTTTCGTCATGCTCGCACCCTTTCCAGCTCTCCGAAGAACCCCGGATACGAGACGTCCGCCGACCCCGGGTCGCGGACGAGCGTCTCGCCCCGTGCCATGAGCCCGGCAACCGCGAAGGTCATCGCCAGGCGATGGTCGTCGTGCGTCTCGACCGCCGCTCCCGTGAGCGGGCGGCCACCGTCGATCTCGATCGTGTCCCCGTCGACCACGACCCGGGCGCCAAGCGCCGCGAGCCCGGTCGCGATCCCGGCGACGCGGTCCGACTCCTTGTGGCGCAGCTCCCCGACGCCCAGGATCCGGGTTCGCCCGCTCGCCACCGCTGCGGCGAGGCAGAGGACCGGGATCTCGTCGATCGCGGCGGCGACCTCGTCGGCCGTCACATCGATCCCTCGGAGGGCACTGCTCCGAACGACGAGGTCCGCGAGCGGCTCCCCGCTCGCCTCGTCGCCCGCCGCGCCGACGGGGCGCTCGTCGATCTCGGCGCCCATCCGTCGCAGCAGGTCGATGATCGCACGCCGGGTCGGGTTCGTCCCGACGTCCCGGAGGGTCAGCTCCGCGTCCGGGTGCGCCGCGCCGGCCACCAGCCAGAACGCCGCGCCCGAGACATCGCCGGGGACGCGCTGGTCCAGCGGCCGCACCGCGGCGACGCCGTCGACGGCATGGATCGCCCCGCCGCCTGGCAGGCGCTCCGTGCGGACCGCCACGCTGCGCGCCCGCAGCATCCGCTCGGTGTGGTCGCGGGTGGCGATGGCCTCGCGGACGGTCGTCGTCCCGGCGGCGGCCAGGCCGGCCAGCAGGATCGCCGACTTCACCTGGGCCGACGGCACGGGCGTGGCGTGGTCGATGGCGGCCAGCGGAGATCGGCCGGTGATCGCGAGCGGCGGCAGCGTGGCGCCGGCGCGGCCGGCCACGGTCGCGCCCATCGCGGCCAGCGGGGCGGCCACGCGGCCCATCGGACGCCCGCGCAGCGAGGCGTCGCCGTCGAGGACGGCGAAGGCGGGGAGGCCGGCGAGGATGCCGGCAGCCAGCCGGAACGTGGTCCCGGAGTTCTCGCAGTCGAGGATGCCGGCCGGCTCGCGGAGCCCCGCCCGGCCCGGCGAGACGATCCGGTAGTCGACCGCGCGCGGGTCGTCGCCCGCACGCTCGACGGTCGCGCCGAGGGCCGCCACGACGGCGGCGGTCGCCCGGACGTCGCGCCCGTCGCCGGCACCCGCGATCCGGCTCTCGCCCTCGGCCAGGAGGGCGAGGAGCAGCGCCCGGTGGCTGATCGACTTGTCGCCGGGCAGCCGCAGCTCACCCCGCAGGCGCTGGGCAGGCCGGACCGGGACGGCCGGGTGGGCCGGCACGCTGGTCACCGTCCGTCGATCAGGCGCGCGAGCCGGCGGCCATCGCGGGACCGCGGGTGGCGTGGATCGCCCGGACCTGCCCGTGCACGGCGCGGACGGCCACGGCGAGCTCGGCGAACTGGGCCGGGGTCACCGACTGGTCGCCGTCGGAGAGCGCCTCGATCGGGCGGGGATGGACCTCGATGAGCAGGCCGTCGGCGCCGGCCGCGGTCCCCGCGAGCGCCAGCGGCGGCACCAGCCAGCGCTTCCCGGCCGCGTGGGACGGGTCGATCATCACCGGCAGGTGGGTCAGCTGGTGGACCAGCGGCACGGCCGTGATGTCGAGCGTGTTGCGATAGGCGGTCTCGAAGGTCCGGATGCCGCGCTCGCACAGGATCACGTTGGGGTTGCCGCTCGACATGACGTACTCGGCGGCCATCAGCCACTCCTCGATCGTGCCGGACAGGCCGCGCTTGAGGAGCACCGGCCGCCCGATCCGCCCGACCGCCATGAGGAGCGAGTAGTTCTGCATGTTGCGGGCGCCGATCTGGAGGATGTCGGCGTACTCGGCCACGTGCTCCACCTGGCCCGGCTCCATCACCTCGGTGACGACCGGCAGGCCGGTCCGCTCGCGCGCCTCGGCGAGGTAGCGGAGGCCCTGCAGGCCCAGGCCCTGGAAGGAGTAGGGGCTGGTGCGCGGCTTGAACGCGCCGCCGCGCAGGATGTTCGCGCCGGCGGCCTTCACCGCCTCCGCGGTCTCGAACAGCTGGTCGCGCGACTCGATGGCGCAGGGTCCAGCCGCCAGGGTCAGCGACCCGTCGCCGATCGTGACGTCGCCGACCGCGACGATCGTGTCCTCGGGGTGGAACTCGCGCGAGGTGAGCTTGAAGGGCCGGCTGCTGCGGGTGACGGATTCGACGCCCGGGAGGACCGACAGGCGGTCGGCCAGGCGCTCGACCCACGCGCCGCCCTCGCCGAGGACGGCCACCACGACGTGCGCGCCGCCGCGGTTCTCGTGGGGGGTCAGGCCCTCCTCGAGGACCGCGCCCCGCACGGCGTTCAGCTGCTCCTCGGTCGCCTCGACCGCCATCACCACGAACATCTGGCCTCGCCTCGCATCCCGGCCGCCCCTGGGCGGCACCGGCCCGTCCGCGCCTCGACCATCATCCCGCCTTCGCGCAACAAAAAAGCAGAGGTCCTGCGGCCTCTGCTTGCACCCGGCACGTCCCGCGGCCCGGAGCTCAGGCTCCGGGGCAGGTCATGCCGGGCTCGGAAAGAGGAAGTGGCGTTCCTTCACGGTGGCGCGACGATACCGACGGCCCACGGCGATGTCAACGCGCTGCGCTCCCGGCGACAGGTAGCTCCGGCGGCCGCATCGATGCGCGTCAGCCGCTCGGCATCGCCCATGGCGATCAGTCCTGCGATCAGATTGGCGACAGCCACGGAAGCGCGACCACCCGATCCGGCAGAGTGCGAGCGTGCCCACGCTCGGCCGTCGCCGGTTCGACCCCACAAGCGATCGGTGTGCCGGCCGGGGCGCAGCCAGTCGCTGGCGAGCGCTGTGCCGCCTCGTGTCGGCTGCCCCGAACGGCCTTCGGCCGCGCCAGCGCTCTCTGCTAGAATGCGCGGCGCCGAGGCCCGGAGAGGTCGCATAGAGGCCTAGTGCAGCGGTTTGCTAAACCGCCAGGTGGGGTAACCTGCCTCGAGGGTTCGAATCCCTCCCTCTCCGCCACCTCTCTCGTGCGCCCGTAGCTCAGTGGATAGAGCGTCAGGTTGCGGACCTGAAGGTCGTGGGTTCGAGTCCCGCCGGGCGCGCCAACTCAGCGCCGCCAACCAGACCGGGGAGACGGGCCCGGTCGCCCCTCCACGGGGCCTCGGGGCCACGCTGATCGCCCCGCACAGCGGCCAAGCGCTGCCCGGACCCGGGCAGGCTCAGCGCACGCTGACGGCAACCTCCTGGATGAGGTTGTTGCCCATCCCCTGGTAGTTCCACGGCTGCGTCGTGGGCTGAACGTTCCCCGATCCCGTCCGTGGCCCGGCATGCCAGCACGTGGTCGCCCGGCGTGGCATCCCAGTCGAACGACCAGCCCTGCCAGGCGAACGGCTCCTCGCTCGGCCTCGAGCGTCGCGTCGTGCCAGCGGCCGTCGACCCCGACCTCGACGCGCTCGACCGGCGCCCGGCCCGACCAGGCCCTGCCCACGAGGCCCACCCGGCCCCGCTCCACGAACCGGCGGCGCGTGAAGAAGTCGGGGATCCCCGGCGGAACCATGAGCGCCCTCACGCGGATCCGGGTCACTGGCTCGCCGGGATCGTCGGCGTCGCGCTGGTACCGATAGGCGGGCGTCTGCTGGAACCCCGTGAACGGCTCTGCGACGGCCCGGATCGAGGTGAGCCACTTCACGCTCGCCATGCCGTACCAGCCCGGCACGAGCAGGCGAGCGGGATACCCGTGCTGCGGCTGCAGCGGCTGGCCGTTCATGGTCGTCGCGACCAGGACCTCGGGGCGCAAGGCGTCGGCGACCGCGAGGCTCCGGCCGTAGTCCTGCTCGACGCCGCCCTGGATGCCGCGATCGGCGCCGGTGAAGACAAGCTCGACCGCTTCGTCGGCGAGGCCGGCCTCCTCGAGGATCGGCGCCAGGGGGGTGCCGGTCCACTCGGCGGTCCCGATGGCCTCGTTCAGCCACGGCTGGCTCACCGGGCGCGGATCGAGCCGCGCCCGGCCGTTCCCGGCACACTCCAGCGTCACCCGCAGCCTCCGCGCCGGTCGAGCCTGCAGGTCCGCCAGCGTCAGCTCCAGTGGCCGGCGCACCAGGCCGTCGACGCGCAGGCGCCACGCCTCGGCGTGGAGGTCGGGGATGTCCCAGTGGATCAGCAGGTAGTGGAGGCCGGTGGGCGTCGTCGCGTAGCGGAGCGCCTCGAGGGGCATGCCCCGGTTGCGGCCCGCCAGCTGGAGCTCCTCGAAGGTGAGCGGGCCCGAGGTGGGCTCGAGCGACTGCGGGATGCCCACGGCCGTGGCGACCGACGGGACCGAATCGTGAGCCACTCCCCTCCCTCCTTCGCACGGTGCAAGCATGCGCGCTCGGCCGACGAAGTTCGACCGCCGGGAGAGCCTACCCCGCGCGGCAAGGGGCTGCTGCTCGGCCGTTGCGATCGCCCCGGCGCAACCCTCCCGACCGCCGGTAACGCCCGTGCGTGGCCGTGCGTCTCACCGGTGGCCGGAACCCGCGAGGGAGCGCATGGCGACGGGCCCGGCACCGCACAGGGAGAAGACGATGATCGTCCGTTGCGATCCCGCTCATCGCCTCGTCGGCGCCTTGGCAATCGTGGCCTTCGTCGCGGCGTGCTCGAGCAGCGGCCCGGGGTCGGCGTGGACCGCGGCGCCGGTCCCCGCCACGTCATCGCCGCCGCTTGCCACGCCTGCGGCAGCATCGCCAGCTGCGACCGCTCCCGCCACCCCGCCGGCCGCCACCCCGCCGGCGCCGACGCCGGGCCCGACGCTCGCGGCGGGGATCACGGACGCGGAGTTCAGCACGCTGACGGGAGGCACCGGTCAGCGCGGACTGACGTTCGATCCGCCGCCGCCCGTGACCCGCGAGCAGGCCGAGACCCTGATCCGTGAGCAGTTCCCGGGTGATCGCCCCCTCATCTGGAGCAGCCTGGTCGCCTTCGGTGATCCCGAGCAGCACGGCTGGATGGTCGTCCTCGGGACCGCACCGGGCCAGCGCTGCGACCTGCATGCCGGCCTCCTGGAGCGGGCGCTGGAGGGAGGCATCGTGGACGCGACGGAGGGCGACCTCGAATGGACCTACCGCTGCGGCTGACCCGCACGCACGCGCCGGCCCGCCCGCCGGCGCGCCCGTCAGCGGTGCAGGTTGGCTGCCGCCACGAAGCTCAGGCCGTGCTCGGTCAGGGCGCGCGCCGTGTGGTTCGTCGCGTCCAGCTTGTCCATGAAGTTGAGCTGCAGGTTCTCCCAGTCGCCGCTCTCGATGACCTCGGATTCCTCCCGGAAGTAGTCCAGGATGTCCGAGGGGTGGGCGCGCGCCCCGTCGACCGCCGGGTCGCCGCCCTCGTGCTTGGCCGAGATGTTCGGCACGTGATCGGCCAGCGCCACGAGCTCGTCGCGCCGGTCGTACGGCTGGAGGACGATGCTCTTGTACGTCTCGGTGATGTGGTGCTCGAAGCGGACGACGTCCTCGAAGCCGAGCGCCCGCCGGACCTGGGCCGTGATCTCCAGCGTCTCGTTGTTCACCGAGTTGCCCCAGTTGAAGCCGACGAGCGGCGTCGAGCCGTCGTCGCGCGCGAAGAGCTTCGCGCCGATGAGGGTCCACAGCCCGGCGTACGGGTTGTCGTTGCCCATGAAGACGGAGATCTTGAACTCGATGTCGACGCCGAGGCGGTGCAGGAGGTAGCCCGCCAGCACCGTCCCGGGGTTGATGTTCAGGACCTGGCGCACGCCGTACTCGGTGTAGTAGTGGAGGAACTCGTCGACCCACTGCAGCGGGTGGTCGTTGGGCTGGCCGATCCCGCCGAAGTAGCCGGTGATCGTGGCCGGGCCGCCGAGGTGGACGTTCGACCCGTCGGTGCCCTTCGTGTCGAGCGTCTCGACGTAGCTGGCGCCGATGATCTGCATCGCCGCCGCGATCGCCGGGAGGTCGCCCTCGACCTCCTGCTCCTTCATCCGGCGCACCTGGATCCAGCGGGCCGGCATGAGCGAGCGCTCCGCGATCGCCTTGCGTGCCGCCGCGATCACCCAGGGGAAGTACTGCAGGGCGCTCACCTCCAGCGTCACCGCCATGTCGTCGCGGAACGCCGTGCCGTCGGCCCGGTCGCCGAGCACGCCCCGGCGGAAGTCGGCGACGCTGACGAAGGCGCCCCGGTCGCGCTCCCCGGCGAGCCACTCGAGGTCGGCGAGGTAGCCGGGGTGGGCGGCCCTCACGCGGTCGAGGAGCGCCGGCAGCTCGCCGGCCGCCCGGGCCCTGCGGTTGATCTCCTCGGGCGTCCCGTAGCGGGCCACGACCTCGAGCAGGTCGTTGACGATCCGCGCGTCGGGGTCCCGGAGCAGGGCGTTGAGCTCGTCGAGGCGGGCCGTCGGGATCGCGAGCCGCTCGCGGAGGTCGGAACGCAGCTCCAGCGTGGTCATGCGAGCAGCCTCACCAGCTCGTCGTATTCCTCGTCCTTCATCCCGAACCAGTTCTCCGGCTGCGGGAAGGTCCGTTCGGTGACCTCGGCGACGTAGGCCGCCAGGCCGTCGCGGATCACCGCGCCCGCATCGGCGAAGACCTTCGCCATGCGCGGGGTGAACTTCGGGTAGAGGGCGAAGGCGTCGTGGTAGATGAGCAGCTGGCCGTGGGCGTCCGGGCCGGACCCCAGGCTCATGATGATGCAGTGCTCGGCGCGCTCGGTGATGAGCCGGCAGACCCGGTCGGGCACGAGCTCGAGGAGGATGCAGAACGCGCCCGCCTCCTCGAGCGCCTTCGCGTCGTCGACGATCTTCTTCGCCTGCGCGGCGCCCTTGCCCTGGAGCCGGAAGCCGCCGAGGGCGCTCACGCTCTGGGGGGTGAGGCCCAGGTGGCCGATGACCGGGATCCCGGCGCGGGCGATCCCGGCGACCCGGTCCGCCATCTCGGCGCCGCCCTCGAGCTTCACCGCGTCGCAGCCGGCCTCGGCCATGAAGCGGCCCGGCGTTGCGGATCGCGGACTCCACGCTGGGCTGGTAGCTCATGTACGGCATGTCGCCGACGACCCAGGCGGTCGGCGCGCCGCGCCGCACCGCCGCGGCGTGGCGGATCATGTCGTCCATCGTCACGGGCAGCGTGCTGTCGAAGCCCGAGCATCGTCATGCCAAGGCTGTCGCCGACGAGGATCATGTCGATGCCGGCCTGCTCCTGCAGGTGGGCGGTCGGGTAGTCGTAGCAGGTCAGCCACGTGATCGGCGTGCCGTCCGCGACCTTCGCGAACAGCGCCGGCAGGGTCACCTTCTTGCGCTCGGCCACGGGGGCGCCTCCTCCTGGTCGACGGCCGCGGGCGGCGTCGTCACCGCGATCATTCGGGCGCGGCGAGCCGCCGGGGAAGTGCCGTTTGGGCACGATGGCGAGGGCCGGGCGGGTCGGCCCGGCGAGGCCCCGCCTCCGCCGGGCGCTCGAGGTCTCCGGAGCGGAGCCCGGCTCCGGCCTCGCTACGGCGTCTCGTCGTCGAGCGACACCTGGGGGACGACTGGCCGCGGCCGCCGTGGCGGACCGCCGGAGGGCGGAGGGCATCGGCAGGTCGAAGATCAGCATCAACGAGACGAAGACCAGGGCGGCGCCCAGCAGGAAGGTCGGGGAGATCGACTCGGCCAGGAAGAGGGCGCCCCAGAGCGCCCCGAAGACCGGGTTGAGGAAGGTGACGGTGCTCGTCGCCATCGGGCCGACCTCCCGGTTGACGCGGAAGAGGATCGGCCACGCGATCGCCGTCGAGAAGATGCCCAGGCCGAGGATCGCCAGGATGCTCTCGCCGCTCGGCGCGGCGTCGCCCGCCGACAGGAGGGCGAACGGCGCCAGCATGATCGACGCCGCGATCAGCTGTCCCAGGGCGAGATCGAGGGGCGGCTGGGGCGCCATGCGCCGGCGCATGTAGGTGAGGGCCAGGCCGTACGAGGCGGCTCCGGCCGTCGCCGCAACGGCGCCGACGAGGGCGTCCGGGGCGAGCTGGATTCCCTCCAGCCCGACGATGACCCCGACGCCCGCGAAGCCGACGACGATCGCGGCGACCCGCCGCGCCGTCGGCGCCTGGCGGAGCCACACCGCGAGGATGATCGCCGTCCACAGCGGCGTCGTGGCGTTGATGATCGAGCCGAGGCCCGCCGTGATCGAACGTTCCGCGAACGCGAAGAGAGCGAACGGGGCCGCCGCCATGAAGAACCCGACGACGACGTAGTGGCGCCACTGGCTCCGCATGGCGAGCAGGCGCTCCCGGCCGACGAACGGCAGGAGGATCAGGACGGCGATCGAGATCCGGCCGAACGCGACGATGAGCGCGGGCAGCTCCGGCGCCGCCAGGCGCATGAAGAGGAAGGCCCCGCCGAAGGCGGCGCCGCAGTACACGAGCGAGACCAGGACGCTTGGGCTCATCACCGTTCTTCGTGGGGGGCGGACGGCGTCACGGTAGCCCGACGGCGGCCGGTCCGTCCAACGCCCCCGGGCGGGCCGCCCTCGCGAGCCGCCGGCTCGCCCCCCGGAGCCCTACCATGCCCTCGTCGCAGGTGAGGGAGAGATGGCAGCAGGGAACGTCGGCGTGGTCGGGCTCGGGACGATGGGTGGCGCGATGGCCGCCAACCTGGCGCGAGCCGGGTTCCGCCTGACCGTCTGGAACCGCACGGTGGGGCGCACGCACGAGCTGGAGGCCCTGGGAGCGACCGTCGCCGCCACGCCCGCCGCGCTCGGCGCGGGCGTCGAGATCGTCCTGGTCTGCGTCTCCGACACCCCGGACGTGGAGGCGGTCCTCTTCGGCGCCGACGGCGTCGCGGAGGGAGCCGCCCACGGGACGCTCGTGATCGACTGCTCGACGATCGACCCGGCGGCCAGCCGCGGCTTCGCGGCGCGCCTTGCCGAGCGGGGCATCGGCTTCGTCGACGCCCCGGTGACCGGCGGCAGCGAGGGCGCCCGGAACGCGACCCTCGCGATCCTCGTCGGCGGCGAGGCAGCCGACGTCGAGCGGGCCCGACCCGTGCTGGCGGCGATCGGCCGGACGATCACCCACCTCGGGCCGGTCGGGGCCGGCCAGGCCGCCAAGGCGGTGAACCAGGTGATCCTCGCCGGGACGTACCTCGGAGTGGCCGAGGGCCTCGTGCTGGCGCTCAAGGCCGGGCTCGATCCCGGGCAGGTCGTGGACGCGCTCTCCACGGGGGCGGCCCAGAGCTGGGTCCTCGCCAACCGGAGCGGCCGGATGCTGGCGAACGACTACCCGCTCGGCTTCCGCGTCGCCCTCCACCTCAAGGACCTCGGGATCGCCCTCGACCTGGCCCGGGAGCGTGGGGCGGTCCTCCCGGTCGCGGCCCTCGCGGCGCAGCTGGAGGCGGGGCTCGTGGCGACGGGTCACGCCGACGACGACATGTCGGCCCTGGCCCGCGCCATCCGGTCCCTCTCCGGGCTCGATGCGTAGGGCGTAGCCGGCGCCGGCCCGCCGGCAGTACCCTGTGGCCATGCACTACGAGCTGTTCATGGGGGCCGCCCTCGGCGAGGCCCGCGCCGCCCTGGAGCAGGGCGAGCGACCGCGCGGCGCCGCCGCGGTCCTCGGCGACGCGCTCGTCGCCAGCGGCCACGAGGAGGTCGCGGCCCGCAACGATCCGACGGCGCACGCGGTCATCGTCACCCTGCGCGAGGCCGCCCAGCGCCTGGGCACACGCTCGCTCGCCGGCGTGACGGTCTTCGCGACCGTGGAGCCCTGCCCGATGTGCGTCGGGGCGATGCTCGAGGCGGACGCCGACTGCCTGGTCTACGCGCTGCCGGACCTCGTGTCGGGGGCGGCCGGCTCGGTCGTCCAGCTGGCCAACAACCCGGCCCTGCCGCGCCGCGTCGACCTCATCAGCGGGATCCTGCGCGCCGACGCGGCCGAGCTGCAGGAGGCGGCGGCGCTCCGTCACGCCTGACGTCGACGTCACGCCTGACGTCGACGACCCGGCCACCTCGTTCAGGAGGGCCTTCGAGGGGCAGCCCGGATTCCCGATCGTCGCCCGCTTTGCTATCCTCCCCGGCGGAGAGGTGTCCGAGTGGTTGATGGTGCCGCTCTCGAAAAGCGGTGTGCGAAAGCACCGTGGGTTCGAATCCCACCCTCTCCGCCACTCCGATCCCGACCCGTCGGCCCAGGTCGCGCACCGGCCGGGGCCGCGGCGCATCGCCCGCGGAGAGGTCGCCTAGAGGCCTAGGGCGCCGCACTGGAAATGCGGTATGGGGCAACCCATCGAGGGTTCGAATCCCTCCCTCTCCGCCACCCTCTCCGGGCCCCCTGCTATGATCCTCGTGCCGTGCTAGGCGGGGAACTAGCGGTGCCCTGTACCTGCAATCCGCTCCAGCAGGGCTGAATTCCCACCCGAGGTCAACGTCTTCGAATGCCGCCGACCTGGACGGCGCCGAGGACCGGGTCCCGCGCAGCGGCGACACGTGAACCGCGTCAGGTCCGGAAGGAAGCAGCGCTAAGCGAGGTTCGCCGGGTGCCGCGGCACGGCCTGGTCTGAGTCGTCCCTGTCGGAGGGCGCGGGGACGCGACGATCGACGGTGGGTGCACGGCACTTCGCCTCACCGCGCGCCAGAGGAGCCTCGTGACGTCGACCCCGTCCCACCAGGCGCTCTACCGTCGCTGGCGCTCGCAGCGCTTCGGCGAGGTCGTGGGCCAGGAGGCCGTGGTCGCCACCCTCCGCAACGCGATCCGCAGCGGCCGCTCGGCGCACGCCTACCTGTTCGTCGGCCCGCGGGGGACCGGCAAGACGTCGCTGGCGCGGATCGTCGCCAAGGCGGTCAACTGCCCCAACGTCGCCGAGGGCGAGCCGTGCGACGCCTGCCCGAACTGCGACGCGATCCGCGAGGGCCGGGCACTCGACGTGGTCGAGCTCGACGCGGCCTCGAACAACCGGGTCGACGACATCCGCGAGCTCCTGCCGCGCATCTACACGGCGCCGGCCGACCTGCCGACGAAGGTCTTCATCGTCGACGAGGTCCAGCGGATCACCCAGGGCTGGGACGTCCTCCTCAAGACGCTCGAGGAGCCGCCGCCGCATGTCCTCTTCATCTTCTGCACCACCGACAGCAGCCAGATTCGCCCCGCCGTGATCTCCCGGGTCCAGCGCTTCGACTTCCGGCCGCTCCCCCTGCCGCTCATCGAGGGGAAGCTGCGACGGATCCTCGAGGCCGACGGGCGGACGGCCGAGCCGGCCGCGGTCGCCCTGGTCGCCCGGCTGGCGAACGGCGGGATGCGCGACGCCGAATCGATCCTGGACCAGCTCCTCTCCGCCGGCGGCGACGAGCTGACGGCGGACGGCGTCCGCGACCTGCTGGGCCTCGCCGACGCCGAGACGGTCACGGCCTTCGGCCGCGCGCTGGTGGTCGGCGACCCGGCCGCCGGGATCGCCGTGCTCGACGCCCTGGAGGATCGCGGCCGCGACCTGCGCAGCTTCGCCGACCAGGTGGTGGAGGCGCTGCGGGCCGCGCTCCATGTCGCCCTGGGCGGCCGGCCCTCGGGCGATCCGCTCGCCGCGCTGGGCGCGGGCCCCCTGGCGACGGGAGCTCGCCGTCTCGCGGCCATCGATCCCGCCCGGCCGGGGCCCGGCGGCCTGCGTCTCGCCCTCGAGCTGGCGCTGTTCGAGGCCGGCACGGTCGGCGGGGCCGGCCTCGCCGCGGGTGCCGCACCCCTTGCCTCGCCGCGCCACCGTCGTCGCCCGAGGCGACGCTGCCCACCCCGGCGCCGGAAGCGCCGCCCGAGGCCCCGCCGGAACCGCCACGCGCGGCTGCGCGCGTCACGCCGGAGCCGAAGGGGCGCGAGTCCGCGCCCGCCCGCTCGACGCCCTCGCGCCGCGCCGCTCCTGCCCTCGAGCCAGGGCCGGCCCCGCCCGCCGAGCCGGCCCCGCCCGCCGAGGCGGCATCCGGCCGCGCCGCCGACGGGGCACCCGCGCCGGCAGCCGAGCCGGCGCCCGCCGCTGAGTCGCCCGAGCCGGCCGCCGCAGCCGGGCCGGCTCCCTCGCCCGAGCCGGCTCCCTCGCCCGAGCCGGCCACCTCGCCCGCTGACGCCGTCCCGGGCGATGCACTCGACGACCTGCGCAACCGCTGGCCCGAGATCGTCGCGCTCATCAGCCGGCACCCGCCGACCAAGCCACTCATCGAGGCATGCCGGCCGATCGCCGTCGACGGGGCAGTCGTCACGCTCGGCTTCCCCGAGAGCCAGCTCTTCCTCCGCGACGTGGCCGACCGCCGCCGCGGCACCCTGGAAGACGGCCTGGGGCGGGTGCTGGGACGCCCGGTCACGGTGCGTTGCGTGGCCACAAACCTCGACCCGGACCCGATGCCCAGCGTGGATCCTGAGGGTGCCGCGGTGCTCCGCGCCGCGCGCGACGTCTGGGGCGACGACCTGGTCGAGATCCCGGAGGTGCGCTGACCCGCGCGGCGCAGCGGACCCGCCCCGGATGTACCAGACTTCGCGCGACGAGACGATCTCCCGGGCGTCAGCCCGGGTGGCGAGGAGGCGATCCACCCGATGAGCTTCAATCCCCAGAAGATGCTCCAGCAGATGCAGCGCGACATGGCGCGGGTCGAGGAAGAGCTGCAGGCGGCCCGGGTCGAGGGCTCCGCCGGGGGCGGCGTCGTCCGCGTCGTGGTCACCGGCAAGCGCGACGTCGTCTCGATCACGATCGACCCGTCGGCGGTCGACCCGGACGACGTGGAGATGCTCCAGGACCTGGTCCTGGCCGCGGTGACCGACGCGCTGAACACGTCGCGCGACCTGGAGACCTCCAGGATGGCCGCCCTCACCGGCGGCCTGCGCCTGCCGGGGATGTGACCGACCACCCGGGACAGCTGGCATGTCGACTCCCCTGATCGCGCCCGTCGCACGCCTCATCGAGGCGTTCGCCCGCCTGCCCGGCATCGGGCCGAAGACGGCCCAGCGGCTGACGTACCACCTGCTGCGCGCCCCCGACGCGGAGGCTCGCGCGCTGGCGGCAGCGCTCGTGGCCGTGCGCGACGAGGTCGTCTTCTGCGACACCTGCTTCAACATCAGCGATGCGCCGGAGTGCCCCGTCTGCCGCGACCCGGGCCGTGACCCGCGCCGCCTGTGCGTCGTCGAGGAGCCGCTTGACGTGCTGGCGATCGATCGGACGGGCGAATGGCGGGGCCGCTACCACGTCCTCCATGGGGCCATCAGCCCGATGGACGGGATCGGCCCCGAGCGCCTGCGGATCCGCGAGCTGCTGGAGCGGGTCGTCACGGCCGAGGCGGACGGGGAGCCCATGAGCGAGGTGATCCTCGCCACGAACCCGTCGCTGGAGGGCGACGCGACCGCGATGTACCTGGCCGAGCGCCTCGCTGGCCACGTCGGATCGGTGACACGGATCGCGCGCGGCCTGCCTGTCGGCGGCGACCTCGAGTACGCGGACGAGGTCACGCCTCATCCGGGCGCTCCAGGGCCGCCGCGCCGTCGAGGAGGTCCGGTGAGCAATCTGGTCTTCGAGGTCCTGCTCCGCCTGGCCAAGGCGCTGGCTGCCCTGGTCGTCGGGCTCGTCCTGTGGGTCGTGCTGGTGGGGCCTCTCGGCGTGACCGCCACCCCCGAGCTCGCCCTCCTGTGCTGGCTCTCCGGTGCGGCCTTCATCCTCCTCGTGGAGTCGAGCCCGA
>CAWEYP010000005.1:0-62122 GCA_963813305.1 uncultured Chloroflexia bacterium
AGCGTGACCATTCCGTCCGACCATTCCTGGGCGTGCCGGGCGGCGAAGCGGCCGAGGGGGATACCGATCCCGGCAGCGAAGATCATCGCGCCGACGGTCAGCTCGATCGTCGCCGGGAACCGGGTCAGGAGCTCCTTGAGGAGCGGCTGGTTGTTGATGATGCTCGACCCGAAGTCGCCCTGGAAGAGGCCACCGACGTAGCGCAGGTACTGCTGCCAGAGCGGCAGGTCGAGCCCAAGGTACTCGCGCATGGCCGCGACCCGCTCCGGCGTGGCGTGCTGGCCCAGGATCGCGGTGGCCGGGTCGCCGGGCAGCAGGTGGACGAAGCAGAACAGGATGATCGACAGCCCGAACAGGACCGGGATCGCTCCCGAGGAGCCGGCGGACGATGTACTTGCCCATCAGGTCTGGGGGACTACCTGTGCTCCGCGACCGTGCCTACGGGTGGTGCCGGGTGCAGGTGGTCCCCCGGGGCCGAAGGCCGCCGGGGGACCACGATTGTGCGTGACGCCCGCCGCGGGCGAACGTCACGGCGCTACTTGTCGAGCCAGACGCTCGAAAGGAACTCGAGCAGGGTCGGGCCCGGGACGAAGCCCTTCACATATGCCTGCAGGGCCCCGGGCGTCTTGCTCGACGCGAGCGGCACGGCGGGCATGTCGGCCAGGATCAGCTCCTGGGCCTTGTCCCAGGCGGCCTTCTGACCGGCCTCGTCGGTCGCCGTCAGGGCGTCGACCATGGCCTGGTTCATCTCGTCGTTCTTGTAGGCGAACTCCGGGTTCGGCCCGATCGGGTCGCCCCGGTAGCCGAAGAACGCGGTGTACAGGAAGTTGTCGATGCCGAGCCAGTCGCAGTTCCAGCCGATGAGCCACGCCGGGTACTTGCCCGAGGACTCCGCGGCGAGGTAGTCGGGCCGCCAGGGGGCGGTCTTCGGGTTCGGCTTGAAGCCGACCGCCTCGAGGTTGCTCAGGATCGCCTCGAACTCGCCCTTCGGGTCGGGCATGTAGGCCCGGCGTGACGTCGGACGGGTACCAGAAGTCGAAGCTCAGGTCGGTGACGCCGGACTCGGCGATCAGGGCCCTGGCCTTGTCCGGGTCGTAGGTCGGGAGCGCCAGCTCGTTGACGAACGGGGTTCCGGGCGGTGCCCAGTTGCTCGGGACGAGCCCGAACGCCCCTCCGAAGAACGCCTGGGCGAGCGCCGGACGGTCGATCGCGTAGGCCATCGCCTGGCGGATCTTCGGGTTGTCGAACGGCTTGTGGGTCTGGTTCATGCCGAGGACGCCCACGTTGCAGGCGCTCCCGCGGTCGATGAGCTGCAGGTTGGTGTCGGCCTTGACGGTCGGGACATCGACCGGCGACATCTGCATCGCGAGGTCGACGTCGCCCGACTGGATGGCGTTGAGCGTCGCGGTCGTATCGGCGATCGGCTTGAACGTGATCTGGTCGAGGTACGGGCCGCCGGCCGCCTTGTTCCAGTAATCCGGGTTCTTGACGAGCGTCACGTGGTCGCCCGGGACCCACTCCTTGAACATGAAGGGGCCGGTGCCGACCATCGCCGGCGGGCCGCCGGTGGCGTACTTGTTGTCCTTGAAGTCGGGGGCGCTGGCGTTGCCGTCGACGAGCGCCTTGGGGCTCGAGATGCCGAACGGCGTCACCGTCATCGCGACGAGGAACGCCGAGTTCGGCGCGTTGAGCGTCACGACGACGGTGCTGGCGTCCGGCGCCTCCACCTTCGTGATCTTGCCCGTGACGACCGTGTCGATGTAGTAGGTGTAGCCGAGGTCGACGTACGACTTCGGGATCGTCATCCAGCGATCGAAGTTCGCCTTCACGGCCGCGGCGTCGAGCGCGGTCCCGTCGTGGAACTTGACGCCGTCGCGGATCTTGAACGTGTAGCTCAGGCCGTCGTCGCTGACGCTCCACTCCGTGGCGAGGGCCGGGATGATCTCGTCGCCGGTGCCCGGCTTGAGGGTGACGAGCGTCTCGAGGACCTGGCTCTCGACGTACGTCGAGTTGGCGTCGTCGACCAGCGACGGGTCGGTCCGGTTGATGTCCCCCGAGAGCGCCACGACGAGCGTGCCGCCCTCCTTGGGGGCATTGGCCGCCGGCGTCTCCGACGCGGCGGGCTGCGACGGGGCGGGCTGCGATGCGGCGGGCTGGCTGGCCGCGGGTGACTGCGTCGCCGAGCCGCCGCAGGCGGCAACCGCGATCGCGGCCGCCGCGGCGAGCGCTGCGAACTTCAGGCGTGCCATGGGCTCTCCTCCTCAAACAAGCGGGTCGCGTTGCGCGGCATACCACGGCCGCGGCAGCGCCCTGATCTCCGGTCCATGGTCGAAACGCATGCTAGCCGCTCCCGCAAGCGGCGTCACCTCATCTACGCGCACGGTGGATCACGGGTTCAGGCGGAGCTCGAAGAACGAGACCGCCAGGATGACGTAGACGAGGATCAGGAGCGCGCCCTCGAGCCAGTTCGACTCGCCGTCGAGGGCGATGAGGGCGCTGATCCCCGACCGCGGCGCCGACGGCCACGATCTCGAGCGGCGCGAAGACGAGGTCCATCGGCTGCCCGATGACGCGCGCCGATCAGCACGAGGACCGGGCCGACGAAGAGGGCGACCTGGAGGCTCGACCCGTAGGCCACGGCCATCGAGAACTCCATCTTGTTCTTCCAGGCGAGCTGGACGGCGACGAGGTGCTCGGCGAGGTTGCCGATCGTCGGGATCAGGATCACGCCGACGAAGATCTGGGACAGCCCGAAGGCCTCGATGAACGGCTCGATCGAGCTCGACCAGGATCTCGGACAGGACGGCCAGGAGGCCGGCCGCCGCGAGGAGCACGACGATCGCCACGCTCCGGCTCCAGGCCGGCCCGCCGTGCTCGGCCGCGGGCTCGTGGCCGCCGAGGGTCCGGCTCGGGTTCGTGAACTGGAAGACGAGCGAGAGCACGTAGCCGACGATGAGGAGGATGGCGACGAGGACGGACTCCTCGGTGATCGGTCCCCTGGCTCGCCCGGGCCCGCGCTGAGGGCGAAGACCGCCGGGACGAAGAGGCCGATCGCGGCGACGACCAGGAGCGCCGCGTTCGAGCCGGCGACCCGGGGGTCGAAGCGCTGGATCCCGTTGCGGAGGCCGCCGAAGAGGACGCTGGCGCCCAGGACGAGCAGCAGGTTGCCGATGATCGAGCCGGTGAGCGAGGCCTTCACGACGTCGATGAGACCGGCCTGCAGGGCGAAGAAGGCGATGATCAGCTCGGCGATGTTGCCGAACGTCGCGTTGAGGATGCCGCCGACCTGGGGGCCCGTGAGCGCTCCGAGGCGCTCGGTCGAGAGGCCGATCGAGCCAGGCGAGCCCCAGGATCGCGACCGCCGAGACCACGAACAGGATGCGTGGGATCGGCGCCGACGACCCAGGCGAGGACGATCGTGACGAGCGAGATGGCGACCGTCGCCAGCACCAGGATGCGCGCGATCGGCGACAGGGCGCCGAGGACCGGGAGGCGGGCGGCAGCGGTATCCATGACGCGCCGATCCTAGCGTTCCCCGTCGGCGCCGTAGAGGCCGCGGCGCCCGATCCCGGTGGCTGCGGCGACGCGGCGAGCGGCCTCCCCGCGGGCGACCCCGCTCGCGACGAGGCGCTCGACCTCGGCCCGCGCGGCCGCGACGGCATCCGCGTTCGCCGCCGCGTCCGCCGCCGTGGCCGGCCCGTGCCGCTGGCTCGCCTCGCCGACCACGACGACGATCTCGCCGCGGGCCACGATCGACCCGTCGGCCGCGGCCGCGGCGAGGGTCGCCCAGCGTCCCCCGCCGGACCTCCTCGTGGAGCTTCGTGAGCTCCCGGCAGACGGCGGCCGGCCGGTCCGGCCCGCAGGCCGCGGCGAGGTCGGCCAGCGTCGCCGCCAGGCGGCCCGGCGCCTCGAAGAGGACGCTCGTCCGCGGGTCCGCCGCCAGGCGGGCGAGCCGGGCGCGGCGCTCCCGGCCGGAGCGCGGCAGGAACCCCTCGAACGCCCAGCGCGGCCCGGCGATCCCCGAGGCGACGAGGGCCGCGAGCACGGCCGACGGCCCGGGAACCGGGACGACGGCGCCGCCGTCGGCGGCCCACGCCGCGACCAGCTCGCCGCCCGGGTCGGAGACGAGCGGGCGTGCCGGCGTCGGTCACGAGCGCCAGGTCGGCTCCGCCGCGGAGGTGGTCGAGCAGCTCGGGGCCGCGCGTCGCCGCGTTCCGCGCGTGGTAGCTGACGAGCCGCGTCGCGATGCCGTGGCGGGCGAACAGGCGCCGCGTCAGCCGCGTGTCCTCGGCGGCGACGAGCGGGACGGCACCGCAGGACCTCGAGCGCCCGCAGCGTGACGTCGGCGAGGTTGCCGATCGGCGTCGCCACCACGAAGAGCCGTGCGGTGCGAGCCGGGCGCTCGTCGCCGTCGGGGCGGGCGGCGTCCGGGCCGGGCTCCCCCGGCGGCCCTGACCCCTCCGCGCGGTGCCGGACGGCTCCGCTGCGCGGCGGGTCACGACCGCGCGCTGCCCGGCCGGCGGCGCGGGTAGAGGTAGTCGACGCCGGCCGTCCGCGGGCCCGAGCTTGGCGATCGGCGGCACCTGCCGCTTGAACTCCGACGCGGCGACCATGCGGTCGACGCGGGCGACCGTCGCGGGGTCGAAGCCGAGAGCCGCCAGCTCGCGCGTCCGAGCGCCGGCGGTCGATCATCCAGAACAGCAGGCGGTCCAGCTCGTGGTACGTGAAGCCGGCCTCCGTCTCGTCGGTCTGGCCCGGCCACAGGTCGGCCGACGGCGCCTTGCGGACGATCGCGTCGGGGACGCCGAGCGCCAGCGACAGCTGGCGGACCTGGCGTCTTGTAGAGGTCGCCGATCGGGTTGAAGGCGCAGGCGCTGTCGCCGAAGAGGGTCGTGTAGCCGATCAGCGATCTCGGTCTTGTTGCCGGTCCCGACGACGAGGCCGCCCCAGGTGACGGACGCGTCGTACAGGACCATCATCCGCGCCCGGGCCATGAAGTTGCCTCGTCGCAGCGGCGAGGCGTCCCGCGCCTCGGACCCGCCCGACGCCGTCGAAGTAGCCGTCCACGATCGGGCTGATGTCGACGAGCCGGCTGGCGCAGCCGAGGCGGCGCACGACCTCCTCGGCGTCCGCCTGCGACGCCGGCGACGACGTCCGGTACGGCATCATCACGCAGAGCAGGTGCTCGGCGCCGATCGCCTCGGCGACCAGGTACGCCACCAGGGCAGAGTCGATCCCGCCCGAGAGGCCCAGGACCGCCCGCTCGAAGCCGGCCTGCTTCAGCTGGCCGCGGATGAACCCGCCGATGACGCGCCGCGCGACGTCCGATGTCGATCCGCAGCTCCTCCGGCAGCTCGAACGGGAGGGCCGCGGGCGCCTCGTCCGGGTCGGTGCGAGGTCTTCCCCGGCGCCGGCCGCTCCGGGCCCCGGGTCGGGGCTCACGAGGATCCCCCGGCGTCATCCGACGTCCAGCCCTCGACGTCCGACGTCGAGTCGGGCGCGAGGCCGGCACGCTCGGCGACGATCCGCTCGAGCTCGCGGACCATCAGCTCGGGGCGCTCGTCGCGCAGCAGGGGCAGCGCGATCCGCTCGCGGCGGATGTCCGCCGGGGCGACGTCGGCGAAGACGAGCGCCTCGTCGTAGAGCGGCGCCTGGGCCAGCGACTCGCCGGCCGGGCCGATGACCTCGCTGCCGCCCCAGAAGCTGATCGACTCGTCGACGCCGACCCGGTTGCAGAAGACGACGAACGCTCGTCGTCAGCTGGGCGTAGGTGCGCAGGAGCGTCCTCCACGACGCGGCCGTGCCGAGCCCCCTCGGCGTGCGTGGCGGCGAGGTCGCGGCCCGGCGACGACGAGACGTTCACCAGGACCTGGGCGCCGTCGAGGGCCAGGGCCTGGGCCGTCCCGCAGGTGCCAGAAGTCCTCGCAGATCGCCAGTCCCAGGCCCACGCCGAGGCGCGAGGGCACCGCCCGGATCGCGTCGCCCGCGGCGAAGAAGCGGCGCTCGTCGAAGAGGCCGTAGGTGGGCAGGTGGACCTTGCGGTAGACGTGCCGGACGCGGCCGGCCTCGAGGAGGGCGGCCGCGATGAACAGGCGGTGGTCGGTCGACTCCTCGACGAAGCTGACCACGGCCGAGCAGTCGTCGGTCTCGGCCGCGAGGGCCGCCAGGCGCGGGTCGTCGAGCCGCATCGCCACCTCGCCGGCGAGGTCCTGCAGCAGGTAGCCGGTGAGGCCGAGCTCCGGGAAGACGACGAGGTCGGCGCCGCCACCCCGCGCCTCGCGGATCAGCTCGACGTGGCGCGCCAGGTTGGCCTCGAGGTCCCCGAGGCGCGGCGCGATCTGGGCGAGGGCGATCCGGAGCGGCTGCACGTGGCGAGTCTAGCCGCTGGGCCGCGGCACGGGCGCCCGGCACATGTCGCGCCTTGTGCGTCGTGCCGTCCGGGACCCGACCGAGCCGAGTGCGCCGCCGGGCCCTCGTGGCCCCGCAGGATTCAGGCCGTGTTGACGGCCGACCGGGCCGCGGCGCCGATCGTCTCGGCCGTGACCTCCTCGGCGAAGTGGCACGCCGTCTGGTGGCCCGGCGAGACCTCGCGCAGCTCGGGGATCTCCTCGGAGCACCGATCGGGATTGCCGAGCCGCTCGCGCAGCCAGCAGCGGGTGTGGAACCGGCACCCCGAGGGCGGGTTGGCCGGCGACGGGATGTCGCCCTTCAGGATGATCCGCTGCTTGCGGTTCCGCGGGTTCGGATCGGGGACGGCCGACAGGAGGGCGACCGAGTACGGGTGGGCCGGCGCGCTGTAGATCTCGTCGACGTCGGCCAGCTCGACGAGCATGCCCAGGTACATCACCCCGACCCGGTCGCTGATGTGCTCGACCACGGCCAGGTTGTGGGCGATGAAGAGATAGGTCAGCCCGAGCTCCTGTTGCAGGTCGTCGAGGAGGTTCAGGACCTGGCTCTGGATCGACACGTCGAGGGCCGACACCGGCTCGTCGCAGACGATGAAGTCGGGGTTGAGGGCGAGCGCCCGGGCGATTCCGATTCGCTGGCGCTGGCCGCCCGAGAACTCGTGCGGGTAGCGGTGGATGTGGCTCTGGTTGAGACCGACCCGGGCGAGGAGCTCGCGGACGAGGTCCTCGCGCTTGGCCCGGTCGGTCAGGCCATGGACCAGCGGGCCCTCACCGACGATCTCGCCGACTGACATGCGCGGGTTGAGGCTCGCGTAGGGGTCCTGGAAGACCACCTGCAGGTCGCGCCGGACGACCTTCATCTCGTCATTCGAGAGCAGCGTCGCCTTGCGGCCCTGCTTCTTCTCTGCTGCCGTCGGGGTGTCGAAGAGGACCTTGTCCTTCAGGGTGACCTTGCCGGACGTCGCCGGGATCAGGCGCAGGATGAGCTTGCCGAGGGTCGTCTTGCCGCAGCCCGATTCGCCGACGAGGCCCAGCGTCTCGCCCTTGCGCACGCTGAAGCTGACCCCGTCCACGGCCCGGACGGCCCCGAGAAGGCTGACACCGAGAAGGCCGCCCCGGATCTCGAAGTGCTTGACGAGGTTCTCCACCGTGAGCAGCGGCCGCTCCTCCCCGACCGCGGTCGTCTCGGCGGCGGTCGCGTCGCCGGGGAGCGGCACGGGGATGCCGGAGGGGGAGGTGGGTGCGCCGCCCGCCATGCTCATGCCGGCACCGAGAGCGCGGCGGCGGCCTCCTCGGCCACCTCGCGCGACGCCGCCTCGCCGACGGCCGGCGGCTCGCCGGCGGCGGTCAGCCAGCAGCGGCTGAACTGGTCCGGGCCCACCTGCTGGTACGGCGGGGCGACGTCGCAGATCGGCATCGCCTGCCGGCAGCGCCGCTTGAAGAGGCAGCCCTGGGGCAGGTTGAGCGGGTTCGGGACGACCCCCTGGATGACCTCGAGGCGCGTGCGGCGTTCGCCCATCCGGGGGATCGAGGCCAGCAGGCCGCGGGTGTACGGGTGGTGCGGCCGCGAGAAGATCGTGTCCACCGGGACCCTGCTCGACGACCTGGCCGGCATACATGACCACGACGTGGTCGGCCATCTCGGCGATGACCCCGAGGTCGTGGGTGATGAGCATGATCGCCATCCGGTTGCGCTCCCGGAGCGACTTCATCAGCTCCAGGATCTGGGCCTGGATCGTGACATCGAGGGCAGTCGTCGGCTCGTCGGCGATGAGCAGCTCCGGATTCGTCGAGAGCGCCATCGCGATCATCACGCGCTGGCGCATGCCGCCCGACAGCTCGTGGGGATACTGCTTTGCCCGGCGGCCCGGGTCCGGGATGCCGACCTTCTCGAGCATCTCCACCGCCCGCTCCTTCGCCTGCGACGAGCTGACGCCCTCGTGGAGGGCCACGGTCTCGGCGATCTGGCTCCCGCAGGTGAAGACGGGGTTGAGGCTGGTCATCGGCTCCTGGAAGATCATCGAGATCGTGTTGCCGCGGATCTCCCGCATCTGGTCGTCGGTCAGGGTCACCAGGTCCTGGCCGGACAGGAGGATCTGGCCCTCGATGATCCGTCCCGGCTGCTCGATCAGGCGCATCACCGACAGCGCGGTGATGCTCTTGCCACAGCCCGACTCGCCCACGACGCCGACCGTCCGGCTGTCAGGCACGTCGTAGCTGACCCCGTCGACGGCCTTGACGACGCCGTCCTTCGTGAAGAAGTGGGTCCGGAGGTTCTTGATCGAGAGGAGCGGCGCGTTCGAATCTCGGCGCTGGACGACCATCTGCTAGCTCATCACCCGCTGGCGCGGATCGAGGGCGTCGCGCAGGCCGTCGCCCAGGAAGCTCGCAGCAAGGACGACGAGCACGAGGGTGATCCCGGGGTACCAGATCAGGATCGGGTTCCGGAAGATGTAGTCCTGGGCATTGGTGAGCATGTTGCCGAGGCTCGCCGCGGGCGGCTGGATCCCGAACCCGAGGTAGGACAGGGTCGCCTCGATCACGACCGCGTCAGCGATGCCGAGGGTGGCCGCGACCACGACGGGCGCCATCGCGCCCGGCAGCATGTGGCGCGTGATGATCCGCCGATCGCTGGCGCCGAGGGCCATCGCCGCCAGCACCGAGTCCGTGCTCCGGCTCGACAGGAACTCCGCGCGGACGAGGCGAGCGGACGTCGTCCAGCCGGTCAGGCCGATGGCGAACACCACCACCCACATGTTGCCGGTGCCGAAGAAGGCGACCAGCATGACGATCAGGAAGAAGCTCGGCAGCGAGAGCACGATGTCGACGAGCCGCATCAGCGCGTTGTCCGTCTTGCCGCCCATGTAGCCGGCGATGGCGCCGACCGTGACGCCGATCCCGACGATGATCATGACCGCCATGGCGCCGACGAGGAGCGACGTCTGGAGCGCCTTCGTGAGGCGGATGAAGGTGTTCCTCCCCAGGCTGTCATAGCCGAGCGGCGCCGTCAGCGACGGCGGCGCGTTGACGAGCTGGAGGTTCGTCTTCCCGTAGGCGTCGCCGGTCGCGAACGGCACGATGATCGCGACCGCCACCAGCGTGATCATCAGGAAGAGCGCGATGACCGCCAGCCGGTGCTGGACGAAGCGCTGGCGGACCAGCTCCCAGTAGGTGCGGACGGGCGTCAGGTCGACCTCGTCGACGGCGCCGGGGGCGACGGTCGTGCCCGGCTGGGCGCCGGTGAGCGGGACGGGCTCGCTGCGGGCCATGAGCTGCCTCTCAGTACTTGATGCGCGGGTCGACGAGGGCGTACAGGATGTCGGCCACGAGGTTGCCGACGATGACCATGATGCCGCCCACCATGACGAAGGCCAGCACCGTCGGGTAGTCGCGCGTGATGACCGCCTGGACGCCGAGGAAGCCCAGCCCGGGCCAGCTGAAGATCGTCTCCGTGACGGCCGCGCCGGCGAGCAGGACCGGGATCGAGAGGCCGAAGAGGGTGACGATCGGGATGAGGGCGTTGCGCAGCGCGTGCTTGTAGATGACGCGCGAGTTGGCGAGGCCCTTCGACTTCGCCGTCCGGACGTAGTCCTGGCGCATGACCTCGAGCATCGAGGAGCGCATGTAGCGGCTCCAGCCGGCCACCGAGACGATGGTGAGGGTCACCACCGGCAGCACCAGGTGCCAGGCGAGGTCGGGCAGGGTCGGCTCGGCGCCGAGGGTGTACGCGCCGAAGAGCGGGAACCACTTCAGCTGGGCCCCGAACGTCGTCCGGATGATGATCCCCAGCCAGAAGGTGGGCAGCGCGTAGCCGATCACGGCCGCGACGGTGATCACCTTGTCGGAGGCGCTGTACTGCTTGACGGCCCCGAGGATCCCGAGGGGGATGGCCACGATCGCGGTGATGATCAGCGAGGTCCCCATGAGGAGGACCGTCAGGGGGATCCGCGAGGCGATCGTCTGGATGACCGGCTTGCCGTCGGTGAACGAGTAGCCCCAGGCATCCGCGCGCCAGACCTGCGGGAAGGTCGTCAGCCAGGCCCACAGCTGCTGCGGGAGCGGCTGGTCGAGCTGGTAGAGCCTGATGATGTTCTGGATGGTCTCCGGCGACACGCGGCCGCCGCGGAACTTGTCGACGGGTGACCCAGGCGCGAGGTGGACGATGAAGAACGCCACGATCGCGATCCCGATGAGGATCGGGATCGCCTGGATGATGCGCCTGAGGACGTAGGTCGCCATGGGGTTCCTGTGGGAGCGGCCGGCGGCCGGAGCGCGCCACCCGCACGGGTGAGATGGAGGGCGGTGGGGCGGCGGACGAGCCGCCGCCCCACCCTGCCGGCCGGAGCCGGCTGACGATCTAGGGCGCTACTGCTTGACGATCCAGCTGTCCTGGTTCCACGTGTCGTAGAACGAGGTGTAGTCGATCGGGCCAAGCACGCCGTTCGTGTCGACCTTCGCGCTGTAGCCGCGATGGCCGAGGTCCGCCCACAGGAAGTAGTACGGGCCGTTGTCGTGCAGGTAGCGCTGGATCTCCGACAGGATCTCCTTCCGCTTGGCGCGGTCGAGCTCCTCGGCGGCGGCCTTCTGGAGCTCGTCGAGCTTGGCGTCGCAGTAGCCGGGGAAGTTGTTGTCGCTCGGGTTTTCCTTCGTGGTGACGTGGGCGCACCCGAAGATGTTGGAGTCCTCGGGGTCGGTCAGGTTGGCCCAGCCGCCGAGGTAGATGTCGAAGTCGTTGGGGTAGTCGAGCTTGGGCAGGAGCACCGTCGAGAAGTCGGCCTCCTTGACCGTCAGGTCGATGCCGCAGGCGATGAGCTGATCCTTCGCCAGCTGGGCGAAGTTCACGCGCTGCGGGCGGCCCTGGCGGACGTAGAGATCGGCCTTGAGCGAGTTGTCGCCCTTCGCGTAGACGCCGTCCTTCAGCGCGTAGCCGTTGCTCTCGAGGAGCGCCTTGGCGGCGGCCACGTCGTACTTGTAGTCCGGGATGTCCGGATCGTAGAAGTAGGAGCCGGGCGGGACGTTGCCCTTCACCGCGATGCCATTGCCCTCGGTCGCGGCCTCGACGGTCGTCTTCTGGTCGATGCACATGCTGAGCGCCTGGCGCGCGATGACGTCGGAGAAGACATGGCCTTCGCGGACGTTGAAGGCGAGGAAGTAGTAGCCGAGGTCCGGGAACTCGGAGAGCTTGACGTTGGCGTCGGCCTTGAGCGAGGCGAGCGCGTCGGACGACGTGACCTCGGTCTGCCAGTCGATGTTGCCCGACTGGAGCGCCTGCGAGGCGGCGGCGGCGTCCTTGATCACGGGGACCAGGAGCTTGGCCGGGCCGGGCACGAACAGGTAGTAGCCGTCCCAGCGGGCGAGCTCGACGCTCTGGCCGGGGGTGTACTTGACGAACTTGTAGGCGCCGCTGCCGATCGGGTTGAGGTTGATGTCGAGGAGCCGGTAGGCGGCGGCCAGCTTGTCGGTCTCACCGGCCGCGAGGGTCGTGTTGAGGTCCCCCAGCTGGGTGAAGAGGGCGTCGCCGTAGGCGGCCGGGTCGGTCGCGCCGTCCTCGCCCACGTACTTCGCCTTGTCCGGCAGGGTGACGCCGGCCGAGGTGAGGATCGCTTCCATGTCGGCGGTGTAGAACGCGGTGCCGCAGGTCTCCGGCGGCGTCTCGACGGCGCACGTCTCCGACTCCGGGTTCGTGGCGGCCGCGATCTTGTCGTACAGCGCCTTGACGGCGGCCGCGTCGACCGTGCCGGATCCGGCGACGAACTTCTGGTAGGACGCCTCGGTGGCGGCCTTCGGCACGAGCTGCTGCGTCAGCGCGAAGATGTAGATCGCCGCGTACTTCCGCTTGAGCGTCATGACGAGCGAGTCGGCGGTCGGCGCGTCGACCGAGGCGACGTTCTCCTGGAACGTCGAGCAGGTCGTCGCGTTGAACGAGCACTTCGCGGACATCGCGAGCTCGTACGTGAACTTGACGTCGGCGGACGTCAGCGGGCTGCCGTCCTGCCACTTCACGTCGGGCCGGATCTTCATGTTGAAGACCAGGCCGTCGGCGCTGACCTCCGGCATCGCGGTCGCGATGTCCGGCACCACGTCGCCCTTGTTGTTGACGCGGTACAGGCCCGTGTAGATGAACGCGTTCACGTTCGCCGATGGCAGGTCGTTGCTGGCCGGCGAGAAGTACGTCGGCTCGCCGTCGACGGCGAAGCGGAAGTCAGCCGACGTCGGCGCGACGGACGCCGGTGGCTGCGATGCGCCGCCGCTCGGCGCCGCAGAGGGGGAGGGCGAGCCGGCGCTGCCGCACGCGGCCACGAAGATCGCGGCTGTGGCGAACAACCCCATCGCCCGGCGAGTCCGAAGACTCATGCGAGGTACCTCCTGTTCTCGTACCGGGGCCCTGGCGGGCCCCGATCTCCTCCGGAGCTGGCTCCGTTCCTGTCGCAGGCGCACGCGGGCCTGCCGGAGCACGCGAGTCGCGATTATAGGTCGCGCGCTCGAGCCAGTGTCAACGCGTGGCTTCGGTCAGCATCACCTCCACGTGACTCGCGCCTCGAGGGGCGCCTCCTCCTCCGGCACTCCGGTCGGCTCCGCGTCCGCCGGATCGACACCGTTCGACGAAGCTGTGTCCCTGGCCCCGGGCGGGAGAAGCGGCGAGGACGGCCGCGGCAGGTCCTGGAGCCGCCAGGCGAGCGGGGCGCTGGCGCGCGCGGGAGCGGAGCCGTCGACGGGCTCGAACCGCGACGCGTCGCTGAGGCCGACGCGGCCGACGACGGCCGGCCCGTCGTCCAGGATCGGCTGGACCCCGTGCATCATCGCCGGATCCCCCATGAGCACCACCAGGCCGAGCGCCAGGGCGGCGCCCGGGAGGCAGGTCATCCAGAGCGAGGGCTCGCGGCGCGTCGCGACGAGCCGCGCCCGGAGCCGGGTCCAGCCGTCCGCGGCTGGCTCGACGCGCCGGGTCTCCTCCCTGAGGCGGCGCAGGGCGTGGAGGACCAGCGCGGTCGTCGCCAGGTCGGCCTCGCAGCCGCGACAGCGGTCGACGTGGTCGAGCGCGCGCCGGACGGCCTGCCCGCCGGTCCAACGGTCGGCGGGCAGGCGGGCCGGGCCGCCGGCCCGCTGCTCGGCGAAGTCGACCAGGGCGGCCCGGTGGGCGCGGCAGGCCCGTCGCGCCAGGAATCCGATCATGCCTCGGGCTCCGCGGCTGCGACGGCCGCCGGCGTGCCGGCCGGCTCGTAGGCGCCGCCGAACCGGCGATCGTCCTCCAGGTGCAGGCGCAGCGTCCGCAGGCCGAAGTGGAGCCGGGACTTCACGGTTCCCGGCCGGATCCCCAGGATCTCGGCTGTCTCGTTGATGCTCCGCCCGTGCAGGTAGAAGAGGACGATGACGCCGCGGTGCTTGGGCGGCAGCGACGCGATCCCGTCGCGGACGATCGACCGCAGCTCCTCGCGCTCGGCCTTGTCCGCCGGCCCCGCCTCGCGATCGCGCAGGAGGCGCGCCACCGCCTCGCTGATCGGCTCCCAGGGGAGGCGACGACGCCCGAGCCGGGTGTAGGAGAAGTTGAGCGCCACGCGGTGGAGCCAGGGCAGCGGCGAGGCATCCGGGTGCAGCCGGCGACGCCACTGGTAGGCCTTGGCGAAGGTGTCCTGCAGCACCTCCTCGGCCGCGTGGCGATCGCCGAGGACGGCGTAGGCGCTGGCGTACACGGGTCCCCGGTAGCGGGTGAAGAACGCCTCGAACGCATCGAGATCGTCCGCCCGAATCCGGCGCAGCAGCATCGCCTCTTCGGGATCGAGCTGCCGTGCCGCCTGTTCAGTCGTGATGGTCGCCTCCAGCCCCGCGGGCATGGGCGCGCGGGACGCCCGTTGCGGCCCTCCTACCGGACAATACGCCCGGTCATCGCCGCCGGTTCACCGGGCGGCCGGCTCGGCGCGCCAGCGGAGGTTCGGCTGGCGGGCGGCGGTGGCCTCGTCGAGGCGTCGGACCGGCGCCGTGTGGGGAGCCTCCTTCACCACGTCGGGCGTCGAGCGGGCCTCCTCGGCGATCTCCAGCATGGCATCGGCGAACGCGTCGAGCGTCTCGAGGCTCTCGGTCTCGGTCGGCTCGATCAGCATCCCCTCCTCGACCGTGAGCGGGAAGTAGATCGTGGGCGGGTGGAAGCCCTTGTCGATGAGCCGCTTGGCGACGTCAAGCGTCCGAACGCCGGTGGCGGCCTTGATGTCGGCCGAGCTCGCCACGAACTCGTGCATGCAGGGCCGCTCGAACGGCACGACGTAGGCGCCGGCGAGGCGGTGCTTCAGGTAGTTCGCGGCGAGGACGGCGTCGTCGCTCACCTCGCGCAGCCCGTCGGGGCCGTGCGCCCGGATGTAGGCGTACGCGCGCACGAGGATCCCGACGTTGCCCACGAACGAGCGCATCCGGCCGATGCTGGCCGGGCGCTCGCCCGTCCGCTCCAGGCGGAAGGATCCGCCGGCCTCGCGCAGGACGAGGGGCTCCGGGAGGAACGGCACGAGATGCGACCGGACACCGACCGGCCCGGCGCCCGGCCCACCGCCGCCGTGCGGCGTGGAGAAGGTCTTGTGGACGTTGAAGTGCATGACGTCGAAGCCGGCGGCGCCGGGCCGGAAGTGGCCCAGCATCGCGTTGAGGTTCGCGCCGTCCATGTAGGCCAGGGCACCCGCCGCATGGACCATCTCGAGGAGCTCGACGACGCGGCTCTCGAAGAGCCCCAGGGTCGACGGGTTGGTGATCATCACCGCGGCGGTCGCCGGCCCGAGGGCGGCGCGGAACGCGTCGAGGTCGACGCCGCCGTCCGCCGCCGAGGCGATGTTCACGGTGCGGAAGCCGGCCATGGACGCCGTCGCCGGGTTCGTCCCGTGGGCCGAGTCGGGCACGAGGACGTCGCTGCGGGCGTGGTCGCCGCGGGCCCGGTGGTAGGCCCGGACCATCAGGATCCCGGTCAGCTCGCCCTGGGCGCCGGCGGCCGGCTGGAGCGTCACCGCGTCCATGCCGCTGATCTCGGCGAGCTGCTGCTCGAGCGCCCACAGGAGCTCCAGCGTGCCCTGCGCGGTCTCGTCGGGCGCGAGGGGGTGGAGGGCGGCGAACCCCGGCAGGCGGGCCGCCCACTCGTTGACCTTCGGGTTGTACTTCATCGTGCACGAGCCCAGCGGGTAGAAGCCCGTGTCGACCGACCAGTTGAGGTGGGACAGGTTGACGTAGTGCCGGACCAGGGTCGCCTCGTTGAGCTCGGGCAGCGCAGGGGCGGCGGCCCGTCGCGCGGCGGCGGGGAGGCGGTCGAGCGCGCCGGCGGGCGCGGCCGGGAGCCGGGTGCCGGCGCCGCGGCCCGGACGCGACCGCTCGAAGAGCGTCGGCTGGAGCGGGTTGCCGGTGACGCTCATCGGACGGCCTCCACGGGCTCCGGCGTCAGCTCCGCGGCGAGCGCCGCCGCGAACCGCGCGATCTCGTCGGGCGTCGTGACCTCGGTGGCGCAGACCAGGAGGCCGTCGGCCAGCGCGGGGTCGTGCGGCTCCAGCTCGGCGAGCGGCACGCCCGCGAGGATGCCGCGCGCCAGCAGGCGGCGGTGGACGGCCACCGCGTCGGGGACGCGGACGGCGAACTCGTTGAGATACGCCCCGGGATGGAGGCGCGGCGCCCCGGCGGCCGCGAGGGCGTCCGCCAGCTCGGCGGCCCGGGCGGCGCCGGTGGCCGCGACGTCGTGGAGCCCGTCCGGGCCCAGCGCCGCGAGGTAGATCGACGCCGCGAGCGCGCAGAGGGCCTGGTTCGTGCAGATGTTGCTGGCCGCGCGCTCGCGCCGGATGTCCTGCTCGCGCGCGCGAAGCGTCATGACGAACGCCCGCTTCCCCTCGAGGTCGGCGGTCATCCCGATGAGGCGCCCCGGGATCTGGCGGATCAGCGCCTCGCGGCAGGCCACGATCCCGAGGTAGGGGCCGCCGTACTGCGGCGGCATGCCCAGCGGCTGGCCGTCGCCGGCGGCGATGTCGGCGCCGTACGCGCCGGGCGGGGCGAGGACCGCCAGGCTCACCGGCTCGACGACGGCCACGAAGAGCGCGCCTGCCGCGTGGGCCAGGCGACCGATCTCCTCCATCGGCTCGAGGAGGCCGACGACGGACGGCTGGGCGGCGACGACGCCGGCCACCGGGCACGCCGGGTCCGCCAGCATCCGCTCGAGCGCCGCGAGGTCCGTCGTCCCGGCGGCCGGGCCGGCGGCCACGAGGGGCACCTCCGCGAACGTCAGGTTGGCGCCGGCGAAGTACGTCTCGAAGGTCTCGCGGTAGTGGGGGTGGACACTCCGGCGAGACGAGGACGTGCTCGCGCTTCGTGGCCCGGCAGGTCATCAGCGCGGCCTCGGCGGTCGCGGCGGCGCCGTCGTAGTGGGACGCCGAGACGACGTCCATGCCGGTCAGCTCGGCGAGGAGCGACTGGTACTCGTAGATCGTCTGGAGCGTCCCCTGGCTGATCTCGGGCTGGTACGGCGTGTACGCCGTGTAGAACTCGCCGCGCAGGAGGAGCTGGTCGACGACCGGCGGCAGGTGGTGGCGGTAGACGCCCGCGCCGAGGAAGCTCGCGAGGTCGGTCCGGTTCCGCCCGGCCAGGCCCCGCAGGTGCTCCATCAGCTCGAGCTCGGTCAGCGCCGGCGGCAGGTCCAGGCTGGACGCGCGGACGCCCGGCGGGATCGCCTCGAAGAGCACGTCGATCGAATCGATCCCGAGCGCCGCGAGCATCCGTCCCCGCTCGCCCGCGGTGTGCGGTCCGTACGCCATGTCAGGCCTCCGCGACCAGCGCCTCGTAGGCTCCCGGGTCGAGCAGCGCGTCCACCTGGGCCGGGTCGGCGAGGCGGATCCTCAGCATCCAGCCGGCGCCGTACGGGTCCGAGTTGACCACCTCGGGCGCCGACGCGAGGGCCGCGTTCGCCTCCACGACCTCGCCCCCGACGGGCGCGAACAGGTCGCTGACGGCCTTGACCGACTCGACGACGCCGAAGGTCGCGAACTGGGCCAGCGCCTTCCCCGGCTCGGGCAGCTCGACGAAGACGATGTCGCCCAGCTGGTCGGCGGCGTGGGCGGTGATCCCGACGGTGGCCACGTCGCCCTCGACGCGGACCCACTCGTGCTCCCGGGTGTAGCGCAGGTCGGCCGGGATCATGCGGCACTCCTCTCGTCCGCCCGGGCGCGCGCGCCGGGCGATCTCCGGGCCGGCGGCGGCCGGCGATCGTTCGGTCAGCGGGGCCGGGTGTAGAACGGCAGCGGGACCACCTCGGCGGCCGCGCGCACGTCGCGGATCTCCACGTCGAGCATCGTACCGGGCGCCGAGTCGGCCGGTGCGACGAATGCCATCGCGATCGGGACTCCGAGGGTCGGCGACATCGTGCCGGACGTCACCGCGCCGCTGGCACGGTCGCCGGACCAGACGGGGTGGCCGTGGCGGGCGATCCCCCGGCCGCGCACGACGAGCCCCACGAGCTGCCGGCGCGGCCCCGCCTCGGCGGCCTTCGCCAGCGCGTCCAGCCCGACGAAGCCGCCCTCCTTGGCGAGCTTGACGACCCGTCCCAGGCCGGCGTCGAAGGGCGTCGTGGCGCGGTCGAGCTCGTTGCCGTAGAGCGGCATGCCGGCCTCGAGACGGAGCGTGTCCCGTGCGCCGAGGCCGACCGGGACGAGGCCCGCGCCGCGACCGGCGTCGAGAAGCGCATCCCAGATGGTCGTCCCGGCGGCGGCGTCGACGAAGACCTCGAAGCCGTCCTCGCCGGTGTACCCCGTGCGGGCGACGAGGGCCGGGACGCCGGCCACGGTCCCCTCCCCGATCCCGTAGTAGCGGATCGCACCCAGGTCGAGGCCGGCCAGCGGGGCCAGGATCCCCCGCGCTGCCGGTCCCTGGATCGCGATCAGGGCCGTGGCCAGCGAGCGATCGTCGAGGACGGCGCGACGGCCCTCGAAGCGCTCCGCCAGGGCGTCCGAGACGACGGCCGCGTTCGAGGCGTTCGCCACGACGAGGAAGCGGTCCCCGGCCAGGCGGTAGACGATGAGGTCGTCGAGGATCCCGCCATCGGCCGCGCAGATCATCGAGTAGTGGGCCCGGCCCACGTCGAGCGTGCGCGGGTCCGTCGTCACGGCGTAGGCCAGCGCATCCCCGGCATCCGGGCCGTCGACGAACAGCTCGCCCATGTGGCACAGGTCGAAGAGGCCGGCCCGCTGCCGCACGGCGCGGTGCTCCTCGATGATGCCCGCGTACTGGATGGGCATCCGCCAGCCGGCGAAGTCGACCATCCGGGCGCCGAGCGCCTCGTGGCGCTCGGCAAGCGGCGTGGAGCGCGGTTCGTCCGTCATCGACGGCCCTCCCTGCTCAGCTCTGCCCATCCGCGCGGGGCCGGTGCCGCGCGCCGGCGACCGCCGTCGCGGCGCGCTCGACGAGCGCCCGCTCGGTCTCGAAGGTGAGAAGCGTCGGCGCCTCGCCGACGGGAACCCAGCGCACCTCGTCGAACTCGTGGTCGTGGCCGTCCAGGTCGCCGCCCACCGGCTCCATCAGCCAGTAATGGACGGTCTTGTGGATGCGTGCCCCACCCTGCACGAACGAGTACTCGATGGCGTCGAGCGGGGCGACGAGCCGGACCTGCAGCCCCGTCTCCTCGGCGACCTCGCGCAGGGCCGTCTCCTCGAGCGACTCGTTCGGGTTCGGCGTCCCCTTCGGCAGCGTCCAGGTGGCCCCGTCGCGCTGGCGTCGCCGCCGCCCGGCGACGAGGTGCGGGATGCCGTCGATGGACCGGATGACGATGCCGCCGGCCGAGGTGGCGGTGGCGCGCTTCAGCCGCGCCACGGCGCCGTGGCGGCGCGGGGCCGCCGGCCGGCTGCGCGCACGCCCGGCTTCGCCCAGCGGACCGGCGTCCCCGGCCCGGCGAGCCCGGCGGGGGCGTGATGGGCACGGACCGGCGTGACGGCCCGCCAGTCGGCGCGCCGGAGCGCGACCGGTCCCGGTTCGGGCCGTCGGACCACGGTCGGTCGATCGGCCGCGGTCCGGAAGCGGACGTGGCGATCGAGGCCGAGGCGGGGCTCGCGGGCCCGCGGGGCGACCGTGGCGAAGCGGGCCGCCGGTCGGGCCGCATAGCGCGAGGCGATGCTGCGCTGCATGCGCAGATCGTACCGCGTCAGCGGAACCTTGTGAACGCCGCGCGCAGCCGTGCTGCGGCTTCCGGTGCGAGACCGCGCCGCGACTCCGCGATCGTGACCTGCCGCAGGCCCAGCGCGCGGTAGACGGCGAGGGCCTCGTCGCCTGCCGCCTCGACCGCGGCCAGGTGGGCGGCGACCGTCCCGGCATCGCCGCGGACCGCGGGCCCGGTGAGCGCCGGGCCGGTGCCGAGCGCCCGCGCGTTCGCGAGCGCCTGGGCCGCGAGCGGGCCGTAGACGGCCAGCGCCCCGGCCTCGTCGAGGCCCGTGGGAGCGGCGACTCCGGCCAGCACGTCGAGGAGGGCCGTCAGCCCGCCGGCAGCGAGCACGGCGGCGGCGTGGTAGGCCGCCTTGGAGCCGGGCGCCAGGCGCACCGGGACCGACCCGATCGAGGTGGCCATCTCCGCCAGCAGGTCCAGGAGGGCGTCGTCGCCCTCGATCGCCACGGTGGCGCCGGGGAGGGCCGCCAGCGCGCGGTCGAGGTCGGCGAAGGCGACGAGCGGGTGGAACGAGCCGGCGCTCGTCCCCGCGGCGAGGGCCGGGTCCAGGACGTCGGCCCCGTGGAGGCCGCTGGTGTGGACGATCGCCTGGCCCGAGTAGAGGTGCAGCGTCGCGGCCAGGCCGGCGAGCTCGTCGTCGGGGACGGCCAGGATCGCGAGGTGGCACTCGTCCAGGATCGCGGCCGCCTCCGGGAAGGCCCGCGCGCCGGGGACCAGCCCCCGGAAGCGCTCCCGGCGCGCGGCGTCACGGGAGGCGACGGCGCCCACCTGCCAGCCCGCCCGCGTGAGCGCCACGCCGAGGGCCGTGCCGACCGCGCCCGCCCCGACGATCCCGATGACCGGGCGCCCGTCGTCGGCCGGGAGGACGTGCGGATGGGCGTGGGCGTCGAGGTGGACCTCGTCGCCGTGCCGATGGGCCCCGGGCGGGAGGGACCCCTCGCCGGCGGCCACCTGTCGGCGGACCTCTTCCATGGTGGCCGGGTCGCCCGGCGGCGGCGGCTCCGGCTCCCGGCGCCAGGATCGCATCGTCGCTCTCCACGCTACTCTTGGGGCGACAGCGTAGCGCCATCGGCGGCCCGCCCGCCGCCCCGAGCCAGCGAGGACCACCGTGTCGACCCGTGATCCGTTCGGCGCCCGAGCGAGCCTCGGCCCCGGCCTCCCCGACGCCTACCGCCTCGCGGCGCTCGACGGCGGCCTGGACCTGGGACGCCTGCCGGTCACGGTCAAGATCCTGCTCGAGAACGTCCTCCGGCACGCGGGGAACGGCATCGCGACCGAGGCCGACGTGCGGTCGCTGGCGGGCTGGCGGCCGGCATCGGGCACGGAGGCCGAGATCCCGTTCATGCCGGCCCGCGTGATCCTCCAGGACTTCACCGGCGTGCCGGCGGTCGTGGATCTCGCCGCGATGCGCGACGCCATGGCCGAGCTGGGCGGCGATCCGGCGCGGGTCAACCCCCTGGTCCCGGCGGACCTCGTGATCGACCACTCGGTGCAGGTGGACCGCTTCGGGACGGCCGACGCCTTCGCCTTCAACGTCGCCCGGGAGTACGAGCGCAACGGCGAGCGCTACCAGCTCCTGCGCTGGGCGCAGCGGGCATTCCGCGGGCTGCGGGTGGTCCCGCCGGGGACCGGGATCGTGCACCAGGTCAACCTGGAGCACCTGGCCACCGTGGTCGCCACCGCGGATGCCGGCGACGGGCTGGTCGCCTTCCCCGACACGCTGGTCGGGACCAATTCCCACACCACGATGATCAACGCCCTCGGCGTCCTCGGCTACGGCGTCGGGGGCATCGAGGCCGAGGCCGTCCTTCTCGGCCAGCCGCTCTACCTGCCGATGCCGCGCGTCGTCGGGGTGCGCCTCGTCGGCGAGCTGCCCCGCGGCGCGACGGCCACCGACCTCGTCCTGGTCGTCACGGAGCGCCTCCGGAAGCTGGGGGTCGTCGGCTCCTTCGTCGAGTTCGCCGGCGACGGCCTCGCCGGGCTCGCCCTCGCCGACCGGGCGACGATCAGCAACATGAGCCCCGAGTTCGGGGCGACCGCCACGCTCTTCCCGGTCGACGAGGAGACCCTGGCCTACCTGCGCCTCACCGGCCGGGCGCCCGACCTCGTCGCGCTCGTGGAGCGCTATGCCAGGGAGCAGGGCCTGTGGCGCCAGCCAGGGTCCGGCCCGGAGTTCGACGAGGTCGTCGAGCTGGACCTCGGGACCGTCGAGCCGAGCCTCGCCGGCCCGCGCCGCCCGCAGGACCGGGTCCCGCTGCCGGCCACCCGGGCGAGCTTCGAGGCCGCCTACCCGGGGCTCCTGCCCCCCGCCGGCGTGGCGGCCGGGGCCGGCGCCGTGCGCAACGGCTCGGTCGTGATCGCGGCCATCACCTCCTGCACGAACACGTCGAACCCGACGGTCATGGTCGGGGCCGGGATCCTGGCCCGGAAGGCGGTCGAGCGCGGGCTTCGCGTGGCGCCGACGGTCAAGACGTCGCTCGCCCCGGGGTCGAAGGCGGTCACGGCCTACCTGGAGCGGGCCGGCCTCACCGAGCCGCTGGCGACCCTCGGCTTCTCGCTGGCCGGCTACGGCTGCACGACCTGCATCGGGAACTCGGGGCCGCTCGACGAGGCGGTCGCCCGGCAGATCGAGGACGAGGGCCTGGTCGCGGCGGCCGTCCTGTCGGGCAACCGCAACTTCGAGGGCCGCATCCACCCGCTGGCGCGGGCCAGCTACCTGGCATCGCCGCCGCTCGTCGTCGCCTTCGCCCTGGCCGGCCGGATCGACCTCGACCTCTCGCGCGAGCCGCTCGGGATCGGCGACGACGGCCGCCCGGTGTTCCTTGCCGACCTCTGGCCCTCGGGCGAGGAGATCCGCGACGCGATCGCCGGGGCGATCGACGGCGAGCTCTTCCGGACGGCCTACGCCTCGGTCTTCGAGGGCGATGAGCGCTGGCGCGCCCTGCCGGTCCCCGAGGGCGACCGGTACGCCTGGGACCCGGCGTCCACGTACGTCGCGAACCCGCCGTTCTTCGCGGGCATGGGCCTCGAGCCGGCGCCGGTGACCGACATCGTCGGGCGCCCGCGTCCTCGCCTGGCTCGGCGACTCGGTGACCACCGACCACATCTCGCCGGCCGGCTCCATCCCCGCCTGGTCGCCGGCCGGGCACGTGGCTCCAGCAGCGTGGCGTCGCGCCCCTCGACTTCAACTCGTACGGGGCCCGCCGCGGGCACCACGAGGTGATGCTGCGCGGGACCTTCGGGAACATCCGCCTCCGCAACCGGCTCGTGGAGGGCAGGGAGGGTCCGTACACCCGGGTCCTCCCGGCCGGCGACGAGGCCTTCCTCTACGACGCCGCGATGGCGTACGCGGAGGCCGGGATCCCGGCCCTCGTCCTGGCCGGTCGCGAGTACGGCTCCGGCTCGTCGCGCGACTGGGCGGCGAAGGGGACGCGCCTCCTCGGGATCCGGGCCGTCGTCGCCGAGAGCTACGAGCGAATCCACCGCTCGAACCTCGTCGGCATGGGCGTGCTCCCGCTGCAGTTCCTCCCGGGCGAGAGCGCGGCGTCGCTGGGCCTGACCGGTCGCGAGGCCTACACGATCGTCGGCCTCGCCGAGGGGCTCGCGCCGCGGGCGCGCCTGGAGGTCGTCGCGCTGGCCGACCCGGCCGACGGCGGCGCGGAGCGGCGCTTCGACGTCGAGTGCCGCCTCGACGGGGCGATCGAGGTGGACTACTACCGCCAGGGCGGCATCCTGCCCGCGGTCCTGCGCCGGATCGCACGGGAGAGCGGCGCGTCCTGAGCCCGAACCGGGCGACGAATCCCGGCCGGCCCGCCGGCGCGAGCTCGGCGTCGAGGCGCGGTCGCCCGATCGCGGCCGCTCCGCGGCGCACGGCGGGGACGGCTACGATGCGCGCCACCGCGTCACGGCCCGGGCCCACGCATCGTCAAGCCGCAGGGATGAACGACCAGCCTCGACCGCCGATCCGTCACGGCCCCCCGCGCCGGGGGGCGACCGCGGGCGACACGCTGTTCGCCCTCGGGATCGCCGCGCTGGGCCTCGTCCTCGCCGGCGCCCTCCTCGCGGCCGGCGGCGGCGCACCGTGGCTGGCCCGCTACCTTCCCGGCGCGTCCGCGAGCGAGGAGCCGGGCCGCCGGACCCCGGTCCCGTCGACGCCGGCGTCGGCCGGCCCGATCGCACCCGCGTCGCCGACCGCCGGCCCGATCGCACCCGCGTCGCCGACGGCCGCAACTCGACCCCGTCCAGCCCGGCGCCCACGCCCGCGGCCACGCCCGTGGCGACGCCGGTCGCGACGGGTCCCTTCACGATGAACCTGTACCGGAAGGGCGTCTTCGTCCACCAGGTCAACAAGGACGCCTGTGTCGCGGCGGCCGTCCAGAACACGCTCAACGTCATCCGCGTCGTCGAGGAGAAGAAGAAGCCCGACATCTCGACCAGGACGCAGCTTGCCCTCTACGAGCGGATCGTGGAGCTCACCACGCGGAAGGACTCGCACAACGGCGGAACGGGTCCCGGCGGCTGGGCGGCCATCCTGACCGAGGAGGGCTACCCGTACGTGGTGCGCGCCTACAACGGCCGCGCCCAGGCGATCGCCGCGGCCGCGCGCGCCATTCGCGCGACGCGCCGGCCCGCCGGGATCCTGGCCTGGAAGGGCGTCCACTCGTGGGTGATGACAGGCTTCACGGCGACGGCGGATCCGGCCACGGCCGCGAAGTTCGCCGTCACGACCGCCTACGTGCTGGACCCGTGGTACCCGTGGGTCTCGACCCGGTGGCCGCGCTCGGAGCCGCCGAACGCCCCCCGCGACGCGAAGGACCTGAAGGCCAACGTCCTGCCCTGGCAGCTCGCCTCGGGACCCTACCCGGGGCGCGACGGCAGGTACCTGGTGGTCCTGCCGCTCGAGGACTGATCGCGGCGCGTGCATGGGGTGCCGCATCACGCGAGGTCGGGGTGGTGGGCGATACTGGGCTCGAACCAGTGACCTCACGGATGTGAACCGTGCGCTCTGACCGACTGAGCTAATCGCCCGTGCCGCGGAGTATAGCGCGGGCCCGCGGCGGCTCCCGGAGTCAGGTCCGGCCGCCCGGCGCCAGGCCGGGCCACCTCGCCTCGAGCGTCGCCGGGTCCACCTCCGACCTCCACCACCTTGCGCCGGCCCGTCTCCCCGGCGACGACCCGGACGGCCCCACGGGCGACGCGGAGCTCCCGCGCGAGGAGCCGGCAGAGCGCCGCGTTGGCCGCGCCGTCGACCGGGGGCGCGGCAACCCGCACGTGGAGCGCGCCGTCGTCGTCGATGCCCTCGACCCGGTCGGCGCCCCCGCGCGGGGTGAGGCGGACCGCGAATCGCGCGGTCACGCCGAGACGAGCCGCAGCAGCACCCCGAGGCCGACCATCAGGACCAGCGGCGCCCAGTCGACCATCCCGGTCGGAGGCAGGACCCGCCGGATCGGCGCGAGCATCGGCTCGGTGAAGGCGACGAGGTAGCGCGACACCGTGGACCGGGCCTGCGGGTCGATCCAGCTGAAGAGCACCCGCCCGAGGACGAGGAACCACAGGACGAAGACGAGGATCTCGAGGAAGTTGCGGACGAAGACCACCTCGAGATCCTACTCCGCCGCCGGTCGCTCGCCGAAGAGCGCCCGGCCGACGCGGACGATCGTGGCGCCCTCCTCGACGGCCACCTCGAAGTCGTCCGACATCCCCATCGAGAGCTCGGCGCCCAGCGCCGGCCAGCGAGCCCGGAGCTCCTCGCCCAGCGCCCGCAGCGCGGCGAACGTCGAGCGCGCCTCCTCCGGGGCGGCGACCAGGCGGCCGATCGTCATCAGCCCGCGCACCGCGAGGTTCGGCAGCGCCAGGATCGCCGGCAGGGCCGCGGCGACGTCGGTCGGCGCGAGACCCGCCTTGGCCGGGTCGGCGTCGACGTTGATCTCCAGCAGGACGGGCACGGGGCGCCCGGGCCGGACCTCCGCGGCGAGCCGGTCGAGGCGGCGTGCCAGCTCGAGCGAGCCGACGGCCTCCAGGACGTCGAACAGCTCCAGCGCGCGCCGGGCCTTGTTGGCCTGGAGCGGTCCGACGAGGTGCCATCGCGGACCCGGGACGAGGGGGATCTTGGCGGCGGCTTCCTGGACGCGGTTCTCGCCGAGCACATCGAACCCCGCGGCGACCGCGGCACGGAGGCGCTCGGCCGGGACGGTCTTGCTGACCGCGACGAGGGTGACGCCGGTCGGGTCGCGGCCAGCCCGGGCGCAGGCGCCCGTCGATGCGCGCGAGGACGGCCGCGCGCGCGGCTGCGAGGCGGGCGATCTCCGCCGGATCCGGGAGCGGGACAGGGCCGGCGTGCACCGGCCCGCCTACTTGTTGCGGCGCAGGAAGCTCGGGATCTCGAGGTCTTCCTCGTTGTACTGGCGCCGGACGCTCGTCGTCGGGACGGGCTCCGAGGCGACGGTCCGCTCGGCGCGCGCCGGCGGCTCGCCGGCGGGGCGATCGGCCGGCTTGATCTCGGGCATCGGCCGGACGTCGGCATCGGCCGCGGCGCGGCGGCTGGTCTCCAGCTCGCCCAGGTAGTCGCGCTCGGGCCGGACCGGCCGGGCAACCTCGAAGGGGGACGCGGTGCGCTCGCTGCGCACCGCGTCGCGCTTGCGGTTGGCGTCGAAGCCGGTGGCGATGACCGTGATGACGACCTCGTCGCCGAGCCGCTCGTCGAAGCTGGCGCCGAAGATGATGTTGGCCTCGGGATCGGCCGCGGCGCGGATCTCCTCGGCCGCCTCGGTCACCTCGTAGAGGGTGAGGCTCGAGGAACCGGCGATGTTGAACAGGATCCCCTGCGCCCCGGTGATGTTGATCTCCAGGAGCGGGCTGGCGATCGCCTGCTTCGCGGCCTCGATCGCCCGGTTCTCGCCGGCCGCCCGGCCGATCCCCATGAGCGCCGACCCGGCGTCGTGCATGATCGCCTTCACGTCGGCGAAGTCGAGGTTGATCAGCCCGGGGACCGTGATGATGTCGCTGATCCCCTGGACGCCCTGGCGCAGGACGTCGTCGACGACGCGGAAGGCGTCGAGGATCGACGTGTTCTTCTGGACGACGTCGCGGAGGCGGTCGTTCGGGATCGTGATCAGCGTGTCGACCTTGGCCCTGAGCTGCTCGGCGGCCTTCTCGGCGATCAGCTTCCGGCGGTTGCCCTCGAAGCTGAACGGCTTGGTCACCACGCCGATCGTGAGGGCGCCGAGGTCCTTGGCGATCTCCGCGATGATCGGGGCCGCACCCGAGCCCGTCCCCCCGCCGAGGCCGGCCGTGATGAAGACCATGTCGGAGTCGCGGAGCGCCTCCGTGATCTTCTCGGCATCCTCCTCCGCCGCGCGCTGGCCGATGGAGGCGTCGCCGCCGGCGCCGAGGCCGCGCGTGATCTTGTCGCCGATGCGGATCTTGTGGGGCGCGTCCGACTGCAGGAGCGCCTGGGCATCGGTGTTGATGCCGATGAACTCGACGCCCATCATCTCGGCGCGGATCATGCGGTTGACGGCGTTGCTTCCGCCACCGCCGACGCCGACCACGCGAATGAGCGCGAAGTTCTCCGAATCCGACCGCAGCGGCATCGCTCGTCCTCCGGTTTGCGCGGCCGACGCGGCGGCCGTCCGGGCTCCCGGGCCCGACTTCAGGGTCGTCTGGTGCGTGTGTGCTGGACCGATCCGGCGAGCGAGCACGGCGCGCTGGAGCGGGGACTGGCGCGGAGTATACGCCTGTGACGCTCATTGGGAACCCCGCGGCCCGGGCCGCCCGGTGCGGCCGAACAACGGGTCATCCCCCGAAGGTCCGGGGCCTCAACCGTCGAGGAACGAGAGGTGGACGGTGCGGACGGGGTTGTCCGCGTTCGGGTCGAGGAGGCAGATGGACTGCCAGGTTCCGAGCAGCAGCCGGCCTTCGACGACGGGGATGGTCAGCGACGGCGGGGCGAGGAGCGGGACGACGTGGTCGGCGCCATGTCCGACGGATCCGTGCCGGTGCCGCCAGCGCTCGTCGCGGGGGAGGAGCCGGTCCAGCGCGTCGAGGAGGTCGGCGTCGGAGCCGGCCCCGATCTCGACGATGACGAGGCCGGCGGTGGCGTGCGGGACGAAGACCGACAGGAGGCCGTCGCCGCCGGCGGCGGCCTCGGCGACGAAGGCCGCGCAGGCCGGCGTCAGGTCGGCCAGGCCGCGCGTGCTCCCGGTCCGGACCGTCAGCTCGCGCGTGTGCACGGGGTCGTCGCCGTCCGGGGCCGCAGGGAGGTCCCCTCGCCTACGGGAAGATGCTTCGCAGGGCGGACCGGAAGCGGGCCATGGCGCCGCCGCCGGGGGCCGACTCGTAGGTCGTGAGCTCGGAGGCCGCCACGTGGCGGGCGCCCCACAGGAGCAGCCCGATCGCCGTCGACGACCCAGGCTCCAGCAGGCCGTCCACCAGCCCGCCGACCTCGGTGGGAGCGGCCACGCGGACCGGCATCTCGAGGACCTCACGGCCGAGGATCGCGGTCCCGGCCAGCTGGGCGCCCCCGCCCGTCAGCACGAGGCCGGCCGGCAGCATCCCGGGCGCGGCCGCCAGGATCTCGGTGCGGAGCATCTCGAACGTCTCGCGCATCCGGGCCTCGATGATCCGGCAGACCTCCAGGCGCTCGACCGTCCGGCCCGCCTCGTCGCCCAGGACCGTCACGCTGATGACCTCGTCCGGGTCGACCGCCGCGATGTCGCAGGTGCCGTGCTCGACCTTCAGGGTCTCGGCGACGTGGAGGCTGGTCTTGAGCCCGATCGCGACGTCGTTGGTGACGTTGGCCCCGCCGACCGGGAGGACCGCGGTGTGGAACGGCGACCCCTCGGCGAAGAGCGTCAGGTCGATCGTCCCGGCCCCGATGTCGGCGACCGCGACCCCGAGGTCCCGCTCCGTCGGCGAGAGGACGGCCTCCGCGGAGGCCAGCCCGGCCGCCACGAGCTCGTCGATCTTCACGTCGGCCGCGGTCACGCACTTGGTCAGGTTCTGGACGGCGGTCGCCGACGCGGTGACGATGTGGGTCTCGACCTCCAGGCGGACGGCGCTCATCCCGAGCGGGTTCATCACGCCTTCCTGGCCGTCGACCGTGTAGCCCCGCGGGATGACGTGGAGGACCTCGCGCGTCGAGGGGATCGAGACGGCGCGGGCGACCTCGATCGAGCGGTTGACGTCCTCCTGGGTGACCTCGCGACGCGGGCCCGCCACGGCGACCTGGCCCGGCGAGTTCTGGCCCTCGACGTGCTGGCCGCCGACGCCGACGAAGGCGCGCTCGATCTTGTAGCCGGCGTGACGCTCGGCCTTCTCGACCGCGGCCGTGATCGAATGGACCGTCTGGTCGATGTTGACGACGTTGCCCTTGCGCAGCCCGGACGCGGGCACGATGCCCTTCCCGATGATCGTCAGCGCGCCGTCGCGGCCCACCTCGCCGATGAGCGCCACGACCTTCGTCGTGCCGACGTCGATCCCGACGAACGTCTCGCGTTCCACTCGTCCCGTCCCTCTCCCGTCGTCTCCGCGTCCCGCCGGCCGGCCTACAGGAAGTGCCGGCGGATGAGGGCCACGTTCTGGAAGATCCGCAGCCCGAAGGTGATCAGCGCCACCAGGTACAGGTCGAGGCCGAGTCGATCGCCGATGAAGGTCAGGAGGACCGCCACGACCGCGTTGACCACGAACCCGCTGATGAAGATGCGATTGCTGTAGACGCCCTCCAGCTCGGCCCGCACCGCCCCCAGGACGGAGTCCAGCGCGGCCAGGATCGCGACCGCCGAGTAGCGCGACAGCTCGAACCCGACGTTGACGTTGAGGACGAGCCCGAGCAGGACGCCGACGAGCAGGCCCGCCACCGGCAGGAGCACAGGTCGGTTCGCCCTCCTCGACTGCGTTTCCCGAAGGCTACCCGACCCGCGCTCGGACCGCAGCGCCGTTCCCGCCATCGCCTACGACTCCGTCCTCCATGTGACCGTTCCCTTGCGCTCGCCCGCGAGGACGACCCGCAGGATCCGCTCCTCGCTGCCGGCGAGGATGCTCCGGAGGAATCGCACCTGCTCGGGGATCATGTCCGGGCGTCGGATCTCGGGGCCGTAGAAGCCGAAGACGGCGCCCCAGGGGTCGTCGGCGATGGGAACGACGGTCCAGCCGTCGCGGTCGTCGACGCCCACCACGAGCGCCGGGGCGGCGGAGCCGACGTCGGCCGGGACCAGGGACAGCAGGCGCGTCGCGACGTCGAGGTCGAGGGCGTCCACCGAGCCGCCGACCACCAGGCCGATCCCGAGGTCGCGCCGGTCGGCGACGAGCGGCAACCCGACCGCGGCCGCGGCGGCCGCCCCCGAGCCGCCGGCGGCATCGGCGATGACCCGGCCGTCCCGGTCCACCAGGAAGAGCGCGGCGTCGTGGCTCCAGGCGAGCACCGGCTCGCGTTCCGTCACGCGGACATGGATCGTGCCCGGGAGCCCGACGCTCACCTCGGCATCGGCGACCCCGGGCAGGGCCAGCAGGCGATCCCGCATCCGGTCGGTGGCGAGCGTGAAGGCGTCGGGAGCGGTTCCGCCGATGTCGAGCGCCGCCCGCACGGCGTCGTCGCCGGTGAGGTCGGCGCCCTCCACCTGGACCGTCCGCACGTCGAAGACCGGCGAGGCGACGACACCCCAGATGGCACCGGCGGTGGCGAGAAGGACCAGCGCCGCCAGGGCCCGGCGCGGCGAGAACCCGGCGGACGCGCGGCGCTGGCCGCCCCGTCGCCGGACGCGGGCGCCGCGGACCGGCAGGTCGTCGCTCATCGGGGAAGGTCCCCCGGGGCCAGGCGCCGCTCCGGCCGCATCGCGCGGGCCGCGACGCCCGAGGTCCACGATCCGGGCGCACAGCTCCGCGAAGTCGAGGCCGGCGGCCTCGGCCACCTTCGGGAAGAGGCTGATCGGGGTGAAGCCCGGGATCGTGTTGATCTCGTTGAGGATACAGGCTGCCGGTGGCGCGCTCCAGGAGGAAGTCGACCCGGGCGAAGCCGGCCGCGCCGATCAGCGAGAAGGCCGCGGCCGCCGATCCGGCGCACCTCGTCGGCGACCGCCGGCGGGAGGTCGGCGACGGCGATCGTCCGGGCGGCCGAGCCCGCGGCGTACTTGTCGGCGTAGTCGTAGAACTCGTGGCCGGGGATCACCTCGCCGGGCCCGAACAGCTCGCAGGCCCGTGGAGGGGTTGCCGAGGACGCCCATCTCGAGCTCCCGCGGGTGGTCCAGGCAGGGCTCGACGATCGCCCGCGCGTCGAACGCCAGGGCCGCTTCGACGACGGCTGCCCGCTCGGCCGCGACGTGGGCGATCCCCATCCCGACCGACGATCCCAGGCAGGCCGGCTTGGCGATCAGCCGGCCGTCCGGCGTGCCGGCCGCGAGCCGCTCGAGGTCGGCGAGGACCGCCGCCCGGCGAGTCTCCCAGGCGTCGCGCGACACCTCCGACCCAGGGCAGGACCGGCAGCCCCGCGCCCTGGGCGATGCGCTTGAAGAGGGGCTTGTCCATCCCGATCGCCGACGCGGCCACGCCGGCCCCGGTGTAGGCCAGGCCCGCCACCTCCAGGATCGCCTGGATCGTGCCGTCCTCGCCGAACGGCCCGTGAAGGGCGACGAAGACGACCGGCTGCGGCCGCGCACCGGCGATCCCGGCCGCCGCCTCGCCGGCGCCGAACGGCCCCGCGGCGCCCAGCGCGGCCGGGTCGTCGTAGGCGGCCGGCGACCGGTCGCCGCGGCGATGGTCGGCCGGGAGGAGCCACCAGCCGCCGTCGAGGTCGATGCAGAGCTGGCTGACCGCGTGCCCCCGGCCGGCCAGGGCGGCCGCGATCGCCGTGCCCGACACGATCGAGACGTCGTGCTCGGCCGACGGCCCGCCGTAGACGACGGCGACGGCCGGGAGCGTGGCCGGCGGCCGGCGGCCGGCGGCGTCGTGCGGGACGTCGTTCACGCCGCCTCCTCCGTCCACGCGGACCAGTCCCCGAGGAAGACGATCTCGAACGCCAGCCGGACGCCCGTGGCCCGCTCCACCGTGGCTCGCACGAGCTCGCCAAGCCGGCGCACGTCGGTCGCGGTCGCGCCCTGGTCGTTGAGGATCCAGTTCGCGTGCATCTGCGACACGATCGCGCCGCCGAGCCGGCGGCCCTTGAGGCCGCAGCCGTCGATGAGCGCCCCGGCCGAGGGTCCGTCGGCAGGGTTGCGGAAGACGCTGCCGGCGCTCGGGATCCCCAGCGGCTGGTGCTCGCGCCGCCAGCGCCGGATCTCCTCGAGGTGGGCCCGGAGGGCGGCCGGCTCCGCCGGGGCCAGCCGGAACGTCGCCGCCAGCACGACCTCCGCGGGCGTGCCCGGCACCGGATGCTTGAGCCGGCTGTCGCGGTACGCCAGGCCGAGCGCGGCGCCGTCGACGCGCGCCTCGCTCCCGTCGGCCTGCAGGACGAGCGCCGATTCGAGGACCGCGGCGACTTCCGAGGCGTGCGCCCCGGCGTTGGCCCACACCGCGCCACCGACGTTGCCCGGGATCGCGAGGCCGAACTCCAGGCCGGAGAGCCCTGCCGCCACGGTGACGGTGGCGGCCTTCGCCATCGGCAGGCCGGCCTCCGCCAGGAGGCGACCGTCGGCGATCTCGTGGCCCTCGGCCCGGACGTGGACCAGGAGACCCCGGACGCCGGCGTCGGAGATCACGACGTCGCTGCCGCGGCCGAGGAGCGTGTGCGGGATGGCGCGCGCGCGCGCCAGCTTCACGATCCCGCGCAGCTCGAACACGTTGCGCGGCGCCGCGTAGAGGTCGGCCGGCCCGCCGACGCGCATCGTCGTGAAGCGGGCGAGCGGCTCGTCGCGCGATGTCCGCAGCCCCAGGCGCCGCTGGATCTCCGTCCCGACGGCGACGGCATCGAAGGCGCGACCAGCCTCGCCCTGCATCAGCGGCCCCTCCCGCCGCTCGCGAGCGCGGCGATCTCCGCGGGCGCCGGCCAGGCCCGGCGTTCGGCGCCGGCCTCGACGAGGGCCGCGACCCCGTCCGCGGCACCCGGCCGCGCGGCCGCGCGGGCGGCCGCGCTCATGCGGAGATGGGCGGCCGGCTCCTCGAGCAGCCGGCTGGCGTCGAGCAGCGCCGCCGCGTCGAAGGCCGCGTCCTCGATCAGTCGTGCCGCGCCCGTGGCGGCGTAGGCCTCGGCATTCGCCCGCTGGTGACCCGCCGCGTGCGGGTACGGGACGCAGACGAGCGGCAGGCCGAACGCCGCGCACTCCGCCAGCGTCGACGACCCGGCCCGGCCCACGACGAGGTCGGCCGCGGCCAGCGCCGCCGTCATCTCGTCGGCCAGGAACGGGACGGGCCGGTAGCGGACGCGCCGCTCCACCGGGAGGGTCTCGCGCGCCGCGATGGCGTTCGCGTAGCCGTCGTCGCCGGTGACGTGCAGGACGGTGCAGCGCTCCACGAGCCCCGGCAGCGCCTCGACGACCGCCGCGTTGAAGCGGTGCACGGCCTGCGACCCCCCGAAGACGAGCAGGAGCCGCTCTCCTGCCGGGATGTCCAGGGCCTCGCGGGCCGCCTCGCGATCGATCGAGCGCGGGTCGCGGATCGGCGTCCCGGTCTCGTAGCAGCGCCGGGCGGACAGCGCCGCGCAGGTCCGCGCGTCGGTGACGGCGACCGCCCCGGCGAGGCGGGCCGTCGCGCGGACGCTCCGGCCGGGCACGACGTTGCCCTCCCAGAGCACCGTCGGGATCCGCAGCAGGCGCGCGGCGATCAGCACGGGGATCGCCACGTAGCCGCCGGTCGTGAAGATCGCGTCGGGCCGGCGGCGGAGCAGGAGCCAGAGGGCCTGCGGCAGCGATGCGGCCAGGCGCAGCGGATCCAGCACGAGATGGACGTTCCGGCCGGTGCTCCGCAGCGAGCGCAGGAGGAGACGCTGGAGCGGGATCCCGGACGGTGGGACCAGCTCGGCCTCGAGGCCGCGCCGTCCGCCGATCCAGGCCAGCTCAGGCGCCGCCGGGCGCGCGCGCAGGGACCGAGCGACGGCGAGAGCCGGGTAGATGTGCCCACCCGTTCCGCCGGCCGCGATCGCCACTCGCATGCACCCACCCTCCGGATACCGCGGTCTCGCGCGAGACCGACAGGAGGATCCCCGCCGCGACAAGGCTGACGATCAGCGAGGAGCCGCCAGCCGAGACGAACGGGAGCGTGATCCCCGTGACGGGGAGCAGCGTCACGACGACGCCGATGTTGACGAAGGCCTGGAGACAGAGCCACGCCGTGATGCCGGCCGCCAGGAGCCCGCCGAAGGTGTCCGGCGCCGCGAGCGCGACCCGGATGCCCCGGTAGGCCAGCAGGCAGAAGAGCCCGACGACGGCGACGGCGCCCAGGAAGCCGAACTCCTGGCCGATGACCGCGAAGATGTAGTCGTTGTGGGCGTTCGGCAGGACGATCCCGCCAGCCGCCGCGCGCTCGCCCAGGCCGGCCCCGAAGAGCCCGCCGATCGCCGAGGGCCAGGAGGCCCTGCACGGCGTGGTAGCCGGTCCCCATCGGGTCGGCAAAGGGGTCCATGAACGACTGCAGGCGCGCGACCTGGTAGTCCCGCAGCAGGACCGTGGCAGCCGCGACGGCAGCGGCACACAGGCCCAGCAGGTAGAGAGGGTTGGCCCCGGCCAGGAAGAACAGCACCACGGCCGTCACGCCCAGCACCCCGGCGGAGCCGATGTCGGGCGACAGGAAGACCAGCAGCACGAACGGCGCGACGATGATCACGAACGGCACGAAGCCCGTCGTGAAGCCGGCCACCGCGCCGCCCCGGCGCGCCATCCAGTGGGCGAGGTAGATGACGAGGGCGAGCTTCGCGAGCTCGCTCGGCTGGATGGCCGGCAGGCCGGGGAGCTTGAGCCACTGCGCGGATCCGCCGACCTTCCACTGGAACGCCTCGAGCTGGATCAGGACGAGGAGGACGGCCGCCACCAGCAGCAGGGGGACTGACACCATCCGGAGCCAGCGGTAGTCGACGCGCATCGCGACGAGCATGCCCACGAGGCCGACAGCCGCCCACTGGAGCTGCGGCCCCAGCGTGGCGAACGTGTCGCCGCCCTGGGCCAGGTAGCCGTCCATGGCGGACGAGGAATAGACGACGAGGAGCCCGAGGGCAGTCAGGGCAAGGATCGCCAGGACGATCATGGTGTCGGGCCCGTGGCGGCGGATCGCACCGGCGGGCGGCGCGATCGGGGCGGCCTCGGCGCGCACGGCGGCCGGGGCGCGGATCGCCTGGCGCGCGGATCCGGGCCTGATACCGGCGCCGCGGATCCCGGCGCGCGTCGGCGCCGCCACCTGGCGACGTGCGGGTGGGCGGGCGCGGTCGGCGGGTCCCATCGTCACCTCCTCGTCGCGGTGCGGGCCGCGGCAAGCGCCGCGACGCCGTCCTTGAAGGCGCGGCCGCGGGCCGCGTAGTCGACGAACTGGTCGAAGCTCGCCGCCGCCGGCGAGAGCAGCACCGTCGCGAGCGACCCGGCGGGGGCGCCGGCGAGGAGCTCCCGGGCAAGGGCATCCGCCCGCGGCAACGCCACGTCGAGGGTGCCGGCCTCCTCGACGTGCGGCACGCCGGCGCCACGAAAGAGGGTCGCCAGGGCGGGCCCGCTCTCCCCGATCAGGATGGCGGCCGAGGCGCGCTCCGCCGCGATGGGGCCCAGCGCGCCGAGATCGACGCCCTTGTCCCGGCCGCCGGCGATGAGCACGAGCGGCGCGTCGAAGCTCCGCAGCGCGGCGGCGACCGCGTCGGGCTGCGTGCCCTGCGAATCGTTGACGAAGCGGACGCCGTCGATCTCGGCCACCAGCTCCAGGCGATGCTCCACGCCCCGGAAGGAGGTCGCCTGGCGCCGGATCGCGTCCGGGGCGACCCCGAACAGGAGCGCCGCGCCCGTCGCGGCGAGGAGGTTGGCGAGGTTGTGCCGGCCCGGCAGCGGCAGCTCGTCGACCGGCAGGATCCGGCCGCCGGGCCCCGCCGCCGCGACGCCGCCGCCGACCAGCGGGAGACGTTCGACGCCGGCGGCGACCACCCACCCGTCCACGATCCCGAGGCCGCCGCCGATCGGCCGCCCGAGCCGATAGCAGACCGTCGGGGTCGCCCCCAGGGCGGCGTAGGCGCCGACGACCGGGTCGTCCAGGTTGAGCACGAGGGCGCCGTCCGGATCGACCAGCTCCGCCAGGCGGCGCTTGACCCGCCGGTACGCCCCCAGCGAGCCGTGCCGGTCGAGGTGGTCGGCCGTCACGTTGGTATACACGGCGACGGTGGTGCCCCGCGAGAGGCTCGGCAGCTGCAGCTCGGACAGCTCGGCGACGACCCGGTGCTCGCGCGTGAGCTCGTCGAGCCGGTCGACGAGCGGCGTGCCGATGTTCCCGCCCAGGACCACCGGGTGCGTCGGGTCGCCGGCCAGGAGGTGGGCGGCCAGGGCGGAGGTCGTCGTCTTGCCCTTGGTCCCGGTCACCCCGATCGTGGGAGCCGGGCAGAGCCGCAGGAAGAGGTCCGGCTCCGAGACGAGCGCCGGCGCGCCGGGGTCGCCGGCTGCCACGCGGCCCGCCAGCGCGTCGAGCGCCGCCCGCAGGCGCGGCTCGGTCGTCGGGAAGCCCGGCGTGATCGACGGGCTGAACGCGACGATCGCGGCGCCGGCCCAGGCGGTGGCCGGATCCACCTCCGGCCCGCACGCGAGCGCGACGGGGCGTTCGCCGATGGCGGCGAGCGCGTCGCCCAGCGCCTCGGCGGGCTTGCCGTCGTAGACGGTCACATCAGCGCCGGCATCCGCGAAGAACCGGACGAGGCCGATCCCGGTGCGGGCCAGGCCCAGCACCGTGACCGGAACGCCGCGCAGGGCGCCGCCGCGGACGCCGGCGAGGTCGAGGCGGTCGAGGTCGAAGCGGACGGCCACGCTCACACCAGCTTCTGCAGGCTGGCCAGGAAGAGGGTGATCCCGAGGAGGCCCGAGAGCACCGCGACGATCCAGAAGCGCATCGTGATCTTTGTCTCCGCCCAGCCGCCCAGCTCGAAGTGGTGGTGCAGCGGCGACATCCGGAAGATCCGCTTGCCGTGGGTCAGCTTGAAGTAGCCGATCTGCATGACGACCGAGAGCGTCTCGATCACGAACACCAGGCCGATCAGGGGCAGGATCAGGATCTGGCCGGTGATCAGGGCGATGACGGCGAGCGCGGCGCCCATCGAGAGCGAGCCGGCGTCGCCCATGAAGACCTGCGCCGGGTGGGCGTTGAACCACAGGAAGCCCAGCAGGGCGCCGATGAGGAGGGCGCAGAGGAGGGCGAGGTTCGGCTGGGCCGGCGTGTTGAGGAGGGCGATGATCAGGAAGGCGACGAACGAGAAGACGAGCGTCCCGCCGGCAAGGCCGTCGAGGCCGTCGGTCAGGTTGACCCCGTTGCTCATGGCCACGATCGCGAAGGCCGCGAACGCGATGTAGACCCACGGGTCGATCCCGACCTCGCCGAGGAAGGGGACGGCGATCGACTCGATCGCGTAGGTGTCCTGGATCTGCCAGGCCGCGAAGAGGGCGACGACGATCTGCCACAGCATCTTCTGGCGGGCCCGGATCCCGTCGCCGGTGCGGGCGTTCAGCCAGTCGTCGGCCAGCCCCAGGCCGCCGACGAGGGCCAGCGTCGCCAGCGGTGCGAAGGTGGACGCGTCGACCAGCCCGAAGACGAGGGCGAGGCCGATCACCACCCCCAGGATGAGCGCCCCGCCGGCGGTGGGCGTCCCGGCCTTCGTCAGATGACCCTCCGGGCCCTCGACCCGGATCTGCTTCGCGAAGCCGGCCCAGCGGATCAGGCGCAGGAACGCCGGCATCACGATCACCACGATCGCGAACGCCAGCAGCATCCCCTGGATCAGCTCGACGGTCACCGGCCGCCGTCCCCGCCCGCCGCGGCCGATGCCCGCCGCCAGGCCATCCACGATCATCTCGAGCGCGGCGCCGCGCGAGGCCTTCACGAGGACGGCGTCGCCGGGCCGGAGGATCGACCGCAGCCGCTCCAGGGCGGCCTCCCGATCGGCGACGAGGTGGACCCGGTCGGGCGCGAGCCCGGCCTCCGTGGCCGCCGTGGCAATCCCCGCCGCGGCCGCACCCACGACGACGAGCTCCGCGACGACTCCAGCCGCGGCGCGGCCGACCTCGCGATGGGCCGCCTCGTGGACGGGTCCCAGCTCGCGCATCTCGCCCAGCACGGCAACCGGCCGGCCGCGGAGCGTCGCGAGGAGCTCGAGCGCGGCGACCATCGCCGGCGGCGAGGCGTTGTAGGTGTCGTCGAGGATCGTCAGGCCGGGCGCCTCGAGCAGGTTGCCGCGATGCGCGGAGGCGCGGCCCCACGGGGTCGCGAGCCCGGCCGCGAGCGCCTCGTCCGGCACGCCGGCGACGAGCCCGACGGCGGCGGCGGCGAGGGCGTTCTGCACGCTGTGCCGTCCCAGGGCGCCGATCTCGACCCCGACGCGAGTGCGGCGGGGAGCCCGTGCCACGATCTCGAACGCCATCCCCGCGGCTCCCCGGGCGACGACGTCCTCCGCGGTCACGTCGGCGTCGGGCCCGAGTCCGTAGGAGACGACCGCGGCCGGCGTCCGCGCGGCAAACGCCCGGACCCGCGGGTCATCGTGGTTGAGGACCGCGGTCCCGCCGGACGGGAGCGCCTCGACGAGCTCGGCCTTGGCGTCCTCGATCGCCTGGAGCGATCCGGCCCGCTCCAGGTGGACCGGGGCAACGGCCGTGACCACGCCGATCGACGGGCGGCCCAGGGCCGCCAGCGCGGCGATCTCCCCGCCGACGTACATCCCCATCTCGAGCACCGCGGCGCGGTGCTCCGGCCCGAGGCGCAGCAGCGTCAGCGGGAGGCCGACCTCGTTGTTCTGGTTGCCCTCGCTCTTGAGCGTCGGCATGGCGGCGCCGAGGACCGCGGCTGTCGCGTCCTTCGTCGAGGTCTTGGCGAGGCTTCCGGTGATGCCGACCACGAGCGGCGCGAACCGCGCCCGCCAGGCCGCGGCCACGGCGTGGAGCCCCGCGAGCCCGTCGGCCACGCGGAGGACGGTCACGTCCCCCAGGGCGGCGAGGGTCGCGTCGTCGAGGGGGCGGGAGACGAGCAGCGCCGCGGCGCCGGCCGCGACGGCCGCCTCGAGGTAGCGGTGGCCATCGGTCCGCTCCCCGGCCAGGGCCACGAAGAGGCAGCCCGGCGTCACGAGCCGGGAGTCGACGGAACCGCCCCTGACCCATCGCGCGGAGCGGCGAAGCAGCATGCCCCCGGTCGCCGCCACGAGCTCGTCGGCGGTGAAAGGGGCCACGGGCGACGACTCGGCGTCGTCCCGTGCGGCCGGCACAGGCGTCACGGCCGGGAGTGTCGCACAGGCCGGGCTCACGGGACCGCGGGGCTCGGCGAAGCCGCCCCGCCGGTCCGCGTCGGCGCGAGATCGAGCGTGGTCATCGCGTCGGTGGCGATCCGCCGGAACAGGTCGAACGACTCGACCGGCATCTCGATCTGCCCCACCCGCAGGGTCGTCGGCGTGCCCTCCTCGATGCGCACGGCCACGACCACGTCCGGGCCCTTGCGCCCGACGAACCCGATGAACGAGTAGTTGAAGCTGTTCTTCCAGCGCCGCTTCGCGCCGTCCCAGATCTGGGCCGTGCCGGTCTTGCCGCCGACCACGTAGCCCGGGATGAGCGTCCGGTCCTTGTAGAACGGCACCGCCACCGGGACCCGGCGCATGATCTTGACGAGCTCGACCGAGAGCCTGGAGCTCAGCACGCGGCCGCGGTCGCCGGCCACGACGTCCTCCTCGCCCACCCGCTGCACGACGTGTGGGATCGGGAGGATCCCGCCGTTCACCATCGCGCTGTAGGCGGTCGCCAGCTGGAGCAGGGTGACCGCGACCCCCTGCCCGAACGAGCCGTTGGCGACGTCGACCTGGCGCCACGTGGACGATGCCGGGTCGCGCACGAGGCCGGGGACCTCGCCGGCGAGGTCCACCCCGGTCCGCGCCCCGAACCCGAGCTTGGCCCAGGTCCTGTAGAGCACCTCGGCCGCGGCCTGGGCATCGTGCGCCGAGGCGCAGCGAGACCTTGGACATCACGACGTTGCGCGACCAGGCCACCGCGTCCTGGAACGTCAGGCGCCCCTTCGAGCCCCGGTCGGCGTTGGTGACGGTGGCGGTGCCCCCGTCGAGCCGCAGCACGGCCTGGTCGCTGACGTGCGACGTGCGCGTGACGACGCCCGCCCCGAGCACGGCGGCCGCCGTCACCATCTTGAAGACGGAGCCCGGCTCGTAGACGGCCGAGACGGTGGGATCCACGAAGCGCCCGGGGTTCTTGGTCGCGACCGCGGCATAGGCGTTGGCGTCGTACGACGGGTAGGTCGCCTCGGCGAGGATCTCCCCGGTCCGCGGGTCCATCACGACGGCGGAGACGCTCTTCGCCCGGTCGGCGACCCAGGCCGCGTAGACCTCCCGCTCGAGGGCCAGCTGGAGGCTCGTGTCGATCGTGAGCGTGAGGTCGCGCCGGGGCTGCCCGTCTCGACGGTCGTCGCCGTCTCGAGGTTCGGCTGCCCGGAAGCATCGCGCTCGGCGAGCAGCACCTGCGGCGACCCGGCGAGCGCCTCCTGCCAGCGACCCTCGATGCCGTACTGGCCGCCGCCGTCGCGGTTGACGAAGCCGAGGAGGTGGGCCGCGAGCGTCGTCTTCGGGGCGCCGCCCTCGAGGGGGTAGATGCGCACGGGCTCGGGCTCGAGGCGGACGTGCTTGAAGCCCGCCTGCTCGGCGTCGTCCGACGCGGACGCCGCCCGGATGGCCGCGGACTGGGCCGCGTCGAGGTCCCGGGCCAGGACGACGTAGGCCTTGCCCGAGGCGAGCCGCTCCCGCAGGACCTCGGCGTCCCGACCGCCAGGCCCAGGATCGTCACGAGCTGCCCGGCGATCTGCGTCGCGCTCGTGGCCAGCATCCGGCTCTCCGCGGGCGTGGACCCGACGAACTGGGAGGCGAACGCCACCAGGCGGTCACGGTTGACGGTGGTCGCCAGGGCCACGGTCCCGCTGCGGTCGTAGATCGTCCCGCGGTCGGACGGGACCTCGGTCCGGACGAGCGTCTGCAGCCTCGCCCGCGCGACCAGCTCCTCGTGTTGCCCGAGCTGCCAGTAGGCGAGCCGTCCCACGCACGCCACCCCGAAGACGAGGATGACGACGAGCAGCAGCAGGGCGCGCGAGCGGCTGTCGGTCCGGCCGAGCATGGCGTCAGCGCGCCGGGATGATGAGCGGATCGACGAGCTGCCCGAGGCCGGCGTCGAGGGCCTGCTTGCGGACCGCCGGCTCGCGCCCGAGCCGGTTGAGGTCGGACCGCAGCTCGGACTGCTCGCTCTGCAGGATCCCGAGCTCGGCCCCCAGCTGCTCGCGCTCGACGTTGGTGGCCGAGACGCGGACGGTCTGGGCCAGCGAGACGAAGCCGAGGGCGAACGTCACGACGATGCCGGCGACGAGGATCCCCGTCCGGCCGGAGCGGCGGCGCGCCCGGCTCGCGGTGCCCGAGCGGACCCGGCGGCGCGGCAGGGTGCCGGCGCGGGGGTCGCCCGCGAGCTCGCGCGGCAGTGCCGACGTCGATCCGCGTCGCCCCAGGAGCCCGGATCGCGGGCGGGCGCCCGCATAGCCCGCCACTACTCGAGCCCGAGCCAGGTGGCGCCGTAGGCCGGCGCCCGGTAGTCGGTGGCAGCCGCCTCGCGTCGGCGCGAAGCCGTCCTCGACGAGGTCGCGGTCGACCTCGTCGGCCCGCCAGCCGCGCTCGCGGCGCTCGCGGATCTCGTGCTGGCGGCGTCCGTACGTGCGACGCCGGCTCGCCTGGTGGCGCTTGCTCATCGTCGGGACCCTCCTGCGCGGCGACGGGCGCGGCTCATGCGGCGAGCCGCTCGGCGGTCCGGAGTCGGGCGCTCCGGGCACGTGGATTGGCGGCGACCTCGGCCTCCGACGGCATCGCCGGCTGGGGGCCGACCGGACGGAGGCGCGGGGCCCGACCGCAGACGCAGACCGGGAAGCTGGGCGGACAGGTGCAGCCGCGGCGCTCCGCGGCGACGAAGCGCTTGACGATCCGGTCCTCGAGCGAGTGGTAGCTCAGGACGACGAGGCGGCCGCCCGGGCGCAGCAGGTCGAGCGCGGCCTCGAGGACGCGCGCCAGGGACTCCAGCTCGCCGTTGACCGCGATCCGCAGCGCCTGGAAGACGCGCGTCGCCGGGTGGATGCGGCCCGCGCGGCCCGGGGCGCCGTGGGACCGCACGCTCCACGACCTCCGCGAGCCGCTCCGCCGTCGTGATCGGCTCAGCGCGGCGCGCCTCGACGATCGCCCGCGCGATCCGCCGCGCGTGGGGCTCCTCGCCGTAGCGTCGGAAGAGGTCGGCGAGGGCCGCCTCGTCGAGCTCGCGCTAGGCAGCGCCGACGCCGGCTCGCCGCGCGTCGGGTCGAAGCGCATGTCGAGGGGGCCGCCGGCCCGGAAGCCGAAGCCGCGCTCCCCGTCGGCGAGCTGGAACGAGCTCAGGCCGAGATCGAGGAGGATCCCGTCGACCGCGTCGAAGCCGGCCTCCCGCGCAACCTCGGCGAGGGAGCGGAAGTTCGCCTGCCGCAGGACGAGCCGATCGCCGAACCGGGCGAGCCGCTCCCCCACCCGCCCGACGGCGGCGGGGTCGGCATCGAGCCCGAGGACGCGGCCGTCCGGGCTGGCGGCTTCCAGGATCCGCTCGGTGTGCCCACCGCCGCCGACGGTGCAGTCGACGTGGAGGCTGCCGGGGCGCGGGGCGAGCATCTTGATGACCTCCTCCGCGAGCACCGGCAGGTGCCCTTCCTCCATGACTTCTCCACCAACGACGTGCGGATCCCGAGCGGATCCTGGAAGCGCATGTAGTGGCGCTAGATGCCAAGCCCTGACACGGCCTTCGCCAGGCCGTCGGGCTCGTCGAGCGCCTTCCGGTAGTCGTCCCAGCCGGCCGGCGTCCAGATCTCCGCGTGGTCGAGCGAGCCGACGATCACCGCCTCGCCTCCCAGGCCCGTCGCCTCGCGGAGATAGGACGGCAGGACGAAGCGTCCCTGGGCGTCCCACACGACCTCGACGGCGTTCGCGAAGAGAAACCGGCCGAAGAGCCGGGCACCCGCGTTCTCCACGGTCGGGAGCGCCGCGACCTTGGCGGCCAGGCGCTCCCACTCCGCGCGGGGCCAGATGGCAAGGCAGGCGTCCATCCAGCGCGAGACGTACGCGCCGGTGTCGAGCTGCGCTCGGAACTTCGCGGGGACGGCGAGCCGCCCCTTCGCGTCCACCGAGTGCCGGTACTCGCCGGTGAACACCTGTCCGGGATCCCTCTGGTCCGCTCCGAGCCGGCGTTGGTGCCTCCACCTGGCCGTCCCGGAATCACCACTAGGCACCACTCAGTGCCACTGATGTGGGATCATACACCGCTGGAGGTGCCAGTCAATGGGAATCTCGGGACTCGAGACCAGTCCGGCAGCGGGCCGGCGGGCCCGGGTGCGGATCGCCCGGGCCAGGGCCGTCCGCGGGCCGGTCGGCACGGGCGGGGCAGTACCTTCTTCGCCTTGCGCTGCGTCGACGGCCGGTGCTACGCTCCGCCGCCGAACTCGTCTCGCACACGCATGAGGACGCTCGAGCCCATGGCCCTCGCCGAGCCGACGGTCGCGCCGATCCCGGAGCCGTACCTCGCGGCGCCGCGGATCAAGCGCTGCACGTTCCGCCGCGTCACGGCCGTCGACCGGCGTCGCGAGCGCACGTACGACGTCGACTGCCTCTTCCCGGACCGCGCCCTGCCGATGCCGCTGGGCGACCTGGAGAGCGCGCTCCCGATCTGCAACGCCTGCACCGCGGCGGGGATCTTCCGGGCCGACGAGGACTGACCCGGCGCGTCCACGGGCGCGCGAGCGCGGGGGCGTTCGCGGAGACGCGGGTGACGGCCGCTCGCCGCCACAGGCCTACGCGGACGCGGGTGACGGCCGCTCTCCGTCACAGGCCTACGCGGACGCGGGTGGCGGCCGCACCCCGCCACGGGCATACGCGGACGCGGGTGGCGGCCGCACCCCGCCTCGCGATGCGCGGCTCCTGCCACACATGACTCAGCCGCATGCATGGCAACGCCTGGAGAACGACCCGAGGGAACGTCGTCGGCCAGGCCAGCCCGGCGGAGCGCGGCGGCGATGGTCTCCGCGGCCTAGTCACGTCAGATATGCCTGTGCCGCATGTCGGCGCGGCGCGGCTCACTCCCGCATGCGGCCCAGTTCTGGCTGACGGTTCTCTGGTCGCCCGGGCGCTCCCGCCATGACTCGACTGCATGTCTGACAGCGGCGCGCCGACTGTCGCTGACATCCATGCGGTCCAGTTCATGTCCGGCAATGGACAGGGACGGCGTGACGTGGCGTGACGTGGCGACAGGCGGGGCTACCGGGCGGCGGCAGGCTGCCCAGCCTCCGGGTCGAGGGAGCGCCAGCGAGGCGACCTGTACGCCGGGTTCTGTACCGCGTTCCCCCCGATGGGGGTACGGTGACGGTCATCCATCTGGGGCCGCCGGTTGCCCGACGGCTCGTGCAGCCGACCCGAGAGCTCCGACGGCGCGCCGGTGCCCCGGCAAGCCGGGACTCGCTCTCCTATTTGGCCTTGCTCCGGGTAGAGCTTGCCGCGTTTCACCCCGCTTCCGGTCGCCCGGCCGCGGACTCGTCTCTGTGGCGCTGGTCCTCGCCTCGCGGCGGACGGGCGTTACCCGCTACCCTGCGCCGTGGAGCCCGGACGTTCCTCACGCTCCCGGTTGCCCGGTCACGCGCAACCGTCCGGTCGCCTCGCTGGCCCCGCAATTCTACCCGGTCGGCACCAGACCACCCGTCGGAGCCGCTGGCAGCGTCAACGGGCGATCCGCAGCTCCTGCCCGTCGACCGCGATCTCGACGCCCGCCGGCAGGCGTGATTCGACCGTCGCGTGGCGCAGCTCGTGGTCGAGGTGCGTCAGGAAGGCACGCCGGGGCCGCAGCTCGGCGATCACGGCCAGCGCCTCGTCGACGGTCTGGTGCGTCGGGTGCGGGCGCTCACGCAGCGCGCTGATCACGAGCACGTCGAGGTCGCGCAGCAGCGCCAGCGACGGCGGCTCGATCCGCTTGACGTCCGAGACGTAGCCCAGGCCGCCGGTGCGGAAGCCGGTGATCGCGACGTCGCCGTGGACGACCGGCACGGGCACGAAGCGGCGTCCGGCGATCTCGAAGGGCCCACCGATCGCCACCGGTCGCAGCATCGGCAGGCCCCGGAACCGGGACTGGCCCGGCTCGAAGGCGTAGGCGAAGCGCCGCATGACGGCTTCCAGCGTGCCCGGCGAGGGCGTGGACCGGGAGGTAGTCGTCGGTCGATCTCGTTGAAGCGGCGGAGGTCGTCGAGGCCGCCGATCGAGTCCTGGTGCTCGTGGGTGAGGAGCACGGCATCGAGGCGGTCGAGATCGGCAGCAAGCGCCTGGGCCCGGAAGTCCGGGCCGCAGTCGATGACGACCCGGCGCGCACCCCAGGCGAGGAGCACCGACGCCCGGAGGCGCCGGTCCCGTGGATCGTCGGACGTGCACGTCTCGCAGTCGCAGGCGATCCGCGGAACCCCGGTGCTCGTCCCCGACCCCAGGATCCGGACCCGCAGCTCGCCCGCCTCGGGGCCCGGGTCGCCCGGATCGAACCCCGGCTCCAGGCCCAGCGCGAGCTGGTCGCGCGGGGGACCCCGCCGTCCGGGCGACGGGTCGCCCGGCGCCGGATCGGCCGCGCCGGCCTCGGCGTCGGCCAGGCGCGCCGCGCCCTCCGATCGGATCCCCTCCCCGAGCCGCCGGATCACGACGGCCGGACCGCCGGCCGCGACCCGGTCGAGCGCCTCGTTGGCCAGCGCGTCGGCGGCGCGGTTCTCCGAGCGCGGCACGTGGCGGGCGCTCCAGCGGCGGAAGCGGCCGAGGCGGGCGGCCGCCTCGGCGTGGAGCGGGACGAGCTTGGCGTCCTTGACCCGCCAGCGGCCCCGCAGCTGCTCCACGATCAGCATCGAATCGAGCAGGAGCGCGAGCTCGTCGGCCCCCAGCTCCTCGGCGAGGGCGAGGGCCCGCAGGAGCCCGGTGTACTCGGCGACGTTGTTGGTCTGGCGGCCGAGCGCCTCCGACGACGGTGGCGATCGGCGGGGCGTCCGGCCGCTCGGCGCCGGGGGCGTCGGCGTCGATCAGGACGGCACCGCACGACGCCGGGCCGGGGTTGCCGCGCGCCGCCCCGTCGGTGCGGACGATGAGCCGGCGCGGGCCCGCGCCGCTCAGACCGAGCGCTCCACGATCGCCCGCGAGACCTCGAGGATGGCCCGCGTGATGTTGATGTCGCGGGGGCAGGCGTCGACGCAGTTGAAGATCGTCCGGCAGCGCCAGACGCCGTCCGTGTCGGCCAGGATCTCGAGCCGCTCGTCGCCGGCCTCGTCGCGGCTGTCGAAGATGAAGCGGTGGGCGTTGACGATCGCGGCGGGCCCGACGTACGACGGCTGGGCCCAGAAGGACGGGCACGACGTGGTGCAGGCGGCGCAGAGGATGCACTTCGTGGTGTCGTCGAAGCGGGCCCGGTCGGCCGGGCTCTGGGGTCGCTCGCGGGTGGGGGCCGGCGACTCGTTGACGAGGAAGGGCATGGCGCTCCGGTACTTGCCGAAGAAGCCCTCCATGTCCACGACGAGGTCCTTCACCACGGGCAGGCCCGTCAGCGGGGCGACCGTGATCTTCTTCCCCAGCTGGTCGACGCGGATCTTGCAGGCGAGGCGGTTGCGGCCGTTGATGAGCATCGCGTCCGAGCCGCAGATGCCGTGGCCGCACGAGCGCCGGAACGTGAGCGTCTCGTCGATCTCGGCCTTGACCAGGTGGAGGAGGCTCAGCACGCGGTCCATCGGCTGCGATTCGACGGCGTAGCGCTCCCAGTGGGGCGCGGAATCCCGCTCGGGATCGAAGCGGAGGATCCGGAGGTCGACCTGCATGCGCTGCGCTCCCGGGCTCAGTACGTCCGCGGCTTCGGCTCGAAGCGGGTCACCGTCACCGGCTTGTACCGGAGGGTGGGACCCGCCTCGTCCCGATAGGCGAGCGTGTGCTTCAGCCAGCCGGCGTCGTCGCGCTCGGGGTAGTCGTCGCGCGAGTGGGCCCCCCGACTCTCGGTGCGGGCGATCGCCGAGGTCGCCATCGCCTCGGCGTTGTCGATGAGGTAACCCAGCTCCCGCGCCTCGAGGAGGTCCGTGTTGTAGACCCTGCCGGCGTCGCGAACGCGGATCCGCCCGTAGCGTTCGCGGATCTCGGCGACCCCGGCCACCGCGGCCCGCATCATCGGCTCGGTCCGGAAGACGCCGACGTTGTCCATCATCAGCGTCGCCAGCTCGGCCTTGAGCGCCACGGGGCTCTCGCCCTCGCTGCGGGTGCGCAGGGCCTCGATCTCCGCGGCGACGGACGCGTCGGCGTCGCCGGGCACCTCCGGCATCTCGCTCGTCCGGCAGTACGCCGCCATGGCGAGTCCGGCGCGCCGCCCGAACACGAGGAGGTCCACCAGCGAGTTCGTCCCGAGGCGGTTCGCCCCGTGAACGGAGACGCAGGCGACCTCGCCGGCGGCGAAGAGGCCCTCGACCACGGTGTTGTGCTCGTCGCGGATGACCCGGGTCTGGAGGTCGGTGGGGACGCCACCCATCGCGTAGTGCGCCGTGGGCTGGGTCGGGACCGGCTCGCTGAGCGGCTCGACGCCGAGGTAGACACGGGCGAAGTCGGTGATGTCGGGGAGCTTCTCCTCGATGACCTGGCGCCCCAGGTGGCGCACGTCCAGGAGCACGTAGTCGCCCAGCGGACCGGCGCCGAGGCCGGCCTGGACCTCGAGGTAGATGGCCCGACTCACCATGTCGCGCGGAGCCAACTCCATCAGCTTGGGGGCGTAGCGGCTCATGAACCGCTCGCCGTCCTTGTTGAGGAGGTAGCCACCCTCGCCGCGCGCCGCCTCGGACAGGAGGATGCCCAGCCCGTACAGGCCTGTCGGATGGAACTGGTAGAACTCCATGTCCTCGAGCGGGATCCCGTGGCGATACGCCAGGGCCATCCCGTCGCCGGTAAGGGAGTACGCGTTCGAGGTGATCCGGAACATCCGGCCGTTGCCGCCGGTGGCGAGGAGGACGGCCTTGGCGCGGAAGGTGTGGAGCTCGCCGTCGGTGATCCGGTAGCCGATCACGCCGGCCGCCCTGCCGCCGTCGCCCCCGTCGCCGCCCTCGAAGAGCAGGTCGACGACGTGGTACTCGTCGTAGAACTGGACCCCAGCCTTGATGCAGTTCTGGTACAGCGTCTGCAGGATCATGTGGCCGGTGCGGTCGGCCGCGAAGCAGGCCCGCTTCACGGGGCCCTCGCCGAAGTTGCGGGTATGTCCGCCGAACCGCCGCTGGTCGATCTTGCCGTCGGGCGTCCGGTTGAACGGGAGGCCCATGTGCTCGAGCTCGATGACGGTCTCGACCGCCTCCCGGGCCAGGACCTCCGCGGCGTCCTGGTCGACGAGGTAGTCGCCGCCCTTCACCGTGTCGAACATGTGCCACTCCCAGTGGTCCTCCTCCAGGTTCCCCAGGGAGGCACAGACGCCGCCCTGGGCGGCGCCGGTGTGGGAGCGGGTCGGGTAGAGCTTCGTGAGGACGCCCGTCGAGACGCCGGCCTTGGCCAGCTCGAGGGCCGCCCACAGGCCGGCGCCGCCGGCGCCGACGACCAGGGCCTCGTGATCGATCTGCATCGGAGACCTACTTGACCGGGAACGGGAGGGTGGCGACGACCATCGTCCCCATGGCGAACAGGAGCAGGGCCAGGACGTAGAGGCCCATCGTCAGCGCGACGCGGACGCCGCCACGGGTGTAGTCGCCCACGACGGTCCGGACGCCCATGAAGCTGTGGAAGATGACCAGCGTGAGCATCAGCCAGTCGACGGTCCGCCACAGGAGGCTGCCCCAGCGGGCATCGAGGATCCAGTCGGCCTTCTGCACGGTCACGTCGAAGATGAAGTGCGTGATCGTGAAGTGAGCCAGGGCGAGGACGAAGAGGCCGAGCCCGGACAGCCGGATCAGGTACCAGATCGCGAGCTCCCAGCCGCTTCCGGAGGGCTTCGCCCGACCCGAGCGAGTGGTCCGCACGCCGCCGCTCATGCCGGCGCCCCGTTCCAGATGGGGCTCAGGATGATGTAGGCGCCCGGGATCCCGACGACGAAGAAGACCACCCAGCAGGCGTACCAGAGCTGCTTGTGCCAGACCGTGGTCGCCGGCCAGAAGTCCATGACGATGATCCGCAGGCCGTTGAGGGCGTGGTAGAGGAGCCCGGCGCCCACGAGCGTCTCGCCGATGCGCCCGATCGGGCTGGCGTAGAGGTCGAGGACCTCGTTGTAGAGGTCCTTGTTGGCGCCGACGAGCCAGATGTCCAGCACGTGGAGCAGGATGAAGGCCCAGATGGCGACGCCCGAGATGCGGTGGAGAGCCCATGCCAGCATCCCCTCGCCACCGCGGTACTGCAGGTAACGCACCGGGAGACTCGCCTCCTGGCCGGCGCGCGCCTCGGGCGCCGGCGGTTGTTCCACTGCGCGGCAGGTTCGCCCGGGGGCGACGTCTGCCGTTCCTCTGTCGCCGTCGGGCTCGCGCCGGCGGTGCCCGCATTGTACGCGTCGGACCTGTTCGTTCGTGGGCCCTCCGGCCTCCGCCGGGCGGGCCGAAGCGCCTGCGAACGGCCGATCGGGGGTCGTCGGTCAGCGGCTGTCGACCAGGCTCACAAGCTCATCGTGGGTCATCGCGGCGCCTTGTCCGGCGAGCTGATCGAGGCGGTCTGCTCCGAGCTCGTCCCGGCATCGCGCCTCGAGTGGGCCGTAGATGGCCGGGTCAAGGCCGTACGACGGCATGTTGCGGCGCGATGCACCGAGGAGCACTGCGGCATCCGCCAGCTTGCCCCTGGCGACAGCCGTCTGGGCAAGGTACCGCAGCGCCATGCGGAACCAGTTCTCGAGCCCCGAGCCGAGCGCGATGTGAAGACCCCGTGTGGCCGCGTCGTCGGCAGCGTCCAGATCCCCCCGGGCGGCCAGCGCCTGGCCGTAGATGACGAGGGCCGACGCCTCCCATCCGGTGCCGCTCGACAGCTCAACGGCCTCCATCGCGTAGCGTTCCGCCGCGGGAAGATCCCCCTGGCGGAGGGCAATGGTGCTCAGCGGCGTCAGGACCGTCACGACGAGGACGCCGAGATTGCCCAGCTCGCGGTGGAGCGGCCGCGCCGCCTCGAACCGGGCGCGGGCTTCGGCGAGCGAGCCGCCGCCGAAGAGCAACGCGAATCCCAGGTTGGTCAGGTGCCCCGCCCGCCCCCAGTGGTCGTCGTTCCGGTCGCAGATCGCGAGTGCCTCGATCGCGTCCCGTCGCAGCGTCGCAAAGTCGCCGAGCGCGAGGGCAACTGAGGCCCGCCCCCAGAGGCCGGCGAGCAGGGGCTGCGTGCTCTCGCCCGTGCGCGCGAGCCGGACAGCCTCGTCACTGAGGGAGAAGGCGGTCGGAAGGTCGCTGGCCAGCACCGCGGCATGTGACGCCGCATTGTGGACCTCGGCGAGGAGACCCGGGGGGACCGCGTCCAGGTCGCCTGCCAGCATCTGGGCGGTCCATCGCGCGGCCTCCCGCTGGTCCCCCCTGCGGGACCAGAGCTCCCGCAGGGCCGGAGCCGCCCGCAACGTGACCGCCCGCGGCTGATGCACGAGCGACCACCCGAGCGCCTGGCGGAGCTCGGCGTAGACCGCGGCGAGGCGAGCCATCCAGGGCATGACGTCCGGCGTGCCGAGGACAGCGCCAGCCCGGGCGGCCAGGTCGAGGTGGTACTCCGCGTGAACCCGCCGCACGTCGTCCTCGACGCCGCCCCGGCGCAGACAGGCCAGGCCGTACTCGCGCAGGGTCTCGAGCAACCGGTATCTCGTCTCGTCTCCGTCGCGCTCCGGGCTGAGCATCGAGGCGTCGACCAGGGCCGTGACGATCCCGAGCGTCCGGCTCGGCGAAGCCCCGTCCGCGCAGCCCACCGACCCGGCCGCCTCGAGGTCGAACGGCCCGACGAAGACCGAGAGGCGCTCGAACACGGCCCGTTCATGCTCGGACAGGAGCGCATGGCTCGCGTCGATGGCGGCCTCCATGGACCGGTGACGGGTGAGCCTGCCTGCCGCCGACAGCTCCAGGACGGCGAACCGGTCGTCGAGGTGGCGGGCGATCTCCTTCGGCGACAGGACCGGCAAGCGGGCCGCGGCCATCTCGATGGCCAGCGACAGGCCGTCGAGCCTGCGGCACACGTCGGCGACCGCCGCCGCGGTGCCGGCCTCGAGCGTGAACGCAGGGCTGACGGCTCGGCCTCGCTCGACGAACAGCTGCACCGCGTCGGAGGCCGTCAGCGCAGCGGTCGGCCCTGCCTCGGCTGGCAGGCTCAGCGGCGGGACCGTCCACAGCCGCTCGCCCTCGACCCGGAGGGGCGTCCGGCTCGTCGCCAGCACCCTGGGGAGCGTCGTGTTTCTCAGCAGGTCACCGACCAGCTCGGCGACGGCCGCCGCCACATGCTCGCAGTTGTCCAGCAGTAGCAGGACTCGCCGCCGGCCGAGCGCCCGGGCGACGGCCTCGACAAGCCCGGTCCCGGGAGAGGGCGCCACGCCGAGCACGCCGGCCAGCTGGTCGACGACCGTGTCGGGCTCGGTCACCGGCGCCAGGTCGACCCACCAGGCACCGCCAGGGAACCGCAACCGCTGTCGCGCCGCCACCTCGATCGCCAGGCGCGTCTTGCCGATCCCGCCGGGACCGGTCAGGGTCACGAGGCGGTCGATCTCGAGCAGCTCGGCCACCTCCCGGAGCTCTCGCGTCCGGCCCACGAACGAGGTCAGCCGGCGCGGCAGGTTCCCCGGCGGTTCGGGCGGCTCGAGCGACAGACGCGAAGCCTGGAGCAGGATGTCCCGGTACAGGTCGCGGACCTCGGGCGAGGGATCGATCCCGAGGTCCTCCTGCAGTCTTGTCTCGAGCGCGCGGGCGGTCGCCAGCGCCTCGGCCTGACGGCCGCAGCGGTACAGCGCCAGCATCAGCTGGGCGTGGAGCGCCTCGTCGTAGGGGTCGTGCGCCACCAGGCCGGCGAGCTCGGGAACGAGCTCGCGGTGCCGCCCCAGCGTGAGGCGGACGTCGACCCAGATGCCCAGGGCCTCGCGGTACAGCCGCTCCAGGCGCGCGGCCAGCTCGCGGACGGCCGGTGGTGGCTCCGGCAGGTCCGCGAAGGGGGCACCGCGCCACAGCCGCATCGCCCGCGCCAGGGTTTGATCGGCCGCCTCCGGCTCGCGGTCGGTGAGCGCCCGGGCCTCCGCGATCGCATCCTCGAAGCGCTGGGCGTCCAGCTCCCCCGGCTCCACGCGGAGCGCGTAGCCGGACCCCGAACGGACGATACGCTGCCCATCCGCGGGCTCGCCCAGGAGAGCCCGAAGGCGAGACACGTAGACGTGCAGCAGGTGATGGGCGCTCGGGGGAGGACCGTCGCCCCACAGCTCGTCGACGAGCCGATCATCGGAGACGGCCGTCCCGGGTGAGGCGAGCAGAAGCGCCACGAGGGCGCGCTGGGCCGGAGCTCCCAGGTCGAGGGCGCCGTCCCCGGAGCTCACGCGCAGCGGGCCCAGGATGCCGAACTCCATGGCGGTCCGGGCCAACTGTACGCCCGGCCGTAGAGCGCGCATAGACCTCCTGTAGACCGTCCCGGCGCAGGTTGCTCTCGACCGCGCGGGAGCTGGACCAACCCGCGCTGGAAAGGAGTGGTGAGATGAGCCCGAACCCTGGCCGCCGGGACCGCGCCGAGCCAACGGCGAGACCGACCGGCGCCCCCGAGAGAGGCCGCCAGCCGTCCGGCTATCGCCGTGCCGGCCGCGTGGGGGTCATCCTGCTGGCGGCGACTCTTCTTGGCGCATGCGGTGCCAGCGCGACCCAGTCGCCCGCGACACCGTCGCCCACGGCCAATCCCGACGAGTCGCTCATGAAGGACTTGGACGCCGTGTGGAGCAGTCCCTACGACGCGGACGCGGTCGCGGCGCTCTATGCGACCGACGCGACGTTCCACGACGTGATCGCAAACGAGACGTTTGAGGGTCTCGCGGAGATCCAGGCGAGGGTCGAGTCGCTCGCTGCTCAGGACTTCAAGGCCACGACCACCTCGGCCCCGATCCGGCAGGACGACTTCGTCATCGCCTTCATGAAGTACGGGCCCGGCGCGGCCACGTATCCGGGCTTCGGGGTCATCGAGCTGAAGGACGGCAAGGTCCTGAACGAGTGGGTGTACCCGGCACCCTGAACGAGGAGCCGGGGCCTGGAGATCGGGAAGCGGCGTTCGGGGAGCCGCTGGCCGACCGAACCGAATGAAGCGAGAGGAGATGTCGAGATGGTGAAGCGATCCTGGGTGGCTGTGCTGGTCGCGGCCGCCCTCTGTCTCGCGTTCGCCGCGCCGGTCACGGCGGCCGGCCATGTGCGGCTCTTCGCCGGCCACGACCGGGTCGCGGACACCTTCCTCGAACCAACCACCTGTCCGGAGGGCGCCCTCTGGCGCTATGCGGGCTCCGGGACGGGCCAGTTCCTGCACCTCGGCCGCACGTCCGTGGCGGTCACGCACTGCACCTTCGTCGACATGGCGTCGGGCAGGGGCACGTTCGGCCCGGGCACGATCACCCTCACGGCAGCCAACGGAGACGAGCTGCACCTGGTGCACCGGGGCACGTTCCGGCTCGTGAACGCCACGGACGGCCTCACCTCGGTCTTCACCATGAGGTGGGTCGTCGTCGGAGGCACCGGGCGCTTCGACGATGCCAGGGGGTCGGGCATGACCCACGGGTCGTCGCTCCTCTCGACCGGCATCACGTCTGCCACCTACCTGGGCTTGATCGGCTACTAAATCCTGGCGGTCCGGACCCGCGCCGAGCCTTCGGCGCGGGTCCTTCCGCGCCCGGCCCGGTGCGGCGAGGACGACGGTCGCACGGGACCATCGCTGCCCCCTTGGCGCGCGCTACCATCGAACAGACCACTCTCGTGCCCGCCCGCGCCCACCCAGGAGTCGCCCGTGAAGATCCAGGAAGCCGACGCGAAGACGCTGCTCGTCGCCGCCGGGCTCCCCGTCCCGCCGTGGGCCGTCGCCCGGACCCCGGCCGAGGCACGCGCGGCCGCCGAGCGGTTCCTCGCCGACGGCCCCGGCCGGGTCGTCATCAAGGCCCAGGTCCTCGTCGGCGGCCGGGGCAAGGCGGGCGGCGTGAAGCTCGCCGCCTCGCCCCAGGAGGCGGAGGACATCGCCTCGCGCATCCTCGGGATGGACATCAAGGGGATCACCGTCCGCAAGGTCCTCGTCGGGCCGGCGGCCGTGATCGTCAAGGAGTTCTACCTGGGGGCCATCCTGGACCGGGCCAGCCGGCGGATCGTCGTGATGGCGTCCGCGGAGGGCGGCGTCGAGATCGAGGAGGTCGCGAAGGCGACGCCCGAGGCGATCCACCGCGTCGCGGCTCATCCGCTCCTCGGGCTGCTCGACTACCAGGCGCGCGAGCTGGCGTTCGCCGTCGGGCTGGCCGGGCCGCACCTGCGCGACTTCGTGAAGATCGCCCGGGGCCTCGTGACGACCATGAAGGTCAACGATGCCGACCTCGTCGAGGTGAACCCGCTGGCGATCATCCGCGAGAGCGGCTCGGAGGGCCACGTCGAGCGCCTCGCCTGCCTCGACGCGAAGGTCACCCTCGACGACTCGGCGCTGCCGCGCCACCCCGATCTGGAGAAGCTCCGCGACCTCGACGAGGAGGACCCGGCCGACTCCGAGGCGCGCCACTACGACATCAGCTTCATCCATCTCGACGGGTCGATCGGCTGCATGGTCAACGGCGCCGGGCTGGCCATGACGACGATGGACCTCGTCAAGCGGGCCGGCGGCGAGCCGGCCAACTTCCTCGACATCGGCGGGGGCGCCAAGGCCGATCGCGTGGCCGCCGCCATGCGCCTCATCCTGGCCGACCCGAAGGTCGAGGCGATCCTGGTCAACATCTTCGGCGGCATCACCCGCGGCGACGAGGTCGCGCGCGGCCTGATCGACGCGCGGAGCCGCCAGGAGCGCGAGGTCCCGATGGTCGTCCGGATCGTCGGCACGAACGCGGAGGAGGCGGGGCGCCTCCTCGAGGAGGCTCGCTTCGAGACCGCCGCCACCCTCGACGAGGCGGCCGCGAAGGCCGTGGCCGCTGCGACCGCCGTCGCGGCCGCCCGGGCCGCGGGAGGTGCCGCGTGAGCATCCTGATCGGCCGCGACACGCGGCTCGTCGTCCACGGCATCACCGGCCGCGAGGGCGAGTTCCACTCCCGCCAGATGCTGGAGTACGGGACCAACATCGTGGCCGGCATGACGCCCGGCAAGGGCGGCCTCCACGCCCTCGACAACCGGGTCCCCGTCTTCGACACGATCGCCGAGGCGGTCGCCGAGACCGGCGCCAACACCTCGTGCATCTTCGTCCCGGCCGCCGGCGCCCCGGACTCCATCCTGGAGGCGGTCGGTGCGGGGATCTCCACGATCTTCTGCATCACCGAGGGGATCCCCGCGCTCGACATGCTCCCCGTCGTGGAGGTGGTGCGGGCCGCCGGCGCCCGCCTGATCGGGCCCAACTGCCCGGGCGCCACCTCGCCGGGCCGGGCCAAGGTCGGGATCATCCCGGGCTCGATCCACCGCGAGGGCACGGTCGGCGTGGTCTCCCGCTCCGGCACGCTGACCTACGAGGCGGTCCAGGCGATGACCGACGCCGGGATCGGCCAGAGCACCTGCGTCGGGATCGGCGGCGACCCGATCATCGGGACCACCTTCCTCGACGTCCTCCAGCTGTTCGCCGCCGACCCCGAGACCGAGGCGATCGTGCTGATCGGCGAGATCGGCGGCGCGGCGGAGGAGGAGGCGGCGGCCTGGGCCGCGGAGCACCTGCGGGGCGTCCCGATGGCGGCCTTCATCGCCGGCCGGACCGCGCCGGAGGGCAAGCGCATGGGCCACGCCGGGGCGATCATCTCGGGCGGCCGCGGCACCGCGGCCGAGAAGGTGACCGCGCTCGAGGCGGCCGGCATCCGGGTCGCCTCGTCGCCGACGGAGATCCCGGCCCTCCTCCGCGAGGCTGGCCACCGGGGATGAGCGAGCGGCGGGCCCGGCGGGCCGCCCGAGGCCGACGCGGCGGACCGCACCGCCGCGCGATCCGCGACAACAACGTCCTGTGGGACGAGTGGACCGCGATCCACGCCGCGTCGGCGTTCTACGACCTCGACGGCTTCAGGCGGGGCGGCGTCCGGCTGGCCGACTACGAGATCGCCGAGATCGGCGACGTCGCCGGGCGCGACCTGCTCCACCTCCAGTGCCACTTCGGGATCGACACGCTCTCCTGGGCCCGGCTCGGGGCGCGGGTCACCGGGGCCGACTTCAGCGGCGCCGCCATCGAGCTCGCCCGTTCGCTCGCCGACGAGCTCGGCTTCCCCGGGGCACGCTTCGTCCGGTCGGACCTCTACGACCTGCCGGCGCGCCTCGAGGGCGACTTCGACATCGTCTACACGTCGCGCGGCGTCCTCGGCTGGCTGCCCGACATCGGGCGCTGGGCGGAGGTGGTGGCCCACTTCGTGCGGCCCGGCGGCACCTTCTACATCACCGAGATCCACCCGGTCGCCAACGCCTTCGAGGACGAGGGCGTCGCGCCCGGCGAGCTGCGCCTCGCCTACCCCTACTGGGAGCACGCCGAGCCGCTGACCTTCGCGACCCAGGGCTCGTACGCGGACCCGACCGCGGAGGTCGCGGCCCCCCTCGAGCACGGCTGGGACCACGGCCTGGGCGAGATCGTCACCGCACTCATCGACGCCGGCCTCCGGATCGAGAGCCTCCGCGAGTACCCGTTCGTCGACTGGAAGCTCGACTTCCTGGTCGAGGGCCCCGACGGCCGCTTCCGCCTGCCGGACGGCACGCCGGGCGAGCTGCCGCTCTTCTTCTCGCTCCGGGCCACGAAGCCCGCCGGCTGAGGGGCCGGGCAGCGTCCGCCGCCGCGACCGCGGGACGGTTCGCGCTTCTCGTTCGTTGTTGAGATGTGGACCTGTTGATGTCACCACGACGGATTGCCGACACGAGCCGCGACGGCAGCTTCGTGGAGCCAGTCCAGGCTGCCACGCCCGCAAACGCCCGGGAGCTGGAGCTCGTCTACGCCCGCCACTACCGCGACGTCTATCGCTACCTGCTCGGGCTGACGCGTTCGCCGGACGACGCCGAGGAGATCGCCGCCGAGACGTTCGAGCGGGCGCTCCGCGGCTGGGCGCGCGTCCCCCAGCCGCCCCTGCCGTGGCTGCTGCTGACGGCACGCCGGGTCGCCACCGATCGCTGGCGACGCGCCCGACGCTACGCGCAGCTCCGGGTCGGGGGCCGGAACCCGGCGCGGGCGGACGCCGGTGAAGGCCGCACGGAGCTCTGGCTCTGGTTCGACGCGCTCGCCGCCGTGCTCACCGAACGCCAGCGCGAGGTGCTCCTGCTGCGCTACCAGCGTGATCTCACCGACGCCGACATCGCGTCGATCATGGGGATCTCCGAGTCGGGTGTCCGTTCGCTCGCCGCCCGGGCGCTCGACGTCCTGCGGTCCCATCCGGAGCTCCTGGCGTGAACGATCGCGACGCCGACACCTTCGCCCGCTTCGCGGCGCGACTCGCCCGCATCGAGGAGGAGGTCATGGATCCGCCCCCGTTCGATCCCTCGCGCGCACGACCGGCCATCCCGGGTCCGACCCGGCCGGCGAGCGGTCTCGTCCGCGTTCGCCGCCGTCGTGCTGGTCGTGGCCGTCGTCGCGATCGCGCCGCTCCTCGGCAGCGGACGGACCGTCCCGCCCGACTCGACGAGCCCGACCGGCACGAGCCCCGCCGGCACGACCACGGCGGCCGGCGGCAGCGCATCGCCGGCCCTGACGCCCACGCCGGCGCCGGCGACACCTCCGACGGTGACCGTCGGCGAGCACGTCGCGTCCTGTCTCGACGTCGATCTCACGACCTGCGCCGGCGTCGCCACCGCCGCGATCAGGAACCTCGGGCGGGTGGGGCCGATCGGTACGATCAACGCACGGGCTCGCCTGGCGTGTCCGCCGGTCGCGAGCGGGGTGGACGGCTCGGAGTGCTGGCAGGTCGAGACGTCGTTCGCGACGGGGACGTCGTGCAAGGTCGTCGCGCGGCGAGCCGACGGCAGCTACGTGCCGGTCGCCGGCGACCCACCGGCGGGCCGGGCCCTCACCGTGCCTTGGGAGCCGTCCGGGTGCCCCAGCGAGGGCGCTTACCTCCCGCTCGACCCACCGGCTCCGCCCGCGGAGGCCGAGGGTCCGTGCGGGGACACGCGGGGGATCATCGATCAATTCGCGCCCACGACGATCGAGCGGCGCGTCCGCGGGTCGGCGGGGGCGGTCCTGGTCGGCCGGATCACCGAGGTCGGCATGGCGCAGTGGAACACGCCGGACGGGACCCCGCCCGACCGGCCGTACGTCTCGAACACGGGCGTCTTTCGCCTGGTCCGGGTCTGGGTCGAAGCGGTCGTCAAGGGGGCCGCTCCCGCACAGGTCGCGGTCTGGATCCCGAGCGGCGAGATCGGCTGCCGCCGCTTCATGCCCGCGCTGGTGCCGTTCGACCTCGAGATCGGTGCCCGCTACGTCTTCTTCCTCGGGGGGGCGTTCCTCGGGGGCGCGGACCAGGAGAAGCCGAACGGAGTCCTAGGCGTCGCGGAGATGTGGGCGGTCGACGACGACGGCGTGGCGACCCCGGACGAGGGCCGGGTTCCGCTCCGTACCTTCATCGAGCGGGCGTTCCTGGCATCCCGGTAGACGGCGCCGGCGTCGCCCACCATGCGGGCCGAACGGTCGAGACTCCGGCTACGATCGGGCGATGCAGATCGACGACATTCGCTTCCTGTTCGCCTACGACCGCTGGGCCACACGCAGGGTGCTGGGTTCCGCGGCGGGCCTCGACGAGCGCGACTGGCCGGCCGGCGCGCCGATCGGCGAGCGCCACCTGGGCGAGATCCTGGTCCACGCCCTCGGCGCCCACCAGCGCTGGCACCATGGGCTCGCCGAGGATCCCGGCGAGTTCCGGCCGGAGCGCGAGCCGCTTCCGACGGTCCCCGTGCTCGCATCGACCTGGGAGGTCGAGTGGGCCGCCCTCGACGCCTGGCTGGCGACGCTCGACGACGCCTGGCTGGCCAGGGCCGACGAGGGCGTCCCGTTCTGGCAGATGCTGGCCCACGTCGTGAACCACGGCACCCAGCATCGCAGCGAGGCGGCCGCCCTCCTCACGGCGATGGGCCACTCGCCGGGCGATCTCGACATGATCTTCTTCAGCGAGGAGCAGGCAGCGGCCTCGGCCTGAGCGACCGCGCGGGTCACCTCCGGATGGTCCTGTGCGCAGGCGTGACGATTGGTGGGGTCCGGAGCAGGCGCCGCACTCGTATACAGGTGCTCAGCACGTTTGGGGTCCTCGAACCGGGAGCCCGCTCCATCCCGAGATGACGCACCATCCGTCTCCAGCCGGGCCTGCCGCGCCGGACGCGCCGCCAACGGGCGACTCGTTCCGGCTCGTTCGCCTGCGCCTGTACCTGACGATCGCCGCGGCCGCCGTGCTGCCGATGGCGCTCGGGTCGCCGCTGCTCCGGATCCTCACCGGCGGGCCGAACGGGCTGCAACCGGTCCACGTGGTGGCCCTGGCGGCGGCGGCGGCCCTGCTCGTCGTCCTGATCCGGTGGATGACGCGCCAGATCCTCAAGCCGGCCGCCGAGCTCGAGGACTCCCGCACCAGTCTCCGTCGGGCGTATGAAGAGGTCCGCGAGGTCGCCCTCGTCGATGGGCTGACCGGACTCGGGAATCACCGCTCGTTCCAGGAGCAGTTCGAGTCGCTCCTCGACCAGGCGCGGCGCTACCGCCACGACCTGTCGCTCGTGCTCCTGGACCTCGACGAGTTCAAGCAGGTCAACGATGCCCAGGGTCATGCCGTCGGCGACGAGCTGCTGGCGGAGGTGGGACGCCTCCTGCACGAGCAGACTCGGCGGGCCGACCGGGCATTCCGCATCGGCGGCGACGAGTTGCGATCCTCCTCCCGCACACCAGCGCCGCCGGGGCCGCGCAGCTGGCGCGCGCGGTGCTGGCGTTGTTCGCGTGTAAAACCGAGTTCAGCATCATCGCGCTGATCGGGGTGATTTTGCTGATAGGCATCGTCAAGAAAACGCGATCTTGATGATCGATTTCGCGATCGAGGCGAGACGTTCTCGTGGTCTGAGCGCGCGCGACGCGATCTTCGATGCCTGCCTTTTGCGCTTTAGGCCGATAATGATAACCACGATTGCGGCTATGCTCGGCGCTATTCCGCTGGCGCTGAGCTTTGGCGACGGCGGCGATCCGTCGCCCGCTTGGCATCGCCATCGTCGGAGGCCTGATCCTCAGTCGGTTGCCACCTGTACACCACCCCGGTCGTTTATCTCTACCTCGACCGCTTCGGCGCCTCCGGATGGCGGCGCCGGCGCCGGTTCGCGAAGCCAGGCGGTCGCGGGGGCGCTCAATGAAAAAAGCTCTCCGTTGCAATCGTTGTGCTAGCGCTCCGCCTGTGTGCCGACCCCGGCCGCATTATTGAGTGACTTGATGCCCCAAGGGCGCTGGTCGGTCGAACTGTTTTTCAAGTGGACAAACCACAACTGTGGATTGCCGTCTGCGTTTATGTGCTCGCAGCGAGCATAAAAAAGGAAACGGCGCTGGAGATTTCGCTCTACACTTTTCTACAGATTTATCCGTTCATTCTTTCGAGAAAATCCAACTGGAACGTCTTTCTCGAAGTCGAAGCCAATTATGCACCCTCACCATCAGCTGACCAACTGAAGCTGTTCGACAATTAACCTTCTCACGAAAACTCACGGCAATAAAGGGCGCTTCCGCCTACCAGAGGTCGACGCCGAAACTATCAATGGATAGTGGACCGGGTTGGTTTTCACGATCCAGAGTGCTTGATTTGGCTTTACCCTATAAAGAGCGCCTACGAATTTGCTTCAGGTAATTGGATCAAGACACCGGTAACCAATACCTTGCGGATGGCTCCATGATCCCGCAACAGGGCGCATGAATTAGGTCTACGATAGCTTCCGCCACGTATAGAATGTTAGCCTGATTTTCGTCGATTGAGAACGAAGAAGGTGACAAGATTTTGAACACTCCACGAGCTTGAACTGACGATTCTGATGCCCTGCCTGAACGAGGCCGAGACGCTCGGGATCTGCATCGACAAGGCCAAGGCAGTTCCTTACCGGCGGCCGGATCGTCGGCGAGGTGCTGATCGCCGACAACGGCTCCGACGACGGCTCCAGGCGATCGCCCGGGCGCATGGCGCGCGCGTGGTGCCGATGCCGCGCACGCGGCTACGGCGCGGCGCTGATCGGCGGCATCCACGCGGCGCGCGGCCGCTTCGTCATCATGGGCGACAGCCGACAATTCCTACGATTTCTCCAGCGCTCGAGCCGTTTCGTCGAGAAGCTGCGCGAGGGCTACGACCTGGTGATGGGCAACCGCTTCCACGGCGGCATTCGCCCAGGCGCCATGCCGCCCTGCACGCTATCTCGGCAATCCGGTGCTCTCGCCGGATCGGCCGGCTCTTCTTCGGCAGCGCCAAGGTCGGCGACTTCCATTGCGGGCTGCGCGGTTTCACGCGCGACGCGCATGCTCGGCCTGACCTGCGCACCGACCGGAATGGAGTTCGCCTCCGAGATGGTGGTGCCGGTCGGCGCAGTCGCCAGGTTGCGAATCACCGAGGTGCCGACGACGCTCTCGCCCGACGGCCGCTCGCGCGCGCCGCACCTTGCGCACCTGGCGCGACGGCTGGCGACATCTGCAGCTGCTTGTTGAGTTCGCGCCGCAATGGCTGTTCCTCTATCCGGGAATATCGCTCCTAATTGGCGGCGTTGTCGGCGCACTCTTGCTGTTGCCAGGGCCGGTCATGATAGGCGGTGTCGGATTTGATTTGCACACCTTTTTAGTGGCGTGTATCGCCACTCTGCTGGGCAGCCAGAGTATAACCTTCGCCTTGATAGCGCGCCGGTTCGCGACTGCTGGCTCGATTCCCTCCCTCGCCGCGGTATGCGTCAATCCTCGACGATCTCACACTCGAGCGGCTGTTGGTCACCGGGGCGGCCGTCGCGCTGGTCGGGCTCGCGGGGCTTGTCTGGTGCGTGGCTCAATGGGCATCAGCGGGTTTCGGGCCCTTGGAATATGCGCAAATGCTCCGTATCTTGACGCTTTCGCTGACTGGCATAGCCATCGGCGCTCAACTGGCACTGTCAGGATTTCTGTCCGCGATCATGGCCATACCGACACGATAATGGATGGATGCATTTCCTTGAATAGGAATAGACGCCTCCCTTGAGGAAAAGGCTTCGGAGACGCAATGAAGGATATCGTTGAAAATCGTAGCCGGATCGGTTTGACGTAAAATGAGGCTCGCTCTCATCGCGGTCCGGGAGAACGGGCTGC
>CAWEYP010000006.1:0-193150 GCA_963813305.1 uncultured Chloroflexia bacterium
ACATGGCCGAGCGCGTCCGTGTCGACGAGATCGTGATCTTCGACCCGATGGTGGTACCGGAACTCGCCCTCGAGATCGGCTGGGCGCGGAGGGGACCGGTCACGACCCGAGCGTAGCAGCGGCTCGCCGCGGCGTGGGTCGTCGTGCCGTACCGTAGGACGGCATGGCGACGGAGATCGAGGACCAACCGCCGCACGGTCCGGGCGCGGACGTGGCCGCGCCCGCCGCCGACGAGACGACCTCGGCGACGTCGATCGAGCGCGGGCGGCCGAGCTACTCGTGGCGCTTCGGCCAGGACCGGCGGCTGGAGATGGTGCGCCGCTACGTGGACCTCGAGGACGCGCGCATCCTCGACGTCGGCTGCGGCATCGGCACCTACGTGCGCCGCTTCCGGCAGTTCAGCGACGACGTCCACGGCATCGAGGTCGAGCCGGAGCGCGTCGCGGAGGCCAGCCGCGACCTGCCCAACATCGTGCTCGGCCGTGGGCGAGGCCCTGCCCTATCCCGATGACCGCTTCGACCTCGTCTTCTCCAACGAGGTCATCGAGCACGTCGACGACGACCGCGCGCACCGTCGCCGAGATGGTGCGCGTGACGAAGCCCGGCGGCGCCATCGTGGTCTTCGCGCCCAACCGCCTGTATCCCTTCGAGACGCACGGCGCCTACTTCGGCAAGCGCTACGTCTTCGGCAACATCCCGCTCGTCAACTGGCTGCCCGACCCGCTGCGCGACCGCTTCGCACCGCACGTGCGCGCCTACACGCGGCGCGGCCTCCGCCGCCTCTTCGCCGGCCAGCCGGTGCGCCTCGTCCACCACCGCGTCATCTACCCGGGCTTCGACAACGTCAGCGGCCGCCATCCCGCCGTCGGGCGGCTGCTGCGCCGCCCCCTTCGCGGTCAGGCCCTTCGTCGCGGCGTCGAAGGCGGCGACGGCCGCCTCGATCGAGTGGCGCGAGAGGATCGGGATCAGGGGCAGCACGACGGTCAGGAACGTGGGGTCGACGGACCCGAGGACGAAGTCGACCGTCCGCGGGTCGACGACCCGCACCTCCTTGAGGTTGGGGATCAGCGAGCCGCCGTAGTCCATGACGGGGCGCTGGAAGACCTGGTAGGTGTACGCGACGTCGTCCGCCGTCAGCGGCGTGCCGTCCTGGAAGGTCGTCTCGATCGAGCCGGCAGCGGATGACCTTCCCGTCGGCCCCCGGCACGAAGCACGGGCCGTCGGCCAGGTCGGGGACCGCGTTGAAGTGGGCGTCGTAGCGGTAGAGGCCGCTGTACACGAAGCGTCCGAAGGTGAGGGCCGGAACGCCGGGGATCCACTCGGTCGCAGGCTGCCAGCCCCTGGACAAACCGACGTCGACGCCGATCCGCAGGGTGTCGGAGCGGGCGGCAGTGGTTTCAGCCGGGGCGGGCGTGGCCACGGGGGCAGCGCCGCTGCCGACGCGGGCCCGACCCGGACGGCGACATGGTCGCGGAGCGCAGCAGGCTGCCAGTGAAGCCACGAGCATCGCCGCCGCAGCCAGCGACGGCGCCGATCGCGCGCCATCGGGGCGCGCGGCCCGTGCGGGCCGCCTGGCGAACGTGCGCGCTCATCGCGACCTCCTTGCGGCGTCAGGGCGACGCCACCACCAGCCGCTCCGGCTGCCAGGCCCAGTTCGGCGCCGTGAGGTCGAGCGGCCCGTCGACGGTCGTGACCGCCGACGCGCACGGGCGTCGTAGCCGTTCGCGGCCCACAGGAAGATCGTACGGCACCTGCGCCGCCAGCTCCTCCTGCGCCTGCCGGTAGATCCGTGCGCGCTCGGCCTGGTCGTAGGTCGCCGTCCCGGCGGCGATCAGGCGGTCGAAGGCCGGGTCGCTGAAGCCGCCGATGTTCGGACTTGTCGGGGTGCTTCGCGTCGCTGACGCAGCGACGACGTGAAGATGCCGAGCCCGTCCGCCGGGTCGGGCCCGGTAGTCCAGCCGACCAGGAAGAGGTCGAAGGGCGTCGTGGTGCCCGGGATGTCGTGCGGGTAGCTGGACAGCAGCTCGGGATGTCGGACCAGCGATCTCGAGCGGCAGGCTCGTGAGGTCCATCCCGCAGTCGCGCGCCTTCTCGGCGATGAGGTCGGCCATCTTGCGCGCGACCGCTGCAGCGTCACCTCGACCACGAGATATCGGCGGCGAGCCGGACCCCGTCCTTGGCGTAGATCCCGTCGGCGCCGAGCTGCCAGCCCGCGCCCTCGATGAGCCTGCGGGCGGCGGCCGTGTCGCGGGCGGGCTTCGGCAGGTTGGGGTCGTCAGCCCCAGCTGCCGGGCAGGACCGGCCCGTAGATCGGCGTCTCCATGCCGCCGGTCGCGGCGTCGACGTCGCGCGGCAGGTCGATGCACAGCTGGAGCGCCTGGCGGAGGGCGCGTTCGGCGAAGAGGCGGCCCGGCTCGGACGTTGAACTGACGCCGAATACCCCGGGCACGGCGGGGTCACGACGCGGACGCCGTGCTCGCTCGCCGTGGCCTCGAAGGCGGTACCGAGGTTGGCGCACTGGAGGATGTCGACCGTCCCGGCGAGCAGGTCCGAGCCGTCGTCCCTGGCCGGCACGAAGTCGACGTACCGGGTCGCCGCGGGCCCGCCGTGGTAGCCCGACCAGGCCTCGAGGTGGACTCGGTCGGCGGTCTCCGACACGAAGCGGTACGGCCCGGTGCCGATCGGCGCCCAGTCGGTCGAGAGGAGCTGGAAGGCCGCCGCCACGGCGTCGAGCTCACTGGACTCGGGGTCGCCTGCCGTCTCGAGGGCCGTTGCGGCCAAATCGATGAACCCGCTCGCTGCGCCCATGTATGCGCAGGCGTCGAACCTGCCCGTCTCCCGCGAGAAGTCCTCGCGATAGAGGTGCACCCCGATCGTCGTGAGCAGGGACGCCACCTCCTCGAGGCGCGTCGTGCAGACCGGAGGATCGCGCTCGACCTCCTCGTCGATCGTGTCGGCGAGCGTCGACCAGGTCGGCAGCCTTCAGGCCCTTCGTCGCGGCGACGAAGTCCGCGTAGGCCGCCTCGACGGCGTGGCGGGGAAGAATCGGGGTGGACGGCAGCACGCTCGTCACGAAGGTCGGATCGACCGACGTGAGGACGAAGTCGACCGTCCGCGGGTCGACCACGCGCACCTCCTTCAGGCTGGCGATGGTGGCCGGCGAGCTCCACGTGCGCTGGAAGACCCCGTAGCTGTACACCACGTCGTCGGCGGTCAGCGGCGTGCCGTCGTGGAACGTCGTCTCGATGAGCCGGCAGCGGATGACCGTCCCGTCGCCCTGGGGAGCGCACGGGCCGTCGGCCAGGTCGGGGATCGCGTTGTAGTACGCGTCGTAGCGGTAGAGGGCGCTGTAGACGAGGCTGCCGAGGACGATCGCGAACGGGGTGACCCCGGGGTTGATCCCGTTGGAGGCCTGCCGGTACTGGTCCATCTGCTGGCCCTGGTACCCGTAGTCGACGCCGCCGATGCGGAGCGTGTCGGCGTAGGCCGTGGCCGAGGCAGGGGTCGGACCCGCGGGCGTGGTCGGGGTTGCCGCCGCGGCCGGCGTCGCGCTCGTGTCTCCGGCTGGGGAGGTGGCGGTCCCGGACCCGCAGCCTGACGCGAGGAAGGCGACAAGGGCGATCACGCCAAGGCGCCGGCTCTGCCTCCTCGGCGCTCTCCCGGGAGTTCCGGGCGCGCGGACTTGTGCGGCAGACAGGGAGGTCCCTCCCCCCACCGTGGCCCCGTCGTCGAGTGGCTCGGCCACCACCTGCTCCCCTCGCTGACGCCGCGCCAGCCTCCCCCTCGGGCGACCCGGTGTCAAGTTGCATACGGCACCTTCCGGGGCGACCGGCATCGCTCCACCGGGTCACAAGGTGACGAACGCCTCTGGCTGTTGAGCGGGCCGCGGCCGCACGGTACGTGCGGACGTTGCCTGTTCATGGCCGAGCCTGGTCCGGCCCGACCGGCCGTCCTCCCAGCCGGCCGCCGCTTCCCCCGCGCCCCCCGCCGGCCGTGCCGGGGTCTCGACGTCGGCTGCCGGCGTGGGTTTGTCGTCGATCACCCACGGCTTCCTGTTCGCCGACCTGCGCGGCTACACGGACTACGTCGAGACCCACGGCGACCGCGCGGCGCCGGCTGATCGAGCGCTACCGGGGCTCTGGTCCGCGGACGCGGTGGCCGATGAGCACGGAGCGGAGATCAGGACCGAGGGCGACAGCTTCTACGTCGTGTTCGACGCGGCGAGCGCCGCGGTGGGCTGCGGGCTGGCGATCGTCGAGGCGGCCGCGGCGACGGCCGCTGATCCGGCCGACCCGATCCGGGTCGGGGTCGGGATCCACGCCGGGGAATCCGTCGAGACGGGCGAGGGCTTCGTCGGCTCGGCGGTCAACATCGCCGCCCGCGTCTGTGCGGAGGCGAGGGCGGGCGAGCTCGTCGTCAGCGACACGGTCAGGGCGCTCACGCGGACCGCCCTCGAGGTCGGCTTCGAGCCGCTCGGTCCGCGCCGCCTCAAGGGGTCGAAGAGCCGATCACCGTCTACCGCGCCGTGCGCCGCAATGCCTCCACATCTCGTCCGGCTCAGCCATCCGCCGGCGGGCGCCGTCCCGTGCTCCTCGCCGCCGGCCTCGGGGCTGTCGCGCTCGTCCTTCTCGCGGTGGCCGGCATCGCCGTCCTGGGCGGCGCCGGCGCCTCCCCGACCGGGGCCCCGAGCGCGGCCGCGCAGGAGTCGGCGGGCGCGACTTCCGCCCCATCGGCTCCTGCCAGCGCCGCAGCGGCGACTGCCGCTGCAAGGTCGGGCCCGACGGCTCCCACCGACCCGTTCCCAATCGCCGCGGAGCGGGCACTGCTGACTTCGCTGACGAGCCTCCCGGCGGGTTCGCCGAGACGTGCCGGCGCGGCCCGTACTCCCGCGTCTACGCCTGGAAGGCATCGCTGCCGGTCACGGCAAGCGCGATCCCGATCGCCAGTCTCGAGTGCTCCCCCGGGAGTGCGACCGGCGCCACGGAGGCGATCGTGCAGCGGTTCGACCCGGCCCTGGTGAAGCAGGACTTCGTCGCGCGGCACGTCGAGGAGAGTGGTGGTCGCCGCGATCTGCCGGGTCACCCGTGCTCCGGCTCTGAACCGGACCAGGTGATTCATGGCCACCCGAACGTGGTTCCGATCCCGGCGGGCGACTGTGCGACGTCACGGTCGGCCAACGGCACATGGAGCATCGCTGACGAGATCCGCGGGTCGATCGTCTGCTACGTGGACGGGACGACCGGCGACGCGGTCCTGGACTGGACCTACGACGGGGACGGGCTGCTGGTCCGTGCTCACAACGCCCGCGGCGACTCGGCCGCCCTGTACCGGTTCTTCGAAAAACACGCCCGGTTCATGACGCCGTAGCCGCCGGGCAGCGAGCTGGCCGCTCCTCCGACGCCGACACCCGCCGACACCCGAGCCGTTCGATGTGCGGCTCGACAAGCCCTCTTGTCGGGCCGGTCGCGGCCGCGCACACTCCGCCGATGGGAGGGGGCGGCCAGCTGACAGCCGGGGACTCACCTCGGCCCGTACCGGGTCGAAGCGTTCCTCGCGCGCGGCTCCACCGGCGAGGTCTACAGGGCGAGGGACGAGCGCCTCGGGCGCAGCGCCGCCGTCAAGGTGCTGCCGCCCTGGCTGGGTGAGGACGAACGGGTCCGGACCCGCTTCCTGGCCGAGGCCCGGGCGGCTGCGTCGCTCGACCACCCGAACGTTCTCCCGGTGTACGACGCCGGCGACGAAGGCGGGACCCTGTGGATCGCGATGCGTCTGGCCGAGGGACCGGATCTGCGCGAGCTCCTGCGGCGCGACGGGCCGCTTCCACCCGAGCGGGCCGTAGCGCTCCTGGCCGGGATCGCGGCGGCCCTCGACGCGGCCCACGCCCAGGGCATCCTCCACCGCGACGTCAAGCCCGGGAACATCCTCGCTGGCGCCGGGCCAGCTCGCGGAGTGCCGACCACGCCTATCTTGCTGACTTCGGGCTCGCCACGGCCGCCCACGGCGGGGGTCTCACCCGGACCGGTGAGATCCTGGGCACGGCGGACTACGTCAGCCCGGAGCAGGCCCGGGGCCAGCGCGCTCGACGCCCGCAGCGACGTCTGGTCGCTGGCGGCGGTGCTGTTCGAATGCCTCACCGGGGAGCCGCCGTTCCGCCGGGAGTCGGAGGTCGCATCGCTGACGGCTCGGCTCGAGGCACAGGCCCCGGCGCCGTCCGCGCTCCGCCCGGACGTCGAGGTCGGGCTCGACGCGGTCCTCGCCCGCGGACTCGCCCGGGACCCCGCCGCGCGCTGTCCCTCGGCCGGGGCGCTCATGACGGCGGCGAGCGCCGCGGTCATGGGGCCCGGCTCCTGGGCCTTCTGTTCGCCGACCTCCGCGGCTACACGGCCTTCGCCGAGCGTGAGGGGGATGCGAAGGCGGCGGCCGCTCCTGGCCCGCTACCGGGGTCTCGTCCGTCCGTGGTGGCGCGGACCGGCGGCGCGGAGATCCGGACCGAGGGCGACTCCTTCTACGTGGTCTTCCCGTCGGTGACATCCGCCATCCGCACGGGACTCGCGATCGTCGCTGCGGCCGTCGGCAGTCGCCTCCGCAGGATCCCTCGCTCCCGGTCCGCCCCGGGATCGGCGTCCACGCCGGTGAGCCGCTCGACGCCCCGGAGGGACCGATCGGCGCGTCCGTCAACACGGCCGCCCGCATCTGTGCCCTCGCGGCTCCCGGCGAGGTTCTCGTCTCGGCCACCGCCCGCGACCTTGCCGCGCGGCTCGCGCGACCTTGCCTTCAGCCCCGGGGCCGCCCGCCAGGTCAAGGGCCTCGCCGAGCCGCATCGAGGCCTGGGCCGCAAGCCGGGCCGCCCGGGCGCCACTGGCACCGAGCACGACGTCCAGCCGTCACCGACAGGTCGACCTCGCCCGGCCCGCGCGCCGGGTCGTCCCCGTCGCCGGGATCTGGTGTGCTGCTCGCTCTCGCAGTCGGTCTCGCGGCGCTGGCCGGACGACCCTCCGCCTCGCCGGCGGCATCGCCGGGTCCGGCCGTCGCGAGCCCACGCCGGCTCGTCCGGCGACGACGGGAGCACCCGTCGGCGGCCTGTCGTCGGCCTTGCCTGCCACGCCTGCCGGGCCAGCCGTCTCGCCGACCCGGGGCCGTTCCCGACCGAGGTCGAGGCCGCGATCCTCGCCGCGCTGCCGACCACGCTGGCCCGAGCTGCGCCGCGGCGGGACCCCGGATGACGCCCGCCTGGCCGGCTTCGTCGGCCACACGGAGGCAGCCGATCGGTCGGTCACGTGGCGGCGTCACGTGTCGCCCGCAGAGCGGCGCAGCGCGCGTGTACGTCATGGCCTCCACGCTACGTCACGTTCAGTGGAGGTGGGGGTTCGCCCCGGCTTCTGGCCGAGGTGTTCTCGGCTTCCTCGAGGGACGACACGAGATCGCTGACGGATCCTGTGCAACGGAAGTCGGGCCCGTGGAGCGGTGGATCGGCCCCATCGGCGACAGGGCTTCTCGCCTGCATGAACCCGTACGACGGGCGGCCGTGGATCTACTTCACGTTCGGCGACGGCCGCTATCTCGCCTTCGCGACGCGCGACGACTCGACTACGACGCGCTGTACCAGTGGTGGGAGCAGCTGAAGACGTTCCTGCCCTGAGCCAGGCGCTAGCGTGCGCCCGGCGACGGGATCGGGATCGTCAGTGCACGCGCGCCTCGAAGCCCTTCCAGAACGGCTCGCGCAGCTCCGTCTTGAGGATCTTGCCCGTGCCGCCCTTCGGGAGCGCGTCCCGGAACTGGAACTCGTGGGGCACCTTGAAGCGGGCCAGGTGCGCCCGGCAGTGCGCCTTGAGCTCCTGCGCCGTCGCGGTGGCGCCCGGCTTGAGCACCACGATCGCCACCGGCACCTCGCCGAACCGCTCGTCGGGGGCCGCGACCACGGCGCACTCCAGGACCGCCGGGTGCGCCGAGAGCGCGTTCTCCACGTCGATCGACGAGATGTTCTCGCCGCCGCGGATGATCACGTCCTTCGAGCGGTCCTTGATGACGACGTACCCCTCCTCGTCGAGGGTCGCCATGTCGCCCGTGTGGAGCCAGCCGTCGCGGATCGTGGTCGCCGTCGCGTCCGGGTCGCGGTAGTAGCCCAGCATGACCGTGTTGCCGCGCACGACGATCTCGCCGATCTGCTCGCCGTCGGGCCGGACGTCGTGGCCGGCGGTGTCCACGACCCGCATCGCGACGCCGGGGATCGGCCAGCCGGTCATCGCCCGCCGCTCGGTCGCCTTCGCCGCCGGCTCCGTCGTCGCCCAGGACGTCGCGCGGCAGGGCGATCGTCACGATCGGCGTCGTCTCCGACAGCCCGTAGCCGACGACCGCCTCGACGCCGAGGCTCCTCCTCGAGCGCCCGGACGAGCGCCGGCGAGGCGGACGAGCCGCCGATGACGACCTGGCGCAGGCTCGAGAGGTCGTAGCTCGACCGGGCGCCGTGGTGGATGAGGGCGTTGAAGATCGCCGGCACCCCGAGCAGGCGCGTGACCCGGTGGCGCTGGACCGCCTCCATGAGCGCCGTCGGCTCGAACCGGCGGAGCATCACGTGACGGCCGCCGATCATCGTCACGAAGTGCGGGACGCCCCAGCCGTTGACGTGGAAGAGCGGGACGACGTGGAGGACGACGTCGTCCTCGTGCCAGCCGAGGGCGACCTGGGCGCCCATCGCGTGCAGGTAGAGGTTGCGCTGGGTCAGCGCGACGCCCTTGGGCAGGCCGGTGGTGCCGCTCGTGTAGAAGAGCTCGGCGATCGCGTTCTCGTCGACCTGCGGGTGGCGCGGATCGCGCGAGCCGCCGGCGATCAGGGCCTCGTACTCGTCGCTCGCGATCCCGCCCGGCTCGCCCTCCATGATCACGAAGCGCGGGCGCATCGAGAGGTGCGCCGCGAGCTGCTCCACGAGCGGCGCGAAGTCCGCGTGGAAGAAGACGACCCGCGACCCGGCGTGCTCCAGGATGTAGGCGATCTCGTGGGGCGCGAGCCGGATGTTGACCGGGTTCAGGACGGCCCCGGCCTCGAGCGACGCCGTAGTACGCCTCGAGCAGGTGATGCGTGTTGTAGGTGATGAACGAGACGCGGTCGCCGGGCTCGACGCCCAGGCCGTGGAGCGCGTTCGCCAGCCGGTGGGTCCGCTCGGCCCAGGCCCGGTAGGTGAACTCGCGGTCGCCGTCGACGACGCCGACCTTGTCGCCGAAGTAGGTCGCCGCGCGGTCGCGGAACTCGAGCACCGAGAGCGGCACGAACACGGGATCCTCCTCGTGCGATGCGCTGACCATGACGCTGCTGGCGCTGAGTGTCGCGGACGCTGCTGGCGCTGAGTGTCGCGCAGGTGCCCGGGCTGCGTCTCGGTCCGCCGGCGGAGCGGGACCGGCCAATCCCGACCTGGCCGCTCGGGTATCGGTCGGGATTGGCGGGCCGCGCTACACTGCACGTCCGATGGACGACCTGTACCGCGACTACATCCTCGAGCACTACCGGCGCCCCCACAACTTCGGGATCCTGGAGGATCCCGACGCGCGCTACGAGGGCGCCAATCCGCTCTGCGGCGACCGGATCACGATGATGCTGGGCATCCGCGACGGCGTCGTCGCCGAGGTCGCCTTCACCGGCCGCGGCTGCGCCATCAGCCAGGCGTCGGCCAGCCTCCTGACCGACGAGATCAAGGGCAAGCCGGTCGACGAGGTCGCCAGGCGATGACGCCGGACGACGTCCTCGACCTGCTGGGCATCGAGATCAGCCCGGCCCGCCTGAAGTGCGCGCTGCTCTCGCTCGACACGGTGAGCCACGCGCTCGGCGAGCGCGACAGGGGATCCGGCCGGGCCTCGCCGGCCCCCGTCTCGACCGCCCCCGAGGCCTGATCGGTCGCCCGAGCGGCCGGGACCGTCCCGAACCGCCAGCCCGTCGACCAGGGGAGCCATCCGAGCCACCGATGCCGAAGACCTTCTCCGACCTGATGCGCGAGGCCCGCGCGGAGATCCGCGAGGTGACGCCGCTGGAGGCCAACGACCTTCGGGCGAGCGCGGGCGCGGTGCTCGTGGACGTGCGCGAGGACGGCGAGTGGGAGCAGGGCCACGTCCCCGGCGCCCACCACGTCGCGCAAGAGCCATCTCGAGCAGGAGATCGAGGCGGCCGTCCCGGATCGGTCGACGCCGGTCGTCCTCTACTGCGCCGCCGGCGTCCGCTCGCTGTTCGCCGGCCAGACCCTGCGGGCCATGGGCTACGGCGACGTCGCGTCGATGTCGGGCGGCTTCGAGCAGTGGAAGTCGCTGGGCCTGCCCTGGACCCAGCCCGCCGGCCTCTCCGCCGAGCAGAGGCGGCGCTACAGCCGGCATCTCCTCATCCCCGAGGTCGGCGCCGAGGGCCAGGCGAAGCTCCTGGGCTCGAGGGTGCTCCTGGTCGGCGCCGGGGGCCTCGGCTCGCCGGCCGCCCTCTACCTCGCCGCCGCCGGGGTCGGGACGATCGGGATCGTCGACTTCGACGTCGTCGACGTGTCGAACCTCCAGCGCCAGGTCCTCCACACCACCGACCGGATCGGGCGACAAGAAGGTGGTGTCGGCCGAGATCGCCATCCGGGCGCTCAACCCCGACGTCGCGGTGATCGCCCACGACGAGGTCCTGGGCCCGACGAACGTCGAGGCGCTGATCGCCGGCTACGACGTGATCGTCGACGGGACGGACACGTTCGAGACGCGCTACACGCTCAACGACGCGGCGGTCGCGGCCGGGATCCCGGTGATCCACGCCTCGGTCTTCCGCTTCGAGGGCCAGGTCACGACGTTCGTCCCGTACGAGGGGCCGTGCTATCGCTGCCTCTACCCGATGGCCCCGCCGCCCGAGCTCGCCCCCGGCTGCTCCGTGGCCGGGGTCCTGGGGGTGGTGCCCGGGATCATGGGCCTGCTCCAGGCGAACGAGGCGCTCAAGGTGCTCCTCGGCATCGGCGACACGCTCGCCGGCCGCCTGCTGCTCTTCGACGCCCTCGACGCGTCGTTCACCGAGCTGAAGCTGCGCCGCGACCCCGCCTGCCCGGCCTGCTCGGACGAGGCCGTCGCCGCACGCGCCGCCGGGACGCCGCTGCCGTTGCCGGACGCGACCGCCCCGGCCACCGAGGCGCTCCGCTTCCCGTTCCCGCTGCCGTCGCGCGAGGTCCCCGTGTGAACCGTGCGCCCGGGTCGCCGCCCTCGGGCGCTCATCCCGGCCCGCCGCGCGCGATGCTCCCCGCCGCGATCCGCGACGCGTTCGTCGCCCACGCCCGCGCCGAGCACCCCATCGAGGCGTGCGGCCTGATCGCCGGCACGGCCCCGGCCGCGGAGGGCGGCCGGCCGACGACGCTGGCACCCCGCCCGCAACCGGGCCGCCTCGCCGCTCCGCTACGAGATCCATCCCGAGGACCTCCTCCGGCTCACGCTCGCGATCGACGACGCCGGCGAGGTGATCTGGGGGATCGTCCACAGCCACGTCCGCTCGCCGGCACGCCCGTCGCCGACCGACGTCGGGCTGGCCTTCTACCCGGAGGCCCTCCATCTCCTCGTGTCGCTGGCCGCGAGCGAAGCCGACCCCGCGACGGGCGCCGAGAGCGTGCGGGCGTGGCGGATCGTCGACGGCGCCGTCTTCGAGGTGGCGCTGGACGTGACGCGACGGCTGACGCCGGCCGGGGTGTGCCGCCGGCATACCGGGAGTCGCCGCCGGGCCACCCGCCCGGCGGATCCGCGCGATGATGACGGCATGGACACGCGCGATCACCTGCTCCCGCCCGGTGGCCCGCCCGCCCCGCCGCTTGCCGGCGCGGGCGTGCGGCTGCGGCCGGTGCTGCCCGAGGACGTCCCGGTCCTGGCGGCGATCCTGGCCGAGCCGTCGGTCGCCCGCTGGTGGCCGGGGTACGACGCCGCCCGGGTCGAGGAGGAGCTCCTGACCGCCGACGCGGAGACGACCGTATGGGTGATCGAGGCGCGCCTGGATCCCGCCTCCGCGCCCGAGGTCGTCGGCGCGATCGAGGCGTGGCAGGAGCCCAACGAGGAGTACCGCCACGCCGGGATCGACATGTTCCTCGCGGCCGCCGCCCAGGGCCGTCGCCTGGGGCCCGGCGCGGTGCGGGCCGTCGCCCGCTGGCTGATCGAGGAGCGGGGCCATCACCGCCTGACGATCGACCCCGCCGCCGACAACGAGCGCGCCATCCGCGCCTACGCTTCCCTCGGGTTCCGGCCGGTGGGCCGGCTACGCTCGTACCAGCGGATGCCGGACGGAAGCTGGGCCGACGGCCTGCTGATGGAGCTCCTGGCGGGCGATCTCGTCGAGTCAGCGGGCGACCTCGTGAGCAGCGGGCGACCTCGTCGAGTGAGCCGGGCCGGCTTCCGCGCGGGTCCCCTCCTGGTGCTCGGCGCGGGATTCGCGGCGCTCGCGGCCGGAACCGCGATGGGGTGGGACCCGGCGGTCGTGGACGCGATCGTGGCGCCGCCGCCCCTGGTCCGGGCCGTCCTGGTGGCCCTGGCCGTGCTGTTCGCCCTGTGGGCCCTGCGCCGGGGGCTCCAGCGCATCTCGCAGGGTCGCGATCCGGACGGCGGCGGTCCCGCCGCGCTGGTCCGCGGCGTGCGCTTCGTCTTCCTCGCCGTCGCCGGGCTGTCGGCTGCCGCCGGCTGGCTCCTCGGCCACCCGCTGCCGCTCATCGTGGCGCTCGTGATCGGCGCCGTCGACGTAATCGAGACGACGTTCCTCCTGCTGGTCCTCGGTGCCCGCCGCGCGAGCGGACCCGGCTGACGCCGGGTGGGCGCTGCGTCGCCCGGATCAGGGCCATGCCGCGAGGAGCGCCTCCGGGAACGGCGGCACCCCGCCGATCCCGAGCCGTGCGGCGAGCTCGGCGAGGGGCGGCGGCTCCAGGCCCGTCGAGGCCAGCAGCGCCCCGTTCGCCGCGGCGAGCACGCTGGCCGGCGGTCCGTCGGCGACGACGAGGCCGTCCCGCATGACGACGATCCGCTCGAAGTGGCGCGCCGCGAGCTCCATGTCGTGGGTGATCGCGACGACCGTGCGGCCGGCGCGCGGTCCAGGCGTCGACCAGCGCCCCGACGCGAGCGATCCCCGGCCCGTCCTGCCCGGTTGTCGGCTCGTCGAGGACGAGGACCGCGGGGTCCATCGCGAGGACGCTGGCGAGCGCCACGAGCTTGCGGTCCGAGAGGCCAAGGTCGTACGGGTTCTCGGCGGCCCGCTCGGCCAGCCCGACCGCGGCCAGCGCCCGGGCCACGAGGCGCGCGGTGTCGGCGTCGCCGAGGCCCAGGTTGCGCGGCCCGAAGGCGATCTCGCGCTCCACCGAGCGGCTGAAGAGCTGCCGGTCGGGGTCCTGGAAGACGAAGCCGACCGTCCGGGCGACATCGGCGATCGTCCGGCCCGCCAGGTCGCGGCCGCCGACGCGCACCGAGCCGCCGCCCGGGACCAGGATCCGGACGAGGTGCTTCGCCAGGGTCGTCTTGCCCGAGCCGTTCTGGCCGACGATCGCCACGGCCTCGCCGGGCGCGATCGCGAGGTCGACGCCCCGGAGCGCGTCGTCGCCGCCGGCGTAGGCGTAGCGAAGGCCCGTGATCTCGATCGCGGCGGGCCCTGCGGACGCACCGGCGCCCACGGGCCGATGCGGCGCCGTCGTGGCCCGCCGCCTCCGCCGGTGCCGCGACGAGCGCCGAACCGGCCCGGGTCCGCGTCTCCGGCCCGCCGCGCGGATCGCCGCGGCGACCGCGGCGAGGTCGAGTGCCGCGGACGGCGGCAGCCCCAGGGCGCCGGCGAGCGCCTCGACGGCCGGGACGGCGACCCCGCCCGGCCACCGAGCGCCGGCCCGAGCGCCGTCCCCGGCGCCTCGATCCCGGCGGCGCGACCGCCGTCGAGGACCAGGCAGCGCCGGGTCGTCGCGAGGACGACCGCCGATGCTCCGCCACCAGGACGGTCGTCCCGGCAGCTGAGCGCCCGACGAGCAGCTCGGCCACCGCGCGCGTGGCGGCGGATCGAGCTGCGCCGTCGGCTCGTCGAGGACGAGAAGGCGCGGGCCCATGCACAGGATCGCCGCGATGGCGACCCGCTGCTGCTCCCCGCCCGAGAGCGCCGTCGGCAGGCGTTCGGCGAGGTGGCCGATTCCCAGCGCCTCGAGGGTCGCGTCGATCCGCTCGTCCATCGCGGCTCGGGCGACGCCGAGGTTCTCGAGCCCGAAGGCGAGCTCCTCGCGAACCGTCAGCTTCGAGCCCGAGAGCTGGTTCGACGGCGTGGAGAAGACGATCCCCACCCGGCCGAGGAGATCCCGGACCGGCGTCTCCGCGGCCGCGCGGCCGGCAATGGCGACGCGTCCACCGATCACCGCTCGGACCACGCGCGGGATGAATGCGGCCGCGGCAAGTGTGAGTGTCGACTTACCGGCGCCGTTCCGCCCGGCCACGCCCACCATCTCCCCGGGCGAGATCGCGAGGTCGATGCCGGTGAGCGCGGGCGTCCGCCGCCCGTGATAGCGGACCTCCAGCCCCTCGAGTGCGAGGGCGGGCTCGGACGTCACCGTGCCCGCTCATCGAAGCCCCAGGCCGGGCGCGACGAACGGCCACAGGATCACGCCGACGAGCGCCAGCAGGATCACGACACGCAGCCAGCGATCGACCGGCGGATCGGCCACGACCCGGTATGCCGTGCGCGCCCCGCCGGCACCGAAGCCGCGCGCCTCGAGGGCGAAGGTGCGCTCCCGGACGTCGATCAGCGAGCCGAGCACGACCGGCCCGATGAGCGGGACGAGGGCCCGCACGCGTCGCCCGAGCGAGCCGCTGATCTCGAGGCCGCGCGCCTGCTGCGCCTCGAGGATCGTGGCCGCGCTCTCCTGCAGGCGCGGCACCATCTGGACCGCCGAGAGGACGACCCAGGCGAATCGGTGGCTCGCGCCGCGGGCGACGAGCGCCTCCAGGAGGTCGTCGGGCAGGGTCGCCTGGAGGAACGCGATCGAGGCGATGAAGGCCACCAGCACCCGTCCGGCGGTGACCAGGCCGAAGGCGATGCCATCCCACGACAGCGCGATCGGGCCGAGCCGGGCGATCACGTCGACGGCGCCCGGGAAGAAGAACGCGTTGACGACCAGGATCGAGGCGATGAGGACGGCCGGGATCCGGAGCGCCCGGGCCACCGACGCGCCGAGGCCGCTGGCGGCGGCAAGGGCGAGGCAGGCGGCGGCCAGGACGGGGAGGGTGACCGGCGGCAGCACGAACGCCGCGAGGATCACCCAGGCGAGCCCCAGCAGCTTCGTGACCGGGTTGCGCCGGTGGAGCCAGCTGTCACCCCCGCGGTAGTAGCCGCTGGCTGTGTGCACGCGATGCCGGTCCGTCCCGGTCAGTCAGTCGACGATCGTCGACTCGCCCCGGCTGAACATCGTCCGGACGCTCAGCGGCAGGGCGGCGAGGACCAGGAAGACGACCGTGTACGAGATTGTCTTGTCGAGCGGGTCGCTGGTCAGGCCCTGGGCGAACGTCGACGCGAAGATGTTGAGACCCAGCGTCCGGAAGAGCGCCACGAGCGCATCGACGCCGGAGCCGGTGACGCCGCCGAAGACGCCGGCCGCGATCGGCGCCGAGATCGCCGCCGCCACGAGGCCGGTGGTGAGACCGCCGACCCAGACCGGGAACATGCGGGCCCGCTCGCCCTTCCGGGCCCAGTTCCACACGAGGAGCCCGAGGCCGATCCCGATGGCGGCGACCACGACGAGGCCGGCCGGATCGGGCATCGCCAGCCCGGTGAGGTTCGCCCCACCCAGGAAGCCGTCCGGCGTGCCGTCCTTCTTCAGGCCGGTGGTGTTCGAGAAGTAGCCGTTCGGGGCGAAGAGGAGACGCAGGACCGCGAAGACGAGCACGCCGGCCGAGAGGGCGGTCGCGACCGCCAGGTAGCGCGAGATCCGCGGATCGCCGGCGGCGAGCCGAAAGATCGTCCTCCCGGAGATCCAGGCCACGACTGCGCCGACCGCGACGATGACCAGGCCCACGATCACCCTCCGCAGGTCCGAGTCGAGGTCGTTCCCGATGAATCCCGGCCCGACCGTCTGCTGGATGGCGATCAGCGCGACCCCCGAGGCGGCGACGCCGGCAGCGAGCGCCAGGAAGCCCCCGACCCGCTCGTCGTCGGCCCGCAGGCGGAAGGCGCCGCGACCTGCCCAGAAGCCCGCCATCAGGCCGATCACGGCCGCCACCGGGGCGAAGAAGGCGACCATCGGGCCGGCGCCGCCGGGGACCGGGAGGATGGCCCAGATGAGATTCGCCAGGAGGCCGGTCAGGGCCCCGGCCCACGGGCCGGCCACCACGCCGACGAGCACGGTGCCGATCGAATCGAGGTAAACCGGCAGGCGCAGGGCCACCACGATCGCGCCGACGGCGATGTTGATCCCGATGGCGACGGGCATCAGCGCGAGGGTCGCGGTGGAGAGGTCCCGCGAGCGCACCGCGATGACCGCGAGCAGGACGACGCCGGCCACGAGCGCCGCCAGGTAGAGCAGCTGGATCGTCGGGATGCAACCCTCGGTCTGCCCTTCGGCGCAGACCTGGAGCCACGACAGGTCCATGGAGCGGTGCCTCCCTCGTTCTCAGGCGTGTCCCGCGGCGACCACTCGAGGCGCACGACCCGTCCTGCCGGGCGCGAGCCCCAAGTATCGCCCGCCGGATGCGTGCTCCGCCAGCGCGCTCGGCGGGCGCCTCAGCCCGGCCCGATCCGCTCGGCCAGGCCGCCGAGACGCTCGACCAAGCGCTCGAAGAAGACGGCGACGTCGGCCTCGGTCGCGACGGCCAGGGTCGGCGGGTGGCCCCAGGCCCGGCGCCAGTCGGTCACCGTCTCGCCGGTGGTGAGCGTCCCACCCAGCTCCACGTCGACGGTCAGCTCCTCGGCGCGGACCAGGGTGGGGTCGAGGGCGGCGGCCACGGCGAGCGGGTCGTGGATGAAGGCGCCGTAGAAGCCGTCGTAGCGGGAATGGAACTCCATGTAGAAGCGGAGGGCATCGTCGACGTAGCGGATGACGGCGTGCGTCGCCACGCTGCCGTGCGCCTCGTCGCGGGCCGGGTCCGGGCGCGAGCCGGCCCGCCGGGCGATCGCCGTGAGGTGCTCGGGGAGGAGCTTGGCGCGCTCCGTGACGTCCAGGCCCAACGCAAGCGGGAGTCCCGGCAGCCCCACCGCGGCTCGTCGCGCGACCACGCCGGGTGCGGCGAACGCCGCCAGGGCCACCTTCATGGCGTCCGGATCGACCGACACGTTCCATTCCGTGGTCGGTGCCGTGTTTCCCGGGGAGCGGTAGCTGCCGCCCATCAGCACCCAGCGGCGCAGGAGCAGCGGCAGCTCGGGCTCGCGCAGGACCGCGACTGCCAGGTTCGTGGTCGGCCCCAGCGTCACGAGGGTGATCTCGCCGGGGCGCCGCCGAGTCTCCGCGATGATCAGGTCGGCCGCGTGGCGGTCCGAGAGGGGCCGCCGCGGCTCGGGCAGGACCGCGTAGCCGATCCCCCTCGCCCCGTGCGTCTCCGGCGTGGTCACGAGGGGGCGCACGAGCGGGGTCTCTCGGCCCAGCGCCACCTCCACGTCGTCGCGCCCCGCCAGCTCCAGCACTGCCCGCGTGTTCTCGGCCACCTGGCGGGCGTCGACGTTCCCGCCGACGCAGGTGACGGCCACCAGCTCCGCCTCCGGCGAGCCGCAGGCGTAGAGCAACGCGAGGCTGTCGTCGATCCCGGTGTCGACGTCGAGCAGGAGGGGGATGCGGGGGCCCGGCTCGCTCATCGCCGCGATCCTAGCGCGCGGCCCTGCCGGGCGCCGTGCCCAGGGTGGCCACGATGCGCCCGGCCGCGTCGTCCGGACCCAGCGCACCGGTGTCGACCACGACGAGCGGGCGGCAGGCCGCGAAGCGCGCGGCCCGGCGTCGGGCCTGACCCGCGAGGAACGCCCGGGGATCCTCGCCGTAGGCCGGGCGATGGGCTCCGTTGTGGCGCCGGCCTCGAAGCGACGCCCGAGGACCTCCGGGTCCGCCCGCAGCCATGCCACGGCCACATCCGGGGAGCGCAGCGCAGCGCGGCAGGCGGGATCGTCCACCGCGGAAGCCGCCGCGGCGATCACCGAGGGCGTGGCCGACGCCAGGGCCTCCCGGAGGACCCGCGCCTCGGCGCGATGGAGCGCCTCGACGCCCTCCCGGGCGCGCAGGGCGGCTGCGGTCCGCCCCGTGGCCGCCATCAGCAGGTCGTCGCCGTCGCGGAACGGGAGGCCCAGCAGCCGGGCGAGGATCGCCCCGACGGTCGTCTTGCCGCTGCCCATCAAGCCGACCAGGACCACGTGTCGCGGCATCACCATCCAGGCGTCAGTCTGCGGCATCAGTCTGCAGCGTCAGTGCGGGGCGGTCTCGCCGACGCCGGCATCGGTCGGCTCGTCGCCCGCCGCCGCAGCGGCCCGCTCCTCGCGCCGCGCGTGGGCCAGCGAGAAGGCGATCGCGCCGCCCAGGACGACCGCGATCACCACCAGCGAGACCCACGGCGGGAGGTGGATCCAGGGGTTCGCCAGCAGCTTGACTCCGACGAAGACCAGCACGATCGAGAGCCCGTGGGTCAGGTACCGGAAGCGATCCTTGAGGTCGGCCAGGAAGAAGTAGAGCGAGCGCAGCCCCAGGATCGCGAACGCGTTCGAGGTGTAGACGATGAACGGGTCGGTGGTGACGGCGAAGACCGCGGGGATCGAGTCGACCGCGAACACCAGGTCGCTGATCTCGACCACGATCAGGGCCAGCAGCAGCGGCGTCGCCACGCGCTTCCCGCCGACGAGGCTGAAGAACCGCTGGCCGTCCAGGCGGTCGGTGAACGGGAAGCGTCGGCGCGCGAACTTCACGATGGCGTTGTCGGCCGGGTCGGCCTCGTCCTCGTTCCGCGTCGAGCGCCACATCCGGATCCCGGTGAACACGAGGAAGGCGCCGAACACGAGCAGGATCCACTCGAAGCGCTCGATCAGCGCGGCCCCGATCAGGATCATGACCAGGCGCATCGCCAGCGCCCCGATGACGCCCCAGAACAGGACCCGGTACTGGAGGTGGCCCGGGATCGCGAAGGCCGCGAAGACCAGGCTGAAGACGAAGACGTTGTCGACCGAGAGCGACTCCTCGATCAGGTAGCCGCTGAAGTACTCGACGGCCTTCTCCGGCCCGAGCCAGGAGAGCACGAGGATCCCGAAGCCGACACCCAGGCTGATCCAGAACGCCGACGTCAGGGCCGCCGAGCGAAGCGTGACCTCGCCCGGCTTCCGGTGGAAGACGAACAGGTCGAGGGCCAGCATGGCCCCGATGAAGACGAAGAAGCCGGCCCAGAAGACCGGCGAGATGGCTTCGGACATGGGAGCCCGATTCTACGGGCGATCCCGTTTCGGCTGCGGATCGCTGGCCGAAGCCGGCGCGGGAGGTTGCCCGGATCCTGGGGCCCGTCCGGCCTCCCGGGGCGCGTCCCGGCCGCCGCACGACCTCGCGCCCCCGTTCCGCGCCCGCGCCCCTTCGCCCGCCCCCGACCTGTCGCCCCTCCTGGTCCCTCAATCGGTGCAATTGCGCCCAGGGACCGTTAGGCGGCCCGGGCCGCGGGAGGCGCGTTGGCTGGGTGATCGGTCGAGCGTGGCGAGGTCGAGAGACGGTGCCGACAGGGCACTCGCGGGACCTGCGCCTCGCCTAACGGTCCCCGGGAGCGAATCCGGTACGTCGTCGGCCGGCGTGGCGTCCCTCAACGGGTCCGGTTGCGTCGGGGGCGCTCGGGACCGGCCTCGACCGGCGTCGCGTCGGCTCAGCCGCAGGACGGCGTCGCGTCGGCTCATGCCCTGCGAACGATGGATCTCGCACGAAGTAGCCCATCCGTGCCAAGAGAACCTGTCGCCGGCGGGCGGCGGACTGGCAACGTGGCAGCGATCATCGAGCTGACGAACGCGCAGTGGGCGCTCGTCGAGCACATCTTCGACCCGCAAGGCCGGCAGGGCCGGCCGGCCCGGTATGACCGGCGCGAGATCGTCAATGCGCTGCCGTTCCTCGCCCGGACCGGCTGCCAGTGGCGCTACCTGCCCGACCGCTACCCGCCCTGGCCCGCCGTGTGGCGAACCTCGCACTCCCCCCTCACGGGGTCATGACCCTCATGCCTCCGCAGCCCAGCCAGGTCCCGCCGCCGACATCTTGACCCCCGATCTCGACCCGGTCGCCCTCGTGTGCGACGACGTTCCCGCTGCCGTCGAGCACGACGAGCTGACCGCCTTCGTCGCGGGCCGTGTAGTCGGTCGGCCAGATCACCTGCCACACCGCTCCCGCGTTGTCGCGCAGCCCCGCGCCCGACTGGGGCTGTCGCACGAGGGTGCCCTCGGTGCGCGCCATCGGACAGGCGTCGGGCGAGGACGGCACCCATGTTCGGAGCGCGACGGCGGCGGCCGGCGGTGCGGTGGCGGACGCCGGAGCGGAGGTTGGCGGCGTGGCGCACGCTGCCATCGCCGCCCCCAACGTGATCACGAGCAACAGTCGAGCGAGCATTTCCAGGCCCCTCCTCGGGCCTTCTGACGCCCATTCTGACGCTCATCTGCACGCTGCGGTTGCCGCGGGCCGGCATTCGTTCACAGGGCGTCAGTCGCAGGACGGCGCCGCGGCACGCGCCGGCCGTTCAGCCCCCGCCCAAGGGCGCGGATCAGGCCCGGTGGTCGGCGCCCACGACGTGGACCTCGACGCCAGGGAGGAGGTCCAGCAGGGCCTCCGCCAGCGGAGGATGCCGCAGCCGCTCCATGCGCCCCTGCGGCCGGTGGGCGATCACGACGTGCGTCGCGCCACGTGCCCCGGCCAGTCGCGCCACCGCGGCCGCCGTGTCGTCGCCCTCCACCCGCACGATCTCGGCACCGAGGTCGGCCGCGTGGTCGGCGACCTCCCGGAGGTTCCGAGCCTCGTCGCGGGTCCCCGAGTCGCCGCCCTCGGGGATCGCGGCCAGCAGCTCCCCGCGAAGGAGCCCGGCGAGCGACGCCGCGCTGCGGACCGCCGCCGCACCCGCCGCCGACCCGTCGAGGACCACCAGGACCCGCTCGGCCGTCTGGGGCATCGTGCCCAGGCGGCCGTCGGTCACGAAGCGTTCGAGCTGGCCCTCCACGCGGCGCGCGGTGAAGCGGAGGGCGATGTCGCGGAGCGCCGTCAGGTTCGGCTCCGTGAAGAAGCGGTCCAGCGCGACCGTTGTTCGCTCCGGCGGGTAGACGTTGCCGTGGCGCATGCGCTGGCGGAGCGCGTGCGGGCTCATGTCGACGAGCTCGATCTCGTCGGCCTGCTCGAGGACGTCGTCGGGCAGGCGCTCGTGGACGGGCGCCCCCGTGATCGTCTCCACCGCGTCCGCCACCGAGTCGAGGTGCTGGACGTTGAGCGTGGTGATCACGTGGATCCCGGCATCCCGGATGCGCTCCACGTCCTCCCAGCGCTTCTCGACCGGGCTGCCCGGAGCATTCGTGTGGGCCAGCTCGTCGATGAGGGCGACCGTCGGGTGGCGGGCGATCACCGCGTCGGCGTCCATCTCCTCGACGACGACGTCCCGGTAGGAGATGCGGCGCCGCGGGACCACCTCCAGGCCCTCGACGAGGGCGGCCGTGTTGGCCCGGCCGTGCGCCTCGACGAACCCGACGACCACGTCGGTCCCGCGGGCCTTGCGGCGGTGGCCCTCCTCCAACATCCGGTAGGTCTTGCCGACGCCGGGGGCCATCCCGAGGTAGACGCGGAGGCGGCCGCGTCCGGCCCGCTCGGATTCCCCGATCCGGGCCAGCATCTCCTCTGCCGTGGGGCGGAGGTCCAGGGCGTCGCGCTCGCTCATCGGAGGAGCCCGTCCAGGTCGAGGTTGACGAGCAGGACGTTGACCCGGGGCCGGCCGAGGAGGCCGAGCAGCGGCTGCTCGGTGTGACGCGCGATCACGGTGCGCACGTCGGCCTCCGCCATCCCCCGGGCGGATGCGACACGGGCCACCTGGTACTCGGCGGCGGCCGGGCTGATCTCCGGATCCAGCCCGGAGCCCGACGTGGTCAGGAGGTCGACGGGAACCGGAGCGTCGCCGTTCTCGAGGCGGTACTGATCCACTGCCGTGGTCACCCGGTCGATGAGGTCCCGGTTCGTGGGCCCGAGGTTGGAGCCTGCGGATGCGTTGGCATCGTAGCCCCCCGGGTTCTCGTCGGTGACGCCGGCCGCCGACGGGCGGCCCCACAGGTACTTCGGCTCGCTGAACGACTGGCCGATGAGCGCGGAGCCGACGGTCTTCCCGTCGACCACGATCATCGACCCGTTGGCCTGGTCCGGGAAGGCCAGCTGGGCGACGGCGGTCACCGCTGCCGGGTAGGCGACGCCGGTGGCGATGCTGAGGGCAACCAGGAGGGCGAATGCCGGGAGGAGCTGGTGGCGGAGGAAGGAGTACATCGTTCGGTTCCCTAGGCCAGGTGGAGGGCGGTGATGACGAGGTCGATCGCCTTGATTCCCAGGAACGGCGCGACGATCCCGCCGAGCCCGTAGATCATGAGGTTGCGCTGGAGCAGGACGCTTGCCGGCGCCGGCCGGAAGGCGACACCCCGAAGGGCAAGCGGGATGAGGGCCACGATGACCAGGGCGTTGAAGATCACCGCCGAGAGGATCGCGCTCTGCGGCGTGGCCAGGCCCATGACGTTGAGGGCGTTGAGCTCCGGGTAGACGACCACGAACAGCGCCGGGACGATGGCGAAGTACTTGGCGACGTCGTTGGCGATCGAGAAGGTCGTGATCGAGCCACGGGTGATCAGCAGCTGCTTGCCGATCGCGATGACCTCCAGCAGCTTCGTCGGGTCGGAGTCGAGGTCGACCATGTTGGCCGCCTCCTTGCAGGCCGACGTCCCGCTGTTCATGGCAAGCCCCACGTCCGCCTGGGCGACGGCGGGGGCGTCGTTGGTGCCGTCCCCGGTCATCGCCACGAGGTGGCCCTCGGCCTGCTCGCGGCGGATGAAGCCGATCTTGTCCTCGGGCGTCGCCTGGGCGATGAAGTCGTCGACGCCGGCCTCGCGGGCGATCGTGGCCGCGGTCCGCGGGTTGTCGCCAGTCACCATGACGGTGCGGATGCCCATCCTGCGGAACTCGGCGAATCGCTCGGGCAGCCCTTCCTTGACGGTGTCCTTGAGCTCGATGACGCCGATCGGGCGGCCGTCCCGGCGCATTGCGAGGGGCGTGGCGCCGGCATCGGAGATCCGGTCGGTTGCCTCGTTGAGCTCGGCCGGCAGGGCGCCGTCGAGGCCCGCGCCGATCGCGTCGACCGCCCCCTTCAGCACGATCTGACCGGATGAGAGCCGGACGCCGCTGGTGCGGGTCTCGGCCCGGAAGGGCATGAACTCGACGACCTGGTCGGCGAGGCTTCGGAACCCGGCCTCGTCGGCGGCCCCGGCCGGGGCGTTCAGCTCGGCGAGGCGCAAGCGGGCGAGCTGGACGATCGAGCGGCCTTCGGGCGTCTCGTCCTGGATCGAGGTGACGAGGGCGGCGGTGACGGCCTCCTGCTCGGAGACTCCAGGCGCCGCGGTGATCGACGCGGCCAGCCGGTTCCCGTAGGTGATCGTGCCGGTCTTGTCGAGGAGGATGACGTCGACGTCACCCGACGCCTCGACGGCACGGCCGCTCATGGCCAGCACGTTGAAGCGGGCCACCCGGTCCATGCCCGCGATCCCGATGGCGGAAAGGAGGCCGCCGATCGTCGTCGGGATGAGGCAGACCAGGAGGGCGACAAGCGCCACCGTGTCCACCGTCGTGCCGGCGAAGAGCCCGAACGGCCGCAGGGTCACGGTCGCCATCAGGAAGACGATTGTCAGGCCCGCCAGCAGGATCGCGAGCGCGACCTCGTTGGGCGTGCGCTGGCGCTTCGCCCCCTCCACGAGGGCGATCATCCGGTCCAGGAAGGTCTCACCGGGATCGGTGGTGACGCGGATGACCAGCCGGTCGCTCGTGAGCGTCGTCCCGCCGGTCACGCTCGAGCGGATGTCCGTCCCGGGCTCCTTGAGCACCGGCGCGGACTCTCCCGTGATGGCCGCCTCGTTGACGTAGGCGACGCCCTCGATGACGTCACCGTCGCCCGGGATCGTCTCGCCTTCCTCGACCACGACGATGTCACCCTTACGGAGCTCGGACGAGCCCACGCTCTCCAGTGACCCGTCGGCCAGGCGGCGATGGGCCGTGGTCTCCGAGCGCGTCCGGCGGAGCGTGGCCGCCTGGGCGCGCCCGCGAGCCTCAGCGACCGCCTCGGCGTAGGTGGCGAAGAGGACGGTGAACCAGAGCCAGGCCCCGATCTGGACCTGGAACCCCAGGCCGCCCGGGCCGCCCACCGGCTGGAGGCCGGTGAGGTTGGCGATGGCGATGAGGGTGACGAGGACGGCGGTGATCTCCACCACGAACATCACTGGGTTCTTCACGAGCCGGCGGGGGTCCAGCTTGCGGAAGGCATGCGGGATGGCCGCCCGGAGCAGGTCCGGGTCGAACACGCCGCGCGGCCGGGGGGGCTCGCCTTCCGGCTTGGCGCCGCCCAGGGTGACGAAGCGCTGGAAGCGCCGCGTGCCGCGGCCGAGGTCGACCGCCATCAGGGAACGATTCAGGCTCATCTTCAGAAGACCTTGTCAGCGTTCTGGAGCAGCTGCTCCACGATGGGACCCAGCGCGAGCGCCGGGAAGAACGTCAGGGCGCCGACGATCACGATCACGCCGACGAGGAGCACGCTGAACAGCGGGCCGGTGGTGGGGAACGTGCCCAGGGACGGCGCCACGCGCCGCTTGGCGGCCATGGAGCCCGCCAGGGCCAGGATCGGGATGATCATCGCGTAGCGGCCGACCAGCATCGCGATGCCGCCGGTGATGTTGTAGAAGGGCGTGTTGCCGGTGAGCCCGGCGAACGCCGAGCCGTTGTTGCCGGTCTGGCTGGAGTAGGCGTACAGGATCTCGCTGAAGCCGTGCGGGCCGGCGTTGAGCGGGCCGGCCTGGCCGGCTTCGGTGACGGTCGCCAGCGCCGTGAAGCCCAGGATGCTCGAGCCCAGCACCAGCACCACGAGCATGGCCATCTTCATCTCGTAGGCCTCGATCTTCTTGCCGAGGTACTCCGGGGTTCGGCCCACCATCAGGCCGGCGATGAAGACGGAGAGCACGGCCCCGATCACCAGCATGCCGTAGAGACCGGCGCCGATGCCGCCCGGGGTGATCTCACCGAGCTCAATGTTGAAGAGCGGCACGAGTCCCGCGATCGGCTGGAAGCTGTCGTGCATGGCGTTGACGGCGCCCGTGCTCGTGCCGGTCGTCACAGCCGCGAACAGGCCGCCGACGGCGGCGCCGAAACGCGTCTCCTTGCCTTCCATGTTGCCGAGGGCCTGGCTCACGCCGGCCGGGAAGAGCGGGTTGCCGCCGGCCTCGCCAACCATGGCGACCACGGCGCCCACGATGAGCACGCCGGCCATCGCGGCGAAGATCGTCCAGCCCTGGCGCTGGTTGCCGGCCATGCGCCCGAACGCCCAGGTCAGGGAGAACGGGAAGGTCAGGATGGCCAGCATCTCCAGCCAGTTGGTGAGCGGCGTGGGGCTCTCGAAGGGGTGGGAGGAGTTGGCGTTCAGGAAGCCGCCGCCGTTGTTGCCGAGCTCCTTGATCGACTCCTGGGAGGCGATCGGTCCCATGGCGATCGTCTGGGTGGCCCCCTGGACGGTCGTCGCGGTCGCCGGGCCATCCAGCGTCTGGGGGACGCCCTGCCAGGCGAGGACGAGGGCCAGCGCGAAGGCAACGGGCATCAGCACGTACAGGGTGCCGCGGGTCATGTCGACCCAGTAGTTGCCCACCGTGGACGCGTTGCGCCGGACGAGGCCGCGGATGAGGGCGAAGGCCACGGCCAGGCCCGTCGCGGCGGAGGTGAAGTTGCGCACCGCCAGCCCGAGCGACTGGGAGAGGTAGCTCGCGCCGGTCTCGCCCGAGTAGTTCTGCCAGTTGGTGTTGGTCTCGAAGCTCACCGCCGTGTTGAACGCCAGGTCGGGCGACATGGCGGCGACGCCACCCGGGTTGAGCGGCAGGATGGCCTGGGCCCGGAGCATCACGTACAGCGCGATGATCGCGATGGCGGCCATCACGAGGATCGAGACGCTGTAGCCCTTCCAGCCCTGCTCGCGCGTCTCGTCGATGCCGCAGACGCGGTAGATCCCTCGCTCCACGGGGCGCAGGACAGGGCTCAGGATGGTCCGCTCGCCCTCCATGACCTTCGCGATGTAGGTGCCCATGATCGGGGTGATCACGAGGACGGCGAGGCCGAGGCTGACGAGGGTGAAGAGATCGCCGACAGGCATGCTCAGAAGTCCTCGGGCCGCAGCAGGGCCCACAGGAGGTAGACGAACACGAAGAGCGCGGCGATCCCGGTCAGGATCTCCAAGATCACCGGCCCACCCGGTCGCACAGGACCAGCAGGCCGGCGAAGAAGGCCGCGCAGCCCGCCCCGATGACCAGGATGACGATGTCGGTCACGTGTTCTCCCCTCGTTCGATGGCCGCGCTCGAGGCCCCTGGCTGCGAGACGGGACTGGCGACGAATCGCTCGCACACCTCGAGCAGCGTCTCGAGTGCGAAGGGCTTGGGCAGATAGCCGGCGACGCCGAACTCGCGGAGCCGTCGGGGGCCGATGGTGGTCGCCGTCACGACGACGACCGGTGGACCGGCGAGCGCCGCCGAGGGCACCGCCGCGGAGCAGGTCCCAGCCGGTCTCGCCCGGCAGGTTGATGTCGAGGAGGACCAGCGACGGACGGGGGCCCGTCGCGAGGGCCACGGCGGCCTCCTCGGCGGAGGTCGCCTCGGTGACCTCCCAGCCGCGGGCCCGGAGGTGGCGAGCCACGACCGATCGCAGCGAGTCGTCGTCCTCCACGAGGAGGATGTGTCCCTCAGCCATGCTGTGCCTCGTCCGGCGCCCCGGCCGGCTCGAAGACGAGGGCCAGGCCCTCCTCACCGACCCCCCAGTGCGGCGTGACCCGCACTCCCCGCTGCGCGCCCACGCGCCGGGCGTGGTCGAGGAGCGCGTCGCCGAAGGCGAGGCCGCCAAGCTGCATCCGGACCGCGTGGCCGGTCGCCACCATCTCGACGGCGCTGTCGACCAGCGCCAGCTCGCGCTCCAAGGCGCGGTCGGCGGTCGTTGCCGGATCGGGGTCGCCGTGCTTCATGGCCCCATCCTCCGCCCACCCCCAAGAGGCGGCGAGGGTCCAGGGGCGGCGAACGCTCAAGGAGCGCTCAGGATGGAGCGGGGCTCAGGTCCCGTCCGGCCCGTCGGGGCCCCGGACCCGGTAGCCGACGCCGGGCTCGGCGACGAAGAGGTCGCGCAGCTCGCCGCGAGGGTCGGCCGCCGCGAGCTTGCGCCGGAGCTGGCTCACGTAGACGTGGACGTAGTGGTTCTCGTCCTGGTAGGCCTCGCCCCAGACGGCGCGGAGCAGCCGGCCGCGCGTCACCAGGCGTCCCTGGTGGGCCAGGAAGACGCGCAGGATCTCGAACTCGCGGGGCGTGAGGGAGACCGGGGCGCCATTCACCGCCACGAGGCGCTGCAGCGGATCCAGGACCAGTGGGCCAACGACGACGCGCCCCTCGGCGTCGGCCGCGGGTCCCCCGGCCCGCCGCATCACGGCCTTGATCCGCGCCTGCAGCTCCCCGGTGGAGAAGGGCTTCGTCACGTAGTCATCGGCGCCCGCCTCGAGCGCCTCGATCTTCGTGGTCTCCGCATCACGGGCGGAGAGGATCACGACCGGGGTCGTCGCCTCGCGGCGGATCCGGCGCAGGACCCGGATCCCGTCGAGGTCGGGCAGGCCCAGGTCCAGGAGCACGAGGTCGGGCCGGCGCGCCTCCCAGCGCTGCAACGCGGCGGTCCCGTCGGCCGCCTCGTCCACCTCGAACCCGCGGGCCGCCAGGTCGCGGCGCAGGGCGGTCCGCGTCTCGCCGTCATCCTCGACGACCAGGACCCGGGGGCCCGCCGTCGAGCTCACGCCGTCGGGCTCACGGCGCCGGGCTCCGATGTCTGCTCTGCGGCGTTGGGCGGGCGCGCCGCCGGCAGGTCGACGTCGATCGCCAGTCCGCCAAGCTCGGAGCGCCGGGCCGCGACACGGCCGCCCAGCGCCTCCGTCAGCCCGCGCACGACCGCCAGCCCGACGCCGGTGCCGCTTCGCGAGCCGGCCGAGCGGCCGGGGACACGGTAGAACTTCTCGAACAGGTGGGGGAGCGACGCGTCGGGCGCACCGGGCCCGGCGTCCTCCACGGTCAAGCGGACCCAGGCCTCGCCCGCGGAGCGTCTGTGCCGCGATGCGCACCCGCGTGCCCGCCGGCGTGTACTTCGCGGCGTTCTCCAGCAGGTTGGCGACCACCTGGTCCAGGAGCACGGCATCCACGTCGACCGGCGGAACGTTGTCGAGGTGCACCTCCAGGATGTGGCCGGCCAGGCGGCTTCGGGCGCGGTCCACCGTCGGCTCCAGGAGGTCCGGCAGATCGTAGACGTCGCGCTCCACGCGGAGCGCGCCGGCCTCCACGCGGCTCAGGTCCAGGAGGTTGGTGACGATCCGGTTGAGGTGGTCGGCCTCGCGGTCGATCATCTCCGCGGTCGCCCGGCGATCGTCTGGCCCGAGGTCCACCTGGTCGTCGACCAGGCTGCCGGCGGCGGCGCGAATCGACGCGAGCGGCGTCCGCAGGTCGTGGGAGACGGACTCCAGGAGCGCGCTCTTGAGGGCGTCGCTCTCGCGGGCGATGTCGGCATCGCGGGCGGCGGCGGCCAGGCGGTCCTGCTCCAGGGCCTGGCCCACCTGGTCCGCGACCGCCGCCAGCAGGCGGGTCGCCGTGGGGTCCGGCGGGCCGTCGGAGCGCCGGCGCAGGGCCCAGATCGCGCCGAGCGTCCGACCGCCGGCCTCGATCGCCACGCGGAATGCCTCGGTCGGCGACCCGCGGCGGTCGCTCGACCGCTTGCCCGTGTGGACGGCGACCCACTCGGCCGGCTCGTCTCCCGGCCGGCGCCGAAGGACGCGGTGGCCGGGCGGCTCGGGGATGGAGGCGCCGGCGTCCGTGTCGGCCACCGGCCGACGACGCGGACCGCCTTCGTCGAGGGCGATCCACGCACGGTCCAGCGCGGCCTCGCGACGCACGATCTCCACGATCCGCGGAAGCACGTCCAGCGTGGACGGCCGCGTCGCCAGCTCGCGGCTGACGGAGAAGAGCGTCCGGGCCTCCCGCTCGCGGGCGACGGCCGTCTCTTCGCGGATCCGCAGCAGTGCCGCCATCTGGCCGACGAGCAGGCCGACCGCCAGGAGCAGGACGAGGTTGAGCCACTCCCCGGGATCGGCGACCGTGAGGGTCAGGCGCGGATGCACGAACAGGAGGTCGTACAGGAGGAACGAGGCGATCGCCGCGACGAGGACGGCCACGCGCCCACCGACGAGCGCCACGACGGCGACCGCCAGGACGTACACCGCCGACGGGTTCGGGACGCCCAGGCCGTCCTGGAGCAGGGCGATGAGGGCGGTCGCGCCGCCGAGCGCGGCGACGCCCACGACGGTCGTCCGGATCAGGGCACGGGTGCGGGGCGGTTCCACGCCCGAAGGGTACTGCGCCGGATGCTCGCCGCTCGGGGTGCGGCCGCGGTGGCGGCCCGTGCCCGCCGTGGACCTGGCGGCCGTCGCCCGGCTCGCCGTCCGGCTCGTCCTGCGACCAGGAGGTCCCCGGCCCGTCAACCGGGTCGGCACGTGCGCCCGGATCCCTCACTTGGTGCAGTGTGCGCCCAGGGACCGTTAGGCGGACCCTGGGCGCGCCAGGTGCGCGGCCGGGTGGCCGGTCGAGCGTGGCGAGGTCGAGGGGATGGCGCTGACGGGCACTCGCGGGACCTGCGCCTCGCCCAACGGTCCCCGGAGAGAATCCGGCAGGTCGGCCGGCCGGCCGGTGGCCGGCGGCGCCGCACGGCACGGCCGGCGATGACGGCGCCGGCGCACCGGCGATGACGGCGCGGAGCACGGCGGTGCCCGGAGCGCGGCGGCGGCGGACGGCCCACTCCGCCCGTACACTCCGGGTCGCCATGACGAACCACCACCAGCCCGCCCCGATCCTGCCCGGCGCGACGATCGGGATCCTCGGCGGCGGCCAGCTGGGGCGGATGCTGGGGTTCGCGGCGCGCGCGATGGGCTACCGGATCGCCGTCCTGGACCCGGATCCCGACTGCCCGGCTGCCGCGATCGCCGACCGCGTCGTGGTTGCGGCGTACGACTCCGTGGCCGGCGCCGCCGAGCTGGCCCGCGGCTGCGCCGTCGTCACGTACGAGCTGGAGCACGTCGACGCGGCCCTCGTGGATGCGGTGGAGGCCGCCGGCGTGCCCGTGCGCCCGGGCGCGCACGCGCTGCGCATGACCCAGGACCGGCTTGCCGAGCGCCGCTTCGTCGCGTCGCTCGGGATCGCGACCGCCCCCTGGCGGGAGGTGAGCGACGAAGCCGGCCTCCGCGCGGCGGCCGCCGACCTCGGGACGCCCCTTCGCCTGAAGGCGCCGATCGGCGGCTACGACGGCCGCAGCCAGGTCCGGATCGCGAACCGGGACGAGATCCCCGGCGCCATCGACCGGCTGGGCCGCCCGGCCGGCGCTCCGCTCCTGGTCGAGGCCGAGCTCGACTTCGACGCGGAGCTCTCCGTCATCACCGCGCGCGCCCTCGACGGGGCGCTCGCCGCCTTCCCGGTCGCCGGCAACCGCCATGACGCGGGGATCCTCGTCGAGTCGGTCGCCCCGGCGCGGGTCCCGGAGGCGGTGGCGGAGGCGGCGCGCGACGATCGGCGCGCGCATCGCCGAGGCGCTCGACGTCGTCGGCCTCGTCACGGCCGAGCTGTTCCTGCTGCGCGATGGCACGCTCGCGGTCAACGAGCTGGCGCCGCGCGTCCACAACTCCGGCCACTGGACCATCGAGGGCGCCCGGACCAGCCAGTTCGAGCAGCACGTCCGGGCGATCTGCGGCCTGCCGCTGGGCGACCCGTCGGCCCACGGCCCGACGGCGATGGTCAACCTGCTCGGCGCCGGCGAGCTGCGCGAGGCGCGCCTGGAGGGCATCGAGGCGGCGCTCGCCGACCCGCTGGTCCACCTCCACGTCTACGACAAGCGGCGCGTCTTCGAGCGCCGGAAGATGGGCCACCTGACCGTCACCGGGGCGGCCGATGTCGACGAGGCGCTGGCCCGCGGTCGGGCTGCCGCCGCGAAGCTGCGGTGGGCGTGACGAGGGTCGTCGTGCGGCGCGCGGTGCGACGCCGGATACCGGCCGGTCGACTCGTCGATCAGCCCGTTCCTCGATCGTCGCCGGGGTGAAGGAGGCAGACCGTGAAGTTCATCCTGTTCACCTGGGTCAGCCCGGAGGGGGACGCCCGATGGAACGCCATGACCCGCGAGGAGCGGACCGTCGACGTCGATCGCCACCGGGAGTGGTTCGCGCGCTACGGCGCCTCGATCACGGCCGGCGAGGAGCTGGGCGATCGGCGCAGCTTCCGCGTCGTGCGGCGAAGTCGCGACGGCCGGCCCCTCGCGACCGACGGCCCATTCATCGAGACCAAGGAGTGGGTCGGCGGCTTCATCGTCGTCGACGTCCCCGATCGGGCGGCCGCCGAGGCGATGGCGGCCGAGTGGCCCGGCCTCGACTACCCCGGCCACGCGGTCGAGGTCGTCCCGACCGGGGAGACGGTCCCCTGAGTCCCCGGCCTCCGGACCACGATTCGGTCCGGGCCGGGGGCCGCCCCGCCCGACGGCCCGACCCTCCTCCTCGTCCCGTGCCCGGACTGCCGCGCCCTGGTCCCCGACATCGACGGTCCGACCCACGCCTACATCGGCGGCAACGCCGGCTGCTGGGCCGCCTGGGGTGAGCTACAGGCACGCGCCTACGCGGACCCCGCCCTCGCCGCCGTCATGCCGCTGGCCGTCGACGCCTACGCGGCGCAACACCACGGTGTCGAGGGGCGCCGCCAGGCCCAGTCGGTCTGGGTGCACCTCGTCAGCCTCTGCGCGATCCTCGAGCGTGGCCGGACGCCGTTCGACGGCATCCGGATCAAGCAGGACCTCCTGCGCGACGACCCCGTCTTCGCCTGGCTCCAGCCGCCGGCCGATCCGGGTGACGTGACGGTCCTCGACGTGGCCGCAGCGTCCGGCCCGAAGGTTGCGGCCGCCGTGTGGCGATGGGCGCAGTCGGTCTGGGACGCCTCGTCCGCCTACCGTGACGCGATCCGCGCCCGCACCGACGAGGTCGCCCCGCGACGGTGACCCGGCCCGGCAGGCCAGCCGGGGCCGCGGGACCGGCCGAACCGTCGCTTCGGCCCTACACTCGCCCGCAGCCGGCGCGCTAGGGTCGCCGCGAGGTGAGCGCCATGCCCCACGCCATCGAGATCGCGGAGGTCGACACCCGGTTGCTCCGGGAGGCGATCCGCGTTGCCCGGGTCCGGATGCTGCAGGGTCGCGGCGGTCCGTTCGGGGCTGTCGTCGCCCGCGACGGGGTCATCGTCGCCCGCGGCTGGAACGCGGTCACCTCGACCAGCGACCCCACCGCCCATGCCGAGGTCGTCGCCATCCGCCGCGCCTGCCGGAAGCTGGGCACCTTCAAGCTCGACGGCTGCGTCCTCTACGCGAGCTGCGAGCCGTGCCCGATGTGCCTGGCGGCGGCCTACTGGGCCCGCGTCGACCGCCTCGTCTACGCGGCCACCCGTGACGACGCCGCCCGCGCCGGCTTCGACGATGCGTTCCTGTACGACCAGGTCCCGCTCCCGCCTGCCGAGCGCTCGCTCCCGACGTCCCAGCTGCTCCGCACCGAGGCCGTCGCGGTCTTCGACGCGTGGCTGGCGAAGCCGGACCGGGTGCCGTACTGAGCAGGTCGGGCGGCCCGGCGCCGACGCTGGAGCCCCGCTTCCGGAGTCGCGCCCCACTGCCCGGAAGCCCTGCGTCGTGCCGCGAGCCGCTTGCGACGCTCGAGCCAGGTGACCCGCCGGCGAGGCCGGATCCGGAGCCTGCCTGATCCGCGCCGCGAGTGCCCTCTCCAGGCGATGCCCTTGGGCGCATCACCGGCGCATCACCGGTGGGCCGTCGCGCGCGGCGATGATCGCCGGGAGTGTCTCGCGGCCCTCGACCACCGCGATGCGCCGGTGATGCGTACACGGTCATCACGACGAAGGAGGTCGATTCGCCGGCGTGGCTGCCAGGCGCCGCCCCGTCCGGCAGGATGCGGCAGAATCACGCCACGCGACCCCACCCTCTGTCGCCTTCGAGCGCGCCCCGAGCCAGGAGATCCCCGATGACCGCCCAGCCGCACCGGATCACCGTCATCCCCGGCGACGGGGTGGGCCCGGAGGTCGTCCGGTCCGCGCAGCGGATCATCGCCGCGGCCGGCGTCGCCATCGACTGGGAGGAGGCCGAGGCCGGCGCCGAGGTCTTCAAGCGGGGCGACACGTCGGGCGTGCCGAAGGCCACCCGCGAGTCGATCGAACGGACGCGGGTCGTCCTGAAGGGTCCCCTCGAGACGCCGGTCGGCTTCGGCGAGAAGAGCGCCAACGTCACGCTGCGCAAGCTCTTCGAGACCTACGCCAACGTGCGCCCCGCGCGCGAGCTCCCCGGCGTGCCCACCCGCTACGCGGGCGAGGGCGTGGACATGATCATCGTCCGCGAGAACATCGAGGACCTGTACGCCGGCATCGAGCACATGCAGACGCAGGACGTCGCGCAGTGCCTGAAGATCATCACCCGCAAGGGCAGCGAGAAGATCATTCGCTACGCCTTCGAGCTGGCCCGCCGCGAGGGGCGCCGGAAGGTGACCTGCGCGACCAAGGCCAACATCATGAAGCTGACCGAGGGCCTCTTCAAGCGGACCTTCGAGGAGCTCAGCGCCGAGTATCCCGGAGATCACGGCCGAGCACCTGATCATCGACAACGTCGCCCACCAGATGGCCAAGAACCCGGCCCAGTTCGACGTCGTCGTCACGACCAACCTCAACGGCGACATCATCAGCGACCTCGCCTCGGGGCTGGTCGGCGGCCTGGGCTTCGCGCCCTCGGGCAACTACGGCGACGACGTGGCGATCTTCGAGGCGGTCCACGGCTCGGCCCCGAAGTACGCCGGCAAGGACGTCATCAACCCGACCGCGCTGATCCTCTCGTCGATCATGATGCTGCGGCACGTCGGCGAGACCGCAGCGGCCGATCGGGTCGAGGACGCCGTCCTGGTGACGCTCGAAGAGGGCAAGGCGGTCACCCAGGACCTGGCCCGCCAGACCGGCGGCGACGTGGAGCACGCGGCGTCGACGACCGGCTTCACCGACTCGATCATCGCGAACCTCGGCAAGCAGCCGACGACCGTCCCGCCGCGCTCCGACTCGGAGCGCCCGTCGGGCGAGGCGACGCCGAAGCCGTCGTGGAAGTACGGGGCTGCTGTCTCGGCCGCCGTCCCGCGCACGACGGTCGGGGTCGACCTCTTCCTCGAGACGTGGGAGCCGGCCGACGCGGCCGGGCCAGCGCTCGCGGCGCTCGCCGGCGATGCACTGACACTCCAGATGATCTCCAGCCGCGGCACGATGGTCTGGCCCAGCACCGGGCTCTCGCCCGACAGCGTGGGCCTGCTGCGGGCACGCTTCGTGGCGCAGGCCGCGCGGCGCCGGCTGTCACGGACGCGGAGATCGCCTGCGCTCGTGCTGCGGGTCGGCGAACGGTTCGCCTGGACGCACGTGGAGAAGCTCCACGTCTTCGCCGGCGAGGACGGCTTCACGAAGGCGCAGGGTCAGTAAGTCATGGCCGACGGAGCGAGATGGGGCACGTCCGCGCCCTCGGGCGCACCCGCCGTCGGGATCGTCGGCGGCAGCCGGAGCGACTTCCCGGTCCTCGAGAAGGCGAAGGCGCTCCTCGACGAGCTGGGCGTCGCCTGCGAGCTGCGGGTCGTCTCCGCCCACCGGACGCCCGACCACCTCTTCCGCTACGCGGAGACGGCCGCCGGCCGCGGGATCCGGGTGATCATCGCCGGGGCCGGCGGCGCGGCGCACCTGCCGGGCATGCTCGCGTCGAAGACGCAGCTGCCGGTGATCGGCGTCCCGATCCCGACCCAGCACCTCGGCGGCCTGGACTCGCTCCTGTCCATCGTGCAGATGCCGCGCGGGATCCCGGTCGCGACGGTGGCGATCGGCAGCGCGGAGAACGCGGCGCTCCTGGCGGCGGCGATCCTGGCCCTCGGGGACGAGGCGCTGGCTGCCGCGGCTGGCGGCGTACCGGGCCGCCCAGACGGCCGGCGTCCTGGCCGACGAGAGCAACGCCGAGCCCCTGCCCTGACGGCGGCCGCGACGTGCGAGGCGCCTGACCTCGCGAACCGAGGCGCGCGTCGAGCGCGCCGTCGCGCCAGTGCCGTCCGGCAGGCGCGCGCCCGAGACGGCTCCTGGCCAGACGGATCGGCTACCGGGCCGCGGGGCTCTCCGCGCCGGCAGTGGTCCCGAGCAGGGTGTCGAAGCGTGCGATCAGCGGGGCGGAGCGGAGCTCGACGAGGATCGCCCGTGCCTCATCGGCGGCGCCGAGGTCGATCGCCGCCTCGGGCCCGAGCACGGCCGCCACCTCGAGGACCGTGAGCGCGAGGCTGTACCGCATTCCGTGGTCGCGATAGCGGTCGAGCGCCACCCGGTAGCCGCTGATCGCCTCGTCCCGACGTCCCGCGAGGGCCGCGGCAGCCGCCTCGACCATGGCCAGCTCGGCGAGGACGGCGCGGCGGCCACGCAACGCCACCAGCGCGGTCCGCATCTCCTCGACCCGCCCGGTGTTGCCGGTCAGCAGCGCGAGCCGGGCCTCGAAGCCGATCTCGGCGGCGGCCCACGTGCTACCCCAGGCGATCCTCCCCCGCTCGATCCAGGCCAGCCCGCCGGCGAAGTCGGCGCGGAGGTACGCGGCGCGGGCCAGCGAGCTGGCGGCGTTCCCGAGCGTCTGCGGGTCGGCGGCGGCCTCGCCCGTCCGCCACATGGCCTCGAGGACGTCGTGATGATCCTCGCCGCGGTAGGTGGCGATCGACGCCGCGATCCACTCGAACCACTGTCGGGCGCCAGGGTCGCGATGGATCTCCAGCAGCTGCCGCGCCGTGGCCTCGACCCAGCCCCACTCGCCCAGGACCTCGCCCGTCCCGAGCCCGTTGCCCATGAAGTACGTGGCGTAGCCCATCAGGCCAAGGCGCGTCACCTCGTCCATGCCGGCCCGGGCGATCTCGAACGCTCCCCGCGGATCCTCGTCGCCTGAGAACGAGCCCATGTTGATGCTTGCCCGGAGCGCCACCCAGTGGAAGCCCTCCTGCTGCATCAGCAGCCGGGTACCACCCAGGAGGGCCCACCCCTCGCTCCGGCGGCCGAGGTTCAGCAGGACGCTGGAGCGCGTCACGAGGGCGTGTCCGCACAGCAGGTCGAGCCCGGCGTCCTCGCAGAGCGTGATGGCGCGATCGCACCACGGGAGGGATTCCGCGGACCGAGCGGAGCGGAAGAGCGCCCGCGACCACGCCTCGGCGAATCGCGCGGCGTGGGGGCCCGGCGGCAGAGCCTCCGCCTCGGCGACGAGGGGCTCCAGGAGGTCGACCGCCGCGCCGATCTCGGCGGCCGTGAGGTAGACGCTGCCGAGCGAACCGCTCGCTCCGATCACGGCCGCCCGGTCGCCGGTCCGCTCCAGGCGGGCGATCGCCTCACGGAGCAACGGCATGCTGTCGGTCGCGCCGCCCGCGTAGACGAGGGTCTCGCCGGCGCGAACGAGGGCCGCGGCCGCCTCGGCGTCGCTCGTGGCGATCTCGGCCACGGCACGCAGGTGGATGACACCCTGCTCGAGGGCCCCCACCTCGATCGCCCGGTCGGCGGCCGCGCGGAGCGCCAGTCGGGCCTGGGCGCCCGCCGCCTCGCCTTCGGGGCCCTCGGGTGCCGCGCGGTAGGCCGCCAGGTACTGCTCGGCGAGCGAGCTCGCGTGCTCCTCGCCGAGTCCCTCGAAGTGGCGCGCGGCTGCCAGGTGCCGGACCCGGCGATCGCGCCGGGCCAGGGTCGAGTACGCGACGTCCCGGAGGAGCGCCTGGACGAAGCCGAAGCGGCCGCGGTCCGGTGAGCGCGGATCCGTCTCCAGCGTGAAGACCTCGCGCCGCACGAGACCGCGCATGCGCGGCTCCAGCGCGGCCGGGTCCTGGCCGCTCACCGCGGCGAGCGCTGCGACCGAGAAGCGCCCGGCGAGCACCGAGGCGTCCTGCACGAGCGCCCGGTCGGCCGCTTCGAGGCCGTCGAGGCGGGCTCCGACGAGGGCCAGCAGGGACTCGGGCGGCCGCAGGTCGGAGAGGTCGCGGGTCGGCCGGAAGACGCCGTCCGCCTCGACCAGCGCCCCGTCGGAGAGGAGCATCCGGACGATCTCGACCGCGTAGAGCGGGATGCCCCCGGCCCGCCCCAGGATCCCTTCGACGGCGACCTCGGGGAGGCCGGGGACCAGGCCGTCGAGCAGGGCGCGCATCGCCTGGTCGCTCAGCGGCTCCAGGCGCACGGCCGTGGCGTTCGGGCGGTCGGTGCCCCACCCCGGCCGCCGGTCCAGGAGCTCGGGGCGGGCGAGCGTCACGACCAGGAGCGGCTTGTGCCGGCTCCAGTCGAGCAGGTGGTCGATGAAGTCCAGGAGGCCGTCGTCCCCCCAGTGGAGGTCCTCGAAGACGAGCATCGTGGTGCCGTGGTCGGCGATGCGCTCGAACAGGGTGCGCCACGCGGCGAACAGCTCCTCGCGGCCGCCCGGCGGGGTCTCGCCGACGCCGAGCAGCGCGAGCAGCCGGGGTTCGACGCGCGCCCGTTCGACGGGGTCGGGAAGCCACTCGGTGCAGGTGTCCGCGATCCGCCGCCGGGTGACGTTCGCGTCGTCGTCGTCGCCCAGCCTCGCCCGCCGCCGGACCATCTCGGCCAGGGCCCCGAACGCGCTCCCCGCACCGTAGGCGGCGGACCGCCCAGCGTGCCAGTAGACGCTCTCGACGACGCCGTCGAGGTACTTCTCCAGCTCCCAGGCAAGTCGCGTCTTGCCGATCCCCGCCTGGCCGACGATCGACAGGAGCCGCGCCCGCCCGTCGCGACCGGTGGCATGGAAGCTGTCCTTGAGCAGCCGCAGCTCGTCGTCGCGGCCGACGAAGGGCGGCTCGACGATGTCGTTGGGCCCGCCGCGACGCTCGCCGACGACGCGCACGGCGCGGAAGGCCGTGACCGGCGCCGGCTTGCCCTTCAGGACGTGGTCGCCCGGCCGCCTCGAAGAAGATGGCCGGCCCCACGGCCCGCCGCGTGGACTCCCCGACGAGGACGGCCCCGGGCGGCGCCACCGCCTGCAGCCGGGACGCAGTGTTGACGAGGTCGCCTGCCACCATCCCCTGGCCCTGGGCGCCAAGGGTGACCGCCGCCTCGCCGGTCAGCACGCCGGCCCGCAGCTGGAGCTCGAGTCCCGCAGCCGGATCCGAGAGGGTGCGGACGGCGTCGACCAGCTCGAGGGCCGCCCGGACGGCGCGCTCGGCATCGTCCTCGTGTGCCGTCGGCGCGCCCCAGACGGCCATCACGGCGTCCCCGATGAACTTCTCCACGTTGCCGCCGTAGCGCGCGATGACGTCGCGAGCGGCGTCGAAGTAGCGGCCGAGGAGCTCGCGCGTCGCCTCCGGGTCGCGGTCCGCGGAGAGCGCGGTGAAGCCGACGAGGTCGGCGAAGAGGACGCTGACGAGCCGGCGCTCGGCCGTGGCGACGCCCGCCCGGGCGCGGTCCTCGCCCCGACCCGCCGCCGGGCCTGCCGCGATGCCCGGTGCCCGGTGCGCCGGCCGTCCCCGGCGGGCCGCCCGCGTCGATCCGGCCGCCGCAGCTTCCGCAGAACTTGGCCCCGGCCTCGTTCGAGGCGCCGCAGCTCGGGCACGCGGCCGCCAGCGGGCCGCCGCATTCGAGGCAGAACCGTCGGCCGCCGGTGTTCGAGGTGCCGCAGGCGGGGCAGATCACGGGACGCTCCGTGGTGTGGTGCGCTGAGAGCGGGAGCGTACTCGACGGCGCCCCGTCGAGGGAACCGGGCGGGCCCAAGGGTCAGCGGCCGCGCAGCTCCCGGACGTTGTCGAGGAGGATGATCGCGGCGAGGCCGATGAGCACGACCACGAGCGCCTGAACGGCGTAGGTCACCGCCAGGACGATCGCCCCGATCACCGCCAGGAGGAGCGTCAACCGGAGCAGGAGCGTCGTCAGGCGACGCTGGAATGCCGCCTCCACGAAGGCGTAGGCGGCGATCACGACGAGGATCGCGACCCACACCGACAGGATGCCGAGGTAGATCAGGGCGATGGTCGCGATCAGCAGGAGGCTGACGCTGATCGCCGACCAGACCTCGACGAGGATGCCGTACCGCGTCTCCTCGGCGGGGATGGGGTGATGCTCGTGGTGCAGGTGCGATCGAGGGTCGCCCCAGTCGCCGGCGCGGATCCTGCGCGAGCTCCTCCCGGGCGGCGCGGGCGGTCTCGCCGAGGTCCACCTGCCGCCGCCGGCGTGCGGCCTGGGCCGCCTCGGCCTCCGCGAGCGCCGCCGTCGCCCGGGTTCGCAGCCCCGCCAGCGACGGCTCGTCGGCCAGCGCGCCGGACCTCGAGCGCCTGCGTGCGCAGCGACGCCCCGGCGGCCTCGATCTCGCGCGTCGAGGGCGCCTGCGTCGCGGCCTCGAGCTCCGCGATCCGCGCCTCGAGCGCCTCGGGGGCGCGGCTGGGCGGCACGACCTTGTCGAGGCCGGCCCAGCCCAGCGGGTCGTACCAGGTCTGCCGCACCGTGCCGGTGCGGTTGTACTTCGGGCCGGCCGGGCGCCCGCTCGCCGGCGAAGCGGTCGTAGGTGTCGAGGCCGAAGAGCCCGCGGTACCCGTCGACCCAGGCGACCGAGTCGTCGATCGGGACGGGCGTCCACTCGGCGCTCCCGCCGGGCCCGACCACCAGCCCGTTGCCGCGGCCGTAGTCGATGAACCCGACGTTGAGCGAGCCCTCCAGCTTCGCCGCGAGGTCGCCGGGGTCGGGCTGGCGGAGCGTGTTGTGCCAGAAGCCGCGCAGGACGGCCAGCGGCCCCCGGAGGCGCGAGAGCCCCGGGACGGGCGCCGCGGTGAGGTAGTCGCCCTGCTCGAAGTACGCGGCGTGGGAGCCGCCGCCCGGGTTGATGAGCGGGTGCGTGCCGTCCTTCGCGAGGGTCGGGTCGTCCCAGCGGCGGCGGAGGTCGTCGCCCGTGTAGTCGTGGGCGGCGCAGGCGACCCACGCCGGGACCGGGCCGCCCGGCGCGTCGTCGAGGAAGACGAACAGCTGCTCCCAGTCCGCCTCGTGGTCGTTGGCGCCCAGGAACGTGGAGCGCCAGTCGTTCATGGCGTAGAAGAAGACGTAGTGGAGGACGATCCAGCCGTCCCGGCGCAGGACCCGGGCGTGGTAGACGTAGCGGTCGTCGCTCGGCGCGGATCGCCTCGTACTTCACCGACGCGGCGGCCGCCGTGCCGCCCGGAACGGTGCCGCGGGCCAGCAGCGAGGCCGTGAAGCCGGCGTCGACGAGGCGGGCGAAGAGCCCGACGCGGGCGAGGCGGCCGGGGGTCCGGAAGACGGTCCGGTTCGGGCGGAGCTGCCAGCGGGCGAGCTCGAGCCGCCCGAGCGGCTCCTGGACGAAGCGGAGGTAGAGCGACTCGCCCTGGCCGGCGGTCGCGGCGGCGAGGCGCTCCGGGGTCACCTCGCCGCGCGGGACGAGCACCCGGCGATCCTTCTCGCCCGTCCCGGCCAGGACGTCGCACTCGGCGAGGTAGCCGTCCACGGCCATCGGGTAGAACAGCTCGCCGCGGTTGTAGCGCAGGATCGGCTCGTAGGCCCGCAGGAGGGCCAGGTCGTCCGGAGCGAGGAGGGCCTGCTCGGTCACCGACGGCCGCCTTCCGGCGGCGCCAACGGCACGACCCCGGCCCGCTCGACCGGACGCAGGAGAAGGTCGCGCACCGAGCGACCGTTCAGGTAGAAGGCGGTGACCACGAGGAGCGCCAGGCGGATCGGCTCCGGGTTGCCCAGCGAGCCACTGCCAGAGGGCCGCCAGGAGCCCGAGCCCGGTCGCCAGCATGAGCAGCACCCAGCCCCAGCGGTGCAGGGTGACGAGGAGGAGGGCACCCGCGAGCAGCATCGCGGACCAGCCGGCGATGATGACCCGGACGAGCTCCGGCGGACAGCTCGATCCCCTTGAGCGAGAACTCGGGCACGGCGCGCAGCCCCGCCACGCCGGAGAGCGCCCACAGGCCGCCGACGACCGCGAGGGCGGCGAGGGCGAGGATCCCGAAGGGACGGCCGGCGATGCGCATCGGCGGAAGTCTACGCGGCGGCAATCCGCCCCGGAAGACCGGGGTGCCGCCCGGCCCGGCGCCACCGTCGTCGCGTCGGCCGGCCCGGGCGACGCGACGCTACAGGACGCCGAGCCCGTTCAGCGCCTTGACCAGGAACCACGTCCCGAAGACGAGCCCGAGGCCGACCACGAGGACCCGGTTGTACCGCTGGAGCAGGCCGGCGATCCGGTCGAGCACGGCGGCCGAGCGCTCCGGCATCGCGAAGGCGATCGCAAGGATGGCCAGCAGCACAGACTGGGCCAGCACCACGAAGAGAAGGAACGTGGCGATCGCGGCGGGCTGGCTCATCTCGGCCGCCTCGATCGCCGCGATGGCACCCAGCGTGAACACCCAGAACTTGGCGCTGGCGATCACCAGGCCGACTCCCATCAGGTAGGCCCTGCCGGGCGTCACGCTCTCCACCGTCGCCATCCACCTCGGGGGCGGGGAGTCCTCGTCGGGCTGCTGCAGGAGCTGCTTCGCGGCGCTCACGTAGAACACGATCGCGATCACGAGCAGGAGCAGCGAGACGGCGCCGCCGGGTCCGTCCGTACCCGAGCCGGTGCCGTTCCCGGCGCCCAGGACCAGCCCGAAGACGAGGCCCTGCGCAAGGCGCACCGTGGTCATGCCGGCGACCCACGCGACAGCCGCGATCCGGCCCGTCTTCGAGCGCAGCAGCAGCGTCGTGATGACGATCTGGATCGGCACCAGCGCGCTGCCGATGACGAGCGGGATCAGCGAGGTCCAGAGATCCGACATGACGTCTCCAGAGGCCGTACGCCGCGGGCGTCCGCGTCGCGCTGACGCTCGGCGGCGGGGTGATCGCGTGGCTGGCGCTCGGACGCCGAGATCCGCTGGCCACGGTCTATGAGCACCGCGACGAGCGGGAGGTACCCGCGGGTTGACGCCCGCGGCGCGCCTGTCGCGCGCCCTCGTCAACGGGTGGCCGCTCCCGGCCGGAAGCTCAACCGCCGGCCGGCATCGACACCCGTCCGGCTTTGATCGCAGCGAGGTACGCCTCGTAGTCGCGCTGGTTGACGTCCGCGTAGGTCTCGGAGAAGTCGGCGATGGCGCCGTCGAAGCTTGTCGCCCGCCCCGAGGTAGGCGGAGATGGCTGCGGCGTCGCCCGTGCGGGCGTGCGCCCGCGCCAGCGACCAGCCGCAGAGACCCCCGTAGAAGCCCAGGCCGGGAGCCTGGATGGTGGCGATGTCCACGGAGCCCTTCATGTCCCAGAGCTGGCGCAGGTAGAAGTCGCGGCCGCCGGGGCCCCGGGTCCAGCCCAGGAAGATGTCGGACGTCGCCTGCATCAGCTGCTGCCCGACGACCACGCGCTGGGCGTGGTTGGCGTGCCCGCTCGTCTCGACGTACGGCTCCAGGACCGAGGCCGTGGCCTCCTTGGCCTGCAGGATCAGCGGGTCGTTCTCGTCGCGGCCCTCCAGGACGAGCACGAAGCAGCGCGTCCCGACGCTCCCGACGCCGACCACCTTGAGGGCGAAGTCGACGAAGCGGTAGCGCTCCAGGAAGGCACGCCAATTCTCGGGCATCGTGGCCCGGTAGTCGGTGAAGACCTTCTCGAGGGCGGCCGGGCCGCCCTCGATCTCGACGTGGATGATGACGGGTGGGTCGTCGAGGATGACCCGGCGGCCGTCGACCACCGCGGTCAGCGACTCGAAGGCGCGCATGCCGTCCCGCCGGCGGGCCTTGGTGAAGACGGCCTCGAGCCGGGCACGGCGCTCGACCGCCGAACGGCCCTGGAGCAGGCCGCTTGCCTCGCCGGCCTCCCGGATGTCGGCGTCGGTGATCTGGACATACCAGACGTCGAGCAGGCGCATGCCCGCATAGCGGGCCATCCACTGGCGGTAGCCGCGGACGGCCGCCATCGTCGCCGCGCGGTTCTGGGTGGCTGAGAAGCCGTTGGCCCGACCGGCGATGACGATGCTCGCGGCGAGGCGCTTCACGTCCCACTCCCACGGCCCCGGGAGCGTCTCGTCGAAGTCGTTGGCGTCGAAGACGAGAGTCCGCTCCGGCGAGGCGAAGAGCCCGAAGTTCGACAGGTGGGCGTCGCCGCTGGCCTGGACGATGATGTCGCTCCGGGGCGTCGAGGCGAGGTCGAAGGCCATCACCGCGGGCGTGCCCCGGTAGTAGGCGAACGCTGACTCCGCCATCCGCTCGTGGCGCAGGGGCACGAGCTCCTGGAGCCGGTCCTCCTCCTGGGCCGCAAGAATGGCGATCGGGTTGCGATCGGGCGCCGGCTCGAAGGTGGCGTGGCTCGCCCGCGGAACGCGCTTCCGGGCGTCCCTGCCCTGGGCCGCGCGCTTCACCGGGTCCACCCACGGCCGGGCCGTCCAGCTGGGCCCCTGCGGCGGGAGATCGGATTGCCACGCGGCGTCGTATTCCGCCGCGGTCGCCTTGTCGGGGACGGCCTTCCGGCTTCGCCGCACCGGCTTCGTCGGTTCGGTCATGGTTCAGTTCCTCCGGGATGCGGCGAGGGCTCGTTGTCCCCTGTCGGCGACCATTCCACGCCCTGCAGACCCCGGACGCACCATCCCGTTCGGATGGTCCGGCGGCGGCAGCGCGGCGATGTTGCCCTCGAGCATAGCCTCCCGGCGGTTCGCGTCGCACCCTGCTGCGGCCGACTGCGGCGGCCGCCCCGCCGGTGGCCGTCACCGGTGGCCGTCAGCCGCGGATGCCGAACTCGTGCCGGATCGCGCTCCGGGCCGCCCGGTGCCCGGCCATCCCGTGGACGCCTCCACCGGGCGGCGTCGAGGAGGAGCACAGGTAGACCCCGGGGATCGGCGTGCGGTACGGGTCGGCCGCGAGGGTCGGGCGGGCGAGCACCTGGGGCAGCGTGGCGAGGCCGCCGCCGATGTCGCCGCCGACGTAGTTGGGGTTGTAGCGCTCGTGACCGGCCGCCGTCCGCACGTGGCGGGCGAGGACGCGGTCGCGGAAGCCGGGCGCGACCCGCTCGACCTCCGCCTCGATCAGCTCGGTCGCGTCGACGTCCGAGCCGTGCGGGACGTGGGCATAGGCCCAGGCCGTGTGCCGGCCGGCCGGGGCGCGCGTCGGGTCCATGACCGTCGCCTGCACCAGGATCACGAACGGTCGGCGCGGGATCCGGCCGGCCGCGACGGCACGCTCGCCCGCCGCGAGCTGGGACAGGCCGCCGCCGAGATGGACCGTGCCGACGACCGCGAGACCCGGATTGCGCCACGGGACCGGCCCGTCGAGCGCCCAATCCAGCTTGCAGACGCCAGGGCCGTACCGGAACTGTCCCAGGCGCCGGACATACCCGGCCGGCGCGCGGTCGCCCGCGATCGCCACCAGCTGGCGCGGGGTGACGTCGAGGAGGATGGCCCGGGCCGGCGGCATGTCGGCGAGGCGCGTGACCGGGGCGTCCGTGACGACCTCTCCGCCCAGGCGGGCAAGCTCCGCGACGAGCGCGTCGGCAAGTCGCTGGGATCCACCCGCCACCACCGGCCAGCCGACGGCGTGGGCGGCGGTCGCGAGCACGAGGCCGTACGCGGCACTCCCCGGTGACTCGAGGGGGACCATCGCGTGCGCCGCCAGCGCGCCGAGCAGCGCCCGGGTCGGCTCTTCGCGGAACGCCAGGCGGGCCAGCCCCGCCGCCGGGAGCAGGGCCGCCGGCCCGAAGCGCGCCGCCGCGACAAGATGGCGCGTGGGCCGCGGGATGGGACCCAGGATCCACGGCATCAGCCGCTCCGCGTCGCGCGCCAGCGGCCCGACCAGGCGTCGCCACGCGGCCCCGTCGCGCCCCAGCCCGGACGCCGTCTCCTCGACCGAGCGGTGGAGCAGCACGGCACGGTCGGGGGTGAGGACGAGCGCGGCGGGCACGTCCGGGTGGGCCAGGCCCACCCCGAGACCTCCCAGGTCCAGGGAGCGGAAGAAGGGCGAGACGAGCGCGGTCGCAACGACCGTCGCGCACGGGTCGTGGACGAACCCGGGGAGCGTCAGCTCGGCGGAGCGCAGGCCGCCGCCCGCGGTCGACGCGCCCTCGTACACCCGGACCGCCAGGCCGGCGCGGGCGAGGGTGATGGCCGCGGCCAGTCCGTTCGGCCCGCTGCCGACGACGATCGCGTCGAGCGCGTGGTCGGGGATGCTCATCGTCTCCGTATCTTCGGCGGTCCGCCGTGCCCCCGGACGCGCGATTCGCCGGTCAGGCGCCGCGCCGCCGGAGCATCGATCGCGGGTGCGTCATCGTCCAGAGGCCCGACCGGATGGCGGAGTTGTGGCGGATGTTGCCCGCTTGGCGCCACTGGCGCTTACGGTCGACACAGACCTGCTCCGTGGTCGGCGTGCCCACTGCCCCGAAACGTGTCGCGAGGTTCCGCAGTGTCGCCTCCCAGTGCCGGTTCTCCTGGGCGTGGCCACCGGCCATCAGCATCGCCTCGAAGAAGGGGTCGCTGGCCCGCAGCAGCGCGCGAACCTGGGCCACGGTCGCCCCGTCAACGTCCCCGTCGCGCTCCGCGCTGAAGGTGATCCAGGCCGCGAAGATGTGGCCCTCCGGGGTCATGAACGTGAACGACTCGTCGTCCGCGTAGATGACCAGGACGCCGGTCGAGAGGACCTGGCGGCCCGGCACGTCGTTGTTGATCAGGCCGACCTCGCCAGGCGCGATCTCGGCGAATGGGGCGTAGAAGTGGGCGCCCTTCGGCCAGAAGGAGCCGAACTCGCGCTTCCAGGTCGTGACGACCTCCTGCGGCGTCGCTTCCGCACCCTCGAGCCGGATCCGGTACGTCTTCTGCCAGAGCTGCCCGAAGCCCTGCAAAGGCCCCGACAGGCGCTTGCCGCTGACGTTGAGGTTGACCGCCTCGGCGGGCACGGCCCCGAGCGTGAGCCGGTCGACCGGACCCGACCAGGTGACCGTCGGGTCGCGCCGTGCCGGGGCGATGGTGTCGTCGCTGGCCATGGGATCGTCTCCCCCTTCGTCCGCCGCTCAGGCGGATGCCGCCGCGAGCGCGGACGGCTCGTCCGCGTGGATGCCGATCGCCTCGTCCAGCCGCGTCAGCGACAGGATCTGGCGGTAGTGATCGTCGAGGCCCGTCGCCAGCAGGCGCTGGCCGGCCCGCTGGACGCGCACGAGCAGCGTCACGAGGAGCCCGATCCCGCCGCTGTTCATGTACTCGAGGCCGCCGAAGTCAAGCAGGATGGTCCGGACGCCCCCCTCGGACGCACGCTGGTACGCGTCCATGAGCCCGGGCTCGCTTGCCGCCGTGACGTCGCCGTGGATGCGGACCACGCCGGCCGATCCGGCGCGCTCCACCTCGAACGTGGTCGCTCCCATGAGCCCCCTCCCTCACTCCGGCGTCGTCGCCGGCTCCTCGATCGTCATGAAGTCCGACAGGCGGGTGATCCGGAAGATCTCCCGGTAGTGGTCGGAGAGGCCGACCGCCCGCACCCCGCGCCGCTCGCGCCGCGCCTCGGCCAGGAGGCGCACGACGAGGGCGATCCCCGTGCTGTTGATGTAGCCCGTGCCCCCGAAGTCGAGGACGATCTCGCCGCCGTCGGTGCCGATGGCGGCCACCGCCTGCGCGTAGGCCCCGGCCAGGACGGCATCGGCGGAACCGTTCAGGTCGCCTGCCATCACGATCCGCGCGCCGTCTGGCGCGGGCTCGACGTGGGCTGTCAGCCGTTCCACGCTCATGCCGGTCCCTCCCCGCGGGTGAGCGCGAGCGTCACCGTCTGCCCGTCCGCGTGCTGTGTCACGTCCATGCGGTCCACCATGTGGCGGATCAGGAAGAGGCCCCATCCGCGCGGCTTCTGCAGCCCCGCGAGCTTCGCCTCGATGTCGGGCTCCTCGGCGTCGGAGATCGGCCCGGAGAGCGCTCGATCGGTGATCCGGACGAGGACCTCCAGGTCGGTCGCGCTCACCGCGACTGCCACCGGGATGTCGGGGCGGCCGGCGCTCCCGTACTCGATCGCGTTCATCGCCGCTTCGCTGACGGCGGTCTTGAGACGCTCGAGGCTGGCCGGCGGGATGTCGAGGCTCGCGACGGCCGCCGCGACGCGCTCGGCGACGTCGCGCTCGGTGCCGATCTCGCCCGGGATCGAGAAGGTCGCCAGGGTTCGCTCGTCGGTCTCTGCCGCGGCTTCCTGCGGCTCGTCCGCCAGCTCGGCGCGTCCCGCGGACGCGACGCGGCGAAGGGTCACGATCGTGAGGTCGTCCTCCTGGTCCCAGTCGCGGCCCGTGAAGCGCCACAGCCCCTCGACCAGGTCGTCCACCAGCTCGTTGCCGCTCCGCCCGGCGGCAAACGCGTCGCGCAGGCGCGGGAAGCCGAACATCGATCCGTCCGGGCCGTGCGCCTCGACGAAGCCGTCGGAGTAGAGGAGCATGTCGCCGCCTGCCGGCACCGTCATCTCCGCGGTGTCGTAGCGCATCCCCGGCATCAGACCGAGCGGCAGGCCGGTCGCCCGCACGTCCGCGACCTCGCCGCCGGACCGCACGTACGGCAGGTTGTGGCCGGCGTTCGCGAAGACGAAGCGACCGGTGGCCGGCTCGAGGATGCCGTAAAGGCAGGTCACGAACATCCTTGAGGGCATCTCCGGGACCAGGAGCTCGTTCACGCGCTCCAGGACGGCGCCGGGATCGTCGTAGCGGGGCGCCTCGCCGCGGATCGTCGACTGGGTGCGGGCCATGACGAGGGCCGCCGGGACGCCCTTGTCGGTCACGTCGCCCACGACGAGCCCGATGCGGCCGTCGGCCAGCGAGATGACGTCGTAGAAGTCGCCCCCGACGGCGCGGGCCGGGCCGTAGTAGGCGGCCACCTGCCAGTCGCGGAGCGCGGGAAGCTCCTTGGGCAGGAACTGCTGCTGGATCATCGTGGCCAGGCGGAGCTCCTGGTCGATCCGCTCCCGCTCGGCGGCTTCGGCCGCCTGCTCGCGGACCAGCTGGGCGACCCGGATCGCGGGGGCCGCCTGCGCGGCGAGCGTCCCGAGCAGCCGCCGGTCGTCCGAGGAGTACTCCTGCTCGGACAGGCGCGGGCCGAGGTTCAGGGTCCCGATCAGCTCTCCCTGGGTTACGAGCGGGACGACCAGGGCGACGCCCGCGTCACGCAGCCGCTGGAGCGCATGCGACGCGAGGTCGAGCCTCGCGAGGTCGACCGGCCCGGGCGCGGACTGCAGGTAGGCGAACAGGGGATCGATCTCGGGGATCTCGACGGTGACGCCCGGCTGCTCGACGGGGACGGCGGAGGCGCGGGGGGCTGCCGCGGCAGGGACGGCGGGCGACGGCTCCGGCGTGGACCGGCCGGCGAGGCGACGGAACGGGCGGGTGAGCGCAGTCATCGGGGTGATCCTCCGGGGCGAGCGTCCGGACATCGTTACGGATTTCGCGATATCGGATGCACGGGAACGGGCTCCCGGATCCAGATCCCGGCGGAGCTGGGCCGGAGCGCCGCTCCGACGGTGCCCCTGATGTCCGACTCCAGACCCGCGAGGTCCACCTGGTCGCGCAGACGCTCGGCGAAGGCGGCAGCCGTCCGCTCGCCGTCGTATCGCGCCCGGTCGAAGCGGCGGTCGACGGCTCGCTGGACGCGTCGGCGCAGTGGCTGGAAGAGCGCGAACGCCACGAGTGTCGACGCGGCCACCGCGGGGGTCTGGTCCTGGGTGAACCCTGCCAGCACCGTCTGGAGGGCGATCACGCCACCTGCGAACACCGCGATGAGCAACCCGCTCACCACCGCCCAGCCGATCGTCCGGCTGATGAGCCGGTCGATCTCGAAGAGCCGGTAGCGCAGGATCGCGATCCCGATGGCGACCGGGAGCGCGAACATGGCGAGGATCGCCACGCTGCTCAGGGCGTCGGCCAGCTCGGGGTTCACGGTGTAGAGGACGAGCGCCACCGGAAGGACGACGGCCCCGACGCCGACGACCGCTACGAACCACTTGACCTGCTGGCGCTGCACCGGATCGCCCCGCCGGAATCGAAGCCAGACCGCGACCACGGCACCGCCGAAGCTCACGAGCGTCGCGAACAGCACGAACGGCTCGAGGGCGGCGAGGCCGGGGATCGTCGCGGACGCCCCGCCGGGCGACGGACCAAGGATCCCGCCCAGGGTCCACGCGACCATGTTGGCGATGGCGATCCACACAATCCACCGGAAGCGGCGCGACAGCAGGCGTCCGTCCGGGAAGACGAGCGGGACCCCGATGAGGGCGATCACGAAGGGGTAGATGAACAGCGTGTCCCCGACGAGCCGGGCCAGGCCCGAGCCGGGCCACGGTGGCACCTGGAGCGCGCCGAGGTCGGCATACGTCCCGATGACGATGGCAGCGACCAGCACGGTCCCGGCGGCGAGCAGCAGGACGCCGATGGGGTTCGCGGGAACCCGGGTGCACAGGAGCGCTCCGACCCCCGCAAATGACGCGATCCCGATGGCGTAGAGGACGGCAGCGCCAACGTCGCCTGCCGGGTCGAACATGCTGGCGACGAGGAAGGCGACGATGTCCAGGCTCGCGATCCCCCAGGCGACACGGCCTCGCCGCATCGGCCGACGCTCCTTCACCGAACGCCCTCGCCGCCCCGCAGCCAGAGGGTCGCTGCGACCGGGCGCACAGCCTCGTCGGCAGTCTCCATGAGCGCCCTTCGCAGCGCGGCGAGGTCCACCTCGTCGCGCAAGTGCGCGCCGAAGGCATCGATCGCCCGCTGCGCGTCCACGCGGGCCCGGTTGAAGCGACGGTCCACGGCCCGCTGGACGCGCCCGCGCAGCGGCTGGAACAGCGCCGCCGCCACCAGCGTGGAGGCGGCGACGGCAAGCGTGTTGTTCCCGGTCGCCGGCTCGAGCGCGAGCTGCAGCCCGACGACGACCGCGGCGAACACGGCCGCCAGGATGGCCGTCACGACGATCCAGCCGATCGTCCGGCTGATGATCCGGTCGATCTCGTACAGGCGATACCGCAGGACCGCGATCCCGATCGCCAGCCCGAGGCAGCCGAACGCGACCCCGACAGCCGCGTCGCCCAGGTCGCTGTAGCGGCCCGGGCCGGCGAATACCCCGTAGAGGGTCATCGCCAGCCCCACCACCACCGCGCCCCCGACGACCCACTTGAGCTGGGCACGCTCCACGAGCCCGCCGCGCCGCCATCGCCCCGCGAGGGACACGACGGAGAGCAGCACGGTGGCCACGAGGAGGCCGTAGGCAGTCGTCCAGACGGCGTCGCCCGGGTAGGCGGATGAGCCGAACGGGCTGTCGATCGTGGGATAGAAGGGCAGGGGACCCGGCCGCAGGGCCACGGAGAGGGTCACCACGGCGACGAGCAGCACCTGGACACCCGGCAGGAGGCGCCACCGGCGGGACGGGAGGCGGCCGTCCGGAAAGCGGAGGAAGAACGTCCCGACGAGCAGGAACATGGGCCCGTCGAGGAGGGTCACGAGCCACGCGAGCAGCGGCGCACCGGGTAGCGTGCCGGGGAGCCGGATGTAGGCGTCGGCAGCAAGGTAGAAGGCGAGGAGGCTCGCGAATGCCAGGAGGATGGGACCGATCCGGTTGCCGGGTCGCCGCTCGACGATGAGCAGCCCGATGACCGCGTAGAGGACTGCCTCGCCTCCGTAGAGGACCAGGCTCAGGGTCGCCGGCTTGCCGAGTGCCGTCGAGGCGCCTCCCGCCGTCGGCGCGGCGACGGCCCAGACGCCGGCGGCCACGGCGAGCGCCACCACCGCGCGGGCCGGCCAGCTCCGGACTCGCGTCGACGCCAGCGTCGGCGTGGTGGCCGCGGACCGCAGGTTCATCGCGATCGCTGCGAAGTCATGGGCGCATCCTCGCGGAGTGGCGTTCGCGGAACGTTACGGCATCGGTCCGATTCCGACTACCGTTACGTCTCGATGTTCCATCACTCCGAACCCTCCGTCGAGATCCGGCTCCTCGGCCCCGTCGAGGTTCTGGTCGACGGCGCGCCGCTCGCCGTCGACACCCGCAAGGCCGTCGCCCTGCTGGCCCATCTCGCCGTGGTTGGCCGGCCAGTCGACCGCGACACGCTGGCGGCCCTCCTCTGGCCGGAGGCGGACGGGGTCGACGCCCGGGGTGCCTTCCGCCGCACGCTCTCCGTGCTCAACGCGGGCCTCGGTGGGACTGGCCTGCGCATCGATCGCCGCGTGGTCGGGCTGGATGGTGCGACAGCCGGTGTTGACATCCTCCGGTTCCGGGCCGCGCTCGGGCGGGCCCGCGCTCACCGGCACGGGCCGGACGAGCCGTGCGGGACATGTCTCGTCGATCTCGACGAGGCCGCGGCGCTCGATCGCGGGGAGTTCATGGCGGGCTTCTCCCTCCGGGACAGCGAGGAGTGGGACGCCTGGCAGCTCGGGGAGACGGAGGCGCACCGGCGCGACCTCGCGGGGGTGCTGGAGCGCCTCGCGCGGATGCGGGCGGCGGCAGGTGATCACGCTGGCGCGATCGACGCCGCCCGTCGCTGGGTCAGCCTGGACCCACTCCACGAACCCGCCCAGCGCGTGGTGATCACCGCGCTCGCCCGGGCCGGCGAGACCGGCGCGGCGATCCGCCAGTACCGCGACGCCGTGGCCGCGCTCGACCGCGAGCTGGGCGTCGCGCCGCTCGCGGAGACGACCGCGCTCTACGAGACGATCCGGGACGGCACCTTTGCCGCCGCGGTCGCCCCCTTCGCCGCCGCGGTCGCCCACGGCGCCGTCGGGGCCGCTGCCCCGCCGGCGGTCACGCACGGTCGCCCGCCCGCTCCGGCGCGGCTGCCGTTCGTCGGGCGCGACGGCGAGATGGCCGCGCTGCTCGCCGCCCGCCGCGAGGCCGCGCCGGACGGCCGCCTGGCGATCCTCGAGGGCGCGCCGGGGATCGGCAAGACCCGGCTGGCCCTGGAGCTCGCCGACGCGGTTCGGGCGGCCGGCGGCGTCGTGCTCGCCGCGACGTGCTACCGCGGGGAGGCGGGCATCGCCTTCGAGGGGACTGCCGACCTCCTTCGCGACGGCCTGTCCCTGCCCGACGCGACCGAGCGCCTGGCGTCGATCCCGGAGGCCGCCCGCCTGGAGGCCGCCCGCCTCGTGCCGGCGCTGCTCCCGACCGGGTGGTCGCCGCCCCCGGCGGCAGCCGACCCCGGGGCCCGCGCCCGCCTCCTCGACGCGCTCGCCGCCGTCCTGACCGCCCTGGTCGCCGGTCCCGTGCCGGGCGTCATCGTCGTGGACGACCTCCAGTGGGCGGACACCTCGACGCTGGAGGCGCTCGGCTACCTCGCTCGCCGGCCGGCCGGCCGCTCGCTGCTGATGCTTCTCGCCGTGCGCCGCGAGGACCTCGACGAGCCCGGACGCGCCGCGGTCGGATCGCTCGAGCGCGTGAGCGATGCCGTCGTCGTGCGCCTGGCCGGGCTGGACGACACGGCGGTCGCCGAGCTGGTGGCGGCCGCCGGCGGCACGCTGGACGCGGCCGCCCTGGCGGTCGAGTCGGAGGGCCTCCCCTTGTTCGTGGTGGAGGCGCTCGCGGAGCCGCGGTCGGCAGGCGTGCCGCCGGCCGGCGTCCGGGCGCTGCTGGAGGAGCGGATCGAGCGCGCCGGCGAGGTTGCCGCGCAGGTGTTGGCCGCCGCCGCGATCCTTGGCCGCGCGGCGGATGCGGCGACGCTCCGCGGCACCGGCGGGCGGACGGAGGACGAGACCGTCGCCGCCCTCGAGGAGCTGATGGCGCGGGGGATCGTCCGCGAGGGCGTGGCACCCGACGGGTCCGAGCCGACCTACGGCATCGCCCATGCCGCAATGCGCGATGCGGTCGTGGAGCGGATCAGCCTCGCCCGGCGCCGGCTGCTCCACCGACGGGCCGCCGAGACGCTGCGGGCGGTGCCAGCCCGGGCCCTCGACCTGGGGCGCCTCGCACGGATCGCAGCCCACGAGCGCGCGGCGGGGCGCGACCGCGAGGCGGCGCTGGCCTACCGCGATGCCGGCGACCTCGCCCGCTCGCTCTACGCCAACCGCGAGGCGATCGACCACTTCGAGGCCGCGCTGGCTCTCGGCCACGAGGACGCCTCCCTGATCCACGAGGCACTGGGCGAGCTGCGGACCCGCACCGGCGACTACGCCGGCGCCGTCGCATCGCTCGAGCGGGCGGCTGCCACGGCCGCCGGAACAGGACGCCTTGCCACGATCGAGCGCCGCCTGGCGCTGGCGCATCAGCGCGTGGGTGACCACGGTGCCGCGGCGAGCCACCTCGTCGCCGCGCTCGCGCTCCTCGAGCCCGGGGATGAATCCCGGTCGCGGCTGGTCGCGGAGCAGGCCGTCGTGGCGCTCGGCGCCGGCGATCTCGAGGCTGCCCGCGAGCGGGCCCTGGATGTCCTCGCCCGGGGCGGGGACGACCCGGTCGCCGCGGCCCATGCGCACCGTGTTCTCGGGCTCCTCGCGACGGCCGAGTCGCGGCGGGACGATGCCGAGGCCTCGCTGGTCGCCTCCCTCGCGCTGGCCCACCGGGCGGACGATCCGGGACTCGTCATCGCGGCCCACAATGCGCTGGCCCTCGTCGCGGCGGCCGTGGGGGAGACGCCCGCCGCGCTCGAACACGGCCTGGCCGCTCTTGTCGAGGCGCGACGCACGGGCGACCTCCACCTCGAGGCCGCCGTGGAGAGCAACCTCGCCGATGTCCTGCACGCGGCCGGGCGGGATGGCGAGTCGCGCGAGCACCAGCTGCGCGCGGTCGCGCTGTTCGCCGAGGTCGGCGGCGCCCCCGGTGAGCTGCAGCCCGAGATCTGGAAGCTCAGCGCCTGGTAGCGTCGACGCCTGGGTCGTGCCGCGCGACGTGGCCGTCGGGCCGGAGCCAGATCCCAACGTGACCCGGCTCGAGCGTCCGGGCGAGGGCGCCGCGCACCTGGTCCAGGACCGCGCCGACGTCGACCTCGTCGCGCAGGGTCGTCTCCAGGGCACGCGCCTCGTGGTCGACGTCGTACCGGGCGCGGTGGAAGCGACGGTCGACGGCACGCTGGACCCGCGAGCGGACTGGCTGGAAGAGGCCCGCGGCCAGCAGCGTGGACGCCGCCACCGCCAGTGTGTCACCTCCAGCCACCTCGGCCAGGAGGCCGCCGAGGACCACGGTGCTCGTCGCGACGACCGCGACCAGGACGCCGGTCACGACCGCGTAGCCGATGGTTCGCGACACGATCCGGTCGATCTCGTAGAGGCGGTAGCGGAGCACGGCGACCCCCACCGCCACCGGGAGCGCGACGACACCCGTGCCCAGGAGCGCAGCGGCAACCCAATAACCGGCATCGCCGGCGACGAGCGCGACCGGGATCGCGATGATGACCAGGGAGATGGCGGCACCGAGCCAGCGCAGCTGGAGGCGCGTGGTGCGATCCGCGTGGACGAGGCGGTCGACGAAGGCGCTGATCGACAGGCCGACGAGCAGGACGACGATTGCGATGGTGGGGATCCAGAGCGAATCCCAGGATGACGTGTCAAGGCCGTCCAGGTGGATCGGCTTCCAGGCGATCCAGGCGCCGATCTGCACGATCTCCGGTCGTAGCGCGACGACGGCCATCAGGATCGCTACGACGACCGCCAGCGCCGGCACGGCCCACCAGGCGCGTCGCGATGGCCGTCCATCCGGGAAGAGGACGAGCAGGATCGGGCCCGCCATCAACAGGGCGACCGTCGGCGCGATGCCGGAGATCCAGATCGCGAGCGCGCCCGCGGGGCCGAGCCCGTCGCCGCTCCGGGCGTCGATGAGCGCCACGGCGCGGCTCGCCAGACCCGCCGCTGCCACGACACCCGCCGCAAGGCACAGGCGCCCGATCGGATTCGCGGGACGGTGATACACGATGAGAAGGCCAACGAGGCCATAGCCGATCGCCGACGCTGCCGCGACCGTGGGAAGTCCCGGGTCCGGGAAGGCGCCCGACGCCAGCTCCGCCCACACACCTGCAGCCGCGGCGACCACGATGGCCGCCGCCGCCGCCGCGAAGAAGGCGGCGCGCCTCCTCACGGAGAGCCGAGCGTGAAGGGCCGACCCGGCGTGATCGCGAGCGCCGGGTCGTCCCCGGTGAGGCAGACCGGACCGAACGTCCCGGCCGGGGCGTCGGCGAAGGCGAACGACGCGTTCCCGGCCTCCGCGGCGAGCCACGCGATCCCGGTCACCCAGTCCGGCTGCGGCTGGCTGGGGTCGTAGTCCGCGACGAGGGCGAGAAGATCGTCCCAGGTCTTCGGCGCCCGCACCCCGGCGATCAGCATCGCGACTGGTGCCGCACTCCCGTTCTGCAGTCGGACGGCGTACAGGCCGGGCGCGGACGGCGCGGCCGAGATCGTGCAGACAGCCCCGTCCCAGGTCACGGAGATCTCGCCGACCGGCGCGAACGGGGTCCTGCGAGGGCCGCCACGCCGGAGCGCCGCGAGCAGCGCCGCCTTGGTGCGGCTTGCGTCGGCGCCGACGGCGGCGCGGATTCGCCGGCCGGCGGGGTCCCTGGCGACCTGGCCCGCGTTGGGCCGTTCGGTCACGGCGCGTACGGTCGCGTCCTCCCACGTGACCAGGGTGGGATCGAGAAGGGTTAGCGCGGTCAGCGAGTCCCACAGGTACTGGCCCTCGCCGATCAGGAAGGGATTGCGGGCGTACATCTCGTACACGAGGTCGGCGCCCGCCGCCGCATGGTCGGCCCCGAGCTCGTCGAGGATGTCGGCGGGCATCGGAACGTCGTTCGTGGCGTCGAGGGGCACGAGCGTCACCGGCACGCCCGTCGCAAGGACGGCTGCCACGGACGCCGGGTCGGCGCCGAAGTTGTACTCGACGGGGACCTCGAGCGGCGCACCGTCGGCCCAGATGTTCCCCTTGGCGTCGAGCGTGCCGCCCATGGCGTAGATCCCGGCGATCCTGTCGACGAGGCCCGGGTCTGCCTCCAGTGCGTCCTTGAGGTTGGTCCAGGGGCCGAGGGCGAAGATGAGCGGGGGCGACGGCGATCCGGCCACTGCTTCGGCGATCACGCTCACGGCATCGCCGCCGGCGCTCGTGCCAGGGGCCGGGGTGAACGTGATGCCGTAGCCTGCATCGGCGCCGGCCCGCCAGTCGTCAGGCCAGGGGTAGGCTTCCGGGCCGGCCGCCTCGCGCCCGCAGCCGATCGGGATCCCGCGTGCCCCGAGCTCGGCCAACAGGTTGCGCAGGTTGCGGAGTCCGGGTCCGCAATGGACCTCGCCCGTCCCGGGGATCGTGATCGCCCGGACGTCGAGGCTCGGGTTGCCCAGGAGAACGGCGATCGCCGTGATGTCGTCACCCGCCAGGTCGGTGTCGATGATCACGGCACGGGAAGCCGGCGAGGGACCTGGACCGAAGGAGGCACCCGACGACGGGCTTGCCGCTGGGACGGCAATCGACGACGAGGGACCGGCCGAACCGCACGCGGCGACGGCAAGGGTGCCGCCGACGACCAGGGCGACTGTGCGGAGTGACGTCTTCATGCACCGGATCCTCCCCCGGCAGCGGTACGACTCCGTTACGGACCGGGGCTGACGCCACATCCGGTCGGTCGCCGCCGCCGCGCGCCGCGGTCAGGGAGCGCCGACGTCGAAGGGCGCCCCGACGACGAGCGCGACGTCCGGCCACTCCCCGGTGGCGCAGACGGCGCCGAAGGTCCCGGCCGGGATCTCGGCGAAGGCGAGGGCGGTGCCCCCTGCGACCGCGTCAACGGCCGCGATCCCGATCACCCATTCCGGGGTCGGCTGCGAGGGATCGAGGTTGGCAAGGAGCTCGAGGATGTCGGCCCACGTCTTCGGTGGCCGGGGGCCCCCGACGAGGAGGCTCACCACCGCCGACGTCCGGTTCTCGATCGAGATCTCGTGCATGCCTGGCGTCGTCGGCACCGTGACGGCGGCGCAGGAGGTCCCGTCCCAGGTGACGGCGAGCCGTCCCACGGGCGTGAACGGGTGCTCCCGGGGCCCGCCGCGGCGGAGCCCGGCCAGGAGGGCGGCCTCGACCCGGACAGGATCGGCCGCGGCCGCGTACCGGATGGAGCGTCCGGCGGGGTCGCGCCCGATCCTGCCGGCGTCCGGCCGCGCGGTCGTGACGCTGACCGTCGCGTCCTGCCAGCTGGCGACCGCCGGATCCAGCAGGGCGACCGCGGCGGTCTGATCCCAGAGGAACTGGCCGTCGCCCGCGAGGAACGGCGACCGGGCGTACATCTCGTGGACGAGGTCGGTGCCGGCGGCGCCGTGGTCGGCCTCGAGGGCGGCGACGAAGGACGGGCTGACGGGGACGTCGTCGGTCGCGTCGAGCGGGACGAGCGTGACCGGGACGTCGGTTGCCAGGACCGCTGCCACCGCCGCGGGATCCGCCCCGAAGTTGAACTCGACCGGGATGGCGAGCTCCTTCCCGCCGGCCCAGACGTTGCCCCTGGCGTCCAGCGTCCCGCCCATGGCGTGGATCCCCGCCAGCCGGCCGGGCAGGGTCGTGTCCGCCGCGAAGGCCTCGGCGAGATTGGTCCACGGGCCGAGGGCGACGATCAGCGGCGGCGTGGGCGACGCCGCCACCGCGTCGGCGATGACCGCCGCCGCGTCGCCACCGGGGCTGGTGGCCGGCGCCGGCACGAACGTGAGCCCGTAGGCCTGGTCGGTCAACGCACGCCAGTCCTCCGGGAACGGGTAGGCCTCGGGGCCGGCCCCGGCATGCCCGCAGCCGATCGGGATCTCGCGCCGGCCGAGATCGGCGATGAGGTTGCGCAGGTTCCGCAGGCCCGGGCCGCAGCGCCCGAGGCCGGTCCTCGGCACCGTGATCGCACGGACGTCGACGGAGGGGTCGCGCAGGAGGACCGCCAGGGCGGTCAGGTCATCGGCGCCCAGGTCGGTGTCGATGATCACGGCGCGCGACGAGGCCGGTGGAGTCGGTGCGGCGCTGGTGTCCGGGCCGACGCTGGTGCCGGGTTCCGGGGTCGTGGTGCGCGGCGTCGGAGTCGCCGTCCCGCATCCGGCGAGCGCCAGCGTCGCCGCGACGAGCAGTCGGGCGAGGCGGTGGTCCGGCGTCACAGCGGCCACGGACAGGTACATCAGTCGGCAGAGGTCGCCCCGGTGAAGCGCCACGACGCGATCCGGAGGGCCGGCACCAGCACCGCCCCCAGCTCGCCCCGGAGCAGGCGCCGCTCCACCGAGACCGCCTCCACGCCCGCCAGCGCGTCCAGGTAGGACTGCGTGAAGCGGAGGTTGCGGACCGGCCCCACCACCTCGCCGTCGCGCACCAGGAAGGTGCCGTCGCGGGTCATCCCCGTGATGACGGCGAGCTTCGCGTGGACCACGTTCGTGTAGTGGAAGCGCGTGACGAGCAGGCCGTCGCCGAGCCCCGCGACCAGCTCCGTCCGGGGCGTCGCGCCCGCGGCCATCGCCGCGTGGAGCGGGAACGGGCCCCATGGGTTGGGCGCCGGCAGGCCGTGGCCGGTGGACGTCGTGCCGGCCCGCGCCGCGGTCGCCGCGTCGTGGACGATCTCGCGGCAGACGCCGGCCTCGACCATCACGACCCGGCGCGTCGGGACGCCTTCGTAGTCGAACGAGGCCGGCATCCCGGACGGGTCACGCGCGTCGTCGACGAGCGTGACGAGCTCGCTCCCGATCCGCCTTCCCCGGCTCGAAGAACGAACGGCCCTCCTGCACCGCGAGGCCCGAGAAGCCGGTGAAGCCCAGGTTGTCCAGCAGGTCCGTGACGGCGTACTCCTCCAGCACGACGGGGTAGTCGCCGGGCGGCAGGTCGACGGGCCGGGCAGAGCGGCGCGCCTTCTCGGCGGCCTCGCTGCCGACGGCCGCCGCGTCGATCCGGGTGGCGTCGACCGACGCCGCATCCGCGTAGCCCGTGCCGTCGTCGGGGACCCATCGTCACCACGAGGAGCCGGGCGCTCGTCCTGGATTCGGCGGCGCGGATTCCCCGGGTGGTCGCGAGGGCGACGGTCTCCACTCCGGTCGAGAACGATCCGAAGGCGGTCACGCCGGCGCGATCGGCGGCGTCGACGACGGCGCGCACGCCGTCCGCGCGCAGCTCCGGCGACGCCTCGGCGGTGCCGGCGGCGAAGGCTCCGGCCACCGGCTCGACCGGGCGCGCTCCCGGCAGGCCGGCCCAGTCCGGCGTCTCCTCGGCGACGGCGGCGATCCGCCCCGCGTTCCGGGCCAGGCGTCGCAGCGCATCCCCGTCGGTCCGGCCGGACGACGCCACGCCGATCCGCTTCCCGCGGACGAAGCGCAGGTTGATCCGGACGTCGCGCTCGGAGACGTTCTGGTGGATCTCCGAGTTGGCGAAGCGGGTGAGCGCCTCGTCGCCGGTCGCCACGAGGATCTCGGCCTCGGTGGCGCCCTCGGCCTCTGCCAGCCGCAGGACGAGCTCGGCGAGCTCCAGCGCCTCCTCGGGCGCGAACGTGGCAGTGGCCTGCTCCGGTCCTCCGGCGGTCCTCGTCGGTCGTCCGGCGCTCACGACATCACCCCGACCTCGACGTCGCGGAAGCGGGCGCCCCGAGCAGCCGTGGCCGACGTGCCCGCCCTGCCCGGGCTCCCCCTTGCCACAGTTCGCGCGTCGCCCAGCATCACGTAGCTCGAGGCGTCGCCGATCGCGTCGCAGTTCCCCCAGAACTCGGGCGTGATGCCCGTGTACGTGGCGTTGCGGTAGAGCTGCCCGAGCTTGCCGCCCCTGATCTCGTAGGCCAGCTCGGTCGCGAACTGGAAGTTGAGGCGCCGGTCGTCGATCGACCAGCTTCGGTTCGTCTCGAGGTAGAGGCCGTCGTCGGTGTCGGCGATGATGTCGTCGAGGCTCATCCCGGGCTTCGGCTGCAGGTTGATGTTGGTCATCCGGATGAGCGGGATCCGGTTCCAGCCGTCGGCCCGCATGGCGCCCGCCGCAGCGGCGCCCGATGCGCGGGCGCCGTCTCGCGGCTGGAGAGGTAGCCGACGAAGATGCCGCTCCTGCACGAGCGGCACGCGCTGGGCGGCGACGCCCTCGTCGTCCCAGCCGAAGGTGCCCAGCCCGCCCGGCGTCGTGGCGTCGGCGACGATGTCGACGATCTCCGAGCCGTAGCGGAAGCCCGCGTCTCGAGCTTGTCCGTCGTCAGGAAGCTCGTGCCCGCGTAGGCTGGCCTCCGTCCCGAAGACCCGGTCGAGCTCGGTCGGGTGGCCGCAGCTCTCGTGGATCTGCAGGTAGAGCTGCGACGGATCCAGGACGATCGTGCGCCGGCCGGGCGGCAGCAGGGGCGCCGTCAGCAGCTGGACGGCCTCCTCGCGAGCCGCTCGGCCGTCCCGGCCAGGTCCAGCGATCGGACGTGCTCGTAGCCCGCGCCGCGCCAGGCGCCGCCGGCGTCGGGGTAGCTGCGCCGCTGGTGCTCGTCGCCGTCGACCGCGTTGGCCTCGATGGCGGCTCCCACGTGGGTGATGACCTGCTCGGTGAGAGCTGCCGTCACTGGCCGCGAACGTCTTCCATTCGCGCAAGGCGCCGTAGTCGGAATCGGTGAAGGCGATGCCGGGCACCGCGGTCATGGCCTGCTCGGCCGCGAGGAGGTCGCCGACCGTCTGGTCGATGGGCATGGCGAAGGGATCCTCGGCGATCGGCGTCTCGAAGCGCCCACGCGCCGGCGGCCGATCGTCGAGGACGACCCGGTGGCGCAGCGCCGTGGCGCTGGCCCGGGCGATCCGGACCGCCAGCGGCCGCGACACGGTCGGCCTCGGCCGGGGTCAGCCGGTGCGACGAGGCGAATCCCCAGGCGCCGTCGACGAGGACGCGCACGCCGAAGCCCTCCGTCTCGTGGCTGAGGACCGCCAGCCAGGCGACCGCCCTTGACGTCGATCGACTCCTCCTGCCGGCGGACGACGCGAACGTCGGCATAGGACGCCCCGCGAACCCGGGCGGTGTCGAGCGCCCGGTCGGTGATCTCGTGCATGGGCCAGCCTACCGGCGCGTGGGGCATGCGTGGCGCCGCGCGAGGCTCGAGCGGCCACCCGGCGGCTGAGCGCGCAGTGCGCGGTCACCCGGCAGCCCGATCGCGGACTGCGCGTCGTCGGGACCTGGCGGTGGGGACGCGCTAGGGCGCGCGCTCACGCGCGAGCAGGCGCCGCGGACGCCAGCCTCGCTACTCTGGCGCCATGACAGCAACACCCCGGCGCGGGGTCTTCATCACGCTCGAGGGCCCCGACGGCAGCGGCAAGACCGTGCAGGCGGAGCGGCTCCGGGCCGCCCTCGCGGCCACCGGGCGCGACGCGGTGCTGGTACGCGAGCCCGGCGGCACGCCCGCCGGTGAGCGGATCCGGGCGATCCTGATGGACCGCGACGAGTCGGCGGTCCGCCTGACCCAGCGCGCCGACGCGCTCCTCTTCATGGCCGCCCGCGCGCAGCTCGTCGAGACGGTGATCCGGCCGGCGCTGGAGCGCGGTGCCGTCGTCATCTCCGACCGGTACCTCGACTCCACGCTCGCCTACCAGGGATTCGGCGGGCAGCTCGGGATCGACGAGCTCCTCCCGGTGGGGCGCTTCGCGACCGGCGGACTGCGTCCCGACCTCACCATCCTGTTCGACGTTCCGGTCGAGATCGGCCTCGCCCGCAAGAGCGACGCCGAGACGACGCGCTTCGAGGCGCACTTCGACCGGGCCTACCACGAGCGTGTGCGGGCGGGCTACCTGGCCCTCGCGGCCGCCGAGCCCGAGCGCTGGGTCATCGTCGACGCGTCCGCCCCGGAGCCGGACGTCCTGGACGCGGCCCGCGCGGCCCTGCTCGACTTCGTCGAACGGGTGATGCCGGCCGGCTGAAGTGTCACTCTCGGCCGAGACCCGGACCGAGCGTCATCGTGACGCACAGTTAGCCGACGCGCACCTCGGCGATCGCCCCGGTCCCGGACTCGCGGGCGCCCTCGAGCGCGGCGAGGGCGGCGGCGAGCAGCTCGTCGGCGCTCGTCCCGTCGGCCGGGAAGCGGGCAACGCCCGCGGAGACCGTCACCGGGACGCCGCCGACCGGCTCCAGCGCGTCGATCGAGCGAAGGATCCGATCGGCGACGATGATCCCTCCGCTGCCGGGCGCGACGACGACGAACTCGTCGCCGCCGACCCGGGCGACCGTGTCGACCAGCCGGACCTGCTCGGCGAGAACGGCCGCGACGGCCCGCAGGATGTCGTCGCCGGCTCCCGCACCGGACCGCTCGTTGACGGCGCGGAAGCCGTCGATGTCGAAGACGGCGACCGAGATGTCGCTCTGCTGGCGCTTCGCACGCTCGATCTCGAGCTCGAGGACGCGGTCGAGCGTGCGCCGGTTCGCCAGGCCGGTGAGCAGGTCGAGGCCGGCGATCCGGTCCTGCCACTCCGAGCGCTCCTCGCCGAGGGAGGCGAGCCGGGCCCGGTCGATGGCGATGGCCAGCAGGTCGGCTGTCGCCCGGAGTGTCGCCCCGGTGGCCCCGTCGAGGGTGCGCTCGCCGGGCCATCCGAACGAGGCGACCCCGAGGTGGAGGTCGATGCCGTCGCGGGTGACCGTGAGCGGCAGGTCGGCGCCGGTCATGGCGGTGCCGTCGGGGCGGGTGCCGACGCGGCCGAGCGCCGGGCGTCCCTCGCGCGCCGCGACGGCGATCGGGTGGTCGGGATCGCCCGCGACTTCCGCCGCAAAGGCGAGCTCGGCGTCAGGGGCGAAGCCCGCCGTCGCGAAGAGGCGCAGATCGGTGCCGTCGGGCTCGCGGGTGAACACCGCGGCAAGGCGCGCCCCGGTGAGGCCAGCCGCTCCCTCGAGGAGTCGCCGGACGGTCGGCTCGAGGTCGGTTCCTGCGGCGATGGCGGCGGCGGCCTGCGCGAGCAGCTCGGCCAGGTCTGCCGGCGCGGAATGGTCGGACACGGATCCCTCCCCGACGCGGCCCCGCGACGAACGCCCGGGGCCGGGATGGCGACGATCATACGCGGGCGACGCGTGGTCGCACGAGGCGACGGCGACGCGACGCGACGCGGCACAGAGCGTCCCTCGCGGCACCCTATACTCGCCCACGTGAAGCTCGTCGTTGCCATCGTCAACCCCGAGGACGCCGGCCCCCTCGTCGATGCGCTGCTCGAGCGCGAGTTCCGGGCGACCCGGCTCCACAGCTCCGGCGGCTTCCTCAAGCAGACGAACGCGACCGTGCTCCTGGGCGTCGAGGACGACGCGATCGAGGAGGTCCTCGGGATCATCCGCGAGACCTGCCACTCGCGGACGCAGCTCGTGAACCCGATGCCGCCGATCCTCGAGCCGGGTGAGTTCTTCCTGCCGTACCCGCTCGAGGTCGAGGTCGGCGGCGCCACGGTCTTCGTCGTGCCGGTCGAGCGTCTCGAGCGCCTGTAGCGCCTGTAGCGCCTCCGGGCGCCCGGCGCCCCCGGCTCACCAGCGCTCGAGGTGGACCAGGTCGGCCAGCGGCCGGCGCTCCTTCGGCCGCGGCTCGTCGGCGGGGTAGCCCAGCGGGGTGAAGAGCAGCGGCTCCACGTCGTCCGGCAGGCCCAGCACCTCGCGGGCGGCGGCCGGGTCGAACGCGGCGACCCAGCAGGTCCCGAGCCCCAGGTCGGTCGCCGCCAGCACCAGGTGATCCATCACGATCGCGGCGTCGACGTCGGCGTAGCTGCGGCCGTCGATCGCCTCTCGCACCCACGCCTCGCGGGGGACGCGTGCAGACGCCGAGGATCACCGGCGCCGCGGTGAACCAGTCCCGGGCGTAGATCCGGCGGAGCTCGGCCTCGCGGCCCGCGGTGTGGATCACGAGGATCCGGATCGGCTGCCGGTTGGCGGCGGTCGGAGCCAGCCGGCCGGCCTCCAGCACCTGCGCGAGCAGGTCGTCCGGGACGGGATCGGGTCGATAGGCGCGGACGGAGTAGCGGGCGCGGATCGAGCTCGGCGAACGACACGGGGTGCCTCCTTCGGGCGCTCCACGATAATCGAGGCGATGAGGCCCGCGGCTCTGTCGCGCGGCTTCCGCCGTCACGCGGGGGCCGTCCCGCCGCCGGGGCGGTCGCCTTTGCCGAAGCATCGCCGCATGCCGACGCCGCGACGCCCCTCCCCGCCTGGCTCGCCGCCCTCGCGGCCAATGCCCCCGACCTCGTCGCGCCGTTCCTCGTACTCGAGGATGGCCGTCCGCTCCCCGCGCGCCGCGAGGTGCGCCTGCGGGCCGGCGACGGGGCGGCGGCCGTCTCGTGCCCCAGCACGTCGCGGTCAGCGCCGCCTACGCGCCCACCTGGACGAGCTCCCCGACCGCGCCTTCGAGCTCGCCGGCGGCGAGGAGGAGCGGACGTGGCCCAGGCGCTCGGCCATGCCTTCGACGCCCGGGGCGGGCTGGCGACCGCCGCGGCCCTCGCGGCGCAGGGACGGTTCCCCGCCGGCGCGCCGACCGTCGTCCCCGGGGTGCCGGGCCCGGCCGACGCGACGCGGGAGGAGCTTCGCCGTCGACTTGCCGTGAGCCAGCGACTGATCGAGCGGGCGCGCGCTCGATTGCCGGCCACGAGATGGATCCCTGCCCGCTGGAGCACCCGCTCGTCGGGCGCCTTCGCTGCGGGGAGTGGCTGCTCTTCGCCGGCGTCCACGACCGAGCACCTGGAGCAGCTCGAACGGGCTCGCCCGCGCGGCCGCCGCCGGGGCGTGAGGCCGGCGACGTGGACGTCCGCGGTCGCAGCCGTCGAGGCGATCGGCCGGTGAGCCCGTACCGCCCCGACCTCGTCGAGTGCTGGATCTTCCGCGTGCCGCCCGGCGGCGAGCCGGAGTTCCTCCTGATCCGCCGCGCTCCCGATCGCATCTTCCCCGGGCTGTGGCAGTGCGTGACCGGTGGCCTGGAACCCGGCGAGCGGGTCCCGCATGGCCGCCCTGCGCGAGGTCCGCGAGGAGATCGGCTTCGGGCCGGCCGAGATCGAGGCGTTCTACGACCTCGACCAGGTCACCCACTTCTACGACGAGGGACCCGACGCGATCGTCGCCGGCGCGATCTTCGCCGCTGCGCGTCCGCCCCGACGCCGAGCCCGCGCTCTCCCACGAGCACGACGGCGCTCGCTGGGCCGGCCGCGACGAGGCGCTCCGCCTCGTCGTCTGGCCGTCCTACCGGGACACGATCGACCGGATCCTGGGCAAGCTCCTGGATCCGGAGGTGGAGCCCTGGTTCCGCCTCGACCTCGAGGGACACCGGCTCGCGCGCTGAGGGCCGCGGTCGGCCCCTGCGCACGCGACCTCACGCTGGTCCTGGACCGACCGGGGCGACTCCTCGACCACGCCCGTGTCCGGGCCGTGATGGCGCGGACGGCGGCGAGCGCGCGCGGCACTCGCGGCGAGCGTGGGCGTCATCCGCGCCACGCCAGTTGTCCGGTCCAGCGCGAAACCGCCGCCAGATGCGTTACCCCGTCGACGGCTTCAGTCCCGACCGGGCGTGACCTCGTAGAGCCGGTGCTCGCCCGGGATCCCACGGAGGGCGTGGATCCCGACGCTGCGGACTCGAGAGCCCTCGGGGAGCGCACCACCGAGCGCATCGTGGGTGCGCTCGGAGACCAGGATCTGGCCGCCGCGGGCCACCGCACAGATGCGGGCGACCGTATGGACGGAGAGGCCGACGTAGCCGTCCTCCGTCAGCGTCGGCCGGCCACCGTGGATCCCGGCCCGGACGCGGACCCGCACCCGGTTCGCGCCGACCCCCTCCGCGATCCGGCGCTGGATCGCGAGCGCGGCCGCCACCGCGGAGGCAGGTCGCTCGAAGCAGGCGAAGTACTCGTCGGCGCGTGCGTCGACCTCGTGACCGCCCGCCGCCCGGACCGCGCGGCGGTGGATGCGGCGCACCTCGGCGAGCACCGGTGCGTAGCCGTCCCCGAGCGAGTGCAGCAGCTGGGTCGAGCCCTCGATGTCGGTCATCAGGAACGTGACCGCGCCGGTCGGCAGCGAGGACGATCGAGGCAGGGGTACGCCGCTCCGCCTGGATCTGGCCCGTGATGAAGCCCACCGGCACGATCCGGAAGCGCCGGGCGGCCCGAAGCAGCCGGGTCCGCGCCTGCTCGCGGGCTACGTCGCTCTCGAACGCGACGCGCTCGAAGCGCGCGAGGGCGTTGCGGACGTGCGCCTCGTCGTGGATCGGCAACCGCCGGTGCCCCTGCGCGTCGACGTAGGCGAAGGCAGCTGACCGGGAGCCGTGCTCGTTCCGTGGCGCTGAGCTTCGGCCATGGGCGAACGATATCCCGCCATCCATCGATCACGGGGCCGACGAGCCAGCGGCGGCTGAGGGCGCCCGGTCAACGCATCCGCCGAGTGCCATCGCGTCGCATCGACGGGGTCGTCGACTGCTCGCCACGCATCGCCCGCGCTCGCGCCGTCGGCGCCGTACAATCCCCCGAACCGACGGGCGGCGCAGGAGGACCGGATCGACGATGCAGACCGACCGAGGCCGCGGCGCGGCGCCACTTCCGCTCGAAGGTGGACTCGATCCGCCCGACCTACGGCTTCGAGGACGTCTCGCTCGCTCCCGGCACCGAGACCGTCGAGCCGAACGACGTGTCGCTGGAGCAGGACTTCGCCGGCATCCCCCTCCGCATCCCGGTCCTCGCGGCCGCCATGGACGCCGTCGTCGACGCCCGCAGCGCCGGCGTGCTGGCCGGACTCGGCGGCCTCGCCGTCCTCAACCTCGAGGGCGTCCAGGCCCGCTACGACGATCCGGCCGCGGTCCTGGAGCGGATCGCCACGGCACCGGACGCCGAGGTCCAGGCGGTCCTCGCCGAGGCCTATGCCGCGCCCGTCCGCGAGGACCTGATCGCCCGCCGGATCGAGGAGATCCACGCCGCCGGCTCGAAGGCCGCCGTCGCGGCGACACCCGGCGCCGCACGCCGCTTCGGGGCCTTCTGCGCCGAGCACGGCGCCGACCTGTTCCTGGTCCAGAGCCAGGTGAGCAGCGCCCGCCACCTGGCCTCGGAGTACGAGCCGCTCAGCCTCGCCGAGTTCACCCGCTTCATGCCGATCCCCGTCGCGGTCGGGAACACGACCCACGCGGATGCCGCCTTCGCGCTCATGGAGCAGGGCGCCGCCGCGGTCTTCGTGGGCGTCGGTCCCGGCGCCGCCTGCACGACCCGCGAGGTGCTCGGCATCGGGGTCCCCCAGGTGACGGCCGTCAGCGACGTCGCGGCCGCGCGGGACGCCTTCTTCGCCGACACCGGCCGCTGGATCCCGGTCGTCGCCGACGGCGGGATGAAGAAGGGCGGCGACATCGCGAAGGCGATCGCGGCCGGTGCCGATGCCGTGATGCTCGGCTCGCCGCTCGCCCGCGCCGAGGAGGCGCCCGGGCGCGGCACGAACTGGGGGATGGCGGCGCCGTCGCCGGTCCTGCCGCGCGGCACGCGGATCAAGGTCGGGACGGTCGGGACGATGGAGCGGATCCTCTTCGGGCCCGTCGCACGTGACCGACGGGACGGAGAACCTGATGGGCGCCCTCCGCCAGTCGATGGCCGCCCTGGGCGCGCGCTCGATCCGCGAGATGCAGGAGGTCGAGATCGTCTACGCGCCGTCCGTCGCCACCGAGGGCAAGTCCTGGCAGCTCCGCGGACGGTGACGGCCCGGCGCGGAGCGCGCTGATGCCCGACAGCCACGGCGAGCAGCTGACCGCCTGGGGCAAGGTGGTGATGCTCGAGGTGACCGGCCGGGTGACCGGCAGCGCGATCCGGACGGCGGTCGGCTTCGTGGACGAGCCCGACGGCAGCCTTCTCGTTGCCGCCAGCAGCTCCCGCGCGGCGTGGGCCCTCAACCTGTTCGCCGATCCGGCCTGCCACGGCACGATCGGCGAGGCGCGGCGCGCCTATCGAGCCGAGGAGCTCGAGGGGCCAGAGCGGGCCCGTGTCATCACCGCGCTCATCCTCAAGTACGGGACCCCGGCCGAGAGCCTGGGTGCCGGGCCGGCCTTCCGCCTGCGCCCGACCGACTGAGGCTGCGCGCGGGCGCTCCTAGTGCAGGATGCCGTAGGTAACCACGACCCGGACCCTGCCGAGGTCGTAGTTGAGGCCGTTGACGTAGCTGCCGGAGTCGACAAAGGCACGGACATAGCGCTTGCCCGAGATGGTGGTGACGACCACGGCCGGATCGCCCGCGATCCCGTACCAGGACGAGGTGGACGTCCCGACTGACCGGCGCGGGCGGGCGCCGTCGTACATCGCCAGCCAGCTCGTGCCGGATCGCCAGTCGTGGAGCCCGATCTTGGGCGCCGTCGGGCCGGACCACGGCCCGCCCTGGACGTAGAACGCGACCGACTTGATCGTGCTCGCGGACGGGAGCGTGAATGAGTATCCGAACGCTGCCCAGCCCGGCGCCGCCGGCGCCTTCGGCGTGATGAGCCGCGCCCCCGTGCTGTACCGCGTGGAGCTGAGCAGCGACGGCGGGCCAGACCAGGCCGACGGGGCGTTGGCGTTCCGGAAGACCGACGTGGTCCTCCAGTACATCCGCTTCCTGGAGAGGGTCACGTACGACGTGAACGTCTTCCTGAGGGTGGGGACGCTGGAGTAGTCCGAGAGCGTCTGGACGATCTTGTACTTGCCGGCCGAGAGGATTGACCCGCGGCTGGACCGCCCGGTCCACGTGGACGCGTAGGCGCCGGTTCCCCCCGCGACCGTGCGGGTCGCCAGGAGCGAGCCGGTCGGCCGGTAGATCCGGATCGTGACCGAGAGCCGCTCCGTGCGGCTGCCACGGATGCTGATCGTGTCGCGCCACGTGTCCTTGTACGGGTAGATCGACGTGCTGCTGACACCGACGCCGGTCGCTTCGACGAGGTTCCTCGCGACCGTTCCGGCGAGCGGGTCGGCCGTCCCCGTCTGGAAGCTCACGTCGCCCGAGTAGGTGGCCGTGATCGTGTGGGCGCCGACGGGCAGCAGGCGCGCCGGGAGGATCGCGACGCCTGCCGTGACCGCGATGGTGGTCGGCGTGCCGCCGTCGATCGCGAACTCGACGGACCCCGTTATCGGGACCGTGATGCCGGTGGCGTTCGGGGCGATCGTCGCGGTGAACGCGAGGGGAACCGTCGATTCCCACCTCGCGCGCGACGCGGTGAGGATCGCCGTGACGTCCGACTTGCCGATGCTCTGGACCAGCAGGCCGCTGGCGTTCGCGTAGTTGGTGTCGGGGCTCGTGAAGACCGCGCGGTACTGGCTCTCGCCATCCGTCGCGGGCAGCGTGATGGTCGCGGTCGACGCGCTGAAGCCAGAGGCGAGGACCGCGCTCTCGAAGGTGACGAAGGCCAGGCCGTCCCACTCCTGGAAGTCGATCGTCCCGCCCAGCGTCGGGAGCCCGGTGACGGTCGCCGTCAGGGTGACCTGCTGCGTGGGTGGTGCGGGATTGACCGTCGAGACGAGCGCCACGGTCGTCGCTGCGGGGACCACGGTGAGCAACCCGGCCACGAAGGTGAAGTCGTAGTTGGCGGCGGTGAGCGTGCCGAGCGCGGCATCGATCGCGTACGGGCCGCCGACGACCGGGCTGGTGAGGTTCGCCGCCGTCGTCAGGGCCGGGCTGCCGGAGACGCCGGAGGTCCCGAGCGCCTCGCCGTTGACGAAGCCGCCGATGGTCGCGGTGAGGGTCGGATTGGCCGCGCCGAATGGGCGGCTGACCGGATCAGCGGTCACCGTGAGCGTCGCCTTCACGACGGCTTGCCCGCCGGCCAGGGTCCCGAAGGACCCCCCGACGAAGTTGGAGCCGCCGGGAGCGACGTAGAGGGCCGTGATCTCATGTGGGCCCGGGACGCTGTCGGGTCGGTTGACCGTGAGGAGGGACGTGCTGAAGGTAGCCGTTCCGCCGACCAGCGGAACCACGTCGCCCGCGTTCTGTCCATTGACCCGGAACTGGACGGCCCCATCCGGTGTTCCGGCTCCCGGCGCGGCGGGCGCGACCGTGGCCGTGAAGGTGACCGTCTGCCCGTACACGGAGGCCGCGTCATCGCTTGCGAGGGCCAGCGTCGTCGACGCCTTGATGACCGTGACCGACAAGGCGGCCGAGGTTCGGGCGTTGTAGTTCCCGTCGGCAGCCTTGGTGGCAGTGACCGAGCAGGTCCCGGTGCTGGAAGTGATCGTGAGCTGATCCGTGGAAACGGAGCAGGCCGTCGAGGCGCCCACGCTGTAGGTGACCGCGCCGAGGCCGCTGCCGCCCGTGGTCGTCAGTGTCTGGACCGAGCCGAACGGGGCCGGGGAGACGGCAACCGCGGTCAGGGTCGCCTGGTCCGCCTTCTGCACGGTGACCGAGAAGGCGGCCGAGGTCGTGGCGTTGTAGTTGGCATCGGCGGCCTTGGTGGCAGTGACCGAGCAGGTCCCGGTGCCCGAGACGACGTGGAGCTTGCCCGAGACGATCGAGCAGGCGGTCGAGGCGCCCTCGTCGAAGGTGACCGCGCCGCTCCCGCTGCCGCCGCTGGTGGTGATCGTCGCGTCGGCGGCCCCGTAGGTCGCGCTCGCGGGTCCGGTGACCGTCAGGGTCGCCTGGTCGGCCTTGTTGACGGTGACCGGGAAGGGAGCCGAGGTCGTGGCGCTGTAGTTGGCGTCGGCGGCCCTCGTGGCGGTGATCGTGCAGGTGCCGGCGGCGACGATGGTGACGCTGGCACTGGCGCTCGCCGTGCAGACCGAGGGGGTGCTCGAGGTGAAGGTGAGGGCGCCGGTCCCCGAGCCGCCGGTGGTGGTCGGGCCGAAGGGGGCGTCGCCGTACGTCCTGGTCGCGGGTCCGGTGATCGCCAGGGTCGCCTGGGCCGCCTTCTGCACGATGACCGGTTCGGCGGCCGATGTCGTGGCGGTGTAGTTGGCGTCGGCGGCCTTGGTGGCGGTGACCGAGCAGGTCCCGGTCCCGGCGGTGATCGTGAGCTGATCCGTGGAGACGGAGCAGGCCGTCGAGGCGCCGTCGCTGTAGGTGACCGCGCCGAGGCCGCCGCCGCCGCTCGTGGTCAGCGTCTGGACCGAGCCGTAGGCGGCCGGGCTGCTGGCGTTGACCGTCAGGGTCGCCTGGGCCGCCTTGTTGACCGTGACCGAGAAGGGGACCGAGGTCGTGGCGTTGTAGTTCGCGTCGGCGGCCCTGGTGGCGGTGACCGAGCAGGTGCCCGTGCCCGAGAGGACGTGGAGCTGGCCGGCCACGATCGAGCAGGCGGTCGAGGCGCCCGCGTCGAAGGTGACCACGCCGGTCCCGCTGCCGCCGCTGGTGGTGATCGCCTGGTCGGCGGCCGCGAAGGTCGCGCTCGCGGGTCCGGTGACCGCCAGGGTCACCTGCGTCGCCTTCTGCACGGTGACCGGGAAGGGGGCTGAGGTCGTGGCGTTGTGGTTGGCGTCGGCGGCCTTGGTGGCGGTGACCGAGCAGGTCCCGGTGCCCGAGAGGACGTGGAGCTTGCCGCAAGACGATCGAGCAGGCGGTCGAGGCGCCCTCGTCGAAGGTGACCGCGCCGCTCCCGCTGCCGCCGCTGGTGGTGATCGTCGCGTCGGCGGCCCCGTAGGTCGCGCTCGCGGGTCCGGTGACCGTCAGGGTCGCCTGGTCGGCCTTGTTGACCACCTGGCCGCCGGACAGCGTCCCGCTGCTGTCGTCGAAGTCGACGAGGTCGTCACTGGCGTAGTCGGCCGTGATGGCGCGGGTGCCTGCCGCGAGGCCCGAGGTCGAGACGGTGGCCTCGCCGCCGACCAGCGGCTGGGCCGTGTCGAGGTCCACGCCGTCGACCTTGAACTGGACCGTGCCGGTGGGCGTGCCGACCCCGGCGGTGACCGTCGCGCTGAACGTGACGCTGGTGCCGTACGTCGACGGGTTGGCCGAGGAGGCGACCGCGGTGGTGGTGACCTCGGCGGTGCTCACCGTGAACGCCTGCGACCCCTGCGGCGCAGGCTCGTAGTTGGCGTCTCCTGCCTGGTCCGCATGCAGGGTGCACGTTCCGGCGCCGATGAATGACACGTCCCCCCCGCTGATCGAGCAGACGCCGCTCGAGGCGGGTGCGCGGGAGATCGTCACGGTCAGGCCGGACGGCGTTGCGAGGCCGGCCGGCGTCGTAGGTCGGACCTCCGACCCGCGCGTTGGTCGGGGCGGTCGTCGTGAAGCTGACCGCCTGCGCGGCCTTCTGCACGGTGACCGGGAAGGGGACCGAGGTCGTGGCGTTGTAGTTGGCGTCGGCGGCCTTGGTGGCGGTGACCGAGCAGGTCCCGGTGCCCGAGAGGACGTGGAGCTTGCCCGAGACGATCGAGCAGGCGGTCGAGGCGCCCTCGTCGAAGGTGACCGCGCCGCTCCCGCTGCCGCCGCTGGTGGTGATCGTCGCGTCGGCGGCCCCGTAGGTCGCGCTCGCGGGTCCGGTGACCGTCAGGGTCGCCTGGTCGGCCTTGTTGACCACCTGGCCGCCGGACAGGGTCCCGCTGCTGTCGTCGAAGTCGACGAGGTCGTCACTGCTGCGTAGTCGGCCGTGATGGCGTGGGTGCCAGCCGCGAGGCCCGAGGTCGAGACGGTGGCCTCGCCGCCGACCAGCGGCTGGGCCGTGCCGAGGTCCACGCCGTCGACCTTGAACTGGACCGTGCCGGTGGCGTGCCGACCCCGGCGGTGACCGTGGCGGTGAACGTGACGCTGGTGCCGTACGTCGACGGGTTGGCCGACGAGGCGACCGCGGTCGTGGTGACTCGGCCGCGAGCACGACTCCGCCCGGAAGCGCCGGGATCGCCATCAGGGCGGCGAGCGTCGCCACCAGCAACCGAACCCGAATTCGAGCGCGCACGGAACCTCCGCCAAGCATCCCCAGCGCCCGCGAGTCTAGCGCGCCCGCGGAAAGGCGCTAAGAGACGAAGGTCCCGAGCGTCGTGCGCGCGCACCGGACGGGAGTCCCATGGCGGACGGCCGACCCGATGGCGTCCGCACGCGGCCCCGGCGCCCGTCCGCGATCTCGGCTCCGCGCCGCAGCTCCCCGGCCGCGGCCGCCGCCGCCCGGTAGACTTCCCCGAACGGGAGCAGACCGAGGAGGCGGCGGTTGAGCGACGTGGAGGAGCAGCAGCCGGCGGGTCCGGACCGGCAGCCGGGGCCGCAGGGCGCACCGAGCGATCCGACGGGCGAGGGAGCTCACGCCGATGACCACCAGGCCCGTTCGCCAGCGGGGCAAGACCGTCCATGGCGAGCTCGCCAACGCCGGCCACCGCGTCCTCGCTCCCGACGACGCCGAGGTCGAGGCCTACCTGGAGGTCGCGCTCGACGCGCCGGGCGCCGGACCGCCCCGACTTCGACGTCCCCGGCGGCGCCGTCCCGCGCGGCGAGGCCAGCGACGCCGAGCCGGACACCGTCGTCGTCCTCGACTTCGGGAGCCAGTTCGCCCAGCTGATCGCGCGCCGCGTCCGCGAGCTCCACGTCTACTCGGAGCTGCTGCCGCACGACACGCCCGTACGCCGAGCTGGAGCGCCGGCGACCGCGCGCCATCATCCTCTCGGGCGGCCCCAGCTCGGTCTACGACGAGGGCGCGCCGCGGCCCGATCCGGCCATCTGGAACGGTCGGATCCCCGTCCTCGGCATCTGCTACGGCGCCCAGCTCATGGCCCTCGAGCTCGGCGGCGACGTCCTGCCGGCCAGCCCACCGGGAGTACGGTCCGGCGACGATGACGCTCACCGGCGACGACCGCCTGTTCGCCGGCCTCGAGCGCGACCAGCCGGTCTGGATGAGCCACGGCGACTCGATCACCCGGCTGCCGGCCGGCTTCGTCGCCACGGCCCAGACGCCGTCGACGCCCGTTCGCCGGCCTGGTCGACCGCGGAGCGCCGGCTGTACGGGATCCAGTTCCACCCCGAGGTGGTGCACACGCCGCGCGGCCGCGACGTGCTGCGCAACTTCGTCGTCGGCATCGCGGGTGCGCGGCCCACCTGGACGCCGGCGAACTTCGTCGAGTCGACGGTGAACGAGATCCGATCGCGCGTGGACGCCCACGCGCACGAGACCGGGCGGCGACGGCAAGGTCATCTGCGCGCTGTCGGGCGGCGTGGACTCGGCGGTGGCGGCCGCGCTGGTCCACCGCGCCGTCGGCGACCGCCTCACCTGCATCTACGTCGACCACGGCCTGATGCGGAAGAAGGAGTCGGAGCTCCTGCGGGTCACGTTCGAGAAGAACCTGGGCATGAACCTGGTGATGGTCGACGCCCGGGAGCGCTTCCTGGCCCGGCTGGCCGGCGTCACCGATCCCGGAGCAGAAGCGCCGGATCATCGGCGACGAGTTCATCCGGGTCTTCGAGGAGGAGGCCGCGAAGATCGGCCGGATCGACTTCCTGACCCAGGGGACGCTCTACCCCGACGTCATCGAGTCGACCGCGCCCGAGACGAAGGCGGCCCAGAAGATCAAGACCCACCACAACGTCGGCGGGCTCCCGGAGGACCTCCGGTTCACCCTGATCGAGCCGCTGCGCTACCTGTTCAAGGACGAGGTGCGCCTGGTGGGCCTGGAGCTGGGGCTCCCCGAGGCGATGGTCTTCCGCCAGCCCTTCCCGGGGCCGGGGCTGGCGATCCGGATCATCGGCGAGGTGACGGCGGAGCGGCTGGACACGCTGCGCGACGCCGACTGGATCGTGATCGACGAGATCAAGGCGGCCGGGCTGTACCGCTCCCTCTGGCAGATCTTCGCAATCCTGACCCCGCTCCGCAGCGTAGGGGTCATGGGCGACGGGCGGACCTACGCCAACGTGTGCGCCATCCGCGCCGTGACCTCCGAGGACGGGATGACGGCCGACTGGGCCAAGCTCCCGTACGACGTCCTGGGCAAGATCTCGGCGCGGATCGTGAACGAGGTGCCCGGCGTCAACCGCGTCGTCTACGACATCAGCAGCAAGCCGCCGGCCACGATCGAGTGGGAGTGACCGGGAAGCGTCGGTGATCGGGCGCGGGGCGCCCGCCGCGCCGGGAGGAGGCACGATGCGCCCGAGGCTCGCCGCCAGCGCCCTGGTCGCCGTCGCGCTCGTCGTGGCCGCCTGTGGCTCCGACACGAGCCCCACCTGGACCGGGGTGCCGAGCGGCCAGCCGTCCGCCGGCCCCACCGCGTCGGCGGTCCCCAGCGGCCTGCCGTCGCCGAGCGCCGCCCCCGCGTCGCCCTCGTCGGCGCCGAGCCCGGCGCCGACCCCGGTCGCGGGTGGCTGGAGCGTCGTGAAGACGGCGCCGTGCCCGGACGAGAGCCGCTTCACCTGCGTGACGCTGGCCGTTCCGAAGGACCACTTCGTCGCCGGCGGCCCGACCTGGGACGTCACCTACGCGATCCACCGGGCCGCCGGGACCCCGAAGGGCACGTTCGTGACGATCACCGGCGGGCCCGGCACGAGCGGCATCTCCGTCGCGGACAGCTACAGCGACGCGTTCCCCGAGGGCGTCGAGAAGCAGTACGACGTCGTCTTCCTGGACCAGCGTGGGATCGGCCTCTCCGGCCCGATCCAGTGCGCCGAGGCCACCGCCGCGTTCTATGGCTCGACGGCGCGCCCGCAGGACCCGTCCCAGGCCGCGGCCGCGGGAGCCGCCGCGGCCGCGTACGTCGACGCCTGCCTGGCCGAGGCGAAGGTGGCCGCCGTCGACCTGCCCTTCTACGCGACGCGCCAGGCGGTCGAGGACCTGGAGGCGATCCGGGAGCAGCTCGGCGTCGCAGAAGCTCCACCTCTACGGCGAGAGCTACGGAACCCAGTTCGTCCAGACGTACGCCTCGGCTCACCCGGACCGGATCGACACGCTCTTCCTCGACGGGCCGGTGGACCTGACGCTCGACGGCGCGAGCTTCTACGCGGAGGCGGGGCGGGCGTTCGACGACGTGCTGATCGCGACGCTCAACACGTGTGCCACGGACGAGGCCTGCGCCACGGACCACGAAGGGGCGACGCCGCTCGCCACCTACGACGCGCTCGCCGCCCGCCTGGCGGGCGGGCCCATCGCCTTCGACTACCCCATGCCCGACGGGACGGTCCAGTCGCGGACCCTTCGCCCTGACCGACCTGGAGAACGCCGCCGTCTCGTACCTCTACTCGCCGTTCGATCGCTGGCTGCTGCAGCGCGCGCTCGCGTCGGCGGTCGACGACAACCTGGTCCCGCTCGCGCGCCTCGCCTACGAGGGAATCGCCGTCAACCCGGACACGCTCGAGGTGGAGCCGGATCCCACGTACTCCGACGCCCTGTACTACGCGGTGGAGTGCCAGGACTACGTCTACAACGCGGGCGTGCCCGACGGCGACGCGCGCCTCGCCGCGTTCCTCGAGACGGGCCGGGTGCTCGGCGTCGACCGGATGCGCCTCGGCTCCGTCTACTACGGCGACCTGCCGTGCATCTACTGGCCGAACGACCCGCCCGCCGACCCGCGACCGGCGCCGATCATCGACGCGCCGTACCAGACGATCATCCTGGGCGCGACCGGCGATCCGATCACCCCGCCCGCCAACGTCACCCGCCTGGCCAACCGGCTGACGCGGGTCCACACGTTCATCACCACCGGCGGGCCGCACATCACGTTCGGCTGGGGCGAAGCCTGCCCCGACGAGGCGATGGGTCGCTACCTCCTCGAGGGGAAGCTCCCCGAGGGCAGCGGTGACGGTCTGTCCCGGCGCCTACGTCGACGAGTACGTCGCGGTGGCGGCCGACGCTCGCCTCGGACTACGCGGACGCCCTTGCGCTCGCCTCGGCGATGGACGACCAGGTCGTCGGCACGGACGACTACAGCTACCGGCTCGAGGACGAGCCGCTGACGATCGGCTGCGACCACGGCGGGATCGCGTCCGTACTGCGCCCACCGACCCGGGGACCGACCTGACCCTCGCCGCGTGCGAGTTCACGGAGGGGCTCCCCGTGACCGGGAGCGGCGCGATCGACGACGATTCAGGTGGCCTCGAGATGACGATCACGATCCCCGACGGAACGCTGTCCTACGCCCGCGACGGCGACGGCAACCGCAGCGTCACCGGTACCTTCCGCGGGAAGCCGGTCGACCAGCGATCGGAGGGCTGAGACGCGTGCGGGCTGTGCGGCGGCGCACCGCCGGGTGACAATTCGATCGCTCGAATGCAAGGTAGCTTGGGTACAGTGTGTCATGGTCGACGACTCGAGCCCCGTCCCGCCCGCGCCCGACCCGGAACCCGGTCCTCGGCCGGGATCCGGCCGGCCGCGCGCCGGCCGTGCCCCTGGTGCTCGGCCGTGCTGCCCACCGCGGCGCCGCGTCTGCCCGACCTGCGAGGCTCGCCTGGTCGAGGAGCAGGAGGTCGAGATCCCCGGGGTGACCACCGTCGAACCGGGACCTGCTCGCCTCGGCTGCCGCGCCGCGCAAGATCACGCCGACGTTCGGCGCCCTGTTCGTCGGCTCGAACGACGACGACGTCCGTGCCGTCCGAGGCGGAGCTCCCTGCCCTCGCGCCGCCCGATCTCGACGTGCGGCGGGAGATGCTGCGCCTCGAGCTGGACGCCCGGCTGGCGGCGCTCCAGGCCGAGGTCACGCCGATCGAGTCGGAGAGCGGTGCCCACCTGGCCCTGCCCGTGGAGCCCGCGGAGGCCGGGGACCTGGTCGAGGAGCCGTCCGGCGCGGCTGCCGACGCGCCGGCCGGGAGCCGCCCGCCGGGGAACCGCCCGCCGCCGGCGAACCGCCCGCCGCCGGCGAACCGCCGGCCGGCGCCGAGTAGCCCGCCGGCCGCGAACCTCCCGCCAGCCGGCGTGGGCCCGCCCGCGGGTCCGCCCGGGGATCCCGGCCGAGCCCGGTATCCTTGCCGGCGATGTCGAGCCGTCTCCAGCCGCCCGCAGCCTCGTTCATCCGCGAGCACGAGGTCCAGGTCGGCGACCTCCGTCTCCGCGCCGGCATGGACCGTCCCAGCGAGATCGAGGGTTGGTGGCTGGCCGTGCTGTGGGTCGCCGACGGCGAGGGGATCGTGCCGTGCCGCACGGTAGCGCCCGCCGCGGGACCGCCCCCCGACCCGCCGCACGTCCGGCTCGGCCCGCTCGTGTCGGGCGGGCTCTCGGGCTTCGTCCTGGAGGATGGGGGCCGCCAGCAGCTTCGCCTCCGCCTCCCGGTGCCGCCCGTCGACGAGGCCCGACCGTGGACCGCTCCGCTCGTCGTCCAGCTCGCGGTTCGATGGGAGCCGGCGCGCGCGGCGGGGATGACGGCCACCGGGCTCGCGGACGTCGCGCTGGCGGCGTTCCGTCGCGCGGTCGAGGCGGTCAACCGGCCGTGAATCGCGGCTCCGCGCACGCCGGGCAAGGGTCCCGCGTAGAGTAGGCCGCGATGCGTGACCTCTTCGACGATTTCCTCCGTGAGCTGAACGAACGCCAGGGCAAGGCCACCGGTGGTGGCGAGCCTCGCCGCCCGGACGATGGCAAGGACCACGACGACGCCCCCGGCGATCCGGACGATGACGCCCGAGGCGGCCGACGACGCGGTCGCCGAGGCGGCCGATGACGCGCGACGCGACCCCTGCCGGCGAGCGCACGGACGAGACGCCCGCGTCCGACGACGCGGACGAGACCTCGGCCGACGAGACGGACGACGACGGCCGCACGGAGGAGCCCATCGTCCTCCCGCCGGCGCAGCGCGGAGGCGGTGGCCGTCGCGGCGGAGGTGGCGGACGGCCGCCCCGAGCGCCCGACCGGCGGCCCGAACGACGGTGGCTCGTCGCGCAGCCGTGCCGGAAGGCTGGGTCCGCAGGTCCTCCTCGTCGTCGTCGGCCTGATCCTGTTCGCCGCGGTCTTCCTCGTCGGCGCGGGCCTGGATCTCGCGACGGACGCCATCTGGTTCAAGAGCGTCGGCTACGACCCCGTCTTCTGGACGACTCTCGGGTCGCAGGTTGGCCTGTTCCTCGGGGGCCTCGTCGCCGCGCTGATCTTCCTCCTCGCGAACCTGTGGCTCGCCGGGCGCCTCGCGCCGCCGCCGGACGCGGCCGCCGGAGAGCGGGTGCGTGGCATCGTCGGCCGTCTCGGCGACGCCGCCCGCTCCAGCGACCGAGGGGCAATGGGGACGCGGCGATCCGTTCGGCGGACCGCGCCGCGGTGCCTTCGGGCGCACCGACGACGACCGACCGGCGCGGTCGCCGATCACGTTCGAGGCCGAGGAGATCCCCGACCTGTCGCCGCTCGCGATCGCCGGCCTGGTGGTCGTCGCCATCCTCGCCGCGCTCGGCGTGGCCGGGGCGCTCGCCGGCAGCTGGGAGACGGTCCTGCTGTGGCAGCACCAGGTGCCCACGGTCACTGTCGCAGGGTCGCCGGTCGTGGACCCGGTCTTCGGGCGTGACGTCTCCTACTACCTCTTCCAGCTCCCGTTCCTGCGCCTCGTCCAGGCCACGGTCGGCGGGCTGCTGATCGCGGCCCTGATCGTGGCCGGCGGGCGCTACCTGCTCGCCGCGGCGCGCGGCGGCGGCTTCCCCACGCCCGTGCGCGTCCATCTCGGCATCCTGGGCGGCCTCTACCTGCTCACGGTCGCGGCGGGCTACCAGCTCGACAAGCTGGAGCTGGTCTACAGCGCGCGCGGCGTGGCGACCGGCGTCAGCTTCACCGATCAGGCGGCGCTCTTCTTCGCCTTCGACGCGCTTACGATCGTCGCCGGCGTGGTCGCGGCGCTCCTCGTCGGCGGGGCCTTCACCCGCTGGATCTGGCCCCTGGGCGCCGGGATCGCGGTCTGGTTCGGGCTCTCGATCCTGCTCGGCCAGGTCTACCCGGAGATCATCCAGCGCTTCACCGTCGAGCCGAACGAGTACGCCAAGGAGCAGCCGTACATCGTCAACAACGTCAACATGACGCGGCTCAGCTATGGCGTTGACCAATGGGAGGACAAGAGCTACCAGGGAGACGCGCCGCTCACCGCGCAGGACCTGGTCGACGAGAAGTCGACGTTCACGAACGCGCGCCTCTGGGACTACCGCCCGCTCCAGACGACGCTCGACCAGATCCAGACCCTGCGCCAGTACTACGACTTCGTCGACGTCGACGTGGATCGCTACCCGGTCGGCTCGGAGACCCGCCAGGTGATGCTCTCGGCACGCGAGCTGGACCCGCAGCGGAACACGCAGGCCGGCTCGTGGGTCAACCAGCGGATCGTCTTCACCCACGGCTTCGGGATCACCATGGTCCCGGTCAACGAGGTCGACGAGCAGGGCCTGCCGAGGCTCTGGATCCGCGACATGCCGCCGCGCTCGACGGCGGGCGCGCCCGACGGTGACCCAGCCGCGGATCTACTTCGGCGAGCGCCCCAGCGACTGGATCGTGGTCGGCGCGCAGCAGGATGAGTTCGACTATCCGCTGGGCACCGGCGATGGCACCGGCGGCGACGAGAGCCAGGTGGAGACGCGCTGGTCCGGCACCACCGGGATCAAGCTCGACAGCATCCTCAGCCGGCTCCTGTTCGCGGCGCGGTTCCGGGATCTCAACCTGCTGATCTCCGACCAGGTGACGGCGGAGAGCCAGCTGCTGATGCACCGGTCGCTGGGTGACCGGCTGGGCCGGATCGCCCCGTTCCTCGCCTTCGACAAGGACCCCTACTCGGTCGTGACCGACGACGGCCGGCTCGTCTGGATCCAGGACGCCTACACGCTCACGGATCGGTTCCCCAATGCGCAGGAGTTCAGCGGCACCTCGCTGGGCGAGAACAGCGGCCTCGCCGGGCTGACCTTCAACTACCTGCGCAACAGCGTGAAGATCGTCGAGAACGCGTACGACGGGACGATGACGTTCTACGTGGCCGACCCGAGCGACCCGCTGATCCAGGCGTGGCAGGGCGTCTTCCCGACGCTCTTCCGCCCGCTCAGCGAGCTTCCGGCGGGCCTGCGCTCCCACCTCCGGGTGCCGGAGGAGCTCTTCAACGTCCAGACACGGATCTTCGCCCGCTACCACGTCACCGACCCACTGACGTTCTTCCAGGGCGACGACCTCTGGACGGTGCCCCAGAACCCCACCGCCGAATCCGGCCAGCTGCCGCTGGAGGCCTACTACGTCTACATGCGGATGCCCGGCGAGCAGAACGCCGAGTTCCTGCTCCTCCAGCCCATGGTCCCGGCGACGCGGCCGAACATGATTGCCTGGATCGCGGCGCGCAACGACGGCCCGGAGTACGGCAACGTTCGCGTCTACCGCTTCCCGCGCGACACGTCCATCTTCGGGCCGGTCCAGATCGAGGCCCGCATCGACCAGGATCCCCAGATCAGCTCGCAGCTCACGCTCTGGGACCAGGCGGGCAGCGACGTGGTGCGCGGCAACCTGATCGTCGTGCCGGTCCAGAACTCGATCATCTACCTGGAGCCCATCTACCTCCAGTCGACCGGGTCGGCGATCCCCGAGTTCACCAAGATCGTCGTGGCCAGCCCGACGAAGGTCGTCTGGGGTGACACGCTCGAGGAGGCGCTGACGCTCCTGCTCGCCGGCGGGCCGACCCCGACCCCGACGCCGACACCCACGCCCGGGCCGAGCGCGTCGCCCGGCACCTCGCCGACCCCGACCCCGACCAGCGGGCCGAACGTGACGCCGCAGCCCGACGACATCCAGGCCCTCATCCGCTACGCGAACGAGCACTTCGAGGCGGCCCAGGAGGCGCTCCGCCGCGGCGATTTCGCGACGTACGGCGAGGAGATCGCCGAGGTGGAGCGGACGCTCCAGCAGCTCGAGATCCTGGCCGGCGGGAGCCCGACGCCCGCGCCGTGACCGAACCGGACGTCTCGGCGCCGCCGGCGCCGGACGGCATCCCTCCCGGGGGCGCGCTGGAGGAGCTGGACGGGACGCCCGTCGGGCGCTCCGCTGCCGGCGCGCCGGCCCGTTTCGTCCCGTGGCGCCGTGGCGCCGTGGCGGCCGCTGCCGTGTCGGCAGCGCGCCCGCGCCTGTGGATGTATGCGCTCGTCGCCTTCCTGGCCCGCGGCGGCGTCATCCTGCTGGTGCTGCCGATCGTCGTCCTGCCCACCTTCATCGGCGCGGCGAACGCGATCGGCCCGGCATTCGTGTCGGCCGAGGGCCCCAGCGCGCGCGTCATCGCGCTGATCGTGGCTGGGATCGCGACGGTCACCCTGGTCGCCGTCGTCGGGACGATCATCGCCGCGGCCGGGGAGGTCGCCCTGCACCGGGCGACCGTCGAGCCCGACCCCGACGATGCCCGGGGAGGTGCCGAGCCCGAGGTGTCCTTCATGGTCCTGGCGCCCCCGCCCGGGGGAGGCCGCGCGATCGCGCGGGTCGCCGCGCTGAGGCTGCTGCTGCTGCTTCCCGTCGCCGCCGTCACCGCGGCCGCCGTCCCGGCCTGGATCGCCGTCGCCTACCGCGAGCTGACCCTTCCCGGCGACGTGGCCGCGCCGCTCCTGCTGCGCGTCCTGGCAGGCGCTCCCGTCGCCGGCGCTGCCGTCGTCCTTGCCTGGCTCGCGGCCGAGATCGTCGGCGGCTTCGCGACGCGACGCGTCGTGCTGCTCGGAACGTCGGTGCCGCGCGCCCTGGGTGCCGGGATCGTCGATCCGCTGCGCGCGCCGGTCGGGACGGCCCTCACCGTGCTCCTCGCGCTCGGCGTCAGCGTGATCGCCCTGTTGCCGGCGATCTGGGCCCTGGCGGCCGCATGGGACGCGACGCGCCGGGTCCTCGTGGACGACCCGGTCGGGGTCGCGGTGCTGGCCGCCGCGCTCGCCATGGCAGCGGCGTGGCTCGTCGCCCTCGTCCTGGCCGGGATCGCCGCTGCCGGCCGCGCCACGTTGATGACCGCGGAGCTCCTGCGGCGCGCGCCCGCGGCGGGCTCGCGGGAGGAATCCAGTCCAGCGTCGCCTGACGGCCCGGCACGTCACGCGGTGGCGGGCCCGCACGTCGGATGAGCACGCGACGGCGGAACGCGCCAAGCGCCCTGCTACACTGCGCCGCGTGTGCCGCTGGCAGCCCGTCGTCGGTGCACGATGGAGCCCCCCGCACGGAGATGGGTGACCCCACCGCATGGACCTGAGCTTCCTCTCGGGGATCGGCGACGCGATCGCCTCGTTCTTCAACAGCCCGCTCGTCCAGACGGGCATCCAGGCGATCGGCATCTACATCGTCGTGATCTGGCTCGCGTCGGCCTACTGGGCCTTCCGCGACATGCAGGGCCGGACGGCGAACCCCGTGCTGCCGTACCTGGCCGCGGCCCTCGTGATCGGCTTCACGCCGATCTTCTTCCTGTTCGGGATCATCGTCTACCGGATCATCCGGCCCCAGGAGCGCCTCGGTGAGGCGTACGAGCGCGGCCTTGCCGAGGAGGCGCTCATCGCGGAAATCGAGCAGATCGAGCACTGCGCGACCTGCGGGCGCAAGGTCGATGACGACTGGATCATCTGCCCGACCTGCCGGACCCGTCTCAAGCGCGTCTGCCCGCACTGCTCGAAGCTCGTCGGGCTCGACTGGTCGCTGTGCGCCTGGTGTGGCCGCGACTTCGAGCGCCGCGAGGCGCTGGCGTCGGTCGGCACGATGCCGGTGCGGCCGCTCCGTGAGCCCGCGCCCGAGCCCGGCCCCGAGCCGATCGCAGAGCCGGTCGCCGCGGCGGTCACCACGACCCGGACAACGAGGTCGGCGCGAGCATCCGCGGCCGGCGGCGCCACGCCGCGCCCGGCCGGCAGCTCGGCCACGCGCCCCACGACCCAGGGCTGAGCCACGACGCTGGACGACCCCCGCGCTCCGTCGCCGGGGGAGCCCGCCGCGACGCCTGGAGTCCCGACCGACGGTGGTGCGGCGCCCGGCGAAGTTGCCGACCCCGCCGGCGAAGGGGTCCCGGGCGCGGCGACCGACCCCGACGCGGCGACGGACCCCGACGCCGCCGCGCCGCCGGCGGCTCCACCGGCGGCCGGGCGGCGCCGATCGACCTTCGAGCTCGACGGCCGCGCCGCCCCCGGCCTCTACCTCGCCGCCTGGGCGTTCGTCGTGGCCGGGCTCGGGGCGATCTTCATCGCCATCGCCAGCGGCGGCGCCGGCGGATCGGAGGTCGCGTTCGTGCTCGGCATCGCCGGCCTCGGGCTCGGCCTGACCGCCGGCGCGGGGTCGCAGGCGCTCCAGCGTCGCGCCGACGGGGCAATCTACGCCGGCCCGTCGCCGGTCCTCGTGTTCGCGGCTGCGCTCGCCCTCACCCTCGTGGCCGGGTTCGTGCTGGCCGCCCTCGGGGTGGTGCCGGAAGGGCCAGGCTCCGTGCTGGCGTCGGTGCTGATCCAGGCGGCGATCTCGGTCGGGCTGATCGCCCTCGTCGTGGTGTCGCCGGGCTCGCTCAGCTGGCGCGAGATGGGGTTGCGCCTGCCGCGCGCCGGCGAGGGCTCGGTCGTCGCCGACGTGGCCTGGGGCGTCGCCCTCGCGGTCCCGACGCTGTTCGGGGCGGGCCTCCTGGCCGTCGTCCTCGTCTCCCTCCTCGGAGTCGCCCCGGAGTCGCCGCTTTCCCCGGCGACGGACCCGGCCGGCGTGCTCGTGAACCTGCTGGCCGCCGCGGTCATCGCGCCCGCCTGGGAGGAGCTGTTCTTCCGCGGCTTCACGACGACCGCCTGGCTGCGAGCCGCCGGTGCCCGGGCGGCGATCGTCCGCGGCGCCGTCTTCTTCGCCCTCGTCCACGTGGTCACGCTGGTCGGGAGCGACTTCGACACGGCGCTCCGGACCGCGCTGATCGCGTTCGTGATCCGGCTTCCCGTGGGACTCGTCCTCGGCTGGGTCTTCCTGCGCCGGCGAACGCTGGTCGCCCCGATCGCGCTTCACGCGGCGTACAACGTGATCCCGGTCCTGCTGGTCGCCCTCGGCGCGGGCTCGACCCCGACCTGACCTCGCCGCACGTGCGAGCCGCGCGTGAAGTCCCGGCCAAGCGGCGGATGAGCGCCCGGTGAGGCCCGCTCCCTAGGATGCGGGACGTCCCCGGGTCCGGATGGCGGGGGAATCGGCGGGCTCCGTCGTCCGGGCCCGGGGACCCATTCGACACCGCGACGGTCGCGGAGGTTGGCACGCGTGGCAGATCCCGGTCCCGGATTCCCGCCACCTGGCATCGGCTCCTCGCATCGGCCCCGACGCGCGCGCGTCCGGCGCCGGCGGGTGCGCGAGATCCCTGCCGCGGAGCGTCCCCGCGAGCGGCTCGCGGCTCGCGGCGCCGCGGGCCTGACGTCCGCCGAGCTGATCGCGCTGGTCTGGGGCTCGGGCGCGCGCGGCCTCGGCGCGGTCGATCTGGCGGAGGAGGCGCTGGCGCGCCACGACGGGCTCGCGGGGCTGGCCCGGGCCAGTGAGCTCGAGCTCGTCGACCTGCCGGGCGTGGGGGCGGCGAAGGCGGCCCAGCTGACCGCCTCCTTCGAGCTCGGACGGCGCCTCGTCGCCGACTGGCCGGCGGGTCGCTGGATGGTCCGGGCCCCGCGCGACGTCGCCGACCGGCTCCTCCCGCTGATGGGACACCTGGAGCGCGAGGAGCTGCGGGTGGTCCTGCTGAACGCCAAGAACACCGTCCTGAAGGTCGTGACGGTCTACCAGGGCAACGTGCTCGCGCGCCTCGTCCGGGTGGGGGAGCTCTTCCGGGACGCGGTGCGGATCAGCGCCGCGGGCGCGATCCTCGTCCACAACCACCCGTCCGGCGACCCCACGCCGTCGCCCGACGACCTCCACCTGACCGCCGAGGCCCTCGCGGCCGGCCGGCTCCTCGACATCGAGCTCCTCGACCACGTGGTCATCGGCCACGACGCGTTCGTCTCGCTGCGCGACCGGGGCGTCGCCTTCGACCGGGTCGGTCCTGGGCTGCGGGGTCGGGCGACGGCGGCGGAGTGAGCGCCGGGCAGGCGCCGGGGCGGAGCCGCGCGGAGGGCCTGGCCCGCTGACGCCCGGCTGCCGGCGCGGGCCCGCCCGTCGCCCCGGGGTATACTCCGCGGGCGGTCGGGAACGTCCGCACGCGCCGCCGCGCCCCCGAGACCACGGGGCGCCCGCCGCGGGCGGCCCCGAGCGATCCAGCCGAAGGACACCCCCCCGCATCATGCTCGACGCGCTCCTCAGCCTCTTCTCCCGCGACATCGGCATCGACCTCGGGACCGCGAACACGCTCGTTCACGTGCGCGACCGCGGGATCGTGATCAGCGAGCCGAGCGTCGTGGCCATCGACGCCAAGACGAAGAAGGTCCTGGCGATCGGCGCCGAGGCGAAGCGGATGGTCGGCCGCACGCCGGCGAACATCATCGCCATCCGGCCGCTGCGCGACGGGGTCATCAGCGACTTCGACGTCACCGAGCAGATGATCAAGTACTTCGTGCACCGGGTCCACGACCGGATCGGGCTGATCCCGCGGCCCCGGATGGTGCTGGGGATCCCGTCCGGCGTGACCGAGGTGGAGAAGCGCGCCGTGCGCGACGCGGCCCTCAACGCGGGGGCCCGCTGGGCCCGCCTGATCGAGGAGCCGATGGCCGCGGCGATCGGCGCCGGCCTCCCGGTCTCCGAGCCGACCGGCTCGCTGATCGTCGACATCGGCGGCGGCACGACCGAGGTCGCGGTCATCAGCCTGGGCGGCATCGTCGTGAGCCGGAGCATCCGGATCGGCGGCGACGAGATGGACATGGACATCGTCGCCTTCGCCCGCCGGGAGTACAACCTGCTCCTCGGCGAGCGCACCGCCGAGGACATCAAGATCGCCATCGGCTCGGCGTACCCCGGCGACTGGGACGCCCAGCGGGTGCTGCTCCGCGGCCGCGACCTCCTGACCGGGCTCCCGCGCAGCGTCGAGGTCGGCGCCGACCAGGTGCGCGAGGCCATCGAGCCGTCCGTCCAGCAGATCGTCGACACGATCAAGGACACGATCGAGGAGACGCCGCCGGAGCTCGTCGCCGACATCATGGACCAGGGCATCGTGCTGGCCGGCGGCGGCGCGCTCCTGCTGGGCCTCGATCGCCGCGTCGCCGAGGCGACCCAGATGCCGGTCCACATCGCCGACGACCCGCTGACCTGCGTGGCGCGCGGCACGGGCGTCGTGCTCCAGGAGCTCGACCGGATGAAGCGCGTGCTCGTGGCCGACACCTACTCGCGGCCGCTGCGGTAGGGAGCGCCGAGATGACCGGCCGGCTCGCCGGCTACGGGCACCGCGCCCCGCGGATCGCACGGCGCCGCGCGGTCGTCTTCGCCGATCCTCCTCGGGGTCACGATGATCCTGATGATCGCCAGCGCCACGGCGCCCGTCGCGGAGCTGCAGCGGGGCCTGGCCTTCGCCCTGTCGCCCTTCGCGGAGGCCGTGAACGGGTCGGCGCCCAGGCCCGCTCGGTCGTCGACGCGGCCGCGGAGATCGACCGGCTGCGCAACGAGAACGCCAGCCCTCCGCGCCGACAACGACCGCCTGGAGCAGCACAACCGGAACCTGGCGGCGCTCGCGACCGAGAACGAGCAGCTGACCGCGCTGCTCGCCATCCGCAACTCGCTGGACTACTCGACCGTGGCCGCGCGGGTGATCTCGCGGGAGCTCGCCGACGTCAACCGCGTGGTGATGATCGACGCCGGGAGCGAGGACGGCCTCAAGATCGGCGACGTCGTGATCGGGGCCGGCGGCGCCCTCGCCGGGCGCGTGACCGAGCTCGGGACCAGCGCCGCGCGGGTGACCCTCATCAACGACCCCGCGTCGACGGTGATCGGCGAGATCGTCACGAGCCGCGCCATCGGGCGAGGTCGTCGGCGACCTGGGCGGGGCGCTGGTCATGGACAAGATCGACGCGACCCAGCGCATCACCATCGGCGACGAGGTGGTGACGGCAGGGATCAGCCTGGGCGAGGCCGTCCGCTCGCCGTATCCCAAGGGCCTGGTGATCGGCCGGATCATCGACGTCACGCGCGACCCGAACGCCGTCGTCCAGACGGCGTTCGTCGAGGCCGCCATCGACCTCGACCGCCTGGAGGCGGTCCTGGTGATCACCGACTACGAGGGAGGCATCCCCGGGACCGACCTCCTGCCGACCGACGACATCAACCCGGACGGGACGCTGCCCGACTCCGAGCAGCCGTTCGCGACCCAGGCGCCCACCCCGCGTCCGACGCGGCGGCCGTGACGGCCGGCCCGGGTTCGCCTCGAAGCGCTGCTAGGATCGAGCGAGCATGAAGGGCCTGATCCTCGCCGGCGGCACGGCCACCCGGCTGTTCCCGCTCACGATCGTCACCAACAAGCACCTGCTGCCGATCTACGACCGGCCGATGATCTACTACCCGCTCGAGACCCTCGCCGGGATGGGGATCCGCGAGGTCCTCGTGATCGTCGGCGGCAAGAGCGTCGGCGACGTCGTCGAGCTGCTGGGCGACGGCGAGCACTTCGGCCTGAGCCTGACGTACCGCTACCAGCGCGGCGCGCTCGGGATCGCCCACGCCATCGGGCTGGCCCGCGAGTTCGTCGGCGAGGACTCCTTCTGCGTGGTTCTCGGGGACAACATCCTTCGCGGGCCGGCCCTCGAGCCGGTCGCGTCCGCCTTCGAGGTGGGCCCGTGGGGCGGCGGCACGCTGCTCTACGAGGTCCCCGATCCGGAGCGCTTCGGCGTCGCCGAGCTGGACGCGGACGGGCGAGTCGTCGGGTTCGAGGAGAAGCCGGCCCACCCCCGGAGCAACCTGATCCCGATCGGCGTCTACTTCCTGCGCCCTGACGCCTTCGACGTCATCGACACGCTCGCGCCGTCGGGTCGCGGCGAGCTCGAGATCACCGACGTGCTCAACCACTACGTGGCCGGAGGCCGGCCTCTACGCGCCTCGCTACGAAGGCCACTGGACGGATGCCGGCACGGTGCCGTCGCTGCTTCGGGCGGCCGAGCTCGCGGAGGCCTCGCAGGCCGAGGGCCTCCTGGCACCGCCCCCGGAGCGCCCCTCCGCGTGACCGGCGCGAAGCGGCACCGGCGGCTCCTGGTGGCGGGCGGGGCCGGCTTCATCGGGAGCTGCTTCGTCCGCGACGTCCTGGGGCGCCGCGACGGGACGGGGATCACCGTGCTCGACAAGCTGACGTACGCGGGCAACCGGGCCAACCTGGCCGACGTGGAGGCCGACCCCGAGATGGCGGCCCGGTTCACCTTCGTGCGCGGCGACATCGCCGATCCAGCGGTCGTGCTGCCCCTGGTGGCCGAGGCCGACGCGGTCGTCAACTTCGCGGCGGAGAGCCACGTCGACCGCTCGATCCTCGAGCCGGCCGCGTTCCTGCGGACCGGGGTCGACGGCGTCCACGTGCTGCTGGAGGCCGTGCGCGTCGAGACACAGCGGGCCCGCGCCGGCGAGCGGACCGCGCCGCGCCTCCTCCAGGTCTCCACCGACGAGGTGTACGGCTCGATCGAGGAGGGGAGCTCGGTCGAGACGAATGCGCTGGCGCCGCGCTCCCCGTACGCCGCAGCCAAGGCTGCCGGGGAGCTTCTGGCGCGGGCCTACCACGTGACCTACGGCCTTGACGTCGTCGTCACCCGGGGCTCGAACACCTACGGCCCGTATCACCACCCCGAGAAGCTGATCCCGCTGTTCGTGACGAACGCGCTGGACGACCAGCCGCTGCCGCTGTACGGCGATGGCCTGCAGCGACGGGACTGGCTCTTCGTGAGCGACCATGCCGGGGCGGTGGCCCACGTCCTGGAGCACGGCCTGCCCGGCGAGGTCTACAACGTCCCCGGCGCGGCCGAGCTCACGAACCGCGACGTGGCCGCACGTCTCCTCGCCCTCCTCGGCAAGCCCTGGTCGCTGGTGCGCTCGGTGGCCGACCGGCCCGGCCACGACCGCCGCTACGCGATGGACGGCGCTCGACTCCGCTCCCTCGGGTGGACCAACCGGGTCGGCTTCGACGACGGGCTGGCCTTGACCGTCACGTGGTACCGCGACCACCCGGCCTGGTGGCGGGCGGCCCGCGACGATGACTGGGACGCCTACTACGCACGCCAGTACGCCGACCGGATCGCGACGTCCACGCCCGCCGCCGCCCCGCCGGGGGAGCCCGGCTGATGCGCGTCGCCGTGACCGGAGCCGGCGGCCGCCTGGGTCGTGCCCTGGTCGCCGCCCTCGAGGACGCCCCGTTCACCGGCCCCGCCGGGCCGCTGGCCTGGAGCCGCCCGGACTACGACCTCGACGATCCCGCTGCGGCCGCCCGGGTCGTCGGCCGCGACGCGCCCGACGTGGTCATCCACGCTGCCGCCTGGACCGATGTCGACGGCTGCGCCCGCGAGCCCGGACGCGCGATGCGGCGCAACGCCATCGCCGCCGCCGAGATGGCGGACGCCTGCGCCACCGTCGGGATCGACCTGATCCTCGTCTCGACGAACGAGGTCTTCGACGGCCGGCGCGTCGACGGACGTGGGTACGCGGCCAACGACCGTCCCGCTCCGGTCAACGCGTACGGCACCAGCAAGCTGACCGGCGAGACCGCAGCCCAGGCCGCCTACCTGCGCCGCGGCGGCGTGCTCGACGCCGATCCGGCCGGCGAGGCGCCCGGGGGGTCGCAGCTGGCGATCGTCCGGACGGCCTGGCTCTTCGGGCCTCCCGGCAACGATTTCCCGGCCCGGATTCTGGGAGCCGCCGACCGGGCGCTCGCGGCCGGCGAGCCGCTGCGCGTGGTCGGCGACGAGGTGGGCTCGCCGACCTACGCCCACGACCTTGCCGACGCGATCGTCGAGCTCCTGGGGGCTGGCTCCTTCGCCGGTGTCCACCACGTCGTCAACGCCGGCGCGACCAGCAGGGCCGCCTGGGCTCGCGCCGTCCTGGCCGCGGCCCGCCTGTCCGTGGAGGTCCGCGAGGTTCCCCTGAGCAGCTGGACGCGCCCCTCGGCCGTCCCGGCCTGGGCCGTCCTTGCCCCGACGCCGCTGCCGTCCGGCGAGCCCCTTCGAACATGGGAGGCCGCCTTCGCCGACTACGTCCCGGCGCTCCTGCGCACGCGGACGGCCGGGACCCGTCGATGAGCGACCGGCTGCGCTCCGGCGGCTCGCCGATCCCCGGGGTGGCGTGGGGCGCGGTCGTCCGCCACGCCGACGCGCGCGGAAGCTTTCGGGAGCTGTGGCGGGCGAGCGCCTTCGGGGAGCTCGGTGTCGAGCGGACCGGACGGGACGGCGCGGCGTTCGTGCAGGCGAACCTGTCGACGTCGGCGCCGGGGGTGCTCCGCGGCCTGCACTCCCACCGGCGTCAGCTGGACCACTGGGTCGTCGCATCCGGACGGGCGTTCGTCGCGCTCGTCGACGTGCGCCCGCTCATCGCCGCGACGGCCGACCGCCCGCCGGTCGAGGTTCGCGAGATCGCGGCGGACGACACCCTCACCATTCCCGCGGGCGTCGCCCACGGCTTCCTCGCCGTCGAGCCGCTCGAGCTCGTGTACTTCGTGACGGGCGAGTTCGACGGGAGCGACGAGCTCGGCTTCGCCTGGGACGACCCGCTCGCGGGGGTGCCGTGGCCGACGATTCCCGGGACGCCCGACGGACGGCCGATCCTGTCGGGCCGCGACCGCGCGAACCCGTCGCTCCCGGAGCTGGTGGCCCGCCTCCGCGCGATGTGACGCCCAGGGTGCCGTCGGGCACCACCGGGCGTGGTGCGCCGACGCACCGCAGCGACCGGGCACGAAGGGCACCCGTCCCGTCGCGACCCCACCGGACTGCCCGGGAGTCGCCGCCGGCATAGCCCTTCGGAGCCATGGGACGCCGCCGAAGGCGCGATTGAGGGGCGTGGGCGGCGCCGCCACGGTGGATGTGTCCTCATCCGCGCTCCGTTCCGGAGGCACCCATCGTGCGTCGCGTCGCCGCCGGCATCCTGGCCGGCCTGCTCCTCTTCGCGCTGGCCTGGACGGGCACGCCCGCGCCCGCCGCCGCCGTCGTGCCGAGCGACCCGAAGGTCGTCCTCGTCGTCGGCGCCACGCACGGGACGACGTCGCAGTACCGCTCATACATGAACGTCGTGGCCGCGACGGCCGCCCGGTACTCGCGGAACGTGGTGAAGGTGTACAGCCCCAACGCCACCTGGTCGGCCGTCAGGGCCGCGCTCAAGGGAGCCAGCATCGTGGTCTACATGGGCCACGGCAACGGCTTCCCCAGCCCGTACTCCACGACGCCGAACCCGTACACCCAGAACGGGATGGGGCTCAACCTGACCGCCGGGGCCGGCGATTCGAACACGAAGTACTACGGCGAGCAGTATTTCGCCAACTACGTCGACCTGGCCCCGAACGCGGTCGTCATCCTCAGCCACAACTGCTATGCGTCGGGCAACTCCGAGCCGGGCAGGGCGGAGCCGTCGCTGGCGGTCGCCAAGGCCCGGATCGACAACTTCGCCGCCGGGTTCCTGCGGGCGGGCGCGCGCGCCGTGATCGCCGACGGCCACAGCGACCCGTCCTGGTACGTCGAGCAGCTCTTCACCACGCATCGCACGGTCGAGCAGATCTGGCGCAGCGGGCCGCGTCCCCACGGGAACACGTTCACCTTCGCCAGCGTCCGGACGCCCGGCTACACCGCGTTCTCCGACCCCGATCACCGCTCGGGCTCCACGATCACCGGGTTCTACCGGTCGCTGGTCGCGAAGCCGACGCTCACCTCCGACCAGGTGACCGGCGCGCGCCACGCGCGGACCGACGCGCACCCCGGCTTCTTCGTCGTGCCGGGCGCTGCCGCGGTCAGCGCGGTCGAAGGGGTCGGCCTCTACGCGGACGCGACGCTGACCCCGGATCCGGCGACGGGCCTCGCCGCCGCGACGCTCCCCCTCGGGACGCGCCTGCGGGTCCGGGCGGCGGCCGGGACCAGCCCGACGGGGTCGGCGATCTACGACGTGGCGACCCTCGATGGTGCGACGAGCGGGTTCGTCACGGCGGCCGGCCTCGTGCCCCGGGATTCGGCGAGCCCCGTCATCTTCGAGCTCGACCCGGGGACGGGCACGGTCAGCCCGGCAGCCGGATCCACGACCGCCATCACGGCGCGCGCCTCGGAGGCGGTCTCGTGGCACGTGGAGGTCCGCGCTCAGGACGGCTCGGCGGTCGCCACGATGGCGGCCGAGGGCGAGGAGCTGGCCACGTCGTGGGACGGCCGGACCGACGGCGCCGCGGCTCCCGAGGGTGCCTACGAGGTCGTCGTCAAGGCCTACGACGGGTGGGGCAACCCGCCGGCCACGGCGTCGACCGTCGTCATCGTCGACGTCACGCCGCCGACGCTCTCGTCCGTGGCCGTGATGGGCGGCGTCGCGACGTTCTCCCCGAACGGCGACGGCGCGGGCGACACGGCCCGCTTCGCCTTCCACATGAGCGAGCCCGGCCTGGTCTTCGGGACCGTGCGCGACGCGAACGGCGACAAGACGACCACCTTCTCCGGCCAGGCGGCGACGACCAGCGGGACCGTGAGCTGGGACGGCCGGCGAGCCGACGGCTCGTACGTGCCCGACGGCGTCTACTCGGTCGCCCTCTCGCCCCGCGACGTGGCCGGCAACGTCGGCTCGTCGGTGGGCACCAGCGTGGCCGTCTACACCGCGCTGTCGCGGGTCAAGGCCGCCTCCTACGCGTTCTGGCCGAACGACCGGGACGGCTACGCCTCGCGGATGTGGCTCGCCTTCGAGCTCGACACCGCGGCGCGGGTGACGTGGACGCTGAGCGACCCCGCCGGCGCCACCGTCATGACCTTCCTGGACGACGTCGAGTCGCCCGCCGGTCGGTACGCCATCCCCTGGGACGGGCGGCTTCCCGGCGGACGCTTCGCCCCGGCCGGGATCTACACGTCGCGGGTGGTCGTCACGGACGGGACCCTCGTGGGGTCGGGGGCGGCGCGCTTCCATGTCAACGCCTTCCGCCTGTCGCTCTCGACGTCGAGCCCGTCGCGCGGCGGCGCCGTGACGGCGACCATCGTGGCCACGGAGCCGATGAAGGCGAACCCGTCGATCACCGTCAGCCAGCCCGGCGTCGCCTCCTACACCGTGCGGACCGTGAAGACCAGCACCTACGGGTACCGCGCGACGTTCCGGCTCTCCCGGGGCGGCGCGGCCGGCACGATCACGCTCACGGTGAAGGGCTACGATGCCCGCGGTGGGTACAACTGGTCGCGGTTCGCCTTCCCGCTTCGCTGAGGAGCGACCCCGACGGGCGCCCCCCACGGGCATCGCCGAGCGCACCGGACCGCACCAGACCGCCCGGTACCACCCCTGCGCGGGACCATCGGCTCAATGGTGCGACCGGGCGTCCCGGCGTAGGGTTCCGGGGTCATGACGAACCGCCCTGACGGCGAGCCCGCGCGCTCCCGCCGCCGTCACCTGCTCGCCATCCTGCTGGGGCTGACGCTCGTCGCGGGCCTCCCGGCGGGCGCCGTGGGCCGCGATCCGGCGCCGTTCCGGGCCCTGCCCGACGCCTCGGCCACGGTCCCGCCGACCGTCGCCCCGGCGGTCGATCCGCCGGCCGTGCCGCCACGTGACGGGGCTCCCCCGGATCCGCGGGCCTTCCAGGTCATGCCCGGCGATGCGCCGAGCCAGATGTACCTGGACCTGCTCGCGGCCGGCGGCGAGGAGATCGAGTTCGTCCCGGGCGGCCGGGTGACCGTTCCCTTCGTCCCGCGGGCGGACGACTCGTGGCCGGTCGGCGGCACGAGCCCACGGCCACTCCCCGCCGGACTGGAATCGGGCGCTGAGATGGCTGGCGTCGAGGCAACCCCGAAGCCCGACCCGACCCCGTCGACCCCGGCAACGCCCGACCCGACGCCCGGGCCGACACCGGCAACGCCCGACCCGTCGCCCGAGACACCGCCCGACCCGTCGCCCATTCCCGCCGTGGGAGCCTCCTGGGTCTCCCCGGGCGACCAGGCCGCGATGGCCCCCGCGGCCACGAGCATGCGCCGCGAGGTCTACGGCTTCCTGCCGTACTGGGAGGTCGGCGACAGCGACACGCGCCTCGACTTCTCCATCGTCACCCATCTCGCCTACTTCTCGGTGGGGGCAGACGGCGGCGGCAACCTGCGCAAGCGGGAGAGCAGCGGCTCGCTGACCACCGGCTGGGCCGGCTGGACGAGCTCGGGCATGACCTCGATCATCAACGCGGCCCACCAGAAGCACAGCCGGGTGACCCTGACGATCTCCGTCTTCGCCTGGACGGCGGGGCAGGTGGCCGTCCAGAAGGCGCTCCTCGGGAGCGCGAGCGCGCGGCTCAGGCTGGCGCGCCAGGCCGTCGCCGCCGTCCGCGACCGCGGTGCCGACGGGATCAACCTCGACTTCGAGCCCCTCGTCTCCGGCTACGAGGATGAGTTCGTGGCTCTCGTGCGGACCATTCGCTCTGAGCTCAACAAGGTCCGCGCCGGCTACCACCTCTCGTTCGACACGCTGGGCTTCCCCGGCAACTACCCGCTGGAGGCGGCCCTCGCCCCGGGCGGCGCCGACACGGTCTTCATCATGGGCTACGACTACCGGACCGCCGGTGCCGGGTACGCGGGATCCATCGACCCCCTCGCCGGACCCGCCTACGACCTCACCGACACGGTGCGGACCTACACGAGCCGGGTCTCCCCGTCGAAGGTCATCCTGGGGATCCCCTACTACGGCCGCGCCTGGTCCACGGTCTCCGAGGCGCGCAACGCGCGGACCCAAACGGGGGCCAAGTACGGCTACTCCAATGCCGTCAACTACACCGTCGCGGTCGAATACGCCGCCGAGCACGGACGGCGCTACGACAGCCGCGAGGTCTCGGCATGGACCGCCTACCGCAGGTCGACCTGCTCGACGACGTACGGCTGCGTGATGTCCTGGCGCCAGATCTACTACGACGACGCGGCGACCCTGAAGGCTCGCTACGACCTCGTCAACCGGTCGGGGCTGCGGGGCGCCGGGATCTGGGCGCTCGGCTACGACGGGACGCGCCGGGAGCTCTACCAGGCCCTCGCCGACAAGTTCCTCCGCGACACGACGCCGCCCGCTGCGGGAATCGTGGCCTTCCCATTCGCCGTCTCCGACGAGGGCTTCCAGGTCAGGTGGAGTGGCTGGGACGACTGGAGCGGCATCGCCTCGTACGACGTCCAGGTCTCGGCGGACGGCGGTCCGTGGAAGGCCTGGATCAACGCGACCACGGCGCGAAGCGCGGTCTGGCTCGGGCAGGACGGCCACGGCTACGCCTTCCGCGTCCGTGCCCGCGACGGCAAGCGCAACACCTCGGCCTGGAACGTGACCAGCGTCTACGCGGCGGCGTCGGCGATCAAGGTCGGTGGCTTCGTCCGCGTCACGGCCACCTCGCTCAACCTCCGCAGCAGCCCCAGCACGACCTCGACGCTCCTCGAGACGGCCGCCGAGGGCGACATCCTCGCCGTGACCCGTGGACCCGTCGCCGCCGACGACCACACCTGGTACGAGGTCACCGGGCCCGTGACGGCCTGGCGGCCCGTGGCACCGGTGTTCACGAACGCCTGGATCGCCGCCTCGGGCGGCGGTGACACGACGGTCGCTCCGGCGCGCGCCCCGAACGCGACGCGCGTGCAGGCGATGATCCGGGCCGTGACCTTCGATGGCGTCGCGGTGGCGAGCGCGGGAAGGACGGCGTCCGGCCTCGCTGCCCGGGCGTTCTCCCCGAACGGCGACGGGTCGGAGGATCGGCTGACGCTGGGCTGGAGCAGCCGCGTCGCCTTCGACAGCCTCGAGCTCCGGCTCTACCGGCCTGACGGCACGTCCGTCGGCGTGGTGCCCGTGGCCGCCACCGGCGCCGGAGCCCAGGCGTTCGACTGGGACGCCCGGGTCGGCGGCACGTCCCTGCCCGATGGTGCGTACGTGCCCCAGCTCGTCGGCACCGTCGCCGGCGCCACCTACACCTGGCCGTCCGCCTCGCCGGTGACCGGCTCCCAGCCGTCCAGGCTGGCGATCACGATCGACCGGGTCCGGCCGGGCATCGTCGGTGCGCGGATCGAGGCGCGCGGAGTCTCGCCGAACGGCGACGGCCGCTACGACGCCGTCCCGGTCGTCGGCCTCGGCGCGACGGACGTCGTCCGCTGGGAGGTCGTCGCGATCTCCGGCGATGGGGAGGGCAGCCCCGTACGGCGCATCGCCGGCACCGGTCGCTCGGCCCGGGTCGGGTGGGATGGCCGCGACCAGTCCGGGAAGCGAGTGCCCGATGGGCGATACCGTGTCTCCCTTCGCTTCTTCGACGCAGCCGGCAACGTCGCGACGCGGTCCTGGAGCGTCAGGGTCGACGCCACCCCGCCGACCCTCGCAGTCGCGGCAGCCCCGACCCGCATCTCGCCGAACGGCGACGGAAGCGCGGACACCGTTCGCCTGCGCTGGACGGCGAGCGAGGCCGTGACCGGCGTGCTGCGGGTGACCCGCGGTACCAGCGTGGTTCGATCGTGGCGCATCGCGGGGACGGCCGGGGCCGTGACCTGGGACGGCCGTGACTCGTCCGGACGCCTGGTGGCGGACGGCGCCCACGCCGTGACGGCGATCGCCGTCGACGCCCTCGCCAACCGGCGCTCGCTGGGCGCCCGGCTCGTCGTCGACCGGACCGCCGGCTGGCTTCGCTGGTCGCCGAGCGCATTCCATCCACAGGACGGCGACCGCCTCGCGGCGACCGCCGCCATCTCCGCCCGCCTCTCGCGCCCGGCCCGGGTGACCCTGCGGATCCTGGACGCGAAGGGCGTCGAGGTCCGACGCCCGTGGTCGGGTCGAGAGCTCGCCGCCGGCACGGCCGCGTGGCGCTGGGACGGGCGGACGGCCGGCGGCGCGTGGGCGCCCCAGGGCCGCTACGTCGCCGAGCTGACGGCGGTCAGCTCGCTCGGGACGACCGTCCTCCGGCGGTCGATCCAGGCCGGCGCCTTCGTCACGACGCTCTCCTCGTCGACGCCGGCAGCCGGGAGCCGCCTCAGCGTGACGTTCCGGAGCGTGGAGCCGCTGGCCTCGCGACCGGCCGCCTACCTTCGCCAGGCCGGCCGCGGCGCGGTCCCGATGACGGTCACCCGGCTCGCCGATGGATCGTGGCGCGCGTCGCTGATCGTGGCCGCGGGGGCCCCGGGGCGGGCCGTCGTCTCGCTGGTCGGCCGCGACACCGCCGGCGGCACGAACCGGACCACGCTGGCCGTCACCGTCCGCTAGGCGTCGCCCGGCTACACTCGGCGTGGCATGACCGCTTCTGCTTCGCCCACCTCCGCCGCGCCCGTCGGCGCCGGTGCGTGGGTTGTCCTGCCAACCTACGACGAGGCAGAGAACATCGAGGCGATCGCGGCCGCCATCCTGGCCGCGCTCCCGGCCGCCACGCTGCTCGTGGTGGACGACAGCTCGCCCGACGGAACCGGAGAGATCGCCGACGCGATCGCCGCCGCGGACGCGCGGGTCCGCGTCCTCCACCGGGCAGCCAAGGCCGGCCTGGGTCGGGCCTACCTCGCCGGGTTCCGGAAGGCCCTCGACGGCGGCGCGTCCTACGTGCTCCAGATGGACGCCGACTGGTCCCACGACCCGGACGCGACACCCGGGCTCCTCGCGCCGCTCGAGGCAGGGACCGCGGATCTCGTCATCGGCTCGCGCTACACGGAGGGCGGGCGCGTGGTCGACTGGGGCGTCGGGCGCCGCCTCGTCAGCCGCGGCGGCAGCCTGTTCGCGCGGATCGTGCTCGGCCTCCCGGCCGGCGACCTCACCGGCGGCTTCAAGGCATGGCGGGCGTCCACCCTCGCGTCGGTGGACTTCGCGGGCGTCCACGCCGGCGGCTACGTCTTCCAGGTGGAGATGACCTACCGTGCCCAGCGGGGCGGCGCTCGCGTCCGCGAGGTGCCCATCACCTTTCGCGACCGGCGCGTCGGCCAGAGCAAGATGAGCCGGCGAATCATCGTCGAGGCGCTCGTGGTGGTCCTGCAGCTTCGCTGGGACGAGCTGCGGGGACGCGGACCGCGGGCCGCACCATGAGGCTCGGCGAGGGGGCCGGGCCACCCTCCCCGCCGGACGCCGTGCGCGTCGCCGTCGACGTGCGTTCGCTGCAGGATGCCGGTCGCGCTCCGGTCACGGCCGCGTACCTCCGCGGCCTGCTGGGTGCGTATGCCGCGGAGCCGCTGCCCGGCGAGTCCTTCGTCCTGCTCCTCGACCTGGGCGCGGACGACCCGAGCTCCGACTTCCCGGGGCTGCCGGTCATCGGTAAGCGACGACTGCCCATTACGCGCCTCTTCCGTTCGGGCGCGCTCACGCTTGACCCGTTCCTCGTGCGGGGAGCGGCCCTGGGCAGTGGACGCGGTGCCGGGCGCCGGGCCGGGACGGCGCCGGTCGTGGCGCATGCCGTCGGCGGGGCGCTGCCCATCGGACCCGGGCTGCCGGTCGTCGCGACGCTCCTCGACCTCGCCCCGTGGGAGTTGCCCGACCAGTACCAGCGCTCCCCGGCCGCTCGATTCGGCCAGCGCCTTCGGGCGCAGCTCCTGCGCCAGGCCGACGCCGTCATCGTCGGAACCACGGCTGTCGCCCGCTCGACCGCACGGCTCCTGCGGATCCGCCCGTCGAGGCTGCACGTCGTGCCCCTGGCGGGCGGCGATGCCTTCGCCCCCTTCTCGATGGAGGGGACGGAAGTCGGAGACGCCCAGCGGGCGGCACTGGCCGCTGACCGCGAGCGATACGGAGTTCCAGAACGGTACTTCGTCTACACGGGCCGCCACGACGCACGGCACGACCTCGGGACGCTCCTGGACGCCCTTGCCCGGCTCATGGCGGCCGGGCGCCCTCCCCGCCTCGCGAGGGCCGTGCCGTGGCCGCCGCGGATCCTCCTCGTCGACACGACTCCCGACGACCGGGCGGCGGTCGCCCAGGCAGCCGCGGGAACCGGCGTCGGGGAGCTGCTCCACTACGCGCCCGCGCTGCCACCAGGGCAGCTGGCGGGGCTCGTCGCGGGCGCCCGCGCCGCGGTCCACCCGGCGGTCAGCGATGCCGCCGGGCTGGCGGTCCTCGATGCCCTCGCTGCCGGCACCCCGGTGGTCGCCAGCGCCGTCGGCGCCCTCCCGGAGATCGTCGGCCCGGCCGGCCTCCTGGTGGAGCCGCGCGACCCCGGTCGCCTCGCCCATGCTCTCCGCGCCGCGTGGTCCGACGACCGGGTCCATCGTGGCATCGCGCAGGCGGCCGCCGGGCGGGCGGGAACAGATCGCCGGCGCTGGGCCGACGTGGCTCGCGAGACGCGGCAGGTCTACGCGGCGGTGGCGACGGGCGAGGACTAGGGAGGGAGTCGGCGTGGGCCCCGGCGTTCCCGTCGGGGTCGGCGTCGAGGTCGGCACCGGTTTGCCCTTGACCAGCTTGAGGGGAGTCCCGGGCGGGATCACCTGGACGAAGGTCTGGCCGCGGGTGAGCGTGACCGGCTTGCCGGCGCTGTCGTAGAACCGGGTGGCGTGCGTCGCCGACGGCTTCTTCCAGGTACCCCGGATCACCTTGCCGTTGGTGGCGATCCAGGCGGGGCCGCTGCCGATGTTCTGGGCCTCCAGGCGCCCCTTCTGGCCGGCGCCGAGGAGACCGAAGCGCACCTGCATGATCACCACGTTCTTGGGGGCCACGACCTTCTTGTTCGCCCGGTCGACCTGGAGCTTGCCGCCGACGTAGCGCTTCCAGGTGTTGGTCGCACGGTCGTAGCGGTACACGATCTTGTTGTAGGGGTACGTGATGTCGATCCGGGTCCCCTTGGGGCGCGCCTCGAGCGGGACGTCGTTCGCGAACTGCCAGACGGCCTTGTGCGGTGGGTCGGTCGCCCCGAGGCGCTTCGCCAGCTGGCGGAGGTGCGCGCCGTCGGAGTAGACGTTGTGGGGCGCGAAGCGGTCGGTCGTCCGCCACAGGTAGGTGCCGCCCCAGCGGAACTGGTCCGCGTCATAGACCATCTGGCCCTGGCCCTTGGCCCGGAGCAGCGCCATCGCCTGCGGGCTCCCGCCCACGTGGACGTACATGGCCTTCCACTCCGAGGCCCACTGGACGAAGTAGAGCCGGGCGCTGCGGACCGGGCCGACGGACTTCGGGTTGCCCTCAGCGAAGATCATCATGTAGCGCGGGATCCCGCCCTCGGCGGGGGCCTGCCAGACCACGGACGCCTCGGTGAACCCGCTCTGCGGGCGTGCGTCCCAGTGGTCGTCGACCATCACCGCGATCGGGTGGCGGGCGGCGATCCCGGGCGTGACGAAGCGCCCGGTCATCGGCGCCCCGACGCGGACCGGCGTGGGGACGGGCGTCGGCGATGGCGACGGCGACGGCGTGGGGGTGGGGGTCGGGACGATCGTCGGGGTCGGGCTTGCCGGCGCCTCCGAAGGACCGACGGCCGCGGCGCTCGCCGTCGGCGACGGGACCGGGCTGGAGGTCGGGCCGCAGGCGGCGAGGATCGAGGCTGCGGCAAGCACCGTCACGAGGACGAGCCGCCAGGCGATCTGGCCGTGACCTGGCTGCATCCGTCGGGGTTCGTTGGGTTCCATGCCGGGCGGAGGATACCTCCGGATGGCGGATCGGGTGCAGCGAACGCGCGCGAACCGCCGGCGCGGTAGGCTGGACGTCGACGAACCCGTGGATCGCGCGTCCGGCACCCGCCGTCCGACCGCCTCCGCGCCGACCCCGAAGGGGGAACGCGATGACCGACCCGACAACCCCCGAGCCGACGCCCGCGGCACGCCCCCGCCGGCGCCGCGCCGGACCCACCGACCTGCCCGCGTCGCCCGATGCGGCGTCCCCGGCGGAGGCGCCCGGGGCGGAGGCGCCCGCGGCGGAGGCTCCACCGGCGGAGGCGCCCGCGGCGGAGGCTCCACCGGCGGACGTCCCGCCGGCCGGACTCCCTGCCGCCCGGCCCACCGTTGCCGCGACGGGGCCCGTAAACCGGGTCGAGGTCGACGTCCTGGACTTCGAGCGCGGTGCGATCGGCGGCGTCCGTGCCAACGAGGTCACCGCCAGGCTCGCCGCGGTCGGGGGGATCGCCGCGGGCCACGCCTCGGTCGACCGGGGGATGGTGACCGGGATCGCCGCCCGCGAGGCCACCATCCGGCAGGGCTACGTCCGCGGTGTCGTCGCCCAGGATGTCCACCTGGAGCAGGCCCTCGTGCGGTCGGTGATCGCCAACCGGGTCGAGGCCGGTCCGTCGACGGCGATCCTGGTGGCGCTCGCCCGGCGCATCGACGGCGAGGCGAAGGTCCTCGTCGACTGGCGGGGCGCGCTCGCGTTCGGCGCGGTGCTCGGGGCGCTCGTCGCCCTGGCCCAGCTCGCACGGCTCCGACGAGGCTGAGCCGGGCGTCAGGCGGGGAAGGCCCGGCCGGTGCGCCTGTATACTCGGCCCGGCCCGCGCGTGAGATCGGATCCGAAGCGACCCCGCCCGGCGTGCCCCTGCAGGAAACCCGGCCCGACGTGATCGACTCCACTGCGCGCGTTCACCCGTCCGCCGACCTCGAGGCCGGCGTGACGATCGGCCCGGGGACGACGGTCTGGCAGCGCGCCCAGGTTCGCGAGGGCGCCCGGATCGGCGCCGAGTGCGTGATCGGCCGCGATGTCTTCATCGACGTGGGGGTCCCGATCGGCAACCGGGTGAAGATCCAGAACGCGGCGCTGGTCTACCACGGCGTGACAGTCGAAGATGGCGTCTTCATCGGCCCCAACGCGATCCTCACGAACGACCGCACGCCGCGGGCGATCACCGCCAGCGGGCGGCTTGCCCGGGCCGACGACTGGGAGGTGAGCCCGATCCTGCTCCGGACCGGGGCCGCGATCGGCGCCGGCGCCGTCGTCGTCGCCGGCACGACGGTCGGCCGCTTCGCGATGGTGGGCGCCGGGGCCGTCGTCACGCGGGACGTCGCGGATCACGCCCTGGTGGCCGGCAACCCCGCACGGCGCCTCGGATGGGTCTGCTTCTGCGGCCGACGGCTCGTCGACGAGGGCGGGGGGCGCATCGCCGCCACGCACGCGGGGCCTGCCGCGTGCGAGCAGTGCGGTGCCGCGTTCGACGTCGCGGGCGACGCATGCACCGCTCGCTGAGCCGGAGCGCGCGATGATCCCCATCTCCCGGCCCGACATCGGCCCCGACGAGGAGGCCGCGGTCCTCGCGGTCCTCCGGTCCGGGATGCTCGCGATGGGTCCGCGCACCGCGGCCTTCGAGGCTGCCTGGGCGGAGTACTGCGGCGTGCGCCACGCGATCCTGATGGCGAACGGGACCGTCGCCCAGGAGGCGATCCTGCATGCGCTGGGGATCGGCCCCGGCGACGAGGTCGTCACCGTCTCGTTCAGCTTCAACGCGACCGTCAGCGCGATCCTGCGCGTGGGGGCCACGCCGGTCCTGGTCGACGTCCGCGCCGACGACTTCTGCATCGACCCGTCCCGGGTGGAGGCCGCAATCACGCCGCGGACCCGGGCGATCATGCCGGTCCACCTCTACGGGCTGATGGCGGACATGGATCCGCTCGTGGAGATCGCCGAGCGCCACGACCTCGTCATCCTGGAGGACGCGGCCCAGGCCCACGGCGCGACGTACCGCGGGCGCCGGACGGGGCAGTTCGGGCCCGCGATGTTCAGCCTCTATGCCACAAAGAACCTGATGACCGGCGAGGGTGGCTTCGCCACGACGGACGACGACGACGTGGCCGACCGGATCCGCCTCTTCCGCAACCACGGCATGCGGGTCCGCTATCACCACGACGAGCTCGGCACGAACTACAAGCCGACGGATCTCGCCGCCGCGATCGGCCTCGCCCAGCTCCCCCGGCTCGACGAGCGAACCGAGCGCCGTCGCCGCAACGCCGCGTACCTCACCGCGCATCTCCCGGACTACCTGGTGCCGACGGTGCCCGAGGGCCGCGGGCACGTCTGGCATCAGTACGTCATGCGCTTCCCCGGCGAGCGTCAGCGGGTCATCGACGGGCTCGCCGAGCGGGGGATCGGCAGCCTGATCTACTACCCGGTGCCGATCCACCGGCAGGCCTACCTCGAGGCCTACCTGCCCGGCGCCGCCGACCTGGACCTGCCGGTCACCAACCTGCTTGCCGACGAGGTGCTCGCGATCCCGGTCCACCCCAGGCTGACCGACGAGGACCTCGCCGCGATCGTCGCCGCGGTCCGCGCGGTGGCGACGCCGGTGGCCCGATGAGCGAGGCCGCTCGGCTCCGCGTCGGCCTGGCGGGGCTCGGGTCGATGGGGAGGAACCACCTGCGCGTCCTGGGCGGGCATTCCGCGACACGCGTGGCGGCCGTCGCCGACCCCGACGCCGACGCGCTCGCGACCGCGACCGCCCAGGCCGGCGTGCCGGGATGGGCGGACCCGCTGGCGATGATCGACGAGGCCGCCCTCGACGCCGTCGTGATCGCCGCCCCGACGACGTTCCACCTGCCGCTCGCCCTCGCCGCCATCGCGCGCGGCCTCCCGGTCCTGGTCGAGAAGCCGCTGGCGGCGACGACCGACGAGGCGCTCCAGATCGTCGACGCCGGTCGCCGCGGCGGCATCCCCGTCCAGGTCGGCCACGTCGAGCGCTACAACCCCGCGGTCCTGCGGCTCGGAGAGCTCCTCCGGGGCGGCTGGCTCACGACGATCTACGCGATCGCCAGCCGGCGCGCCGGGCCCTTCCCGGCCCGGATCCGCGACGTCGGGGTCACGGTGGACCTCGCGACCCACGACGCGGACATGCTTTCGTGGGTCGCCGGCGAGCGGCCGACCCGCGTCTACGCCGAGCTCGCGCAGCGCAAGCACGCGTCCCACGAGGATCTCCTCTTCGGGCTCCTCCACTTCCCCTCGGGGGCGTCCGGCATGCTCGACGTCAACTGGCTGACGCCGGCCAAGCGACGCCAGCTCAGCGTGGTGGGCGAGGAGGGGATGTTCGAGCTCGACTACCTGACCCAGCGCCTCACCTTCACCATGTCCGATCTGGCCCACCAGCAGCTCATCGACGGGTACGCCCCCACGTTCGCGGGCGATGTCGCCGAGATCGAGGTGCAGACCCACGAGCCGCTCAAGGCGCAGCTCGACTCGTTCGTCCACGCGATCCGCACGGGGGAGCGCCCCTACGTCGACGGCGACGACGGGGCATGGGCTGTGGCCATCGCCACCGCCTTCCTTCGGGCGGCCGCCGAGGGGCGTCCGATCACGCTCGATGGCTCCGGGCGGGCGCCGGAGTGACGATCGTCCGCCGCCCATCCGTGGGTGCCTCGATGCTTGGCGGATCGATCGCGGTGGCGCCCAGCCCCTGCCGCCACGCCCCGGCGCGGCCGGTCCGGCCCTGGACCGGCGAGGCGGGCACCGCCGGCACGGTCGCGGTCGTCGGGGCCGGGAAGATGGGCCTGCCCCTCGCAGCCCAGTTCGCCGGTCACGGCTGGGACGTCGTCGCCGTCGACGTCAACCCGGCCGTCGTGGACGCGATCAACGCCGGGCGCTCGCACGTGGACGAGGAACCCGGCCTCGCCGAGCACGTCGCCCGCGTCCACCGCGAGGGACGCCTGCGCGCCACGGCGGACGCGGCGGCGGCGGCGCGCGACGCCGACGTCGTCGTGGTGATCGTGCCGGTCATGCTCGCCCCCGACCTGCGCCCCGACTACCGCTCCATGGATGCCGCGGCCGCCTCGGTCGCGCCCGGCATCCACGCCGGCAGCACGGTCATCTTCGAGACCACGCTCCCGATCGGCGACACGCGGGGGCGCTTCACGCCGATGCTGGAGCGCGTCTCCGGCCTGGCCGCCGAGCGGGACTTCTTCGTGGCATTCTCCCCGGAGCGGCTCTTCTCCGGGGCCGTCTTCCAGAACCTCGCCGCCTATCCCAAGCTCGTCGGCGGGATCGGCCCGGCGTCGCGCGATCGCGCCGCCGCCTTCTACGCGAACGTCCTCGACGCCGAGATCGTGGCCATGAGCTCGGCCGAGGCGGCCGAGTTCAGCAAGCTCGCCGACACGACCTACCGCGACGTGAACATCGCCCTCGCCAACGAGTTCGCGCGGGCGGCCGATGCGCTGGGGATCGACGTCCAGGAGGTGATCGCGGCGGCGAACAGCCAGCCCTACAGCCACATCCACCAGCCCGGCATCGGCGTCGGCGGCCACTGCATCCCGGTCTACCCGCACCTCCTGCTCTCGCGCGCACCCGGCCTGGCGCTCGTCGAGACCGCGCGCGCCGTGAACGACGGCCAGACCGACCGGGCGATCGCCACCCTCGCCGGCCTGCTCGGCGGGCTTGCGGATGTCCCCGTGCTCGTCCTCGGGCTCACCTACCGCGAGGGCGTCCGGGAGCTCGCCTACAGCCGCGCGATCCCGCTCATCGCCGGGCTGCAGGCCGCCGGGGCGCAGGTGTCCGCCTGGGATCCCCTGCTGGACGCCGGCGAGACGGAGGCGCTCGGGGTGCGGCCGTGGACCTGGGGGGCTCCGGGCCCGTTCCGGGCGATCGTCACGCAGACGGCGGACCGCCGGTTCGCCGAGCTCGATCCCGGCTGGTTCGCCGAGCTCGCCGCGGTCTACGACGGCCGCAACAGCCTGCGGACGCTGGTCCTGCCGGACGGCGTCGCGTACGTCGGCGTCGGGGTGCAGGCCGCCACCCGCGGGGGCCCGGGCGCGTAGCCGCGCCAGGTCCTGCCCCGTCCGGCCCCAGCCATGCGGATCGTCAGTGTCGTCGGGACGCGCCCCCAGCTGATCAAGGCCGCGGCGCTCGCCCCCGTCCTGCGGCGGCGCCACCGGGAGGTCTTCGTCGACACCGGCCAGCACTGGGACGACCAGATGGCCGGCACGTTCCTCGCCGAGCTCGACCTGGCGCCACCGGATCACGTCCTGGGAGTGGGCGGCGGCTCGCATGCCGAGCAGACCGCGGGCATGCTCGAGCGCCTCGAGCCGATCCTCCTCGCCGAGCGGCCGGACGCCCTGCTCGTGTACGGCGACACCAACTCCACCCTCGTCGGCGCGCTGGCGGCCGCCAAGCTGGGCATCCCCGTGGCCCACGTCGAGGCCGGCCTGCGCAGCTTCGACCGGCGGATGCCGGAAGAGGTCAACCGGGTCGTCACGGATCACCTGAGCCGCTGGTGCTTCGCGCCGACGCCGACGGCCGTGGCCAACCTGGCGGCGGAAGGGATCGTCGAGGGCGTTCACGAGGTCGGCGACCTGATGCAGGACCTCGCGGCGCGCGTCGCCCCCGAGATCCGTGACCCGGCCGTGCTCGACGCGATCGGCGAGCGCCTGGCCCGGCGCCTCACGCCGGGCGGCTACCTCCTCGCGACGGTGCACCGCGCGGAGAACCGGGACCCGGCCGCGCTCGTCGCCTGGAGCCGGCTCCTGGGCGAGGTCGCCCGTCCGGACCGACCCGTCGTGCTCCCGCTCCATCCGGGGACGCGGGCGGCGCTCGAGGCCGCCGGCGTCGGGCTCCCTGCCGGCGTCCACGCCGTCGACCCGCAGGGGTACCGGACGACCCTCGCCCTCGCCCTGCACGCTGCCGCGGTCCTGACGGATTCCGGCGGGGTGCAGCGCGAGGCTGCCTGGCTCGGGACGCCGTGCCTCGTCCTCCGCGATCGCACCGAGTGGGTGGAGGCCGTCGCCCGGTCCGGCGGCGACATGCTGCTCGTCGGCCTCGACCGGGAGCTGGCGCGGGCCGAGCTCGACCGTCTCGCGCCGGCCGGCGAGGCGCCGGCACGGGCGGCGGCGCGCGCCGCCGCCCTCGACCTTCGACCGGCCGGTGCGGCCGAGGCGATCAGCCGCGTGCTCGACGGGGGGCCCGTCGCGTGAAGGTCGCGATCGTCGCCGCCAACACGTTCGAGTTCGACAATCGGCTCCGGCGCACGGCGACGGCCCTCGTTGGCGACGGGCACGAGGTGGTCCTCGTCGGCTTCGCCGGCCCGGGCCTTGCCCCGCGGGAGGAGCTGCCGGGCGGAGTCACCCTGCACCGGATCGCCGTGGACCGCACGATCGCGAGCGCCTTCCGGCCCCTGCCGCGGCGGCTCCGCCGGGCGACGTGCCGCCTCCTGGGGATCGACCCCGATGCGACCGGGCTCGCGCCCGGGCGACCACGGGGCGCGGACCGGCTCCGCGCGCCGCTGCGGCGGCTGGCCGAGATCGCGGCCCACGCGCGGCGCGTCGGGCCCTGGACGCGGGCCGTGCTGGCCGTGGATCCCGACGCGGACGTCTACCACTGCAAGGCCCTCATCGCCCTCCCCGTCGTGCGGGCGGCGGCCGCCCGGGCGGGCGCACGCTTCGTCTACGACGTCGCGGACATCCACACCGAGGCTGCCCGGCTCGCCCGGATGCCCGGCTGGTTCCGCGCCGTCGTGCGGGACCGCGAGCGGCGCTGGATGCGGGGGGCCGCCGGGATCACCGCGGTCAGCGACGGCGTCGCCGACGAGGTCGTCCGCAGGTTCGGCGTCGCCCGGCCGACCGTCGTCCTCAACTGCCCGTCCGCCTGGCGGCCGGGCGACCCGCTTCCGGAGCCGTCGGGCCGCCTCCGCGCGCTCGCCGGGCTGCCCGACGAGCGCCGGATCGTCCTCTACCACGGCGGCTTCAGCCTGGACCGCGGGATCGAGGAGCTGGTGGCCGCGATGGACGCCCCGGGGCTCTCGGGACGCGACGTCACGGCCGTCTTCGTCGGGTACGGGCGCCTGCGCGACTGGCTGGGCCGGCGCGCCGCGGAGCAGCCGGGCCGAATCGTCGTCCTCGACGCCGTGGCGCCCGGCGAGCTCCTGGACCTGGTGGTGGACGCCGACGTCGGCTACGTCGGGCAGCCGCCGCGCACGCTGAACCAGCGCCTGAACCTCCCCAACAAGCTGTTCGAGTGCCTCCAGGCGGGCGTCCCGGTGGTCGCCCCCGAAGCGAACGCAACCTGTGCCCTGGTGCGCGAGCTCGGCGTCGGCCGCTGCGTGGACATCGACCGCCCGGCGGCGCTCGCCGAGGCGATCGCCACGCTGGCCTGGGCGCCCGACGTGGATCGTCGTGCCCTCCGCGCGCGGGTCCGCGCGGCCGCGGGACCCTTCTCCTGGGAGACCCAGCAGCAGGGGCTCGTCACCCTCTATCGGGGCCTTGCCGCGGGCTGACGCAGGTCAGCTTCCCGCGGCGCGCACCAGCGGCCGCAGGACGGCCTCGATGTCGGTCGAGTACAGGCCGCGCTCGACGCGCTGGAGGATGACGCGGTCGAACGGCCCGGTCTGCGCGACGAGCTCGGGGTGGTTCTTCAGGTCGCCGACGTGGATCCACGTGGCGTCCTCGAAGAGGGATGACACGCGACCCATGTTGAGGCCGAAGAAGCTGTCGTAGACGATGACGGTACGGCCGCCGAGCAGGGGTCGGTCGCCGGTCGACGTGAAGCGATAGACGGCCCGCGAGTTCTTCGTCTCGACCGGGATCGGCACCGTGCTCCGGACGACCTTCACGCCCGGCCGCACGCGCGGCTGCGGCGTGCGCTCCTTGCGGGACAGCCCGATCTGGCGGGCAAGGTCCATCGTCACCAGCTTCGAGCCTCCGTCGACGACGTCCGCGTCCGACCAGAGCCCGGGATCCAGCGACCGGGCCAGGGCGCGGATCGCCGCGACCGCCCCGGTCGGGGTCCAGTGCGAATCCTGCTTGTAGTAGAGCGGCGGCCCGTCGGGCGCATCGGCGCGAGCAGCACCGACGGCGGCCCAGCCGTTCACCGCGAAGGCCGGGCGGGCATCGAGGACGGCCTGCATCGCCGGGCGCTGCTCATCCGAGCACGGCGGGTCGATCCCGTCGTCCTGGCGCAGCTTGTCCGGGTAGATGGCGTGCTTGTCGGGGGCGACGAGGAACCGGAAGTCCTGGCCCGCGGCGTCGAACGCGGCGGAGATCCGGTCCAGCTGCCCGGCCATCTCGTCGGGCGTGAAGTCGCAGGTCACGACCAGCTCCTCGCGGGTGAAGAGCCAGTCATCGACGCCGCGCACGACCGCGGGGTTCGAGGTCGAGCCAAGGCGGACGAGGAGCTCCCCCCTTAGCCTTACGGCAAGCGGCCGGAAGAAGATGTTGTCGGCGACGTAGTGGTCGAGGGAGGCGTACCAGGCGGGCTCGCCGAGGCCGGCCGCGGTGATCGGCGGCGGCGTGAAGAGCGGCCGGTTCTCGATCGCGGCGGGCCGGAGCCCGACGAGGAAGGCGACCGCGGGGATCGTGAGGCCGACCACGAAGGCCGCGATGACCAGCCGATCGAAGCGCCGCCAGCCGCGATCGGGTCCGGCGACCGGCAGGTGGCCGGAGTCGTCGGAGAGCGGCTCGGCGACCTCCGGTCCGGCCACGTCCGGCTCGGCGACGACAGGCCCGGCGACAAGAGGGTCGGCCGGCGGGCCTGCGGGATGGGCGGGATGTGGCGGGGTCATCGGAGCCTCAGAACTGGAAGTACAGGAAGGGACTGAACCCGCTCGCCACGACCATCAGGATCGAGACGGGCAGGACGACGGTGGCGAGGCCGACGCGGAGCGCACGGTTGAACGCCGGGCGCGGGTTCTCCACCTGCCGCCCGGTGACCCATTCGGCCGGGATGAGGACCGAGAGGCACCCGAAGACCAGGGCGGCGAGCACGAGCGGGTCGAGCACCATGGCGACCTCCGGGGGGAGCGCGAACCCGGGGCGGAGGAGCGCCCGCAGGAAGCCGACGGCGTAGGCCAGGTCCGGCGACCGGAAGAAGACCCAGCCGAGCAGGACGAGCGCGATCGTCGAGACCTGCCAGCGCCGGCCACGGGGCCGGTCCGGCGAGCGCCCGGCGCCGGTCGCCCGCTCCAGCAGCAGGAGGGTGCCGTGGTAGACGCCCCAGACGACGAAGGTCCAGTTGGCGCCGTGCCAGAGGCCCGTGATCAGGAAGACGATGATCAGGTTCCGGTAGGTCTGGGCCGTCGAGCCGCGGTTCCCGCCGAGCGGGATGTAGAGGTAGTCGCGGAACCAGCGCGACAGGGACATGTGCCAGCGCCGCCAGAACTCGGTCACGGAGCGCGAGGCGTAGGGCCGGTCGAAGTTCTCCGGCAGCCGGATCCCGAACATGAAGGCCAGGCCCAGGGCCATGTCCGAGTAGCCGCTGAAGTCGAAGTAGAGCTGGACCGCGTAGGCGAGGACGCCGATCAGGGCGGTGCCGGTGTTCAGCTCGCCGGGCGGCGTGTCGAAGATCGCCGTCCACCAGCGTCGCGACGGAGTCGGCGATGAGCACCTTCTTGCCCAGGCCCAGCGAGAATCGGTAGATGCCGGCCGCGAAGGCGGCCTGGGTCTCGCGCCGCCGGACCAGCTGGTCGCGGATCTCGTGGAACCGGACGATCGGGCCCGGCGATGAGCTGCGGGAAGAAGGTGATGTAGAGGGCGAAGTCGACCGGGGCGACCAGGTGGCGGGCGGTGCCGCGGTAGATGTCGATCAGGTAGCTGAGCGCGTGGAAGGTGTAGAACGAGATCCCGATCGGCAGGAGGATGTCGGCCCACGGCAGCTCGGGGAGGCCGGCAGCGGCGAGGATCCCGCCCCAGGTCGCCACGGCGAAGTTGGCGTACTTGAACCACACCAGCAGGGCCACGTTCACGACGACGCCCAGCGCCAGGAAGGACTGGGCCCGCCGGCGGTCGCCCTCGTCCTGGGCTCGCTCCACGCGCAGGCCGACGACGTAGTTGATGGCGATCGAGCCGAGGAGGACGAACGTGATCCAGCCGGCGCCCCAGGCGTAGAAGAAGAGGCTGAACCCGAGGAGGACCGCGTTCCGGTAGCGCCGCGGGGCCACGTAGTAGGCCCCCAGGGTCGCGGGCAGGAAGAAGAAGAGGAACGCCGCCGAGGAGAAGACCATACGGCCGGCGATCCTAGCACCTCTCCCGCGGGAAGCCATGCCGGCAGCGCCGGGCGTGCCCCCGGCGGGCCTCGGCTAGACTTGCCGGCGCGCCGCCTGACTCGCGGCCCCACCCTGGAGGACCCCATGACCGGCGCCGGAGCCGCACGCGCCCGAGACCACGCCTCGCGCCCGTCGCCGCCCCAGCTCGCGCACGTCGTCGGGGCACGGCCCAACTTCATGAAGGCCGGCCCGGTCGTCCTCGCCCTCGGGCGGCTGGGAGCCACCCAGCGCATCGTCCACACGGGCCAGCACTACGACCGGGCGATGTCCGACGTCTTCTTCGAGGAGCTCGGGCTGCCCGAGCCCGACCTCAACCTGGGGATCGGCTCGGGGAGCCAGGCGACCCAGACCGCCGCCCTGATGGTGGCGCTCGAAGGGGCGCTCCTCGACCTGCGTCCGGCCATGGTCGTCCTGTACGGCGACGTCAACTCGACGCTCGCCGGGGCGCTGGTGGCCGCGAAGCTGGGGATCCCGACGGCGCACGTGGAGGCCGGCCTGCGCAGCTTCGACCTCTCGATGCCGGAGGAGATCAACCGGCGGGTCACCGACGTGCTGGCCGACGTCTGCTTCGCGACCAGCCCGGAGGCCATCGACAACCTGCGCCGGGAGGGCGTCCCGGCGGATCGGATCCACTTCGTCGGCAACCCGATGATCGACACGCTGCTGGCGAACATCGCGCGGTTCGACGTCGAGCGAGCCCGGCGGACCCACGGCCTGGAGGGTCCGTACGCGCTGGCGACGCTCCACCGGCCGGCCAACGTGGACACGTCCGAGGCGGCCGCCGAGATCGTCCGGATGCTCGACGACGTGGCGGCGATCCTCCCCGTGGTGCTCCCCCTGCACCCGCGCGGGCGGGCGAACCTCGAGGTGGCCGGGCTGGCGCACCGGGACCGGCTGCGGATCGTCCCGCCGCTGGGCTACCTCGACTTCGTGTCGCTCGTGCGCGGCGCAGCGGTCGTCGTCACGGACTCGGGTGGCGTCCAGGAGGAGACCACGGTGCTCGGCGTCCCGTGCCTGACCGTGCGCCCGAACACCGAACGGCCCATCACGATCACGCACGGCACCAACCGCCTGGTGCGTCCCGCCGAGGTTGCTCCGGCGGTTCGCCAGCTGCTCGATCGGCCGCCGGTCCCGCCCACCGAAGCGCCCCCCCTCTGGGACGGACACGCGGGCGAGCGGATCGCGGCCATCCTCGCCACATCGACCTCCGCCCCGGTCGCGGTGCCGGCCGGCGCCGCAGGGCTGGCAGGAGAGGGCTAGGCGGAGCGCACGCCCGTCGCGGTCGCCTTCCCGGCCCGCAGCAGCGAGCGCAGGCCGACGGCGAAGCGCTCGGACAGCTCGCCCGGTGGTCGCGTCGCGGCGACGGCCAGCGCGGCCTCGCGTGCCGCCGGGGTGACGAGCGCGTCGGCCGCCACCAGCGCCGCCGCCAGGCTCTCCCGGTCGCCGGGCACGAACGTGCGCGAGCAGCGCTCGTCGACGAGCTCCGCCAGCCCGCCGTCGGCGGGCACGACCACGGGCAGGCCGAACGTGAGGGCCAGGAGCTGCGCTCCCGAGTTGAGGGTGCGCAGGTAGGGCAGCACCGCGACGTCGGCCGCTCGCAGGAAGATCTGCATCTCGTTCGAGGGGATCAGCCGCGCATGGAGCAGGACGGTGGGGTGGATGGCGGCCCGCTCGACGAACTCGTTGACCCCCTCCACGTCGTCCGGCTGGCCGGCGACCAGCAGCCGGCGCGGGGGGCCGTCCACCGGCAGGTCGTCCCACGCGTCGAGGAGCGCGTTGAGGCCCTTGTACGGCTTGAGCGATCCGACGACCACGTGGACGATCTCGTCCGGCATGATCCCGAGCTCGTGGCGCGCCTGCTCGCGCGAGACGACGTCCTCGTAGGCGCCGGCGTAGCTGGGATGCGGGACGTGGAGCACTCTCTCGGGCGGGATCGCGAACCACTCGGCGGCCTGGTCGAGCGTGGACGCAGCGAGAACGTGAACGACGTCGCAGCGCGCCGCGACCTCGCCGCGGAGCCATGCCTCCTCGGCCTCGAAGCGCGCGCCGTGGGGAAGGACGTTGTGGATCGTCCAGGCGATCCTGCCCCCCGCGTCGCGGTACCGGTCGAGCACGCGCAGGAACTGCACGCCCCGCTTGCGCGCCTCGCCGGGCGTGCCGGCGTCCCGCATCACGACGTTGATCCAGTGCAGGTGGAGCAGCGTCCCGATCCCGAGCCGCGCCAGCTCGCTCAGCTCCGCGATCCGCTCCAGCCGAACGAGCGGGACGGGGGCGATCCCGGCGGTCCAGGCGCGTCCGTAGAGCAGTGCCTGGTAGGGGTTCATCCGGGCCACCGGGTGGTAGGCCAGGACGAGCGGATCATCGTCGGCGGCCTGCAGCGCCCGGAGGGCCGCGAGGGCTTCGTCCGTGAAGGCGTAGCCCGGCTGCATGATGGATCGCCGTCGGCCCTCCATCAGCCGGCCCCTCCGCCGGGCCGGGCATTCCACTCGTCCAGCACGTCGCGATAGACCTCCTGGAAGCGCGGCCCGTTCGCCGACCAGGGACGCTCGCGCTCCACCCAGGCTCGGCCGGCAAGCCCGAGCCGGCGGCCCATCTCGGGGTCGTCCATGAGGCGCTCGATCGCGTCGGCAAGCGCGTCGGGGTCCTCGGCCCGGAAGGCCAGGCCGCGCTCGTCGGGGGCCGCGATCTCGAGGAGCGCCGGGAGGTCGGCGACCACCAGGGGTCGTGCCATCGCCAGCGCCTCGTAGGGCTTGAGCGGCGTGACCGTGCGGGCCGATCGCTCGTCGCGGCGCGGCACCACGAACGCGTCGAGGATCGCGTAGTGGCTGTTGACCTCGTCGTGGGGCACGCGGCCCGTGAAGACGACCCAGCGCTTCACGCCGGCCTTGGCCGCGAGGCGCTCCACTTCCTCGCGGCGCTTGCCGTCGCCGACGATCAGGCAGGCGACCTCGCGCCCGCGATGCAGGAGTCGGGCCGTCGCCTCGACGAGCAGCTCCTGGTTCTCCCGGGGATGGTCGATGTTGCTGACGTACCCGAAGACGAAGCGCCCGTCGATCCGGTAGCGCCGCAGGAGCGCCTGGTCCGGCGGCTCGGGCGTGAAGGCGTCGGGGTCGACGCCGTTCGCCACGACGGTCACCCGGGCCGGGTCAACGCCGCGGGCGACGATGTCGTCGCGCATCGTCTCCGCGATCGTGATCACGCGGTCGGCAGCGCGCATCGCCCTGGTCTCGGCATCGTGGCGCCGCAGGTACTGCTCGCCGCGGTCGCTCCACTCCGGGTCCGAGGTCCAGGTGGACTCGAAGAACGACCGGACCTCGTACACGACCGGGCGCCGGATGTGCTCGCGGAGCGCGAGGCCAACGAGCGCCGTCTCGTACCCGCGGTGCCCCGACGAGACGTGGATCACCGCCGGGCGGACCTGCCGGGCGATGACCGCGGTCATCCAGGCCTGGTGCTCCAGCAGGCGGTCGAAGGGCTGCTCGAGCGGATAGAACGCCCCGAGGTCGAGCCGGTGGTGCGGGATCCCGTCCACCTCCTCGACGGCCGGGAACTCAGTCGTCCCGAGCAGGCGCGGGAAGCCCAGCGACGTGACCACGACGGGCCTCGCACCGGCGGCCCGCGCGGCCAGGAGGTTGTAGCGCGAGCGCATCGTGAAGCCGTTCGTGAGATACGGCACCGACTCCTTCAGGAGGTGCAGCACGCCGGAATCGTCAACCGGGAGCACCGGCCGGGGTGGGCCGGGGATCCGCGGCAGCCACCCGGGGGACGTCTCCATGATCCTGCCGAGCAGGAGGCGCTCGGCGTCCCGCCGCTCGTCCGTGTCGTCCAGCTCGTGGATGGCGTGGAGCGCCCGGGCCTGCCCGGTCAGGTCGCCGCGGCGCGCCATGATGTCGCGGCGCAGGCGCTGCACGCGGATGCTGTCGGGATGGGCGGCGACCAGCGCCTCGATCCGCTCGCCCGCCTTGTGCTGGTCTCCGTCGTAGTAGGCGGAGAGCGCCAGCCGGAAGGCGACCTGGTTGATCCGGGGCTCCTTGTACGTCGACAGGCCGCCCCGGGCGCGGCGTCCGGTGAGGAGGGCGAACCCCGCCTCGGCGGCCGTGACGAAGGCGTCGTCCCGCGGCGGCGGCAGCCGGCTGGCGACGGTCCGGACGATCCGCTCGCCGCGCCGGATCAGGCGATCGCTGGGCATGACATGGCTCGTGGCGCTCGGTTCATCGGCGCAGGCGGTGGGCGAGGGTGGAGACGCGCGCGCGCGGCGAGCCGGGATCGGCCGTCAGCACGATGTTCACGAAGGTGTAGTCGAGACCGACGGCGTTCCAGCGGACGACCGCGTCGCGGCAGTCCAGGCGAGGCTGGCGGGGCGTGCGGAACCCGAGCTCGCGGGCCAGCGCGACGAAGGCCTCGATCTCCGCCGGCGTGAAGATGCGCACCGGGACGCCGTAGGCCGTCTTGCCGGCGGTGTCGACGTCGCTGCACCAGAAGTCCGTCGAGGTGATCAGGACCCCTCCGGGGCGAAGGAGGCGGGCGGCCTCGGCGAGGTAGGCACGGAGCTCGACTCCGTGCTCGACGACGGAGAGGCAGGCGATCGCGCGGAACGAGTGGTCCCGGAACGTCGTCGCCGTGAGGTCCCCGTGACGCAGCACGACCGGGCCGCGGTGGGCGGTCTTCGTGCGCACCAGGTCGATCCCCTGGAGGCGGGTGAACCCGTACTGGGCCAGGCAGCTCAGGAGGGGCGAGTAGCTGGCGGCGCCCATCTCGAGCACGGCGTCGCGGCGCATGCAGCGGTCGAGGATCTCCCCGAGCGCCACGAGCACGTCCCAGTTCTTGGGGCTGTCCTGGTGAGGCGCCAGGCCGCAGGCGGTGAGCTCGGCGACCGCGGCGTCCGCGTCCGCTCGCGATCGCAGGGCCGTGTTCACCCACTCGCGCCAGATTCCCCGCGGTCGGCGGATCGCCGGCGGGAACGGGTTCACGACCGGCAGCGTGGGCGCGGAAGGGGCAGGCGCGGTCATCGGCGGGCCCGCGCCACCACCGGCGCCGGACTGTCCACGGGCAGCACGCCGGCCGCGTCGCGCTGGGCCTTGCGCTGCTGGGAGTGGTCGCGGTGGAGAGCGACCACGTCGGCCGGCTCGCCCTCGGCGATGATCCGGCCCTTCTCGATGAGGATCGCCCGGTTGCAGTACTCGGTCACCCAGCCCATGTCGTGGGTGACGAGGACGATGGCCTTGGCGCCGCGCACGAGCTCGAGCACGCGGGCCTTGGACTTCTCCCTGAACGACGCGTCGCCCGTCGAGAGGACCTCGTCGAGGAGCAGGATGTCGGGCTCGACCGAGGTGGCGATCGCGAACCCGAGGCGCGCGCGCATGCCCGACGAGTAGGTCTTGATGGGTGCGTCGATGAACGGGCCGAGGTCGGCGTACTCGACGATCCGCGGAAGCTGCTCCTCGAGGCTCCGGTGGTCGAGCCCCATGAAGGCCCCGGCCAGGCGGATGTTGTCGCGTCCGCTGAGGTCGCCGTCGAAGCCGGCCCCGAGCGTCAGGAGGCTGGAGACGTGCCCGTCGACCTCCACCACGCCGGCGGACGGCGTGATGATCCCGGCCAGCACCTGGAGGAGGGTGCTCTTCCCCGCGCCGTTCGGTCCGATGACCCCCAGGGATTCACCGGGGGTCACCTCGAACTTCACGTCCTGCAGAGCCCAGAACTCGGTCTCGCTGGAGACCCGGCGGACCCGCCGGGTGAGCGACTCGCGGACGGTGGTCTTCCGGGTGAAGCGCAGGCTGTAGCGGACGCCGAGCCCGTCGACGCGGATCGCCGCGCGCGAGGACGCCGACCCGTTCCGGGAGCCCGTCACAGGACCTTCGCGAAGGTCGGCTCGACCCGCTTGAAGACCCACGTCGCGACGAACAGCAGGGCCAGCGAGACGACCGCGAGCCCGCCGAGGGCGACCCAGTCGGGGCTCTTCGCCTCGTAGATCGCGTCCCGGTAGCCCGTGAAGAGGATTGCCCAGGGGTTCAGGGCCATGAGCGTCCCGAGCGCCGGGTACTTCTCCGACACCTGGAGGATCAGATCGGCACCGTAGATGCCCGGCGAGGCGTAGAACCAGATCCGCAGCACGTGGCGCGACAGGTTGCCGACGTCCCGGTAGAAGACGTTCGTCGCGGCCACCAGCAGGGCCAGCGGGAGCGTGAACAGGAGTTGCACGGCGGCGATCGGGACGATCGCCAGGAGCCACGGTGAGATCCGGTCGGCGTAGAACAGCACCATCAGGGCGAACATCGGGATCAGGCCGAAGCCGAAGTTGGCGATCCCGGCCACGACCGACGACACCGGCAGGACGACCTTCGGGAAGTTGATCTGCTTGATGAGCCGCTCCACTCCCGTCACCGAGCCGATCCCGTCCCCGATGGACGAGTTGAACCACTTCCAGGGGAGGATCGCGCAGAAGATGAAGAGCGGGTAGTCGGGCACCGACCGGTTGAAGATGACGGTCACAAGGAAGACGTAGACCAGCATCTGGAGGAGCGGGTCGAAGACCCACCAGATGTTCCCGAGGAGGGTGTCGGCACCCTTCTTCTTGAGGTCCGCGCGGACGAGGTAGCCGACGAGCCGGCGCCGGCCGAGGATGTCGGTCAGGCCCTCCCGCACCAGGGCGATCGGGCCGGGGCGAAAGGCAGAGGATCGAAAGCGAGGTGGTGCCTCGCTTGTGAGCGTCATGGTGGCCCGGAGCATAGCATCACGCTCCCTTCGCGGGCCCGAGCCCGACCCGCCGGGGCCGGCCGGTCGCGAGCGGGTCGAGCCATGGCACAATGCCGGCGTGACCAACGTGATCCGCCGACGCCTCGGCGCCTATGGGCGGGCGGCGACCCGGCGCGTGGCTGATCCGGTTGCCTACGTGCCCTGGGGAGATCGGCCCCCGACCAACGCCCCGGCCGTGGGCCTGGTCGGCTTCTACGGCTGGGGGAACTACGGCGACGAGCTCTTCGGCGAGGTCTTCCGGGAGCACCTCGCCGACCCGATCCAGCTCCACACCGTGCTGGACCCGGACGCCGGGCGCCTCGGTCGGCGGGTGGGGCCGGCCGTGCGCCGGGCGGATGCGCTGGTGATCGGCGGCGGCGACATCGTGATCCCGTGGGCAACCTCCAGCCTGTACTGGGAGCGCGCCTACCTGCGCCGTCCGGTCTTCGTCACCGGCGTCGGAGTCCCGACGTTCCGCGAGAGCCAGTCGTGGACGGTGGCGACCCTCGCCCGCTTCTTCCAGCACCCGAACGTGCGCTACATCGGCACGCGCGACGCGGCCAGCTCGGCCTGGATCGAGCGAGAGCTCCAGCCGGCAGTGCCCGTCGTCACCGCGCCGGACCTCGTGTGCGCCCTGACGCTCCCCCCCGTCGTGCGGCCCACCGACCCGCCGATCTTCGGCGTCGCCGTCCGTCGGCGCGGGGAGCCCGACGACCTGACGCAGGTGCAGCGCCTCTGCGAGCGGGCGATCTCGCTCGGCTACCGGGTTCGGCGAATCGTCCTGGCGACCGGGAGGACGCGCCTGCGCGACCTCGAGGCAACGGCCGGGCTCGGGCTCCCGGACACCGAGCTGGTCTCGTCGGACGACCTGGCCGTGATCAGCCGGGCGATCGGCGAGTGCACAGTCGTGGCGAGCATGAAGTTCCACGGCGTCGTCGTCGCGACGATGTACGGAGTTCCCGCCTTCGTCCTCATGCCGACCGCCAAGAACCAGTACTTCGTCAGGGACATCGGACGCCGCGACCTCCTGAGCCGGTACTCCGACCCGGATCTCGCCGACCGCCTCACGCACGACGTGGAGCCGATCTCGCTCGAGGTTCGTCAGCGGCTGCGGACGGGCGCGGTCGAAGCGATCGCCGACCTCCGGCGCCGGATCATCGAGACGACCTCGGCGGGGACGTGACCACGACGCGAAACGGCCGGGCCGGTCCGCGTCGGCGGCCCCTGTGCCTGCTGGTCCACGCCTACTACGAGGAGGACGCCCGCGTTCGACGCCAGGCGGAGACTCTCGTCCGCGCGGGACGCCCAGTCGACGTCTTCGCGCTCCGGCGCCCGGGCGAGGCCGCCGAGGCGGTGATCGACGGCGTCCACCTCCGGCGCCTCGACGTGCAGCGCCATCAGGGTGCCGGCGTGGGCACCTACATCGCCGAGTACCTCGACTTCTTCGTGCGGGCCATGGTGGCGGCGACGATCGCCCATCGCCGGCGTCGCTACGCCGTGCTCCAGGCTGCGACCCTGCCCGACTTCCTGGTCTTCGCCGGCCTCCCGCTCCGCCTCGCCGGGGGCGTGCCGCTCATCCTCGACCTCCACGAGGCGATGCCGGAGTTCTTCCGCTCCCGGTTCCCGGCGCGCGCCTCCGGGCTGGCCGACATGGCGCTTCGGGCCCAGGAACGCTGGTCGATCGGCGTCGCGAGGGCCGTGATCACCGTCAACGACATGCTCGCCGACCGGCTTGTCGCCCTCGGCGTGCCGCGCGAGAAGGTGACCGTGATCATGAACGCGGCCGACGTGGCCCGGTTCGATCCCGCGGCCTGCCCCATGCGCACGTTCATGGCCGACGGGACCCTGCGGCTCATCTACGCGGGGGCGCTGACGCCGATCTACGAGCTCGACGTCGTCCTGCGTGCCATCGCCCACCTGGCGCAGGCCCGGCCGGAGCTCCCGGTGGCGGTCCAGGTCCTCGGCCGGGGCGACAGCGCCGGCGAGCTGGCGGCCGAGGCCGCGCGGCTGGGGATCGGGGAGCGGGTCGAGATGCCGGGACGGATCCCGCTGGAAGAGGTGCCCGGCTGGATCGCGAGGGCCGACATCGGCCTGGCGCCGACGCGCCGGACCCCGTTCACCGACGTCAGCCTGTCCACCAAGATCTTCGAGTACGCCGCGATGGGAAAGCCCGTCGTGGCGTCCGCACTCCCCGCCGTCGAGCGCTACTTCGACGCCGCCACCCTGGCCCGCTACCGACCGGGCGACGCGGAGGACCTGGCCGCGAGGCTCGCGGGCCTCGTCGACGACCCCGCGATGCGCGAGGCCCGGGTCGCGGCAACCGGAGCGCGCCTGCGTGAGCTCGGCTGGGAGGTCCAGGGAGCCGCCTACGTCCGGCTCGTCGAGCAAGTTGCGGTCGACGGGCTATCCTCGCATCGGTCGCCGCCCGATCGCGTCGCGCCACCGGAGGCATCGTGAACCAGCAGGCATCCCCCGACCACCGCGCCGCCGCTCGCCCGGAGCGCCGGGCCGACGCCCGTGTCGCCGTCGTGGGGCTCGGGTACGTCGGGCTCCCGCTCGCCCTGGGCTTCATCGAAGCGGGGCTGACGGTCACCGGGATCGACGCCAGCCCGCGCCGCGTCGAGGAGCTCAACGCCGGTCACTCCCCGATCGAGGACATCACCGACGAGCGCCTGTCTGCCGCCCTGCGGGCGGGCTTCCGCGCCGTCCCCGCGGACGTGGATGCGGTTCGCGCTGCGGACGCGATCTTCGTTTGCGTGCCGACCCCCGTCACGCCGACGAAGGACCCCGACCTCGGGCAGGTGCTCCAGGCCGCCGAGCTGGTGCGCTCCGGGCTCCGGGCCGGGCAGCTGGTGGTCCTCCAGTCGACCACCTTCCCGGGCACGACCTCCGGTCCCTTCCGGGCTGTCCTCGAGCGCGAGACCGGGCTTCGCGCCGGCGCCGACTTCGACCTCGCCTTCGCGCCCGAGCGGGTCAGCCCGGGTGACCCGGCGAGCTCCGGCAGGCTGGTGCCGCGGCTGGTTGGGGGCTCCACGCCGGCGGCCACCGAGCGCGCCGCGTCGCTGCTGCGCAACATCAACGACGTCGTCGTGGGGCTCTCGTCGCCGGATGCCGCCGAGATGGCGAAGCTGCTCGAGAACGTCTTCCGGAACATCAACATCGCGTTCGTGAACCAGCTCGCGCTCCTGTGCGAGCGGATGGGCCTCGACGTCTGGGAGATCATCGACGCGGCCGCCACCAAGCCCTTCGGCTTCATGAGGTTCACGCCGGGGCCGGGCGTCGGTGGCCACTGCATCCCCGTCGACCCGTACTACCTTGCCTGGCGGGCGCGCGAGTTCGACTTCACCGATCGCTTCATCGAGCTCGCGGCCGACGTCAACGCCGCCATGCCGCGCCACGTGGTGGAACTCGCCGCCGAGGCGCTCAACGACCGCTCGCGCTCGCTGAAGGGCGCTCGGGTCGGCGTGCTGGGCGTCGCCTTCAAGCCCGACGTCGGCGACGCGCGTGAGGCGCCCGCGGAGCACATCCTGGCCCTCCTCCGGGAGCGGGGCGCGGAGGTCCTGTTCCACGACCCGCACATTCCCCGGTTCCGCGACGCGAGCGGCCGGACGGATCCGTCGTCGCCGCTCGACGAGCTCCTGGCCTGGGCCGACCTGGTCGTCATCGTGACGCCGCACCGGGCGATCGACTGGGTCGCCGTCTACGACCGGGCCGACCTGATCCTCGACACGGTCAACGCGTCGGGGCGACGGACCACGCGGCCGCGCCAGGTGCTCCGCCTGGGAGCCGGCTGGAGCACCTGACGCCAGGGTGCGACGGCGCCTCACGTTGCCGGTTCTTCATCGTGATCACACCGGCCGGCCATTCGGCCCGGGACGTCCGGTGCGGTACGATGCGCCGGGCCCGCGCCGTGGCGCCGCGCCCCCGAGCACCCGAACACCACGACGACAAGAGGCACCATGACCTTCCGCGCTCGTCCGACGACGCGGACCGGCCGCCGCAGCGGCTACGAGTCCGACCATCGCCGGAACCTCTACTTCAACATCGGCTTCGGCGCCGTCATCGCACTCGCGGTCCTGCTGCTCGTCGGCGCGGGTGTCGCCACCTGGTACGACGAGCACCTCGCCCCGGTGGCCACGGTCAACGGCGCGGCGATCACCAAGGACGATCTCCGGGCGCGCGTCGCCCTCGAGACGTTCCGCCTCGACACGCTCGAGTCACGAACGCGCGAGAAGGTCAGCGCGGGCCGCATGTCGGCGGCGCAGGGCACCCAGCTGCTCAACTACATCGCCCAGCAGAAGGAGCAGATCGGGAGCGTCGCCTACGAGCGCGAGATCGACACGACGCTCCTCCTCCAGCTCGCCCCCAAGCAGAACGTGCAGGTCGGCGCCGCCGAGGTCGACGCGCAGATCACGAAGGACGCGACGACCCCGGAGAGCCGCCACACGTACCTGATCCAGGTCACGCCGGAGACCAGCACGGGCGCGACGCTGCCGACGCAGGCCCAGAAGGACGCCGCGAAGAAGAAGGCCGACGGGCTCCTGGCCGACCTCCAGGGCGGCAAGTCCTGGGAGGATGTCGTCAAGGCCTCCGGCGACGCCGATGCGGCCGAGACGAACGGCGACCTGTACTTCATCGACAAGGGCCTGACCTCCCCGGACGAGGCGTTCGTCGACGCGATCTTCGCCCTGGCCGCCCCGGGCTACACCGCGGTGATCGAGGGCGCCGACGGCGTCTACCGGATCGGTCGGCTGGCAGAGATCAACGCGGAGCTCGTGGATCCCAACTACATGAAGCGCGCCGCCGACGCCGGCGTCGCCGAGGCGGTCTACCGCCGCTCGGCCGAGGCGATCGTCGCCCGCGACACGATCGAGGCCCAGATCCTGGCCGATGTCGTCGACAAGCCCTCCGAGCAGCGGCGCGCTGCCGAGATCGAGATCGAGAACAACGGCGGCGACCCGGTCCCCGCCGGCGCCGTGCTGGTGAAGCACCTCCTGTACTCGCCCAAGGACGACCCCAACGCGGCAGCAGCGCTCGCGGCCGACGATCCGGCATGGAAGGCTGCCGAGGACGAGGCCAAGAAGGCCTACGACGAGCTGCAGGCCGGGACGACGCGCTTCGTCGACCTGGCACCCGGGAGCGACGACACCACGTCGGCGGCGGCCAACGGGTTCCTGCCGTACTTCGCCAAGGACGACCCCAGCACCCAGCTGGATGCAGCCTTCGCCGCGGCGATCTTCGCGGACGGGCTCCAGCCTGGGCAGGTGCTGGCTCCGGTCAAGTCGGCCTTCGGGTGGCATGTCATCCAGTTCGTCACGGCCGACGACCCGTCGGTGCGGTCCCAGAAGCTGATCGACGAGGTGACCAGGCCCGGCGCCGACGTCGCCAAGCTGGTGGCGGAGAACTCCATCGCCTCCACTGCCGTCGACGGCGGAGACCTCGGCTGGGTCGCCCGCTACCAGCTGGCCAAGAACGCCGAGGACGCCATCTTCGCCACCCAGGCGAATGGCGTCTCCACGCCGAGCCAGGGCGACGGCCTGCGCTTCTACAAGGTCTCCGAGATCGCCACCCGGTCGCCGGACCCGGACCAGGTGACCACGCTCCGCGGCAACGCGTTCGCCAACTGGTACCAGGGGATCAAGGACGACCCCAGCCAGACGACGATCGAGCGCCTCCTCACGAGCGCCTGACCGGAGCGGCGCGTGCTCGACGCCCTGCTTGCCGAGGCGCGACTCCGCTGGGGGCTCGACCCCGCCGACGGCCTCGCGGTGGTGCCGGCGGAGCGCCTGATCTCGATCCCGGTGGAGCCGTCGCGGCCGGTGCTTCTCGTCCCGCTGGCCGTCCTGCGGTCGGCGGCCCCCGACGAGCCGCCCACTCCGCTGGCCGGCCGCCACGGACCGGCCGGCCGCGACGCGCTGACGCTGCTGCGCCGGCTCTACCCGCCCGATCACCCGGTCGGGCGGTTCGGCGTGGCGGAGGGCACGATCGTCGGTGACCTCCGCGAGGCCGACCTCGCGGCACCCCTCTACCTGGCGCCCGTCGCGCCTGAGCTGGCAGCCGCATCGCCGTGGGGCATGCCCTGGATCTCGAACCGCCTGCGGGCCCCGGACGGCTGCCCCTGGGACCGCGAGCAGACCCACGAGTCGCTCCGCAACCACCTCCTCGAGGAGGCCTACGAGGTCTACGACGCGCTGGCCGACGGGGCCACGCCGGAGCTGGCCGGCGAGCTCGGCGACCTCTGGCTGCAGGTCGTCCTTCACGCCCAGCTCGCCGCCGAGGCCGGCGTCTTCGACCTGGCCGACGTCCAGGCGGCGATCGCCTCCAAGATCGTGCGGCGCCACCCCCACGTCTTCGGCGACGCGGAGGTCCGCACGGCGACCGACGTCAACCGCCAGTGGGAGCGGATCAAGCAGGCGGAGCGCGCGGTCGCCGCCGCCGCGTCGGCCCAGGACGGCGAGCCGGCGCCCGCACCGAAGAGCGCCCTCGAGGGCGTCAGCCGCTCCATGCCGGCCCTGGCGGCCAGCCAGGAGATGCAGGAGCGCGCCGCCCACCTCGGCTACGACTGGCCGAGCGTCGAGGGGATCCTGGCCAAGGTGGCCGAGGAGCTCGGCGAGCTGGCGGAGGCCGAGGGCTCGGCCGCCCGCCGGGAGGAGCTGGGCGACCTGCTCATGGTCGTCGTCAACCTGGCCCGCCACCACGACGTGGAGGCGGAGGCGGCGCTCCGGGCGGCCAACGAGAAGTTCCGGCGCCGCTTCGGGATCGTCGAGCGGCTGGCGGCGGAACGCGGCGTCGCCCTCCGCGACCTCTCCTTCGCCCAGCTCGACGAGCTGTGGGACGCGGCGAAGGCCGAGCTGGCGCGCCAGAATGGGTCGCAGGAGGTGCCGCGATGACGATCGGCAACCGGGCCGTCCTTCGCCCGTCGGGCCGCCGGCCGGACGAGCTGCGGCCCGTGACGATGACGCTGGGCGTCCAGAAGTGGGCCGAGGGTTCCTGCCGGATCCGCGTCGGCGATACCGAGGTCCTGTGCGCGGCGACCATCGAAGACCGCGTCCCGCCGCACCTGCGGGGCAAGGGCAGCGGCTGGGTCACCGCCGAGTACTCCATGCTGCCGCGCTCCACCGCGGAGCGGACGCAGCGCGAGGCGACCGCCGGCAAGATCGGCGGCCGGACCCACGAGATCCAGCGCCTCATCGGCCGGTCCCTGCGCGGCGTCGTGGACCTGGGCCGGCTGGGCGAGCGGACCGTCACGGTCGACTGCGACGTGCTCCAGGCCGACGGCGGCACCCGCACCGCGAGCATCACGGGCGGGTACGTCGCCCTGGCGGCGGCCCTCACCGCGTACGGCATGGAGCGGCTGCTGGTCGGGAAGGTGGCCGCCGTCTCGGTCGGCATCCACGACGGCGTCGCGCTGCTCGACCTCGACTATGCCGAGGACCGGGTCGCCGAGGTCGACTTCAACGTCGTGGGCACGGACGCCGGGCGCTACGTCGAGCTGCAGGGGACGGCCGAGGGCAAGGCCTTCTCGCGCGACGACCTGGGGGCGCTGCTCGACCTGGCCGGGACCGGGCTGGCCCGGCTCTTCGAGGCGCAGGCAGCCATCCTCGCCACCGTCAAGCGGTGACCGGACGACCCCGTCTCCTCGTCGCCACGCGCTCGCGGCACAAGCTGGCCGAGCTGCGCGACCTGCTGCGGCTGGAGCGGGCCGAGCTCGTCGACCTCGACGACGTCGGGATCGACGAGGAGGTGGAGGAGACCGGCGCCACCTTCGCCGCCAACGCCGCCCTGAAGGCTCGGGCGTACGCCCGGCTCTCCGGGCTCCCGACCCTCGCGGACGACTCGGGGCTCGAGGTGGACCACCTGGGCGGCGGGCCGGGCGTCCGCACGCGGCGCTATGCCGGCGAGCAGGCGACCGACGAGGACAACAACGCCAGGCTCCTGGCCGCGCTGGCAGGCCTCCCGCCGGAGCGCCGGGGGGCGCGCTACCGGTGCGTCCTCGCCCTCGCCCTGCCGGGCCGGGCGGGGCCGCGCGGCGGCCTGCCGGTGCACCTGGCCCGCGGCACCTTCGAGGGCCGGATCGGGACGGCGCCGCGCGGCTCGAACGGCTTTGGCTACGACCCCATCTTCGAGCCCGCGAGCGAGCCGCCCGGCGGCGCCACCGTCGGGGAGTGGCCGCCGGAGCGGAAGCAGGCGGTCTCCCACCGGGCGCGCGCAGCCCGGCGCATGGCTCCGCGCCTCGCCCGGGAGGGGTTCTGATCGAGGGCGCCGCCGCGGGGCCCTGACCGCGGACCCTCTTGCGCTCGACGGCCGGAGCACGATGATGCGCAGGTGACCAAGCGCTGCGACGCCTGCGGAGCCGAGAGCCCGCCGACCTCGAGGTACTGCGGGGCGTGCGGCCGCGCGCTCCCGGCCCGCTGCCCGGCCTGCGGGACCGCCGTCGAGGGCGAGGCGCGGTTCTGCGGGGCGTGCGGCACGCCGATCGAGCCGCCCGCGCCGGCGCCGCCGGCACGCTCGGCGCCTGCGCCCGAGGCGTCCCCGCTCGCCGCCGGCGAGCCGCTGGTGGCCGGTCCCGGCGCCTTCGCCGCCCGGCGAGCAGCCGGCCACGGGACGCCTCCGGTCGCCGAGCGGCGCCAGGTCTCGGTCCTCTTCATCGACCTCGTCGCGTTCACCGAGCGCACGTCCGGGCGCGACCCGGAAGAGGTCCGTGACCTCCTCGATCGCTACTTCGAGACCAGCCGGGGGCTGATCGGTCGCTATGGCGGCACCCTCGAGAAGTTCATCGGCGACGCGGTGATGGCGGTCTGGGGGACGCCCGTCGCCCACGAGGACGATGCCGAACGCGCCGTCCGGGCGGCCCTGGACCTGGTCGCCGCGGTCGACGGCCTCGGCGCGGAGCTGGGCCTCGACGGCCTGTCCGCCCGCGGCGGCGTGGTCACCGGCGAGGCGGCGGTCACGGTCGGCGCGATCGGCCAGGGGATGGTCGCCGGCGACGTGGTCAACACGGCCTCCCGGCTCCAGGGCGCCGCCCCGCCGGGCGCGGTCCTGGTGGACGAGACGACGCACCGGATCGTGCGCGGGTCGATCGCCTTCACGTCGGCCGGGGCGCAGGCGCTCCGCGGGATCCCGCTCCCCGTGACGGCCTGGGAGGCGCGCCGGGTCGTGGCCCTGCGGCGCGGCCGGGGCAGGAGCCTGAGCCTCGAGGGTCCGCTGGTCGGTCGCGAGCGCACGCTCGCCGTCGTGAAGGAGCTGCTGGACAGCGTGCGCGCGGAGCGGACGGTCCGCCAGCTCTCGATCGTCGGCCAGGCCGGCGTGGGCAAGAGCCGGATCGCCTGGGAGCTCGAGAAGTACGTCGACGGCGTCGTCGAGCCGATCTGGTGGCACCAGGCCGGCTCGCCCGCCTACGGTGAGGGTCTGGCGTTCTGGGCGCTCGCCGAGATGGTCCGCACGCGGGCGGGGCTCGGCGGCAGCGAGACGCCGGGGGTCGCGCGGCAGCGCCTGGCCGCGTGCCTGGCGCGCTTCGTGCCGGACGCGGCCGAGCGGCGCTGGATCGCCCCGTTCCTGGCCGCGCTCGTCGACCTCGGCCCGGCGACGGGCGGCGAGCGGGAGGAGCAGTTTGCCGCCTGGCGGACCTTCTTCGAGCGGATCGCGGACCAGGGCACGACCGTCCTCGTCTTCGACGACCTCCACTGGGCCGACGCCGGCCTGCTCGACTTCGTGGACGACCTCGTGGAGCGGTCGAGGGCCCACCCGCTGCTCGTCGTGACGGTCGCCCGGCCGGAGCTCCTGGAGCGTCGGCCGGCGTGGGGCGTCGACGGCGGCGGCAGGGTGGGTGTCAGCCTCGAGCCCCTTCCGCGCGACGCGATGGCCGAGCTCCTCGCCGGCCTGGCGCCCGGCCTGCCGGTCGACCTGACGGACCGGATCCTCGATCGCGCGGCGGGGATCCCGCTGTATGCCGCGGAGCTCGTCCGGATGCTCGTGGATCGAGGCGACCTGGAAGCGTCCGCCGACGGGTACGAGGTCCGCGGCCCGCTCGACCGGCTGGCGGTGCCCGAGACGCTCCATGCCCTCGTTGCCGCCCGTCTCGACGACCTCGACCCGGACGACCGGGCGCTCCTGCAGCACGCGGCGGTGCTCGGCGACGCCTTCCGGCGCGACGCGCTCGCGGCCGTCGCGGGGATCACCGCCGGGGAGATCGAGCCGGCCCTCGGGCGCCTCGTCCGGCGCGAGCTGCTGGCCCCGATCGAGGATGACCGCCGGCCCGGATGGGACCGACTCCGGTTCGTCGAGTGGCTCGTCCGGGAGGTCGCCTACGGGACGCTTGCCCTGCGGGACCGGCGGGCGCTCCATCTCGCGGCGGCGAGCCACTTCGAGTCGCTCGACGACCCCGAGGCCAGCGGGGCGATCGCCAGCCACGTCCTGGCGGCCTATCGCTCGGGGCCTCGCGGAACGGGCGATCCCGCCCTCGCCGAGCGCGCCGTCGGGGCCCTTCGGACGGCGGCGGAGCGCGCTTCGGCCCTCCACGCGCCCGAAGCGGCGCTGCCCTTCCTCGAGGAGGCCCTCGGGGTGGCCGCGGACCCGGCGGAGGTGGCCGCGATCCACGAGCACGCCGCGGCCGCGGCGCAGGCGCTCGCCCGGCTCGCCGAGGCCGAGGCGTACGCCCGGTCGGCGCTGGCGTGGCACCGGGAGCGCGGCGACCGCTCCGCGCTGGCCCGCACGGCGACGCGGCTCGGGGCGATCCAGGTGGCCCGTTACGACACGGCGGCCGTCGACACGATGCGGGCGGTGGTGGACGAGCTCCACGTCGACGATCCCGGCGGGGCGCTGGCGCTGGTCGACGACCCGGCCGAGATCGGCCTCCTGGCGGGCCTCGCCCGCGCCTGCGTCGTCAACGGGCGCATGGCGGAGGCGATCGGCTGGGCCGATCGCGCCCTGGCCGGCGCCGATCGCCTGCGCCTCGTCCCGCTCACGGCCGACGCCCTGGCGGCCAAGGGCGCCGCGCTCCTGGAGGAGCGCCGGACGACGGAGGGCATTGCCCTCCTGCGCGCGGCCCAGGCCGTGGCCGAGGACCACGGCCTGGTCGTCTCGGGGCTTCGCGCCCGGAACAGCCTTGCCGTCGGGCTGCTCGCCGACGACCCGCGGGCGGCCTTCGTCACCGCCGACGCCGGCCTCGCGGTCGCCCGGCGGCTCGGGTTCCGCGATTCGGCCATTCGGCTCGCCAGCAACTGGGCCGAGGCCGCCCTCGAGGTCGGCGCGTGGGATGCCGCGCTCGAGGTCCTCGCCGAGCTCGTCGACGACGACCTCCCGATCACCGACCGCGTCGATCTCGGCGGCGTCGTGGCGCTCGTCCTGGCGTGGCGGGGCGACGCGGAGGCAACGGAGCGCTTCGAGGCCCTCGCGGCGCTGATCCCGCCGCAGGGGGAGGAGCTCGCCGCGGCGACGCTGCTCTACCGCCGAGCGCTCGCCGCGCTCGCGCAGGGGCGGCCCGCCGCGGCCCAGGCGGACGCGGAGGCGGCCCTCGCCACGGGGGCGGCGTTCGGCGGCGTGACCGCGCTGCGCGAGGCCGGCGTGGCAGTCGCCCGGGCTGCGCTGTGGGGCGGGGACACGGAGCGGCTGGCGCGGGGGATCGCGGATCTCCGGTCGTCGGGCCTCGGCGGGCGCTGGGTCCGGGCGATCGTCAGGACGCTGGAGGCCGGGCTGGCCGCGCGGCTGGGCGAGGCAGATGTCGCCGCGGGGCGCTACGCGGAGGCCGCGGCTGCCTGGCGCCGGCTGGACCTGCCGCTCCAGCTCGCGCTGTGCCGGCAGGAGGCCGCGGCGCTGCTGCCGCCGGACGCGGCCGACGTCATCCCCGCCCGCGATGAAGCCCGCGCGATCCTCGAGTCGCTTGGAGCGCGCGGGCTGCTGGAGCGGCTCGGCGCCGGTCTGGCCGTGGCGTCCCCCGACGCCGACGATGCCGGGTCGGCAGGGCGTCAGCCGCCCGAGTTCTTCTTGTAGATCGTCACCGCGACCGTTTCCTCCTCGGGCGCGACGACCGCCATCGCGAAGAGATGGATCCGGCTGAGCGTCTGGTGGTGGTTCACGACGAAGGTCGTGACATGCCAGCCCCGGTTGAACCCCGCATCGGTGAACGCCCGCTCGTCCACCAGTGCCTCCACCGGGTGATGCAGGAACCACTCCGCGTCGGGAGAGCTGCTCTTGAACCGCTTGGCGAACAGCTTGAACGGGACCGGCATCGCCGGGGGTTCCTGCGACACCAGGCCCTCCAGCCCCAGCTCGATCCAGGCGCTCGAGTCGTCCTCCTGCCCTGGCGTGAGCCAGGGGGTCGATCCCATGTCGGCCATTGCGTCCCCTCCTCTTGATCACTGCGTGCTCGACGGCGTCGGCGTGCCCGGCCGAGCGTAGCCGCCGGATCGCCAGCGCGCCAGAGGGTTGCTCGCCGCCTCCTCCGCGGCGAGACGAGCGGCCGCTGGCGGTGGGCTACGAGAGCAGGCCGGGCCAGGCCGCGCTGACGAGCTGGCCGATGAGCACCGAGGCGGCGTTGGCCGCCAGCGAGACGGCAATCGCCCGGCGAGCGGGGAGCCCGGGGAAGGCAACCCAGAAGAAGAGCGCCTCCGCCGCCACGGCCCAGCCCTCGGCCACGAGCAGGTACTCCCACGTCCCGATCAGCAGCAGCTGCGGTGAAGATGAACCAGACCGCGGGGTGGCTGGCAAGGTTGGCGAAGAGCAGCAGGATGAGCAGCCGCGGCCGGCTCGGCTCGAAACGGCGCAGGAGGAACGCGGCGAGCGGGACCTCCACCAGCACGGTGAGCAGGAAGGCCCTGAACCACAGGTCGACGGGGAAGTACACGCTGGCCTCGTTGCGCGTGGCGGTCTCGTCGGCGGCTCGGCGCGAACGCCGCGGCGGGAGTGCGGGCCGGGCATCGTAGCCCTTCCCGCCAAGGGTTGCCTGCCCCGGCGCCAGCCGGCAGAGCCCTTCGTCACGAACCGGGGCCGGCAGAGCCCGGGGACGGCGGGGCCGGCCCCGGAGCCCACGGTCCCGCCGGCGACGCCGCGAACGCCCGGGTTGCCGTCGCGCACCGCCGTGCAACTGCGACGTGGCCTTGCGCCCGGGTCGGGGGTATGCTCGACGGGCACTCCTGAGCGGTGCGCCGGGCCACGCATCCGCGAAGGCCCGGATCACCGCCCGTCGGGGATGTCGCACGCCGGGGGAGGTGGACGCACGATGTCGCTGCTACGGCGGGTCGAGCAGGCGCAGCACGGCACCGACAGCCAGGCGCCCGGTGCGGTCGTACCGGTCCCGCCTCCGGCCGCCGCGAAGAAGGCGCATGCGGCGCGCGAGGAGTTCCTGCACGACATCCGGCTGCGCCTCCTGGACGAGGCCAGCAACTCCTCCGCTTCGCTGTTCTCCGCGTCCACGCCGGCGGAGGTCCACACCAGGGTGGAGGCGATCGCCGACCGGCTCATCCGCGCGAACGGGTTCGCCGTCACGGGGGATGAGCGCAGGCGCCTGGTCGACGAGCTGGTCGGGGAGATCACGGGACTCGGGCCGCTGGAGCCGCTCCTGCGCGACGACACGATCACCGAGGTGATGGTCAACGGCCCGAACCAGGTCTACATCGAGCGGCGCGGCAAGATCCTGCGCGTCGACAGCCACTTCCTGAGCGAAGAGCACGTGCTCCGGATCATCGACCGGATCATCACCCCCCTGGAAGGCGCATCGACCAGTCCAGCCCGCGGGTCGATGCCCGCCTGCCCGACGGCTCCCGCGTCAACGCGATCATCCCGCCGCTGTCGCTCATCGGTCCGGTCATCACGATCCGGAAGTTCTCCGCCAACCCCTTCACGGTGGACGACCTGGTCGGCTTCGGGACCGCGACCCCCGAGATGTTCGAGTTCCTGCGCGTCTGCGTCGAAGGACGGCTCAACGTCTTCGTGTCGGGCGGCACCGGCTCGGGCAAGACGACCACCCTCAACGTCCTCTCCTCCTTCATCCCGAACGACGAGCGGATCATCACCATCGAGGACGCCGCCGAGCTGCAGCTCCGCCAGGAGCACGTGGTGACGCTGGAAGCCCGGCCGCAGAACCTGGAGGGCGAGGGCGAGATCACGATCCGCGACCTGCTCCGCAACTCCCTCCACATGCGGCCCGACCGGATCATCGTCGGGGAGTGCCGCGGTGGCGAGGCCCTCGACATGGTCCAGGCCATGACGGTGGGCCAGGAGGGCTCGCTGTCCACCGGGCACGCGAACAGCCCGCCGGACATGCTCCGCCGCCTCGAGACGATGGTCCTGATGGCCGGCGTGGAGCTCCCGCTGCGGTCGATCCGCGAGCAGATCGCGTCGGCCGTCGACCTCATCGTCCACACGGCCCGTCTCAAGGACGGTTCCCGCAAGGTCGTCAACATCACCGAGGTCTACGGGATGGAGGACGACGAGATCCTGATGCAGGACATCTTCGTCTTCGAGCAGACGGGCGTCGACGAGGGGAAGATCCAGGGGCTGCTCAAGCCGACCGGGATCCGGCCGACGTTCATGCCGAGGTTCGCGCAGCGCGGGATCGAGCTGCCGCTCGGGGAGTTCGGTATCCCTCCCGAGGATCCGGCGCATCCGACCCGCCCGGGGAAGGGACGCTGGTTGACGGGCGTTGGGCAGCAGGCGGCCGAGGCATCCCGACCCCCGGTCGGCACCGGCCGGGCGGTCAGGGCCGGCGGCATGATCTACATCTCCTCGATGGGGCCCGTCGATCCGAAGAGCGGCATGGTCGTCAGCAATGCGATCAAGGAGCAGGCCCGCCAGTGCCTGCACAACCTCAAGGCGAGGCTGGAGACCGAAGGGAGCTCGCTCGAGAAGGTCGTCTGGGCCAACTGGGCGTTGCGCGACCCGACGGAGTTCGAGGAGTTCAACGAGGAATGGGTGCGCTGGTTCCCCGGCGACGTCCCCATTGGTCAGGGCACCCTGATGCCTCCGCTGCAGCGCCGTGCCGGCTTCCGCATCTCGATCGGGGTGATCGCCGAGGCGTAGCCGCCGACCGGCGGCGCGACCCGCTCGGGCGGGGCGGCCGTCGGCCGGCGCGGGACGCCGGGTCAGCGCTCAAGACGTCGGAGCAGGTCCCCGCCGTAGCGCTCGAGCAGGCTTCGAGCCGCGGCCGGCGCATGGCGCAGGTCGGCGGTCGACGCTGACCGCCGAGCCTGGGCGGCGACCACGACCGGCTTCGACGGCGTGTAGAGCCACGTGTCGAAGAAGTCGCCGAGGTCCTTGCCGGAGATCCGTTCGGCGAGCGCGATGAACTGGTCCGTCGTCACGTTCCCGCCGGCCTGCGTCCGGGCCCATCTCCGGAGGATCGTGAAGAAGGCGTCGTCGCCGACCTCCCCGCGGAGCGCCTGCAGCGTCATCGCCCCCCGGACGTAGACCGCGAAGTCGAACTCCATGCCCGGGCCCGGGTCGCCGATCGCCAGGCTCCAGAAGGAGTCGTCGTCGGGGATGACCGCGTTCCAGAAGTCGAAGATCTCCTGGGGGGTTCCCTGCCCCTCGTGCTCGCTCCAGAGCCACTCGGCGTAGGTCGCGAAGCCCTCGTTGAGCCAGATGTCCTGCCATCGCTGGACCGTCAGGCTGTCGCCGTACCACTGGTGCGCGTTCTCGTGGACGACGACCGAATCGCCGGACCCCGGCTGCTCGAAGAAGTCCCTCGAGTAGATCGGCCGGGTCTGTGTCTCGAGCGCGAAGCCCAGCCCCTGGACGCCGTCGACGATGCCGCCGCCAACATTCCACGGGTACCGGCCGAACTGCGTCGCCAGGAAGGCGAGCATCTCCGGTTGGCGCGCGAACGAGGCCCTGGCGTTCGCCCCGATGGTGGGCGGGCCGATCGCCGCCGTCCCGACGGTCCAGTCGTTGGCGTTGCCCGGCGACCCCGCCGGCGGCCCGGTGACGCTCCAGCCGTTCATCGGGTCGGCGCCCGGCTCGAAGGAGGTGCTCCCCTCGCCGGTCGACACCACGATGTCGTCCACGAAGACCCCCGGCAGCTGGACCACCTCGTCGCTCGCGTACGAGATGGAGACCTCGACATTCTTGTCCGCGTAGGCCGCCAGGTCCACCGACCAGTGCTCCCAGCCGTCGCCGATGCCGGTCGCCGCGGACCAGGTGCCTCCGGCCGGCCCGGACGGGCTGCAGGTGCCGTCGCCGTTGTCGGTCTGGTAGGCGGCCAGGAAGGGGTGGATCGCCTGCCAGCCACCGAACGGGCACGAGAGCCCGGTGTCGTCGCTCGTGTGGCCGTTCTGGTCGGGCAGGGTCGTCCAGTCGTCGGCGCCCGCGGTGTGCGCCTCGACGAAGAAGAAGTCCCAGCCCGGTTCCGTGTAGCGGTTGACCCAGAACGAGAGAGTGGCCCCGGACGCCGGCACCGAGATCGTGCGGGCCAGCCGCTTGAACGACAGGTCGGCCTCGCGCGAGTAGACGAACTGGCTGCCGGTTCGCGGCGTCGCCCACGGCACGTCGAGGACCGGGTCGATCGCATCCCAGTACCGGATCCCCGCCGCGCGGTAGGCGTGGATGTCGAACTGGCCCACGTTCATCGTCGCGAGGTAGGTCGCCATCGGGTCCCGGGCGTCCCAGGTCCACGTCGTCCAGCCGCCGCGCGTGCTCTTGCCCTCGAGGATGCCGTTGGCCACGACCTCGAGGCCCGCCGGCACCGCGATCTCGAACGTGAACGACGCCTTGTCGGCGGGATGGTCGTTGGCCGGGAACCAGCTCGCGGCGCCGTGCGGCTCACCCGCGACGATCGCGCCGTCGTCGGTGGCGATGAACCCGGACTGACCGCCGAATACCTCGAAGGTGGCCTCGGGCACGCCGTCGTAGCGCACCTCGACGACGAACTGACTGCCCTTGGCAGGCCGCGCCGCGGGGTGATCACGAGCTCCTGGCCGGAGCGGCTCCAGGCCGCGGCGCGGCCGTCGACCTTCACGGCGCGGACCTGCAGGCCGACGAGGTCGAGGTCGAAGGCGGACAGGTTCTGGGTGGCCCGTGCCGTGATTGTGGCGATGCCGCCGAGGACGTCGGTGGCCGGGTCGTAGCGCAGGTCGAGGTCGTAGTGCCGGACGTCGTAGCCCCCGTTCCCGTCCAGGGGGTAGTAGGGATCGCCGACACCCGACGAGCCGGGCGAGTAGGGAGGGCCCGCCGCCGCGGCCGCGGCGGGCAGCAGCGCTGCCACGAGCAGGAACGAGACGATCAGCGCGATCCGGCGTCGCATCACGAGCCCCCCTCCCGTCGACCGGGCAGCCGACGTTTCGCGGACGATAGCACCCGGCCGCCCCTCGTCAACCTCGCCCGAGCGGCATCGCGGGTCATCTTCGCGACATCGGGACGCCAACTTGACGCTCGATCATCCAGTGCCTCCACTCGAAGGATGGCTGGGCCAGGCCCGGGCCGGGCGGCCCTTTCCAACCGGGCGCGGCGCCTATAGCGTTGGCGGGAGCGAACGCCCGCAGGCAGGGACCCCGCGCGCGGCGCGAAGCCGAGGAGGCCCGGACGCACGATGCGCACGATTCTCGAGGTGGGGTTCGCTCGTCGTGGCACTCGCCCTGGCGGCCGGTCTCGGCGCCGCGCTGGTCGGGTCGCGCAGGTTCGCCCGCCTCGTCCGGACGGACGTGGAGGCACTGCTCGCGAAGGCGGCGACGCCGCCACCGCGCCTCGTCAGCGAGGGCATGCTCCGGAGCCTGCCCGAGCCGGTGCGTCGCTATCTCGCGTACAGCGGCATCGTCGGCCGTCCGTTCGTCGGGACCGTTCGCCTGGCGCAGGTGGGCCGCATGCAGCCGAGCCCCGGCCAGCCGTGGTTCCCGCTGCGCGCGGAGGAGCACTACTCGGTGCGACCGCCCGGGTTCGTCTGGGACGCCGCGCTCCGGCTGGGCCCGGTACCGCTCGTGCGGGCCCGGGACATGTACCGCGAGGGCGCGGGGAACATGCTCATCTCGGCGGCCGGGCTCTACTCCATCGCCGACGTGGCGGGTCCGGAGATGGACCAGGGCGCGCTGACGCGCTACCTCAGCGAGATGGTCTGGTTCCCGACCGCCTTCCTGGGCAACAACGTCTCGTTCGAAGCCGTGGACGACCGGTCGGCCCGGGTGACGCTCACGGACCGGGGCCGGAGCGCCAGCGCGACGATGTCCTTCGACGATGACGGCAGGCTCGTCGATCTCGTGGCAGAGCGCTACCGGATCGTCGACGGCGAGCACGTCCTCGACCGGTGGTCCACTCCGGTGGACGAGTACGGTGAGCTTGCCGGCCTGCGGCTCCCGGTTCGCGGCCGGGCCGTCTGGAAGCTGGCCGACGGTGATCTCGAGTACATCGACGTCACCGTCACGGAGCTGGAGTACAACGTCTGAGACGGCCGATGGCCGTCAGGGATCGCTGACGCTGCGGGACTCCGTCGTCAGGTCGCCCACTTCATCCGCCGAGTCAAGGCTCCCCTGGATCCGGTGGAGCAGGGTGATGTACCCGCGCAGCTCCGGATCGGAGAGCCCGGCGAGCCAGGCCTTCTCGCGGCGATGGACGATCGTCCGAAGCTCCTGGAGCACGACCAGCCCGGCCGGCGTGATCCCGACGAGCAGGCTTCGGCGGTCGGCCGGGTTCGCCGAACGCCGGACGAAGCCGCGGCGCTCCAGCGAGTCGATGACGCCGGTCACGGTCGCGCGGGTGACGATCAGCCGTTCGCTCAGCTCCGAGGGAGACAGTGGACCGCGGTCGCGGAGGATCCCCAGGACCAGGCCGCCGGCGGCGCTCACGTTGAGCGGACGAAGGAGCCGTCCGATTCGATCGAACAGCATGTCGGCCGTGCGGATGGTGTTCATCACCGCTTCGGTCGCCAGGACGCTCGCGTCCGGCGTCTGATCGTAGAAGTCGTCGGGCATGCGGATCGTGGCCATGCCGCACATGATACGGGGCTTGACAATACGGTGCCTAACCATATAGTCAGGGCCTGCTCGACCGGCCGAACGGCGCGGTCACGACGAAAGGGTGGGGTTCCCCGATGGCGAAGGCAATCGTCCAGCACCACGTGGTCGACTACGACCGCTGGTTTCCCGTGTTCACGGAGCACCAGGCCGTCCGCCAGTCGCACGGCGCGACCGGTCACTCGGTCAACCGCGCGGTCGGCGATCCGAACACGATCGTGATCGTGACCGACTTCGCGACCCTCGAGGGTGCCCAGGCCTTCATGCAGGACCCGTCGCTCCGCGCGGCGATGGAGCGCGGCGGCGTCGACGGAGTGCCGCAGATCTGGCTCGTCGAAGAGGCCGACGCGAAGGCGTACTGAGAGTCAACGCGGGGCGGCTGCGCGGCTCCGCCTCGAGCTGGCTGCGCAGCACTCCGGACGGGTGGCCGTCCGCGGGTCCCATCGTCCGGCGGGTTGGGTCGGGGCGCCAATGCCGGTGGGCTGGCCGGCGACCCATCCTCGTCGGCGCCTCGGCCGCGACGTCAGGCACTGGCCGCGACCTCGAATGGCTCGTCCAGCCGCGACCGCACGGCCGAGAGCCCGTGGTCACGGATCTTCCCGTCGCGCATCCGGATGACGCGGTCACACGCCTCGCCGACCTCGGCGTCGTGCGTGACCAGGATGAAGGTCTGGCCCTGGTCCCGGTTGAGCTGGCGCAGGAGGGCGAGGACCTCGGCGGACCGCTCCGAGTCGAGGTTCCCGGTCGGCTCGTCCGCGAGGACCAGCGCGGGCCGGTTCACCAGGGCACGGGCGATGGCCACGCGCTGCTGCTCGCCGCCCGACAGCTCGGCGGGACGGTGATCGGCACGCTCCGAGAGCCCGACCAGGGCGAGCGCCTCGAGGGCAGCTGCCTTCGCCTGTGAGCCCGGGACGCCCGCGTACGTGCCGGCGAGCATGACGTTCTCGATGGCGCTGAGGGTCGGTACCAGGTTGAAGTCCTGGAACACGAAGCCCATCTCGCGGGCCCGGAGCCGGGTCCGCTCGCCGTCCGAGAGCCGACCGACATCGCGGCCGTCGAACGTCAGCTCGGGAGCGGGGCCGTGGTTCGGATCAGGCGCGTGGAGGAGCCCGAGGATGTGCATCAGCGTGCTCTTGCCGGAGCCCGACGGCCCCATGATGGCGACCATCTCGCCGGGCTCGATGCTGATGTCGACGCCGCGCAGGGCGGCGACGCTGTTGCGGCGGCTGAGCCGGTAGGTCTTGCGCAGGTTGCGGCCTTCCAAGAGTGCCATCGGAGTGTCTCCTGTCTGTCGGATGCGGGTCATTCGTAGCGCAGCGCCGCGACCGGGTCGAGGCGTGCCGCGTTGAGGGCCGGGACGAAGCCGGCCAGGGCGCCGAGGATCGTGGAGAACGCGACCGCCGTCAGCGCCGTGCCGGTCGTGAGCTCGAACAGGATCGTGCCGGAGCTGCGCCCGCCTTCGTTCGCGGCAACCACCACGGCCGCACCGAGCGCGAGGCCGATCGCGCCGCCGATGAAGCCGATGAGGGCGGACTCGATCACGAACTCGCGGACGATCCGGGCCCGGCTGCCGCCGATGGCCCGCTTGATGCCGATCTCGCGGGTGCGCTCGGCGATCGACATGGCCATGGTGTTGACCACTGACAGGCCCCCGACCACGAGGCTGATGAGGGCGATCCCGACGAGGATCGAGTTGAGGATCGACACGCTGGAGCCGACCTCCCGGTCGAAGTCCTTGCCGGTCATCGTCGCGGCGTCGGGAAGGGCCTCCTGGATCTCGGCCGCCACGACTTCGGGGTCGGTCCCTTCCGTCGGGTAGACAGTCAGGCCGGTCGCGATCTCGGACGCGTTGAGGTTGGCCCCGACGATCGCCGGCAGCGTCATGAGGTACAGGCGCTGAGCCGCCGCCAGGGGGACGGACGCGGCGTTGTCCGGCGCCGTGAGGGTCGGCTCCAGGATGCCCACCACCCGGAACGTCTCGCCGCGCAGCGAGATGGTGTCGCCGACGTGCTTGCGGTACTGGCGCGCCAGGTCCGAGCCGAGGACGGTGACGTTCGTGCCCTCGTCCGCGACGGTGATGTGACGCCCGGACGCGAGGCTCACCTTGAAGGTCTCCCGCCCCTTGTCCCGGCCTTCGACGGCGGACGTGATCATCGGCGGCATCGACATCGAGGCGGTGCTGACATCGTCGGACAGCAGCAGGACGACACCGGGCACCACCACGTCCACGCCGGCCAGGCGGCCGACCTGGTCGGCCGTGGAGATTGCCAGCGGGCCGCCGAGGCCCATCATCCCGCCCTTGGCGCTGACGGTCACCTTGCCCTGGTAGTACTCGCTGCCCCCGGCCACCAGGGCGTTGATCTTGTTGGCCATCGAGCCGAAGACGACGAGTGCCCAGATCCCGATCGTGATGCCGAGGATCGTGAGGGCGGTGCGGACCTTGCGGCGGCCCAGGTTGCGCAGGAGCTTCATCAGTCGGTTCCTCCCATCGTGCCGGCGCCGGCCAGTCGCACGACGATGTCCGGTCCATTGGTCGGCCTCCGAGGCGAGACCCGCGCTGCGCGAGCCGCGCAAGCCAGTCGCTCGTCCCGGGCCTCGGCGCGCAGGCTCTCGAGCCGATCGCGCGCGATCTGATCCCATGCGGCCAGCCCGGCCGTCATCGTTGTGCTCATCTCGTTCCTCAACTCACGTCCGTTGCCGTGTCGTCGCGATCCGCGTCATCCGGGGAGATGCGCCGGACCTCGACGAGCTCGAGGCCGGTGTCCCGGAGCCGGGCGAGCAGGCCGTAGGTGGCGGCCTGGTCGATCGCGGTGACCACCAGGATCGAATCGCCGTCCGGCAACCAGCGGCAGGCGTCGGCGCCGAGGGCGTGCGCCCGTCGTGCATCGAGCTGTCCGACGACCCGGATCTCGTAGCGGTTCATGCCGTGATCCTGGCCGAGCCGGCGCCTGGCAACGCCCACACAAAGGATGGTTTGGGGGGATGGTTTCGCGGTGCCGCGGAACGGCGGACGCTGGGTGTCGCCCTGGCCGTGAGGCGGGTCAGCCGGTGAGCCGCCAGCTACACCAGGCCGAGCTGCTGGGCGCGCAGGAGCGCCTGGGTCCGGCTGCTGGCCCCGAGCTTCGCCCGGATGTGCGCGGCATGCCACTTGGCGGTCGCGAGCGATACGACAAGCTCGTTTGCGATCGCAGCGTCGCCGGAGCCCTTCGCCATCAGGCGGAGGACTTCCAGCTCGCGCACGGTCAGCGCCTCGAGGGGCTGCCCAGACTCGTCCTGCCAGAGCGACGGACCGGCGCGGCGCCCAGTCACCGCCGCCGGTGCGGCTACCGCGGCGAGCGCGGCGGTGACCTCGTCGACGAACGCCGGCGCAGCCCTTCGCACGGCCGGCAGGAGGTGGCCGACGGGACGCCCGTCGTCGACCACGCGTCGCACGTATCCCTCGGGTGCGGCCAGCCGGATCACGGCCTCGAGCGCGCGCTGCGCGGCCGCCCGGGTGCCCGATGCCTCCGAGACTGCGGCGTCGAGGACGCCGATGGAGACGATGTCGGCGGTGTCGTGGGCGGCCGTGGCCGTGGCTCGCGCGACATCGAGGAATCTCCGGGCTTCGGCCGGCAGGCCCTGGGCGAGCCGAACCCGCGCCAGCGTGAGGTCGCGGGCGAGCCCGGCCCAACCAGGACGGCCCGGCCGGGTCGCTGCGTCGTGGGCAGCCTTGTCGGCCCAGCGGGCGGCAGCCGTGACGTCCCCTTGCAGCAAGTGCAGCCGCGCCTCGATCTCGGCAAGCCCGCCCTCGATCCCCTCCAGCCCCGCCGCGCGCGCGTCACGGCGCACGGTGCCGACGGCATCGAGCGCGCTCTCCGGCGACCCGGTCGCCTGGCGGGCGAGGGCGAGGTAGGAGACGGCCGTCGTCAACAACGCCCGACCGAACCCGAAGGTGCCGGCGGCCGCCCAGGCTCGCTCGAGCGCGTCGATGGCCTCGGCGAGGTCGTTCGCCTCGTACCGCACGATGCCGAGCCAGTAGAGTGCGTACGGCGTTCCTCCCGCCATGTGGCTCAGCTCGGCGCGATGGTCCGCCAGGGTCTGCCGGCAGAGCGCCTCGGCGTCCCGGAGGTGGCCGGTCAGGTTGAGGACGGTGACGAGCGCGGTCGTCGCCGGGACGACGAGCGTCGACCGCGTCGAGCCTGCGTCGAGGTCCAGCGCACTCCGCGCGGTCTCGCCGGCCGAGCGCAGCTCGAGGTCGTTCAGCTGAGCCGTGGCGAGCGCCTGGAGCGCGCGAGCGCGGAGGAACCGGTCGCCGCCGATGGCCTCGACGGCGGCCCGTCCCAAGGTCGTGGCATCGGGTCGGTTCGAGAACGCGGCGATGAGCGCGCACGCCGTGAGCAGCGGCCCCGGCGCGGTGCCATCGGGGCAGGCAGCCTCACCCTCGTCGCAGGTTCGCGCCGCGTCCTCGACGCGGCCGACGAAGAAGCAGGCAACTGCCCGCAGGTAGACAAGCTCCGCGCTCGCGGCAACCCGGTCGCGCGGCAGGGCGTCGAGCCAGCCGAGAAGGGTCGTGAGCTCGCCCGACTCGTACGTCCGGCGCGCCTGGCGCTCCAGCAGGCGGATCGCCCGCTCGGTCGATCCGGCCGCGACCGCCTGGACGATGGCTTCCTCGAGCAGATCGGCAGCCTCGAGGTAGTCGGCCGCACGCTCACGGAGCGCGACCTGCTCGGCGGGGTCGAGAAGCGTCCGGAGGTAGTCGGCGAACAGGTGATGGAAGCGGTACCAGCGCCGCTCGAGGTCGAGGGGGATCAGGAACAGGTTCATGCGCTCGGCGCGCTCGAGCAGGGCGGCGCTGTCCTCGCGCCCGGTCAGCTCCCGGCAGAGCCCGGCTGTGAACCGCTCGGCGACCGAGCTCCGGACCAGGAAGGTCCGAAGCTCGGGCTCGAGCCGTCCGAGGACTTCGGCTGCCAGGTAGTCGAGGACGAACCGTTGGCTGCCGCTGAACGCCTCGACGAGCGACGCGGCGGTGGGCTGGTCTCGCAGCGAGATCGCGGCGAGCTGGAGGCCCGCGATCCAGCCCTCGGTGCGCTCGACGAGCCGGCCGATGTGCTCGTCGTCGAGCGCGAGCCCCGGCGCCTCGCCCAGATAGGCCGCAGCCTCGTCCGCGGTGTACCGCAGCTCGTCGGCTCGCAGCTCGACGAGGCGGCGGTGGGCACGCAGGCGGGGAAGCGCAAACGGCGGGTCCTCGCGGGTGATGACGACGAGGTGGGCGAACGGAGGTCCCTGCTCGATGAGGACGCGCAGGAGGGCATGCACCGGTTCCGCGGTGATGACGTGGTAGTCGTCGAGGACGAGCACGAACGGGTCGTCGGTGGCCCCGATCGCGTCGATCACGATCGCGGCTGCCTCGGGGCCGGAGGCGCCCTCGAGGAGCGGGTTGGCCACGCCGGCGATTCCCGGTCGCAGCGGCTCCAGGGCGGCGACGAGGTACCTCAGGAAGCGCACCGGGTCGTTGTCTGCAGCGTCCAGCGAGAGCCAGGAGCTCGGGACGTCACGGGATGCGAGCCAGCCCGCCACGGCCACGCTCTTGCCGTAGCCGGGGGGCGCGGAGAGCAGGGTCAGGTGGGTGGCGTCGTCGAGGGCGCGGTCCAGGTGCGCGCTGAGGCGAGGACGGTCACCGTAGACGCGCCACGCGGGGAGCGTGGAGCTTGGTGGAGATGAGCGGGGTCACGCGCGGACGGACAGCGCCCGACGCGGTTCCATCGAGGACTGGCTCCGAAACGCTCACCCGACGTTCGATCTCCGTTCGGTGCTCATCAGCCACGGTGGCCGTCCGTTGTCGGTGAGACTAGTGCCAACGCGGCTCCTCGTCAGGCCCGAGAGCACGAGCGGCGAAGTCACCCGATCATCGTGCGGCTCGCCCGCTCGGACCTGGGCGTGCCGCTCGCCGCCGGGCGCGGTACCAGGCGAGGTACTCGAGCAGCTCCTCCCGTTCGTCGTCGGTGAGATCGGCAAAGAGCGCCGCCCCAACCGTCACGGTGGGGCTCTCGGCGGACTCGCCGGGAACGCGGTAGCCGCTGAGGCGCATGAGCTCTGCGTAGGGCACCGCGAGCACTTCGCTCAGCCGGTGGAGGACCGGGGGCGAAGGCTTCTTGACCGCGTCACTTTCGAGCTTGCTGAGGTAGGCCGGCGAGATGCTCGCCGCACGCGCCGCGACCGCGCCCGACAGCCCGCGGATCTCGCGTGCCCGCCGCAGGATGGCTCCGATCGTTGGCGCCACGGCCGCTCCATCTCCTACAGTAGATGACAATCACCACAGTTGACAATACCACGCCTGTATGGTGTACTGCAACCACCAGCAGTGGCCGGAGCGTCGCCCGGCGGTGGTCATTGAGCCCCGCTTCCCCGGATGCCTGAAGGCACACTGAGGAAGCCATGGCCATCGACCAGGTCGACCGGACGGTCGTCACCCCCGGCCTGACCCACCACGCGTAACCGCGTCGCGGTCCCCCGGCGGGCGGGGCGTCGCCCACAGACAGCGCACGCTGGAGCGGCGGCGCACCACAACAAGGAACGGGATTCAATGGGCTTCCTCGCATGGATCGTCGTCGGCGCCATCGCCGGCTTCCTCGCCAACCTGGTCATGGGCTCAAAACAGGGCCTGCTGATGATGGTCGTCCTCGGCGTCGTCGGCGGGCTCGTCGGCGGGTTCGTGGCGACGAGCGTTCTCCACATGGGCTCCGTCAACGGGATCAACGTCGAGAGCATCCTGATCGCCACCCTCGGCGCGATCGGGGTCGCCTTCGTGGCCGGCTTCGTGACCCGTCCGCGGGGACTCTTCCACCGCTGAGAGCGAGATCACGCCCGTTGCGGGCGCCCCCACTGCCACGCCAACCACCCTGAAAGAGGCCAGAAGTGACGAACGCAGACATCGAGCAGCGATCCGAGGACATGCCGTCCTCCGATCTCGAGATCCCGACACGGAGGGTCCGCATCGTGCAGGGCGCCAAGGATGCTGTTGGGCTCGCCCGCACGAGCGTGGGCACGGTCATCGAGAGAGTCCCCGGGACGGCGCGCGCCACGCGGGCGGGTGCGCGCCGGACGACGAGCGCACTGCAGCGACTGCCCGACTCGACGCTTCGCTGGCTCACGGCCAGCTCGGTCGGCCTCGCGGCAGGGCTCAAGCTGGCGGGTGCACCGCGGCTGGTGACGGCGGCGGGTGCCGCCCCGGCGGTGCTCATGGGCGCGGCCATTGCGCTGCGCCGGACCGAGCCGGCCGTTCCGATCGAGGAACATGTCGACGAGTTGGCGGAAGGAGTGACCGACATGACCGATGAGCACACCAGGGGCACGATCAGCAAGACCACGGGGACCATCGAGGAGGGGCTCGGGAGGCTGACCGGCGACAGGGAGCAGCAGGCCCACGGCAAGGCCAAGCAGGTCCAGGGTGACGCCCAGAACGTCCTGGGCGATGTCCAGGACGCGATCCGGGAGCCGAAGGACCAGGCGAAGGACGGCGCCTGATCCCGGGTCCGCCCCCGGCCGAGATGAGGTCTAGCCGAGGACGACCCGGACCCGGTGCGTGGCGCCGTCGTCGGCGAGCGGGATCGCGGCGGCGCCGCCGGCCAGCGCCTGGCCGTCGAGCTCCGACGATGCCACGCCGCGACTGACCCCGTGCGGGTTCTCCACGACGATCTCGTACCGGGCGGAGCGATAGCGGAAGTCGATCTCGTAGCTCGGCCAGGCCCGGGGGATGCAGGGATCGATGAGGAGTGTCGTTCCGCGCAGCCGGAAGCCCAGGATCCACTCGACGCCGGCCTGGTACATCCAGCCCGCCGACCCCGTGTACCAGGTCCAGCCACCGCGGCCGACGTGCGGAGGCTCGGTGTAGACGTCGGCCGCCATGACGTACGGCTCAACCTTGTAGCGATGGACTCCGGCCCGGGTGCTGGCATGGTTGATCGGGTTCAGGATGGAGAACAGCTCGCCGGCCTTGTCGCCGTCGCCCAGGGCTGCGAAGGCGAGGACCGACCAGATAGCTCCGTGCGTGTACTGGCCGCCGTTCTCGCGAACGCCCGGCAGATACCCCTTGACGTAGCCCGGATCCATGTCCGAGTGGTCGAATGGCGGGGTGAACAGCAGCACGAGGCCGTCACCGCGTCGGACGAGGTACTCCTCGACCGCGGCCATCGCCCGCTCGGCGTGGGGAGGATTGGCGGCCCCCGACAGGACCGCCCACGACTGGGCGATCGAGTCGATCCGGCACTCGGCGTTCTGCGCGGAGCCGAGTGGGGTTCCATCGTCGAAGAACGCTCGGCGGTACCAGTCGCCGTCCCAGCCGTGGCGCTCCAGGGCCCGCCGGAGGGCCTTCATGCGGGCCCGCCAACGCTCCGCCCGAGGACGATCGCCGCGGGCCTCCGCGATCGGCGCGAAGGCCGCCAGGACGATGTGGAGGAACCAGCCCAGCCAGACGCTTTCGCCGCGGCCCTCGGGGCCCACTCGGTTCATGCCGTCGTTCCAGTCGCCCGAGCCGATGAGTGGCAGCCCGTGGGCGCCGACCTCGAGGCTCCGGTCCAGGGCCGCCGCACAGTGGTCGAACAGCGAAGCCGACTCCGCTGAGCGTTCCGGCTGGAAGTAGGCGTCCGCCTGGTCCGGGCGCAGCGCCGGTCCGTCGAGGTAGGGCACGGTCTCGTCGAGGACCGACGTGTCGCCCGTGACGGCGAGGTAGCGCTCGACCGCGTAGGGCAGCCAGAGGCGGTCGTCCGAGATGCGGGTCCGAACGCCGCGACCTGACGGCGGATGCCACCAGTGCTGGACGTCTCCCTCGGGGAACTGGTGCGCCGCCGCCCGCAGGAGATGCTCCCGGGCGAGCTCGCGCCTCGGCGTCACCAGGGCGATGACGTCCTGCAGCTGGTCGCGGAATCCGTATGCGCCGCCGGCCTGGTAGAACGCCGTCCTCGCCCACAGCCGGCAGGCGAGCGCCTGGTAGAGGAGCCAGTGGTTGAGCATGATGTCCATCGAGCGATCGGGCGTCCGCACCTGGACGGTGCCCTGCGTGTCGTCCCAGTAGCTCGCGACCCGGCGCAGCGCTGCCTCGTGGTCGGTCGCCCGCTCCCTCCGGATGAGGTCGGCCGCCGCGGTGGCACCGTCCGCCTCCCCGAGCAGGACAAGGACCTGGGTCCGCGCTCCGTTGGCGAGCTCGAAGCTCGTCTGGAGGGCGGCGCACGGATCCATGCCGGCGCCGGCGACAGCCTGCAGCCGGGATCCGCGGTCCAGGCCGGCGGGCCGCTCCGGATCCCCGTTGCGGCCGAGGAACTCGGTCCGATCAGCCGTCCACGCCGTCTGGCGTCCGCCGAGGTCGAGGAAGGCGACCCGGCCATCGAACTCGGTGTTCCACGGGTTGCGCACGAGGATCGCCCGGGTCTCCGGGTCGAGCGCCGTGATGATCCTGGGGGCGCTCTCCCCGCGCGACGTGCCCAGCACCCACTCGGCATAGGCGGTCACCGACAGGCGCCGCGAGCGCCCGGACCGGTTCTCGATCGTCAGGACCGAGACCTTCACGGGCTCGTCGAGCGGCACGAACTGGACGAGGTCGAGCTGGATGCCGCCGTGGAAGTGCTCGAAGCGGCTGTACCCGGCGCCGTGACGGGCGACGTAGGTCGACTCCTCGCAGCGGGTCGGCTGGATCGTCGGACCCCACAGCTCGCCGCTGTCGTCATCGCGGACGTAGATCGCCTCGCTCACCGGATCGGTGACCGGGTCGTTGGACCACGGGGTGAGCCGGTTCTCGCGGCTGTTGCCGGACCAGGTGTAGCCCGAGCCGGACTCGGAGACCTGGAACCCGAACGAGGCGTTGGCGATCACGTTCAGCCAGGGCGCCGGGGTTGCCTGCCCCGGGCCGAGGACGGTGACGTACTCGCGCCCACCGTCCACGAAGCCGCCGAGCCCATTGAAGAACTCGAGCTCCGGGCGCGGCGCGGCCGGCTCGCTCCCGGGCCGACTCGAGGCGGGCGGCGCTGCCGGCCGCGCGGTCCTCTCGGGGCGCTCCAGGCGGATGACCTGGTCGGCCAGACTGCCCCGGCGACTCAGCAGGACGGCCCGGGCGGCGGCCTGGAGGAGCGTGCGATCCTCGGTGGAGAGCCGCTCGCCGCGCAGGATGTGCACGCCGCCGCGGCCCGGATGGCCATCGTGGGCCAGGGTGGACTGGCTCGTCCGCACGAGGCTCTCGAGCGCATCGTGGAGGTCCTCGGCGTACGTGACGCCGTGCTCGTTGAGGATGACGAGGTCGACGTCGAGGAGCTTCAGCCGCCAGTACTCGTGCGCGCGGAGCAGCTGCCGGACGATGTCAAGGTCCTCTGCTTCGTCGATCCGGACCATGACGATCGGCAGGTCCCCGGAGATGCCGTGGGCCCACAGGCCAGCTGCTCCGCGCTCGTTGCGCGCCAGCAGGGTCGCCGCCGGCCGCAGGGACGGATCGGCGTAGAGGATCCGGTTGGCCAGGCGCTGGAACAGGTGGGCTTCGTCGGCCTCGATCCCCAGGTGATGGAGCTGGACCTGGGCCTGCGTCCAGGCCAGCGTGGCCGCCCGTTCGTAGGTGGCCGAATCGCGGTACTTGTCGGCCAGGTCCAGGACCTCGTCGCGGGACTCGGCAACGACCGTCGAGAAGATCGCGTGGGCGGTCGCACCGGGGGCGAGCCTCACTCGGCACCGGAGGCTGAAGATCGGATCCAGCACCGGGCCCACCGTGTCCGAGAGCGGACGCCCGTCGATGACCGAGGCGGGGGAGCGGACCGACCGGCCGCGGCCGAGGAAGCGAGCCCGATCCGTCTCGTACTGGATGACCCCGCCGGTCTCCCCCTCGACCACCGCGACATGGGCGGCCCAGATCGGCTGCTCGTCCCGGGATCGCGGACGGCGGGTCGCCAGGAGGGCCCCGATCTCCGCCACGAACTCGGTCTGCACGAACAGGTTCTGGAAGGCCGGGTGAGCGACATCGGCCGCCTGGGGCGCGAGAACGATCTCCGCGTACGACGTCAGCTCGATCTCGCGTGCGCGCGAGCCGAGATTGGTCAGCGTCACGCGGCGGATCTCCGCGTCGTGCTCTGTCGACACCACGACGGTCAGGCCCGTCGCGATCGAGCCGTCGCGACGGGAGAACTCGGCGTGATCCTCGGCGTACTCGACCTCGTAGCTGTCTGCCTCGGTGCCGCTCGGCTGGTGACCGGCCGACCACACCGCGCCGGACTGCATGTCGCGCAGGAAGAGAAAGCTGCCCCACGAGTCGCGCGTCACGTCCTCGCGCCAGCGCGTCACCGCCATGTCGCGCCAGCGGCTGTAGCCGGCTCCCGCGGCTGTCACCATGACGGCATACCGCCCGTTCGACAGGAGGTGCGTCCGCGGCGTCGTGTCGTGGGGCGAGGTGAAGCGACGAGGTACCGGCGGCACGAGGTCGCGCACGTCCGCGGCGCTCTTCACCTCCTCGGCACGCGGCCGGGCCACGAGCACGTCGCGCGGCATCCGCTCCTGGAGGAGCAGCTCCGTCGCCTCGATGATCGGGTCGGCATGGAAGCGCTCGATCATCACGCGGTCGTTGAGGACATTGCCCAGGGCCACCAGCGCCATCCCCTGGTGATGCGCCATGTAGCTCTTCACGATCGCGACGGTGGCCCCTTCGGGGAGGCGCCGAGCCGTGTAGTCGAGCGCCTCTCGAAAGCCGTATCGCCCGCTCGCTCCGGCTTTGCCCAACCGGCCGAAGTTCCGGACCGCAGCCTCGGGCTGGATCATGGCTCCGAGGGCGGTGGCGTACGGGGCCACCACGATGTCCTCGCTCAAGCCCCGCTTCAGGCCCAGGCCGGGCACGCCGAAGCTCGCGTACTGGTAGGTCTGCTCGAGGTCCCGCGCGTTGAATGCCGACTCGGACATGCCCCAGGGGACGCCGAGCTCGGCGGCGTAGCTCATCTGGCGGGCCACGACCAGCCGGTACGTATGGTCGAGCAGGCTGAGGGCGGGAGCGCGCATCACGAGGGCCGGCATCAGGTATTCGAACATGGACCCGGACCACGAGATCAGGGCGGAGCCGCGACCGACGGGCGTCAGCGCGCGCCCAAGGCGGAACCAGTGCTCCGGGGCGACATCCCCCTTGGCGATCGCGAGGAAGCTGGCCAGGCGGGCCTCGGACGCGAGGAGGTCGTAACAGCTGGGATCGAGCGTTCCGTCACGCACCCGGAAGCCGATCGAGAAGAGCTTGCGGGTCGGGTCGAAGAGAAAGCCGAACTCCATCTCCCGGAAGAGCTGGTGCGCCTGGTCGGCGATCGCCTGGAGTCGCCGAACGAGCGTCACCGCCCCGGGCGATCCGCCGCCGTTGTCGCCGCCCGGTGGATCCGAAAGCTCCGCGATCGTCGGAAACGCGGCCGCCTGTCCCGGGGGTTGGAGCAGCACGAGGTCTCGAACATGGCTGGTCACGGCCATTCGGGCCGCCTCGGCCCACGTCACGAGCTCGCCGTCCGCGCCCGCCCCGCGTTCCGCGGTCAGGGCCGACGCAACGTCCGACAGCGTCCCGGCGTGTGCAGCGAGCTCGCCCAGCAGGGCCGCCCAGGCCGCCGGCGTCGCGGGGACAGCAGCGCTGGCCGTGGGGAGCAGGTCGAGGGCTTCGGCAAGCTGGCGCCGGGTCAGCGTCTGGCTTCGCCGATCGTCACCGATCTCGCCTGCCGCTTCGCGGGTCAGTGCGATCGCGTCACCGATCCCGGCCAGTGCGGCCTCGGCCGGAAGCGGCTGGTCGATCATCTGGCGGCAGGCGCTCGACAGCACGAGCAGGTGTCCGGCGAGATTGCCGCTGTCGACCGTCGACACGTACGCCGGCTCGAGCCGGTGCAGGTCGCGCGTGTCGTACCAGTTGTACAGGTGCCCACGGAACCGTTCGAGGCTGCCGATGGTCGCGAGCGTCGCCTCAAGGCGCTCCACCATCTCGAGCGTCCCGATCCAGCCGAGGTCGCGGGCCGTCACGGTCGCCAGGAGGTACAGCCCGATGTTCGTCGGCGAGGTGCGATGTGCGACGACCGGCAGGGGCTCGTCCTGGAAGTTGTCGGGTGGCAGGCCATGGTCCTCCGGCGAGACGAATGTCTCGAAGAACCGCCAGGTCCGGCGCGCGACCAGGCGGACCGTGTGCACGTCCGCGGCCGGTAGCTGCTCCGCCGCGGAGTCCGAGGGTGGCAGGCTGATCCATCGGGCAACGACGGGCGCGAGCAGCCACAGGATCACGAATGGCGCCGCGATCCAGGTGGCGCCCGGCCTTGCCACGAGGACGACGGCCGCGACGACGGCCGCAAGCACGATGCCACCCGCCATCTGCCGGTAGAACCCGGCCGGGTCGAGGTCGTGGCTGGCCTTGGCCTGCGCCGCGGTCATCCACTCCAGGAGGTTCCGCCGCGTGACGAACAGCCGAACCAGGGTTCGCAGGATGGCATCGAGCATCAGCCACGCCTGGTGCGCGAGGAGCGTGAGACCGAGGCCGACGTGGGCCGCCGCAATGGCAATGTCCGCGCCCAGGGCCCGCACGTGGCTGCGCTTGGAGATGCCGTGCCGGCGCGGCAGGATCCCCGCCACGACGGGCAACACCGCGGGGATGGTCACCGCTCCCAGGACGAATGCGGTCCACACGCCGGCCGACACCGACGGGAGGGTCCAAGCCGCGGCGAGCGTGGCCAGCGTGAGCGGGGCGGACATCGTTCGGCGCAGGTTGTCGACCATCTTCCAGCGGGCGATGCCGGTGATGGAGCTCGGATTCCTGCGGCCCGAGGCATCCCGGGCGCGGCCGAGGATCCAGGGCAGAAGCTGCCAGTCGCCGCGCGCCCAGCGGTGCTGGCGGGCTGCCGAGACCAGGTAGTTGGAGGGGAACTCGTCGAAGAGCTCGACATCGGTCACCAGGCCCGCCCGGGCGAAGGTGCCCTCGAACAGGTCGTGGCTCAGGAGCGCGTTCTCGGGTACCCGTTCCGCCATGGCCGAGCGGAAGGCGTCGAGGTCGTAGATCCCCTTGCCGGTGAAGCTGCCCTCCCCGAACAGGTCCTGGTAGACGTCCGACACGGCGGAGGCATAGGGGTCGATCCCCGCCGGCCCCGAGAATGCTCGCTGGAAGATCGATGCCCCGTGCTCGGCCGGGAGCGTCGAGGTGATCCTGGGTTGCAGCACCCCGTAGCCCCCGGTCACCCGGCCGGCATGCGCATCGAAGGTTGGATGATTGAGCGGATGGGCCATCGTCCCCACGAGGCGCCCCACCGCGCCGCGGGGCAGCCGCGTATCGGCATCGAGCGTGACGACGTAGCGCACGTCGCTCGGCGCGGTCGATGCCGCCCGACCCGTGGTCATGATGCCGGTCGTCGTCGAGCCGCGCAGCAGAGCGTTCAGCTCGTGGAGCTTGCCGCGCTTGCGTTCCCAGCCCATCCAGCGGCCCTCGGCCTCGTTCCACGTTCGCGCCCGGTGGAAGAGCAGGAACCGTGCGCCACCCCCGGGGGCCTCGCCGTGGCGCTCATTCAGCCGCTCGATGGCCGCCGCGGCCGCCGAGAGGAGCTCGTCGTCGCCGGGGACGTGCTCGGTCGGGGCGTCGAGCCAGTCCGAGAGCAGGGCGAACCGGAGGTCGCCGTCGCGGTTCCCCAGGTAGTGCACCTCCAGGCCGCTGACCTGGGCCTCGACATCCGCCTCGCTGGTGAGGAGCATGGGCACCACGACCAGTGTTCGCAGCCGAGGCGGCACGCCGTCATCCAGGGCGAGCCGTGGGAGCGGCCTCGGGCCCAGCACGTAGGTGACCGACCGGTTGACGAGGGCGATCGCGAGATCGGAGGCCGGGCCGAGCGCGAGAATCGCGACGACCAGGAGACCGGCACCCGTGGCGTCTCCGATGCCGGACAGGAGGAGTGGCACGGCGAGGACCAGGGCCGTCACCAGCGCGATCGTCCCGAGGTATCCGCCCGTGGCAGTCCGGACGTAGGTCCGCCGGAGTCGGCCCGCGATCGGCACCCGGACGTGGAGGGCGCGCTCCAGATCGAGGCGGCCGTCCGAGATCAGGTAGTAGCCGGGATCCCGGCGTCGACCGGCGATGGCCGGCTCGACGTCGTCGGCCGTCGGCGCACCGCCAGCCGTCGGCGCGGCGTCTGCCATCGCCACGGCCTCCCGGGCGACCGCGACCTCGGTGAGGCCGGATCCCCTGGCCAGCTCCTCCACGGCGTGGCGGTAGCGATCTCGAGTCGCGAAGTCCATCTCCCCGAACGGACTTCGGGCGCGCAGGACGTCATCGACGAGGCTGACGCTCTCGACGAACTGCGCCCAGTCGAACCACGAGATGAGGCGCATGCTCGTGATGACGTTTCGAACCGTCACGTTCATCGTCGCCTGGCGCTGGTGCTCGAGGCGGACGGTCTCCTCGGCCGTGGTCCCCTCGGCCGCCAGGAGCTCCTCGAGCCAACGCAGGGCGGGAGTGATCCCGGGGTCCTGGTCCCGCAGGCGCTGGAAGAGCTGGACCCGCGCCGCGGTCGGCAGCGCGGTACGCGACAGCCGCCGCAGCGATGCCGCCGCGACCTCCGGGCGGTCGGTGCCGAGGCCGAGCAGGCTGTCGGCGAGCTCGTCCGCCTGCTGCCGCGCGGCCCGGCTGCCCACGATCTGCTCCGCGAGGCGGCGGAGGTTCTCGACGAGGAGAATCCGCAGGGTGATGGCGACCGCCCACAGCTCGCCGATCGACAGCGGCTCTACCTCCTGGTAGGCGCGCACCATGCGGCGCAGGCTCTCCGGGTCGAAGCGGCTGTCGGTGTGCGCGATGTAGGCCCAGGCAAGCCCGAGGACCCGCGGGTATCCCGCGAGATGTCCCGCGGCCAGCTTCGGCAGCTCGCGGTAGTAGTCCGGGGGCAGGTCGTCGCGGATCTCGCGGAGCTGCTCGTCGACGATCGGGAAGTTGTCGACGAGCCATTCGGCAGCGGGCGTGATCGCACGTTCGTCCTTGATCGCACGGGCGAGGACGCGGTACGCGTCCACGAGGACGCGGCCGTTCTCCGCGGTGCGAGGCCCGACGGCGTGTCCACGACGGGGCGAGTCGGTGACGGCCTGGGCGGCGGCCAGGGTCTGGGCGTGCTGCTCCAGCCGCTCCACGCTGAAGAGCTCGGCGAGGATCGGCTCGTCGAGCTCGGCCCGCGGGCGCACCCGCCGGCGGTCGGAACGGGGCGGGTCGCGAAGAGACTGGTTCAATCTCATGTTCCGCCGTCAGCGCCTGGCCTGACCCGGTCCACCCTTGCTCGACGTGGGACGTGTCGATCATAGCGAGCCACCCCTCGGTCGCACGGGTAGCGGCTCCAGGGTCGCAACCGCCGGCGCCCGAGAACTGCCTTCAACGTGCTGCGGGCCGGCGGCGGGCCCCCGGTCAGTCAGATCGCGGGCATCCTGGTGTGCCGAGCCTAACGGCGCCGGCCCCTACCCGGCGGACACCTCGACGGGATGGCCCTGCGCGCTGCTCGCAACGACGACTCGGTCTCGGCCCGCCGCCTTTGCGCGATACATCGCCGAGTCGGCAGCCAGGATGAGCTGCGCGACCGAGGTTCCATGCTCCGGATACGCGGCCACGCCCACCGACATCGTGGAGGTCGGATAGAGCGGAGTCGGCTCGTCAGCGTGAAGAACCTTGACCCCCTCCCGCAGGGCCTCCGCCCGTCGTCGCGAGTCGCCCGCTGACGCCTTCGGCAGGATGACGACAAACTCCTCGCCGCCGAACCGGCAGGCAATGTCCTCGCCCCGCACGGCCGCCGCAATGAAGCGACCGATCCTCCGCAGGGCTTCATCGCCGGCGGCGTGACCGAAGGCATCATTGAGTTCCTTGAAGTGGTCCAGGTCAGCCATCAGGACGCCGACACCGTAGCCCTCGCGGGCCGCCCGCCGGATCTCCCGGTCCAGCGATTCCTCCATGTACCGGCGGTTGAACAGACCGGTCAGCGAATCGCGCGCGGACTGCTCCCGGAGCGTCCCGCGAAGTCGGATGTTGGCGAGCGCGAGGGCAAGCTGCTTGCCGAATGTCTCGATCAGGCGGGCCCGATCGGCGAGCATGGCCGCTCGTGCCTTGCCCACCGCCCGCCGTCGGACCTGGAGGTGAAGAAGCCCCAGGGTTTCAGTCTGGGCCACGAGCGGCTCGCAGAGCAGACCCCCTGCGATCGGTTCCTCCACGTGAGGGCACTTGAGCTCCGGGTCCCCGTCCTCGACCTGGTGCAGGCGGCCGCGCCGCAGCGCCCAGCAGTCGGTCGGGTGGAAGACGGTCCGATTCGGGGGCGGAATGCCCCATGCAGCCACGGCCTCGACAGCGGTGCCCGAAGACGCCAGTGCGTACACCGCCCCGGCGTCACCCGCGAAGAGCGGCTCCGCGACCCCGGCGATCACCGCGTACGCCTCGTCGAGCGACTGGCACGACTCGAGCAGCTCCCCCACGTGGGCCAGCAGGGACATCTCCCTCCCGACCTGCTCCAGCTCGTGGGCGTGGCGCCGGAGCTGCGCATCGGCCTGCTCGAGCTGCTCCTTGAGGTTGGTGCGGGCGGTGATGTCGACGATCGTGGCGATCACGAGTGGACGGCGCCGAGATTGCACCGGAGCGAGGCTGATCTCCACGGGGAACTCGGTGCCGTCGCGGCGGCGACCGATCAATTCGAGCCCGCTGCCCATCGGGCGCGGGATCGGGTGACGGTGGTATGCGGCGCGCTCGGCAACGTGTCCACCTGCCAGGCGGGTCGGCACGAGGCGCTCGACCGGCTCCCCACGGAGATCCCCCGGCGACCAGCCGAATGCCTCCTGCACGCTCGGGTTGGCATAGACGATCCGGCCCTGCCCGTCGACGGCAATCACGGCGTTCGGGCTCGCGTCGAGGACCGGCTCGGCGCTGAGTCCGAGTGGTGCTGTCCGGGCTCGCGGTGCCCGCGGAGGGTCCATCTTCGCTACCCTCGAGTTCGGCCGCGCGCTGGCAGCAGGGCACCCGGGCCGGCTCTCCACCGCCCACCAGCGACGACGAACCCCTGCCTATCGTCCAGGTCGACTCCCGGAACAGGGACTCGCAAAGCTGCGAGGTGAGTGTACGCGCGGAGAGCGGACGAGTTCTCGGCGATGGCTGCGCGAGAGCGTTCAGCCGGGACACTCTGGATCCCGCGGCTGCCTCGGCGCGGATGCGCGGTGCTTCTCCACACTCCGCCACGGCGCCTGCACGTTTGTGGACAAGTCCGGCCGGCGGGCCGCCAGTTGGTGGATAAGCCCCTTGCGGAACTCGTGTCGAACATCTATTCTAAATCTTGCCCGAGGGGGCCGACACTTACTGCCGAACCGACTTGGGGAGCAATCCCCGGGGAGGTCCCGGGAGACCGGACCGACGACCGCAAGGCCGCCGGGAACGGGCCCGGCGGCGGATCGACGATCACGAGCAATCGCGGTTGCCGGTGCGCCAGTTGGCGGAAAGCCGGTTCCCCCGGGCGTTTCGTTGGCGGTCTCCGAACCAGCGGCACCCCATCCACGCCCCCCTCGCCGAGGGGGATCGTGGCCGATCCCCACGCACGGGATCCTGCGCGCCGCCGCCGCCACACGCGAGCCGGGCCATCCGCGGACGGACGACCCGGCTCTCTCTGTGCCTGCGCGTGAAGCCCTGCAGGGCGGACCCCAGCGGACGCCATCGGTGTTCCTCTAGTAGTCCATGTCCCCGCCGTACCCGCCGCCGGCGGGCACGGCCTGCTTCTTCTCCGGCAGGTCGGTGATGAGCGTCTCCGTCGTCAGGACCATCGCGGCGATGGACGCGGCGTTCTGGAGCGCCGACCGCGTGACCTTGGCGGCGTCGACGATGCCCTTCTCGAACATGTCGCCGTAGTCGCCCTTGAGGGCGTCGAAGCCGTGGCCCGCGGGCAACGTCTTGACGTGCTCGACGATGACCTCGCCGTGCGCGCCGGCGTTGTCGGCGATCTGGCGGAGTGGGCGCTTCGAGCGCGCGGCGCAGGATGCCGAGGCCCACCGCCTCGTCGCCCACCAGCTCGACCAGGTCGAGCGCCGGGATGGCCTGGAGCAGGGCCACGCCGCCGCCCGCGACCAGGCCCTCTTCGACCGCCGCGCGGGTGGTCGAGAGCGCGTCCTCGATGCGGTGCTTCTTCTCCTTGAGCTCGACCTCGGTGGCCGCGCCGACCTTGATGACCGCGACGCCGCCGGCCAGCTTGGCCAGGCGCTCCTGGAGCTTCTCCTTGTCGTAGTCGCTGGTGGTGTCCTCGATCTGGGCCTTGATCTGGCTCATCCGGGCCTTGATCTGCTCCGGCGAGCCCGCGCCGTCCACGATCGTGGTGTCGTCCTTGGTCGCCACCACGCGGCGGGCCTGGCCGAAGTCCTCGACCGCGACCGAGTCGAGCTTGCGCCCGATCTCCTCGCTGATGAGCGTGCCGCCGGTGAGGACGGCGATGTCGCGCAGGGTCTCCTTGCGGCGATCGCCGAAGCCCGGCGCCTTGACCGCGAGGACCGAGACCGTGCCGCGGAGCTTGTTCACGACCAGCGTCGCGAGGGCCTCGCCGTCGACGTCCTCGGCGATGACGACCATCGGCTTGCCCTGTCCGACGGCCTTCTCGAGCGCCGGGAGCATGTCCTTGACGCTCGAGATCTTCCTGTCGGTGATCAGGATGAGGGGGTTCTCGAGGACCGCTTCCATGCGGTCGACGTTGGTGACGAAGTACGCCGAGAGGTAGCCGCGGTCGAACTGCATGCCCTCCGTGTAGTCGGTCTCGAGGCCGAGGGACTGGCCCTCCTCGACGGTGATGACGCCGTCCTTGCCGACCTTGTCCATCACCTCGGCGATGATCGTGCCGACCTCGGGGTCGGCGGCGCTGATCGAGGCCACGGCCGCGATCTGCTCGCGGTTGTCGACCGGGCGCGACTGGCGCTTGAGCTCGGCGACGATCGCCTCGACGCCCTTCTCGATGCCGCGCCTGACCGCGATCGGGTTGGCCCCGGCGCTGACGTTCTGGAGGCCCTCGGCGACGATCGCCTGGCCCAGGACGATGGCGGTCGTGGTGCCGTCACCGGCCACGTCGTCGGTCTTGGTGGCGACCTCCTTCAGCAGCTGCGCGCCCATGTTCTCGAAGGGGTCCTCGAGCTCGATCTCCCTGGCGATCGTCACGCCGTCGTTGGTGATCGTGGGCGAGCCGTACTTCTTGTCGAGGACGACGTTGCGGCCCTTCGGCCCGAGCGTGACGCGGACGGCGTCGGCCAGACGGTCGACGCCGTGCTTGAGGCCGCGGCGCGCCATCTCATCGAAGAGGAGTTGCTTGGCCATGGCGTGTGCTGTCCTTTCAGGAGGTGCCCGAGGCGCGCCGGCAGTGGTCGGGGAGTGCCGGAGTCGAGAGCCTGACCGATGGTCAGCTCTCGACCACCGCGAGGATGTCCTTGCCGCTGATGATCAGCAGGTCCTCGCCGTCAAGCTTGAATTCGGTGCCGGCGTACTTCGCGTAGAGGACCGTGTCGCCCGGCATGAGGTCCATCTGTTCGCGCGTGCCGTCGTCGAGGACGCGACCCGGGCCGACAGCCAGGACCTTCCCCTCCTGGGGCTTCTCCTTCACGGTGTCCGGGATCACGATGCCGCTCTTCGTCGTCTCTTCGCGGGGAGTCGGCTGGATGACCACGCGGTCGCCCAGCGGGCGGAGCTTCTTCGTGATCGGGGTGGCGATGGCGCGCCGGGTCGACTTCGAGGCGCGGACGGGCTTGGTCTTGGTGGCGGTGGCCACGGGTGGTTCCTCCTGGAGGTCCGAGCTGCGGAAAGGGTGCCCGCCCTGCGGCCGTCCCGGACTCAGCGGTGCGCGACAGGCTCGAGTGGTCGATGATCTCTACGAAACCGTTTCATCAGTATGGTATTGTCTGGACGATATGTCAATCGACGCGACAGCCGCACCACCCGCCCACCTGACCTCGACGTCGTACCTCGTGCTGGGCCTGATCGAGCGAGAAGGTCCATCCACGCCCTACGAGCTCAAACGCCACGTGGCGGCGACCATCGGCCATTTCTGGTCGTTCCCCCACGCCCTTCTCTACAAGGAGCCGGCGCGCCTGGTCGAGCTGGGTCTGTTGACCGAAGAGCGCGAGGCGGATGGGCGGCGGCGGCGGCTCTTCTCGATCACCGGCCGCGGCCGCGCGGCGATCCGGGCATGGCTCGCGAAGCCCGCGCAGGAACCGACCGAGCTGCGCGATGCCGGCCTGCTCCAGCTGTTCTTTGCGGATCTGGGGTCAACCGACGACCGCCGAGCTCTTGCGGTTGCGCAGCTCGCGATCCATCGCGCTGCCCTCGCCCGCTACGAGGACGATCGGCGCGGCGAGCGCGGGCTCGACGGCTCGGACTCAGCGGCGCGCACCGTCGAGCATTGGCGAGGGGTGACCCTGCCGATGGGCCTCCTCTACGAGCGGGCCGCTGTCGAGTTCTGGGAGGGCGTCGCCGCCGGCGCGCGCGTCGATGACGCCGCCGGGGACAGCTCGCGGGCGGAGGACGACGGCGCCCGCCAAGCCGCCAACCGGGCCTCGCGAGGGGTGGGTAGCGAGCAGTAGGCGGGCCGGCAACATCGACCCACCTGCCGTCCCGGCGCGCGAGTGTGGATCGCCATCTGAAGTCCAGCGAGGCGACGGCTGCCGCGGGGGTCGTCCCATCTGGCCATCAGGGATGACCGAATCCTCAGGGCAGGCTCTCCTGGGCGCCGAGCAGAGGCCCCCGGTCGGCGCGATCTGGCCAATCCCCAAACGGGATCGCCGTCGACGTGCGGAGCGAGGGCCATGCATATCCTAGCCCTCCCGTCGAATCTCATCTCCGGTTCGGTCGGGCAGTTGAAGGCGCCGCCTCAGCGCACTCCTCCTGCGCGCAAGCGTCGGCCGTCACGTGTGGCCCCCGTGACGACCGGCAGCGCGACGACGCCCCGGGCCTGACCCAGGGCGTCGTCGCGGGTGTCCGCCGGCGACCGGCGGGTGGGCCGTGGCGGAGGACGGGTTATTCCCGGCAGTCTCGATCGGCGGGTTCCGGGGAGGCTACTTCCGCCCGGCCGCCATGTCGTACTGCAGGTAGACGACGTGGGTCTGCGTGTACTCGAGCACGCCGTGCTTGCCGTCGGCGCCGCCGATCCCGGACTTGCGCCAGCCGGCGTGGAACCCCTGCATGTTCTCCATGTTCTCGCGGTTGACGTACGTCTCTCCGAAGCGGAGCTCGTTGGACGCCCGCATGGCCACGTCGACGTTCTTGGTGAAGATCGACGACGCGAGACCGTAGATCGAGTCGTTCGCCCAGGCGATCGCCTCGTCGAGGTCGTTGAACGTGACGACCGGCATCACCGGTCCGAAGATCTCCTCCCGGACGATCGCCATGTCCTGGCGGCAGTTGGCGATGACCGTCGCCGGGTAGTAGTGGCCCTCCGGCATGTCCTCGGCCCGCTTGCCGCCGACCACGATCTGGCCGCCGTCGGCGACGGCCCGCTCGACACGTCCGCTGACGGCCTCGAGCTGCCGGGCGCTCACCAGGGGACCCAGGTCGCGGCCCTCGTCGACGAGCGCGTTCCCGTAGGTCGCCTGGCCCATCGCGGTGGCCAGCCGGTCGACGAACTCGTCGCCGACGCCCTTGTGGACGTAGGTCCGGTCGGCCGCGCCGCACACCTGGCCCGTGTTGAGGAGGCGGCAGGCCTTGATGGACCTGACCGCCAGGTCCAGGTCGGCGTCCGGCATGATGATGACCGGGGCGCTGCCGCCGAGCTCGAGGCTCACCTTCGTGATGTTCTGCGCGGCGAGCTCCATGACCCGGGAGCCCGTCCTGATGCTGCCCGTGACGCTCACCATGCCGATGAGCGGGTTCGAGGCCAGCTCCTCGCCGACGACCGGTCCGTAGCCGCACACGAGGTTGACGACCCCGGCGGGCACCTCCGCCTCGTCGAAGATGCGGCCGAGCTCGAGCGTGCTGTTCGGCGTGATCTCGCTCGGCTTCACGACGATGGCGTTGCCCGTCAGGAGGGCCGGCGCCACCTTCCGGGCGAGGACGTAGAGGGGGAAGTTCCAGGGCACGATCCCGCCGATGACGCCGATGGGCTGCCGGAGCAGCAGCTGCATCTCGTTCGGCCGGTCGCTCGGGATGACCTCGCCCTCGACACGGCGGGCCCATTCCGCGGTGTAGTCGAAGTAGTCGGCCGTCCCGTTGACCTCGCCCCGGGCCTGGTCGAGGGGCTTGCCCTGCTCCTCGGACAGGACCCGGGCGAGGTGCTCGGCATCCTTCCGGATCCCCGCGGCGATCCGGTGCAGGTAGTCCGCTCGCTCGATCGGGGCCAGCTTCTCCCACTGGCGCTGGGCCCGGTCGGCGAACTCGATCGCCTCCCGCGCGTCCTCGACGGACGAATCGGGGACGTCCGACACGACGGCGCCGGTGGCCGGGTTCTCGACGGTCAGCGTCTTGCCGCCCTGCGCGTCGACGAACCGACCGTTCACGTAGTTCTGGTAGCGGCGAGTTGCGACAGCCATCGTGATCCTCCGGGTTGACCGGCCGCACCCCTGGCGCGGCCGGACCTTGGGTGGCAGGGCGCGAAGCCGCCGGTCAGCCGCCGACCGGCTCCGCGTCCGCCACCGACACCACAGGCACCGGCACCTAGCCGAGGACGAGCGCCGACAGGCTCAGGTCGGCATGGGTGGGAATGCCCTGCCACCGAGACGCCCTGCTCGCCGAACGCGAGGTAGCCGATCAAGGGCATGTGGCCGACGGCGTGCTCGACCTCGGCGGGGATCTCCCTGATCCGGTCGCCGAGGGCGATGGCGCGGCCGCCGCAATGGGCGAGCACGATGGCCTTCGGCTGGTCCACGCCCTGCAGCCGCCTTGTAGACGGCGTTGCCCGCCTCGGCGATCAGCCCGTTCACGGAGGCCTCGCCCAGCTCCAGCACCATGCCGGGGCTCATGGCCGCCCCGAAGTCCATCGAGCCGTCCGCGTTGCTGTTGACCGGGTGGGCGGAGTACGTGATCCCGTCCTTGTGGAAGAGCAGCGGGTACTGGACGCTGAACGACACGAGAGCGCCGCCGCCGATCTCGGATTCGGGCTTGGCGACCCACTCCGAGTAGACGTCCATGGCCCGACGGCCGCCGAGCTCGAACACCGTGCGCCCCGAGGCCTTGGTGACGGTGGCCTTCTTGCCGGTCGGTCGGTAGCCGTTCGTGAAGGCGTAGCCGATCGGCCCGCCGAGGGCCGCGATGGCGAAGTGGTTCTTGTAGGCGTGGCCGTTCGCGAACTGCTGGAACTTGCCGTCGGGAGAGTGGTCCGACGCCGTCCCGCCGACCACCGGCACGCCCGGGGCCACCTCGGCGATCCCTCGCAGGATCTCCTCTTCGGGTCCCATGAAGGCGATGGTCAGCAGGGCGCTGGCCTCGCCGCCAAGCTGCTCGAGAGCCGCCCGGGCCGCCTCCTTGCCGGCCGCGAAGCCGTCGCCGTCGCCGACGGCGGCGACGCCGACCCCGGCCGGCCGGTCGGCGATCAGCATCAGGCTGGCCGCGCCGCCTTCGCTGGTGACCCAGCCGTCGTCCTGGAACACGCCGGTGGACGACGATCCGCCCCACAGGGGCACGTCGCCCAGCAGCTCCGACACGCCGGCCACGAGGCTCTCCGTGTCGTACTGCGTCGTCGCGAACAGGATGGCCAGCGTCGGCGTGCCCTCGAGCCCGGCCTTCGCCCGCTCGACCAGCTCGGCGGCCGCCGCCTTCGCATCGGTGGACGTCGTGCTGCCAGTGCCAATTGCGCTCATGAGATTGCCTCCTGGGTGACTCCCGAAGGGGACCTGTCCGGAACCGGGCAGCCGTCCCGACTGACTGATCTGGCCGAGGATCGCCGCGCCGAGCAGCGAGGACTGGTCCTGGAAGACGTACTCGAAGTCGCCGGTCCAGCGGCGCCGGGCCTCGAGCATTCCGCGGATCCTCGCCCCGCCGCCGGAGATCCCGACCCGGCGGCCGATGGGCACGAGCTCGGCGACTTCCCGGAGGTGCCCGCCGAGGTACGTCGCGTTGCCGCGGACGAGGCTGAGCAGCAGGTCCTCGCGCGTGGTCTCGAGCGTCAGGCCGCCGAAGCCGGCCGTGAGCCGCTCGAGGGAGTACCGGCTGCCGCCGAGGTACGGCACGTACTCGGGAAGCTCGGCTTCGCGGGCGTCCGGGTCCGGATCCCGAAAGAACTCGTCGAGCACGCGTGGGACGTACTCGGCGTAGAACTCGTCGTCGCCCAGCTCGCTGCAGGCGACCCGACGGAACCAGTCCAGCGCCTCGCCGCCGGCATTGAGGACGAAGAAGGTGAGCCAGCGACCGGGGACGACGTGGCACCGGACGTTGAAGGTGGGCGAGGCGATCGGACGGTCGGTGCAGACGTTGGCGATGTCGCACGTCCCGCTGATGATGTTGATGTCGCCGGGCTCGGTCAGGCCCCCGGACAGCGCCGCGAGCACGGCGTCGTTGCCACCGCAGAGCACCGAGCAGCCGGCGGGCAGACCGAGCTCATCGGCGACCGCGGGCAGCAGCCGACCGACCGGCTCGTGGGACTGCATGAGGGGTGGCAGCCTGTCCTCCGGGATGCCGGCCAGGTCGAGGATCTCGCGGTTCCAGGTGAGGTCGTTGCGGGCCGTGTTGTAGAGGCCGGTGATCGACGTGGTCGACGGATCGATCGCCCAGCGGCCCGTCATCCGCTTGACGAGATAGGTGTTGCAGTGGCCGAACTTCGCGGCCGCCGCCCAGACCTCCGGCTGCTCGTCCCGGAACCAGAGGATGGACGACAGCGACGAGCCGCCCGACACGGGAAGGTTGCACGTCTCGGCCAGGAACCTCCTCTCTCCAACGATCTGGCGAATGGCGGCCGACTGCGCATGCGAACGTCCGTCGAGGAACAGGACGGCCGGCGCGAGCGCCGTGCCGTCGGCGGCCATGGGCGTGAGCCCCGGCGTGGTGACGGACAGCGAGACGACGCCGACCCCGGCCAGGCTGGCCGCGACCTCCGCGCAGCATTCGCGCAGCGCCTCCCACCAGGCCTCGGGCTCGATGTCCGCCTTGCCCCGGTCGTAGATGTGCGGTGCGTAGGTGCGCCGCGCCTCGCATCGCTGCTCGAGGTCGGGGCTGAAGACGCCGATCTTGAGCGCGCTCGTCCCGACGTCGATGGCCGAGGATGTCGCGCGCTCACGGCAGGAGACCCTCCGCGACGAGGAGCGCCCTCAGCGCCTGGACCTGGGCCGGCTCCAGGGGGAGCAGCGGGCGCCGCGGGATGCCGCCCCGGAAGCCGGCGAGGGTCATGGCCGCCTTGACGCCCGCCACCCCGTGGGCTCCCGAGATCGCCGCGTTGATGCGGCTGACCCGATCCTGCAGCGGGACGCCGTTCGCCTCGTCGCGAGCGCGCCCGTAGCCGAACAGCTCGAGGGCGAGCTGGGGGAAGGAGTTGGCGAGCGACACCGTGCCGCCCGGCGAGCCGCCCATCATGGCCCGGAAGAGGAAGTTGGCCGAGCCCGCCAGGACCTGGAACGACGGGCCCTGGAAGGGCAGGAAGGCCTCGATGCCGCTCGCCGCGCTGTCCTTGAGGCCCACGATGTTCGGATGGGCCGCCAGGCGCCCGACCAGGTCCGGGCTCAGGGTGACGCCGCAGAAGCCCGGGGCGTTGTAGAGGAGGAGCGGGATCCGCGCCCGGTCGGCCAGCGACGAGAAGTAGCGGTACAGGACCTCGTCCGTCATCTGCGCCCGGAAGTAGCCCGGCGACAGGACGAGCCCGAAGTCGGCCCCAAGGTCCGCCGCGGCCGCGAGGAAGCGCTCCGCCTCGCGCTGCCCGTCGTACGCGGCACCGGCCAGGACCACCTGCCCGGGCCCCTTGTGGCGCACGACATCGTCGAGGACGCGCAGCTTCTCGTCTTCCGCCAGGCTCCGGTTCTCGCCGTTGGACCCCAGCGCCAGGTAGCCGAGGATCCCGCTCTCCGCGTAGCGCGCGAGGTTGAACCGCAGGGCGCCGTGGTCGACGTCCTCGTTCGCGGCAAAGGGCGTGCAGATCGGCGCGAAGACGCCGGCGAGCTTCGCCTCGACCTCGCGGGGGATCATCAGGTCGCCTCGCGAGTGTCCTGGCCGCGCCCGTCGGTCGGCTCGCCCGCGTCGGCCCCCAGCTCCCGGGCGATCGCTCCGGCCACGGCGCGCACCCGTTCGCCGAAGTACGGGAGGCGATCGTGGATGCGGAAGTACGGTCCGGAGATGCTGATCGCGCCAACGGGCCGTCCGTCGGCTCCGACGATCGCCGCCCCGACGCACGCCCCGAACGGCTCGTTCTCGCGGTCGTCGGTGGAGTAGCCGCGGAGCTGCGTCCGCCGGATCTCCTCCCGGAACGTGGCCAGGTCCAGGATCGTCCTGTCGGTCCGCGGCTGGAAGTCCATCCGAGCGTACTTCCCCTCGCGCTCCTCGTCCGGCAACGCGGCGAGCATGGCCTTGCCCAGCGAGGTCGAGTGGAGCGGCATCGTCTGGCCGACGGCGGAGACGAGCTGGATGCTGTTGTCGGCTTCCAGCTTGTCGACGTAGACGACCCGGAGGTCCTCCATGACCCCCAGGTGAACGGTCTCCCCGAGCTCGTCGCGCAGCGCCGTCAGGTGCGGTCGAGCGACGCTCCGAAGGTCGAGGCGGACGGTGGCTCGGTGGGCCAGCCACAGGATCTTGCCGGTGAGTCGATAGCGACGCGTCGTCTCGTCCTGGGTCACGTACCCGGCCTCGACGAGGGTCCGCAGGAGGCGCGTCACGGTCGCCTTGTCGAGGCCCACCCGCTGGCCGATGCGCAGAGGGCCCGAGCCCGTGCTCGTTCGCGCGCGCCAGCGCCTCCAGGACGTCGAGCCCTCGACTCAGGGTGCGGGTCACCGTCGTTTCACTCAGTGAACTCCTGGTGCGCTGATCGCACCCCATTGTAGCGTGATGCTCCACCGCCGTCCGGACGACATCGACGCGCCGGGGCGTACCTGCCGGAGCGCCCTACAGGGTGGAGAGGACGACCATCAGGGCAAATCAATAGGCCGACCGCCCGGGGGTCCCGGGCGGTCTGGCCGTTGTTGGGTGGTGCTTCAGGCAGGGGGAACCGACTTGCCAACACCGATTGGCTACGTCAGAGGTGTCCCGTCATGGCGGGCCCGCCCTGGATGGGTGGCCGCTGGTACGTTCAGGGCTTGAACTGGAGCTCGGCTCCGTTGAAGGTGCTGACCATCGAGACCATCAGCCCATCGTCGGTGATGTAGGCGTCCGCGCCCTGGTAGGGCTCAGCGAGGAACGGGGCATTGGCCTCCCACGTGACGGCGATGGTGCCACCGATCTTCTGTCGAGAAAGCTCGGTGAACGTGATCCCGCACAGCCCTCCCTGGGAGTGCGGCAACACGAACCCGGCGAACGTCGCGTTGGCCTCCTCGCGGCCCTTGACGAGCACTCCGTTCGGCAGGCGGAGCTCGTAACTGTCGGGATACTGCTGCATCAGCCCCTTCCAGTCACAGCCGTTGAGGGCCTTCAAGTGCTGGGCGAGCACCGCGTCTGGAGTGCGCTCACGGACCAGCTTTCTCGACTTCTGCCCGGTGTTGGGGTTCGTGACCGAGATTGCCGTGTACTTGTGTGAGTTGGAGTGCCACCCCGGCACGGTCCTGCCATTGCCTGCGAACGTGACCGCGGCGCTGGCAAGCAGCGCGATCGTGACGAGCGCCACCAAACCGATCCTGCGCATGGTGTCCCCCTCCTGCGTGGGTAGCGGTGCAAGTCGGCCCCACCAGTGGCTCGGCGCGTTCCCGGCGGCCGGGATTTGGCGTGTCAAAGCCTCCCGCAACGCGCCCACCTTGGCAGGTCCAGTGCAGGTTGGCAAGGAATCAACGATTCTCGATTATCCGTCTCCATTGAACCGGAGCTCGGGCCAGTGGTAGCGCAGGTGCCTTCGGGAGCCGCTGGGGCCCGAGCGGCGTGGGGTCGACGATCCTGAACGACCGGCCGAGCGGCGAAAGCCACCGATTGATTGTGCGATTCGCGAGCACGATGTCGGTCGCCACGACTGAAGCATCGATCAGACGCCCGGCGCGCGACGATCCCGTCGTACCCAGGCACGAAGGTGGCGGGAATGTCGTGGAACTCAGGGTACCCTCGATTTCCGAGCCTTCAATGTCCGAGTTCACCCCTGCGCCAGGGTTCGCCTGCGGTAGGATCGGCACAATTCGAGGAGGCCCCCACGTGGGTGCGACCGAACCGGTTGGTACCCATCTCGCACGGCTGCTGCCGCGTGCCGGCGCCGGCACGCTGCGTCGCCTGGAGCATGGGGCTCGGCACCAGACCTTCTCCCGCCGTGACCTGTTGCACGCGAGGGGTTTCCAATTGCCACCCTTCGTCGTGCTCGATGGGCACGTCATGAACCGCCGCGTCGTGGAGACGGGACAGGTCTACGCCGCGCTGATCGCGGGGCCCGGATACCTCGGCGGACTTCGCTCGATCAGCGACCCGGACGCCGACGCGCTCTACGAGCTGGTCGCGCTGAGCGACGGGACGTGGGCGACGTGGAATCCGGGGTTCATGCGGCAGATGGCGCTCGAGGACGCCGGGCTGGCCGTGGGCCTCCTCGACCTGGCATCGGACTTCGCGGTGGTCCTCAACGTGCGACTCGACGAACGGTCCTTCGCGAGCGCGCGCCAGCGGATGGCCGCCATCCTCCTCCGCTACGGGAGCGTGATCTTCGACACGCCCCATCCGGTCGCGCAGCGAGCCGACCTGGCAGCCATGATCGGCACGAGCCGCGTGATGATGTACCGGACGCTGCGCGGGCTGGAAGCCGACGGCCTCGTGGAACGCCAGCGCGGCGGCGGCATCAACGTTTTGGACAAGGACGGGCTCGCCCGACTTGTCGACGTGGCGGCCCCTGACGGCGCCCCGCCTCTCTGACCGCTGCTGCCGCCTGCGACCACGCATGCGGACGGCCCGCCAAGCCCTCCCTTCTCCGAGCCCCGACCCAGCGTGGGGGTCGGTGTCTTGAGGCACCACCCGGCGGCTCCGAACGGGAATAGGACAAAGGTTATGTCGCTCGGTCGAACCACCGAGTACGTTCGGCCGGCGTCCCTCCGACCAGGTGGCAGCTGGTCGCGTGAAGCGCGAGGTAGCTCTACCTCGGTTGAGTCCCGCGAGTCGGTGCAACGGCGGACGGCCGTGGCAGCGAGAGGAGCGGAACGGCGGACGTCACCGGCCTCATCTCGACGTTCATCTCACGCGCCCGCGGTGGCGCGGCGGGCCTGCTCGCGGGTCGCCTCCTGGCCGGCCACGATGGTCACCGCGAGAGGCTCCTGAAGGCGATCGACGAGACGGAGCTCTGGCAGAGGGCCGTGCTCGACCTGCTCTACCGTCACGCGCTCGACAACGAGGCCGACAGCAGGCAGGTCGAGGCCTACCTCGCGACGCGGCCATGGCCGCAGGCCCACGCCGACCTGCTTGGCCCGGACCGGGACGCAGTGCTGGCCCTGTCTGTCCGGCTGATGAACGCGACCGGGAGGACCGAGGCCCTGGCGTCGTGGACCGAGGCCCAGCAGCTGGTGGGACGTCGGATGGCCCTCCAGCGGAAGCGCGTCCAGGCGGGCCACGAACCCGAACAACCGACGAACCCCGACCCGGCCGGCCCGTTCGGGGCATGAAGAGACCCCGGTCGCCCGATGTGCGCCCCCATCCCGCGAACGGAGCGATCAGGGGTCGGTCTGGGTGGACTCAGCCTCGGCGATCCCCAGGGTGGTGGTCGCGCTCGCAGTCGCGGCAGATTCGGTTCGGGCGCCGCGTCGCGCGCGGGCACAGGCAGACCGCGCAGCGGCAATCCTTCAGCTCCGCCACGAAACCACGGTGCTACTCCGTTTCACGCTGCGCGGGGACACCGCCCATCACACCGACCCCGGGACGCCCGGTGCGCCGCGCTCCCCCCAGTCTCGAGCGGGCGACCGGGCGTGCCGGGGGTCGTCAGGTGTTCGACGTCCCACGCGATCGAGCGCGGATCGTGTGCGTCCCGGCGTCCTGTGTCGATAAACAATGGCCGAAAACGCATCGGCCTCCCGGTCGCCCGGTGCGCGCAGCTGCCGGAGCCTTCCTACGGCGTCGGGGGCGAGCCGGGGAAGATGAGGCCGTGGGGCGCAGGTCGGGCCCCCGGACGTGCAAGCATCGTGCGCTGGGGCCGAACGGTGGAGGGTCCCGCACCGAAGGCACGGGGTCTGCCAACGAGACCCGTCCGACTATTGTGCGCTTCGCAGGCACGAGGACTACCGTTTGGGGACTGCTCCCGGACGAATGCGCACGTAGCGAATGTGGTAGCGCATCCTGCCGACGGCTGACGGGCGGGTCTTGGCGCCCTCGGACGGACGCGGGGCTCGACGGCGGCGCAGGATGCCCCGCCCCACCGGTGGCACGCTCTCACATCACCTGACGCCGCTTTGACCCCGCCCGCTCGGCACCCGGGGTCGCGTCCCCGGCGAGCTCCTGCGACGACGGCGCGCCAACTGCGGGCTGTTTGTCACTCGTCAATCGCGCGTGCCCTGCCGATGATCCAAACGACGGCACACGAACCCGCTCGACCCGCAGACCTGCCGTCGACGGCAGCCGCGGAGCTGCCTCGGAGAGTGCGTTGCCCGGAAGACTGCTGCACCGGGACAAGCAGAGACGGCGAGCCATGGTCTCGGCGGTCGTCGTCGCCGAGCCGGTCCGGTGCGTCGAGTGCGGAATCTGCACGTACAACTGCCCGCTGGGCATCGACGTCCGCACCCACGCCCGACTGGGGCAGCCCGTTGCCGACACCTACTGCCTGACCTGCGGCGAGTGCGTCGCCCGCTGCCCGCGCGGCACCTTGCGTTTCGAGATGTCGGCGGTGTTCAACTCCGGGCTCCACCCGCGGGGGTGGATGAGATGGCCCGACGCTACGTGATCGTCGGCAACGGACCGGCCGGCCTGACGGCGGCAGAGACGATCCGCCGCAACGACCAGTCCGGTGAGATCCGGATCGTCGGTAGCGAGGACCACCGCTTCTACTCCCGTCCCGGCCTGGCCTACCTGCTGACGGGAGCCATCCCGGAGAAGCGGCTCTTCTCGCGCCCGGACTCGGAGTACGAGCGGGCCCGCATCCACAGATCCGTGGGGACCGTGCAGCGGATCGAGCCTGCGGATCACCTGATCACGCTCGCCGACGGCCGGACGATGACCTACGACCGCCTGCTGCTGGCCGTCGGGGCTCGAGCCGTGCGGCCGTCGATCCCCGGCTCCGATCTCGACGGCGTGGTGACGCTCGACAACCTCGACGACGCACGTCGCATCCTGCGCCTCGCGCGCCGGGCCAAGCGCGGGTGTGTCGTCGGAGGCGGGATCACGGCAGTCGAGCTGGCCGAGGGCCTGGCGGCACAGCGGGTCGAGACGCACTACCTGATGCGCGGTGACCGCTACTGGGCGAGCGTCCTCAGCCCGCACGAGTCGGCGCTCGTCGAGGAGCGCCTCGTCGAGGACGGCATCCGCATCCACCCTGGCATGGAGCTGGCCCGCGTGATCGGGCGCAAGGACCGGGTCTCGGCGGTCGAGACCCAGACCGGGGCCGTGCTGCCGTGCGATCTCCTCGCGGTGGCGATCGGCACGCTGCCGCGAATCGAGGTGGCGCAGCAGGCGGGCCTCGAGACCGGCCGCGGTATCTGGACCGACGACACCTTCCAGACCAGCGACCCCGACATCTTCGCCGCCGGCGATGCCGCCGAGGTGCTCGACGCGGCCACCGGCAAGCGCGGTCTCGACAGCCTGTGGTCCGTCGCCATCGAGCAGGGCCGGGCCGCCGGGGACAACCTGAGCGGCGTCATCCGCCACTACCGCCGGCCTGCGCCGTTCAACGTGACGAAGATCGGCGGGGTGACCACGACCCTCATCGGCGCCGTCGGCACCGGCGGCCGGGAGGGAGACCTGGTGACCCTGGCCCGAGGCGACAGCAACGCGTGGCGGGAGCAGCTGGATTCCTTCGCCGTCGTGTCAGACGCGGGTGCCAACCACCTCCGGCTCTCGCTGGGCGACGATCGGATCCTGGGCGCGGTCGTGATGGGCGACCAGGCGCTCTCGCGTCCATTGCAGCGCCTGATCCGGGAGCGGGTCGACATCCGCTCCGTGCGCGACCGGCTGATCCAGCGGCCGGCCGAGATCCACCGGGAGCTCGTGGCGCTCATGGAGAGGACGGCCTCGCTTGGCGCGGTATAGGGAGCTCATGCTGGCGCTGCTGGCCATCGTCGGCATCACCGTGGTATACGGCAGCTACGTCCGTGCCGTCGACGTTCCCGCGGCGAGCGGCCTGCTCGGCCACTCCCTGGGGATCGTCGGCTTCACGATGATGCTGATGACGGAGACGCTCTACTCGGTCCGCAAGCGGGCCATGCGGCGGCCGCGGGGAACGATGCGCTCCTGGCTGCGGTTCCACATCTTCACCGGGATCGTCGGCCCCTACCTCGTCGTGCTCCACGCCGCCTGGACCTTCAACGGGCTGGCGGGGGCGCTGACGGCCATGACGGTCGTCGTCGTGGCCAGCGGCTTCGTCGGGCGATACATCTACACCGCGGTGCCGCGCACGGCGGACGGGGTGGTGATCGAGGCGCAGGAGCTGCAGCTGCTGCTGGACGCCGCGCGGCAGGAGGTGGCGCACCCATCGACCGAGAACGGGGCGTCCGGTGCAGCACGGGGCCGGGAGCGGGCGGCGTCGCGCCGGCTGCGCGAGCTGGAACGGCAGATGGCTGCGCTCCGCTGGGCGCGGCGCACCCTGGCGACCTGGCACACGATCCACATCCCCCTGGGGATGGCCCTCTTCGTGACGGCCTTCGCGCATATCGGGGCTGCCGTCTATTACGCAACGCTGCTGCGCTGAGGCGACGAGATGCGCCGTCCGCTGGGCTGCATGACCTTCTCGGCGCTCGTTGCCGCCGTCCTGACGTTCCTCGCGATCCTCGCCGCCGCCGCCCTCACCGGCAACGGGATCTTCAGCCCCGGCTCGCTCAGCGGCGTCGCGCGAGGCGCCCCGATCGAGGGCGTGAGCTCCCACGCCGAGCTCGAAGCCCGGTGCGACGCCTGTCACGCGACCGCCTTCTCGGGCCACCGGATGGCCGACCGGTGCCTGGACTGCCATACCCAGGTGCAGCAGGAGATCTCCTCCGGGGACGGGCTGCACGGCCTGTTGGCCCCGGTGGACGACTGCCGCGGCTGCCACACGGACCACCGGGGCGCGACGGCCTCGCTCACGCTGGCGGACCCGGCCGTCTTCCCCCACGACCGGACGGGCTACTCCCTGCGCGCGCACCCGCTCCGCGCCGGTGGCGGCAGCTTCGGGTGCCTGGATTGCCACCCCGGCTCGCCGACGTCGTTCACGCCACCCGCCTGCATCGCCTGCCACGAGGAGCGCGATCAACCCTACATGGCGCAGCACGTCGGGACCTTCGGCACGGCCTGCCTGAACTGCCACGACGGGATCGACTCCTACGGGGCCGCGTTCGACCATGCGACATACCCCCTGACCGGCGGGCACGGCGAGGCGCTGTGCGGCGCCTGTCACCAGGGCGCGACGACCATCGAGGCGCTCCAGGCCACGGAGACCGCGTGCGCCGCCTGCCATGGAGCCGACGACGTCCACGACGGCCGCCTGGGCACCTCGTGCGGGGGGTGCCACACCCCCGCAACCTGGGCGAACGCGACCATCGACCACGACCTCACGCGCTTCCCCCTTGTCGGACGCCACGTGGGTCCGCTCTGCGAGTCCTGCCACGTCGACCAACAGTGGACGGGGATCGGCCTCACCTGCCGCAGCTGCCACGCCGTCGATGACCCGCACGCCGGGCAGTTCCCCGGTGACTGCGCGCGCTGCCACGCGCCCACCGGCTGGAAGGACGTCACCTTCGACCATGCCCAGACGGGGTTCGCTCTCAAGGGCGGGCACGCCAAACCCGCCTGTGCGGCCTGCCATCCGGACGGCCGGTACGTCGGGACGCCGACCTCGTGCATCGGATGCCACGCCGGTGACGACCGCCACAAGGGGACTTTCGGCAAGGACTGCGCCGCCTGCCACAAGGCGACGACCTGGGCCGACTGGACGTTCGACCACGCCAAGTCGTCGTTCCCGTTGACCGGTGCCCATCGCGGCGTGTCCTGCCAGGGCTGCCATGCAGGCGGCAAGTTCCAGGGAACGCCGAGCACGTGCTCGGCCTGCCATGCCAGGCCTGCCTCGCACGGCACCGTCCTTCGCGGCAACTGCGGATCCTGCCACTCGACCCGAGCCTGGAAGCCCGCGTCGTTCAACGGGCCGCATCCGTTCCCCATGAACCATGGCGGCGCCGGTGGGTCCTGCGCTCAATGCCACCCGTCTTCGCTGACCAGCTACTCCTGCACTCGATGCCACTCGAGAGCCGACATGGCGGAGCATCACAAGGAGGTGTTGGGGTTCTCGATGACCACGTGCGCGAGGTGCCATCCGAATGCCCAAGGGGGTGGCTGACAGCTGAGGCCACGCCACATCGGTACCTTGCCCGCACGCGAGACGTGGCCTGGGGCCGCTCCGCACGCCCTGTACGTGGTCGAGCTCGCTGCCTGCGCGGGCGCCCGAACGGCCCGTCACGTCGGGTGCACCGGCCACCCCGACGCGGTGCGGGGACCGGGGCGAGGGCGGCAGCATCGGGCGGTTCGAGCGCTGTAGGCCAGGCTCCCGGTCGTCGCCGAGGAAGCACGCGCGCTTCCGAGCACGAAATCGGCCGGGGTGTAGCGCAGTGGTAGCGCACGTGCTTTGGGGGAGCCGCTGGGCCCCGTGCGGCCCAGGGTCGGCAGTCCTGAGTACGAGGGGCCGAGCGGCGTAGGCACCGATTATTGTGCGGTTCGCGAGTACGGACCTACGGCGCGACGAGCGTGGTCGTGTAGATCGGGTCGCCGTGCAAATCGAGCGCCACGACGGTCCCCGAGTAGAGAGGCTGCTTCGGGCCGCACTCGGTGCGCCCGGTGCCGGCGGGCTCGACTGCGAACCCGTAGACGGTGTTCCTGGCCCCGACTTCCGAGGTGGCAAGCCACGCCCCGGCCTCGACGAGCGTGACAGGCCAGCCCGCCTTGACCTTGCCGGTTGTCCCGATCGCCGTGACTCTGTTGGCGGTGGCTCGGACGCCCCCCTCCGTGTTCTGTGCGAGGTGGAGGCTCCCGTCCGGGCCGGCGAACGGCGGCAAGTAGAAGGAGGGGCAGGACGGGCAGGTCGTGCAGGCCCCACCCACGTTGACGACGAGGTCGTCCTGGGACCTGTGTGGCCAGCCTGCTCGCAGCTGGCCTGATGGACCGAGGGCGTACGCGACAGTCTCCGCCCCAGGGCCCGCGACGACGTAGACCGAGCCGTCCGGCGCCACGACGGGCGGGAGTGGCGGAGACGCCACGTCGGACGCGGGCAGCGTCGTGTCGATCGGAAGCTGGACCGGCCAACCCCTGGCGAGGCGGCCGTCGCGGGTGAAGGCGTAGACCTGAGAGGACGCGCGAGGGGTGATGCGCCCCTCGTCGTCAACTGGCCAGCGGCCGGCCGTGACGTAGATGTCGCCGTCCGTGCCGAATGACGGAACCGACGCCCAGCCGGCGACGCTGATCGGCCAGCCGGTCGCGAGGCCGTCAAGAGTGAGGGCCGAGATCAGGGTCTCTTCGGTGTCGCCGCCCACGACATACGCGGTCCCGTCCGGTCCGATCGACGCTTGGAGACTGACGAGCTCAGGGTCCCGCAGGCTCACACCAATCCGCGTGGAGCCATCCCTGGCCACGCGGACCAGCGTCGCAGAAGCCCTGCCGGCTTCCCTATCGAGCAGGACGACGTAGAGGTCGCCGTTCACGAGCCCCGTCGGGTCGCTCAGATACCACTCGAGGCCGCCTCTCGGGAGGTCGACCGGCCAGCCCGCCATGAGTCGGCCCGACCCGTCAAGCGCGAAGGCTCGCAGCCGCCCCGTCTCTCCGATCGCGCAGACGGCGCGCACCGAGCCGTCGGAAGGGTCAGCGTCGAGCGTGCAACCTGTGGCCTTCTTCAGCAGCACCGGCCAGCCCGCGCGAACACTGCCCTCCGCGTCGAGTGATCCGAGGACGGTGCCGTTCTCTGCCGGGATCGCCACGAACAGCCCGCTGTCGGGGCCCGCCGCCAGGCCGACTCTCGCCAGCTCGCCGGCGTTCCCCTTCACCGGGAAGGACGCCGCGGCAACCGCCGTCGCGACGAAGCTCGCAGCCGGCGTCGAGGTCGGGGCGGCGGACGGCGTGGCCGCGGTCGGGGCGGCGGACGGCGTGTCGGCAGTGGAGGTTGGCGCGGCCGTGACGAGCGGCGTCGCCGTCGGGGGGAGGGGCGGCACCACGGCCGGCAGCTTCCGCTCCATCTGCGAGCCGACGATCAGCATCCCGCCGACGAGCGCGGCCAACAGGCCCGCACCGACGAGCAGGAGCACGGCCGGGCGCGAGACAGTGACAGGGCGCAGGCCGAGGGCCGCCGCCAGCCGGTCCGACAACGCGGCCGGTTCGGTCGCCGGGATGGCCGCAACCGCCCCTCGGAGGGCGTCGGGCACGGCTGGCGACGCCTGGGCGTCGAGCCAGTCGCGGAGCCGCCGCTCGGTCTCGCGCTCGTTCATCTCGTCACCTCGGGACGCTCGCCCTCGAGCGCGACGCCGAGGTCGCGCAGGGCATAGTGAAGGCGCGACTTGACCGTACCGGCCGGCACGCCGACCCGGGCCGCGATCTGGTCGATCGACAGGTCGCGGTAGTAGCGGAGGATCACGACGATCCGCTGGTCGGGATCGAGCCTCGCGAGGCCACGCCCCACGGCATCGCGGTCGGCGGCGACCGCCGCGATGTCGTCCGCGGCTGGGCTCATGGACAGCTCGTCGCTGAGGTCGGTGATCGGGTGCCTCCGGGTCCGGCGGAGGCGGTCGCGACAGACATTGACGAGGATCCGCCCGAACCACGCCTCGAAGCGGGCTGGGTCGCGGAGCGAGCCCCAGTGCTTCCAGGCGGCGACGAAGGCATCGTGGGTCGCGTCCTCGGCCTCCGCCGGGTCGCCCAGGATCAGCGCAGCGAGCCGGTAGCTGTCGGCGAGGTGGCGCTCGGCGAGCTCGGAGAACGCCGCCGCCCGGTCCGCGTTCGCGCTCCCGATCGCCCGCTCCCTGAGCATCTCGTCTCCGGCCTACCGATCGTCTCGGGCCCTGTCGAGGGGTCCTGCCTATCTGACGAACTGGTCGGGCAGAACGTTCAGCCGTGCGGCCACCGCTCCTGGCCCGCGTTTCCGCGGGCCAGGAGCGAGTTGCCGCGTTCCGGTGGCCGTGGACTCGGCCGCGCGTCAAAGGCCTCCCGCCGCCGGTCACCATAGGCGGCACTCGTTCGTCTGGCGAGAGGCGAACGGCTCCCGGGGCTCGGAGGCTGGGCGAAGGCGCGCATCGTGCGGTCCGAGCGCTGTAGGCTAGATCTTCGGGCGTCGCTCCCGAAGCACGTGCGCTTCCTGAGCACGAACTCGGCCGGGGTGTAGCGCAGTGGTAGCGCACGTGCTTTGGGAGCCGCAAGGGCGTTCGCGGCCTAGGGTGGCAGACCCTGAGCACGACCGGTCGAGCGGTGAAGGCACCGATTATTGTGCGGTTCGCGAGCACGAATTTGAAGCCGGGACTCCAGCGCTCGGCTCCGATCAGTCCAGGCACCTATCCTGGTGATCGGGCAACGGGGCGCTGCGATCGGGCAGCGGCGGTGCGAGCCCCTTGGTCGCCTCGATGATCCCCTTGAGGACATCCATAGGAACCGCCTCGGAGGTGACCGTGGCGGCGAAGCCGCGTCCCTCGGTGAGGATGGCCGGACGATCGAAGAGGACGTGGAGCCGGTCGATCAGGAGCGCGAGGTCGCGGGGACCGATCCGCAGGGTTCAGCGCTCGGTCGATCGCCGTTTCGACCGCGCACGGTACGACGGCGGCGGGGTGGCGGCGGCATTCGCAGGTCGCCTTCGTGACCAGATGGACCTCGACCGTCTTTCGCTGCGAGATCGTCGAGACGCTGGTCTCCGGAGGATCATCGAAGTCGAGTCTTCCGGGTTCCGGCTGCCCGACGCACATCATCAATCGGTATCATTTCTGGGCGCAGGTCGCACGCGCGTCCCAAGCGAGGTTTCATGGGCGTCGCTCGCCGTCGCATGCTGGAGCTGGCCGACGGGGAGCAGGCCGATCGCCTGGCCCTGTCACTGATCGAGTCGCGCTTTCGACCGCCCCTACCCCGGCTTCGGCTCGTCCGCCGCGAAAGCGTCCTCTTCAGGCTCGACAACGGCAGCGCGCCTCTCATCGTCATCGCTGCACCCGGCGGCTTCGGCAAGACCATCACGCTCGCGCAGTGGGTGCGGACTGAAGCACGCCCGGTCGCATGGCTGCAGGCTGACGAGGCAGATGACGATGCGCTGCTCTTCCTAACCTATCTCGCGTCGGCGCTGGACGACATCGTCGAGATCGATCGCCGAGTGTGGAGCTGGCTCCGGCTTGCGCCGCCGCCCGTCACCACGCGCATCCTGCCGGCCATCGCCGGGGCAGTTGCAGCAGCGGAGCCCTTCCTGTTCGTCATCGACGATGTGCACCTCGTCAGCAACCCCGCCTGCTGGCGAATGATCAACCTGGTGATCGACCAGTCACCACCAGGCTCTCAGGTATGCCTTGCGGGTCGCGTCGAGCCCCTGCTGCCGCTCGCGCGTCTTCGCGCGGAGGGGCGGCTGCTCGAGCTTGGTCCTCGCGAGCTGGCATTTACGTCGCGGGAGATCGACCAGCTCCTCGCTCTACAAGGGGCGCCGGCCGACAGTGCGACCGTGGCCCGCCTCGCTGAGTTGACCGACGGCTGGGCAGCCGGGCTGTATCTTGCCGTGCTCGCCGGCTCGGAGGTGCCGGGACACGATTGGCTGGCGAGCATCCGCGGTGACCGCCACGGCATCGCGCGTTATCTCGCGACCGAGGTCCTGCATCGCGAAACCCCGGAAATGCGTCGCTTCCTGTTGCAGACCTCGATCCTTGAGCGGCTCTCGCTGGGTCTCTGTCGGGTGGTGACCGAGAACCCAAGGGCCGGGGAGTTGCTCCAGAGGGCTGCCCGCGACAATCTGTTCGTGACGGCGCTCGACGACGCCGACGAGTGGTTCCGCTACCACCACCTCTTCGCCGAATTCCTGATGGCTGAGCTGGCGCGTGGCAACGAGTCCGAGGTGCGCGCGCTCCATGCCCGCGCTGCGGCGTGGTTCGAGGCGCACGGGGCGCCGGACGAGGCGGTTCGACACTGGCTGGCTGCGGGCGATGCACGTCGCGCCGGCCTGATCGTCTGCTGCGCACACGCCGATTACTCGAGTCGCTCACGCCATGAGACGATTCGCCGCTGGCTGGAGATGTTCTCGGACGAGCAGATCCTTGCCGACCCGGCGCTCACCATCATTGCCGGCAACTCGACCCCGATGACGGGCGACTCGCGCCCGCGGGCTCGCCGTTGGCTCACCGCCGCCCTCCTTCTGAAGCCTGGTGACGACGTGATGCCCGGCACGAACATGCCGTTGGGCGCCCTGCACGCGATCCTCGTCGGAGAGCTAGCCCTCGGCGGGGTGAGCCAGATGCGTCGGTGCGGAGAAGAAGCGGTCCTGCTGAGCCGGTCCGGTGACCTGACCGTGCAGGCCGCGGCAGAGGTGCTGCTCGGGCAGGCCCTGTGGCTTGCCGGCGACTCTACCCGGGCCGAGCCGCATCTGCGGGCAGGCGAGGAGGCGGGTGCGGTGGCGCACTGCCTCATGCAGATCACGGCCATCGGGCTGCAGGCGCTCTCGCTCGCAGATCAGGGTCGCTGGAAAGAAGCGCGTGCGAAGATGGCGGCAGGCCTCGCACGGTTCGGCGACGCGGGGCTGCGATGGGCTCCGCCCCACTTCCCACTCCTGCTGGCCCAGGTGCGGCTCGAGGCTCACGATCGAGGACCCGATGTCACGGGACTGGTAGCCGAAGTTGCCGACTTCATCGGCTACCCCGAGATCGGCCCCTTCCCGGTGCTCACGTCCCAGGTCATGGTGGCCGAGGCACTCGCCGACTGCGGCGACGTCGACGCCGCCGAACCGTGGGTGCGTGACGGTCTTGCCACGCTCGCGACGTACCCGGATGCAGGCATGCTCGGCGGGCGGCTGCTTCGGCTGCGCGGCCTGCTCGAGCAGCGCCAGCTCGTCGAGCCGCTCACGACCGCTGAGCGCCGAATCCTCGAGTTGCTCCCGAGTGAGCTCAGCGAGAAGGAGATAGCGCGACGGTTGCTGGTCTCTCCAGAGACCGTCCACTCGCACGTAGCGGCCGTCTATCGCAAGCTCGACGTCCACGTCCGGAGCGAGGCCGTGGAGAAGGCGCGATCACTCGGCCTTCTTGGCTCCTGAGCGAGGGCGGCCAATCAGCGGCTGCCATGCCGAGCTGACCGAGAAATCGCGACTCACAAGCCGGTCGATCTCGACCGCGCGCTCCTTGGTCGCCACCCGATTGAAACGGGTCGACGGGGCGCTCGTTCCCAACGTGCGCTGCGAGGACCAGGCGTGGATGACGGCCTTGCCTCACCCGTTTTAGGTGAGGCGGATGTTTCGCCTCCTCCCGTACGCTCACGGCCGTGACGGTGCCGACGAATCGCAACCTTCAGGGCGGAGCAAGCCAACATGATCGGCCGGGCAGTCGTCGGGGCAGTCGACGTCCCCGAATCGGGGACGCTGTCGGGATGCTTCTCGGGAAGTTGTAGCGGCTTCGGGACGCGCCTCCCACACCACAAGCCGTGACGTCATGCAATTCACCCGCATGGACAGTGCCTCTGCACCCGCGGTCCCGCGTGACCCGTCACCCGTCCTCGAGCGGGCACGGCCGGCGGCATACGCCGGCGAGGCGGAGTTCGCTGCCATCTACGAGGAGCGCCGCGGCGAGCTGCACGCGTTCCTCGTCGGCATGACCCGCGACGCGGATACGGCGGAAGACGTCCTCCAGGACACATTCCTGCGCCTGGTCCGCGAGGCCCGCGCCGGGCGGATGCCCCATGACGTCCGACCCTGGCTGTACCGGACCGCTGCCAACGCGGCGATCGACCGGGGCCGCCGGGTCGCCGCGTTCGGCCGCCTCCTGCCACGCCTCCTCGACCGCTCCGAGCCCGCGAGACCGGAGTCCGAGGCGCTCCGCTCGGAGCGGGACGCGGAGCTCCACGCCGCCCTGGGCCGGCTTGCTCCCGATCGGCGTGCCGCCCTCCTGCTCGCCGCGCGGGGCTTCTCCGGCCACGAGGTCGCGGGGCTCATCGGGAGGACCGAGGGCGCCACGCGCACGCTCCTGTGCCGCGCCCGCCTCGAGCTGCGCGCCGTGCTCGAGACGACGGAGGTACGGCCATGAGCACGATCAGGCGCCGGAAGCCCCGTTCCAGCGCGTCCAGTCGGACAGCGCTGCCAGCTCGTCGGGTGCCTCGGGTGGGTCGTTCGGCAGGAGCTGGACGCTGCCGCCCATCCGCCGGTCACGTCGAGCCTCGGCCAGGCTGAAGCGCAGCGCGATCCGGTAGGTCCACGCCTCGAAGCGGTCTGGATCCCGGAGGCCGGACAGCTCCTGCCAGATCGCCACCAGCGTGCGCGGCACCGCGTCCTCGGCGAGGTCCGGGTCGCGCAGCACGCGGTGGCAGACCAGGAACAGCCGGCGGGCGCTGTCGCGAGCGAGGGTCTCGTACGCCTCGCGGTCGCCACGTTGCGCTCGCTCGACCAGCGCGCGGTTCACCGGCCTCTGCCTCGGCCTCGGCGTCCCGGACGTGCCGGGGCGCTCACCATGTATGAGGCGCCAACTGCCGGATTCCTTCAAGGGTGGGAGCGCCTGTTTCGCGGCTCGAGGGCAGGCGGCACCTGCCGCCCGCGGGGCAGGCTACGGTCGACCGCCTCGCGTGGCGGCAGTCGGGGCAGGGAAGCGGTGTAGGCTAGGCTTCGGGGTGCGGCTCAGGAAGCACATGCGGTTCGCGAGCACGAAACCGGCCGGGGTGTAGCGCAGTGGCAGCGCACGTGCTTTGGGAGCCGTCGGGGCCTCTGCGGCCTAGGGCCGGAGGCCCGGAGCACGAGACGCCGAGCGCCGTAGACACCGGTTATTGTGCGGTTCGCGAGCACGAAGCTGCCGGACCGGGTACCAGCTTGGCAGCGGTGGTCGGGCCTAAGGGGGTAGCCCCGCGAGCAGCGACCTTCCGATCACATGCGGCTCGCCGAGCCTCCAGAGCCTTGCGACCTGGTCCGCAGCGCATGACGCGTCGGCCGTCCCGCCGCCCCGCCGAGCGCGCCACCGACCGCGAGGTCGGCGTGGTCGCAGCGGTCGTCGTCACCGGATCGGAGAAGGCGGCCGCCCACCGACTCGGCCTGTCGCGCTCGACCGTGAAGCACCACCTTGCGAACGCCCGCTCCAAGGTGGGGGTTGCGACCACGGCGCAGCTCGTGTGGATCCTGGCACCGCGGCTGCCCGAGCCGGAGGGCGGGGCGCATTCGGACGGATAAGGGCGGCACCCGTCCACAAGTGCCGTCCGGCAACCGCCCTGGGCGTAGCCTCGGCCCGCAGACGTCGAGGTCGCCCAGGGAGGAGTGCCGGGTCAGTAGATCCAGGGAATGAGGCGCGGCGTCCGGCGGCGGTACTCGGCGTACGTCGGGAACACCTCGCCGAGCCAGGCCTCCTCGCGGCGGGACTTGAGGTCGAAGAACAGCGCGAGCAGGACTCCGCACAGCGAGCGTCGGCCAGGACGCCATCAACAGGCCCCAGCCGATCGCGAAGAGGACGCCGCCCCCGTACATCGGATGGCGGACGAGGCCGAACGCGCCTTCCTCGATGAGCCGGCCGTCGTCCACGGGGCGCGGGAACGCCGTCAGCTGTCGTCGCAGCGCGACGACCCCGCCGGCGATGAGCGCGATCCCCCCGGCCATGAGGGCGAGGCCGGCGAGGGCTCCGATCGCGCGCACGGGGCCGGCCCAAGACGGACCCGCTATGCCCGTGGCGATGACGGCGACGAAGAGGACCGCCTGAAGAGCGACCCAGCCCTCGCCGCGAGGACCGAGGTCGGGGATGTGGATGCGCGGCGTGCGGCGCGTGGTGGCGGTCACCGCTCGGCCCGGCCCTTCGAGAGTACGCCCGCGATCAGGGCGAGGCCGCAGGCGACCAGGAAGAGCGCGAACACCGGGATGTAGACACCGGCGATCGTGCCGAACCCGGCGACGAGGGCGCCGGTGCCGAGGATCACGCCGAACCACTCGAATGCGAGTCCGAGGGCAACGCGCACGGCGGCAAGACCGAGGAGAAGGACGCCGAGACCGACGAGCCAGGTGCCCTCGGGCAGGCTCGGGAAGAGCATCAGGACCCCGGTCATGAGGAAGAAGATGCCCCAGCCGAGGACGTCGAGGCGGTGGGCCAGGTTGGTGGTGTCTGCGTTGGTGGTGTCTGCCATGCCAGTCATCTGCGTCTCTCCGGTGGCCCCAGCCACCCCTCCCGTCGGCCCGACACCTCCATCGGCACCAGCTCACCGACTGCCTGCACCATAACGAGCGAGCGCTCGATTTGAAAGTGCCAATCGGCTCTATTCGAACGACGGCATCTTGGTACCATTCATGTGTGAGCGCTCGCTCTTGTTACCGATCCGGAGGGACCGATGCCGCGCATCTCGGCCGAGCGTGAAGAGGCGACTCGCCGCCGGATCCTCAAGGCGGCCCGGCAGGTCTTCGTCGAGAAGGGCTTCCATCGGGCGAGCATCGACGATGTCGTCGCCGCCTGCGGGCTCTCGGTCGGGGCCATCTACACCTACTTCCCGAACAAGGACGAGCTGATCCGGGCGAGCATCCTCGACGCGAACCGCGAGGAATCCGACGCGGTTCTGGCTGACACGCGGGCGGCCGGGTCGGTCGGCGAACGGCTCGACCGAGGGATCCGGGGCTGGTGGCGCTACACGATAGAGGCGGAAGGGGCGCCCGCGTTCCTGGCCGAGGCTTGGGGCGAAGCCTCGCGACGGCCACTGATCCGGGACCTCATGGCCAGGCGCCACGAGCGGGGGATCACGATGACCTCGATCATGTTCCGCGAGTGCGTCGAGCGGGGCGATCTGCCCACGCGCATCGACGTCGATGCGCTCGCCCGCACGATCGGGGCGCTCACGGACGGCATGGTGCTCGAGTACGTCGTCTCCGGCGGTACGCTGCGGTTCGAGGACGCGCAGAATCGCATCCGCCTGGTGCTCGAGGCTGCCATCAGGGAGGCAGCCGCCTAGGAGCCTGGTGTGAAACGCGCGTTCTGACCGGCTGACGAGGGGGGCCGACGCTTGGCGACGGCTCGGAGCGGTTCCGGCAGATCGCCGGTCGGAGGCCCCCGTCCGGTCCCTGGCCCTGGCCGTTGAGCCGGACCCTGCTCACCCCCTTGGTCAGGTCCTGCTGGTCACCCAGGTTTCGCCTGAACGGCCGAGCCCGAGCACCGCGAGCCGGGCGAGGTTGACGGCGGCGGCGAGGAGCGAGAAGTCGGCGCCGACCTTGAGCCTGCCGCGGACACGCGCCCGCCTGCCGCCGTGCCGGCGCCGCACCAGGTGGGCGAGCTTGCGCGCTGGCGCTGACCAGGGCGCCGGACGACGGGCAGGCGACGTTCACCGAACGTGCCACCGACCGCGAGGTCGGCGTTGTCGCAGCCGTCCTGGTCGCGGGGTCGCAGAAGGCGGCCGCCCACCGCCTCGGCCTGTCGCACTCGACCGTCAAGCGCACCTGGCGAACGCCAGGTCCAAGGTGGGAGCGGAGACGACCGCGCAGCTCGTGTGGATCCTCGCCCTGCGGCTGCCCGAGGCAGGCGACACCACCTCGGGCGACTAGAAGTGGGTTCGAGTCACGCCTCGCGCGCGACTTCCGGCCCGGGAGGCGGTAGCGGTTCCCCCGCCGGGGTGGGCCTCTGCTCCTCCAGGAGGGCGAGGATGCGATCGGTGTTCGCTCGGATCGCCGTGACGTTCGTGTAGATCCACTTCGGCGGGGACGTGTCAGGCATCGCGGCGATCCGCTCTCCGATGTCCATCTTGCCGACCCCGGACCCAAGCGCTCTCGCGAGGAGCGCCCCACCGGCGACTATGGCAGCGATGACCCACGCCTTCTTCATGTGAGCCTCCTCAGGTCAAGAGGACTTCGGCCGCGGGCCCACAGCCCGATCCCGACACCGAACGCGATGTGGCCGACGAGCATGATCCGGAGGAGCCGCCCGGCCTCCCCCGACCGGAGGCCCAACCAGCCGTAGCCCATCGAGGGGAACATGACCAGGAGCGGCAGCACGGCCGTCGAGATGCCGTACACGGTCCCTGCCAGGAAGCTCCGTCTCCCACGCCAGCGAGGCGGCACGAGCAGGAATGCCTGCGTGAGCGCGACGCCCGTGACGTAGTGGGTGACCAGGCCGAGCGCGAGCTCACCGCGCTGCGCCGGCTCGCGGCTGATGTCGACGCGGCGCCACCGGCCGCGCAGCAGGCCGGCTGCCCAGCGGCCGATCATGTCCGGGCCGAGACGGTCGGAGCTGAACGCACTCCCACCGAGGACGCCGGCGGCCACCATGGCGACGTCCATGCTGATGGTCGCCAGCACGCCCGCCGGAACCCCGGCCGGAACGCGGATCGAGCGGATCGGCCGGACGTCCATCACTCAACGTTTCCGGCGGCGAGCATCAGCTCAACCTGCTCGGCGACCCTGCACCCGATCGTCCTGCACCTCGTGATCTGCTCACCGTCGATGTACCTCGACACGCCCCCGGTGTCGGAGAAGTCGCATCCGGTGATCTTCCGGCACTGGGTGCTGCCGAACTCGCCCGCGAACCACTTCGCCAGCCGGTTCCCGCGGTTCATGCTGGGGTTGAACTTGTTGAGGTGGTCACCGAAGGCGTCTCCGCCGACCGTCATGATGGCGAGCAGGCGGATGACCCGCAGGCGGCTGTTCTCGATCTCCCCGTCCTTCAGGCCGATCGCCATCACGCCCGCCGTGAGCGCGCTGCACGTCCTGCCCATGAACAGCGTCCCGCCCATGAACGCCGAGGTGGCATCGAACAGCTCGCGGTGCTCGGTGGGTGAGTAGCCCAGGTGGCCGAGCACGGCCTGAGCGCAGTGGAACTCGTTCTCCACGAAGTGCGAGTACAGCCTCGAGTAGCCTGCCCTGGTGCCCTCCGGGATGGCGTCCGACCGGTCGTCGTCGAGCGCGCCTCGCCAGAGCTCCGCCGAGCGCAGGACCGGACCGATGCACTGCCGCGGGAAGCCGTCCTTCGTTCGGATCTCCCGGCACTGGAGCGTCTGGTGGCAGGCGAGGAAGTCGCGGCACAGCGCATGCCCCCGGTCGAAGATCACCGGGAGACCACGGTCAACCTCGCGCAGGCCGTGCTGTGTGCCCATCACCGCGAGGGGCGAGGTGACGGCCCCGCACTCGTGTCCCGTGTTGCCGATGCCCCCCGGCATGCCGGCGCTCAGCCTGACCAGCCATTCCTTGTCCGTCGACGAGACATCGAGGATCGTCTGCATGGCCGTCGGGGCGCAGTGGCCCATCCTCAGGAGGTTGGAGAAGCCTCGCCGCCGGTAGCTCCAGTTCGGACCCAGCTCAGGCTTCTGGGGTTGAGTCTGCGTCTCCATCAGATGATCCTTTCGAATCTCGCCCGACTGAGCGGCCTCGTTCTCCGCACCTTGGCCGGTCGAAACCGCTTGCGGCACGTACGAAACGCGGGCCACGCCTATTCGTACCTGATCGCGTCACCGGGCTTCATGTTGGTGGCGCGCCGGAGAGGGAAGAAGATCACGATCAGCGTGCCGACCATCGCGAAGACTCTTTGAGATCACGAAGCTGGATGAGCGACATGAAGAAGCTCCCTCCGGTCCAGTCCGCTGTCATGCCAGCACTCGGGTGGGCGGGTCGGTCTCGCCAGTCGCTCGGCGCGGTCCCGGCGGCCGGGGTTGGACCGCGCGTCAGAGCTTCCCGCCGGCGGTCACGGTAGGCGCCTGCCGGGTCTCTGGCGAGGGCCGAAGGGCCCGGGGCCTACAAGCCACCCGCGCCGGCCGAGCCGTCCTCCGGCCCGCCGGCAGCGCCGGCATCGCCGCAACCCCGGCGGATGTCCAGTCCTCGGGCCACCAAACATCGTGCGCTGAGAGCGCTGTAGGCTAATCTTCTGGGCGTCGCTCCCGAAGCACATGCGTTTCGTGAGCACGAAATCGGTCGGGGTGTAGCGCAGTGGTAGCGCACGTGCTTTGGGAGCCGCTGGGGCCTATGCGGCCTAGGGTCGGCGGTCCTGAGCACGAGACGCCGAGCGGCGTAGGCACCGATTATTGTGCGGTTCGCGAGCACGAATCCGACGCCTGGGCTCCAGCGCTTGGCTCCGCGCAGTCCGGGCGCTTCTCCCGGACGTAGGGCAGCCCGGACGGGTGTTCGGGCTGCGGCGGCGCGAGCCCCCTGGTCAGCTCGACGATTCCCGTGCGGATGTCGACCGGGATCGCCTCGGAGGTGATCGTGGCGGCGAAGCCACGTCCCTCACTGGGCGAGGTGACGTGTCCAGACGGAGGTCGCGGTGGCTGACGTCGCGCCGGTTGCGTGCCTCCCGTGCCGTCTCGACCTCGAGGACCACCCGCCAAGAGATGCCGCAGGAGGCTGACGCGGGCAAGCGGCCGAGGATCGGTCTGCTGAGGGTCAGCTCGGCGCTCGCCCCGTTCCGCGGCGCCAGGGGACTGTGCCATCCAGCTCGATGTCGAGCGAGAAGCTGAGAAACGTCCGGACGAGCACGATGATCCCCAGGGTGAGGGCGCTCTCGATCGTCTGATCGATGGTCACCGTCAGGACGATGTCGGCGATGATGAGGACCTCAAGGCCCAGGAGGATGCAGCGGCCCAGATTCTGCCGCAGGCGTTCGTAGGCCGGCCGTGGCGGGCCCCGGAACAGGTCGCGAACGTAGGCGACGACGGCGATGAGTCCGCCGCCCGCGAGGACCATGACGCCCGCGATCTCGAAGCCGCGCACGACGCTGTCCATCATTTCAGTGAAGGTCACAAGCCCGCTCCTTCCGCCGCCGGGACTGCGACGAGGCGTCCGACAGCATCACTCGCATCACAAGACGCCAGGGGCCCAATTGACGCCCGTCGTCTCAGAGCCGCGCCAGGCCGCGGCCGAGGCGCCGTCGATAGGCAGGCGCGACGAGCGACCGCCATATCGGCCCGAACGAGCGCCCAGACTGCGCGACGCCCTCGTCGAGCTCGCGGACGAACCGGTCGATCGACCTCCGCTCGTGCTTCGACATTGATCCCGAACCGGCGATGAACTCACGCCCGTGCGTCGCCGCGACGTGGAGGTCGTGCTGGGCGCCGAGCTGGTCTTGGAGCGCGACGACCGGGCGGATGAGCAGCGTGGCTTCCGGCTCGATCGGCTCGCGGACGAACTCGAGCGTGTAGCGAAGCCACTTGGCGGCGATCCGGAGCGCGTGGAGGGCGGCGAGGTCGGCGCCCGCGAGGCCCTCCTCAAAGGCCCAGACGGTTCCATAGGCAGCCCAGGCCGTCGCCGGCATACGGTTCCGGACGAGCCCGGGGGCGTGCGGGGCCACGGGCGCGACAGCCAGACCCTTCGTCTCCGCAAGTGCCTCGCACTCGGCGAGGAAGCGGGCGAAGGATTGGGAATCGCAAGACTTCGACCAGCTCGAGGCAGCGGGCCTGTCGCTCACTGTCCCAGGCGCGCCGGAGCGGCGCCAGGCCGGCGCGGCCGTGCTCACTGCGACGAACGGCGTGGTCAGCCACAATCTCGAGCTGAACGTCGAGGTCCCGGACCGCGCCGAGCCGAGTCCCGATCTCGCGGAGGCTGTCGCGGTTGCGACGCATCACGTCACGCTCGAACCCGTCGCCGAAGATCCGCCAGGCAGCGCGCATGCGGCGAGCCGCCACGCGCATCGCGTGGACCTCCTCCGGGTCCTCGCCAGCGATGACGCCCGGCACCCGCGCAAGCATCCGGGCAAGGTGAAACCGCAGGACCCTGCGACCGGCCTCTGCCCATTGGTCATCGCCGCGGACGCCGGGCGTCCGGCCAACCGCTAGGCTGTCGATGGCCAGCCGCAGCTCGGCCACTGGCGAGGGGTCGGCGAAGTCAGCGTCGCCTTCATTCGTCGCGTCGGCGGACTGCGGTTCCACCATCATCTCCACGTCGCTCTCGCCCAGGGTTCTCCGCGGCGCCTCTTCGGGTGCGACCCCTCGCCCCTCGACAGGCCTACTGAGCCGGGCAGGCGGTCCCGAGCGCGGTTTCGACCTGGGCGGCGGCCGTCTTGATCTGGTCGATCGCGGTCGTGACGGCGCCGATCTTGGCGCCGAGCCCGGGCTCGTCGCCCATGCTCGTGACGGTAGCCTGCAGCCCCTGCACGGCGGTCAGGAGGTTGGTCACGGGCATCAGGATCAGGTCCTTGCCCGAGACGAGCAGCGCCTGCGCGCTTGATTGGACGGCGGTGACCGCCGACTGCACGCCGGCCGTGCCGACCTGGAGGAGCTTGAGGCTGGTGAGCGCGGTCACGGAGGCCCGGAAGGCGGCCGCGTCCGTGCAGATTGCCGCCGGGCTCGAGGCTGGCGCCGACGACCCCGAAGCAGCCGTGGTCGCCGAGGCGGCCGGGGCTCCCGACGCGCCCGGGGAGGAAGATGCCCCGCCTCCGCAGGCGGCAGCAAAGACCGCGAAGGCAAGGACCGGAACAATGAGGCGAAGGCGACCAGACATGGTTGTGTCCCACCTGAAGAAGCACGTCCCGACGAGCGCCGCCGGGACCTGCGGCTTGCCTGCGGGGCAGGACCGATCCGGTCGGACCGATCCTGCCCCACGTGTCTCACGCCGGTCACCCGGCCGGTGCCGAATGGCTCAGCCGGCCGACGAGTCGCCGGCGGCCTTGGCGGCGTCCTTGACGGCCGCCGCGGTCTCGTCGTCGACCGGGGCCGATTTCACGACCTTGGCGTCCGGGATCGTCTGCTTCACGGCATCGACCGCCGTGATGGACACGAGGGCCACGATGCCCGAGGTTCCCGGGGCAATGACCGAGGACAGTTCCTCGGCGACCCCGCTCTTCATCATCACGTTGCGCGCCTTGCCGACCGCGGCGCCTGCGACGCCAGCGTAGACGGCGCCGGCGAGGATCGTGGGCGGGAAGATGAGGCCGATGGCCGCGCCTGCTACGGCACCCCAGACGAACCCCGTGCGCGTCTTGTGGTCGGTCATCTTCTGGATATGGACCTTGCCCTGGTAGTCGGCGTTGGCGACGAGGACGCCCTCAATGTCGATGGCGCGTTTGACCTCCGCGTCGACCAGCGCGTAGTACGCCGCCTTGGCGGAGTCCATGTCGGCGAACTGCGCCACCACGAGTGCCTGGTTGCCCTGGACGGCGATGCCGGCCACGGCCTCGACACCGAGGTCGTCGCCCACGGCGACCACGGCCGCGTCGACCGGCTGATCCGGCGCCGCCGCGCCTGTCGTCTCGTCTGTCATCGGAGAATCTCCTTCGCTTCGTAGTGTCTGGGACCACAGGGGGGTCGGGTGATCGCGCTCAGTTCGTGTCGACTTCGGCCTCGACCTCCTCCGCTGCCAGGACGGCGGCAAGAGACTCGGCGGCAGCCTCCTCCTCGATCATCTCGGCGGCAACGAGCGCGTCGACCGCCTCCTGGGCAGCCTCGCGCTGGATGACGTCGGCCGCCATGAGCGCGCGGACGGCGCGCAGCGCTGCGGCCGCCTCGACCTCGTCAGCCGCGGCCACGACGTCCTCCGCCTCCTCGATCGCCGCCTCCTCGACGTCGAGGGACATGCGCACGACGTTTTCGGCCTCCTCCTTGGCGGCCTCCTCGATGAGCTCCGCCGCGAAGAGGGTGTCGATCACGCCTTCGGCCGCGGCGTCCTGGAGCGCGAGCGCGGTGGCGACGACATCGGCCGCCTCGACGATCGCGGCCTCCTCGATGAGCTCGGCCTCGACGAGCGTCGCGGCGATCTCCATGGCCGCGGCCATCTTGACCTCCTCGGCCGCCTCGATCGCGTCCTCGGCCTCCATCTTGACCCGCAGCTCGTCGCCGACGAGCGCCAGGGCATCGGGCGAGATCATCGCCTGCATCAAGGCGAAGCCACCGGCGCCGACGATGGCGTCGCGCAGGCTTGCCGCCCAGTGGTGCTCGATCACGAGAATCGCGGCGGCACCGCCGGCCGGGATGCTCGCCGCGAGCTCATTCATGCGGTCGGCGCTGAGGCCGGCGTCACGCTCGGCCACGGCGAGCGCGCCGAGCTCCTCGCCCATGAGCATGCCCTCGAGGCCGCCCTCGTGCAGTCCGATCAGCCCGCCGGCGATCGAGCCCAGGCGCATCCGCTCGTTCTCGGACAGGTCGGTCAGGTGCATCGAGTTCTCGATGCTGCCGTGCCTGTCCTTCTGAACGAAGATGACGTCGACGAGGCGGATGACGCCGCGCTTCCGGACGCGGCGCAGCTCGGCCATGATCCGGCCGGTCGCCTCAAACTTGTCGAACCCGATCACGAACACCTGGATCGGGCCGGTCACGTGCTTGTCTGCCATGTGCCTGCTCTCCTTCGACCCTGCTTCCCTGGGTCCAGCGCCGGTCGCCTCGCCGGACGGGCCACCGATGTCGCTCCCTCAGGCCGGGGTTGCGGATGCGACCTGCGATGCTGCGGCCGCCGCGGCAGTCTTGATCGCCCCGGCGGTCTCCTCGTCGACGGGGACCGTCTTGACCTGCTCGGCCTCCGGCATCTTCCGGGCGACGGCGTCGGCATCCATGGCCGAGACGAGCGCGAGAATTCCCGACGTGCCCGGGGTGATGACGCCGGCAAGCTCCTTCCCCACCTCGACCCGGTGGTAGAGGTTGCGAGCCTTGCCAGCCGCCGCACCGGCGACGCCGAGCGCGACGGCTCCCGCAACGATCGTGGCGGGCAGGAAGACCGCCGCCACGACGCCGCCGACGATCCCCCACTTGAGGCCCGTCCGGGTGCTGTGGTCGGTCATCTTCTGGACGTGGAGCTTGCCGTCTCCGCCCGCCTTCACGACGAGGACGCCGTCGACCTGGAGCAGGCCCGCGACCTCCGCGTCGATGAGGTCGTCATAGGTGCTCATCGCGAGCGTCGGGTCCGCGAAGCGGGCGACGATGAGGGCGTGGGGTCCCTGGGCCGCCACAGCGCCTTCTGCGAGCACCCCCTGCGCGTCCGACAATTGCGTCGCGCCGATCACCGCGTCGTCCCCATCACCGGCCGTTGCCGCATCGGGGGTCGCCGGCTCATCGGTCATCTGGATACCTCCTGCACGGTCGTCTCGATCATCTGCCGGGCGAATCCACCTGGACGACACTCACCCTGGGCCGTGTGGCCGTGTGGCCGCATCCTGCCAGCCGGAGGAAGGATTCCCCGCCGGATCGGCAACCGAGGAGTGCCAGCCGCGGTAATCAGCGACTCAGCCGATGGAACCGGGTAATGGTGCTTTGTTAGGCTTGCCGGGTCGACGGACTGGCCCGCCGCCTATCCGGGCCCCGGCCTGCGAGCACATGTCGTCCACCAACGCCTCCAACGTCGCGAGACGGACCGGGCAGCGAGACCCCTCGCGTTGGTCGCGGCCGTCCGCCAGCCTCGACCCCCTTGTCGAGGCGAAGTTCGCCATCCCGCGCCGGCAGTCGGTGACGCTGCGGCGCACAAGGCTGCTGCGCTTGCTCCGGTCCGGCCGGGACCGCTCCGTGATCTCGATCGTGGCGCCGCCGGGCTACGGCAAGACGAGCCTCCTCGTCCAGTGGGCCACGGAGAGCACCGGGCCGGTCGCGTGGCTGACGGCCGACGAGAGCGACAGCGACCCGGTGGTGCTCCTCACCGACCTCGCGGCGGCGATCGATCGGGTCGAGCCGCTCGGCACCGAGGTCTTCGTCGCGATCGCGTCGGCCGCGGTGTCGAACCGGGCCGTGGTCGGTCGATTGCTCGCCGGGATGTCCCGCCCACCGGAGGGCGTCCGGATCGCCATCGACGACGGCTACCGGATCACGTCCCGGGCATGCCTCGACATCCTCGCGGAGCTGGTCGCGCACCTGCCCGAGGGATCGCAGGTGGCCATCGCGGGACGCGAACGGATGCGCCTCCCGTTCGTCCGCTGGCGAGCCGACGGTTCGCTGCTCGAGATCGGTCCCGCCGAGCTGGCAATGGACGAGCGTGAGGCCGCCGGGCTGGGGCGGGAGCTCGGGCTGCGGCTACCGGCGGACACGACAGCCCACCTGACGCGACAGACCGACGGGTGGCCGGCCCTGCTGGCGCTCGCCACGCTCGGTGCCCGGACGCCCGAGGGAGGCCCCAAGTCGATCGACGCCGGCCCCGATCGGCTCGTCGAGGACTACCTGCGGTCCGAGGTCCTCGGGGACCGCTCCGAGACCGAGACCGAGTTCCTGACCCGCACCTCGATCGTCGAGCGGCTGTCCGCGCCGCTCTGCGATGCCATCATCGAGGGACGGGGATCGACCTCGATCCTGCGCCAGCTTGCACAGTCGACCCTCCTGGTGGACGACTACGGCGGGGCGTATCGCTATCACACGCTCCTGCGCGACTTCCTCCAGCGCGAGCTCGCGGCCCGCGAGCCCGAGACGGTGCCTACCCTCCATCGGCGAGCCGCGGCCTGGTATCAGGCGAACTTCGCATACGAGCCTGCCGTCGATCATGCGTTCGCCGCGGGCGATCTCGACCTCGCCGCCACGTTCGCGGGCAACGGCTGGCAGCTGTTCCACTGGTCCGGCCGTCGAGCGACGATCCGGTCATGGACTGCGCGTTTCGGCGCGGACGCTCTTGAGGCACGCCCATGGCTCGCGGTGCTGGCCGCCTGGGAGGAGCTCGCCGCGGGCGATGTCGCCGGGACGATGCGCTTCGCGGATGTCGCCGAGCGTGGAGCGTTCGAGGGCAGGCCCCCTGATGGCACGGCTTCCTTCGAGTCGGGGCTTGCGATGCTCCGGGCCGCCATGGTCCGCCGGGGCGCGGACGACGCCCTGGCAAACGCCAGCCGCGCGGTTGAGCTCGAGGGGAGCCACGGTGCGTGGCGCGACTTCGCGCTTTGGCAGCTGGCCATCGCGCGCCTCACGATGGGCGACCAGGCTGGCGCCGACGCGGCCTTCGCCGAGGGGATCAAGGCCGCCGGAGCGTCCGGCCACGGCGCAATCGGCTACTGCATCCTCGGGCACCGCGCTCTCGTGGCCGCCGGCCTCGGTGCCTGGATCGGCCGCAGCCCTCATCGAGGAGAGTGACGCGATCGACCCCGCCCCACAGGTCGACGGCTACTTCTCGAGCATCCCGTCTCGCGCCGCGCGCATCAGCCTGGCGACCCACCGCGGGGACATCGCGGGGGCGCGTCGCGAGCTCGCTCGCGCGATGAGCCTGCGACCGTTGATGACCGCCGCTGGCCCCGCCGGGGCCGTCATGTGCCTCCTCGCATTCGCCCGGGCCTATCTCGCGGTCGATGACCCGGCCGGTGCGCGCGCCCTCGTCGGGCAGGCGAAGGACGTGATCCGCGATCGGCCCGCCCTCGGGGTGCTGCCTGCGGAGGTGGACGCGCTCTGGGCGACCTTGTCCCCAGTCGTGCCCAGGCGCGGCGGCGGTGCCACGAGCCTCACGGTTGCGGAGCTCCGCGTGCTCACCTTCCTGCCCTACTACCTCTCCTACAAGGAGATCGGGCAGCGACTCGGCGTCAGGGAAACGACGGTCAAGTCACAGGCGCTCGCGATCTTCGGCAAGCTGGGTGCGGCGACCCGCAGCGACGCCGTCG
>CAWEYP010000007.1:0-288322 GCA_963813305.1 uncultured Chloroflexia bacterium
TGGAATCACTCCAGGATCCCACCTCCGGCCCGCGGCCGCCCGAACTTGAAGAATTGGCTGGTATCTGTTTCTCTGTGCCGCCGCCGTGGGAGGTTATTCTCCGTCTGGCCGGCCGGGACCTGGTTCCCCGGGTCTTCGGACCTGATCATACCGGGGAATGGGTGGTGGGGCTGCCGCTGCCGGCCCCCCCCTCCCTGGAGGCGTTGGAACTTTAAATAGAGGAGCAACGGGAGTTAACTGCCTATCCCGATTTTGCTTATTAGGCTGTTGTCTGAAGCTGACTACTGAACGCCTGCAAGAAAAAGTTTAGGGAATCGCTTCAAACAGCCGAACAGTATCTTTGATGAGAGGAAAATTTTCCGAGGGCGTGGGCGCGCAGCGCCTGCTCGAAGTGGCGAGCGAGACGCGGGTCGGCGTCGTAGAGGTTGGTGACGCCGAGGAGCTTCTCCATCTTGTCGACGCCGTCCTCGGTCGGCGAGACGGCCTTGTCCTTGAGGTCGACGAAGTAGTCGCCGCCCTCCTCGGCCCCCTCGGGGCGGGTCTGCAGCCGCGGGACCAGGCGGGCGAACGTGTAGTAGAGGTCGGCGGATTCCTCGGCCTGGCCGCTGATGATGAGCGGCGTCCGCGCCTCGTCGATGAGGATGTTGTCGACCTCGTCGACGATCCCGAAGTAGCGACCGCGCTGGACCCGCTGGTCGAGCTCGGTGACCATGTTGTCCCGGAGGTAGTCGAAGCCGAACTCGTTGTTCGTGCCGTACGTGATGTCGGCGGCATAGGCCTCGCGGCGCGTGACCGGGCGCAGGTTGATGAGGCGCTCGTCGGTCGTCGGGTAGCCGGGCTCGAAGACGTACGCGGTGTCGTGGACGATGATCCCGACCGAGAGGCCCAGGAAGTGGAAGACGGGGCCCATCCACTGCGGGTCGCGCCGGGCCAGGTAGTCGTTGACGGTGACGATGTGGACGCCCCGGCCGGTGAGCCCGTTGAGGGCCGCCGCCAGCGTCGGGACAAGGGTCTTGCCTTCGCCCGTCCGCATCTCGGCGATCTTGCCCTGGTGGAGCACGGCGCCGCCCATCAGCTGGACGTCGAAGTGGCGCATCGCCAGGGTCCGCCGCATCGCCTCGCGGGCGCACGCGAACACCTCGGGCAGGACGTCGTCCATGGCCGCCTGCAGCCGCTCGTTCTCCCGCTTCCGGCGCTCCTTCTCCAGGTCCCGGCGGCGCTCCGGGTCGCGCTGCTCGTGCTCGTCCTGCGTCGGACCGAAGTCGGCCTGCACCTCGGCGAGCTCGGCGCGGATCTCGTCGGCGCGCGCCCGGATCTCGGCGTCGGACTCGCGCTCGATCTCGGGTTCGAGCGCGCTCGCGGCATCGACGAGGGGCTGGAGCCGCTTGACCTCGCGGTCGTTTGAATCGACGAATCGTGAAAGGAAGCCCATGACCATGGCCGAGTCAGTATACGGGCGGGTCCCTTCCAGGGCCGTCGGCGGGCCCCTGGGCGGGCCGCCATCTCGATCGGCACAGCACCGCGCCGTCGCAGCCCGCCCCGGCCTGGCCGTCGCCGCGGCGCGAGTCCCGCGAGCCCGGCTGCCGCGGCGCGAGTCCCGCGAGCCCGGCTGCCGCGGCGCGAGCTCCCCGCGATCCTGTCAGTGGTGCGGGAGGCGCACCTTATGTCAAGAGCCCCGGCCGACCCCGCCCCTCCCGGGAACCTGGGCAGGCATCCGCGTGCGTGGGCGACCGCCCCGCGTGCGTGAGAGACCGCCCCGCGGGCCGCGCGGTGGGCGCCCTGCCGCCGCGTACCGGACGTTAGGTGCGCCTGACGCACACCTGACAGGGTCGGTCCGGCCAGCGGGCTCGTCGCGGCCGGCTCGGCCACGTCGCCGGGAAGGGCGCGCTGCGCCGTTCCCACCCAGAGGGTCCCGCATCACCGGAGCCGTGCGCATGCCACCTCGGGGTGTGCCGCATCACCCGAGCCTGGCGCCCTCCCCGACCCGCCCTCCCCGCCGCATCGCCTCGGCCCGCCGCGCGCCCCGCCTCGGCGCACCCGCCCCCTGGACCACGCGACGCGGGATGATAGGCTCCACCGATGAGCAGATCGTTGTTGGGGGACGCGTTCGCGCACCACGTCTGGGCGACGCTGCGGTTGATCGACGCGTGCACTCCGCTGAGTCCGGGTCAGCTCGCGACGGGCGTGCCCGGGAACCTACGGCTCGATCATCGAGACGATGCGCCACCTCGTCGGCGCCGATTCCTCGTACCTCTTCGCCCTGACCGGCGGGCGCACGCCCACCATCGACGAAGACCAGATGGACCTCGGGGAGCTTCGCGCCGTGATGGAGGGCAACGGAGTCGCCTGGTCCTCGCTCCTGGCCCAGGAGCTCGATCCGGACGTGGTGGTCGTACGGCACCGCGACGACGGGTCCGAGAGCCACGCGCCGACGGGCATACGGCTCGCGCAGGCGCTGCACCACGGGACGGATCATCGAAGCCAGGTCTGCACCGCCCTCACGGCGCTGGGCGTCGAACCTCCCGAGATCGACGCCTGGGACTTCGCCTGGCAGGACGGCCGGCTTGCCGAGGTCCCGCCCACGGCCTGACGACGTCGGGGAGCCCACCGGGCGCCCGGTGTCAGGGGCGATCCTCGTCCGGCACTCCTGGCCCCGCGCCGACCGGACCGTCGACGCGTTTGTGCGGGAGCACGATCACCGGCCGATCATCCGGCAGACCCGGGCCGGTCCCGGCCCAACCGGTCCCGGCCTTCCGCCTCCCTACCGGTCCCGGCCCGTCCGCCGCGCCCCGGGTCTCATCGCCGGACCGCACCCGCTCCTCGATCGGGGCGAGGCGGCGCCGCAGCTGCTCCTCGAGGGCCTGCAGCAGCCCGCCGGTGACCACCGACACACCGCTCGTGCGTCGTCGCGGACGCCGGGGAGACGGCCCGGCGGTCACGTCGGCGTCGGCCCGACCAGCTTCCAGAAGCCGCTGCCGAACCCCACCATCAGGAGCACGAACGTCAGCACCCCGAGGCCGATCCAGAAGAGGACCGCGACGGAGGTCCGCGTCGGGTTCATCTCCGTGTTGGCAAGGGGCGGCGGGTTCCACCGCGGCGACTCGAGCTGGTCGCGCCAGTCCGTGGGAGTCTCGGTCTGCGGCTCGAGGCCGCCCTGCCCGTCGGGGCGGTGAAGCTGGAGGGTCATCGGTCTCCCGGGGTGCGGGCCGGCGCGGTGCCGGCGGTGGAGTCGGGTGCGGCAGGTCCGCCGGCGGGGCCGGCGACACCCGCGGCCGGGTGGTCTCCCTCGAGGTGGGCGCCAGTCCGCGCGTCGATCGTGTGCTCGACGCCGTCCTCCCACAGGATCATCTCCTGGGTCAGGGTGACCTCGGACGAGAAGAGGGCCCCGACCGACTCGCCGCGGTGGATGCGGCGGATCGCCTCGCCGATCAGCGGGGCGACCGAGAGGGTCGTGATCTGCGGCAGGCGCTTCTCGGGCGGCAGGGGGATCGAGTCCGTCAGGACGACCTCGCGGATCCCCGATGCCGCGATCCGGTCGACCGCCGGGTCGGAGAGGACCCCGTGCGTGGCGCAGGCGTAGATCTCCTCGACGCCCTCGCGCTGCAGCGCGCGGACCACCTCGAGGAGCGTCCCGGCCGTGTCGATCTCGTCGTCGACGATGATCGCCCGCCGGTCGCGGACCTCGCCGATGACGTTCATGACCTCGGCCCGGTCCAGGTTGCCGACGCGGCGCTTCTCGATGATCGCCAGCGGGGCGTCCAGGAGCTCGGCGAAGGTGCGCGCCCGCTTGGCGAACCCGAGGTCGGTCACCACGACCACGTCCTCGAGCTTCTTCTGGCGGAAGTAGTTCGAGAGCAGGTGGACAGCGGTCAGCTCGTCGACCGGGATGTTGAAGAAGCCCTGGATCTGGCCCTGGTGGAGGTCCATCGAGAGGACGCGGTCGGCGCCGGCGACGGTGATCATGTCGGCGACCAGGCGGGCCGTGATCGGGACCCGGGGCTGGTCCTTCTTGTCCGAGCGGCCGTAGCTGTAGAAGGGGATGACGGCCGTGATCCGCCCCGCGCTGGCCCGCTTGAAGGCGTCGATCATGATCAGGAGCTCCATGATCGACTGGTTCACCGGGCGGCAGGTCGGCTGGATCAGGAAGACGTCCTTCTCGCGGACGTTGTCCAGGATCTTCACGAAGATGTTCTCGTTGGCGAACGAGAAGACCTCCGCCTGGCCGATCTGCATGCCGAGGTAGCGGCAGATCTTGCGGGCGAGGCCCGGGTTGGCGTTCCCGGTGTAGACGTCGAACGAGTCGGAGTACACGAGCGCCTCCTCCGCGCCGAACCCCCTCATGCGAGCGTCGGACCGCTCCCGGAGCCCGGCCCCGCCTCGGGGCCGTCATTGTCGCCCATGCCTCCCCGCTCCGCCAGCCCTTCGCGGAACGCGGCGATTCCGACCACCCGGTCGCCCTCGTTGAGGCGCATCGTGATGACGCCGCGCGCACCCGACGAGTAGCGGTTGATGGTGTTCGTCTCGGTCCGCACGACCTGGCCGGCCGCGCTGATCAGGAGCAGCTCGTCGTCGGCCTCGGTCACCTGCTGGACCGCGGCGACGCGGCCGGTCTTGCGTCCCTCGAGCGGGATGAGCATCACGCCCTGGCCGCCGCGGTGCTTGCGCCGGAACTCGGGCAGCGCGACGCGCTTGCCGTAGCCGGTCTCGGTCAGGACCAGGAGATCGCGGTCGGGCTGGACGACGCTCATGGAGACGACCTCGTCGCCCGCGCGAGCCAGGCGGATGCCGATGACGCCCGCGGCATCGCGGCCCATCGCCCGGACCTCCGTCTCGGCGAAGCGGGCCAGCTTGCCGAGCGCCGTGGCGATGATGACGTCGTCGTGGCCCGCGGCGACGTCCACCCAGGCCAGCTCGTCGCTCTCGGCGAGGGTGATGGCCCGGATCCCCGACGAGCGGACCTTCTCGAACTGCTCGAGCGGGGTCTTCTTGATGATCCCCCGCCGGGTCGCCATGACCAGGTACCTGCCGGCCTTGAAGTCGGGGACCACCAGCGTCGCGGTGGGCACCTCGCCGGCCTCCACCTGGACGCCGGGCAGGTTGATGATCGGGATCCCCTTGGCCTGGCGGCTGGCGTCGACGATCGAGTGGACCTTTGCGCTGAAGACGCGCCCCCGGTTCGTGAAGAAGAGGGCCCAGTCGTGGGTGTTGGCCACCAGGAGGCTGTCGACCGCGTCCTCCTCGCGGGTGACGTGGCCGATGATCCCCTTCCCGCCGCGGCCCTGGCGCCGGTAGGTGGCAACCGGCTGGCGCTTGATATAGCCGCGCCGGCTGATCGTCACGACGACGTCCTCGTCGGCGATCAGGTCCTCGTCGGTCATCTCGCGGCTCGAGTCGTCGACGACGCGCGTCCGGCGCTCGCCGGCGTACTTGCGCTTGAGCTCGAGGAGCTCCTCCTTGATGATCCCGAGGACCCGGGCCGGGTTGGCGAGGATGTCCTCGAGCTCGGCGATGAGCTGGATGACGGCGAGGTACTCGTCCTCGATCTTCTTGCGCTCGAGGGCCGCGAGGCGGGCGAGGCGCATGTCGAGGATCGCCTGGGCCTGGATCTCGGAGAGCCCGAACCGCTCGATGAGGTTGGCGCGGGCGGCCTCCACGTCGGCCGATTCGCGGATCGTCCGGATCACCTCGTCGAGGTGGTCGAGGGCGATCTTGAGGCCCTCGAGGACGTGGGCCCGGTCGCGCGCCTTGCCGAGGTCGAACTCGGTGCGGCGGCGGACGATCTCCCGGCGGTGATCGATGTGGTGGGCCAGGACGGACTTCAGCGGAAGCGTCTGGGGCTGCCCGTCGACGAGCGCCAGCATGTTGAGGTTGAACGCCAGCTGCATCGCGGTGTGCTTGAACAGGTTGTTCAGCACCGTGTGCGGGTTGGCGTCGTTCTTGATCTCGATGTAGATCCGCATGCCGTCGCGGTCGGACTCGTCGCGCAGGTCGGCGATTCCGTCGATCCGCTTGTCCTTCACGAGGTCGGCGATCTTCTCGAGGAGGGTCGCCTTGTTCACCTGGTACGGCAGCTCGGTGACGATGATCGCCACGCGGTCGCGGCGGGCCTCCTCGAAGGCGACCTGGGCCCGCATGACCACCCGGCCGTGCCCGTGGGCGTACATCTGGCGGATCGCGTCGACGGTCTCGGTCACGCCGGTGATGGCGTTCTTCTGCTGCTCGTAGCGGAAGATCGAGCCGCCGGTCGGGAAGTCTGGGCCCCGGACGAAGGCGCACAGGTCGTCCGACGTCAGCTCGGGATCGTCGATCAGGGCGATCTCGGCGTCCACGATCTCGCCGAGGTGGTGCGGCGGGATGTTGGTCGCCATCCCGACGGCGATCCCCGACGAGCCGTTGATGAGGAGGTTCGGCAGCTTGGCCGGCAGGATCGTCGGCTCGCGGTGCTGGCCGTCGTAGTTGTCCGCGTAGTCGACCGTCTGGCGGTCGATGTCGGCGAGCATCTCCGCCGCGATCGCGGTGAGCCGGGCCTCGGTGTAGCGCATCGCCGCGGCCGAGTCGCCGTCGACCGAGCCGAAGTTGCCCTGCCCGTCGATGAGCGGGTAGCGCATCGAGAAGTCCTGGGCCAGCCGGACGAGGGCGTCGTAGATCGCTGCGTCGCCGTGCGGGTGGAGCTTGCCCATCACCTCGCCGACGATCGCGGCGCACTTCCGGAAGGAGCTGTTCGCGGACAGCCCCATCTCCCCCATCGTGTAGAGGATCCGGCGGTGGACCGGCTTGAGGCCGTCGCGGACGTCCGGCAGGGCGCGGGCCACGATCACGCTCATCGCGTAGTCGAGGTAGGACGTCCGCATCTCGTCCTCGATGCGGATCGAGCGGACGTCGCCCAGGTTGTCGGTCACGGTCGCGTTCTCCGGTGGCGGTCGGCGGCGGGTCGATGGGTCATGTCAGCGGGACCTCGCGGGATCGAGCGGCCGAGGCCGGCGGAGGTGAAGGCCGTCGCGGTGGCGGCGGCGACGGAGGTCGACGGCGCGCCCGGGGTGCGGCGCACCCCCGCGAGCCTGGCGCGGATCGCCGCGGCGTCGGCCGCCGGCAGCTTGGGGAGCGCGTCGCGGAGCACCCGGGCCCGGTGGCCGTCCGCGGCGGCCGCGGCACGGTCCGCCTCGGCCCGGCAGAAGGCGGCGACGGGCGCCGGGTCGACCTTCGCGAGCTCGCGCAGGGCCCACGAGAGGGCCTTCTGGACGTCGGGCTCGGCATCGCCGATGAGCTGCCCGACCAGCTCGAGCCCGCGCCGGACCACGGCGTCGGTACGCCCGAGATCGTGGTCGACGTGGGGCAGCGTGGCGATCGTCGAGCCGACCAGGCGCCGCTCCCAGCGGATCGGGCTGAAGACCAGCTGCTCCAGCTCCGCCCAGCGGTAGGGCTCGCGCAGGATCCCCGTTGCCGTGGCGGCGGCCAGCGTGTCGACCGTGATCCAGTCGTCGGCCTCGCGGCCGATCCGGCGCAGCACCTGCCAGGCCCGCTCGGGGTCGTCGGGCAGGATCCACGCCAGGACCCGGATGGCCATCCAGCGGAGCTCGCGGACCTCGTCGCGGGCGAGGGCGTCGGCGACGACCAGCAGGCGTGCCGGCCGAATTCCCCGCACGCCGCGGCGCAGCCCGGCGAGGACCGCCTCGACAAGCGGCGTGCGCACGCCGAGCGTCCGCCCGATCCCCGGGGCGACCAGCCGCTGGCCGGCGAGGTAGGCCGGGTCAGCGAGCGTGGCGAGGCCGCGTCGGGTCGCGGTCACGAACGCGGCCGGGTCGTCCAGCTCGTCGGCAAGGGCGATGCCCAGCGCCCGGGCCGCCGGGAGATGGTCGGCGACGAACGTGCGAGCGGCGTCCGTGGTCGGGCTCCGCGGCCGCTCGCCCGCCCGGGCGCCGCCGTCGGGTGCCACCGCCGTCACCCTGCATCCTCGGGGACGAGCCGGAAGCCGTAGCGGGCCTTCAGCTCCTCGCGCCGCGCCTCGGGGGCCGCGACGTACAGCCCTTCTGCGCTGGCGAAGACAGCACCGGTGGCCGGGTCGAGGAGGCGACCCGTCGTCGTCAGGAGGCGCCGCCGTCGATCGACGACCCGTCCCTCGCCGCGGATCGGCACGCCAATCGGCACGGGACGGCGATACTCGATCGACATCTTCGCCGTGTAGCCCCAGGCGTCCTGGCTGGCCAGCGCCCAGGCCATCACCTCGTCGAGGACCGTGGCCACGATCCCGCCGTGGGCGATCCCCTCCCAGCCCTGGAAGTCCGGGCGCAGGGTCAGCTCGGTCCAGCAGGTTTCGCCGGCGACGTGGAGCCGCAAATGGAGGCCGTGCGCGTTCAGCTCGCCGCACGCGAAGCAGGCGTGGGGCGACACTTCGAAGCGGCCGGTCTTCGTTACGACGTCAGACGTCAAGGTTACGGACCTTGCGGGCCTCGGACTTGATGAAGTCCTTGCGGGGCGCGACCTTCTCGCCCATCAGCATCGTGAAGATCTCGTCGGCCTCGACCGCGTCGTCGACCTCGGCTCGCAGGAGCGTCCGGGTCTCCGGGTTCATGGTCGTCTCCCACAGCTGGTCGGCGTTCATCTCGCCGAGGCCCTTGAAGCGCTGGACGCTGATGTTCTTGGCGTTCAGCTTCTTGATCGCCGCCTCGCGCTCCTTCTCGCTCTGGGCGTAGAGCGTCTGCTTGCCGGTGCTGACCCGGTACAGCGGCGGCTGGGCGATGTACAGGTGGCCGTTCTCGATCACCTGGGCCATGTGGCGGTAGAAGAACGTCAGGAGGAGCGTCCGGATGTGGGCGCCGTCGACGTCGGCGTCGGTCATGATGATGACCCGGTGGTAGCGCAGCTTGGCGAGGTCGAAGGTCTCGCCGATGCCGGCTCCCAGCGCGATGATCAGGGGCCGGACGTTCTCGCTCGAGAGGACCTTGTCGAGGCGCGCCTTCTCGACGTTGAGGACCTTGCCGCGCAGCGGCAGGACGGCCTGGAAGCGCCGGTCCCGGCCCATCTTCGCCGAGCCGCCCGCGGAGTCGCCTTCGACGATGTACAGCTCGCTCCTGGCCGGGTCGCGCTCCTGGCAGTCGGCCAGCTTGCCGGGGAGGGACATCCCCTCCAGGGCGCCCTTGCGGATGACCAGGTCGCGGGCCTTGCGGGCCGCCTCACGGGCGCGCGCCGCCGTGAGGCACTTCTCGACGATCCGCCGCCCGTCGCCGGGGTTCTCGTCGAGGTGCTGGGCGATCCCCTCGGTCAGCGCCGTCTGCACCTGCCCCTTGACCTCGGCGTTGCCGAGCTTGGCCTTCGTCTGGCCCTCGAACTGGGGCTCGACCAGCTTGACCGACACGACCGCGGTGAGGCCCTCGCGGACGTCGTCGCCCGACAGGTTCGTGTCGTTGTCCTTGAGCACGCCGGCGCGCCGAGCCCAGTCGTTGATGGAGGTCGTCAGGGCGGCTCGGAAGCCGGTGATGTGGGTCCCGCCGTCGACGGTGTTGATGTTGTTGGCGAAGGCGAAGACGTTCTCGGCGAACGAGTCGTTGTACTGGAGGGCGACCTCGATGGTCGTCGCGCCGTCGCGCTTCTCGACCGCGATCGGACGCGCGTGCAGGACCTCCTTGTGGCGGTTCAGGTGTCGCACGAACGAGACGAGACCACCCTCGAAGTAGAACGAACGCTCGCGGTCGGCCCGTTCGTCGAGGAGCGTGATCCAGAGGCCCTTGTTGAGGTACGCCGACTCGCGCAGGCGCTGCGTGATCGTGTCGAAGCTGTAGTCGATCGCGTCGAAGACCTCGGGATCGGCCCTGAACGCCGTCCGCGTGCCTCGCCGGCCGCCCTGCGGGCCGACCCTGGTGACCGGCGTCGACGGCTTGCCGCGGACGTACTCCTGGGCCCAGACGTAGCCGTCGCGCGCCGTCTCGACGCGCAGCCACTCCGACAGGGCGTTGACGACGCTCACGCCGACGCCGTGGAGCCCGCCCGAGACCTTGTAGCCGCCGCCGCCGAACTTCCCGCCGGCGTGCAGGACGGTGTGGACGACCTCGAGGGCGTCCTTGCCGGTCGCGTGCTTGCCCACGGGGACGCCGCGCCCGTCGTCCGTCACGATGACCGTGGCGTCGGCGAGGATCCGCACCTCGATCCGCGTGGCGTGGCCCGCCATCGCCTCGTCGATCGAGTTGTCGACGACCTCCCAGACGAGGTGATGCAGGCCCCGGACGTCGGTCGAGCCGATGTACATGCCGGGCCGCCGCCGCACCGCCTCGAGGCCCTCGAGGACCTGGATGCTGGCCGCCGTGTAGTCGCTGCCGGCGCCGCGGCGGGATCGCCCGCCCGACCGCGCGGCCGCGGAGCTCGATGGAGCTCGATCCGTCACGCGTTCCCTCCGGTCAACCGTTCGTAGAGCCGTTCAAGCTCCTCGTCGCTGTACCACTCGATGATGATCCGGCCGCCCCGCCGGGACCGGGCCAGGCGCACCTTCGTGCCGAGGGCGCGCCGGAGGTCGTCCTCCACCCGCTCGATCTCCGCGTCCGCGGCCCGCGCCGGCGTGGCCGGCCGTCGCGGCACGCCGTCTCCCGCATCGCGCAGGCGACGGGCGAGCTCCTCGACCTGGCGCACGGACAGCCCGCGGGCGATCGCGAGCGCGAGGAGCTCGTGCTGGGCGGTCGGAGCCAGCCCGAGCATCGCACGCCCGTGGCCCTCGCCGATCCGTCCGGCCTCGATCGCACGCTGAACCTCGGCCTCGAGGTCGAGGAGGCGCAGGGTGTTCGTGATGGTCGGTCGAGCCTTACCGACTCGGTCGGCGATTGCTTCGTTCGTCAAGCCGAACAGATCACGGAGCTGGCGGTAGGCACGTGCCGCCTCCATCGCGTTCAGGTCCGCCCGCTGGAGGTTCTCCACGAGCGCGAGCTCCAGCTGGTCCTGCTCGCTGGCCTGGCGGATCACCGCCGGGATCCGCTCGAGTCCGGCGAGCTGGGCGGCGCGGAGGCGGCGCTCGCCGGCCACGAGCCGGTAGCCCTCGAGCGTCTCGGTCACCAGCACGGGCTGGAGGACGCCATGTGCCGTGATGCTGGCCGCGAGCTCCGCCAGCGCCTCCTGCTCGAAGGCGGTCCGCGGCTGGTACGGGTTCCGCTCGATGCGGTCGATCGGGATCTCGGCTGGGCCGGGCGTCGAGGAGACGGCCTGCGGGATCAGCGCGGCGAGGCCGCGGCCGAGGGTCGCCGGACGCCCGGCGCGGCCGGTCATGCGGCGCCTCCGATCGCCGAACGGGCGCTCCGACCGCGAAGCTCCGTCGCCAGCGAGCGATAAGCAGCCGCGCCTCGACTGTCCGGCGCGTACTGGGCGATCGGGCGGCCGTGGCTGGGGGCCTCGGCGAGCCGGACGCTTCGGGGCACGACGGTGTCGTAGACGGCGTCGCTGAGGTGGCGGCGAACCTCTGCGGCGACCTCGGACGAGAGGTTCGTCCTCGCGTCGTACATCGTGAGGACGACTCCGTTCACCGCGAGCGAGGGGTTGAGGTGATCCCGAACCAGGTGGATCGTGGCGATGAGCTGGCTGAGCCCCTCGAGCGCGTAGTACTCGCACTGGAGCGGCACCAGGACGGCATCCGCCGCAGTCAGCGCGTTGACGGTGAGGAGGCCGAGCGACGGCGGGCAGTCGAGGAACACGTAGTCGTAGCCGGCGGCGACCGGCGGCAGCAGCCGGGACAGGCGGCGCTCGCGCTGCGGGATCGCCGCGAGCTCGACCTCGGCACCTGCGAGCGCGATCGACGAGGGGACCAGGTCGAGGCCGGGGATCCCCGTGGAGATCACCAGGTCGGCCAGCGAGACGTCGTTGACGAGCGCGTCGTAGACCGATCGGCCGTCGGCCGCGCGTGCCGCGCCGAGGCCGCTCGTGGCGTTGCCCTGGGGGTCGAGGTCGACGACGAGGACTCGCGCACCATCAGCCGCGAGGTAGGCGGCGACGTTGACGACGGTGGTCGTCTTCCCCACGCCCCCCTTCTGGTTCGCGCAGGCGATCGTCTGACCCACCTAGGAGCCAGTCTGAACAGGGATCACGATCGTGAAGTCTACCATTGGAGGGCGATTCTCACCTCGGCGGAGCATGGAATCCAGCGCGACGGGGGAGCTCCTCGCGCCCCCGCCGGTGGCGTGCCGGCACGCCTCCCTCAGCATGGCCGGCAGCGCTGATCGCCGGCTTAGGCGCCACTTCACCCAGGCTTCGGCCCCACCGATGGTGTCGGCGTGTTTCACGTGAAGCGGGCCCACCGTGCGCCGTTGGCCGGCAACGACGGTCGGCCGTGAACGCGCCCCTTTCCGGCCTGGCGTCCCGCCGAGGCGTCGGCGCGTTTCACGTGAAACCTCGCCAACGCCCGTCAAACGACCGCGGGGGTCCGTGATGGCGCACCGTCAGCACGCAGCCAACACTCGCCGCGGCCCGGGCGGACGCCACGGTCTCGGGCCACCCGGCCGTCCACGGCGAGCGGATCCGGCGTAGGCTGGGACGCGTGGCGACCGATGCGCACCACGCGGAGGTGTGTCCATTGTCCGGATCTGAAGGGCGCCGGTATACTCCGACCCGCAGACCCCGTGGTCCGGCTGGTCAAGTCCGGCGGCCTCGGGCAAACTGAGGAACGACCGTCTTGAGCCTGGTCCTCGCCGCGGTCGGCGCCGCAGTGGCTGCGCTCATCCAGTCAACCGTCCTGCCATTTGCCGCACAAGGCGGCGGAGGCCTCGATCTCGTCCTCGTCATCGCCGTCGTCTGGACGATGGCGCTGGGCCTCGAGGGTGGCCTCGTAGTGGCCTTCCTCGGAGGGCTGGTCATCGACGTACTGCTGATGCGGCCGCTCGGGCTGACCGCGTTCATCGATCTTCTCGCCGTCGGCGCCGCATGGGTGATCGGCCGGATCTTCGTGCGCGCGCTGTATCCCGCGATCGTGATCACCGCGGCCGTCCTCGCCGGGGTCGCCGGCCCGCTCACGATGGTGCTGTACCAGGCCCTGCGCGACGTCCCGGCCGGCGTCGACCCCACGGCCGGCATCCTCCCGTCGGCCGTCGTCGCGGGGATCGTCGCCGCCCTCATGGCGCCACCGGCGCTGGCGCTCGCGCGGCGCTCCCGCGTGGAGGAAGCAGAGCGGGTGGACTGGTGAGCGTCCTCGAGCAGCCGCTCTCGCACCAGCGAAGGCCGGGCCGGTTCCTGGTGTTCGGCATCGCCGTCGTTGTCGTGCTGAGCGGCCTCACGCTGCGCCTCTCCTCGATGCAGCTCACCGGGTCGAAGCCGACCGGCAACATGCCGGCTGCCGGAGCTGGCGACACCCGTCTCACGGCGCTGGAGCCGATCGTCTCGACGCGGGGGCTGATCTACGACCGCGCCGGCCGGCCGCTCGTCGAGAACGTGCCGACCTTCACGGTCCGGGTTCGCCCCGCGGACCTGCCGCTCTCGCGGCGGACGGACGTCGTGGAGCGCCTCGCCGGGCTGCTCGACACGACGCCGGCGGCGATCAACTCGACGCTCGACACCGGCTCGGCGTCGCGATTCGACGCGATCGCGATCGCCCGCGAGGTCCCCGAGGCGACCGCCCGCCTGATCTCCGAGGACGGCCTTACCCTGCCGGGCGTCGAGGTCACCGTCGAGCCGCGGCGCGACTACCTCTCGAAGACGCTCCTCACGCAGATCGTGGGCTACACCGGCCCCCTGTCTGCCGAGGGCTACACGGAGCTCCAGGACAAGGGCTACCTGCCCGACGATCGCATCGGGAAGGCCGGTGTCGAGCTGGTCTACGAGAAGGACCTCCGCGGCACCTACGGGACCCAGCGCGTCGAGAAGGACGCCACCGGGCGCACGGTTCGCGTCATCGGCGTCGAGACGCCGCCGAAGGCCGGCAACTCGCTGATCCTGACCATCTCCACGAAAGAGCAGAAGCTCGCCGAGAAGGCGCTGTTGTGGGGCCTGAAGAAGGCCGGCCTCAAGAGCGGCGCCATGGTCGTGATGAACCCGCAGACGGGCGAGGTCCTGGCCATGGTCAGCTATCCGACCTACGACGCCAACCTGTTCTCGCGCGGCATCACCAACGCCCAGTACAACCGCCTGCTGAAGAACCCGAACAAGCCCCTCATCAACCATGCCATCGGCGACATCCAGCCGCCGGGCTCGACCTACAAGATCGTGGCCGGGACGGGCGGCCTGGCGGACAAGAAGATCTCGACCACCTCGACCATCACCAGCAAGCCGTACGTCCAGCTCGGCGCCACGAAGTTCTGGGAGTGGAACAGGGCCGGCTGGGGGCCCCTGAACATCTACGAGGGGTTCGGCCATTCCAGCGACACGTTCTTCTACCAGCTCTCGTATCGCCTGGGGATCGACCGCCTCGCCTACTGGGCCCGCCAGCTGGGCTTCGGGAGCCCGACCGGGATCGACCTGCCGAACGAAGCCGCCGGCCTCGTGCCGACGAACCAGTGGAAGATGGACAACTACGGGGCCGAGATCTACCCGGGCGAGGTTCTGCAGGCGGGGATCGGGCAGGGCTACGACCTGGCCACCGTGCTCCAGATCGCCAACGCCTACTCGGCGATCGCGAACGGCGGGAAGCTCTACAAGCCGCAGGTGGTGCGGGAGATCCGCGGGCCGGACGGGACGGTCGTCCGGGCCTTCGCGCCGAAGCTCATCCACAAGATCAAGGCGCCCGCCTCGGTCTTCACCACGATGCGCCAGGCGGCGCGCCGCGTCGTCACCAGCCGCCACACGTATAACCTGACCGACCTCCCGATCGTCGTCGCCGGGAAGACGGGCACGGCCGAGTTCGGGATCAGGGACAAGAACGGCGTGCTGCCGTACAGCCACTGGTTCGTCGGCTTCGTCCCGAAGAACGCCTGGAAGCGGGACAACCCGACCGGCAGCGTCACCCGGCCCGACTCGCAGCTCTCGTTCGCGGTCTTCACCTACGACTCGCGGACCCTCGGCAACGTCGCGACGGAGGTCGCCAAGTACTACCTGCAGCTCCACTTCGGGATCAAGCACGACTACCGGCTTCCCGAGCTCCTCAAGCGCACGAACTTCTACCAGGGGCGAACCTGATGGGCGTGCTGCGCGTCGAGCGGAGCGCATCGACCGGCCTGGCGGCGAAGGCGTCGGGCGTGGCCTGGCGCGACTACGACATCCAGCTCACCGTCTACGCGGTCCTCCTCGCGTCGATCGGCCTGGCGATGGCGTACAGCCACACCACCGCCCAGCTGGGAGAGGCGCTCGTCGCCGGCACCACCTTCGCCCGTGGGCTGGTGTGGTCCGGCCTTGCCCTCGTGGTGTTCGCCCTGGCCACCGTCTTCGACTACCGCTGGCTGAAGACCCTGACCTGGCCGATCTACGTGGTGAACCTGCTGCTGCTGGTCGCCACGCTCGCGCTGGGCGACTCCGACGCTGCCTCGTCGCGGTGGATCGGGATCCTTGGCTTCCAGTTCCAGTTCAGCGAGATGGCCAAGATCCTCATGATCCTCGTGCTGGCCCGCTACCTCGCCGACCGGGAGCGCAAGCTGGACTCGCTCAGCTCCATCCTCGGGGCATGCCTGGTCATGGCGCCGCCGTGGATCCTGGTGATGCTCCAGCCCGACCTCGGGACGTCGCTCGTCTTCTTCGCGATCCTCGGCGGGATGCTGTTCATGGCCGGGGCCAGCCTGCGCTGGCTCGCGGCGCTCGCGGCCGTCGGGCTCGCCGCCCTGCCGCTGGTCTGGACGTACGTCCTGCACGACTACCAGCGCGAGCGCCTGACGAGCTTCCTGGATCCGGCGCGGGATCCGCTGGGCGCCGGATTCCAGCTGCTCACCGCCCAGAAGGCCGTGGCGTCCGGCGGCCTCCTCGGCGCCGGCCTCACGAACGGCGCCCAGAACCAGTCGGACCTGCTGCCGGTCCAGACGACGGACTTCGTCTTCGCGATCCTGGCCGAGGAGCTCGGCTTCGTCGGCTGCGTCGTGGTGCTCCTGCTCTTCGCCGCGCTGATCTGGCGCGTCCTCGCGATTGCCTGGCGCTCGCGCGACCCGTTCGGCCTGATGGTCGGGGCCGGGATCGCCTCGATGGTCCTGTTCCAGCTGACGGTCAACATCGGGATGGTCCTTGGGATCATGCCGATCACCGGGATCCCCCTTCCGTTCATCACGCACGGCGGCTCGTCCCTCATCAGCATGGCCGTCGGCCTCGGCGTGCTGCAGAGCATCTCGATCCGCCAGCAACGGGCGGAGTGGTAGGCGGCGAGAGCATGCCGCGAAGCGATTCGCCTGACAAGGGGGACGCCAGGCCGCCCGGCTTCGCGCTCGGCCCTCGAACACCGATCTCCGCCGCGGTCGGCCTCCTCGCCATCGAGCCCGTCCTCGTCTCCGCCGACGACCACCTCGAGGCGGTGATCAGGCGTGCCGGTGCCTCGCCGTCGACCCGGGTCCTGGGCGTCGTCGACGCCGCCGGCGTGCTCGTCGGCGTGGTCAAGTCGCACGACCTCGTGGCCGCCGTCCTCGGCCGGCTGGCGCCGGGGGCGCTCCTGACGAAGATCTACGACGCCGACGGGATGGCGGAGTACGGCCGCTACGTCGATGCAACCGTCGCGGGCGACCTGGCGCGGCCGCCGGCGGCCCTGCCCGAGACGGCGACCCTGGCCGAGGCCGTCCACCTCATGTACCAGCGTGAGCTGTCCGGCGTCTACGTCGTCGACGCGGCGGGACGCCCGGTGGGGTACCTCGACGGGCTGGAGCTCGCCGCGGCCGTCGTGGCGGCGGACTGACGCCGCCCGATGGAGCCCTGGATCGCCCTCGCGATCTTCGTCGTCACGTACGGGGCCATCGCGTCGGATCGCGTGAACCGCACGCTGGCCGCGCTCCTCGGGGCGGCGGTCGTCATCCTCCTCGGGATCGTCACCCAGGAGGCCGGGTTCGGCGCCGTCGACTGGAATGTCATCTTCCTGCTGCTGGGGATGATGATCATCGCGGGCGTCCTGCGGAAGACCGGCGTCTTCGGCTGGCTGGCCATCCGCACCGTCCGGGTGGCGCGCGGCGAGCCGCTGGCGATCCTCCTGCTCCTCGCGGGCGTCACCGCGCTGCTGAGCGCGTTCCTCGACAACGTGACCACGATCGTCCTGCTGGTCCCCGTGACGCTCTACATCGCGACGACGCTGCGTCTCTCGCCGATCCCGTTCGTCCTGGCCGAGGTGCTGGCCTCCAACATCGGCGGCACCGCGACGCTGATCGGGGACCCGCCGAACATCCTCATCGGGTCCGCCTCCGGCCTGACGTTCGTGGACTTCCTCCTGAACCTGACGCCCGTCATCGTCCTGGTGTTCGTCGCCTTCGCCGTGGCGATCGCCGTCCTCTTCCGCCGCCAGATGACCGTCGCGCCCGAGGTCCGGGAGGCCGTCCTCGCGATCGACGACTCCGAGTTCATCACGGACCACCGGCTGCTCCGGCTGGGCCTGCTCGTGCTGGGGCTGACGATCGCGGGGTTCCTCTTCGCCTCGGTCATCCACCAGCAGCCGGCCACCATCGCCCTCCTCGGGGCGACGGTCCTGCTCCTGCTCACCCGCGAGGACCCCGAGGAGCTGCTCCGCGAGATCGACTGGTCGACGCTCCTCTTCTTCGTCGGCCTGTTCGTCATCGTCGAGGGCCTCGTGGCGACCGGCGTCATCGAGGCGGTGGGCAGCTTGGCTCGTCGAGCGCGACCGGCGGCGACCAGACGCTCACGACGCTCGGCCTCCTGTGGGTGAGCGGGATCGCGTCGGCGCTGGTCGACAACATCCCCTACACCGCGACGATGATCCCGGTCGTCCAGCAGCTGGGCGACGCGGGGCTGGCCGTGGACCCGCTCTGGTGGGCGCTCGCCCTCGGGGCATGCCTCGGCGGCAACGCCACGATCATCGGCGCGTCCGCCAACGTCGTCGGCGCCAACGCCGTCGGCCCGCGGCGGCCATGTCATCAGCTTCGGCAGTTCCTCCGCGTCGGCGGCCTCGTGGCGCTCCTGTCACTGCTGATCTCGAGCGTCTACGTCTGGCTTCGGTATCTTGTCTAGCGCATGACGCCCAGCTTCTCCATCGATCCGGCGCGCGTCCTGGCGCTCCCGCCGCCGGGCTCCGGGTCGAGCGAGACGCTCGACATCCTGGTCGGCCTCTTCGTCCTGCTCCTGGCGGCGAAGGTCGGCGAGGAGGTCTTCCGGCGGCTCCGCCAGCCGGGCGTGATCGGCGAGCTCGCCGGCGGCTTCATCGTCGGCCCGTACGCCCTCGGCCTGGTGGTCCCCGGCGAGACGGCGACCGTGCTGGCCGAGATCGGCGTCGTCATCCTGCTGTTCACGGTCGGGCTGGAGATCAAGACGGACGAGCTGCTCCAGGTGGGCCGGCCGGCGCGCAGTCACCGCCGTGCTCGGGGTCATCTTCCCGATCGCGGCCGGAGCCGGCTACGCGATGCTCGCCGGGCAGCCGCCGACCACGGCCGCCTTCGTCGGCCTGGCCCTCGCGGCGACGAGCATCGGCATCACGAGCCGCGTGCTCACCGAGCTCGGCGTCCTCGACCGGCGCTTCGCCCGGATCATCATCGGCGCGGCCGTCATCGACGACGTCCTCGCCCTCATCCTGATCGGGATCGTCTCGGGGGCAGCGGAGGGGGACCTCGGGATCGCCACTCTTGGCCTGGTCGTGGGGGCCGTCGGGTTCCTGGTCCTCGGCTTCGCCGCCGCCCGGCGCGCCCGCGGCCTGAAGCGGGAGGTCTTCACCTGGCCCCTCTTCGCCGACACGCCCCTCGTGCCGGTCTTCCTGGTGATGCTGGGCCTCGCCATCCTCGCCGCGTTCATCGGGCTGGCGGCGATCATCGGCGCCTTCGTCGCCGGCCTGATCATCGCCGAGACCGAGGCGCAGGACGAGATCGAGCACGACATCCGGCCGCTCGCCTCGATCATCACGCCGTTCTTCTTCGCGGTGACCGGCGCCCAGCTCGACCTCGGGGCGCTGGCGGACCCACAGCTGGCCCTGGCCGCGATCGTCCTCGCGCTGCTCGGGATCCTGACCAAGATCCTCGCCGGCCTGATCGGAGCCCGGGGCGCGGGCCGCTGGGCCGCCCTCGCGGTTGGGGTCGGCATGGCGCCACGCGGCGAGGTCGGGATCGTGGTGGTCACCCTCGGGCTCGGCCTTGGCCTGCTGACGCAGGACCTGTTCAGCGCCGTGCTCGTGGCGGTGGTCCTCACCACCGTGGCAGCGCCGATCCTCCTGAACCTGGTGATCCCGCGCGCTGCCGCCGAGGCGGCGGACGGGCCGCAGACCGCCCCGGCCCCCGGACCGGCTTCCGGCTAGGAGGGATCCGTTCCGGCGTCGCGGTCGCGGGAGGCGTCGAGTCGGCCGAGGGCGCGGCGCCGGGCGTCGGGAGCGGGTCGGACCCCGGGGGAGGTGTCGCTCCGGTCGACCGGCCGGGGATCGCGGCGGGCTCGAGGCCTGCCGGACCCGCGTCGTGGGCGCCCCGGGCGTCACCCGTGGCCGCCTCCTCCGGCGTCATGCCCCCGGCGCGGCGGAACGCGTAGACGTACAGGTCGCGGAGCGTGGCCGCGATGGGGAGCGCGAGGATCGCGCCGAGGAGCCCTGCGATCGCGCCGCCGAGGATCAGCGAGAAGATCACCACCGCCGGGTGCAGGTTCGTCGCGTCGCCCTGGATCTTGGGCACCAGGATCGTGTTCTCGAGCTGCTGGATCGCGAAGTAGAGGATGAGGGCGGCCAGGATCCCCGGCACGCCCGCCGTGGCGCCGAGGGCGACCGCCGGCACCGCCGCGATGATCGGGCCGATCACGGGCAGCAGCTCCAGGACGCCGGCGATCACCGCCAGCAGCACGGCGTACCGCGAGAAGACCGGATCGACGAAGGTGCCGAGGACCATGAGGCCGACGAACGTGGCCACGCCGACGACGAGCCCCAGGATCAGCTGGCCCCGGATCCACGACCCGAAGACCCGCCGGACGATCCCCAGCGTGGCCCAGGTGTCGGCGCGCCAGGCCGTCGGGACCGCGCGGTCGAAGGCGCGCACGATCGCCGGCCGGTCCTTCAGGATCCAGAACGTCCAGACCGGGATGATCAGGTACCCGAAGACCGAGCCGACGAAGCCGAGCACGGAGCTGAAGACGGGGCGCAGGATCGCGGGGACGAGGGACCCGAGGTTGTTGACGAGGTCGGCCAGCGCCTTGTCGATCGCCTCCCGGATGTCGGCCGGCAGGTCGAGCCGGTTCCACCAGCCGAGCAGCTCCGCGAGGCGGGCGTTGAGGTCGTCGATGTAGCCGGGGGCGTCCCTCGCGATGGCCCGGATCTGCTCGACGAGCGGCCCGACCAGGAGCAGGGCGAGCTCGACGAGGGCGAGCGTGAAGACGATGTAGACGAGGAGGATCAGGAGGGCCCGGGGGACCCTGCGGCCGCCGATGCTGATCCGGGCGAGGCGCTCGACCACGGGATCCAGCAGGTAGACGATGAGGATCCCGACGACGAACGGGGCGAGGATGTCGCGGCCGAACCAGAAGAGGACGGCCAGCAGGCCGGTCCCGGCGAGGAGGACGAGGACGCGCCGCGAGGGGACCGGGAGGCCGGTCGGCGCGGGGGACGACGCGGAGCCGGGCGCGGGCGGTGCGGAGCCGGGCGCGGGCGGTGCGGCGGGAGCCTCCATCCTTCCGGCAGACTAGCAGACGTGACGAACCCACCCGAGCCCCCAGCGCCCATCACGGAAGACGCGTCGAGCCCGATACCGGCGGCCCGGGGCCGCACCGCGCCAGCGCTCGCGCCGCCGCGCCAGCGCTGGCGCCTGCGCGTCGCGCAGCCGGCCGCGACCGAGGCCGAGCGTCGGACCGAGGGCGGGGGCCGGGGCTGGGCCGGGATCCTTGCCGACAGCGGGCTGCCGTTCGCCGTGGAGAGCGGCGGGCGCATCCGCGTGGCGCAGGCGGCGCCGCTGCCGCTCGGCGTCGCCGGCGAGCGCGAGGTCGTCGACGTCTACCTCGCGGACCGCCGGACGATCGTCGAGGTCCGCGACGCGGTCGCGGGCGTGCTGCCGCGGGGATGGCTCCTCGTGGACCTGCACGACGTCTGGGTCGGCGCGCCGGCTGCCCCGGCCGCGGTCGTGGCCGGCGTCTACCGGGCGCTGCTCGCCGGCCCTCCCCGCTGGGCCGTCGAGGGCGCGGCGCTCGCCCTGCTCGCCGCAGAGGCGCTCCCGCGCGAACGGCGGAAGGAGAAGCGGACGATCGCCTACGACCTGCGGCCGCTCCTGCTGGACCTTCGCGTGCGCAGCAGCGGCGGCGAGGGCATCACGCTGGCTGTCTGCCTGCGCCACGCCCCCGACGCCGTCGGGCGGCCGGAGGAGGCGCTGGCCGCCCTCGGCGAGCCGCCGGCGGCTCCCTTCGCCGTGCCCCTCGTCGTCCACTCGCTGGTGCGGGAGCGCCTCATCATGGCCGACGATCCGGACGCGCCACCGGCGCGCTGACGGGCGGCCCGCGCCGTCCGGTCGGGACGTCCGCCCCGCTCCGATCCTGCCGCTCGGCCCTCGCGCGCCCGCACGCCCGGGCTCACGCTCGATGGCTGGCGGTGCGGGCACGCCCGACGGCATGGGGCTCGACCCGGCGCATCGTGATCCCGGTGACATCGATGGAGGTGCGCCATGGCCGACGCGATCGAGCTTCGCGGCCTGACGCGGTGGTACGGCAAGCGGCGCGGGGTGATCGACCTCGACGTCGCCGTCGCCGAGGGCGAGGTCTTCGGCTTCCTCGGCCCGAACGGGGCGGGCAAGACGACGACGATCCGGGTGCTCCTCGGCCTGATCCGGCCGAGCGCCGGCACGGCGTCGGTCTGGGGTCTCGACGCGTGGGGGGAGGCGGCCGCGGTCCATCGACGGCTCGCCCACCTCGGCAGCGACCCCGGCTATCTCGGCGATCTCACCGCCGGCCAGACGCTCGACCACGTGGGGGCGCTACGGGGCCTGAAGCAAGGTGCCTGGCGGCCACTGGCGGAGCGCCTGGACCTCGACCCCGCGGTCCAGGTGAAGAAGCTGTCGCGCGGCAACCGCCAGAAGGTGGGCGTCGTCCAGGCCTTCATGGGGACGGAGCCCCTGCTGGTCCTGGACGAGCCGTCGACGGGCCTCGATCCGCTCATGCAGCGCGAGTTCCTGGCGATGGTCGCCGAGGCGCGGGCTGCCGGCCGAACGGTCTTCCTGTCGTCCCACAACTTGACCGAGGTGGAGCGCGCCTGCGACCGTGTCGCGATCATCCGCGAGGGCCGCCTGGTGAAGATCGCCACCGTGGCGGCCCTCCTCGGCGACCACACCCGTTCCATCAACCTGGTTCTCGCGCGGCCGGCCGAGAGCGGGACGTTCGACTTGCCGGGCGTGACCGTCCTCTCGAGCACGGGGCAGGATATCCACGTGATGGTCCGCGGCGACGTCAACCCGCTCCTGCGCCGCCTCGCCGGCCTCGAGGTCCGAGACATCGCGATCTCGACGCCGGACGTCGAGGATCTCTTCTTCCGCTACTACGAAGGCTCCGTGGCCGGCTCGGGCGACCGGGCCGCCGAGGCGCCGGAGGTCGAGACCGCGGTGGAGGTGTCGCGATGACCTGGCTCACGTTCCGCCTCGAGATGCGGCGCAGCCGGATGGTCGCCTTCTGGCTGGCCGTCATCGTCCTCGCCTACGGCGGGATCATGGCCGCGATGTACCCGATCCTGGAGGACAACGCAGAGGCCTTCGAGGACTACATGGCGATCTTCCCGAAGGAGTTCCTGGCGGCCTTCGGGATGACGGGCAGCCTCGCCGATCCGGGCGTCTTCTTCACGACCTACATCGGCGGCATGCTGTGGCCCGTGATCGCGGCGATCGCCGCGATCATCATGGCAACCCGGCCCCTGGCGGCCGACGTGGAGCGGGGCTGGGCGGACGTCGCCCTGGGCACGCCGCTGACCCGCTGGCGCCTGCTCGTGGCGGCGGTCGGCTCGCAGGCGCTCGTGCTCGCTCTGCTCGCTGTCGCGACCGTGGCCGGCGTGCTGCTGATCGGCCCGCTCGTCGGCGCCGACTTCGACGCCGGGCGCTTCGCCGCGGCCGGCGTCGTCATGTGGCTGTTCGGCTGCGCGGTCGCGGGCGTCACGTCGCTGGTCGCTGCGGCCACGCTCAGCCGGGGGACCGCCGCCGGCGTGGCCGCGGGCCTCCTGATCCTGATGTACCTGATGAACATCGTGGCCCAGCTCCAGGTCGACCTCGCCTGGCTGGCCAGCCTGGGAGCCTTCAAGTACCTGCTCACGACCGAGCTCATCGATGCCGGGGTCGTGCCGTGGTCGTCCATCGTGATCTTCGCGGTCGTCGCCGCGGCGGGCTGGCTGGGAGCGCTCCTCGTCTTTCGGAGGCGGGATCTCCTCGGGTAGGGAGGGCGGGCGCCGGGCCAGCGCCCCCGTCACGATCGAGCAGGAAGTGACGCGCGGGCGAGCCCGGGCGGTTGCGGGATCCGGCCGATCGCCGTACACTCCCCATTCGCGCCCGGCATGGCCGGACGCCGCGCTGTGCCACCCGCGGCCCCCCGGCCGCTTCACCTGCGGCCCCCGCGCCCGCGCGCCACGGCCCAACCCCGGAGACCCATGTACGCAGTCATCGAGACCGGCGGGAAGCAGTACCGCGTCGAGGTCGGCACCGAGCTCGCCGTCGAGCTGCTCGAGGTCGAGCCGGGCCAGGAGATCACGCTGGAGCGCGTCCTGCTCGTGGCCGACGGCGACGACGCGGCCATCGGCCGACCGGTCGTGGATGGTGCGACGGTGAGCGCGACCGTCCTGCGCAACGACCGCGCCGACAAGGTCATCTCGTTCAAGTACAAGCCGAAGGCGCGGCGCCGGGTCAAGAAGGGCCACCGGCAGGAGCAGACGGTCCTCCGGATCACGGACGTGACCCTCCACGGCAAGAGTGCCGCCGCCGAGGCCGCGCAGGCCGCAGAGGCGAAGAAGACCGAGCGCCAGCGCCTCGAGGCTGCCGCCGCGGAGCAGGCCGCCGCCGACGCCGCGTTCGCCGCCACGCTCGCCGCGCAGGCCGCCGAGGCCGCCCCGGCGGCAGAGGCGCCGAAGAAGACCCGCACGCGCGCCGCCCGGGCGAAGGCGCCGACGGCCGAGCCGGCGGCCGCCGAGGCCGACGCCGAGCCGCCCGCGAAGCCGAAGCGCAGCCGCGCCTCGAAGAAGGAAGACTGAGCCAAGGCGGAGAGGACGACGATCGATGGCCCACAAGAAGGCAGGCTCCAGCTCGAAGAACGGCCGCGATTCGGTCGGTCAACGCCTGGGCGTGAAGGTCGGTGACGGCCAGCTCGTCCCGGCCGGCTCGATCCTGGTCCGGCAGCGCGGCATGACGTTCCTGGCCGGCAGCGGCACGGGCCTCGGCCGCGACTACACCGTCTTTGCCACCGTCACGGGCAGGGTTCGCTTCGAGCACCAGACCCGCAGCAAGAAGCGCGTCCGCGTCGTGCCGGTCGCCACGGAGGCCGCCTCGGTCGCCGAGGCGCCGCTTGCGACCGAGACCGCTGCCGCCGGCGCCTGACGCGCCGAACCGAGGTTTCGATGAAGCAGGGCATCCACCCCAAGTACTTCCAGGCCAAGGTCCACTGCGGGACCTGCGGCACCGAGTTCGAGGTCGGCTCCACCCGCGAGTCGCTCCGCGTCGATGTCTGCAGCAGCTGCCACCCGTTCTTCACGGGGAAGCAGATGATCGTGGACACCGCGGGCCAGGTCGAGCGCTTCCAGCGCCGGATGACCCGCGCGCAGACCGGCCGCTGACCACGGACCTGAAGCCGGCCGCGGCGCTCCGCACGCCCGGACCCCTCTCGATCGCACGGCGGGCCGCCCGGCCCGCCGTCCTGATTCCCGGCCGGTAGACTCCCGCCATGGCTCGGTTCTCCTACGGCGGCCAGGCCCTCATCGAGGGCGTGCTCATGCGCGGGCGCGACGCGATCGCGGTCGCCCTGCGCCACCCTGACGGGCGGATCGTCTGGTCGGACGAGCGGCTCGCCGGTGGCTTCCGGGCCACGCGCCGGGCGAAGCTGCCGCTGGTCCGCGGCCTCGTCCTCCTGTACGAGACGCTCGTGATCGGCACGCGCTGGCTCGTCCGGTCGGCCGGCGTCGCCGCCGCCGATGAGCTCCCTCCCGCCACGACCTCCGACGGGCGCACGGCCGACGCGGCCGACCTGGGCAAGGGCTCCGTGGCCCTGATGCTCGGCCTGACCCTGGTCGTTGGCCTCGGCCTGTTCTTCTTCATCCCGTTGCTCGTCGCCAGGTTCGTCGCCGGCGGCCAGCCCGGGATCGTGGAGCGCGTCGTCGAGGGCGTCGTCCAGGTCGCCATCTTCCTGGGCTACCTGATCCTGATCGGCCGGACCTCGGACGTGCATCGGACGTTCCAGTACCACGGCGCCGAGCACATGACGATCCACGCCCTCGAGGCGGGGGACCCGCTCACCGTCGACGCGATCCGCAGGTACCCGACGGCCCACCCGCGCTGCGGCACCGAGTTCCTCGTGGTCGTCATCCTCGTCTCGATCGTGACCTTCTCGATCGTCGGCCGCCAGGACAACATCCTCCTGACGATCCTCAGCCGGCTGGTCCTGATCCCGGTGATCGCTGCCGTCTCCTACGAGCTGCTCCGCTTCGGCGCCCGCCACCGCGGCAACCCGCTGGTGCGGGTCTTCTTCGAGCCCGGGATCTGGGTCCAGAAGATCACGACCAAGCAGCCCACCGACGACATGATCGAGGTCGCGATCGTGAGCATGGAGCAGGCGATGGCGGCCGACGGCGAGGCGCTGCCGGCGGGGAGCGGGGTGATCGAGCGCTCGCCGCTCGTCCTGGCGAGCGCTCCGCCGGCACCCGCCGAGGGCTGAGCGTGGACGCCGGGAGCTGACCGTGGACTCGCTCGACCAGAAGCTGCGCGCGGTCGTCGCCCAGTACGAGTCCCTCCAGGAGGAGCTGGCTCGCCCGGAGAGCATGGCCGACCCCGATTCGCTCCGCCGCCTCGGCAAGGAGATGGCCCGCCTCGAGCCGGTCGTCGAGACCTTCCGCCGCCTGGAGGTGATCCGCGCCGAGCTTGCCGGGGCGCGCGAGCTGCGCGACGCCGAGGGCGACGAGGAGCTGCGGGCGATGGCCCGCGAGGAGATCGACCGGCTGGAGACGGCCGAGGCAGCCGCGGTCGACCAGCTCAAGGTCCTCCTCCTGCCCCGCGACCCGAACGACGACCGGAACGTGATCATGGAGATCCGCGCGGGCGCCGGTGGCGACGAAGCGGCCCTCTTCGCCGGCGACCTCCTCCGGATGTACCTCCGCTGGGCGGAGCGACACCGCTTCCGGACCGAGGTGATGGCGCTCAACGAGACCGGCATCGGCGGCGTCAAGGAGGCCGTCGTCGAAGTCTCCGGTGACGGCGCCTACAGCCGCCTCAAGTACGAGAGCGGCACCCACCGCGTCCAGCGCATCCCCGCGACCGAATCGTCGGGCCGGATCCACACCTCCACCGCGACGGTCGTCGCGCTGCCGGAGGCGGAGGAGGCCGACCTGGCGATCGACGAGGAGAGGGACCTCCGGATCGAGGTCAAGCGCGCGTCGGGCCCGGGCGGGCAGGGCGTCAACACGACCGACTCGGCCGTGCGCATCACCCACCTCCCGTCGGGGCTCGTCGTGGAGATCCAGGACGAGCGGAGCCAGCACAAGAACAAGGTCAAGGCGATGGCGATCCTTCGGGCGCGCCTCGCGGACGCCGAGCGCTCGAAGCAGCGCGAGGCGGATTCCGCGGTCCGGCGCCTGATGCTCGGCTCGGGCGACCGCGCCGACAAGATCCGGACCTACAACTACCCCCAGGACCGGGTCACGGACCACCGCATCGGGATGGACCTCTCGAACCTGCCCGGTGTCCTGGACGGCAACCTGGACCGCCTGATCGATGCGCTGGCCGAGACCGACCAGGCCGAGAAGCTGCAGGTCCTGATGGGGGAGGACGGCGCCGCGTAGGCGCGGGCAGACGCCCGGGCCGCGCGACCCCCGCCATGGCGACGATCGGCGAGCTTCTCACAGGCGCGGTCGAGCGCCTTCGTGCGAGCGGGTCGGACAGCCCGCGCCTGGACGCCGAGCTCCTGCTGGCGCACGCGCTCGTGGTCGACCGGACGACCCTCATCGCCCACCCCGAGCTGCCGGTCGGGCCCGAGCCGGCCTCCCGCTTCGCCGAGTCCCTGCGACGCCGCGAGGCCGGCGAGCCGGTGGCGTACATCCGCGAGCTTAAGGAGTTCCACGGCGTCGCCTTCGCCGTCGATGCCCGGGCGCTCATCCCGCGGCCGGAGACCGAGCTGCTGGTCGACCTGGCCCTGGCCGAGGTGGGCGACCGGCTTGCCCGCGACCCCCGGCCGCCGGGCACGCCACCGCTGGCGATCGCGGACGTCGGCACCGGCTCCGGCGCGATCGCCGTGGCCCTGGCGGTGGCGCTGCGACGCCGCGGCATGCTCGGCGACGTGGAGATCGTCGCCTCGGACGTCTCGGAGGAGGCGGTGGACCTGGCCCGCGAGAACGCGGTCGCCCACGCGGTCGCGGATTGCGTGGCGGTCGCCGTCACGGACCTGCTGCCGCCGCCGGGGCGCGTCGCGGGCCTCCTGGTCGTCCCGGATCGGTTCGACGTCGTCTGCGCCAACCTCCCCTACATCCCCTCCGGCATCGTCCCGGGACTGCCCGTTGCCGCCTCGTTCGAGCCACCCGGCGCCCTGGACGGCGGCCCCGACGGGCTCGACGTGATCCGGCGCCTGCTCGACATCCTTCCGGAGCGGCTCGCCCCGGGCGGCGTGGCGATCCTGGAGATCGGCAGCGACCAGGGCGGCGCCCTGCACGCGGCCGTCGCCGAGAGGCTCGCCGGCTGGGACGCGCGGGTGGAGCCCGACCTGGCCGGCCGTCCCCGCGTCGCGGTGCTGGCACCCCCCGCGGCCGCGCGGCCCGCGTCGTGATCGGGCGTCGGATCCGGCTCGTCGCCCTCGACCTCGACGGGACGCTCATCGGCGACGACCTGCGCCTTCCGCCGCGCACCGCCGCCACGATCCGGGCGGTGGTGGCAACGGGAGTCCACGTCGCCCTGGTCACCGGCCGGATGACGAGCTCGGCCCTGCCCTACGCCCGCGAGCTCGGGCTGCGGGCGCCGCTGGTGGGCCTGCAGGGAGCGCTCGTCCGCGAGATGCCCTCGCCGGGGAGCCCACGGCTCGGCCGGCTCCTGCTCCACCGGCCCCTGGCGCCGGACGTGGCCCGCGACGCGATCGCGTGGTGCCGCGCAGAGGGCCTGACGCCGCACGTCAACCACCTGGAGCGGATGGTCATCCCGGCCGGCGACGAACGCGCCGAGGACTACTCGCGCTGGAACTTCGGGCGCGTCCTCGTCGTGCCGGACCTCGACGCCTGGGTCCGGCGGCCCGTCACCAAGGTCATCTCGGTGGCGCCGCCCCAGCGGGCCGACGAGGTGCTGCCCCGGGCCCGTGCGGCCTTCGCCGGCCGGGCGGACCCGACCGTCAGCCACCCCATGTTCCTGGAGTTCCTCGCCCCCGGCGTCAACAAGGGGCTGGCCGTCCGCTTCCTCGCGCGCCGGCTCGGGGTCGAGCTCCGCGACGCCCTCGCCATCGGCGACCAGCTCAACGACAGGGAGATGATCGCGGAGGTCGGCACCGGCGTGGCCATGGGCGGATCCCCGGCCTCGGTGCGGGCCGTCGCCCGGATCGTGGCCCCCCCGCTCGCCGAGGAGGGCGCGGCGCAGGTGCTCGAGGAGCTGATCCTGGGCCGGCGCCGATAGCCGCGCTGCCCTGGGCACGGGTGCACGCGGGACGGGGCGCAGCCGCATGGGCCAGAATGGTCCACGCCGGACGGCCAGCGAGCCGGCGCCAGGCCGGAGGAGTCGCGAGTGAGCATGTCGGGCGCGTTGCGCTCCGCGTGGGCGTCGATCGCGGAGGTCGATCCCGAGATCGCGGCAGCGATGCGCGGCGAGGCCGAGCGCCAGCGCTGGAAGATCGAGCTGATCGCCAGCGAGAACTACACCTTCGCCGCGGTCATGGAGGCCCAGGGCTCCTGGCTCACGAACAAGTACGCCGAGGGGCTGCCGGGTCGCCGTTACTACGGCGGCTGCGAGTGGGTCGACGTCGTCGAGCGCCTGGCCCAGGAGCGCGCCCTGGCGCTCTTCCCGGGGGCTGCCCACGTCAACGTCCAGCCCCATTCGGGTGCCCAGGCCAACCAGGCCGCCTTCTTCGCCGTGCTGACGCCCGGTGACCGGATCCTGGGCCTCCGCCTGGACCACGGCGGGCACCTCACCCACGGCCTTGCCGTGAACCTGAGCGGCCGGTGGTTCGAGGCGCACCACTACGGCGTCGACCCGGAGACCGAGACGATCGACTACGCGGCGCTCGAGCAGCAGGCCGCGGAGGTCCGTCCGAAGCTCCTGATCGCGGGGGCGAGCATGTACTCGCGGATCCTCGACTTCGAGCGCCTGGCCGCCATCGCCCGCGGCGTCGGCGCCCGCCTCCTGGTCGACATGGCCCACATCGCGGGGCTGGTGGCGGCCGGCGTCCACCCGTCGCCGTTCCCGCATGCCGACCTGGTCACGACGACGACGCACAAGACGCTGCGGGGACCCCGCGGCGGGCTCATCTTCGCCTCGCCGGAGCTGGCCACGGCCGTGGACCGCGCCGTCTTCCCGGGGATCCAGGGCGGCCCGCTGATGCACGTGATCGCGGCCAAGGCGATCGCCCTGCGCCTGGCCGCGACCGAGGAGTTCCGGGAGGACCAGCGGCGGACGGTCGAGAACGCCCGGGTCCTTGCTGCCGAGATCGCCGGGCGGGGCGGCCGGATCATCGCGGGCGGGACCGACAACCACGTCTTCTCGGTCGACGTGCGGGCCTTCGGGACGACCGGCAAGGAAGCCGAGCGGCTCCTCGACGATGTCGGGATCACCGTCAACAAGAACACCATCCCGTTCGACCCCGCGCCGCCCAACGTGACGTCGGGGATCCGCGTCGGGACGCCGGCCACCACGACGCGAGGCTTCGGCCCCGCCGAGATGCGCGACGTCGGACGCCTGCTGGTCGACGCGCTCCTGACGCGCGACGAGCCGGCCGAGCACGCCCGGATCGCGGCGGAGGCGCACGACATCTGCGCCCGCTTCCCGGTCCCGGGGCTGCCGGAGGCGTGACGGACCGCCGCCCGGGGACGACCCGGTGACCGACGCGGGCCTCCTCGTCCCCGGCGTCGTCGCCTTCCTCGCGGCAGCGGTGCTGGCCCTGCTCCTCACGCCGGTCGTGCGGCGCCTTGCCCGTCGCGTCGATGCGGTCGACCAGCCGGACGAGCGCCGGGTCAACACCAGCCCGGTGCCCCGCGGCGGCGGCATCGCCGTGGGCGTCGCCTTCCTCGTCGTGGCCACCGCGCTCTTCCTCGTCAACGCCTCGGTGGGGCTGTGGCGCGCGCTCGACGGGATCGCCCGGCCCGGCGTGGTGGCTCTCCTGCTCGGCGCCGCCGCGGCGATGCTCGTCGGGATCCTGGACGACCGCTTCGACCTCCGCGCCCGGTGGCAGTTCGCCGGACAGATCCTGGTCGCCCTCATCCCGGTCGGTCTCGGGATCACCGTCGGCGCCATCGCCAACCCGTTCGGGCCGGGCGTGATCCGCCTGGAGGGCATCTGGGGAGCGCTGTTCGTCATGATCTGGATCGTGGGGATGACGAACAGCATCAACTTCATCGACGGGCTCGACGGACTCTCGTCGGGCGTCGGCCTCATCGCCGCGGTGACGCTGGGGGTGATCAGCATCAGCGGGCCGCGCAACGAGCCGGTGGTGGCCCTGCTCTGCTTCACGCTCGCCGGAGCGCTCCTCGGGTTCCTCCGCTGGAACTTCCACCCCGCCTCGATCTTCATCGGCACCAGCGGGGTGATGTTCCTGGGCTACACCCTGGCGCTCCTCTCGCTCCTGGGCAGCGCCAAGGTCGCCGTCGCCCTGCTCGTGCTGGGCGTCCCGATCATCGACACGTTCTACATCATCGTCCGGCGCCTCTCGAAGGGGCGGTCGCCGTTCTCCGCCGACCGCGGCCACATCCACCATCGACTGCTGGACCTTGGCCTGACCCACCGCCAGACCGTCATCCTCATCTACGCGATCTGCGCGGGACTCGGCGCCCTCTCGCTCTTCCTGTCGGGGACCGGGCAGCTCTATGCGTTCGTCGGCGCCTTCCTCGTCTTCGGCGTCGTGATCCTCGTCCTCGATCGGGTCGTCGAGGATCGGACGCCCGACGAGGGGTGAGCGCGTTACGCTTGGCGGGATCGCGCGCGGGGCGTGGTCGCTTCGGAGGAGCTGGCGTGGCGAGGCCGGGCAGCGAGGCGGGCGTGCGCGACACGCTGCAGGCGCTTCTCGGCGCCCCCGGTCTCCGCACCTGGATCGCGATCGTCGCCGCGGCGATCGCGATCGGGACGGCCGGCTACATGCTCCTCGAAGGCTGGAGCTTCCTCGACGCGATCTACATGACGGTGATCAGCGTCACCACTGTCGGATTCAAGGAAGTCCGCGAACTTGACGCATCGGGCCGTGTCTGGACCATGATCATGTCGGGCACGGGCGTCGTCCTCATCTTCGGAACGGTCGGCCTCGTGACCGAGTACCTCATCACCGAGGCGACGAGCGGAAGGAGCCGGGCCCGCCGGATGGCACAGGCGATTGGAGAGCTGAGCGGCCACTACGTCCTGTGCGGCTACGGGCGGGTCGGGTCGACGGTCGCCCGCGAGCTCGTGCACGAGGCGACCCCGTTCGTGATCGTCGACGTGAATCCGACCTCGCTCGAGCGTGCGCGCGCCGATGGCCACCTGGTCGTCGAGGGCGACGCGACGGACGATCCGACCCTGCGAGCGGCCGGCATCGAGCGCGCCCGCGGCCTCATCTCGACGATCGACTCGGACGCCCAGAACGTCTACGTGATCCTGTCGGCGCGCGCCCTCAACCCGAACCTGCTGGTCGTCGCCCGGGCGAGCACGCCATCGGCCGAGCAGAAGCTGGCGCTGGCGGGCGCGGAACGGATCGTCTCCCCGTACACGATGGCCGGCCGGCGCCTCGCCGAGCTGGCGATCCGCCCGCGCGTCGTCGACTTCCTCGACGCCGCCCTCTCGCACGGGGAGCTCTCGTTCAGCCTCGAGGAGCTGCATGTCACGCCCGGTGGCAGCCTCGACGGCGCGAGCGTCGCCGCGTTGCGCGCCCGCGGCCTGTTCGTGCTCGCGATCCTCACCGACGGTGGGCGCTACGAGGCGAACCCGCCGGACCACCGCATGCTCGTCGTCGGCGAGACGATCATCGGATCGGGGTCCGCGGATGCCTTCCGCGCGGCGCGGGACGACGACGGTCCCGAGCTGCGTCGCTGACCGTGGATCTCCTCCCCATCCTCCTCGTCCTCCTCGGCGTGGCGGTCGCCGCCGCGGCCGTGGGCGGCGTCGCCCTCCTGGCGGCCCGGCTTGCCCGGGCCCGGCGCCGGGACGCCGAGGACGCCGAGGTGGTCGTCAGCGGCCGGGTCGCCCTGCAGCGCCTGGCCTGGCTCACCGGCCGCGCCGAGGAGCCTCCGCAGGCCCCATCGCTGCCGAGCGTGCGGCCCGTCGCGGTCGCACCGCCCTCCGGGGACTGGGTCGTCTCGCCGCGGCGCCGGCTCTGGCGCGACACCTCCGCCGTGCTGCTGTTCGCCGTCCTCGCGGTGTTCGCGGTCGTGACGCTCTGGCCGCCGGCGTCACCGCCCGCCGGCGGCGCGCTCGCCGCGACCTCGGCGCCCGCCACCACCCCGGCGGCGCCCGCGACCCCGACGCCCAGCCCGACGCCGACCCCGACCCCGACCCCGACCCCGACGCCGAGCCCCAGCCCGACTCCAGACCCCCACCCCCACGCCGACCCCGAGGCCGACGACGAAGCCCACCGCCCGCCCGACCCCCCGGCCGACGCCGCGGCCGGTCGTCCAGCCGACGCCCAGGCCGACCCCCAGGCCCACGCCCAGGCCCACGCCGCGCCCGACACCGAAGCCGACGCCTCCGCCGATCGTCACGCCCGACGCCGACGGCCACGCCCACCCCGGTGCCGACCCCGTAGCCGGCCTCGAAACGCCGGCCCAGCGCCCGCCCCGGGCGCCGGGACCCCTCTCGCGACCCTCCCGCAACCCTTTGCTATACTCGCGCCGCGTCGGAGGGACCCCCGCTGCGCCATGTCCGGACGGACGTTCGCCTACTTCGCCCTCTTCTCGGAGATCGGCGTCGTCCTCCTGGTGACCGTCCTGGCGGGCGTGCTCGCGGGGTACTGGGCCGATCAGCAACTGGGCACGCTGCCGATCCTCCTGCTCGTCGGGCTCTTCGTCGGGATGGGCCTCGGAGCTCGCGTCGTGTACCGGCTGATCAACCGCTTCCTGGCGGACGTCGAAGACTGACAGGATGCGGGCGGCGGAGACGCCGCCCGCCAGGCGAGTGGAGCAAGCGTGGCCAACGACCCGGAGATGGACACCGTCGCGAGCACCGCGACCGGCGCACGCCCCGCGTGGCGCCGCGTGCATCCCCTCGTGTGGCTGGTCCTCGTGGTCGTCGTCCTCGACGTCGTCGCCTTCCTCGTCGCCCCGCCGTTCCCGAAGGGCGGCGAAGCCGGCGACGCCTGCGCCTATCCCGTCTGCTTCATCAACGGCACGCTCGAGTTCCCGCCCCCGCACGTCGTCTGGCAGATCTCGAGCCGGAACCGCTGCCGACCGGCCAGCTGGTGATCGGCTTCAACGTCAGCATCACGAACACGATCCTCACCATGTGGATCGTCATGGCCGCGCTGCTCGCCGTGGCCATCCTCGCGACGCGCGTCCATGCGCGACGTGCCGGGCCGGCTCCAGAACCTCGCGGAGTTCGCCTACGAGACGCTCCACGACTTTGCCGTCGGCCTGGGCGGCACGGCCGCCACGAAGTACGTCCCGATCTACGCGGCGTTCTTCCTGCTGATCCTGTTCTGCAACTGGAGCGGTCTCGTCCCGCCGGTCGGGCGCGTCGAGGAGCTGCGCGCCCCGACCTCCGACGTGAACATCACGATCGGCCTCGCCCTCGTCAGCTTCGTCTACTTCGAGGTCCAGGGCTTCCGCTCCAACGGCGTGGGCTACCTGTCGAAGTTCTTCCCCTTCTACGAGTTCAAGCACGGGATCGGGGCCGGCGCGATCGCCATCTTCGTCGGCCTGGTCGAGCTGATGCTCGAGTTCGTCAAGCCGGTCACGCTGGCAATGCGACTCTTCGGCAACATCTACGGCGGCGAGGTCGCCCTCGGCGTCCTCATCGCCCTGACCATCGGCGTCATCCCGATCGCCATGTACAGCCTGGAGCTGCTGCTGACCACGGTGCAGGCGCTGATCTTCAGCGTCCTGACCCTCATGTTCACCCTCGCGGCGGTGGAGAGCCACCAGCACGAGGAGGGCGAGCTCGGCGACGAAGCCGTCCACGGCGGACCTGCCCAGCAGCCCGTCGATCGTCCGGCCGCCGCCTGACCGGCCCGGCCGCCATTCATTCGGCCCCACGGGCCCCGGTCGATCGGCCGGGGACAGGAGAGGAGACACGACACAATGGAGAACCTCGGCGCCGGCCTCGCCGCCCTCGGCGTCCTCGGCCCCGGCATCGGCATCGGCATCCTGGCCGGCATGTCCGCCGCCGCCATCGGCCGCAATCCCGACGCCGCCGGCCAGATCCGTGGCCTGGCGATCATCCTCGCGGCGTTCGCCGAAGGGCTCGGCGTCCTCGCGGTCGTCGTGGGCATCCTGGCCCTGATCATCCGCCCGACCACCGGCTAGTCAGACCCGGGACGGAGCGACGACGTGGACTTCCTGGCTGTCGCGGCCGGTGTCGGCGCGGCCGCGTCCGCGCTGGCCGCCGAGGAGGGCGGAGGCGGAGGCCTGACGATCAACTTCTTCTGGGTCATCGTCAGCGCCCTCAACTTCCTGCTCTTCTTCGCGATCATCTGGACCTTCGCGTTCAAGCCCCTCAGCCGGATGCTCGGGGATCGCCGTGAGCGGATCGACCAGGGCCTGAAGGACGCCGAGCGGGCGCGCGTCGCCCTCGAGGCGTCGGCGGCCGCCGCGGCCGACGAGATCGCCGCCGCGCGACGCGAGGCGCGCGAGATCATGGACCGGGCCCAGCGCGTCGCACAGGAGTCGCGCGAGGCCGACATCGCCGCCACCCGCGATGAGCTGGAGCGGCTGCGGGTCCGCGCCGCGGCCGAGATCGAGGCCGAGAAGGGCCGTGCGATCGCGGACCTGCGGGCCGAGGTCGCCGACCTCGCCATGTCCGCCGCCGGACGGATCGTCGGGGAGTCCATGACGGGCGAGCGCCAGCGCCGCCTCGTCGAGGAGTTCCTCGCCGAGACCGCGGTCCGGGAGTAGCGACCCGATGACCCGACCGTCGACCGCCGCCCGCCGCTACGCCGAAGCCGCGTTCGAGATCGCCCGCCGCGACGGGACCCTCGACCGGTGGAGCGACGACCTGCGCCTCGCCGCGGACGTCATGGCGCAGCCGGACGTCGTCCGGGTCCTCGACAATCCTGCGACCCCGTTCGCCTCCCGCCAGGAGGTCCTGGCCCGGCTGTTCGAGTCGAGGGTCTCGCCCAAGGCCTACAACCTGACCCTCCTCCTCGCCCAGCGCGGCCGGCTCTCGATCGCCCCGGCCGTCGCGGCGGAGTACAAGCGGCTCGTGGATCGCGAGCGCAGCATCGTCCCGGCGACGGTGACCAGCGCCATCCCTCTCGAGCCCGCCGAGCTCGCCGCGATCGACGCCCGCGTCCGGGAGATGACCGGCGCGCGGACGGAGATCACCACGGTCCTGGACCCCGCCCTCATCGGGGGCGTGACCGTCCGGATCGGCGACCGACTCATCGACGCCAGCGTGCGGGGACGCCTGGAGCGACTCCGCGACCGCATCGTCGCGGGAGCCCGCTGACCCCGGCCCCACGGCCCACGAACGACCCCCGGCACGCCGCGCCACCGACTGGAGCACCACACATGGCCATCCGATCCGACGAGATCATCAGCATCATCAAGTCCTCGATCGAAGGCTTCGAATCGACCGCCGAGACGCGCACCGTCGGCACGGTCGTCGAGGTGGGCGACGGGATCGCCCAGGTCTACGGCCTCGAGGACGCCCTCGCGTCGGAGCTGCTCGAGTTCCCCGGCGGCGTGTTCGGCATGGCCCTCAACCTCGAGGAGGAGACCGTCGGCGCGGTGATCCTGGGCGGGGCGGCCACGATCAAGGAGGGCGACGTCGTCAAGACGACGGGCCGCGTGGTCGAGGTCCCGGTGGGGCCGGAGCTCCTGGGCCGGGTCGTGGACCCGCTGGGCCGCCCGCTCGACGACAAGGGACCCGTCAACGCGACGCGGACGCGGCCCGTGGAGCGGGTCGCCCCGGGCGTCATCGCCCGCAAGGGGGTGGACACGCCGGTCCAGACCGGCATCAAGGCGATCGACGCGCTCATCCCCATCGGCCGCGGCCAGCGCGAGCTGATCATCGGCGACCGCCAGACGGGCAAGACCGCCATCGCGATCGACACGATCATCAACCAGAAGGGGCAAGGCCTCGTCTGCATCTACGTGGCGATCGGCCAGAAGCTCTCCACCGTCGCGTCGACCGTCGCGACGCTCGAGAAGTACGGCGCCATGGAGCACACGATCGTCGTCGTCGCCGGCGCCGAGGACCCGGCGCCCCTCCAGTACCTCGCCCCGTACAGCGGCGTGGCGATGGGCGAGGAGGTCATGGAGGTCGGCGTCGAGATCCCCGGCCAGCCGGGCCTGGTCAAGGACGCCCTGTGCGTCTACGACGACCTGTCCAAGCACGCCTGGGCCTACCGCGAGATGGCGCTCCTCCTGCGCCGCCCGCCCGGCCGCGAGGCGTATCCGGGCGACGTCTTCTACCTCCACAGCCGGCTCCTGGAGCGCGCGGCACGCCTGAACGACGAGAACGGCGGCGGCTCGATCACCGCCCTGCCGATCATCGAGACCCAGGCCGGCGACGTCTCGGCCTACATCCCGACCAACGTCATCTCGATCACCGACGGGCAGATCTTCCTGGAGACCGACCTGTTCAACGCCGGCCAGCGGCCCGCGCTCAACATCGGCATCTCCGTGAGCCGCGTCGGGTCGGCGGCCCAGACGAAGGCCATGAAGAAGGTGGCCGGGCCGCTCAAGCTCGACCTGGCCCAGTACCGGGCCCTGGCGGCGTTCGCCCAGTTCGCCTCCGACCTGGACAAGGCGACCCGCGACCAGCTGACCCGGGGCGAGAAGCTCTCGGAGATCGTCAAGCAGCCGCAGTACCAGCCGCTGCCGGTGGAGAAGCAGGTGGCCATCCTGCTGGCGGCCACCCGGGGCGCGGTCGACGACATCCCCACCCCCCGGGTGAAGGAGTTCGAGTCCGGCTACTACCGCTTCCTCGAGACCGAGCGGCCCGAGCTGCTGGCGAAGCTGGGCGAGACGAAGACCCTCGACGACGAGATCGCGAAGGGCCTCGACGAGGCGGTCGCGACCTACCGCAGCAGCTTCCTCGCGTAGCGGACCCGGAGCGCAGGAGCGGAGCGTGGCCAGCCAGCGCGACATCCGGCGGCGCATCGGCGCCGTCAAGAACATCAAGCAGATCACGCGGGCGATGCAGTTCGTCGCGGCGTCGAAGCTGAAGCGCGCCCAGGACGCCACGCTCTCCAGCCGCCCCTACAGCGAGAAGATCGACGAGGTCATCGCCGACCTCGCGGCCGTCCTGGACGCCGGCCACGACCCGCTCCTCGCCCGCCACGAGCACGGCAAGCGGCTCTTCGTGGTGATCACCACCGACCGCGGCCTGGCCGGCCCGCTCAACACGAACACGGTCCGCTTCGCCCTCAAGGAGATCCTGGATCACACCGGCGAGCTGTCGGTCGTCACGGTCGGCCGCAAGGGGCGCGACGCGCTGCGGCGGGCCCACCTGCCGCTGGAGGCGCACTTCGCCGGCTTCGGGGACCGGCCCACGTTCGCCGACGTGACGCCGCTCACGCGGCTCATCACCGACGACTTCCTGGCCGGGACCTACGCCCGGATCGACCTGGTCTACCCTCGGTTCGTGTCCACGCTGGTGCAGCGCCCCGTCCTGGAGCAGCTCCTCCCGATCCAGCCGGCGGACGACACCGACGGCGTCCCCGGCAACCAGTTCCTGTTCGAGCCGAACCCGGCCACGGTCCTCCGCCAGCTGCTGCCGCGCTACGTGGCGACCCGCGTCTTCCAGGCCATCCTGGAGACGACGGCGTCCGAGATGTCGAGCAAGATGGTGGCGATGAAGAACGCGACGGAGAACGCCGAGGAGCTCATCGAGGACCTGACGCTCTCCTACAACAAGGTCCGCCAGGCCAACATCACCCGCGAGATGATCGAGATCGCGTCCGGCGCCCGAGCGCGCTGACGACGCCGGCAGGAGGCAGACGTACCCATGGCGACCGTCGCACCCGCAGCCATCGGCCGGGTCATCCAGATCACCGGCCCGGTGGTGGACATCGAGTTCCCGGCCGGCCAGCTCCCCACGATCTACAACGCCGTCGAGATCCAGCGCCCGGGCCACGACCCGCTGGTCTGCGAGGTGCAGCAGCACCTCGGCAACAACTGGGTGCGCTCGGTGGCGATGACGACGACGGACGGCCTCGCCCGCGGCACGCAGGTCCACGACACCGGCGCCCCGATCAGCGTGCCGGTCGGCGCGCCGACGCTGGGCCGGGTCTTCAACGTCCTGGGCGACCCGATCGACGGCAAGGGCCCGGTCGACCGGACGCACGTCCTGCCGATCCACCGCGCGGCCCCCGCGTTCGACGAGCAGACCACCGACGTCGAGGTCTTCGAGACCGGGCTCAAGGTCATCGACCTGATCTGCCCCTTCAAGAAGGGCGGCAAGGTCGGCATCTTCGGCGGCGCCGGCGTCGGCAAGACCGTCATCATCCAGGAGCTGATCCGCAACGTCGCCCAGGAGCACTCGGGCGTGTCGGTCTTCGCCGGCGTCGGCGAGCGCTCGCGCGAGGGCAACGACCTGATCAAGGAGATGACGGACTCGGGCGTCATCACGAAGACGGCCTTCGTCTTCGGCCAGATGAACGAGCCGCCCGGTGCCCGCCAGCGGGTCGGCCTGACCGCCCTGACGATGGCGGAGTACTTCCGCGACGAGGAAGGCCGCGACGTCCTCCTCTTCATCGACAACATCTTCCGCTTCACCCAGGCCGGCTCGGAGGTCTCCGCGCTCCTGGGCCGGATGCCGTCGGCGGTCGGCTACCAGCCGAACCTGGCCACCGAGATGGCGGCCCTCCAGGAGCGGATCACCTCCACGACGAAGGGCTCCATCACCTCGCTGCAGGCCGTCTACGTGCCGGCCGACGACTACACCGACCCGGCCCCGGCCACGACCTTCGCCCACCTCGACTCGACGATCCGCCTGGAGCGGAGCATCACCGAGCTGGGCATCTACCCGGCCGTCGACCCGCTGACGTCCACCTCGCGGGTCCTCGACCCGCTCATCGTCGGGCACGAGCACTACGACGTGGCGCGCGAGACGCAGCGCGTCCTGCAGCGCTTCCGCGACCTCCAGGACATCATCGCCATCCTCGGCATCGACGAGCTGTCGGAGGAGGACAAGGCGACCGTGGCCCGGGCCCGGCGCCTCCAGCGCTTCATGAGCCAGCCGTTCTTCGTGGCCGAGGTCTTCACCGGCCGGCCGGGCGTCTACGTCCCGATCCGCGACACCGTCGCCTCGTTCAAGGAGATCCTCGAGGGGAAGGCCGACGCCCTCCCCGAGCAGGCCTTCTTCCTCGCCGGGACGCTCGATGACGTCCGGGCGAACGCCGAGCGGCTGGCGGGCTAGGATCACGAGATGTCCACCCGGCTCGAGATCGTCACCCCGGAGAAGCGGGCCTTCAGCGACGACGTCGATGCGGTCATCCTGCCCGGGAGCGAGGGCGAGCTCGGCATCCTCCCGCACCACGCCCCGCTCATCTCCATGCTCGGCGCAGGTGAGCTGCGCTACCGCAAGGACGGCCTGGAGGAGTCGTTCGCCATCGTCGGCGGCTTCGTGCAGGTCCTGCCCGACAAGGTCGTCGTGATGGCCGAGACCGCCGACCTGGCGGCCGAGATCGACCTCGAGAAGGCCGAGGAGGCGCGTCGCGACGCCGAGCGCGCCCTGGAGGCCGGGTTCGTGGAGCCGGCCGACCTCGCCCAGGCCCGGGCCGCCCTGCAGGCGGCCCTCGTCCGGATCCGCGTCGCGGAGCGCCGTCACCGGGAGGGGCCGCGCCGGCGCGGCTAGCGCCGGCACGGCCGCTGGGCGACGGCAATGGCGGATGCCCGCCCGTTCCACTGGGAGTACACACCGGCCCCCGTCACGCGGGAGGTCTTCCGGGTCGAAGGAGGCCGCCCGCTGTCCGGCACGGTCCGGATCAGCGGAGCCAAGAACGCCGCCCTCAAGCTCCTTGCCGGGGCGGTCCTGACGGGCGAGCGCTGCCGCCTCACGAACGTCCCCGAGATCGAGGACGTGCGCGTCATGGCCGAGACCTTGGGTGACCTCGGCGTCGTGGTCGACCATCCCGCGCACGGCGTCTACGAGGTGGCCGCCGGCGACGTGGACTGGCTCTTCGTGCCACTGGAGGCGGCCGCGAAGATGCGTGCCAGCTTCATCCTCTTCGGCCCGCTCCTGGCCCGCTTCGGCCGGGTCATCATCAGCAACCCGGGCGGCGACCGGATCGGGCGGCGCCCCGTCAACCTCCACGTCGACGCGATGCGCGCCCTGGGCGCCGAGATCGAGTACCGCAACGGCTACTACCTGGCCAAGGCGCCCGGGCGCCTCCGGGGCGGCGAGGTGACCTTCCCGTTCGTCTCCGTCATGGGCACCGAGAACGCGATGCTCGCCGCGACGCTGGCAGAGGGCCGCACGGTGATCCGCCCGGCCGCCCAGGAGCCGGAGGTCGACGACCTCATCGCCTTCCTCCAGAAGATGGGCGCCGCGGTCGAGCGCACCGCCCCCGACACGATCGTCGTCGAGGGCCGGCGGCGCCTGCGCGGCGCCGACCACGACGTGATCCCCGACCGGATCGAGGCCGGGACGTTCGTCGCGGCGGCGGCCGTCGCCGGCGGGCGGATCACCCTCGAGGGCGCGCCCTGCGAGTTCCTCGGCTCGTTCATCGAGACCGTCGGCCGGATGGGGGTCCAGGTCGCCTGCGGGCGCGACACGATCGAGGTGGAGGGGCTGCCGCCCGGCGAGGGCGCGTACCGCCCGGTCGACGTGGAGACCGCCCCGTATCCCGGCTTCGCCACCGACCTCCAGTCGCCCACCAGCGTCCTGATGACCCGCTGCACGGGGACGAGCCGCCTCCACGAGACGATCTACGAGGACCGCCTCGAGTGGCTCGGCGAGCTGCGCCGGATGGGGGCCGCGGTCGCGATCCTCGACTCGCACCACGCGGAGATCTCCGGGCCGGCCCGCCTGCGCGGCGCGGAGGTGGAGATCGGCGACCTGCGGGCCGGCGCCTCGCTCATCCTGGGCGCCCTGGCGGCCGACGGGACCTCGACGATCCACGGCGCGCACCACGTCCAGCGCGGCTATGAGAACATCGACCAGAAGTTCCACGATCTCGGCGCCCGAATCGAGCGCCTCCCCGAGCAGGTGAGCAGCACTCCTTCATGAAGATCGGCATCGACCTCGGCACGGCCAACGTCCTCGTCTACGTCAAGGGCCGCGGCATCGTCATCCAGGAACCATCCGTCGTCGCGGTGAGCGAGGACAACCGGATCGTCGCGGTGGGCGAGGAAGCCCGCGAGATGATCGGCCGCACGCCCGGCAACATCCAGGCGATCCGCCCGATGAAGGACGGCGTCATCGCCGACTACGTCATCACCGAGGCGATGCTCCGCTACTTCATCGGCCGGGCCCGCAAGGGGACCATCTCGCTGAGCCGGCCCGAGGTGATGATCTCCGTGCCGGCCGGCGTTACGTCGGTGGAGAAGCGCGCCGTCCGCGACGCGGCCCTCAAGGCCGGCGCCCGCGAGGCGTTCCTGATCGAGGAGCCGCTGGCCGCCGCCATCGGGGCGAACGTCCCGATCAGCGGCCCGTCGGGCAACCTCATCATCGACATCGGCGGCGGCACCAGCGAGATCGCGGTCATCGCCCTGGGCGGCATCGTCGTCAGCAACAGCCTCAGGGTGGGCGGCAACCGCTTCGACGACGCGATCGCCAGCTACATCCGCAAGAAGTACAACCTGATGGTCGGCGACCGGACGGCCGAAGAGGTGAAGATCGCCGTCGGGACGGCCCTGCCGCTGGAGCGCGAGCTCCAGATGGAGGTTCGCGGCCGGGACCTGATCGCGGGCCTGCCGCGGACCATCCCGATCACCTCGTCGGAGGTGATGGAGGCCATCGAGATGCCGCTTCAGCAGCTCGTCGCGGCGGTCCGGGGCGTCCTCGAGCAGACCCCGCCGGAGCTCTCGTCCGACATCATCGACAAGGGCATGGTGATGTCCGGCGGCGGCGCCCTCCTGCGCAACATCGACCGGCTCCTGACCCAGGTGACGGGCGTCCCCTGTCACGTGGCCGAGAACCCCCTCAACTGCGTCGCCCTGGGCACCGGCCTTGCCCTGGAGCATTTCGACTTCTTCAAGAAGTCGCTCGTCCAGCAGGTCTGATCGCACCCATGAGCGACAGCGGCGGCTACGCAGCGGAGGCGGGGATCGCCTTCGTCGACCTCCACTGTCACACGAGCGCCAGCTTCGACTCGCTGGCCGACCCGCTGAAGGTGGTCCAGGCGGCCCGCGACCGGGGCCTGACCCACCTCGCGATCACCGACCACGACCGGATCGACGGGGCCCTGCACGCCCGCGCGGCGGCGATCCCCGGGATCGTCGTCATCGTCGGCGAGGAGGTGAAGACGGCCGGGGGCGACCTGATCTGCCTCTTCCTCGAGGAGGCGATCCCGCCCGGCCTGACGCCGGCCGAGACGATCGCCCGCGCCCGCGCCCAGGGCGGCCTGGTGGGCATCCCGCATCCGTTCGACCGCTACCGGGGCTCGATGGGCAGGGCGGCGGACGAGATCCGGGCGCTCGCCGGCCTCGTCGACTGGGTCGAGGCCTTCAACGCCCGGGTCGTCTTCCGTGAAGGGAACGAGCAGGCCGCGGAGCTCGCGCGGACGGCCGGGATCCCCGGCGTCGCGGTCTCCGACGCCCACTCCATGCTGGAGGTCGGCGTGGCGGCGACGCGCCTCGAGGGCGATCCCTCGACTCCCGCCGGGATGCTGGAGGCGCTGCGGACCGCCCGCCTCGTGCCGGGCCGCGCCACCTACTACGTCCGGGCGCTCACCCCGGTGGCCAAGCTCGTCCAGCGCGCCCGGGGCCGGGGCCGCGTGCAGCCGGTGACGGTCGAACGCGGGCCGGTCGCCGGCGAGGAACGCCCGTGAGCGCGGCGCCCCCGCCCCCGCCGCCGCCCCGCGAGCGGGACGTCTCCGTCGACCAGGTGTCGCTCGGGCGGCGCCTGCGCCAGCCGCGGACGATCATCTCGATCGCGGTCCCGCTGGTCGTCATCGTCGTCTTCGTCTCCCTCAACTGGCGCCAGCTGGAGCGGGTCCCGGCCCTGATCGCGGCGGCCAACCCCGTTCTCGTGCTGGCCGCGTTCCTCGTCTATTACCTGGGCTTCCCGCTGCGCGGCTACCGCTGGTCGCTCCTGCTGCGGGGGACCGGCGTCTACTGCCCGACGAAGGACGCCACCGAGATCATCTTCCTGTCGTGGCTCGTGAACTGCGTCGTCCCGGCCAAGCTCGGGGACGTCTACCGGGCCTATCTCCTGAAGATCAACAGCGACGCCTCGCTGTCGCGGACGTTCGGCACGATCTTCATCGAGCGGGTGCTCGACCTCTTCGTCATCGTCATCCTGGGCCTCGCCGCGGGCTTCTGGAGCTTCCGCGGCGGACTGCCGCCGGAGATGCAGATCGTGGTGGGCCTGGGGATCGGCGTGATGATCGTCCTGGCCCTCGGGCTGCTCTTCCTGCGCAACGTCGGCGGCCGCCTGCTGGCCGCGCTGCCGCTCCCCCGCAAGGAGTGGGTCCTGGAGCTGTACGAGCGCTTCGAGGAGGGCGTCTTCGGGGCCTTCGGGCTCCACATGCTCCCTCGGCTCCTCGTCATCACCGGCCTCATCTGGGGGACCGAGTCGTTGCGCCTCTGGTTCGTGGTCCAGGCGCTGGGGTTCCCGGACGTCTCGCTGGGCCTCTCCGGGGCGGTCTTCGTGGCCCTCATCGGGTCGCTCCTGACGGCCGTCCCCCTGAGCCCGGCCGGCCTGGGCATCGTGGAGGCAGGGCTCATCGGCGTCCTCACGCTGGTCTACAACGTGCCCCTGGCCGAGGCGACGGCCATCGCCCTGCTCGACCGCGTGATCAGCGTCTTCTCGATCATCGTGTTCGGCTCGATCTACTACGTCATCTCGCCGAAGCCGCGCGGCGAGGGCCGTCTCCCACCCGCCCCCGAGGGGTTCCCGGTCGCCGCCTGACCTCCCGGGGTCGCCGCACCCGGGCGGACCGATCCGCCCACCCCGTACTCCCGGGCCCGGACGGCCATGACCCGGGGTACCAACGGGTCATGGTTCCCGAACGCGCCGCTCTCGATAGTGATCCCCACGCGGACCTGCCGCGAGGACCCATGGAGCGCCCACCGGGACATGACTGAGCAGAACGGCCGGCCCTTCAACGAGTGGCTGCGCGCACAGCTCAAGGCCAAGAAGATGTCGCAGCGCCAGCTGGCGCAGGCGTCGGGCGTCGATCACTCGACGATCTCCCGCCTCGTGCGCGGCGATCGGACCCCCTCGCTGGGAACCGCAACCAAGCTTGCCCGTGGCCTCCGCGAGCTCCGCGACGACGCCGACGCCCCGCAGTACCTGGGGCTGGTGTCGAGCGGCGCAACCGTGAACCCGACCGCCCGGGTCGAGTACGCGCTGCGTGCCGACGACGCCCTCGGCGAGCCGCAGGTCCGCCAGGTCATGGAGTACTACCTCGCCGTCCGGATGCGGCGGTTCGCCCGCCCCGTCAACGCGGCGCCGCGCCAGGGCCTGCCCGAGCGCCCCATGGGCCGCTCGGGGCCGACGCCGCTCGCGTCGGTCGTGGGGCTCCCGACGGACCGTCGCGTCTCGACCGTTCGCCCGGCATCGATGATGGGCCGCCGCCCGCCGGGGAGGCCATAGCCAGAATTACACGACCGCCCCGGGAGCACCCTCCTCTCCCGGGTCTCGGGGACAGCGAACGCCGGCGTACTGGGGCGCCGGCGTTCGCTCGTGCCTGGCGTCAGCGCCCGGCGATTTCGTAGATCGAGATCCAGCGCCCGGGGGCCGCCGCGAACCGGGCGATGAGGCGGCCCGGCGTGATCCCGACCTCGGCCAGGCGGGCCTCCTCCGCCGGCCCGCGGCAGGCGGCCTCCACGACCTCCTTGAAGAGATCGTCACACAGGACGGTGACCCGTGTCGCGTTCGTCTGGCCGACCGGTGGGCTCCCGAGGATGGTCACCGGGTACTCGACCGCCGCCGTCTTCTTGAAGCGTGGTGAGCCGACGAGGGCGCTCGGCTCGGTGCCGTTCACCTCGACCACGCGCTGCCCGGCCGCCAGCCCCGCCGGCCAGCCCCCGTCGGCGTTGACCGGCGGCAGCGGCACGAGCAGGAGGTTCCAGGCTGCCACCGATGCGACGAGGACCACGACGACGACCCGGCCCGCGGGCGTCCTCCAGAGGACGCCCGCCGCCAGTCCGAGCATGCCGTACACCAGCGGGTCGAGCGCCAGGTGGTAGTGGTCGACGAACAGTGGCGTCACGGTGGAAAGCCACGGCGCGCCGACGATCAGGAGCACGAGCGCAAGCGCGAGCCCGAGGGCCAGCGACCGTGTCTCGGACGAGACCCGCGACGAGCGGCGGGAGCCCAGGACGGCCGCGCCGACCACGAGGCCGGCCGCCAGCGTCGTCGCCGGGAGCCAGAGGAGCACGTCCCTGACGAGCGGGACCGAGAGGACGCGGAAGGGGACGAACACGGCGCGGACGACCCATGGGGGAGCGTCGACCGCCCCCAGGCCGCCTCGCGCCTCTAGGACGGCGCGGACCTCGCCGAACCCGGTCGTGAGCTCGTGCAGGAGCAGGGGCAGGAACGAGGCGGCCACGATCGCGACCGCGACTGCCAGCCAGCGGGCCGTGCGGCGGTCCCGCCGGCGCAGGTCGTCGACGGCCAGCACCGCCATCGGGGCCACGAGGACCCAGCCGAGGACGTGGGACTGGGCCGCGACGGCGAACCCGATCGCCGCCACCGCCCACCATCGCGGGTCGCCTCGCCTCGCCTGCAGAGCGGCCGCGAGGGCCAGCGCGGCGCCCGGGGCCACGTATGCCGGGTTCCAGAGCCGGACCGATGCGTCGATCATGTGGGCGGTGACGGCCACCAGCAGGGCAGCCACTGCGGCACCAACCCGTCCGCCGCCCGCAGCGCGCACCAGCCACCAGGTGAGGGCGACCGTCGCGATACCTCCCAGGGCGATCCCGAACGCCACGGCCGTCGGGTCGTCGCCACCCGTCGGGAGCGCGAACAGCGCGCTGATGTAGTAGAAGATCGGGCCGTGATGCAGCCCGCCCGTGGAGGTGGGGGGGCCCAGGAGCGTGAGCTGGCCGTCCACGATCGCCCGGATCGCCAGCATCTGCTCCCCCTGGTCGGTGTCCCAGGGTCCCCGCGTCGCGAGGTCGGGCAGGCGCAGGAGCGCCGCCAGCGCCAGGAGCGCCAGCAGCACCACGACATCGAGCGCGCGGCCGTCCAGGCGCCCGGGCCGCGTCACGCCGGCGGTCACGCGGCGGGCGTCCTGGCACGCGCGCCGCGGAGCGTGAATGCCTCCGGCGGAAGCGGGTCGAGGGGCTCTCCGGCAGCAAGGCGTCGGGCGCGCTCCATGTTGACGGCGTCGTAGCCCTCGTCCATGCCCGGCGTCTCGAGGTAGTAGGCGACGTGGCCGAGCGCCGGATGGGTCAGAAGGCGCCGCAGGCCGGTCCCGTCGCCCATCTCGCCGGCGCCCAGGTGCTGGTGCCGGTCGAGGTTGGAGCCGCGGGCCGCCTTCGAGTCGTTGAGGTGGACCATCACCAGCCGCGCCAGCCCGACCCGCGCGTCGATCTCCGCGACGAGGGCGTCGACGACCTCCGACGAGGCGACGTCGTGGCCCGCGCCCCACAGGTGCGCCGTGTCCAGGCAGAGCCCGAGGCTGGACTCGGGCACGCCTCGAGCCGCGGCCGCCTCGAAGATCGCCTGGATCTCGCCGAGCGTCACCCCGATCCCGTCGCCACTGCCGGCCGAGTTCTCGAGCACGAGCTGGGGGGCGGCCGGCGGCGCGGTGGGCGGGGCCCCGCGGTCGGCGGGCGTGGCCCCGCGATCGGCGAGCACGCGGGCGATGCCGTTCGCCACGCGGGCAATCCCGAACGCCACGCCGGCGCCCTTGTGGCTCCCGACGTGGACGTTGACGAACCGAGCCCCGTAGTCCGGGGCGACGGCCATCTCGTGGGCCAGCAGGGCGACCGACCGCTCGAAGAAGTCGTCGTCGGGCCCGGCCAGGTTCACCAGGTACGACGCGTGCACGGCGACCGGCCCGATGCCCAGTGCCGCCAGCCGGTCGCGGAAGGCACCCAGCTCGGCCGGTGGCTCGGCGCGTCGCTTCCAGGCGGTCGGGTTGTCGACGAAGATCTGCAGCGCGTCCGCCCCGATGGCGTGGGCCCGCTCGACCGCCCGGACCATGCCGTCGCCCAGCGGGAGGTGCGCGCCCAGCGTGCGCCCATCCGGGAGCGCCGGACGCGCCGGCGCCGCGGCGGCGGCGGCGTGGTCGGGGGCGTGGCGCGAGGACGGGCATCGTGCCCGGCATCGTACCGTTCGCGCCCGCATCCGAGCGCGGCGCCGGGGGCGTGGCCTCGCGAAGGACGGAGAGCGGCGGCCGTCGGGGCCCCAGTGCCGGCCGCTCAGCGCTTCGTGGCGGCCTTCGAGCCCCTGCCGGGCGTGTACTCCCCGGCCACCATCGGCTCGATCAGCCCGTAGTCGCCGTCCTGGCGCCGGTAGAGGAGGTTGAGCCGCTCGTTCTCGGCGTTGACGAAGATGAAGAACGCGTGGCCCAGCGACTCCATCTCCGCGATGGCGTCCTCCTCGAACATCGGCTCGATGGCGAACCGCTTCGTCTTGACGACGCGCCGCTCGTGCCCGGCATCGGACGTGCCGTCGGCGATCCGCGCCAGGATCTCCTTCTCCTCGGGCCCGCGCGCCCGGATCCGGGGCTTCTCCCGGTGATCGACCGCCCGGCGCTCGACCTTGTCGACGACCTCGTCGGTCGCGGCCTCCCACGTGGACGCATCCGCCCGCCCGCGGATCGTCTGGCCGTCGATGACGAGGGTGACATCTGCGATCCGCGAGTCGTCGGCGCTCTTGTGGTGCTCCACGGAGAGCTCGATGATCGCGTCGGTCCGGTCGTCGAGGAAGCGCTCCAGGCGTCGCATCTTCCGCTCGGCGTAGCGCCGCACGGAGTCCGGGACGTCCATGTTCTTGCCCTTGACGATCGTCCTCACGGCAGACCTCCAGGGTGCGCGCGGGCCGGCCGATGCGCGGGACGCGGCGTCCGGCTGCAGCCCGTTCCGTCGAGTATAGGGCGGCCTCCCGGCGAGATCGACCGTCGAGCGACCCGATCGTCGGGGCTGTCCCGCCCGACCGGCGCGCCGGGGTGGCCACGCATCACGCCTCCCGGGCCACGGTGAGCGCCGAGACCGCCACGGCGCCGGCGCGCAGCAGCGTCTCGGCGCACGCGACGAGGGTCGCCCCCGTCGTGACCACGTCGTCGACCAGGATCACCCAGCGATCCCGGACTGCCGGTCCCCATGCGGGGTCGACGATGAACGCGGCGGCCACGTTGGCGGCCCGACGATCGCGTCCGAGCTCGAACTGGGGGGCCGTCGCACGGTCCCGGCGCGAGCGCAGTGGCGGTCGGGAGGCCGAGGACAGCGGCGGCCGAGCGGGCGAGCAGCTCGGCCTGGTCGTAGCCCCGGGCCGCTCGCCGGGCGGCGTGGACCGGCACGTGGACCAGGAGCTCGCCGCCGATCCCTGCCTCCTGCCAGCGGGCCGCCGCCGCCGCGCCGAGCGGCGCGGCCAGCCGCCGCTCGCCCGCGTACTTGAGGGCGTGGAGGCCGTCGCGGACGATCCCGCCGTACGCGGCGCACCACTCCAGCTGGACGAGCGGGAGCGGCACGTCGGACGGCATCCCGAGCGCGATCCCGGCAGGGGTCCCGGCCCGCGCGGCAAACGCGCCGGCGCACGCGCTGCAGAGGGGCGTGCCCTCGCGGCGGCAGCCGACGCACGTCGCCGGGAAGGCGAGGTCCAGGAGGCGTCCCGCCAGCGAGCGGCCGCGTCCGGCGTGGGTGGCAGGGGTGGCAACCATGCGCCCGAGCGTGCCACGCGGCGCTCACCGCGGAGTCACCCGGGCTCACCCGGGGCTCACCCGGGGCTCACCGAGGACTCATCCGGGCGGGTCGATGCCATCCAGGCGGACCAGGTCGTCACGCACCGTCCCCGAGGCTTCGGCGGCACCCGCCTGGAGCTCCAGGCAGCCGTCGGCGCCGCGTGCCCACCAGACCACGCCGGTCCACGGCCGCAGCGTCGCGTGGACCGCGACGACGCGGCGCGCCCCGTCGGCGTTCGGCTTCGCGAGGAAGACCGCGTCGATCGGGAAGCGCATGAAGAGCATGTGGATGCCGGAGCCCGGGCGGAGCCAGAGGCCGCCGCCGGCGGGCAGCGATGCCCGGCCCATCAGGCCCATGAAGCGGGCCCAGAACGACTCGGCGATCTCGAGCGGCTCGCCGATCACCGACCCCCGTGTCGCGTTCAGGCGCGCCGCGGGCGGCGCTCCACGGCGGCGCGGGGTCGCGTCGGCCGGGGTCCGACAGGGTCGCTCAGCCGCCCGGCCCGCCCGGCTCCGACCAGGTTCTTGATGATCAGGATGATCGCCGGGCCCAGGATGACGATGAAGAGCGACGGGAAGATGCAGCCGACCAGCGGGAAGAGCATCTTGATCGGCGCCTTCGCCGCCATCTCCTCGGCGCGCTGGCGGCGCTCGATCCGCAGCTGCTCGGACTGGACCTGGAGCACCTTGCTGATCGAGACGCCCAGCTGCTCGGCCTGGATGATCGCGCCGATGAAGTTGGTGAGGGCCGGCACCTCGGTGCGCGGGATGATGTCGCGCAGGGCGTCGCGGCGCGCCTTGCCGACCCGGACCTCGGCGAGCGCCCGGCGGAACTCGTCCACCAGCGGGCCCATCATCTTCTCCACGACCTTGCCCAGGGCGGCGTCGAAGCCGAGGCCGGCCCGGACGGAGATCGTGAGGAGGTCGAGGGCGTCCGGGATCTGCAGGATGATCGCCTTCTGGCGCGCCTTGACCCGGCGGCTCAGCCAGAACTCGGGCGCGATGTAGCCGACCGCGACGCCCGCCGCGCCGAGGGCGATCGCCAGCAGGATCCCGACGTTCAGCAGGAAGAAGAAGAGCAGGAAGAAGGCGATCGCGAAGACGACGGCGCAGATCGCCTTGATGCCCAGCCAGTCGGGCACGCGCAGGTCGCCCGGGTTGCCGGCCATCGCCAGGCTCTTCTCGGTCCGCGACGTGAAGGACGACGAGGTGAACCGGGAGACGGTGCCGGAGAGGCGGCCGGCCAGCGGGCGGAGCGTCCGCTCGAAGAACGGCTGCTGGAGCTCCAGCTCCTCCAGGTTCTTGGCCTGCATGGAGCCGAGCTGGGTCAGCCGGGCCTGGACCGGGTCGACGTTGGAGGAGCCGGCCAGGCCGATCGCGATGAAGAGGATCGCGAGGGCCGCGGCGCCGGCGACGATGAGGGGGATCACGGATTCCATGGCCCTAGACCTCGATGTCGACGATGCGCCGGATGATGATGAAGCCGATGAACATCATGATCGCCCCCGATCCCGATCAGGATGACCCCCACCGGGATGCCGAGGAACGCCACCTCGGCGTCCAGCATCGGCTGGAGGAAGCCCGGGGCGATGACGAAGAGGAAGCCGGCCAGGCCGATCGGCAGGAAGGCGACCACGTAGCCCGACATCCGCTGCTGCGCCGTCAGGGTGCGGATCTCGCCCTTGATCCGGACCCGCTCGCGAATGGTGAACGCGATCGAGTCGAGGATCTCGGCGAGGTTGCCGCCCACCTGGTACTGGATCGAGATGGCGGTGACCATCAGCTCCAGGTCGTCCGACCTGACGCGGCGGACCAGGTTCTCCAGGGCCTGCTCGAAGGGCAGGCCCAGGTTGACCTCGCGGATGACCCGGGCGAACTCCGTCGAGATCGGCGGCCGCGCCTCGCGGACGACCAGCTCGATGGCCTGCAGGAACGACGAGCCCGCCCGCAGGGCGTTGGCGATGAGCGTGATCGTGTCGGGCAGCTGCTTGTTGAACTGGTTGAGGCGCTTCCCCTGGCGGCGCTTGACGTACCAGCGCGGCAGGATGAAGCCGATGATGGCGCCGACGAGGAGCAGGATCGGGTTCTGCAGCGCCGGCAGGGCGAAGCCGACGATGAACATGATCACCGGGACGCCAACGATGGCGCCGACCCAGATGAACAGGTACTCGCTGACCTTCAGCTTGAGGTCGGCGCGGGCGAGCTCGCGCGCGATGTTGGCCCCGAAGTCGCGCTGCTCGACGACCTTGTTGAGCTGCGAGATCGCGGCGCTCTGCGAGATGAGGTCGCCCAGCGAGGCGTTGGCGGTGTCGGCCTTCTTCGTCTCCTGGCGCCCGGAGGCGTAGCGCTCGAGGCGGGCGCTGACGCCCGTCCCGCCGCTGCCGGAGGCGATCCCGACGGCGATGAGGAGGATGGCGACCGCCGCGACGGCGGCGATGACGATGGTCGGCAGCACGGCGTGCCCTCCTGCCGCCTAGTAGACGAAGCCGAAGAGTCCGGGCGGCAGGTGGATTCCCATCACCTCGAACTTCTCGACGAACTTCGGGCGGATCCCGGTCGGCTTGAGCCGGCCCTGGATCTTCCCCTCGACAACGCCCGTCTGCTCGAAGATGAACACGTCCTGCATGACGATCACGTCACCTTCCATCCCCTGGACTTCGGTGATGTTCGTGATCCGCCGGGTGCCGTCCTTGAGGCGGGCCTGGTGGACGATGAGGTCGACGGCCGACGCGACCTGCTCGCGGATGGCGCGGAGCGGGAGCTCCACGCCGGCCATCAGGACCATCGTCTCGAGGCGCGACAGCATGTCGCGCGGGCTGTTGGCGTGGCCGGTGGACATCGAGCCGTCGTGGCCCGTGTTCATGGCCTGCAGCATGTCGAGGGCCTCGCCGGAACGGCACTCCCCGACGATGATCCGGTCGGGCCGCATGCGGAGGGCGTTGCGCACGAGCTCCCGGATGGGGATGGCGCCGCGGCCCTCGATGTTGGGCGGCCGGGACTCCAGCGTCACCACGTGCTCCTGGCGGAGCTGCAGCTCGGCGGCGTCCTCGATGGTGATGATCCGCTCGTCGTTCGGGATGAACGAGGAGAGGACGTTGAGGGTGGTCGTCTTGCCCGAGCCGGTGCCGCCCGAGACGAAGAGGTTCAGGCGGGCCTCGACGCAGGCCTTCAGGAAGTCGAACATCTCGGGGGTCGCGGTCCCGAAGCGGATCAGGTCGTCCACCGTGAAGGGGGAGGCGGCGAACTTCCGGATCGTGATGACGGGACCGACGAGCGAGAGCGGCGGGATGATCGCGTTGACGCGGGAGCCGTCGGTCAGGCGGGCGTCGACCATCGGCGAGGACTCGTCGACGCGGCGACCGATCGGGGCGATGATCCGGTCGATGATCCGCATGACGTGGTCGTCGTTCTGGAAGACGACGTTGGTCAGCTCGAGCTTGCCGTTCCGCTCGATGTAGACCTGGCGCGGGCCGTTGACCATCACCTCGGTGATCGACTCGTCGCGCAGGAGCGGCTCCAGCGGCCCGAGGCCGATGATCTCGTCGGTGATCTGCTCGAGCATCCGGACCCGCTCGGCGCGGGTCAGGGCCAGGCCTTCCTCGTCGATGACCTTGCCGAAGATCTCCTCGATCTGGCGGCGGACCTCGACCTGGTTGGAGAGGTCGAGCTTCGGGTCGAGGTCGGAGATGACGCGGCTCTGGATCCGGAACTTGACGTCCCGGAACGACTCGCGGACGGGCGCGGTCGGGAGGAGGCGCTGCGTCGGCGCCAGGCTGGGCCCGCCGCCCGCCGGCGCACCGGGGCCGACCGGGCTCCGGGGGACCTCCAGGCGCGGGCGCCGGCCCGGTTCCGCCGGGTCGAGCGCTTTCGATTCGCTTCAGCAGGGACATCGTCCAACCACCCCTTCACGCTCCCAGGCGGGAGCTCTCATCGATCTGCTACCGCCACGCGAAGAGCGACTTCTTGGGCGCCGGCTTCCGCGCCTCGGCGGGCGCGGCCTCCGGCGCTCCGAGGAGCGCCCGGGCGAGGCGGAGGACGTCCTGCGACACCTGCGCCTCGCGGTTGCTGATGAAGAACGGCACGCCCCGGTTGAGGGCGTACACGACGCTTCGGCCGTCGCTGACGACCGTGTGGTCCACCTTCCGGCCGATCGAGTGCTCGACGTCCGCGACGCGGATGCCGAGCGCCGAGTCGGCGCGGTTGAGGACCAGCTCGATCTTGTCCGCGAGGGTAGCCGAGCTGATCGGCGACCTCCAGGAAGAGCCGCATGTTCTTGATGCTCGTGATCTCGAGCGTGAGGACGGTCAGGATCACGTCGGCCGTGTCCAGCACGGCGAGCGTCGAGTCGCTGAACGCCGCGGCGCAGTCCACGATCACGAGGTCGCTCCTGGAGCGGAGGACGTCGAGGACCCGCCGGATCGCCGCCGGGGTGACCAGCTCGGCCATCTCGGGGGACGGCGGGGCCAGGAGGACCTTCGTGCCCGTCGAGTGGGTGATGACGAAGGTGTCCAGGGAATCGGGCTCGCCGCCGGCCTCCAGCTCGGGGACCAGGTCGGCGATCGACTTGTTCTTCGGGTTGAGGTTGAGGAGGACGCCGACGTCGCCGAACTGGAACGAGCCGTCCACGAGGACGACCTCGGCGCCGGGCTCCGACGCCGCGGCGACCGCGATGTTCACGGCGATCGTGGTGCGCCCCACGCCGCCCTTCGGGCTGAAGACCGCGACGACGCGGCCCGGCTCGCGGGCTGTCGACCGGGCCGCGGCCTCGGCGACCGGGAGGGCCATCCGGCCGATCTTGTCGCGCTCCCGGGCGTAGACCTGGCGGATGGAGGCGGTCAGCTCGTCGGAGCTGAACGGCTTGACGAGGAACTCGCGGGCCCCGGCCAGCATGGAGCGGCGCAGGTAGTCCGCCTCGCCCTGGACCGACATCATCACGACCGATGCGCTCGGGACGCGCGCCATCAGGAGCTCGGTGGCGGCGATCCCGTCCATCTCGGGCATGTTGATGTCCATCAGGACGACGTCCGGGAGCATCCTGGCCGCCATCTCCAGCGCCTCGGCGCCGGACGCAGCCGCCCCGACCACCTCCACGTCCTTCTCGAAGCCGAGAAGCTTGGTGAGATGGTCGCGCGTCTCGAGGATGTCGTCCACGATCAGGACGCGGATCTGGTCGCTCATCGGCCGGTCGGCCTTCGCCTCAGGTGGGTTGGATGGACTGTTGTCGGGTACGTGGCTCGCGCGGGGGCGGCCGCCTGGCCCGCCCCTGCGCCGCCGGTGCCTAGCGGGCCGTCTGCTTCGGGAGGACCGTCTCGACGACCTGCGGCGGGATCACCGCCCAGTTGTCGACGAGCTGGCGCAGGGTGATGCCCGTCGTCTCGTCGTTCGGCGCGTCCTTGTCGTCGGGCGAGCGCAGGACGAGGGTGATCGTCCCGTCGATCTGGCCGAAGCGCAGGACCTCCGCCTGCTGGGCGGTGACCGAGAGGATGACGATCTGGGCCTGCCCGTTCAGGGACGGGGCGTCCTGGCTGGGCCGATGTCCTCGGGCTGCGTCGGTCCTGGTCGGGCGGCGGCGGCAGGAGGGTCCCGACGACCTCCAGGTTCTGGATGATCGCCTTGACCGACGTCGCGTTGAGGCCCGGCACGATCTGGATCTGGTTCGGTGGTGGGATCGGTGGTCACGACGGGGAACTTGTCCGCGCCCGCGATGCCGATCACGACGTCGACCCGGTCGCCGGGCTTGACGAGGGTGCCGACGCCGGAGACCTGGTCGACCTGGACCGACATGGCGCGCTTGCCGGTGTCGAGGAGGCGGGCGACGTCGGGGTTCACGGTCGTCGTGGAGAAGGCGTTCGGGGTCGATCGAGCTGGCCGCTCGTGAGCTGCGGTCGTGACGCGTGCGGCCGATCGACCTCGCTCGTCGACGGTGTAGGAGTCCGCGGGCTTCTCCGTGCTTCCTGACCTCCTTGGTCTCGACCATGTCCGCGGTGACGGTCGTCCCGAGCGGGATGTCCGCGTGGCGACCACGATGTACGTGGTCTTGTCAGGTCGATGCCCCGGTTGGGTGTTGCTGCCTCCCCTGGCCGAGGACGAGGATGATCCCGACGAACGCGATTGCCGCCAGGAAGAGGCCGATCAACAGGATCAGACGATTGCTGCGCTTCAAGGTTTGGTCTCCCCGTTGCCGTGTGACAGGCGGCACCACTCTAGCACCGGTCAATTGCCGCGCGACTATACAAAAGGGCTAGGACCGTTGGGAACAAATGGAAGGATTCTCCGCACGGACCCTCGGGGGGTCGCGACGGGCGCAACGGTCCGATGGACGCGGACGAGACCGGCCGCCCGGAGGCGGACCGGTCTCGCGTCAGACGGATGAGCCGATATGGCTGAGATAGCCGGAGACGGCGGTCCCGAAGAAGACCAGGCCAGCGATGCTGACGATGACGACGAGAACGAGGATGAGTCCGTATTCGACGAGGCCCTGGCCCGCCTGGCGATCCTTCGGCTGCGTGCCGCCGGCGCCGGCGTGGCGCCGGATCCATTGGAGATCTCCCCCGTGGGTGCCCCGACGCTGGGGGCGGAGAAAGGAACGGGCCGCCGGGAGCTCCCGGCGGCCCGTTCGCATGGCTGGGTCCTAGACCGACGCGCCGACGGTGGACAGGATCTTCGAGACCTGGCCGCCCAGGAAGATGAGGGCGACGATCGCGACGATCGCGATGAGCGCGAGGATCAGCGCGTACTCCGCGAGACCCTGGCCCTCCTCGTCGCGGTCCAGAAGATACGAGATGAGTCCGGACAGATATGCCATGGTGGTGTTCACCTCCTTCCCTCGTGAAGTCCCCCGCGCCGACGGGAGCCGGCGGGTCGCCTGACCCAAGAGCGGATGAACGCCGGCCGGCCTGGTCACTGACTGTGGCCCCACCGACCCTGCGGCGACCGGAACCGTAGGTCCGTCGTGCGTGCGTGTCAAGTCCTGCGGGACCATTCGGTGGTGCGGCACCGCGCCGTGGCGAGAGGCCCCTGGCGCGTCGACGCCGGGCCCCGCGGGCCCGGCGTCGCGATCTGCGGCGGAGTGGATCGGTCGCTAGACCGACGTGCCGACGGTGCTCAGGATCGTCGAGACCTGGCCGCCCAGGAAGATGAGGGCGACGATCGCGACGATCGCGATGAGGGCGAGGATGAGGGCGTACTCGGCGAGGCCCTGGCCGTCCTCGCGGGCGGTCAGGCGATCGACGAGAGCGACGAGCTGCGTCATGGATTGCGTGCTCCCTTGTGACCTATGCGTTTCACCCGGCCAAGACGTTGATCGCTCCCGGGAACGAAGACGGGCCCGGCGCGTTCATCGCGCCGAGCCCGTTCCCTTCGTCCGGTGACGAAGGCGACTCCGCTAGACGGAGGTGCCGACGGTGCTCAGGATCTTCGAGACCTGGCCGCCCAGGAAGATGAGGGCGACGATCGCGACGATCGCGATGAGCGCGAGGATGAGGGCGTATTCGGCGAGGCCCTGCCCTTCCTCGTCCCGATGGAGGATGCCGAGCACGTAGTCGATGAGCGCCATGAAGGCCTCCCTGGATGAGTGCGCACACCCCGAGTGGGGCAACTACGGAGGCTACGGCGACGCGCGGCCGGCCCACCACTCACCACTTCGTACGGGGTGGGCGACCGGTACTTTCGGGACTCCGGTCAGAGCGCCCCGAGGCCGACGAGCACGCGGCCAGCCTTGTCCACCTCGCTGCCGATCATGCTCAGGACCCACGCCAGCTGGGGCCGGAAGACCACCAGGACGGCGACGGCGACCAGGGCCGCCAGGGCCAGGATCACCCCGAACTCCACGATCCCCTGGCCCGCGGCATGGCCCATGCCGCGGGCGCGGCTGCACAGGCGGCCGCAGGCGCGGTCATGCGTCCGCGGGCGGCGCCGGGAGCGCGAAGCGCGCCGTCACGCCGCGGCCGTCCGCGGCGAACTCGATCCGGCCCCCGACGGCCGACGCCCGCTCGGTGATCTCGCGCCGGATGGCCGGCGTCAGGACCGCGACGATCCCGCTGGCCACCGCCCGGGCGCGCCGCTCGTCGACCATCGCCCGCAGCGCCTCGGGCATGTCGGGGCGGGGCGCCTCCTCGGCGGCCTCGTCCGTGGCGGGGCGGATGGCCACGGCGGACACCACGAGGTCCTCGCCCCAGTCCAGGGCCAGATGGACCTTCTCCGGGCCGCCCTCGACGAGTCCCGCGACCGCCTCGTCGGCCACCCGGAAGACGGCGCTCTCGAGCTCCATCGACAGGCGGCGGTCCGTGCCCATCGACTCGAACTCCACGGGGACCTGGGCCCGTCGGCTCCGGTCGCGGGCGACCCGCCGGAGCGTCGGCACGAGGCCGAGGTCGTCGAGCACCATCGGCCGCACGTCGAAGATGAACGTCTTCGTGGCCTCCAGCGTCCGCTGGACCATCGCCATCAGCTCACCCACCTCGGCGCGGGCCGCCGCCGGGTCGCGGTCCAGGAGGCGCTCCACGATCTGGGCCTGCAGGACGATGTTCGTGAGGCTCTGGGCCGGCCCGTCGTGCATCGCCCGCGCGATGTCCCGGCGGAGGTCCTCCTGGGCGGCCAGGACGACCCGGCCGACGGCGGGCGACCCGTCCCGCCGCCCGGAAGCTCGTCGCCGGCGGCCGCGGTCGCGCCGTCGCCGGCGAGCTCGCCGACCGCCGCACGGACGCGGGCGAGGCCGTCGCGGTACCGCTCCAGGGTCTTCTGCTTGCCCGCCAGGACGTCCAGCTGGGCCTCCATCACGGCGGCCCGCCGCGTGAGCGTCACCAGCTGGCCGTTCACCTCCGCCAGCTCGGCGGGCGCGGCGCCGCTCCCGAGCCCGGCCAGGCGCTCGCGCGGCCTGGGCTCGCTTCTGCTCGTGGCGGCCGGCCTCCGTGCGCGACTGCCCGACGAGCAGGTCGATCTCGGCGAGCTCGCGGCCGAGCGCCTCGAGCTCCCGGTCGAGGGCCTCCGCGAGCGCCGCGGGGCTGCCCGGCGCCGCAGGCGGCGCGGGCGGGCCGTCGGCGCGGGGGCGCGGAGGGGTCGTCGGCCATGACGCCCGTCAATCCTCCGGCATCCGGATCCAGCCCTGGCGCATCGCGTACACCACGGCCTGGGTCCGGTCGTTCACGGCCAGCTTGCGCAGGATGGAGCTCATGTGGTTCTTGACGGTCTGCTCGCTGATGGACAGCTGGTAGGCGACCTGCTTGTTGGTCATGCCCTGGGCGATGTTGTCCAGGATCTCGACCTCGCGCGGGGAGAGCGGGGCGAAGATCGGCGCGGCCTCCTGGCCGTAGATCGCCAGCTCGCGGAACTCCTTGAGGACCCGCGAGGCGACCGCCGGCTTGGCGAAGACCTTGTCGTTGATCAGGAACTCGCCGGTGGCGACGCGCCGGATGATCGTGACCAGGTCGTCCGGGCCGACGTCCTTGAGGATGAAGGCGGCGGCGCCGGCGCGGATCGCCTGGAAGAGCGCCTCCTCGTCCTCGTCGGGGGCCAGGATGATGATCCCGGTCGCCGGCAGGTCGCGCTTGATCCGCTGGGTCGTCTCGATCCCGCCGGGGGGCGGCAGGGTCAGGTCCATCAGGATGATCGAGGGGTCGGTCTCCAGCGCCGCGTCGTGGGCCGAGCGGCCGTCGTCGGCCTCGCCGACGATGTCGAAGTCCGGCTCCCGCTCCAGGATCGCCCGCATCCCGACCCGCACGAGGGCGTGGTCGTCCACGAGCAGGATCCTGGTCCGCTCGCCGTCGCCGCGCCGGTCGGGGCCACCCCGCCGGCGGTCCGGCCCGGAATAGGTCATGTCCTAGCCTCCTCTGTCGCCCACGGGGATGTCGAGCACGACGACGGTCCCGTTCGCGGGCCGCGATCGGATCTCGAAGGTGCCGTGGACCAGCTCCGCCCGCTCTCGCATGAACTGCAGCCCGAAGGTACGCCGCCCGGGGGCGGTCACGGTGTCGGGGTCGAAGCCGCGGCCGTCGTCGCGGACCTCCAGGATCCAGTGGCCGTCCGCGTGGCGGGTCGCCAGCCGGACGTGGCGGGCCCCCGCGTGCTTGCGGACGTTCTGCAGGGCCTCCTGGAGGACCCGCAGGACGACGACCTGCTCGGCGTCGCCCAGCTCGGACGGCCGGCGCCGCCAGGTCAACGTCGATCGTCGCGCCGCTCAGTGCGGCCAGCGTGTTGGCGGCCTCGCGGATCGCCCCGTCCAGGCCGATCTCGTCGAGGATCGGCGGCCGGAGCTGGCTGATGAAGGCGCGAACGTCGCCCAGCTCGCGGCGGAGGCGCTCCCGGAGGAAGCGGAGCTCGATGCGGGCGGCCGGCCGATCGCGATCCAGGATCTTCTCGATGTACTCCACCCCGAAGATCGCGTTCGCCAGCGCCTGCGCGGGGCCGTCGTGGACCTCCTGGGCCAGGCGGGCGCGCTCGGCCTCGCGGGCCTCGACGATGCGCATCTGGAGGTCGTCGGCCAGGTCCGGCGCGGCCGGGTCGGCCAGCAGCGAGGCGTCGCCGCGCTCCAGGAAGAGCCACGTGCGCTCGAGGCCGCGGACCGCCAGCTCCAGGCGTCCCAGCTCGGTCTGGCGCTCGCCCAGCTCGGAGGTCCGGATCGCGATCCGGCGGCGCAGCTCCGACGAGCGGCCCTCGTCGGCCGCGGACTCGGCCGCTTCCGTGGTCGCCGCGATCGAGCCGGTCTCGGTCGCCGCCGTCAGGTCGCCCGTGCCGTTGGCGCCGGGGATCGTCGGGACGGCGTCGTCGACGTCGGCCAGCGATCGGCGGTCCACCTGGTCGAGGGTGTCGCGGTCCTCGTGCCAGCCGCCGAGCTCCTCGTGGAACGCCTCGCGGTAGCGCTCGGTCAGCGCCCGCAGGGTGTTCGCCGCGTAGGCGAGCGCCTCCTTCGCTTCCGCGTGAAGGGTGTCGAACCGCCCTGTCGCCGCGTCGCCGGCGCCGATCTCCGCGCTCATCTGGCAGCCAGTATACGGGCGCTCATGGGCAGTCCACGCGGAAGACGCGGAACTCCGCGCCGCGCGGGTCGTCGGTCGCGGGCGGCGGGAGCGCCACCGGCACCAGGCAGGCGGCGTCCGGGTCGTCGGCCAGCCGATCGGGCCAGCCGCCGTGATCGCCGTCGAGGATGACGACCCGCGCCCCGAACGTGTCGGCGAGGTCCACCACGCTCGCGACGGGCTCGTCCGGCAGGGCCAGGGCGTCGACGCGGTTCACCTCGGCGACCCAGATGGGGTGGTTTGCGATGACGGGCGCCGCTCCGTCGAGGGGCACGCCCGCCTCCGCCATCCGGCGCGCCAGGTCGACGTACGCGGCCTCCGTGCCGCGTGCCTGCCCGCCGTAGGCGATGACACCCGGCACCATGAAGAGGACGGCGCCGAGGCCGGCGAAGAGGGGGCCCAGCCAGGCCACGGGGCGGGTCCAGCCGCGCCGGCGGCCCACCCACGCAAGGCCCTCGTCGAGGCCGGCGAGGCCGGCCACGAGGAGCAGGAGCGCCGCCGGGATCGACGCGTGGAGGAACGTCCCCCAGCGCGTCTGGACAGGAAACACGAGCGTCGTCACGAGGAACGTGATCAGGGCCAGGACGAGCAACGGCCGGAGGGAGCGGAACCGCGTCGCCCACGGCAGCGCGACGAGGCCCACCAGGGCAAGCGGTGCGCCCGGGACCAGCAGCACGTAGAGCAGGTTGTGGGCGAACCCGTCGACCCGGTGCTCCAGCCAGGCGGCCGGACCCAGCGCCAGGTACTCGGCGGCGGTCGCCGGGTCCAGCCAGGCGAAGATCTCGTTGCCCGTGATCGCCCAGGCGTTCGTGATCGCCTGGCCCGGCAGCGGCGAGCCGAACACGAGCCAGCTCCGGACCAGCCATGGCGCCAGCACGACGACGGCGATCAGGCCGGGGACGGCGACCGCCCGGACCACCGCCGGCCAGCCGCGCCCGTGCAGGGCCCCGGCGGCGACCAGCGCCCAGGCGAGGCCCACCCAGGCCGCCTCGTTGCGCGCGAGGCCCGCCACCCCGATGAGAAGGCCCAGCGCGACGAGGCGACCGTCGAAGAGCCGTTCCGGCGGCCGGCGCACGAGCCGGACCATGAGGAGGCAGGCGAGCAGGGCGGGGATTGCGAACGGGTTCGTGGAATCCAGGTGGGCCGACGGGAGCACCAGCGGCAGCGTGACGCCCGCCACCAGGCCGGCGCCCAGGGCCAGCGTGCGGGACCGCTCGGCCAGCAGCGATCGCTCCTCGGCGAGGTCGGCCGCGATCCGCCAGGCGACCACCGGCACGAGCGCGCCGAGGACCGCCGCGACGGGAAGCGTCGTGCCGTACGCCGTGGAGCCGGAGGCCAGCATGGGGAGGAGCCCCAGGACGCTCGGCAAAGGCTGCCAGATCTCGAAGGCCGGGCGCGGGAAGAAGAAGCCGAACGTGCCGCTGATCGGGTCGCGCGCCGGCGTGGCGAAGGACCAGATCGCGTCCGTGACGATGCCCCTCCCCTCGGCGAGGTTGCGGGCGACGCCCCAGTAGTAGGCCGTGTCCTCGGGGATCGGGAAGGGGACCTGGCCGGCCGCCCACAGCCGGACCGCCAGCGCCACGAAGAAGACGAGCCCGGCGCTGAGCCACGCCTCGCGGCGGGACGGCCGCCAGGTGCCCCACGCGCGGTTGCGATCGAACGGGCGCGGCTCGCTCATCGGCGCAGCCCGCTCATGGACCAGCCTGGGCGCAGCGCGTGTCGCCGGCGTCCAGGCAGACGGGATAGACGCCGACGTCCACCGGGCCCGCCATCGGCCCGCCGTCCGGCGTCTCGGGCCAGGTCGCGACCGGTGGCCCGACCCACGCGGGGGAGGACGTCCCGTTGATGATCGGCGCGACCGCGGGGACCCCGTCGGAACGCTGGATGATCAGCCATCGGATGTCGTAGGCGCGGGCGACCTCCTCGATCGTGGCCAGGGGGTCGTCCACGAGGACCACGCCGCCGCGGCCGGACCAGTAGAACGTGCCCGATGCGTCGATCGACATCACCCGGTCGGTGGTCGCGGCGCCCGCGGCGTCCAGCGCGCCTGCCGCGAACCGGTGCTCGTCAGTCCGCGCGCGCCACGCCGCGTGTGTCGTCATCGTGGCGCCGATCGCCGCGACGACCGCGAAGCCGATCACCGCGACGGTGAAGAAGCGGGTGGCGCTCTCCACGTTCCAGGCCGGGCGGCGCCGGGCGATCCAGGCGACCGCCAGGGCGACCCCCTCCAGGGCCAGGACGAACGCGTGGGGTGCCAGCCCGATCGCCGAGTGGATGAACGTCCCGCCCGGCACGTGGACCGCGAAGACCAGGGCGTTGGCCGCGAAGAGCAGGAACGCGTAGAGGAACCACGGGGCGAAGTCCGGCGAGCGGCGCCGGGCCCAGCCGCCGATGGCCATCAACGGGACCAGGACGACGCCGCCCACCAGCACGCTGAAGATCGACACGGCCGCGGCGAGCCCGCCGACACGGCTGGCCAGGAGGGGCCCGAGGCCCTGGCCCAGGAAATGCTCCCAGCTGGCCGGTGTCGTGATCGAGTTCCATTCGCTGAAGTCCCGGATCAGGAGAACCTTGCCGGTTGCCGTCGAGGGGGACATCGCCCCGAACACGATCAGCTGGCGCGCGAACCAGGGAGCCACCACCGCGACGAAGAGGCCGGCGCAGGCAACGGCCGCCCAGAGCGGGATCCGCGGCGGGCGGCTCCCGCCGCTGCGCCAGGCCAGCCAGCGGTCGCCGACGAAGAGGAGGCCGACAGCCACGCCGACCAGGATGCCGTCCGACCGCGACAGGGTGGCGAGGCCGACGAGCGCCCCGGCGAGGGCGTAGCTCCGGGGGTGCCCGCGGAGGCCGCGCCCGGCGGCCCAGATCGCGCACATCACCAGTGGCTGGTAGAGGGCGAAGTTGTCCGGCTGCGCCATGAAGGGTGTCGCGAAGAGCGGGATGGCCACGAGGATCCCGGCGCCCACGGCCACCCGCTCGGTCGTCCCGATGTCGCGCGCCATCGCCCATGCCAGCGGGGCGGTCACCGCGCCGAGCAGGGCGAACGGGAGGGCGGAGGCGATCGCCGTGTTCCCCAGGAGCCAGATGAAGGGAACCTGGACGATGGACGCGAGGGGCATCCAGTGGGCGTTGGAGGGGACCGGGAGCGTCGGGTACGCCGGGATCTTCCCGCCCACCTCGACGAAGATCCAGACGAAGTCGACCTCGAAACCACGCCCGGCGGCGAGGCTCCGCGCCACGTCGACGTAGTAGTAGGAGTCCGGGTAGGCGGCGTCCGGGAACAGGGCGATCAGGATCAGCCGGACGACGAGGGCGAACGCGAAGAGCGCGAGCGGAGTCCTCACGGCGGTGCACGGTAGCACCACCCGGCCAGGCAGCGGACCCGTACGGATGGACTATGCGGGAGAACCGTCCAAGGCCCTGTCGCGGCAGGCGGCAGACCGTACGATGCCGGCGATGCCGGCGTTCACGCAGCTCCCGCGTCCTCCCGCGCTGCTCTGGCTCTCGGTGGCGATCGTCAGCTGGGCGGGGCTGGCCGTGCTCGCCGCGCAGCTCCCGGCGGACGCGCTGGGCCAGGATCTCCGCGTCCTCGTCGACGCGGCCGGCCGCTGGAACGACGGCACCGATCTCTACCTGCCCCTGCCCCCGGGCTCCGCCCTCGCGGCGGACACGCTGTTCTACTCGTATCCACCGATCGTGGCGCAGGCCCTGGCGCCCATCGCCGGCCTGCCGTTTCCCGTGATCTTCGTTGGCTGGACGATCGGGGCGGCCGCCACTCTCTGGGCGGCGGCGCGGCGCCTGTCCCGGGGTGGCCGGGCGGTCGCCTGGCCGACGCTGGCGCTGGCGCCGCTCGTCTTCCCGTTCGCCCTGGCCGTGCTGCAGGGCAACCTGAACGAGTGGTTCGCCGGCATCTTCGGGCTGGTCCTGGCGGCGGTCCTGGTGGCCGGTCGGGGCGCTTCCGTCGCCGCGGGCGCCGGGCTGGCGGCGGCGGTCCTCGCGAAGCTCCACCCGGCCTCGCTGGCGATCTGGCTCCTCGTCCGGGGCATCCGCGAAGGCGTGCGCGGCCCCTCGGTCCGCATCGTCGCGACCGCGCTCGTCGTGGGGCTGGCGGCGCTGGCCGCCAGCCTGGCGGTCGGCGGCATCGAGCCATGGCAGGACTACGTGGCATTCCTGCGGGCCAGCTCGGCTGCGGCCGACATCGTGATCCGCCTCAATGTCGGCCCTGCGTCCCAGCTGGCGCTCCTGCTCGGGCTCAGCGAGGACGCCGCACGGATCGTGCAGGTCGCGGTCACGCTCACGGCCCTTGCCGGCACGGTCGTCGTGGCACGCGTGGTCGAGGATCCGGTCGAGAGCTTCGGGTGGGCCGTCGTCGCCTCGCTCGTGATCCTGCCCGTGACCTGGTACCACTACCCCGTGGCGCTCGTGCCGATCGCCGCCGCGGCCGCGTCCCGGGCCGACGACCGGGCGTTCCGGAGGACTGCCGCCCTGGTCGCCGCGGCCATGGCGACGGCGGCCGTGGCCGTCGCGGCGCCGATCGTCGTCTGGCTGGCCGCGGCCCTCGTCCTCGCGGCGGTGCGCGCATCCCGACGCCACGTGCCGTCCGCGGCCGCCGAGGCACCACCGGCAGCACGGGCCGCGGCGCCATGACCGCGGCCGCCGCGTCCCCGTCGTGGCGGCGCCTCGCGCGCCTCGCGAATCTCGCCCTGTTCGGGCTCGCGGTCGTGGGCGCCGTGGCGGGCGTGGCGGTCCTGTGGCTCCACCTCGCCAGCGACCCGCTGGCGGACGTGCGCGCCTACTACGAGGCCGGGGAACGCCTCAACGCGGGGCTCCCGCTGTACCCGGCCGGCGCCGACCCGAACGCGGCCGAGTTCTACCGCTACCCGCCGCTCCTCGCGATTGCCTTTCGGCCCCTGGCCGTCCTGCCCTACCCGGTCGCCGCCGCGATCTGGGAGGCCGTGGTGATCGCCAGCCTCGTCGGCACGCTCTGGCGGGTCGGCCTGCGTCGCCGCGAGACATGGCTGGCCGTCGGCATGCTCGGCGTCCCGATCGCCTGGTCCGTCGCGATCGGCCAGGCCCAGGTTCCGGTCACGTTCCTGACCGCCCTCGGCTCGCCCTGGGCGATCGCCATGGCGACCAGCCTGAAGCTCTTCCCCGTCCTGGTCGCCTGCTGGTGGATCGGCCGGCGCGAGTGGCGGACCCTCGGGCACCTCGTCGCCTGGCTCGGCGGCCTGGTTCTCATCCAGCTCGTCCTCGCGCCCCAGGCGACGATCGACTTCTTGGGCTCCCTCACCTTCGGGCAGGTCGGCGAGGTCCGGAACCTGTCGCCGTTCGTCCTGTCGCCGATCCTGTGGGCCGTGCTCGTCGGCGGGGGCCTGGTCCTCGCCCTGCGCCTGGCGCCGGGGCGCTGGGGCTGGGCCGCCGCCGTCACGCTCAGCGTCCTGGCGACGCCCCGCCTGCTCCTCTACATGCTGATGACGCTGCTGGCGGCGCTGCGAGCACCGAACGACCAACCCGGCACCGTGATCGAGCCCCCGGATCGCGCCCCCGACGCGACGGCCGGGTGATGGCCGACGCGGCATCGCTCCGCGCTCGCCTGGCGTCGGTCGGGGCCGGCCTGCGATCCCGCCCGCCCGTCCCCGCGCCGGGCGCCTGGATGGATCCCGCCGCCCGACGGCGATGGCTCGTCTTCCTCCTGCCCGGCGCATTCCTCGCCTTCTGGCTGCTGAACGTCGCCGTCGGATTCGAGCCGCAGACCGTGGGCCTCGATGCCCGCATCTACTACCGGGGTTCGGCAGCATGGCTCGCCGGCGAGAACCCCTGGGCCGTCGGAGCTGCCATCGGCGACCGGCCATTCAGCTACGCGGGTCTGCCGCCAACGGCGATCCTCCTGGCGCCCCTGACCTTCCTGCCCGAGGACGTGTTCGTCTGGCTCTGGCTGGTGCTCTCGGCCGGAGCAGCGGTCGTGATCGTCCGGGCGCTCCGGCTCCCGCTCGGATGGCTCGCCTACCCGCCGCTGCTCTACGGGGTGATCGCGGCGAACCCCCACGTCGTCGTGATGGCGCTCGTGGTGGCGGGCGGAACGTGGGGCGGGCTGCTCGCCGCGGTGCTCAAGGTGGTGGCGATACCCCCGCTCGTCGGTGAGCGTCGGTGGCGGGCCCTTGCGCTCGCCGCGGTCGTCTTCGGCGTCACCGTGGTGGCGGCTCCCGGGACCTGGGAGATGTTCCTGCGCGAGGTCGGGGCGGTCGCGGGGGCGATCCACGCCCAGTCGGGCGGGGGCGTCAGCGCCTGGGGCGAGCCCGTGCTCTTCGCGGCGTCCCTGGTGGCGCTCGGCGTCCTGGCCGTGCTGGACTTGCGAGCGGCGTGCTGGCTGGCCGTCCCCGCGCTCTTTCCGACGACCCAGTACTACTACGCGATGTTCGCCCTCCCGGTCGGCCCGTTCGTGGCCGGGGCCATGGCCTTCCCCTGGCCTGGCATCCCGGCGCTCGTGACGATCGGGTACGCGGCCGTCAGGCTCGCCCTGGAGATGAGACGACGACGGTCGGCCCGAGTGGCCCCTCGGATCGCCTGATGACTGACGCGGGTAGCGCGGCCGAGCGCCGCAGGGTACGGTAGCGGCGATGTCGGCCGGTTCGGGCTCCGCTGTGCCCCATCGACTTCGCGTCGCCAGCGCCTGGTATCGCCCACTCGCCGTCGGCCTCTCGCTCGTGGCCATGGCCGCCGCCGCGTATCTGTTCTACATGCTCCTCGCCGACGCCCGGTTCAGCTGGATCCTCGGGGTGATCGGCAGATCTACCGCGACGCGGCCCTGCGCTGGATCGGCGGCGGATCGTGGTACCTCCCCGAGCAGCTGGCCGGGCCGTACGCGATCGAGACCGGTCACGTTCTCTATCCGCCCATCGCGTTGGCCTGGCTCGCCCCCGCGGCGTTCCTGCCCGATCCGCTCTGGTGGGCGATCCCGGTGGCTGGCGTCGGGGCCGTCGTGTACCACCACCGACCGGCCCCCTGGTCATGGCCACTGATGGCGGTCTGTCTCGCCCTCCCGTTGACGCCGAGCCTCTCCGCTGCCGGGAACCCGGTCCTCTGGATTGCGCTGTTCGCGGCGCTTGGGACAGTCTGGCGGCCGGCGTTCGCGCTCATCCTGCTCAAGCCGTCCCTATTCCCGTTCGCCCTGCTCGGCGTCCGGAGCCGTGGGTGGTGGGCGATCGTCGCCGGGCTCATCGTCGGCTCGGTGATCCTCCTGCCGATGACACTCGAGTATGTCCGGGTCCTGGTCAACGCTCGGGGACCGATGGCGTCGATCCTCTACTCCCTGCACGACGTCGCGATGATCTTCATCCCACTCATCGCCTGGGGAGCGAGCAGGCGGCGGCCGAGCACGTCGAAGACGGCGATTGACGACTCTGTGGCGGAGCGCGTGCCGTAGTACCGTCCGGAGGACTCTCACGAGACCCCATGGGATCTAGACTCCGCTCGATGCACCCCACCAGTCTCACCGTGGTCCTGCCCGCCTACAACGAGGAGGCTCGGCTGGGGCCGTCCCTCGACGAGCTGTTCGGCTACCTGCGCCGGCACGGGGAGCAGGGGCGCGACGGAGCGCCCGGCGCGGCGCGCCTGCCGGACGACCTCCGGGTGCTCGTGGTGGACGACGGCAGCAGCGATGGCACGGCCGACCTGGTCCGGAGCCCGCCCGGAGACCCGGGCGACCACGGCCACCGGCGCCCCGCTGCTGGCGCTCCTCTCCGTCCCCCACGGCGGCAAGGGCGCCGCGGTCCGGGCCGGGATGCTGGCCGCCGAGACCGACCTGGCCATCTTCGCCGACGCGGACATGGCCACCCCGCCCGACCAGCTGCCGCTCCTCGTCGAGGCCCTCCACGAGCACGACCTCGCCCTCGGAAGCCGGATCCAGCCCGACGGCAGCGACATGCGGCGCACGCAGCCGGGGTTCCGCCGCCTCCTTGGCAAGGTGTTCCACGACTTGGCGTCGATCTGGGTCGTCGGTCACGTCCAGGACACGCAGTGCGGGTTCAAGGGCTTCACCCGCGAGGCGGCGCACGACCTCTTCGCCCGGCAGCTGATCACCAGCATCGTCTTCGACGTCGAGCTCATCTACCTCGCCCGGCGTCGCGGCTACGCGATCGCGATCGTCCCCATCCGCTGGTCGGACAAGCGGGGCTCCCGGATGCACCCCGGGCCGCGCCTGGGGGCCGCGGTGGCCTGGGATCTCTTCCGGACGCCGTTCCTGCACCGCCGGGTGCCGCGCCGAGGCTGAGCGGCAGAGCCACTCGGCAATCCGGACGGCGCCGGGCACTGGCCGGTCGATGGGCGACCCGCTCGCGTCGCTTGCCGTAGCCTTGTCGCCGCCGTGATCGAGACCCTTCGCCGCCACCGCGGCCCCGTCGCCCTCGTGGCGGTGCTCATCGCGGCGACCGCCATCTACTGGCTGTCGGCCAGCGGGTTCGACGCCGGGCGGCCGGACCTCTTCTACCTGGCCGACGCGTTCCTGCACGGCCGGCTCTGGCTGGAGCAGGCCCTCGGACCGTACGACGTGATCATCGTGGGCAACCGCGTCTTCATCCCCTTCGCCCCGTTCCCCGCGATCGCCTTCATGCCGCTTGTCGCGCTCTTCGGGCCGGATCTGGTCGCGGCCTGGCAGCCGCTGGTCAACGCCGTGCTCGCGGCGGCCGGCCTGGGGCTCTGCTGGTGGATGCTGGCCCGCATCGGCGTGCGCTCCATCCCGGATCGACTGTGGCTGACGGCACTGTGGGGCTTCAGCACGGCGGTGTGGTTCACGACGACACGCGGAGGCGTCTGGCACACCGGCCACCTGGTCGCGTCGATCCTGACCTTCGCGGGGCTCGTGGAGATGTTCGGCCGGCGGCGCCCCGTCCTGATGGGCCTGCTCTCGGGCGCGGCATTCCTGACCCGTCCCCCGGTGATCGCCGCACTGCCGCTGTGGGCCTGGGCCGCCTTCCCGCCGGAGTGGCGCTCGCGGCTCCGCTCGACCGTCCGCCCGATCGCCGCGGTCGCGCTCGGTTTCGCCCCGGCCGCCCTCTTCGGCCTCTGGTACAACTGGGCCCGCTTCGGCAGCCCGCTCGAATTCGGGCTACTTCCTGGCAGCCCTGCCGGCCTTCCTGGAGGCGCAGCGCATGAAGGGGCTGTTCGCCCTGGCGCACCTCCCGATGAACATCGAGCTCTTCCTGTTGCGGGTGCCCGCCCTGCAGGCGGAGTTCCCGTTCTTCCGGCCGGACGGCATGGGGATGTCAGTCCTGCTCACCAGCCCGGGGCTCCTGTACGCCCTCCGCGCGCCATTCCGCGACCCCCGGGCGGTGGCCCTCGGGGCGACGTTCCTGCTGGTCCTCCTGCCGAACCTCCTCTACTACGGGGGCGGCTGGCTCCAGATGGGCTACCGCTATGCCCTCGACGCGATCCCGTTCGCGATCGCCCTGGCCGGGATGGCGGCCGCGCGTCGCGGCCTCCCGTGGTGGGCGAAGGCGCTCATCGCGTTCGGCGTGGCGGTCGGCGTCGGCAGCGTCTACTGGGCGTACAACCTGCATTAGCCGGCTCGTGCGTCAGACTCCCACCCAGCGGCCGGTTCCCACACCGGCGCTCCGCTCCCACTGGGGGAGGGGACACCGGGCATCGGGACCCTTCCGGACCTAGCCTGACGCGCTGCTCGGTCTTGACGGCGACATGACGAGCCGTGGCAGCGCCGCCAGCATCGCTAGCTCGGGCAGGAACAGGTCCGGGCGGGCAAGCATCATCGCCGGGACGATCGTCCATCGTCGGTCGCTGCGCGCTCCCCAGGCGACGAGCGCCGCAGCCAGGATGACCCGGAACGCGAGGGGGATCGGCACCATCGACCATCCTTCGCCACGGGTCTGAGCGTTGTCGATGAGCATCTCCACCCATTGAGCCCACAGCCAAGGCGCGAGCGAAACCGAGATCACGACCAGGATGGCCGTTGCGGCCAGAGCGGCCCCAAGTTGGTGCCACTCACGGCGAACCGCGAACCACACGAGGCCGACCGCCGGAGACACCTTCGTCAGCAGGGGGATCGCCCAGAGCCCGGCGTACCCGAAACCGAGAACCGCCACAAGCGCCATGAGCCACTCGATGTTGCCGTTGATCGTCACTGGCAGGGCCAGGAGAAACAGCGGGGGCCCGAACGCCCAACCGAGCGGAGCTAGCATCCAGGACATCGCCACGCAGCCAGCGATGGCGAACAGTGCCCAGAACACAGGCCAGGGCATGAGACTGAGGGGGTAAAGTGCCTGCGCCGCGATCGGGCTGTACATGAAGTCGTCCGTCGTGAAGACGGCTCCGACGTACAAGGGCCGCCCCACGGTCTCCCAGTACATGTAACGGTCGCCGCCGTTGGCCATCGCTAGAGCCACCCCAAGGCCGACGATGCCCAGCGCCCACGCCCCTGCGAACAACACAAGCCGGAGGACGGCGTCGCTGGGATGCCGCCGCTCGCCACTGGCGACCGGCCTCGCCTTCGAGGTTGACCTCGCCAGCGTCGTCATCTGGCCTCAAACGGCGGTGCGAGTCGGACCTTCACGGGCGTTCCCTTCCCGCCTCTAGGGGAGCTTGGGAGCGGAAGCCAGCGACAAAGAGGACGTCAGCCTACCGTACTACTTGGGCAGGACCTTTGGGCCATCCAGCTCGCAGGCACGGTGCGCAGACGCACCATTGCCCCGCGGCCTGGCGACGTCACGCTGGCGCCGGCCGTCATGGTCCACCGTGGTCGGACGCTGATCTGCGTCTCCAGCTCAAGATCGCCGCCCGAATCCTGCCCGTCCCGAGTGGGAGGCGAGCACGATCAGCTGACGCCCGCCGATCCTGCCATCGCCACCCTGTTCACTCGGCCGGAGTGGGTGACGATCTGCGCGCACTCGCGGACTCCGCAAGGACCGTGTGCAGCAGTCCGGCGACGAACCAGGCCCGCACCGAACGCGTCGCCGCCCGGTGACGGTCCGCCGTCTCAGGGCCGCCAGGTCTCCGTCGTCATCGACAGGTTGCCCACGATGCTCCGGTAGAACTGGCCCGGCCGGCGCGGGTCCAGGAAGCCCTTGGCGCCCGGCGTGCGGGTCGAATCGAAGGAGCTCCGGTACGTCCACGTCCGGTCGGGGCTGGTCCAGAAGAGCTGGAGCATCGTCTGGCTGCTCCGGAAGAGGCCCCGGATGATGTACGAGGCGCTGCCGAGGGTCTCCGCGAAGACCGTCTTCGCGCCCGCCCGGAGGAAGCCCGCGCCGAAGTTGTCGACGCGCCTCTTGGCGGCGTACAGGCTCGGGTTGGCGTCCCCGGGTTCGGAGCTGCCCGCGGTGTAGCAGGCGTGATTGAAGATCACCACCGCGTTGGGGGCCAGCTTGAGCTGGGTCCGGACGTAGTACTCGCCGTAGTAGGACGTCCGCGTGTTGCCGCTGCCCAGGGACGGGTTCAGCCCGAGGCCGTCGACCTTGTACGGGTTCAGGGTGGACGAGTAGGGGTTCGGGAACCCGTTGCCATGGCCCAGGTAGACCAGCAGGTTGGCGCCCTGCACCGCCGACCGGACGCGGCTCCACGTGGCGTTGGGCGTGTAGACCTCGACCACGTTCGCGCCGTACGAGCGGGCAAGGGCCGCGTACGTGCGGGCACTGGAGATGTAGCGGCTGGTGAGGGAGCCCGCAGGGCCGACGACGACGGCGACCTTGATCCCGGCGGCGGAGGCCGGGGCGGGGGCGGCGGCAAGGGTGCCGGCCGCGAGCAGCGCTGCGAGGAGGGCGACGAGAAGGCCGCGCCGCGGCATCCTGCTCGTCGAGGTGGCGTGGGTGGCGGCCGCCCGCAGGGCGACGGTGGCATCGACCGACATGAGGCTCCTTCCTACCGGAACGCCACGCTGGGGCGTGGCGACGATGGGATGCGGCGCCGGATCTGGTGGAGGAGTGACACCCGCTGGGGCGGGCCAACATGGCGGGTCCGGCGCACCCGCCCGTGGTGTCCCGTACCTTGCCCGATCGATCGCCCCATCCCGCAACCCGCCGGTTGGTACAGGTCGCCCTGCCGGATGGTCCGGTGCGGCGGTGCGCCGCTCACCCGATCCGGCCGTTGCGCGCGCAACCGGTGCTATCCTCGCCATCAATGACCTCCGCCTCCCGGGACCTCGACCCTCCCTGTCCGCCCACGCCCGCTCCTGCGTCCACCGCAACCGAGACCCCCGCCGGTCCCCCGGCGATCCCGGGCACGCTGCGCGCCGTCCGCCGCCCGTTCGACGCCATCGAGCCGGCCGCCTGGGACGCCCTCGCCGCCGCCTCGCCCTGGGCCACCCCGTTCGCCCGCTGGGGCGTCCATCGCGCCTGGTGGGACGCCTACGGCGCGAACGCCCACGACCAGACGCTGGTCGTCGTGGATCCCGCGGCCGGCGACGCCGGGGCACTCGTCGCCATCGTCCCGCTCATGCACCGCCACGAGGTGGAGCCGGACGACGCGATCCTCCGGACGCGCCTGCGCGGCGACGCCCACCTGCCGTTCACCGCCGTGGCGCCCACGGCGAAGGCCGTCTTCTTCGGGGCCAGCTACCACGTCGACTACGCGACCCTCCTGGCGCGCCCGGAAGACCTGCCGGCGGTCGCGGAGGCCGCGGTCGAGGCGCTCGCGACGCCCGCCGAGGCCCACGACCCCGACCACCCGGCGCCATGGGACGTGGTTGACCTGCGACGGCTCCGCTGCGGAGACCCGGCGGCCGACGCGCTGGCCGGCGCGTTCGGCGCCCGGGCCGGCCGACGGCTGGACGGTCGTCCGCGAGCGCGAGGAGGTCTGCCCCGTGGTGACCTTCGAGCCCGGCGCCGACTTCGAGGCCTACCTGGGTACGCTGGACAGGAAGGAGCGCCACGAGGTCCGTCGCAAGCTCCGCCGCGCCGAGGCCGCCGGCGCGGTCCGCCTGGAGCGCTCGATCGACCCGGTGGCCGATCTCGACGTGTTCGTGGACCTCCACCAGAAGCGCTGGGGCGCCCAGGGGCTCTTTCCACCGACCCCGGGGGGCGGCCAGAGCCGCGCCTTCGTCCGGCGCCTCTTCGAGCTCCTGGCGGGCGACGGGACCTTCCAGCTCCACTTCCTGGTCGTGGGCGGGCGCCGGGTCGCGGCCGGCGCCTGGTTCGAGGACGCCGATGCGTGGTACCTCTACAACGCCGGCGTCGACCCCGAGGCGCGCGACCTCTCGCCCGGCATCCTGATGAGCGCCAAGGCGATCGAGGCGGCGATCCTCGCCGGCCGGCGCCGGTTCGACTACCTCCGCGGCGACGAGCCGTACAAGTACGAGTGGGGCGCCGTGGACGAGCCAATCCAGCGCCTCCTCGTCGTGCGAACAGGCGAGTAGCGAATGGGTGCCCCGCTTCCCGGCGATCCCTGCGTCAAGCCGAAGGACCGGTCCCCGGTCCCCGGCGGTCGACCGGTGCGCATCGTGGAGCTGCTGGCCACCGGGACGAACGGCGGGGCCCAGGAGCACGTCTACTCGCTGCTGTCGCGCCTGGACCGGAGCCGCTACGAGCCGACGGTCATCTCGCTCTCCCACGGGAGCGCCGAGCGCAGGATCGCCCGCCTCGGGATCCCGGTCCGGGTGATCGACGAGCCCGACGACGCCATCGCGGTCGGGGCGGTCGCCACGCTGATGGCAGACTTCCGCCCGGACGTTCTCCACAACCACATGTACCGGGCCGAGCTGGTGGGCACGCGGGCCGCGCTGGCCCTGGCTGAGGCCGGTCGCCCTCGCCCGTACATCGTGGGGACCGTCCACTCAAGCCGGCTCCGCTCGCCGGAGGACCGCGCGGTCCTGCGCGACCTGACGCCGCGGATGGATCACCTGATCGCGGTGAGCCGGGCGATGGAGCGCAAGATCGCCGAGGAGCGCCCCAGCGACGTCCCGGTCTCGCTCATCTACAACGGCGTGGACCTCGTCCGCTACGACCACACCGACCCGTGCTGCACGCTCCCCGAGGAGTACGGCATGCCCGCGGAGGCGCAGATCGCAGGCGTCGTCGCGCGGCTCGAGCACGAGAAGGGCCATCCGACGCTCCTCGACGCCTGGCCGCGGGTGCTCCGCCGCGTGCCGAACGCGTGGCTCCTGGTCGTTGGGGAGGGGAGTCGACGCGAAGAGCTGGAGGCGCAGGCGGCGTCCCTCGGCATCGCCGAGCGGGTCGTCTTCACCGGCCGGCGCGACGACGTGCCGGCCGTGACGGCGGCCCTCGACGTGGCCGTGCTGCCCTCGTACCGCGAGGCCCAGGGCCTCACGATCCTGGAGGCGATGGCACTGTCGCGCCCGGTGGTCGCCTCGGCCGTCGGCGGCATCCCGGAGATGATCGAGGACGGCCGGACCGGCCTCCTGGTCCCGCCGCACGACCCGGAGGCGCTGGCCGGGGCGATCATCCGCCTGCTGACGGACCACGCCTACGCCGACATGCTGGCGAAGGGCGGCCACGACCTGGTCCACGAGCGATTCTGCGTCGAGCTGATGGTCTTCGCCGTCGAGGAGATCTACGACGAGGGCGCCCGCGCGGTCCGACCCTCCGAGCTGGTGGCCGCGGCCGTCTGACCGACGTCGGGGCCTCGTGTCCCGGGCTACCGTGGCAGGGCCGGCGGCGCCGTTGCCTCCTCGAGAGAAGCACGACCCGGACCCTCGAGCCAGCGGGCCGTCGAGGCCAGTCCCTGCGTCAGCGTGACCTGGGGCGCCCAGTGGAGCATCCGCCGGATCTTCTCGATGTTGACGACGCGCCGGCGGATGTTGTCGATGTCACGCCGGTCGATGTGACGGATCGTGACGTCCGCGCCGATCGATGCGGCAACGCCGGCGGCCAGGCTGTTGACCGACGTCTCGATCCCGGTGCCAACGTTGAAGACCTCGCCCTCAGCACGCGGATGAACCGCCGCGAGCAGGGTCGCATCGACCGCATCGTCGACGTACGTGAAGTCGCGAGTCTGTTCGCCGTCGCCGTGGATCGTGAGCGGTTCCCCCGACATCGCCGAGGCGAAGAACTTGCTGACGACACCGCAGTACGGGTTGTCCGGGCGCTGGCCCACCCCGAACACGTTGCTGTAGCGGACGACCCCGACCGGCAACCCGTAGCTCTCGTAGAACGCGAGCGCGTAGTTCTCCCCGCCCAGCTTGCTGACGGCGTAGGGAGAGAGGAGGACGATGCCGTCGTCCTCGTTGATCGGGATCGTGCGCGGGTTGCCGTACACCGACGTCGAGGACGTGTAGACGACCCGGTCGGGACGGCTCTCGCGGGCCGCCATCAGGACGTTGAGGGTGCCCCCGATGTTCGTCTCGTAGTCGTCCCGCGGGTTCTTCGTGCTCGCGATGATGTTCCGGGCCGCCATGTGGAAGACGAGGGAGTGGGCCGCCACGAGCTCCTGCACGAGCGCCGCGTCCGTGACGGATCCCTCGACGAACTGGGCGCCCGTCGGGATCGTCTCCGACCTTGCCGGTGAACAGGTCATCGAGGACCGTCACGCGGGCCCCCATGTCGACCAGCCGCCGGACGAGGGCCCCGCCGACGAAGCCCGCGCCTCCGGTGACCAGCACACGGCGCCCGCCGAGGGCCCGTTCGACCGAGAGCGTCATCGTTTCACCCCGAATCGCAGCAGGACGGCCGGCCGGAAGAGCCGCCACCAGTCGCGGATCCCCCGCATCTTCGTATACCCCTCGCCGGTGTGGTAGCGGACAGTACACGGGACCTCGACCACGCGGTAGCCGCGCCGGATGGCCTTGTACAGGACGTACGGCTCCAGGTCGTAGCTGGTGAGCCAGGCCTGGTCGAGGTCGAGTCGCGGGGTCGCGCAGGATCTCCGTGCGCAGGATCCGGAAGCCGTTCGTCGCATCGGTGATCCGCTTCCCGGCCAGGAGGCTGAAGATCGCGGAATAGACACGGGTGCCGAACCCGCGCCCGCCCGTCGGGCCCTCCACCCGGCCGCCGGCCATCCACCGGGATCCCTGCACGTAGTCGGCCCCGGCGGCGAGGAGCGCCTCGAACGCCGGCAGGAGCTCGGCCGGCTCGTGCTGATCGTCACCGGAGAGCAGGGCGACATAGGCGCGATCTCGCTCGACGGCCGCCCGCCACCCGTCGCGGATCGCCGCTCCGACCCCCCCGCGGATCTCGTGCCGCAGGACGAGCGCGGCCCCATGGGCCCGTGCCTCGTCGCCCGTCCCGTCGGTCGACCCGTCGTCCACCACGATCGCCTCGAAGCGCCCGTCGCGCGGCATCTTGTCGAGGACACGGCCGATCTTCCCGGCTTCGTTGAGAGCCGGGATCACGACCGCGACGATGGGCTCGGCAGGCAGCACTCATCTCCTCGGATGGGGAGGCACGTGTCCACCGTGCCCGGACTCGGCTCCGTGCGCTACAGCCGAATCCGGACCGTTGCGGGACCTGCCCCGGTCGTGCGATATCAGGGGCGGCACCGCCGGTCCCGGCGCAGCGAGCGGCGGCCGCTCCGCTCGTCGCTCACGCGTCGCGTACGAACGGGCTAGTGACGCGTGGCGCTCCGCTGCTAGAGTCGGCCCGTCGAGAACCCGCATCGGCCAACCCGTGAGCTTCCCCGCCAACGACGTCATGCGTCCCCGCGACACTCGCCTGCTCCGCCTGTTCGGTCTCGCGACGAGCTTCGGCGCCGTCCTGTTGCTGGTCGCCACGCTGGACGTGCGCGCCGCGCTGGCGGTGCTCGGGAGTGCCCACCTGCTGCCGCTGCTGGCCGTCCTGCCCGTCGTCGCGGCACAGGTCGTCGTGCGGGCCCTTCGGTGGCGCCTCCTCCTGCTGCGGCGTCCCGACGGCTCACGACCGCGCCTCTCCCGAACGACGACGGCACTCCTGATCGGGTACGTCGGGAACGCCACCCTGCCTGCCCGGCTCGGCGAGCCCATCCGGGCGATGGTGATCGCGCGGACCGAGCGGCTTCCCGCCGGGGAGCATTCGGATCCGTCGTGCTCGAGCGAGTGGTCGACATGGCCGCCCTGGCCACGGTCGGGCTGTGTGCAGCGATCGCCGTCGGCGCGCCCGCCTGGATCGTCAACCTCGGTGTATTCGTCGCCCTCGTCGGCCTGGGTCTCCTCCTCCTGCTCTCCACGTCGGGTCTCGACCCGTTCGTCGCCTTCGCTGAGCGGGTGGCGGCCCGGCTGCCGGATCGAGGCCGCAGGACAGCCTCGTGGGCAATCGCGCGGACGCGGTCGTTCGCCGACGGGGTCTCGGGCCACCGGCGACGGCCCGACGTGGCAGGTGCCGCCGTCCTCTCGGTGCTCGCATGGCTGCTGGACGGGCTCATCTTCTGGATCGTCGGCCAGGCGATCGGCCTGCCGCTCGGTGCCGGCGAGGCGCTGGTGATCTCCACTGTCGGCGCCCTGGCGACCGCCATCCCCTCCGCCCCCGGGTTCCTCGGGACATTCGAGGTCGCGGTGGCAGCAGCAGCGGCCGTCTTCGGGGCGACGGGCGCGCAGGCGCTCGCGCTCGCGCTCGCCACGCACGCGATCGTGCTCGGGCCGATCCTCATCGCCGGAGTCGTGGCGCTCGCGCGTGCGGGCCTGACGCTCGGCTCCCTGTCCGGAACGGCAGCCGACCCCGCGCTCGACGGAGCGGCCGCGCATCCGTGACGACCACGGCTCGGTCGCGGACCCGGCGGGTGGCGCGGGTGCTGCTGCCTGCCACGGCCCTGGGGCTCCTGGGCGTCTTCCTGCTGCTGTACTTCGAGCGGGGGTTCGTCCCGGGCGACTCGTTCACCTACCTGGCAGCCGGCGAGCGGCTGAACGCCGGCCATCCTCTCTACGCGCTCTCACCGGGCGACCGGCCCGTCGAGCTCCATCCGCCCTACTGGACGGCGCCGCTCCTCTCGCCTCCATTCATCGCGGTCCTGTGGCGACCGCTCGCGGCGCTGCCGTCGGAGCTCGGCGTCTACGCCTGGTGGGCCGGCGCCATCACGTGCCTTGCAGTCGTCCTGGGTGCCTTGATGGGCCGGCGGCGCCTGCTGACGTCGGTCGCCATCCTCGCGCTCGTCGTCCCGCTGACCTACGAGATCGGCGTCGGGAACGTCAACGCCTACCTGCTTGCCGGCGCCGTGGCCGTCTGGCTCCTGGCCCGGGGCGGGACGACCCTGGCAGCCGGGCCCATCGCGGCGGTCATGACCGCGGTCAAGCTGACGCCGATCCCGCTCGCCGCGTGGGTCATCGGGATCGACGGTCGCCGAGGTCTGGCAGGCGTCCTGGCCGGTCTCGCCGTCTGTGGCCTGATCAGCCTCGCCGGCGCCGGTCTCGACGCGCATGTCGAGTTCCTGGCCGTGGCGCGCGCGACGGGGACGACCGGCCTGACGGAGTTCTCCCTCGGCGGCCTCGCCCGGTCCGTGGGGCTGCCCGATCCGATCCCGACGCTCGTTCCGACGGCGCTCCTCCTGGGTGCAGCCGTGGTCGCGGCGCTGCTGCCTCGACGGGGGCACCCGGCCGCGGGGTACGCGGCCGCGATCCTTGGATGGACGTTCGGAACGGCCGTGCTGAACGTGAACACGCTGGTGCTCCTGGTCGCGCTCCTCGCGCCGATCGCCTGGCCGTGGAGGACGGCGGGCCCGGACGCAGTCCTCCAGCCCGCATGACGCGCGACCGCCTCTGGGTCATGCTCGCGGTGCTGATCCCGACGTTCGCCGCGACGATCGCGCCCCTCCCGACGGGCGATCTCGCCTACCAGGTACGCGCCGGCGAGCTGATGCTCGCCTCCGGTGCCGTCCTGCGGGCCGATCCGTTCACGTTCACGGCCTTCGGGGACCCGTGGCTGAACCAGCAGTGGGGCACCGGGGTCGCGGTGGCGCTCGTGCAGGGCGCCGCGGGCTGGGGTGGCCTGTCGCTCCTGCGGACGATCATGATCGCCCTGATCGTCGGCCTCGTGTTCGTCGGGTGCCGCGCGGGCCTCGATCGCCGACGCGCGGCGTACCTGACCCTCGCCGGCTTCCTGCTGAGCGTCGGGTCCCTTGCCCTGAGGGCGCAGCTGTTCGGGATCGTGTGCTTCGCCGTGACCGTGGCAGTCCTTTCCCTGCGCGAGTCGCGGCCGCGCCTCCTGTGGCTCCTTCCCGTGGTCGTCGTCGCCTGGGCCAACTTGCACGGGAGCTTCTTCCTTGGCCCGCTCGCGATCGGCCTGGCGGCCGTGGACGATGTGTTCCGCCGGCGGACGACGCGCAATGCCATGCTCGCCGTCCTGGCGCTCTCCCTCGCGGCGACCTGCGTGACCCCGTTCGGACTGGAGGTCTGGCAGTACGCGATCGGGCTCTCGACGAACCCCACCATCACGCGCCTGGTCTCCGAGTGGCAGCGCACGTCGCCGTTCTCGGGGCTGCGGGATCCTGTACTACGGCTCGGTCCTCGCGGGCATCCTCGTCGTCGTCGCGGCCCACCGCGGGGGTCGCACGATCGAGCCCGGGCGCGCGCTGTGGCTCCTTGCGCTCGCGGGGACCGGGGCGCTCGCGGAGCGCGGCATCGTCTGGTGGGCGCTCGGGGCGCCGGTCGCCCTGGCGCCGCTCGTGGCTGCCGCCCTCCCGCGCCGCGAGCGGCCGGCTCGCGTCGACCCGCCCGGGCTCCGCCGCCTCAACGTGATCGTGGCAGCATCGATGCTCGTGGCGATCGTGGTCCTGCAGCCGATCCTTCGTCCCGGGGACCCGCTCACCGGCCCGCCGGGCCTCCTCCGCGACGCGCCGGCAGGCCTCGCCCGGGCGCTGGCGGCGGAGGCCGACGCTTCGGATCGCGTCGTTGTTCCCCAGCCGTGGGCTTCCTGGTTCGAGTGGTCCGCGCCGGACCGGCCGGTGATGGTCGACAGTCGCATCGAGCTGTTCGATGAGGGGACGTGGGCCGACTACCTGGCGATCGGGCGAGGAGGGGCCGAAGCGCTCGACGCGCTCGAGCGGGTCCGGGCCACGGTCGTGGTCGTCGATCCTCTCATCGCGCCGGACCTGGAGGCGACGCTCCGCGCCTCGACGTCAGGCTGGCGGGTGGCCTTCGAGGACCAGGATGGAGCGCTGTTCCTGCCTCGTCCGTGACGGCGGGTCCGGGCCCGAGGAACCGGACCGCGCAGCCCCAGGCTCGACCGAGGTCCCGACGGGAGGCGGCTCAGCCCGACGGCATCGGCGTCGTCGTACTGGCGCGGGGGAGCAGGTCGCTCGGCAATCGTCCCCGCACGAGGAGCGCCAGGAGGCCGGCGGTGACGCCGAGGTTCGCGGCGGCGGCCAGGAGGCCCAGGGGTCCCGCGAGCGGGACGAACGAGCCCGGCGCCATGTCGAGGGGCGGCGCCGCGGCGAGCATGTTGAGCGTGCTGGTGACCGCCAGCACGATCCACGCGGCGAGGATCCGGCGATCCCCGATGAGCGGCAGGAGGAAGACCAGGGCGGCGAACGCGTAGCGCTCGTGCATGCTGGTCATGCCGCAGAACGCGACGAGCGTGGCCACGGCGAGGCCCATGAGCAGGAAGACAGGCTCGGGACGACGCAGGACCACCGTGAACACGAGCAGCTCGCCGACGGCGGTCAGGGCGATCCCGATGTGACGCGCCGTGCAGCGGTCCCAGGATCGCGGTCGCGTCGCTCAGCCAGACCATGCCGGCGAGCGGTTCCTGGATGAGCCACCAGAGGTTCCACGCGTAGGCCGAGAGGACCGGCAGCGTCAGGTTCTGGTAGTAGTCCAGGTTGGCGAGGTAGTCGCCGAAGCCGCCGTACGGGAGGAAGGGCAGCCACGTCAGGAGCGCCACCCCGCCGGCCACCAGGCCGACGAGGACGGCCCGGCGCAGACCCCAGCGCCCGATCACGTAGCCGGCGAACGGGGCCGCCAGGAAGAGCGCCTGGGGCTTCGTCATCATCGCCAGCCCCAGCAGGAGCGCGGTGGCCCACGGCCGGTCGCGCATGGCCGCGATCGCAGCCCACAGGCAGACTGCGACGTAGATCGCGTCGAACTGGGCCCAGACCGCGCTCAGGTACCAGGTGGCCGGCAGCAGCAGGAAGGCGAGGACGACCGCCACGGCGATCGGACGGCGCGGCCGGAGGATGACGGCGAGGCCCGCCGCGATCGCGACGTCGGCCAGGATGGGAGGGATCTTGAGGGCGATCCGGACGACGACGTCGCCGGCGTCGGCGTTGGTGGCGAAGGCCGGCACCGCCCGAGCCAGCGCCCCGAAGACCGCCACCAGCACCGGCATGTACGACATGTCGAGCCGGTAGGCGGCGCCGAACGGAAGGTCGGTCGCCAGGCGATGCGTCCATTGGGCGTACTGGTCGATGTCGGGCAGGAAGCCATACGACGGGAGCAGGAGGACCCGGACGCCGATCGCGGCGAGCAAGGCCCACGAGGAGGAGGACGCCGAGTCGTCGGGCGGAGCCCGGCGTCCGCTCCAGGTCGTCGCCGGTCGTGCAGGGAGGCGTCGGCGATCACCGGATCCGCTACAGCTTCGAGGAGGCCCAGTAGCGCTCCGCGAAGCCGGCGAGGCCGGCCAGGCTGGCCACCTTCGTCCCGAAGCCGCGGACCGCGTCGCCCATCTGGTCCCTGCCGCCGAAGAGCCGGTCGAGCTGGCTCTCGTAGAGCGTCAGGCCCTGGACCTTGCGCTCCACCGTCTCGGTGATGTCGGCGTACTCGGGCGTCAGGCCGACGTCCGCCGGCAGCCCGGCGAGGGCGCCGGCCGGGAGCTCGTCGAGGCGCCGGAAGTCGTTCCACCAGGCGTACGGGAAGTCCTCGTAGTAGGTGACGATCCCGGCGTACTCCGGGCCCGGCATCACCCAGCGGCGGCCGAGCTCCAGGAGGGCGATGCCCACCTCGCGCACGAGCTGGTGGTCGACGTGGTCGCCGATCCCGAGCGGCAGGTAGACCTTCTGCGGCTCGAGGCGGGCGATCTCCTTCACCAGGAGGTCGATCGGGTGCGCGGTCGTCGGCGCGCGGGGCGCCCAGCAGCTGCTCGTCGCCCTCGTAGCCGCGGAAGACGGCGTCCGGGAGGTCCAGGAAGACGATCGACGCCTCGGCGAAGTAGGCGTAGCGCTCGTCCTCCAGGCGCCGGGCGGCCATCAGGTCGCCGGCCAGCTTGGCCTCGACGAGCTCGGTCGTGAGGACGGCGCCCTGCTGGGAGACGTCGTCCATCAGCGCCTGCCCGGCCTGCGGCCGGTTGTGGATGTCGGCGCGGCGATACCACGACGAGCGCTGCCAGAAGCGCTTGGCGGCGGCGTCGGCCTCGGCCTGGGTGGCATCCAGCCGGTCGCGCCCGCGCCCGGTACGGCGCGTCGGCGTCCGGGTCCAGCGGCTGGTCGGCACCGATGTTCGCGCGGTTGAACGACTCCGTCGTCGGCCAGACGGCCTTGCTCCCGAACCCCAGCGCCTCGCGCTGGTACTGGGTCAGGCCGGCGGCCGACCCGTTGCCGGAGAAGACCGTGAGGATCGTGACGTTCTGGCCCAGCTCGCGCAGGCTGGCGATCAGCCCGCCGCAGGAGAGCGCGACGTCGTCGGGGTGGGGGGCGACGAAGACGTGGGTCATGGCCCGGCGAGTATACCGATCGAACCGCGCGGCGGAGCCACGTGCTCGATCACGCGCCGGCGCGGGGCCTGCCGAGCCGGGCGCGCGGCAGCTCGGCGCGCCCGGTCACGCGGCGCGCCCGGTCGGGCAGCGCGCCCGGTCAGCGCGCCCTCGCCGACGAGCGGGACGAAGACGCAGGCGCCGTGGTTCGTGGTCCGCAGGCGGCTCGCCGTCGCGCTCCACCAGGACGAGGTCCTGCTCCCAGCGCGCCCCGACCGGGATCACGAGCCGGCCGCCGTCGGCCAGCTGGACCGTCAGCGCGTCCGGGACGCGCGGCGCCGCGGCCGCCACCAGGATTCGCGGCCAGGGCGCCCCGTCCGGGACGCCGGCGCTCCCGTCGCCGACCCGCACCTCCACCGCGTCGCCGTAGCCCAGCTCGGCGAGCCGCTGCGCGGGCCGCCGCCGCCAGCGCCGGGAGCCGCTCGACGCTGGTCACGCGGCAGCCCATCGCCACGAGCACGGCGGCCTGGTAACCCGATCCGGTCCCGATGTCGAGCACGTGCTGCCCGGGCTCGGGATCCAGCAGCTGGGTCATCAGGCCCACCATGAGGGGCTGGCTGATCGTCTGGTCCTGGTCGATCGGGCAGCGCCTCGTCCGCGTACGCGCGATCCCGCAGGTAGCGCGGCACGAACGCCTCGCGCGGGACGGCGGCCATGGCCGCGAGCACGCGCGGGTCGCGGACGCCGCGCGAGCGCAGCTGGTTCTCGAGCATCGCCGTCCGCGCGGCGGCGAATGGATCGCCGTTGCCGCCGCGGTCGCTCGGTTCGCGGTCCTCGCCCGGCCGGGTCACCATCCCGAGCATACGCCGCGTTCGCACGGCGCCTCGCCCCGCCTCGCTCCGCCTCGCCCCGCCGCGTCCTGCGCCGCGACGCCGCGACCTCGCCCGCCGGGTGCCCCCGACGCCGCATCCTCGCCCTGCCTTCGGCCTCGCCCCCGATCCCGCGGGATGGCAAATCCATTGAACACGCGTGGCCCTGCGGCCGCCGTGGTCCGCCCTTCTGCCGTCCTGACCTGCTCGTCGGCCCCAACCGCGATCGGACTCGTGCAGGAAGCGGCTCCGCCTCATCCGTCGCCGAGCGCCGCCGATCGCCGGGAAGGCGCCGGACCCTGCGCGCGAAGCCCCGGGTGTTCACTGGTTGTGCGATCTCGCACGAATGCGACCAGGAGTGACCGGGTGGCGGGCCCAATCGAAGCGACATCTTGGGCGCAGCGGCGAGCCGCGCTCGTGGCCGCCGCGGGGCAGGCCTACGGGGCGGGCGTCACCGAGGGCGCCGCGGACTGGCTCGCCGCCGGCGAGGCGCTCGGCGCCTCCGATGCGCTGGAGCCGGCGACTGGCTCGGAGCGGCCGACCCGGACGCGGCCGGGCTGCCGCTGGGTGGCGGCCGACCACGCTGGGGGCTGCAGACGTGCTCGGGGCCGCGGATCCGCTCGGTGCCGGTGTCACGGAGGGGCCGGGCGTCACCGAGGGCACCGGTGTCGCGGTCGGGATCGGCGTCGGCGTCGGCTTCGGGGCGAAGAGGCCGCCGTTCCCCAGGAGGAGCGCGTTCAGGAAGATGAGGCCGAACACGACGGCGACGCCGGCCACGAAGATCTGGGAGATCCGGTCGTCGATGTGGACTGCCCGCTCCGAGGCGGTCGGCGCATGCTCGGGCGCCGCCGGGCCGCGACGCCCGAAGCGACGACCGCGCCGCCCCTGCGCCCGCTGCCGCAGCGGCGGCACCGGCCGCGGCTTCGACCGTGGCGCCCCTCCTCGCGTCCCGCCTCGTCGCCGAGATCCGCCTCGCGCTCCTCGGCCGACTCGAAGTCGGATTCCTCGGCGTCGCCTTCGGCGTCCGCGCTCGCCTCGCGCGTCGTCAGCGGCGATCGGGCTGCTCGTCGGCGACGTCGGCCTGGGCGTCGGCGGCGTCGGGTCGGGCTGTCGGCGGTGCTCGCGGCCGCGTCGATCGCGTCGACGCCCTCCGCGTCGGTCTTCTCCTCGGGCGCGCGCCCGTCGGGCTCGGTCATCGGTGCGTCGTCACTCCCTGGTGCCGCCGCAGTGGGCGGCGAGCGCTGAGGGGGCCGGGATTGCCCGCCTGCGCTCCGGCCCGGAAGTGTACCGGAGGGCTGGCTCCCACCGTGCGGCGCCCTCGGTCGAGACGGCGGAGACGGCAGCGCGCGCCTCGGCGACCACCTGCCGCCCCGCAGCCCATCCGCCGCTCCCGTCCCGGACCGCCGACGCGGGACCCTACGCCTCGCGCAGCGGCCGGCTCAGGAGGCCGGCCAGCCCGGCCACCATCGTGACGATCCCGAAGATGCCGAAGACCAGCGCCGGGCCCAGGATCTCGCCGAGGATGCCGCCGACCGCCATCCCCAGCGTGATCGAGCCGAACACCGCCGAGAACCGGAACGAGATGACCCGCCCGATCATGTCCTCCGGCGTGCGCTCCATGAAGAGCGTCTGGGTCGGGATCACGAAGACCATGTTCGCGGCGCCCATCCCGAGGGCGAGCGCCACGCGCCACGCCGACGTTCCCGGTCAGGGCCAGGCCCGTGATGCAGGCGCCGTAGACGACGTAACCGGCGATGATCGCCGGCCCCCGGGCGATGCGCGTGCCGACCAGGCCGATCGCGAAGCCGCCGACGAGGTTGCCGATCCCGATGGCCGCCTCGATCAGCCCGTACCGGGCGATGTCGTCGATCGTGGCGGACCGCAGCACGTCGCTGGCGTAGACCGCCATCAGCCCGATCGTGATGCCGATCGCGAACTGCCCGGCGACCGCCTGGAGGGTGTTGGCGAAGAGGACCGCCTCACCGCGAAGGAATCGCCAGCCCGCGACGAGGTCGACGACAGAGGCCGCGGATACCCGGCACGGCCGCCGCCGCGGCGCGGACGACGGCCGGGACCGTCATCGTGACGATGAGCAGCGCCGAGGCGAGGTACGAGGCGGCGTCGAGCCAGAACGCGATGGCGAGCGAGCTCCCGACGAGCGTCACGAACAGCGTGGCCAGCGGGTACCCGATGACGTCGGCGATCGAATCGCCGAGCCAGATCGCCGAGTTGGCGGCCACGAGCTCGTCCTCGCGGACGATCCGCGGGATGACTGCCGTCCGCGCCGGCCGGAAGAAGATCGAGATCGACGTCAGGGCGAAGACCAGCGGGTAGACGAGCAGCACGTTCGCATCGGCCGCGACCGGCATGGACCAGCACGATCGCCGCCCGCAGCAGGTCCGAGGCGACCATCACGCGCTTCTGGTCCCAGCGATCGACCAGCGCGCCGGCGACGGGTCCGAGGACGAGGTTCGGGAGCGTGGCAGCAACGAAGGTCAGGGCCACGGCCACGGCGGACTGCGTGACCCCCAGGACGAGGAACGCCAGGGCGATCTGGTGGACGCGGTCGCCGAAGAGGCTCACGAGCTGGCCCACCCAGAGGGCGCCGAACGAGCCGTTCTGGGCGAGGCGCACGTAGGGGTGGCCGAGCGCCCGAGCCAGCAGTCCGTGCCGTGCCTCGACGAGGCCGCCGGGCGCCTCCGGAGTGGACGTGGGGGCCGGGACCGCGACGCCGGCCCCCGATCCGCCGAAGACCACCGGTCGCTCCAGGCCGATCGACTCGGTGAGGCTCGCCGCCAGCCCTGTCGCGGGGCGGACCCGGTGTCGTGTGCCCGGGGCCGTCGCGGCCGCGACACGGCCGTCGACGCGGGGTTCGGCCGCGCCGCCGACCGGGAGCTCGACCACTCCCCCGCGCGGCGCGCGCTGGAGGCCGGCGAAGACGAAGAACGCCAGGCCCGTGGCCAGCAGCACGTCGCCGATCGAGAGGACGTTCCGCACCAGCGGCAGGGGGACCGGGATGACGTCGCCGAGCGGACCCGCGTGGCGGAGGAACTCCCCGAGCGGAACGGCCGACAGCACGAAGTGGATCGGCGACAGGACGTCGGCCGCGGTCATCCCGGCGGCCGCCAGCGCCTGGTCCCAGACCGGCATGTAGCCGCCGTTCACCAGGATCGCCGTCGCGTTGAGCACCGTGCCCACCAGGGCCAGGCCGATGCCCGGCCGGGTCCGGTTCACCCATAGGGCCACGACCAGCGCCCCGTAGGCCGTCGCCAGGAGCGGGACCCGCAGCTGGTCGCCGAGCGCGACGTCGCGCAGCAGGGCCGCCTCGGTGCCCAGCCGCAGGGCCAGGGCGACGAAGATCAGCAGCGGCCAGCGGAGGCGGATCGCGAGGAGGTTGTCCAGGCGCCCGCCGGCGGCGAGTCCGGCGACGAGCCCCAGGATGATCCCGGCGAGGAGCATCCCGGGATTGTGTCAGGACGCGGGGTCGGGAGACGGGGCTCGTCGCGCTCGCTGGCGTCGCGCCGGTCGGCGGCACCGTCTGGTCGGTCGTCGCTGGTCATGCGCGTGGCGGCCTGCGCACAGGAGCGGCACCGGCTGGCGCGGCTCCGGACGTGCGGCCCGGGTCGTTCACGCCGGCTGCCCAGTGCGTCTTCGTGAACGCGTCGACCACGACGGGGTCGAACTGCACGCCGGCGAACTTGCGCAGCTCGGCCATCGCCTGGTCGGCCGTGAGCGGCTTCATCCGGTACGGCCGCGCCGCCGTCATGGCCTCGAAGGCGTCGGCCACGTGGAGGATCCGGGCCAGCTTCGGGATCTCGTCGCCGATCAGGCGATCGGGGTACCCGGAACCGTTGTACCACTCGTGGTGGTGCCGGATGATCGGCAGCTCCGGGGCCAGCTTCGTGACCGGGGCGATGATGTTGGCGCCGATGACCGGGTGGGCGTTCATGATCGCCCGCTCTTCCTTGGTCAGGCGGTCGGGCTTGTTCAGCACGCTGTCGGGCACGCCGATCTTGCCGATGTCGTGCAGCAGCCCGCCCCACTCCAGGGCCTCGAGCTCCTTCTCTCCGACGCGCATCACCCGCCCGATGTCGACCGAGATCAGCTGCACCCGCATGCTGTGGCCCGACGTGAACTTGTCCCTCGCATCCACCGCCTGCGCCAGGCTCTTCACCGTCTGCGTGAACATCTCGCGCATCTCGATGATCTGGTCGAGAGCACCGCGCATGATCCAAACCGGCAGACGCGAAGAGAAGCGATCGCCCACCAGCCGACCATGAACGTCGCGACCGCCATCAGCCACGCCGAGCGGCGACAAGGGCGACCCAGTTGCCGAAGAAGGTCGGTAGATCGCCGGAGACAACGGACCGCAGCGACTGTCCGGTAGCGAGGCTCACGGTGATCGAGGTGAATGATCACGTTCAGGACGAAGAACACGGCCGGCGCCGGCCATGGCGGCAACGAAGTCGACCAGCGGGGCCGAGTCCGGTCCACCGCGTACGACGATCGCGTTCGTCACGACCCCGCCAACGACCGCCGGGAGCACCAGGCCGGCGTGATTGGCGAGCGTGCCGTACCAGGGGACTCGCCCGGACAGTTCGCGGAGTTCGGTCGTGCCGATCAGAGCGACCCATCCGGCCGCCGTCGGACCGCCGAGACTCATCGCCGCGACGAGGGTCGCGATCGATGTGTTGATCAGCGACCCGCGCGGCATCTGCGACGGGAAAGGCGGACGCCAGCAGCGTCATCACCGTCCAGAAGGCGAGCCCTGCAAGGATGTCGATCTGCTCGTTGCTCGAAGACGCCCAGCCGGATTCGCGGATCAACAGGAATCACAAGGCTCGTTACCACAAGCGCCAACAGCGCTGAGCGGCAACGAGCCCGGTGATGTAGATCTTGAGGCTTCGAGGCATCAGTCCTCAGGTCGATTCGAAACGTGCCGCAGGCAGACTCTACCGTGCCGATCGGCGACCTGTATGGGACCTAAGTACCTAGAGCCCCTTCAGCGAGGCGCCACCGGCAAGCAAGACGGCGGCCAGTGTCGTGACCGCCACCAAGAGGCTCAGGAGTCGGTGCTTCATCACTCGATACCCTGACTGCCTCGCGCCCGCCGCTAGAAGCCCTTCGAGCCGGACTCGGGAGCCATCGCGTGCCCTCCATGGTTCCCGTGTTCCTGAGAACACAGAAACCGACCAGACTGGGGTCGGTCGGTTGCACTACTCGCTCCGCCTCGCCCTAAGTGCCCATTTCAGGCGAGGCCTCTGCGCGTCCGATATTGACATTGCTTCCTAGTACCGGAGTACCAGTCAGCGGCCGGACTCTATTCGTCGGGTTGCGCGTCGGTCAATACGTAACGTTCCCTATCCGCACAGGAATGCACACGATCCACCGATCTTCACAATTGGTCAAGTGGGGGCGGCTCGAGCCCGAGCTCGTCGCGCATGAACGACGTGTAGTGCTGGTACTGCTCGGCGGCCGCGGCGTGTGCTCCGAGGAGCCGGTACATCTTCACGAGGCTGGCCTCGATCTGGTCGAGCGTCGGGTCCGTCTCGAGGACGCACCGGGACAGCTCCATCGCCTCGGCGAAGCGCGCGGCCTCCGTGCTCGTCGCGATCGCCCGCTCCATCACCTCGAGGTATTGCGCGTGGAGCGACTCGCGGTGGGTCGACGCCCAGTCGTCGTAGGAGAAGTCGAGGGCGAACCTGCCGCGGTACTCCGCTGCGAGCGCCATCACCGCGGGGAACGCCGGATCGGTGCCGAGGGCTCGCACCTGCTCCCGGCACCGCACGCTGCGGCTGGCGATCAGCTCGGGATCGAGCCAGACGAGCTCGGTGTCCTGGTTGACGTAGCCGGGCGACAGGTCGTCCGAGTACGCGGGCTCGATGACCCGCCGAAGGAAGTAGACCGTCTGGTGGAGCGAGTTGACGGCCTGGTCGGGGTCGGTGTCCGGCCACAGGGCGTCGAGGACCTGGTCGCGCGTGGCCGACATCCCCGGCCGGCTGAGGAGGAAGCAGAGGAGGGCAAGCGGCTTCCGCCGCATCTCCGTGCCGGGAATGACACGGCCTCCGATCCGGACGATGACCCGGCCCTGGTCCTCCACCCACACCCGGTCGGCCGTCCGCCGCGCCAGCTCTCGCCCGAGGGACGGTGAACGGAACGGACCCTTTCAGCTCGCGGCTCAGGGCGCGGAGCCGCCGCACGTCGGACTTCTCGCCGACGGCGTCGAGGATCCGGCCGGCGGCCCAGCGGTCGCGCGCGGCCCCGGCATCCACGACCCCGCGAAGCCCCAGGAGCCAGCGTCGTGGCTGCCGCGAGGCGGCCTGGAGGATGACCTCGAGCGCCGTGTCATCGAGCTGCCCGAGCCGGGACAGGATGGCCTCGGCGAGGGCCACGACGATCCCGGGCTCGACCGACCACAGGGCCGTGACGCACGACGACCCGTCGACGGGATCGCCCTGCAGGCACGCCAGCAGCTGGATCGAGCGCAGGGCGCCCGCCGCGCCCTGGGTGGTCGCCTGGCCTCGCGCTTCCTCGATCAGGCGATCGGCGTCGTCGGAACGGGCGACGACGGCGGCGACGGCCTGCGCGACCTTCACGCGGACGTAGAACCCCGGGTACCCGGTGTGCCGGCCGCTCGCGATCCCGTCCAGCGTCGCCGTCGCTTCCGACGGCCTGCCGAGCCGGATCAGGGTCTCGGCGCGGAACAGCGCCAGGTAGGTGTGCTCGGCCGCCGTGCGCGCTCCCACGGCCTCCGCCTCGGCCAGCAGGGCGCGGCCGCGGTCCGGGTCCACGTAGGCGCCGACGACGTCCGCCGCCTCGAGCAGCGTCTCGAAGCGGTTCTGCGCGAAGGGTGATGCCAGCGCCGCCTCGATCTCCGAGAGGGCCGCACCGGCGTCTCCGAGGTGCGCGTGCGCCCAGGCCGCGACGGTCCTGACCGTGTCCATCTCAGGGCCGGCCGACGTCGCGGCCAATGCCTCAAGCGACACTCCTGCGTGATCGAGCGTACGCCGAGGATCCCCAAGCCCGCGGGCGATCCAAGCTAGGTTGAGGTGGGAGATACCGAAGTAGTGGAGGTGGCCCAGGCGTTGGGCTCGATCCGCGACCGTTGCGAACTCTGCGTCGGCAACAGGGATCTGGCCGTCAACCATGCTCGCCGCTCCAGCGAGGCAAGCCGCCGCGATTGCCGCGTACACCGGGTCAGTCGCGATGTCGCGCAGTGCTGACGCTGCTTCGACGGCTCCGACGTACTCCCCGGTGTTCCATTCGACCGTCGTCAGCGTCGCGAGAGCGACGGTGAGGCTGATCGTCGGGTCGCCCTGCGTGGAGGCGGCGAGCGCTCGCTGGGCCGCCTCGCGTGCCCGGTCGATGTCGCCCTCGCGCAGGAAGGAGCGCGCGGCCAGGGCCTGGGCCCAGCCACCCTGATCCGGCACGCCCCCGCTCGCGATGAGGTCGACGGCAGCCTGGGCCCCACCAGCGCCGAGGATCTCCTCCAGCGATCCCGAGAGGACCCGTGCGACGTCCTCGGCACGACCCGCCGCCGCGTAGTGGTGGCCGGCGAGCCACCAGCTGTTCGCCTCCGCCGTCGCTGCGATGCGGGCGTGGATCTCCGCGATGCCAACCGGGCCGACCGCCTCGAGCAGTCGCCCCTCCAGGAAGCTTCGGACGAGCGGGTGGAGCAGGCGGCCGGCCTGCCCGGTCCGCCCGCGACGTGACAGGAGGCCGGCTTCCTCGGTGATGTCCAGGAGGTGGCGCGCGTCGGCGAGCGAGACGTCCGCCGCGACCGCGGCCAGCTGGGGCGTGGCGACCTGGAGGAGCGCACAGCGCTCGAGGAAGTCCTGCATCTCGAGGGGCATCCGGCCGACCACCTCTTCCGCCAGGTAGTCGTGCAGGTCGCCGTGGCGCGCCGAGAGGCCGCGGATCACCGCCCGGATCTCGTCGCGCGGGCGCCCTCGGACAGCAGTCTCGACCAGGCGCAGCGTGGCGGCCCATCCCTCGGTCGTCCGCGCCAGGTCCTCGAGCAGGTCCGGCTCCAGCGGGTGCCGGTAGGTCTCGCGGAACAGCCGCTCCATCTCCCCGCGGTCGAAGCGGAGGTCGGTCGTCCCCAGCTCCGCCACCTCGCCGAGCGCGCGCAGGCGGGCGAGCGGCAGGGTGGGCGCCCGCCGGGTCGAGATCACGAGGGTGAGCCGCTCGGGTCCGCGCACCAGGAGCTCGCGGACGATCTCGCGGACTTCGGGGACGTCGTCCACCACCTGGTAGTCGTCGAGCAGGAGGGCGGTGGCGCCCGTCACCCATGTCCGGATCTCGGCGAGGAGCGTTCGCACGATGGCCCCCCGGTCGCCCATGCCCGCCCCCAGCTCCCGGATGAGGGACATCGTGTTGGGGGCGAACGAGGGATCGATCTCGCGGCCTGCTGCGACGACGTGGTTGACGAAGACGACCCAGTCACGGTCGGCCTCGTCCAGGCGATACCAGAGGGTCCGGAGCCGCGTCCGCCGGCTCCAGTCGGCGAGCAGCGTCGTCTTGCCGTAGCCGGCGTCCGCGACGATGAGCACGAGACGCGAGTGGATCTTCGCGGTCATCCAGCCCAGGAGCCGCTGGCGCTCCAGCGTCTCGACCGGGAGGAACGGCGGCTGGACCTTGCCGATCTGGACCGGAAAGCCGAAGACGTCGAGATCGCTCACGGACACCTCGACAGGGTGCGGGGCCCCCTCGCCGTCGACCGGCCGCCCCTGGCCGTCGACCGGCCGGCCCGGCCCGACAGGCACCCGGTCACCCGGCGCGTCGGCGCGTGCGCGCGCCGGGCGTGCCCGACCGGGGGCCAGATCGTAGGGGGGCCGTGCCATGCGGCCCATGCTGCCGGAAAGCGCTCACCGGCCACTTATCTCTGTTCGTGCGGGAACAACCGACGGGGCGCGCGCCGGGCGCAGGCGGCGCGAGCCTCAGCCGTCGTACTCGAAGCCGATCTTCAGGTCGACCTTGTACTCCACGATCTCGCCGTTCTCGACGACGGCGGTCGACTTCACGACCTCGATCGTGCGGATGTTGCGGACCGTGCGGGAGGCGGTCGCGACGGCCTGGCGCGCCGCGTCGCTCCACGAGGTCGGGCTGGTGCCGACCATCTCCCGGATGATGATGACGCCCATCGCTGTGCCTCCGAGCGGGGCCGCACGTCTGCGCCGGCCGTCCTCCGGAAGTCTAGGCGCGGGCGACGTCAGGCGAGGGGCGCCGGGGCGGGCCGGACCTGCTCGAAGCACGCGCTGCAGTAGACGGGCTTGTCAGGTCGTGGCGCGAACGGCACGACGGCCTGGCCTCCGCAGCTGTGGCAGACCGCCGCGTGGAACTCGCGCGGGCCGCCGCTGGAGCGCGCCTGTTTGGCGGCCGCCCGGCAGCCGGCACAGCGCTGCGGATCGTTCAGGAGCCCCTTGCCGGCGTAGAAGGCCTGCTCGCCGGAGGTGAACACGAACTGCATGCCGCAATCGCGGCAGGTGAGCTCTCGGTCCTCGTACACGTGCGGCCCTTCCACCCACATGCCTCCGCGGCGCGTGCTGGACCTCCTCGCCGGTCCCCGTTCGCAACCGGACCCGCAATGGATTGCGGGACGATACCGGACGAATCGGGCCGGCACAACGGGCTTCTTCGGGAACCGCGGGCAGCGCCGGTCGGGAACCGCGGGCAGTGCCGTGCCGTCCTGTGTGCCATGTGGAAGCCAATCGATCGCCGACTCGTCGTGGCAGGCCTCGCGTCCGCCTTCGTCCTCGCAGCGTGCTCCGGCGGCGCGTCCCCGTCGCCCTCGGCTCCTCCCGCCACGCCGGGTAGCTCCGGCAGTCCGGGCTCTTCCGCGACCCCGGCCGGCTCGCCCGAGGCGTCCCCGAGCGGCGCCACCGGGTCGATCGACCATCCGACCGGCGAGGCCGAGCTGGTCCTGCGCTTCGAGGAGGGCGGCGGGTTCGTGATGCCGACCTTCGCCATGATCCAGGTGCCCTCGTTCTCGCTCTATGGCGACGGGACCGTGATCTACCGGCCCTGCCTCCGAGCCGTTCCCCGAGACGCGGCCGGGCGAGCCGATGCGCTTTCCCGCACTGAGGGTCGCGCGGATGACCGAGGCGCAGGTCCAGGCGCTCCTCGCCGACGCCCTGGGGCCGGCGGGCCTGGGTGTGGCCAAGCCCAGCTACGAGAACATGCAGGTGGCCGACGCCCCGACGGCGGTCTTCACGTTCGACGCCGACGGCCGCCAGAAGCGGATCAGTGTCTACGCCCTTGGCATGGCGATGGAGGATCCGGCCAACCCGAACCCGGACCTGCCCATCCTGACCGCGATGGCGGCATTCGCCGAGCGGCTCCGCAACTTCGACCAGGAGATCGGCAAGGGGAACGCGACGGACGTCGGGCTCTACGCCCCGACGCACTTCCGTGCCTCGCTCCTCGAGGGCGGTCCCGGGGCCGACGGGGTGCCGCGCCCGTGGCCGTGGCCGACGTTCGGCCCGGATGCCTTCACGGTCGTCGACGAGTCGACCGGCTTCGGCTTCCCGTCGAAGGCCCTGAGCGGTATCGAGATGTCGCTGTTGGGCCTCGCGAATCCCGAGGGCGGCGTGTCGGGGATCTCGGTCATCGGCCCGAACGGCACGGTCTACGGACTGGGCCTCCGCCCGCTGCTGCCGGACGAGCAGCGCTGACCCGGCGTCGCATCGCTACGGGGCTGCGCCGCTGTAGCGTTCGCCGGCGTAGCTGACGAACCGCGTCTGGCTCTTCTTGAACCACAGGTCGATCTCGCCGGTCGGCCCGTTGCGATGCTTGGACAGGCGGAGCTTGATGACCTCGCCGTCGGCGTCGTGGTCCTCGCCACCACGCTCCTTCTCGCGCCACAGGAAGATGACGAGGTCGCTGTCCTGCTCGATGCTGCCCGACTCGCGCAGATCGGACAGCCGCGGCTCCTTCGATTCGCGCATCTCCGGCTGGCGGGAGAGCTGCGACAGGGCCACGACGGGCACCTTCAGCTCACGGGCCAGCGCCTTCAGGCCGCGACTGATCTCGGAGACTTCCTGGACGCGGTTGGCGTCCTTCGTGGTGGTCGACGACTGCATCAGCTGGAGGTAGTCGACGATGACGAGGTCGAGGCCCACCTCGGCCTGGAGCCGTCGGGCCTTCGTCCGCAGCTCCATCGTGCTGATGTTCGGCGTGTCGTCGATGTAGATGGGCGCCTCGGAGAGAGCCGTCATCGCCTTCGAGACGCCGACGAAGTCCATCTCGTCGAGGAAGCCGGTCCGCAGGCGCTGGCTGTCGATGCCGCCGACGGACGAGAGGAGCCGCAGCACGAGCTGCTCCTTGCTCATCTCCAGGCTGAAGATGCCGACCGACTTCGCCGGCGTGCCGATCGCCGCGTACTCGGCGATGTTGAGCGCCAGGCTCGTCTTGCCGACCGACGGGCGTGCAGCCACGATCACGAGGTCGGACGGCTGCAGGCCGGTCGTGAGCGCATCGAGGTCCGGGAAGCCGGTCCGGACGCCGCTGATCTCGCCGCGGTGGGTGTGCAGGTAGTCGAGCCGGTCGAAGGCGTCGTGGAGAAGCTGCTTGAGGGGGCTGAAGCCGGCCGCGAGCCGGCGCTCCGAGACTGCGTACAGCTCCGACTCGGCGCGATCGATCGCCTCCTGGACCTCCGGCGTGTCCTCGTAGCCGATGCCGGCAATTCGCCCGGCGGCGGCGATGAGGTTCCGCAGGACGGCCTTGCGCTCGACGATGCGGGCGTACTGCGCCGCGAAGACCGCCGTCGGCGTCTGCTCGGAGAGCGACGACAGGTAGCCGCGGCCGCCGATCGTCTCGAGGTTGCCGGCCCGCTCGAGCGACTCGGCCACGGTGATGATGTCGATCGGCTCGCGACGCTCCCAGAGGTCGAGCATCGCGGAGTAGATCGTCCCGTTGGCCTGGCGGTAGAAGTCGGCCGGACGGAGGACGTCCGCAACCTCGATGATGGCGTCGCGGTCGATCAGGAGGGCGCCGAGGACCGACTGCTCGGCCTCGAGGCTCTGGGGCGGAAGGCGGTCGACGGACACGTGGACTCCGGGTGCTCTTGCGGGATCACCGACATCGTGACGGGTGGCGCCGCCCGACGCGAGTGGGTTGTCCACGAGTCCGGACACGACATCCACGAGGTGGCCCGCGAGTCGCCGGATCCTGTGGACGGGATGTGGACGAGGCTCCCGGGGCGTCCGGCCACGGTTCAGTCGAGGCGGCGGATGACCCCGATCAGCTTTCCCTGGATGCGGACGTCGTCGTAGAACTGCGGCGGGTACTGCGGGTTCGCAGGCTGAAGCCGGACGCGCCCGTCCTCCTTGAAGAACCGCTTCAGCGTGACCGCGTTCTCCTCCACCTGGGCGACGACGATGTCGCCGTTGCGGGCGGTCTGCTGTGGCCGGATCACCACGTAGTCGCCGTCCGCGATCAGGGCGTCGATCATCGAGTCGCCGCGGACGCGAAGGAGGTAGGCATCGCCGGACGGGGCGAGGAGGTCCGGGATGGCGCGGTACTCGTCGGCGCTGGCGTACGCCTCGATCGGGCCGCCGGCCGCGATCTCGCCGATCACCGGGAGCACGTGCGCCTCGACGGCGTGCGACTGCGGCGTCAGCTCCGCCGAGAGCCCCATCATCAGGGCCGCCTTGGGCGTGAGCCGGATCATCCGCGACTGCGATGCGCCGCGGTCGAGGTAGCCCTCCTCTTCGAGGGCGCGGAGGTGGTGATGGACGGCGGAGGTCGAGGCGAGCCCGACCGCGCGCGCGATCTCCCGGACCGACGGCGGCACGCCGTTGGCCCGGATCATCGCGGCGATGTAGTCGAGGATCTTCCGCTTGCGCTCGGCATCGTGCCTGGTCACGCGTGCTCCTTTCCCGGCCGTTGACGGCAGAGTACCGAACACCCGTTCGATTGTCAAGGAGCGCCGCAGCCGGGGGTCTGGGGCGGCAGTAGGCCGGGCACCGGTCTGCGGCAGGCGGCAGGCGTTGACCTCAGCGGGCGACAAGCCTGGTTCGGGGTTCCATCAGGCGGCCGGACGGCCGCATACTGGTCCATCAGAGCGCCGTTCGGCACTGTCCGGGGTCGGGGGCCGCTCCCACCATCGCACCACGGCGGGGCACGGGCGCCATGGGCACCCGGTCCCGGGCGCACGGCTGAGGTGTCGTCATGACCCGCGTCCTCGTCATCCACCACGACATCGACCTTTCGGACCAGGAGGTGGACAGCCTGCGCCGGAGGGGCTACGACGCGCGCCAGTGCCTGGGGCCGATCGGCGCGAGCTGTCCGATCCTGAACGGCCTGACCTGCGAGCTGGCCGAGGGGGCCGACGTCCTCGTCTACGACGCCTTCGTGACGGGCGAGCCGGACGGCGCCCAGGCGCTGATCGAGGGTATGCGCGAGATGCACCCCGAGGTCCCGATCGTGCTCGTCGCCTCCGGCATGGAGCCCGCGTGGATGGAGACGGCCGGCCTGCACGGCGTGACGCCGCTCGTCGGGCGGCCGACCGGTGAGCGCCTCGCCGAGGCGATCGAGGCGGCCCTGGCGGGCAGCGGCGGCCCCGGCGGACCGGACTGCTAGACTTTCCGTTCGCCCGCGCACGGCACGCGGGCTTGAAGCGGAGCATCCCGACGAGGATGGCGGACCCCACGAACAAGCCTTCGACGGCGACGGTGCCGTCGCGACGGCGGCGCGGCGCACGCCGCCGGATGATCGGTCGCACGATTACCCTGCTGGCTCTCCTGCCGCTCGCCGCCCGGCTGCCGGTCCACGCCCGGATCCTGGTCGGGCTCCTCGGCGATCCGCGGGTGCCGGCGTCGCGCAAGGCGCTGCTGGCCGGAGCCCTCGGCTACGTCGTCTCGCCGATCGACCTGATCCCCGACCGGTTCCCGCTGCTCGGCGTCCTCGACGACCTCGTGGTTGCCGCGCTCGCCATGGACACGTTCCTCGCCGGCGTGCCCGACGAGGTCCTCGAGGAGCAGCTGGAGGCCGTGGGCCTCCCGCGGGTCGCATTCGACGAGGACGTTCTTCGCGTCCGGCGGCTCGTGCCGCGACCCATTCGCCGCATCGTCCACCGCATCCCCGCCGTGCTCCAGCTCGGGGCCCGCCTCCTCCACGAGGCCGACCTGGGAACGCGCGTTCGGGGCCTGCTCGACAAGGAGGGTTCTCCCGCGTGAAGGTCATCCTGACCAGCGACGTCGCCAAGCTCGGCAAGAGCGGCGAGATGAAGGACGTAACCGAAGGCTACGCCCGCAACTTCCTGATCCCGAAGAAGCTCGCCGTGCCGGCCGCCGGCGGGGCCTACCGCGCCTGGCAGCACGACATCGCGAATCGCGAGGAGAAGCGTCAGCGCGAGCGCGGCGACGCCGAGATCGCGGCCACCCGGATCAGCTCCACCACGCTCACGATGGGCGTCAAGGTGGGCGAGGGCGGCAAGCTGTACGGCTCGATCACCGCCCAGGACATCGCCGACGCGCTGGGTCGCCGCGGAATCACGGTCGACAAGCACAAGGTCGACCTCGACCAGCCGCTCAAGTCGCTCGGCACGTACAAGGTCGCCGTCAAGGTCTATGCGGGCATGACGCCCGAGGTCACGGTCATCGTCGAGCCCAAGGGCTGACCTCCCGGAGCTGCCAACCGCGCGTCCCACCGGCCTGGCTGCTGAGAAGCGCGGCCCCCATGCTCCGGGCTCCTCTCGAAGTGCCCGTTCGAGCCCAACCTCGAGCACGAGCTGCGGGAATCCCAGCAGCCTGGCTGCTGGTCGCCGAGACGGGCCCCGCCCGCGCGACCCTCAGCCGCGCAGCCGCCAGACCTGCACGCCGTCCACGTCGTACACGGTCTCGAACAGCGGGCTCGTCGAGAAGTCCGTCTGCTCGCCGTCGGCGCAGTCGGGGATCCCGCCCGACGAGAGCACGTACGTCGCGTCGTAGCGTGACATCACCTCGGCGGCCGCCTCCGGTCCGTCGCAATAGGCGATCCTGACGTCCGCCTCCCGGGGGGCGGGGTCGTACCCCAGGTTCGCCGCGTACGGCCCGAACGTCGTGATCCGCAGGCGTCCCGCGTAGTCGACGGGGCTGTTGATGAAGGCGTCGGTCACGAAGACCGCGCGCTGTGGCGTGTTGTCGGCGATCCACACCGCGGCGCGCTGCTGGGCCGTGCTGAGGGTCACGGGCTCGGACACGAGGTGCCAGGTCGCGATCAGGGCCGGCGAGATGGCGGCGAACGCCACCACCAGCCCGGCCACGAGCATCGGCTGCCGTCGCAGGAGCCACCCGCCGAGGATCGCCACGGCCACCCCCATGACCTGGAAGTACTTGTTCATGTCGAACTCGACGGCGCCCGCCACGACCAGGTTGGGCACCAGGAAGAAGGCGACGGCCCAGGCCGCCAGGAAGACACGGGCCGGCGGCCGGGAGACCACGAGCGCCAGGATGCCGAGCAGGAGCGGCAGCCCCAGGTTCGTCGCGTAGAAGAACAGGACCTCCGCTGCCCCCTCGTCGAAGGGAGCCTCGCCCCAGCCCTGCACGAGCTGGATCGATCCCCGCTCGCCCTGCAGCAGGGCCGGCCCGACGACGAACGGCAGAGCGAGCACGATCGGGGCCAGGAACAGCGCGGCATCCCGAAGCCAGCCCCGCCGGCGCCACGCTCGGCGCGCGACGGCGTACAGCAGGACCAGCAGGTAGGTGGCCGGGAAGAAGTAGAACTGGAAGGGCGCCAGCAGCGCCGCGAGCACGCCCGCCAGCAGCATCCCGGCCGGGCGCCGGCCCAGGGAGACGCGCACCAGCAGGAGCACCGAGAGGAGCCCCGGGAGCCCGAAGGTGGTGGCCCGGTGCGGGAAGAGCCCCGTGCCCAGGATCGAGGCAATCTTGAAGTACGGCCAGCCGGGTTCCCACGTGTTGTCGTACGCGTTCGCCCGGACGAGCTCCCAGACCGAGCCGGCCCCGGCGTTGAGATCCATCACGAGGCGGATCCAGCCCATCCCGCCACCGACCAGGACGAGGAGGGTGGCGATGGTGGCAGCCCGGCGGCTTCCCGTGAGGTGGCGCGCCAGCTCCCACGCGACGAGCGCGAGGGCGCCCGCCATCAGCGCGCTCGAGACGATGAAGACCGGGATGACGTGCAGGCCCGCCGTCACCGCGGCAATCGCGCCGTGGAAGTCGGCGAACCAGTGGTACGTCAACGGGACGCCGGCGAAGTAGGGGACCTGGGGCGGGAAGTTGCCGTCGGCGATGCTCTGGCCGATGGAGACGTGGACCAGGAAGTCGCTCCAGTTCCAGCCGCCCGAGACCCAGCCGACGGGGATCTCGCGCCAGGCGTTCGCGCCGAGGACGGTGCCGACCAGCAGCATGGCGAACGCGGCGAGCACGAACGGCGCCCGCTCGCGGCGCATCGCCTCGAGGGCGCCGCGCACGTCGAGGGGCGGCGGCGGCGCGAGGAACGGCAAGGGGGCCGCGGCGAGCAGGAGGCTGGCCCCCGCGAGGATGGCCGCCGTGGCGAGCGCGACCGGGCGGTCGAAATCCGCCGGCGGCCAGGCCGACGACGTTCGCGAGGTGGGCGGCCGTGTACGTCGAGATCACGACCCCCACCCCGAGCCGGGCCGCGGGGCCGAAGCGCGGCACGACGCGCCCGACGAGGAGCCAGCCCGGGATGACGAACAGGAACGGCCACGCGATGGCGATCGCGAAAGGCGGCGCGAGCCAGGCGAGTGCGAACGCGATGGCCCCGACCGTAGCGACCTGGAGCGGGCGCCGGCGCACCAGGGACGGGCTGGCGGCGGGCGCGAGGAGCGACGGTTGCTCGGACGCTGCCGCGGGCGCCGTGGCGGGCACCCGCCCGGCACCGTCGTGGCCCAATTCGACATCCCCGGGCGGGTGCTCCGGGGGCGCGGCGTCCGTCGGCAGGGCGGCCGCAGTCGCGTCGCCCGGCGGTCCGAGGTTGACGGGCTCGCCGCCCGCGCCGGCCGATCGACCCATGGCGAGGCTCATCGACGGTCTGCCAGCCAGCCCGCCGCGTCGTCGGCCCAGGAGGACCCAGGCACCGGCGATGGCCAGCGTGACCAGCGCAACGACGAGGCCGATCACGACGTCGAGGGGGACCAGCCGTTGGTTGATCTCGTGGCGACCTGGCGCCACGGGGACCAGCTGCCCGCCGAGCGCACGAAGCGGATCCACGCCATCCCCGTCGATCGTCGTCTGCCAGGCGGGCCACCACGCGCGGTCGATCCACAGCCAGCCCGGCTGGGGCTCGTCCACCACGAGCGCCAGGCCCCCGTCGTCACGGCTCTCGACCGTGACCGGGCGGCCGCGGGTCAGCACCACGGATGGTGCGAGCTCGACGTCCCGGGGCCCTGGCCTGGCGGCGCCGACCAGTCGGTCGAGCAGCCCGGGCTGCGGGAGCGGCGATGGGTCCAGGTCCGGCAGGGCGTCCGCGGGCAGCCAGACCGGTGGGCGTGTCGCGGACGCCAGCCGGCAGACGGTCACGTCGCGGGGCTGCACCCGGGCGAGCACGGTGCCCGGGCACGGCTCGCCCTCGAAGGTCGCCACGACGTCGACCCCGAGGGCGGCAGCCGTGGTGGCATCCACGCCGGCGCCATCGCGGGCGGCCCACCACGCCTTCTCCGACGCGCTCAGGTTGAGGGAGCTCCACATCCCGAGATCGGCGACGCCGTGGGCGGCCGGCTGGTTGGGGATCGCATCGTGGAAGATCGGGTCGACGTCGGCGAGGAAGCGGGCGGGTGCGGCCGCGAGGACGGCCGTCATCAGGGGACGACCGCTGAAGTCGAACTCGGAGGCGGCCTTCACCGGGTTGGCCATCGGCGAGAACGCCGCCAGGGGGGCGACGGCCAGGACCACGAGGGCGGGCGCGGCCAGCCGGCGCACCGACGGGCCCACCGGCGCCACCCGGCCGGCCGCGGCGGCGATCAGCAGCACCGCCGCGATCCCGGCGCCGATCTCCAGGAGGACGGGCAGGGGGCGCGTCAGCGCGATGGTCGCGTTCTCGCGGATCCCGGGCGCCGTCGCTTCGGTCGCACCGAGCGCGACGATCGCCACGCGCTCGAAGAGGGTCGGCGCGAACAGCACGATCGCCGTCAGTGCCACGTAGGCGGCGACGAGCGAGCCGACGACCACGCCGGCGGGCAGCCACGGTCGCCGCACGCGCGTGATCCGGGCCAGGCCGACCGCCGCCAGCGGGCCGGCGAGCAGGGCCGCGAGCATGTAGGCGCGGACCGGGTGGCGAAGGCCGTTGAGCAGCGGCGTCGAGGCCCACCACTCCGGCTGGAACGCGCCGACCACCGCGAGCCCCACCATGACCACGATCGCCGCGACGAGCGGCCGCGATCGTCGGGCGCCCGCCCCGACGGCCGCCAGGGCGACGACGGGCAGGCCGACATAGGCATAGGCCTCGTGGATGCCGTAGACCCCGCCGGGGTACCAGATCCGCCCGAGATCCCAGCCGTCCGGGCTGCCGGGGACGAAGGCGTTCGCGAACCCGGCCAGGAGCGGGTCGAAGACCGTCGCCGCGTTGGAGAAGAGGTCGGCCACGCCCAGGCCTTCCGAGCGCACCGAGAGCCCGAGCACCGCCATCGTCGGGACGAGCTGGATGGCGCCCACGCCTGCGCCCACCAGGCCGAAGCCGATGATCCGGCCCACCGCGGCACGGCCCGGGCTGGAAGCGAAAATCGTCGCGGCGCAGATCCCGGTGAGGATCCACGTGTTCGGGTGGCCCGCCAGCGCCTGGACGCCCCACGCGACACCGGCGGCAACCAGGCCGGCCCGGGTCGGCCTCGGGCGCCGAAGCAGCGGCAGGATCACCCACGGAGCCCAGGCATACGCCGTGAGCACCGAGGTCCACTCCAGCTTCGCCACGATCCCGCCGCCGAGGACGGCGACGCACGTCGCCAGGGCGGCGCCGGACCAGCTGCCCGCGAGGCGAAGCCCGATGAGCCCGGCGCCGAGCCCGGCGATCACGAGGTGCACGATCCGCGTCACGTCGAGGGCGACGAGCGGCTCGAGCTGGAAGATCAGCCAGTTCGGCAGGTAGAAGGCAGCGATCTGCCCCTCGGCGTAGATCGGGTAGCCGAGCCCGAGGCTGTCGAACCACAGGGGCAGGCCGCCGGCTCGGGCCGCCTCGTGCCAGAGCACCGCGTTCGGCCAGAACACCTTGGGCATGTCGTAGTACCAGAGCCACGGACCGCTTGGGCCGTTCACCCGAGCCGCGAGGAGCGCGGTCACGGCGGCGAGGAGCCCCAGGGCGACGATCCCGGCCGGCAGCGAGGGACGGCTGCGACCTCCGGTGGCAGCCGTGCGCGCCGCGACGAGGGCTTCTGTGGTGGTCACGACCGGGCGATCATAGGGGCATGCGCGACGCGCCCACGATCCTCCACGTCGACCTCGACGCCTTCTTCGCGGCCGTCGAGCAGCGCGACCGGCCGGAGCTGCGTGGCCGCCCGGTGATCGTGGGCGGCGATCCCGGCGCGCGCGGCGTCGTCTCGGCCGCCAGCTACGAGGCGCGGGCGTTTGGCGTTCGCTCCGCGATGCCGCTGCGGACGGCGGCGGCGCTCTGCCCCGGCGGGACCTTCCTCCCCGTCGACGGCGCGAAATACCGCCGCGCCAGCCGGCAGGTGATGGAGATCCTGGGGCGCTTCACCCCGCTGCTCGAGCAGGTGTCGATCGACGAGGCGTTCCTCGACGTCGCCGGGAGCCAGGCACTGTTCGGGCCCCCCGGGGAGATCGCGCGCCGGGTCAGGGCCGCCATTCGCGACGAGGTCGGCCTGACCGCCAGCGTCGGCGTGGCGACCACGAAGCTCGTCGCCAAGGTCGCCTCCGACCTTCGCAAGCCCGACGGGCTGGTCGTCGTGCCCCCGGGTGAGGAGGCGGCCTTCCTCGCGCCGCTCCCGATCGGGCGCCTGTGGGGAGTCGGGGCGCAGACCCAGGCCATCCTCGCGGAGCAGGGCGTCCGGACGATCGGGCAGCTGGCGGCCCTGCCGATCGACGTCCTCGTCCGCCGCCTCGGGGCCCACGGGGCCACGCTCCACGACCGGGCACGCGGGATCGACCCGTCGCCGGTGGTGGGAGAAGTGGCCGCGAAGTCGGTCAGCCACGAGACGACGTTCGACGTCGACACGGCCGACGCCGAGGTCATCGAACGCACGCTGCTTGCGCTCTCCGAGGGCGTCGCGTCACGCCTGCGCGCCGGGCACGTGCGTGCCTCGACGATCGCCGTCAAGGTCCGCGACAGCAGCTTCCACACGGTCACTCGCCAGCGGACCCTTCCCGAGCCGACGGACCTCGCCGACCCGATCTTCCGCACCGCCCTCGACCTCGTGCGGCCGGAGGTCCGGGGCCGCCGCATCCGGCTGCTGGGGGTCGGTGCGCACGGGCTGGGCGAGCCGGCCCAGATGGGCCTCTTCGCCACCGAGGACCCGCGCCGCCGGAAGGCAGTGGAGGCGCAGGACGAGATCCGCCGGAAGTACGGCAGCCGGGCGCTCACGCGCGCTCGCCTCCTCGGCGACCCGCTGGCCGATCCCGGCGGCCGGGACCCGATGCAGCCGCTCCAGGCGCGTCGCGTTGGTCGCGCACGACCGGACACCGACGCCTCGCCCGAGCGCGGTCCGGGCTCCGACGACCGTCCCCCGGAGGCGCCGGACGCTGACCCCGAGGACGCCTGAGCGGCGATCGAACGCCCGTGCCAAACAAGGTGGCACGCAGCGCGGCGATGCTCGCGCCAGTTCCAGGCCATGGGCTTGACATCGAACGGGTGTTCGATCTACAGTCCGGGTGAACTCGAACAAGTGTTCTGTCTCCCGAATGCCCCGGGTGACGCCAGGCTGCCGAGAAGGAGCAACGTCGATGGCGATGACCCGCGTCGAGCCGGTCGAGGTCCGGGTTCGGACCGACTGGCTGTCCGGGCGCCCCCGGGAGATCCGCTGGGGCGACCGGACGATCCCTGTGACCGCGATCGCGGAGGTGCGCCGCGAGCGCTCCGCGTACCCGATCGCGGTCGGCCCGCGCACCACCTTCGAGGTCGACACACCCGACCTGCGCATGACGCTCACCTTCCGCCACCGCGGGCGGCGCTGGCTTGTCGAAGGCCTCGACCCGGACGTCGCCCGGGCGGCCTGAGCCGGCACCCGCCGCCGCTCGAATCGTCGCGCCGGACCTCCACCCGGCGCTCCCGGCCCGCCGTCCTCCCGGTGGGCCGCTCTCCTCGGGCCCGGGGTGGGCGCGACCGGTACCGCGTTCGCCCCGGGCCCGGCCATGCGCGCCGTGCGGCGTCGCCGGCCGGGCGGCGTTCGGCCGACCGAGTCGGCCGCGATGCACGAGATCGGCCGCTCCCGGGCCGGCCGGCACCGCCGGCCGGGTCCGGCGGCCCGGGCTCCCGGGCGGGTCGGCCCTTCCCGGCTGTGACCCGCCTCCTACAATCGGTCGCATGTCCGAGACCGCCACGCCTCGCTTCGGGTCCATGACCCTCGATGGGTTCATCGAGCTGCTCGGCTCGGCAACCCCCAGCCCGGGGGGTGGTGCCGCGTCGGCAGTCGCCGCCTCGTGCGGCGCGGCGCTCGTCGCGATGGTCGCGTCGCTCTCGCTGGATCGCCCGAAGTACGCCGCGTACGCCGCCAGCCACGCCCGCCACGGGGCCGCGGGGCGCGAGCTGGCCGCGCGCCTCCTGGTCCTCGCCGACGAGGATGCCGATGCCTACGCCGCCTTCGCCGCGGCCCTCAAGCTGCCTCGCGAGACGGACGACGAGAAGGCCGCCCGAAGCGCGGCCATCCGCGCCTCGGCGCGCGTGGCCGCCGACGTGCCGCTCCGCACGGTGGAGGCCTGTCTCGAGGTCGTGCTGGCTTCCGAGGCGCTGGCGGGCCGCAGCAACCTCAACGCCGCCAGCGACCTTGCCGTCGCGTCGCGGCTGGTCGAGGCGTCGGCCCACGGTGCCGCGGAGAACGTCCTGGTCAACCTGCCGTCGCTCGGCGACGAGGTTGCCGCCGACCTCCTGCGCGGCCGCGTCGACGAGCTGCTGGCCAGGATCGAGGACCTGGCCGAGGCGACCCGGGCCCTCGTGGAGCTGGGCGAGCTGCGCGAGGCGGAGGAGGCCTCGTGACGCTCCTCGACGACATGGGTCCCCGTCTGCTCAAGGGCGGGCCGGTCGCGGCGGACGTGCGGACCGCGGTCGCCGCCGACGTCGCCGCGTTCAAGGAGGAGCACGGGTACACGCCGGAGCTCGCGGTCGTGATCGTCGGCCGCGACGCTCCCTCGACCGTCTACCTCCACAAGATCCTCGACGGCTGCCGCCTGGTCGGCATCCAGGACCGGCTGGTGGAGCTCGGCGACGACTGCACCGCCGAGGCGCTGGGGCGCGAGATCGCGGCCCTCGGCGACGAACGGACGGTCGCCGGGATCATCGTCCAGCAGCCGCTGCCGGCCGCGATCCCGCTGCGGGTCGTCATCGACACGCTCGATCCGGCCAAGGACATCGACGGGATCCACCCGCTCAACGCCGGCCTCCTCGCCCTTGGCTACGACGGCTTCCTGCCGGCGACCGCGCACGCGGCCGTCGAGCTCCTCAAGCGCTCCGGCGTCCCGCTCGCGGGGTCCCGGGCGGTCGTCGTCGGCCGCTCCAACGTCGTCGGCAAGCCGGCCGCGTTCCTGCTCCTGCGCGAGCACGCCACCGTGACGATCTGCCATTCGAAGACGCCCGACCTCTCGACGCACCTGCGCGAGGCGGACGTCGTCGTGGTCGCCGCCGGGCGAGCCGGCCTCGTCACGGGCGAGATGCTCAAGCCCGGCTGCGTCGTCGTCGACGTCGGCATCAACGTCGTCGAGGGCCGCCTCGTCGGCGACGTCGACTTCGAGTCGGCCGCCCGGGTGGCCTCGGCGATCACGCCCGTGCCCGGCGGCGTCGGGCCCCTGACGAACGCGATCCTGCTCACCCACCTGGTGCGGGCGGCCCGCAACCAGGCGGAGGGCCGGACCGCTCCGGGCACGTCCTCGCTCCGCCCCGCCACCCCCGCGCTGTCAACCCCTACGCCTCAGCCCGCCGGCTGACGAAGAGCGCCCCGGAGGCCTCCCATGTCGTTCCCGTCCGACCTCGACATCGCGCGCTCGGTCACTCCACGCCCCATCGGCGACATCGCCGCCGAGCTCGGCCTCCGGCAGGACGAGATCGAGTACTACGGTCCGACGAAGGCCAAGGTGACCCTCGCGGGCGTCGAGCGGGTGGAGCGTGAGCGGCCGCGCGGCAAGTACGTGGTCGTGACGGCGATCACCCCGACGCCGCTCGGCGAGGGCAAGACGACGACCACCGTCGGCCTGGCCCAGGGCCTCAACCGGATCGGGAAGAAGGCGTCGGTGGCGATCCGCCAGCCGTCGCTCGGCCCGGTCTTCGGGATCAAGGGCGGCGCGGCCGGCGGCGGCTACTCCCAGATCATCCCGATGGAGGACTTCAACCTCCACCTGACGGGCGACATCCACGCCATCAGCGCGGCCCACAACCTCGCCTCGGCCTTCCTCGACAACCACCTCCACCACGGGAACGCCCTCGGGATCGACCCGTTCTCCATCCGCTGGCCGCGCGTCGTCGACATCAGCGACCGGGCCATCCGCAAGGCGGTCATCGGCCTCGGCGGCAAGGAGAACGGCGTCCCCCGCGAGTCCGAGTGGGTCATCACCGTCGCCTCGGAGGTGATGGCGATCCTCGCCCTCTCCAAGGGACCTGTTCGACCTGCGGGCGCGCCTGGGGCGGATCGTCGTGGCCACCAGCCGCGACGGGAAGGCCATCACGACCGAGGATCTCCGCGTCGCCGGCGCGATGACGGTCCTCCTGCGCGACGCGATCAAGCCGAACCTGCTCCAGACGCTCGAGGGTGGCCCGGCGTACGTGCACTGCGGTCCGTTCGCGAACATCGCCCACGGCAACAGCTCGATCATCGCCGACCGCGTCGCCCTGTCGACCTCCGACATCGTGGTGACGGAGGCCGGCTTCGGCGCCGACATGGGCGCCGAGAAGTTCTTCGACATCAAGTGCCGGGCGTCGGGGCTGCGGCCGGACGCCGCGGTCGTCGTGGCCACCGTGCGCGCCCTCAAGATGCACGGCGGGGTCGGCCGGATCGTGGCCGGCAAGCCGCTGGACCCGGCCCTCACGACCGAGAACGTCGAGGCGGTCCGGAACGGTGGCGCGAACCTGGCGGCGCAGGTCGAGCTCGTCCGCTCGTACGGCGTCCCGGTGATCGTGGCGATGAACGCCTTCCCGACCGACACGCCGGCCGAGTTCGAGGCGATCCGCGAGGTCGCCCTCGCGGCGGGTGCCCGCGACGCCGTCGTGACCACCAACTTCGCCGAGGGCGGCAAGGGCGCCGAGGGGCTCGCAGCGGCGGTCTGGGACGCGGCAGAGCAGGACGGCGGTGCGTTCCGCCTCCTCTACCCGGACGAGATGCCCCTCCGCGAGAAGATCGAGACGATCGCGACGAAGGTCTACGGCGCGGCCGGGGTCGACTTCGCGCCGGCGGCGACGAAGGCGCTCGCCGAGTACGAGGCTTCGGCTACGGGCACCTGCCGATCTGCGTGGCCAAGACCCACCTGTCGCTGTCGCACGACCCGAACCTCAAGGGCCGGCCGACCGGCTTCCGCTTCCCGGTCCGCGACGTCCGCCTGGCCGCCGGTGCCGGGTTCATCTACCCGCTCGCGGGCGACATGCGGACGATGCCGGGGCTGCCCAGCCACCCGGCCGGCGAGAAGATCGACATCGACGCGGACGGGAACGTCGTCGGGCTCTTCTGATCCGATGACGACCCCTCACTCCGCGACGGGCGTCGCCGGCCTGCCGCCTGCCTCCGCCGGTGGTCCGGCGCCGATCCCGGCGGGCGACCAGCACGCGCCGGTCCCGCACCACGGCCCGACGGCCACCGAGGCCCGCCTCGACGCGCTGATGCCCGGGGAGATGGCAGCGAAGGCCGCCGAGGTCGGCGTGCGCAAGGCCGCCATGGGCTTCGTCCCGGTCTTCGTGCTCGGCATCCTGGCCGGCGCGTTCATCGCCCTCGGGGCCGCCTTCGCCACGACCGTGTCGGCCGGGGCCGCGGGCGTGGTGCCCTACGGGATCATCCGCCTCCTCGCCGGTCTTGCCTTCTCGCTGGGCCTGATCCTGGTCATCGTCGGCGGCGCCGAGCTCTTCACCGGCAACAACCTGCTCGCCATGGCCTGGGCCTCACGCCGGATCAGCACGGGCTCGGTCATCCGCAACTGGGTCATCGTCTACGCCGGCAACTTCGTCGGGGCGATCGGGACCGCCGTGCTCATCGTGCTGGCCGGGCAGTACGCTTTCGGGGGCGCGTCCGTTGGGGCGGTGGCGCTCTCCACGGCCGCCACGAAGGTCGGCTACGGGCCCCTGCAGGCGTTCGTCCTGGGGATCCTCTGCAACGGCCTCGTCTGCCTGGCGGTCTGGCTGACCTACTCGGCGCGGACGACCACGGACCGGATCCTGGCCATCGTGCCGCCCATCGCGGCGTTCGTGGCGATGGGCTTCGAGCACTCCGTGGCGAACATGTACTTCATCCCGGCCGGGATGCTGATCCGGGCGTTCGCGCCGGACTCGTTCTGGACCTCGATCGACAAGGTGCCGGCCGACTACGCGAGCCTCGACGTCGCCGGCCTGGTCGGGAACCTGGTCCCGGTCACGCTGGGGAACATCGTCGGCGGGACCATCCTGGTCGGCGCCGTCTACTGGCTGGTCTACCTGCGCGGCAGGCACTGACGGGACCGGCCGAGATCCGGCCGGCCCCCCCGGGGGCGCCGGCGCCACGGCCGGGAGCGCCCGCCGCACCGCCGCCAGGAACCGCCGGCTGCCGCCCACCGGCTCCGGGCACCTCGACCTGTCGGAGGTGCGTCGCAGGCACCGTATGCGCGGTAGGACGTACCGGAACGGCCGATCCGGAGCACCGGAGAGCGGTCCGGGACCCGATTGTCTCGCGGTCACGCTCGCCGGCCGGCCCACGACGCCGCCATCGAGCCCGAGGCGGGTCTTCGGCCGTCCGAGACCGCGCGCAAGGTGCGCCTGGCGCTCATTCGACAGGATCGAGGCGGTTGGGCGACCAGGCGTTCGAGCCGGTCGAGGATCAGGGCCAGACGAGCTCGTCGCGTCGCCGACGCCCTGCCCGCCGCGTGGAGTCGATCGAACCCACGGCTCAGGGCGCGGCGAGCGCCCGCTCCACGTCGGCCAGCTCGTTGCCGGCGACGTGGGATCGTGCCGTCTCGAGCAGCAGGCGCTCGATCGTCCGGACGGGGTCCGCCAGGTAGGCCCGCTCGCCGTCGCCGGGCGGCGCCACCGCGCCGTCGAAGGCGACATCCGTGCCGTCCGGTCGCTCGATCGTGAAGCCGTGGTAGCCGAGGCCCCCGACCGGCGGGACCCCGACGGCCCCGGTGAGCTTCGCCAGGGCCACGTCGAGGGACGCCGCCTCGGCGTCGGTCAGGATCCATGTCGGATCGGCGCGACCCGAGTAGAGGCCGAGCGTCACCCGGACCGGCCCGGCCGGCCCGCTGCCGGGCGAGCTCGTGGCAGACGGTTCCGGCGTCGCGGTGGCACTCGCCCCGCAGGCGGCGACGAGGAGCAGGCCCCCGAGGCCGGCGATGAGGCGCACGGCCCGGGCGCCCACGTCAGGGGAGCTCCGGCTCCTCGCGGTCGAAGCCGGGCAGGGGGTCGTCGTCGCCCTCGAAGCGGCTCGCGTCGTCCACCCCGTCCGCCAGCCCCGGCCGGTCGCCGAAGGGCGACCCGACGACCTCCTCCCACGGCCCCAGCAGCAGGTCCAGCTCGTCGTCGTCGAGGAGGTCCTCGAGGACCACGGCGTACGCGGCGTCCAGCACGACCGGCACGGCCGCCATGCGCGGGCCGATCTCGGCGGTGCTCTCCCCGGCTCCGGCCACCCCGGCCGGGAACCAGTGGGTGGTGCTCGAGGCCCAGGCCGCGACCTCGTCGCCGACCGCCCGGACCGCCTCGAGGCGGCCGGCCCGCCGGGCCGATGTCGCGCAGCCGCGCCCGCAGCTCGGCCCGCGCGGCGACGTTCGGGTCGTTCTCGGCCGTGCCGAAGGAGCCGCCGCCGGCGGCGGCGAGCGCGGCGATCGCCCCCGGGTCGAGGTGGTCGAGGTCGTCGAGCAGGCGCTCCGCGGCGACCGAGTTCGGCCCGTACGATCCGTGCTCACGACGGCTCTACAGCGACGTGGCGACGTAGAGGCAGACGGCGACGACGAGCCCGGCTCCGACGCCCAGCGCACCGGCTCCCCAGGCCGCCCAGTCGATGGGTCCGCAGCGCGGGCTCGTGCTCGCCGTGCTCGTCGTGCCCGGCGTGCCCGTGACCAGCGTCGTCGGGCTCGTGCGCCGGGGCGTGGTCGTCGTGGGTCGTGTCGCTCATGGCGGCATTCTAGACCCCGGCGTCGCGGGGATCCGGGCGGTCCAGGGCCGTCGCGGCGTTCGCGCGGCCGTCGTCGGCCTCGACGCCGTCGGTACACTCGGGCCGTGACGCTCACCCTCGTCCTGACCCGCCACGGCCTGACCGACCGCTCCGATCCCGAGCAGCACCTCGGCCAGGGGATCGACGTCGGGCTGTCGGCCGCCGGGCGCGCCCAGGCGGCCGCCCTCGCCGGCCGGATCGCCGACGAGCACTTCGACCGGATCGTCAGCAGCCCCCTGCAGCGGGCGATGGAGACGGCGGAGGCGGTGGCCCGCGGCCGCCCGGTGGAGACCGACCCGCGCCTGATGGAGATGGACTACGGGGCCTGGGAAGGGCTGACGTACGAGCAGATCGACGCCGTCGACGCCGCCGGGCGCGCACGCTGGGCCGCCGACCCCGAGACCCTCGCCTGCCCGGGCGGCGAATCGGGCGCCGACGTCGCGGCGCGGGCGCGCTCGTTCCTGGCCGACCTGCTCGGGTGGGCCGCCGAGCGCGGCGACGACCCGGTCGTGCTTGCCGTGGCCCACAGCACGCTCAACCGGATCCTCTTCTGCGTCGCCGTCGGGGTCCCCGTCGCGCGAGTACCGCCGGCGCTTCACGCAGAGCCAGGCGAACCTGACCGTCCTGCGCTGGCCGTCGGGCGCCCGGCCCGAGCGAGGCGCGGATCCTGACCGTCAACGACACGTCCCACGTCGCCGCCGCCCGGCCAGGCTCCCTGGGAGCCCGCGCCGGGGCCTGAGGCGAGGGCCCGCCGGCACGCGTCCGGCCCTGCCCGCCCCCGGCCTACTCGGCCTTCGGGATCGGGCGCGTCGCCGGCGGCCGGGAAACGGCCGGCCGAGGCGGAACCACAGGAGGACCACGAGACCCCCGACGACCGCGACGGCGATCGCGAGGTCGAACGGCTGGAGCATCTCGCGGATCTCGACCCAGTTCTTGCCCAGCTGGACGCCGGCCCAGACGAGCGCGGTCGACCACAGGAAGGCGCCGGCCGTCGAGTAGACGATGAACTTCCGGAGGTCCATGCGGGCCACGCCGGCCGGGAAGCTGATGAAGGTCCGGACGATCGGCAGCAGGCGGCTGAAGAAGGCCGTCTGGGCCCCGTACTTCGCGAAGAAGTGGTCGGCGATCTCGATCTCGTGCGGGCGGATGAGCAGGTACTTGCCGTAGCGCTCGAGGAACGGCCGGCCGCCGTAGGCGCCGATCGCGTACGCCACGAGCGACCCCAGCGTGTTCCCGATCGTCGCCACGACGACCACGATCCAGAAGCTCCACGGCTGGCCCGTGATGGGCTCGACTGGGACGGGTCGGAGACGAGGAAGCCGGCGAACGGCAGGATCAGCTCAGAGGGGAGCGGGATCATCGCCGACTCGATGGCCATGGCCAGCATGACGCCGAAGTAGCCGACCGCGCCGTAGAGGGTCTCGAGGAAGGGGATGACGATCTCGTCGATGAAGGCAAGCATCGTCGGGGAGGATACGCGAGCGTGCCGGGAGGGCCGCCGACCGATCGTCCCGCGAGCGGAGCGCCGATCGTCGCGCGCGCGGCGCGCCGATCGTCCGGTCGCGCGACCCGCCCGATCGCCGGCCGGGCGGGATCCGGCCGGACTATGCTCGCGCGGTGAGCGAGCCCCACTCCGCGCCCCGTCGACCATCCCGAGCGGCCCCCACTTCGAGCCGGGGCGTCCCGCGCCCGGCGCGGAGGCCGGCGACATCGTCCTGACCGGCGCCGACCTGACCGTGGCGGACGTCGAGGCCGTGGCCCGCGGTGGCGCGCGCGCGGTCCTCGACCTCGCACGCCCGGGCACGGATGGCGGAGGCGCGGGCCGTCGTCGCCCGCCTCGTCGCGGCCGGCGAGGTCGTCTACGGGATCACGACCGGCTTCGGCGACCTCGCCACGACCTTCATCCCGCCGGCCGACGCCCGCCGGCTCCAGGAGAACCTGCTCGCGAGCCACGCGGTCGGAGTCGGCCCTGCGCTCCCGCGCGACGTCGTCCGGGCGATGCTGCTCCTGCGGGCGAACACGCTGGCACTCGGGCATTCCGGGTGCCGGCCCGGAGATCGTCGACCGGCTCCTCCGGTTCCTGGAGCTCGGCATCCACCCGCTCGTGCCCAGCCGCAGGGGAGCGTCGGCGCGTCGGGCGACCTCGCCCCGCTGGCCCACCTCGCCCTGCCGCTCGTCGGGCGCGGCGAGGTCGGAGCTGGGCGGCCACGTGATGCCGGCGCTCCTCGCACTGCAGGGAGGCGCGGCCTCGAGCCGCTGGTGCTGGAGGCGAAGGAGGGCCTCGCGCTCCTCAACGGGACGCAGCTGATGAGCGGCGATCGGCGCGCTCGTGCTGGCCGACGCCGACCGCCTGGCGCGCACGGCCTCGGTCGCCGCGGCGCAGTCCGTGGAGGCGCTGCTCGGGACGGACGTCGCGTACGCCGCCGCCTACCAGCTCGCCCGCCCGCACCCGGGCCAGGTGGCGGTGGCCGCGCGAGCTGCGCCACCTGCTGCGCGGACTCCGGGCTCATGGCCCAGCACCACGCCTCGACGCACAAGGTCCAGGACCCGTACTCGCTGCGCTGCGTGCCGCAGGTCCACGGCGCCGTGCGCGACGCCCTCGACCACCTGCGGCGGGTGCTCGACGTCGAGATGAACGCGGCGACCGACAACCCGCTCGATCTTCCCCGGCGGCGGCGTCGCGGACGCCGAGGCGGCGGCCACCGGCGGCGGGCTGGTGATCTCCGGCGGCAACTTCCACGGCGAGCCGATCGCCCTGGCGCTCGACTTCGCCAAGCTCGCGATCGCCGAGCTCGGCGCGATCAGCGAGCGCCGGATCGCGCTCCTCGTCGACGGCCGGCTCAACGGCGGCCTGCCGCCGTTCCTGGCCCAGGGAGAGCGGCCTCAACTCCGGGATGATGATCCTCCAGTACACGGCGGCCGCCCTCGCCTCGGAGAACAAGGTCCTGGTGCACCCGGGATCGGCGGACTCCATCCCGACGTCGGCCAACCAGGAGGACCACGTCTCGATGGGCGCGACCTCGGCCCGCCACGCGCGGCAGGTCCTGGACCACGTCGAGCGGATCCTGGCCCTCGAGCTCCTGGTCGGGGCGCAGGCGCTCGACCTCCGGCGTGGCCTCGTGGCGTCGGCCGCCGGAGTCGAGCGCGGCCGATGCACCGGTGCCCGGCGTGGGGGTCGCCGAGGCCCACCGGCGGATCCGGGCGGTCGTGGCGCACCTCGACCGCGACCGGGAGATGGGGGCGGACATCGAGGCCGCGACGCGGCTCGTTCGAACCGGGGCGCTCGTCGACCTCGTCGACGGCTGATCGCCGGCCGGCCCGGGCCGGACGGTCCTGGGGCACGGCAGGACGGTCCGCCGGATTAGTCGTGCGTCACCACGAACCGTCAGCAGGGACGAACGGGCCCGATCAGCCCCGGAGCGCCCTCCGCAGGGCGCGCGCTCCGACGAAGCTCACGCCAAGGGCCAGCGCCTGGCGCCACGTCCAGCCGAGACCACCGGGATCGTCCGGTCCGGGCGCGAGGGGAGTCCCATCGGCCGGCGTGATCCGGACCAGGGGCACCCACGAGACACAGCGCGAGGATTCGCTCGTCGGCCGAGGTCGGCGGGAAGCAGCCCATCATCGCCCCGGGGATCGCCATCGATCGCGCAAGGGGCGGGATGACACGGGCCCGGACGCTCGGGTCGCGCTCCTCGGCGGCAAGCGCGGCGATGGGTGGGCGTCCCGGGAGGAGGAGCTCCACTCGCGGGTCGTCGAGGACGTTGCGGTACCACAGCGTGGCGGGCCCGTACCCGGCCATCACCCAGGCGGCGCCATCCATCACCAGGTAGCCCAGCGGCGTGTGACGCCGAAGGCCCGAGCGGCGGCCGATCGTCGTGACGAGGCACTGCCAGCCTGTCACGGGATTGCCGAGCCAGGCGGCCAGGCCCGCCCGGTGGAGCGGGATCATCCCGTACCGGTTCGCGTAGCGGAACATGGTCCGGCTCGCGTCGGACAGGGCCTTTGGCATGCCGGTGAGCTCGGGCGGCGCGGTGACCGCGCCGGGTGGAAGCGGGGAAGCGTCGGCGGAAGGGCTGGTGAGGGGGTCTGTCGCCGTGGCCATGGCGCGAGGGTCGCTCGTGGCCGTCGACCGGGCCAGTGCCGGGCGTCCCGAAGGCAGGTGCGGATCGGCGCACCTCGGCGGCGGATCGGCGCACCTCGGCGGCGGATCGGCGCACCTCGGCGGCGGATCGGCGTTCTCAGGCGCCGGTCGACGTCCCCCGGCCGATCGGCCGCACGAAGGCGAGCAGGGCGAGCCCGCCAACGGCGCACGCGGCGCCGAACCAGAAGGGGGCGGACTGGCCGACGCGATCCCACAGCAGGCCGGCGACGATCGAGGCCGGGAGGATGGCGAGGCCAGTCACGGCATTGAGGATGCCGTACGCGGTGGCGCGCAGCTCCGGCAGGGCGAGGTCGGCGACGAGCGCTCGCCCGACGGCCTCGTTGACGCCGTAGTACGCACCGTAGAGCAGCCACAGCGGCAGCACGGCGCCTGGACTGCCGGCCAGCGCGAGCCCGGCATACGTCACGGCGTACAGGGCCCAGGCAATCGCGATCAGGCGCCGGCGCCCGATCCGGTCCGAGAGGGCGCCCATCGGCCAGGCGACGATCGCATCGACGACGTTGAAGGCGATGACGATGAGCAGCAGGTCGCGCACGGCAACCCCCAGGGCCTGGGAGCGGAGGGCGATGAACGCGTCGGATGAGTTGCCCAGCGTGAAGAGGCCGGACGCCGCGACGAAGACCCAGAAGGCAGTCGGGAAGCGATGGAACCCGGTCGCGGGCGCAGCCGCTTCCGTGACTGGCGGCGGAGTGGCTCCCTCCGCCGATGCCCCTGGGCGCATCCCCGGCGCATCCGCCGTGGGCGCGGGACCTGGCGTGGGTGCCGGCCCGGGCGCCGGCTTCGGGACGTCGCGGACACCGACTGCCGATCGCCAGGAGCGCGAGCAGGCCCGGGATGAGCGCAGCGAGTGCCAGGAGGCGGAACGTGTCGCCCTGGAGCGTGGTGTCGTCGCCCTGTACCGCCCCGACGATGAGCGCGGCCAGCGCGACGCCGATCACGGCCCCCGTCGTGTCCATCGCCCGGTGGAGGCCGAAGGCGCGGCCGCGGGCCTCGGGTGCCGTGGAGTCGGCGATGAGGGCGTCCCGCGGCGCCGTCCGGATGCCCTTGCCGATCCGGTCGCCGACGCGCGCCACGAGGACGAGCGGCCAGGCCGTCGCCACGATGTACAGGGCCTTGGAGGCCACCGAGGCGCTGTAGCCGCTCCCCACGAGCACCGTCCGTCGCCCGATCCGGTCCGAGAGCGCGCCGGAGCCGAGCTTCACGAAGGCCGCGACGCTCTCGGCGATCCCCTCGATGATCCCGATGACCGTCGGCGTCGCGGCCAGGACGTTGGCCAGGAAGAGCGGCACGACGTAGATCAGTAGCTCCGACGAGACGTCGGTCAGGAGGCTGACCACGCCGAGGACGACGACGTTGCGGGTGATCCCGCGGAGGAGCGCAGCGCGGGCTCCGGCGCCCCGGGGTTGAGTCACGGGGCCATGATGCCCCCGATGACGCCCGGGCTCCTGGCCTTCGTCGCGTTCCGCGTCGCGACCGCGCTGCCCGTCCTGCGCTGGCCGCTCGCAGGCGGGCTGCTGGCGATCGCCGGCGACATGGCCGACCTCCTGCTGCGCGACCTGCTCGGCATCGGCGGGGCCGTCGAGTACCAGGTCCTCGACAAGCTCATGGACCAGGTCTACCTTGCCCTCTTCCTCGTCGTGGCGCTCCGCTGGGAGGGCGTGGAGCGGCGCATCGCGGTGGCCCTCTACCTCTACCGCCTGGCCGGCTCGATCCTCTTCCTGGTGACCGGCGACCGCGCGGTGCTGCTTCTCTTCCCGAACGTGTTCGAGCCGTGGTTCATCTTCGTGGCCGCGATCCACCACCTGCCTGCGCCGCTCCGCTGGACGCCCGCTCGCCTCGCCGTCGTGCTGACGGTCCTGACCGTGCTCAAGCTGGGGCAGGAGTGGGCGCTCCACGTCGGCCGGATCTTCGATTCGATGACCTCGCTGGAGTTCCTCGAGGAGCTCTGGCGCAGGCTGACGGGCGGGCCCTGAGCACGCCGGCGGCGTTCCCCGGCTGCCCGCCCCGCGGTACCCTCTCTCCACCATGGACCGGATCCGCATCGTCGACGTCACGGACGCGGCGACCTTCGGCCTCCTCCCGCCGTGCGCCGACGCGTCGTTCGACCACCGCACCTGCGACTACTGGGAGGACGCCGACCGGGGGTCGAAGGCGCACCGGGCGAGCTGGCTCCGGACCAGCACCGGCGCCGGCTCGGAGACGACCACCCCGGCGCGGCAGCCGCCGACGAACCCGTTCCTCGCCGATCTCGAGGCCCGGGACGACAACCCGTTCGCCCTGAGGCGCGAGGCACCGGTCAACCCGTTCGCCCTCGACGACGACGAGGACCCGCTCTCCGAGAACCCGTTCGCGCCCACGCGCGCAGCGCGCCCGACCGTGGGCCCCGGCGCGGCACCGAAGCTCGCCCTGCTGGGGCGCGGCCTGGCGGTTTTCGGGAGCTACGCCAAGGTGCTGCTCGTCGACGACGAGGGCGAGGACGGCGAACGTGCGGCGGCCTATGCCCAGTTCGGCCCCCTCTCCGCGTACCCGCGCGCCCTGCGCCTCCGCGACCTGTACCCGCGGCTTCCCCAGGCGCCCCTCCCGGCGATCATCACGTGCGTGGCGGTGGCGTCGGATCAGCGCGGCCGGGGATTCGGCGAGCGGCTGGTCGCCGCGATCTGCGACGATCTCGCCGGACGCGGCTTCGCCGCCGTCGAGGCCTACCCGGAGATCGGTCCGGCACCCGACGCGACCTCGGCCGCGACGCCGGCCTTCTGGGAGCGCGCCGGCTTCGCCGTCGTCGTCCCCGATCCGCGCTACCCGGTCGTCCGCCGCGAGCTCTGACGTCACGCAGGCTTGACCCAGCGACCATGGTGAGCATCGGACGTGAGCTGCCAGCCGCGGGTCCCCGCAGGGGCGACATCTTCGCGCTGGATCTTCCGGACGTCGGCGGCCACGTCCAGGCGGGGCGCCGGCCGGGTGTCGTCGTGCAGGCGGACCGGTTCGCTCGCTCGGGCACCGTCATCCTGTGCCCCCTCACCAGCGCGCCGCCACGCGACGACCTCCCCCGGCCTCATCGGGTACCGGTCGCCAGGAACGAGACGGGTCTCGACCGCGACGGTTGGGTGAAGGCGGATCAGCTCGTCACCGTGCCGGGCTCGACCCTTGCCGGGCCCCTCGGCCGGCTTGCGCCGGACGCCCTGGCGCGACTCGACGACGCCGCTTCGGTTCGTGCTCGACCTCTAGGCAGTCCTGGGGCCGGAAGGTGGCGCCGGGGTCACCTCGTCGCGGGCAACCAGCCGCAGTCGGCCGAAGGCGGCCGGCAGGACGTCGATCGACCAGCCTCCAGCGCGGGCCGCGGACGGCACGATGATCGCGTCGGCTGCCGCTTCGAGCGCCGCCGCCAGGACCCGCCGACAGGTCTCGTTCGGCCGGCCGGGCGACCACGGCGCGACGAGCTCGTCGAGGGTGACGCCGAGGGCCGCTCGCGTCGCGTCGTCTCGGAGGTCCAGCACCGCCAGGTCCGCCTCGAAGACGCAGCGCCAGCGGAGATCGTCCGCCGGCCGGACGGCGCCGCCCGTTGCGTGGGCCCACTCCGCCCAGATCGTCGCCTCGTTGAGCGCACCGTAGAGCGGCCACGGGTCGCCGGGTCCGTGGTACCGGCCGGCGTGGGACGCCCTCTCTGCGGGCGGGACGCAGGCGGGCACGCGGAAGGCGGTCTGGCGGTAGATCCGGCCGGCGAACCGGGAGAGACGCGGCGTCGGGGGATCCGGCGCGCCCCGCGACGGCGCCGGCCGCGCCGGCCGACCGCTGGGCGGCGTGGAGCCGGGCGGCTCGCTCAGGTCGCGTCGCCGGCCGCGTACGCCAGCGCGGCGCCGCGGACGCGCTCCGTCTCACCGCGAACGATGAGGTCCGCCGGGCGCTCCCCGCCCAGGTACGCGCTGGGGGCGGTGAGCCAGGCCCCGGTCCCGCGCGACGTCATCGAGCTGCCGAGAAGCCCGACGACGATGGCGAGGTCGGCCAGGCGTCCCACGTACGCGCGCCGGCGCGGCTGCGTGCCCGCCCGCCAGCGCTCGGCCGTCCGCGGCGTTGCGCCCGTGGCTGCCGCGACCGCCCGGGCAGGCAGGGCACGGACGACGTCGGGGGCGCCTGCCGCGGTCATGCTGCGCTCCTCGCGGTCATCGGTCGTCGCTCCCGGCCAGCCGCTCAGCCGAGCCCGCGGCCGCGGAAGGCATTCGCGTGGGCCGGGAAGCCCTCGTGGTCGGCCAGCGCGGTGGTCGGGCCGGCGAGCTCCGCGAGTGCCTCGGGGGTCAGCCGCGCGATCGAGGTGGTCGTCTGGAAGGTGCGCGCCGTCACGCCACCGTTGAGCTTGGCGAAGCCGCCGGTGGGGAGCGTGGCCGGGATCCCGATCGAGTAGCTGCTCGCGCCGATCGGGGTGTCCTGCCCGAGGAGGATCTCCCCGGCGTAGCGGAGGTCGCGCAGGGTCACCTCGGGATCGGCCGTGGCGACCTGCATGTGCTCCGCGGCGTACTCGTTGGCGAAGGCGATCACTTCGGCCATCGTGTCGAACAGGAGGACGCCGCCGAGGTCGCCGAGGACGGCGGTCGCGTAGGCGCGGCGCGGCTCCGGGAGGGCGGCCACCTGCTCGGCGACGGCCGCTTCCAGGGCGCCGACCAGCCCGGGAGCGTCGGTGGCGATGAGGGCCGCGGAGTCGGTCCCGTGCTCGGCCTCGTTGACCAGGTCGAGGGCCAGTCGATACGGGTCGGCCGTCGCGTCGGCCAGGATGAGGCTCTCTGACGGGCCGCAGAGCATGTTCGTGGCGGTGCCGAAGCGCTGCGCCAGCACCTGCGCCGCGGTGACGGCCGGGCTGCCGGGACCGACGATCTTGCGCACCCGCGGGAAGGTCGCGGTGCCGAACGTGAGGGCCGCGATCCCGGCCGGGCCGTTCGCCCGGAAGACGTTCGCGAGGCCCAGCTCGTGGGCGACTGCGAGGGTCGCGGGATCCACCGCGTCGGTGCCGGGCATCGGCGGGACGAGGACGGCGATCTCGGGCACGCCCGCGATGACCGCCGGGACTCCGACCTGCACGAGGACCGACGGGAAGCTGCCCTTCCCGGCCGGGACGTAGAGGCCGGCCGAGGGGATCGGGGAGACCTGCTCGCCCAGCTCGAAGCCCGGGCGAACCTCGGCCAGCCAGCCGAGGGCGGTCGCACGGACCTGGGCCGCGTTGAAGAGGCGGCTGTTGTGGATCGCCTCGCGGATGCCGGCAAGGAGCGCCGGATCGCACCGGGCGTGGGCGGCCTCGAGCTCGTCCGGCCGGACGCGGAGGTCCTCGGTGGCGAAGCGGACGCCGTCGAAGCGCTCGGTGGCGTCGAGGACGGCGGCGTCGCCGCGGTCGCGGACGTCCTCGAAGAGCGCCTCGATCGAGCGCTGCAGGCCGGGCTCGAAGACCGCGGCGGTGGAGCGGGCGAGGAGGCGACCCTGCTCGGCCGCGTCGAGGTCGGCCCAGCGGCGGACGGCGAGGATCCCCATGGCTCGACGAGCGTAGCGGATCGGCCGGAACGACTTATCGGTCTGGACGACCCTTGTGCCGCCCGGGGGAGGACGCCGACAATCGGGCGATGGGCGTTCGGGACCGCCTGGTCGCCGCCGCGGGATTGGCCGTCGTGCTCCTGCTGGGGGGCACGGGGATCGCGGCCGCATGCACCACGGTCGAGGGCCAGCTCCCCGACCCGGTGCCCCGCTTCAGGCTCGTCTTCGAGGGTCGCGTCGTCAGCGTCGTGCACGGCACGGAGGCGCCGTACCCGGAGACGCTGGTCATCCAGGTCACGCGGGTGGTCCACGGCTCACTCGAGCCCGGCCCGCACCGCTTCCCCGTCAGCGACGGGTGTCGGGCCATCCAGGTCGCTCCCGGCGATCGCGTTCTGTGGGCGCTCACCCAGCCACCCGATCTCACCACGTGGAACACCGCCGCCTGGCGGCTCGAGCCGGACGGCCACAGAACGACGCTCCTCACCTACTGGCGCGAGTGGTATCCATTCCCGGAGCGGATGTCGCGCGTGGCGCTCGCCCGGTTCGTGACGGCGTACGCGTCCCCGCCGGCCACGTCCGCGACCACCGCAGCGCACTCGCCGGCGCCGGCTGCCGATCCCGGCACAATCCCGGTCCTGGCGGCCGGTGCCGCCGCCGGCTTCCTGTGGCTCGTGCGCTCCCGGCCGGCCGCGGCACGCTCGCGCACGCGTGGAGCGCGGTGAAGAGCGCGGTCCGACGGCTCAGGCTTCGCCCTCCGGCCATCTGGCTGGGCGCCGCTCTCGCCGCGACGGTGCTCGCCCTTGGCCGCCCGTTGCCCTGTGTGGCGTGCTCCTGCGCTGCCCCGGCGTCGCTCGCCGAGGCCGTCGTGCGGTCGCCGGACCTGGCGGTCTTCGTCGGCAAGGTCGTCGCCCTGGAGGGCGACGCGACGACCGGTGGTGGTGTGGCGACGGTCGCGGTCGACGGGCGCTTTCGCGGCCCCATCCTCCCGCCAACCATCAGGGCGCGCTATGGCGGAGGCGGGGACTGCACGATCGGGATGGCCCTGCACGAGCGCCGCCTCTTCACTGCCCGGCTCGACGAGGGGGGCGTCTGGTTCCCGGCGCTGTGTGAGCCGCAGGGCGTGCTCGGCACACCGGACGGCGATGCGCTGCTGGCGGAGGCGTTGTCCGCCTTCGGTCCGCCACTGCCGGTGAGCGGACTCCCGATCGTGGACTCGAGCGGCCCCGATTCCCTCGCGCTCGCCGGCGCGGGCCTCATCGTCGCCCTCCTCGGCATCGGGCTGTTCGGCGGGGTCGCTTTCGTCGCCCGGCGACGGCGGGCCGGCGTGCGGTAGCCGGGGCGGATTCACCCTGTACGCGGCCCGCAGGCCGCGCGACACTCTGCGCATGACGACCTCGCCCGGCGCGCACGACGCCCCGCCCCTCCCCGGCGCCCGCCCCGTCCGTGCCCCGCGCGGCACGGAGATCTCCTGCCGCGGCTGGCAGCAGGAGGCGGTCCTCCGGATGCTCATGAACAACCTCGACCCGGAGGTCGCGGAGAACCCCGATGCCCTCGTCGTGTACGGCGGGACCGGTCGCGCCGCGCGGAGCTGGGAGGCCTTCGACGTCATCGTCCGGGAGCTCCGCGCCCTCGCCGACGACGAGACGCTCCTGGTCCAGTCGGGCAAGCCGGTCGGCGTCTTCCGGACGAACCCGTGGGCGCCGCGCGTGCTGATCGCCAACTCGAACCTCGTCGGGAAGTGGGCCACCTGGGAGCACTTCCGGGAGCTCGAGCGGGCCGGCCTGATGATGTACGGCCAGATGACGGCGGGCTCCTGGATCTACATCGGGACGCAGGGGATCCTGCAGGGCACGTTCGAGACGTTCGCCGAGCTGGCTCGCCAGCACTTCGGCGGGACCCTGCGGGGCCGGGTCGTCCTGACGGCCGGCCTGGGCGGGATGGGCGGCGCCCAGCCGCTCTCGGTGACGATGAACGACGGCGTGGTCATCGCCATCGAGGTCGACGAGGCGCGGGCACGGCGGCGCCACGAGATCGGCTACGTCGACCGGCTGACGGATTCGCCGGACGCGGCGCTCGCGATGGCGCGCCTGGCTGCCGCCCACGGCGAGCCGCTGTCGATCGCCCTCGTCGGCAATGCCGCGGAGATCGAGCCGGCATGGGCGAAGAAGGGCGAGCGCTTCGACGCCGTCACCGACCAGACCTCGGCCCACGATGCGCTCGGCGGCTACGTGCCCGCGGAGATGACGCTTGCCGACGCCCTCATCCTGCGCCGGACCCAGCCCGAGGTCTACGAGCGCCGGGCCCTCGAGGCGATGGCGGCCCACGTGCGGGCGATGCTCGCCTTCGGGGACCGCGGAGCCGTCGTCTTCGACTACGGCAACAACCTCCGGGCGCAGGCGGCCCGGGGCGGCGTCGAGAACGCCTTCGACTTCGCCGGCTTCGTGCCACTCTTCATCCGGCCCCAGTTCTGCGAGGGCCGCGGGCCGTTCCGCTGGGTGGCGCTCTCGGGCGACCCGGCCGACATCCTGCGCACGGACGCGGAGATCCTGCGCCTCTTCCCGGACGACGCCGGCCTGCGGCGCTGGATCGAGATGGCCCAGGCAAAGGTGCCCTTCCAGGGGCTCCCCGCGCGGATTTGCTGGCTGGGCTACGGCGAGCGAGCCAGGGCGGGGCTGGCGTTCAACGAGCTCGTGCGGTCGGGGGCGGTGAGCGCCCCGATCGTGATCGGGCGCGACCACCTGGACTCGGGCTCGGTGGCCTCGCCGAACCGCGAGACCGAGGCGATGGCCGACGGCACCGACGCGGTCGCCGACTGGCCGCTCCTCAACGCGCTGGTCAACACGGCCGCCGGGCGCGACGTGGGTGAGCGATCCACCACGGCGGCGGGGTGGGGATCGGGTACAGCCAGCACGCCGGGATGGTCGTCGTGGCCGACGGCACGGACCTGGCCGCGCAGAAGCTGGAGCGGGTTCTCACCTCCGACCCGGGGATGGGCGTGATCCGCCACGCCGACGCCGGCTACGACCACGCCCTGGAGATCGCCCGCGAGCGGGGCGTCCGGGTCCCGATGCGGGACGGGGGCGGCTAACCGTCTCGGCTGCCGGCGTGGAGCTCACGGAGCGGCCGGCACGTCGTTCGGCCGGGCGGCGGCGGACGGCTCGTCCTCCACGGGAGCCGGCATCTCCCGGATGCCGCGCACGGGGCTGAAGAGGACCGGCAGGACCGCGGCCATCTCGCCCAGTGCGCCGATCAGGATGGCCTCCCGCACGCCGAGCACCGTCCCCAGCACTCCGCCGAGCACGCCCCCGATCGGGATCGTGCCCCAGACGAACCAGCGCATGGTGGCGTTCATCCGGCCCTGCATCCGGGCCGGCGTGATGGCCTGGCGCAGGCTGACCTGGGCGACGTTGTAGACGACCGCCGCGACGCCGCCGACGAACACGAACAGGGCGATCAGGGCGACCAGGACCGGCGTCGACGTCCCGGCGGGGGCGAGCGCCAGCGGAAGGAGCGCCGGGCCCGAGATCCCCGCGAAGACGATGATCGTGCGGCCGACGCCCAGCCGGGCGGAGACACGGTTGGACACCAGCGCGCCGAGGAGCGCGCCCGTCGCCCCGATCGAGAAGGCGAGGCCGATCGCCGCCGCCGTCATGCCCAGCTCGCGGACGGCGAAGACGAGGAGCACCGCGCCGGCCACGTTCCCGAACAGGTTCGCGGTCGCGGTGCAGGCCGCGATGTTCTTCAGGTAGGCGTGGCCCAGCACGTAGCGCAGGCCTTCCGCCATCTCGCGACGCATCCCGGGCTTCGGCAGCCCCTCCTCGTTATGGGTCTCCGGCGCGGGCTCCGGCCGCCGGATCAGGAACAGGAAGAGCGCCGAGGCGAGGAACGACATGGCATCGACCACGACCGCCAGGGGCGCCCGCAGGAGGCCGATCAGGATGCCGGCAAGTCCCGGGCCCACGACCTGCGCGCCCGCCCGGCTGATCTCCAGCTTTGCGTTGCCCTCCTGGAGCTGGTCGCGCGCCACCAGCGATGGCAGGTAGCTCTGGTAGGCGACATCGAAGAAGACCGTCAGCACGCCCACGACGAAGCCGACGACGTACAGCTGGACGATCGTCAGGGCGCCCGCCACGAAGGCGACCGGGATCGTCGTCAGGGCAATCGCCCGGCCCAGGTCGCCGACGATCATCACCGGCCGGCGCCGCAGCCGGTCCACCCAGACCCCCGCCGGAAGCCCGATCAGCAGGAACGGCAGGAAGTCGATGACGCCGAGAAGGGCGACCTCGAACGTGGTCGCCCGGAGGATGTCGATCGCGACGAACGGGATGGCCAGGGCGCTGACCTGGGTCCCGAGCTGGCTGATCGTCTCGCCCGTCCACAGGCGAACGAAGTCGGGGTGGCGCAGCAGGCTCGGGGCCGCGGGCGACGGAGGCGCGAACATCGGTCGGCACGATAGACGATCGGGCGCTCGCCGCGGTCCCGGCCACGCTGACGGGTGTGCCACGATTACTGCATGGCGCTCGTCGAGTCCGTGCCCAACGTCTCCGAGGGTCGTCGCCTCGAGGTGGTCGACCGCCTGGCCGCGGCGCTCGAGTCGGCGCCCGGCGCCCACCTCCTGGATCGGACCAGCGATCCGTCCCACAACCGGAGCGTCTTCACGCTGGCCGGGGAGGCGGCCGCGGTTGCCGACGCGCTGGAGCGCCTGGTGGCCGTCGCGCTCCGCGAGATCGACATGGAGGAGCAGTCCGGCGAGCACCCCCGGATCGGGGCGGTCGACGTCATCCCCTTCGTCCCACTGGGTGACACGACGCTCGACGAGTGCATCGGCCTCGCCCGCGACTTCGGGCGCCGGATCGCGACCCGCTTCGACCTGCCGGTCTACCTGTACGCGTCCGCCGCCACGCGGCCGGATCGGGTGAAGCTGGCCGACCTTCGCCGCGGGCAGTACGAGGGCCTTCGCACGGAGATCGCCACCCGCGGCCGCGAGCCCGACTTCGGCCCCGCGCGCACCCATCCCCGGGGCGGTGCCACCTGCGTCGGCGCCCGCCCCTTCCTCATCGCCTGGAACGTCAACCTGGCCTCGGACGACCTGGATCTGGCGCGCCGGATCGCCCACAGGATCCGCGAATCCTCGGGCGGCCTGCCGTCCGTCCAGGCCAAGGCCTTCTTCATCGATGAGCTCGGGTGCGCCCAGGTGTCGATGAACCTGCTCGACTTCGCCCGCACCCCCCTGTGGGCCGCCTGGGAGATGATCCGCGCCGAGGCGGCCGAGGACGGCGTGGAGCTCGCGGAATCCGAGCTGATCGGGCTGGCGCCCCTGGCCGCCTTCGGGGCCGTCGCGGACCGGGCCGGCGCCCCACGCGACTCGCCGGCCGAGGAGCGGGTCCTCGCGGCGGGACGCTTCCTGAAGCTGCGCGACGCGTCGCCCCTCATGGCCCTCGAGCTGCGGCTCGCCCGCGCGGCGGGCGGCTGATGCCGGATCCCGCGCGCGGGCTCCTCGTCGTCGGGGCCGCAGAGGTCGCGACGCTGGCCGGCGGGCCGCGCCGGGGGCAGGACCAGGCCGACCCGGCGATCGCGCCTCCGGACACCACCGTCGCCTGCCTCGGTGGACGGATCGTGGCGGTGGCCCCGGCGAACGAGGCCGAGGACGCCCTGGCCGCGGCACTGGTCGCCGCGGGACGCGATCCTGGAGCCTTCGACCGGCTCGACATCGCCGGCGCGACCCTCACCCCTGGTCTCGTCGACGCGCACACGCACCTCCTCTTCGCCGGCTCGCGTGAGGACGAGGTGGCGATGCGCGCCCGTGGCGCGACATACCTCGAGATCCTCGCGGCCGGTGGCGGGATCCTGTCCACGGTGCGCGCGACGCGAGCGGCCTCCGACGCGGCGCTGCTGGCCCACGGGCGGCGCTGGCTCGGGCAGATGCTGCGAACGGGAACGACCACCGTCGAGGCCAAGTCGGGCTATGGCCTCGATGCCCCGACGGAGCTGCGGCTCCTGGCGGTCGCGGGCCGGTTGGCGGCCGAGGGGCCCGTCGACGTGATCCCGACATTCCTGGGCGCCCACGCGGTCCCGCCGGAGGTGCGCGAGGCGCACGCAGGTGACATCGCCGCCGCGACCGACGCCTACGTGGCGGCCGTCATCGGGGAGCAGCTGCCGGCCGTCGCCTCCCAGGGGATCGCGCGCTCCTGCGACGTCTTCTGCGAGATGGGCGTCTTCACGGCGGACCAGGCGCGCCGGATCCTGCTGGCCGCCCGTGCGCTCGGGCTCGATGCCCGCCTCCACGCCGACGAGCTGGCGCCGTCCGGCGGCGCGGAGCTGGCCGCGGAGCTGGGGGCCCTGTCCGCCGACCACCTCGGGGCACCGTCTGCCGATGGGATCCGGGCCCTGGCCTCCGCGGCGGAGCGCCCGCGCCCGGTCGTCGCGGTGCTCCTGCCGACCGTGCCCTGGTTCCTCGGGCTCTCCGCTCGCGAGCCGGCCCGCGAGCTGATCGAGGCGGGGATCCCGGTCGCCCTCGCGACGGACTTCAATCCCGGGACGTCGCCGGTCACCAGCCTGCCGCTCGTGATGACGGCCGCGGTGCTGACGCTCGGCCTGGACCCGGCCGAAGCGCTCGTCGCGACCACGGTCAACGCGGCCGCGGCGCTCGGCCTGGAGGACCGCGGCGCGCTGGTCCCCGGCCTGCGCGCGGACCTGGTCGCCTGGGACGTCCCGACCCACGCCCAGATCCCGTACTGGGCGGGCGCGGACCTCGTCCGGGCGGTTGTCGCCGCGGGCGGGTCGTGGCCGGCAGCTGCGGCGCCGGCCACCGACGAGGCGGGTCGTCGCCGTCGCCGGCTCAGACCTTGCCGCGCGACTCCAGGAGGACGGTCGTCGTCTCTTCGGGCAGGCCGCTCGAGGTGATCGACAGCCGCGGCTGCGGCTCGCCGGCCGTCGTCCCCATCTCGTGGAGGAACCTGGCGAGGATCGGCTCGCAGGCCTCGTCGGTGTCGCAGACCGGCATGGGCACCACGATGCGCGGATCGAGCTGGGCGACGAGCTCGGCTGCCTTCGTCGGGGAGAGCTGGCCGCCGATCGGCACGCAGGCTACGTCGACCGAACCGATCTCGCCGAGCTTCTCCTCCGTCAGGGTGTGGGCGATGTCGCCCAGGTGCACGACGTGGACGCCGTCGACCTCGACGACGAAGGCGACGTTGCGGCCCCGCTCGGCCCCGCGCTTGTCGTCACGGAAGGTGCGGACCCCGTTGACGAGGATGTGCTTGACCTCGTACTCGCCGGGGCCGTCGAGGACGAACGCGTCCTCCAGGCTCGAGGGAAGGTGGGTCGTGCCGTCGCGGGTCGTGCGGCCCTTTGCCCTGGGCAACGGCGTGTCGTCGGGGTGGCTGAAGGTGACGATGTCGCCGGTGATCCCGCGCCCGGTCGGCCCGACGACCGCCTGGTACGCATCCGCGACGACGACGGCGTCCCGTCCCTTGAGGCGGATGCAGGTGCGCCCATACCACGTGAGTTCCATGCCGGGATTCTGCCATGCGCGGCTGCACGCGGCCTGCACTCCGCCGCGCCCCTGCCCCGGGCATCCGGCCGCGCCCTGCGCGACCGCGCCTCCGCGTGGCGCTGTCCGTCGCGTTCCGGCACAACGAAAAGACCGGAGGCGCCTGCCCATCGGCGCCTCCGGTCGAGGGAGGGAGGGCGGATCTGTGGGAGTCGGAGGGATCGACTCGGTCCCGCAGGTCCATGGCGAAGCCTAGGAGCCGCAGGTTCAGGCACAAGGCGCAGGGAGGTTAAGAAACCGCCATCCGGGCAGCGCGTGCCAGAATTCGGCCATGAGCTTCATCGCCGGGCCCCGGCGCGCGCGTCGGTCCCCCTCCCTGCACCTGTCCACCGCGGCGTTGGTCGCGGCCGTCGCCCTTCTCGTGGTCGCCTGCGGCGACCCGGCGCCGAGCGCCACTCCCGGTGCGAGCGCCAGCCCCGCTCCAACCGCAATCCCCGGGTCCACCGCGACACCCGCCCCGTCGGCCACGCCCGCCCCGTCGGTCGACACGACGGCCCTCTACCGCGCGATCGAGGACCAGGTGATCGAGGAGCGGGGGCTGCCCGCGAAGAAGCGCCTCGAGCCCACGATCCTGTCCGAGGCCGAAGCGAAAGCCTGGATCGCGGCCGACTACCGGGCCGACAACCCGCCAAAGACGATCGCCGACGCGGAGGCCAGCTTGAAGGCGATGGGCCTCCTGCCCGCTGACGCGTCGCTCGAGTCGCTCTATGTCGACCTGCTCAGCTCACAGGTGGCGGCCTTCTACGACCCGAAGGCGAAGCAGATCTTCGTGATCTCCAGGTCCGGCTCGATGGGCGCCGCCGAGAAGGTCTACTTCTCCCACGAGTTCACGCACGCGCTGCAGGACCAGGACTTCGGCCCGGAGGGCACGGATGTCAACGTCGAGGGGCAGGGGGACCGCTCGCTTGCGAGACTGAGCCTGCTGGAGGGCGACGCCAGCCTCCTGATGACCCGGTGGATGGTCCAGCACCTGACCCCCGACGAGCTGCAGGAGCTGCTGCAGGTCGACATGGAGGCCCAGGCCCAGCTGGAGCGGATGCCGGCGATCCTGCGCGAGTCGCTCCTCTTCCCGTACCAGCAGGGCCTCATCTTCGTGAATGGCCTCTGGGCGAAGGGCGGCTGGAAGGCCGTGGACGCGGTCTACGGCCGGCTCCCCGACTCGACCGAGCAGATCCTTCACCCCGAGAAGTACGAGGCCGGCGAGAAGCCCCTCGAGGTCTCCCTGGACGCCGATGCGCTGGCGAAGGCGATGGGCCCGGGCTGGTCGGGCACCCCCGAGGACACCCTCGGCGAGTTCCAGCTCTCGGTCTGGCTGAAGGAGAACGGGGTCAAGGCGCTGGCCGCCGGTGACGCGGCCGCGGGCTGGGGCGGCGACCGCCTTGCCTACCTGCGCGGCCCGGACGGGGCGTACGGCGCTCGTGTTGAGGACCACCTGGGACTCGCCGGCCGAGGCCAAGGAGTTCCTGGACGCGGCCCAGACCGCGACTGCCGGTCTCCCGGGCGCGGCCCGCGCCGAGTTCCCGGCCCAGCGGGGCGGCGAGATCCGCGACGTCTGGGTCTACGCCGCCAGCGACGCGGCGACCCTGGAGCGGCTCGCCGCCGCGACTCGGGGCTCAGGCTCCGGCGGCTGACCCCACGTCCGACGCGGTCGGGGCGTCGGCTACATCGCCTCGGGCGCGGAGATGCCCAGGAGGCCGAGCGCGCCGGCCAGGGTCTGCTGCGTCGCGCGCACGAGCGCGAGCCGCGACGCCGATCGTTCCGGCTCGGCCGCGTCAACGACCCGAGCGTCCCGGTAGAACGCGTGGAACTGGGTCGCGAGCTCGGTGGCGAAGGCGGTGACGCCCTGCGTCTCTTCGGCGGCCGCCGCGTCCTCGACCACCTCGGGGAAGCGGGCCAGCGCCCGGACGAGGGCGCCCTCGGGCGTTGCCGGCCCGCCGCCGAGCGATCCGGCAGCGACGCCGGCGCCCGGCACCAGGCCGGCCTCCGCGGCCTTGCGCAGGATCGAGGCGATCCGGGCGTGGGCGTACTGGACGTAGTAGACCGGGTTCTCGTTCGACTGCTTCTTCGCCAGCTCGATGTCGAAGTCGATCCCGCAGGTGTGCCCGCGGGCGGCGAAGAACCAGCGCGCCGCGTCCACGCCGATCTCGGCGAGCAGCTCGTCGAGGGTGATGAACTCGCCGGCCCGCTTGGACATCGAGACCTCGACCCCGTCGCGCACGAACCGGACCCAGGCCATGAGGAGCATCTCGACCGCCTCGCGGTCGTAGCCCATCGCCTCGGCGGCGTTGCGCAGGCGAGCCACCGTGCCGTGGTGGTCGGCGCCCCAGATGTAGATCAGGTGGTCGAAGCCGCGGCTGAACTTCTCGACGACGTAGCCGATGTCCGACCGCGAAGTAGGTGGAGTCGCCGTTCGACTTGCGGACGACCCGGTCCTTGTCGTCGCCGAAGTCGGTCGAGCGGAACCAGAGCGCGCCGTCCTGCTCGTAGAGGTGGCCCGAGGCGCGGAGGCGCTCGACCGCCCGCTCGACCCAGCCCTCGCGGTACAGCGAGCCCTCGCTCTTCCAGACGTCGAACCGGACGCCGAGCGTGGCAAGGCGACGCCTCGATCCCGGCCCGGACCCGCTCCGAGGCCCACTCGCCGACGATCCATGCCGTGTCGCGCGCGCCCTCGTCGCCCGCCGCGGCGTCGCCGGCCGCGTCGGCGGCCGCCCAGACGTCGGCGGGGATCTCCCGCGCCAGGTCGTGGACGTAGTCGCCCCGGTAGCCGTCCTCGGGGATCGCGGTCGCCGCGGCGGATCGCGACGACCGAGCCACCGAGGTTCCGGACCTGCGCCCCGAAGTCGTTGAAGTAGTACTCGCGGGTGACCTGGTGGCCCGCCGCCTCGAGGACGCGGCAGAGCAGGTCGCCGACGAAGGCGCCGCGGGCGTTGCCGATGTGCAGCGGCCCGGTCGGGTTGGCCGAGACGAACTCCACGTTGACGCGCCGGGGCGTCGTGGCCCGGACCCGTCCCCAGGCCTCGGGTGCCGCCAGGACGCCCGCGACGAGCCCCTCCAGGGCGCCGTCGGACAACCGCAGGTTGAGGAAGCCGGGCGGCGCGACGGCCACGCCGGCGATCACCGAGCCAGGCTCGCCGACCGCGGTCGCGAGCTCGTCGGCCAGGGCCTGCGCGATCCGCAGGGGCGGCATCCGGTAGGGGCGGGCCAGCTTCATCGCCAGGCCTGTCGCCAGGTCGCCGTGCTCGGGCTTGGCCGGGCGTTCGATCTCGACCGCGGGCAGCTCGGCGTGCTCCGGGGCGGCCGGCAGCGTGCCCGAGGCGACCGCCCGCTCCCAGGCGGCGCCAACGGCGTCCCGGGCGCGGGCTCGCAGGGGGGTCAGCTGGGACGGGGGCTCATGCACCGCGCCATCCTAGCGGAGCCACCCGGTCTCACGATGACGCCGTAAGGTCGGACCCGTCTCGCGTGTCATCTCCATGAGTACTGGTCGCCGAGGGGCGGTCAGTACTGGTCCGGTACCGGCCTGATCGGTGCCGGACAGCACCATGATCCCGCCGCGCCGCTGATCTTCGGTGAGGTTAGGTGGGGTCGCGGAGCCCGATCGGTATCCATCCGTACTAGACGAGTACTGGTCGAGCGCGCATCATCTGCAGGTCGATCGTGAATCCCGGCAGTCAGGCGACTCATCGCTCGGGAAGCGGTTGACAGGGGATCATCCGCGGCACCCCCAGCCGCACGCTCGGGGATACGCACATGGTTACTTCTTCTGGCACTGGGCGCAGGCGCGCCACGACGTTCCGCCGCGCGGGATGGCTGGCGGTCGCAGCGATGGTGCTGTCGGCCGTGGCCATGCCCGGCGTGGCCTCTGCCCACAACCTGAATGTGTCGCTGACGTGCGAGAACGGCCTCGTTGTCCAGCTCGTCCAGTTCGACAGCACCGGGGAACAGAACACGGTCGCCGTGTCGATCGACGGTGTCGCCGTCCCAGGGTCGCCGTTCTCGTTCGGGTCGGGCTTCAGCCAGACCTGGCCCGTTCCCCCGCCCACCGTCGCCCACACCGCAACCGTCGTCGTGTTCGCGTTCGACGATCCCACGGGCAGCCAGGGGTGGAGCAGGACCTACGACCTTTCGATTCCGGCCTGCGTGACGCCGACCCCCACCCCGACCCCGACCCCGACGCCCACGCCGACCCCCACGCCGACCCCCACGCCGACCCCAACGCCGACGCCGACCCCGACGCCGACGCCCACCCCGACCCCGACGCCGACGCCCACCCCGACCCCGACGCCGACGCCCACCCCGACGCCGACTCCCGAGCCCGGCTCGGCCCTGCTGGTGGTCATCAAGGCGCTCGACGTCGACGGCGACATCTCGACGAGGGATGACTGGTTCGCCGGCTCCGGCTGGTCGTTCACGGTCGGCGGCGATGAGGACCTGCAGGGGACGACCGACGAGAACGGCGAGATCGAGTTCGTCATCCCAGAGGTCGGCGATCCCATCTCCGTCGACGTTGCGGAGGTCCTCCAGGAGGACTTCGAGTTCCTCGACGCCGCCTGCGCTCCGCTGACGATCGACGAGCCCCAGGGCCTCAGCCTCGCGGCCCTTGCCGACGAGATCGACGGCGCCCGCGGCACTGTCGGCGACGGCGCCGTGACCGGCGTCGAGATCCGCGCCGACGAAGTCGTGTTCTGCCTCTTCGTCAACACTGGCGGCGAGGTTGCCGCCGAGACGGCCACCCCGCGCGTCACCCCTCCGCCGACCGCGACGCTCCCGGTCAACGGGACGCCGGGCGGCGACAGCTGGCGGATCGTCCTCATGGCGATCGCCGGCCTCCTCGCGATGACCCTCCTGCTCACCCCCGCGACCCCGAAGGTTCGCCGCCGGCGGTAGTCGCACCAACGCTGTCCCCGAGACGCGCTGAGCGCCGGGGCCCGGTTCGCCGGGCCCCGGCGCCTCCAATTCCTGCGGGTTTCGCGGCGGCTGGCCGGAGCGCCCGCCCCGGGTCCTCCGCGGAGCGTCAGACGGGCCAGGTGTCCCCGTCGGCGACGAGCGCCACCGGCCCGTCGTAGGCTTCGTGCACGGCCGCGACGGTCGCTGCCGGGTCGCGGCGCATCTGGAGATGCGTCAGCAGGACCCGACCGGGCCGGGTCGCCGCGGCGAGGTCGCCCACGGCCGGGCCGTCCAGGTGCAGGTCGCCGACGGGCACGGGACCCGCCCCGAAGGCGACCTCGGTGAGGAGCACGTCACCCGGGCGCACGAGGGGCGCGAGGTCGCCGGCACGCCCGCAGTCGCCGGAGTAGACGAGCCCGGGCGCGTCGGGGTCGTCGGTGGGCGACACGCGCACCGCGTAGCTCTCGTCGGTGTGCGTGACGGGCACCGTCTCGAGGAGGAAGGGCCCGATCGTCGCGAAGCCCGGCCTCCGGGCCTCGATGTCGAGCGCCTCGTCCGCGAATCCCGGCTCCGCCAGCAGCGCGTCGAGGCGATCACGCAGGCCGGCCGGGGCGATGACGCGGAGGCGCCGCGGCGGCGTGAACTCGTAGCGCAGGTAGTGGCGCAGCGCGACGAGGTCGATGAAGTGGTCCGGGTGGAGGTGGCTGATGACCACGGCCTCCAGCGAGCTCGGCTCGAAGCGGCCGGCGATCCCGGCGAAGCCACCCTGGCCCAGGTCCAGGCACAGCCGGCGCCCGGCCAGCTCGACGACGTACGTGCTCGAGGCTGCGCCGGGCCAGTCGGGGTAGGCGGCACCCGACCCCACGATGAGTAGCTCCATGACGAGGCAGGGTAGCCGGTCGGCGGGGATTCGCGCGATCCCGACGCGCCGCGTCAGGTCGCTCCCGGGCGGCCGGCGGCCCAAAGGCGCTCCGGGATGGCGACCCGATCGCTCGGCCGGGACGCCCCGGGGGCGCGGCGGATGGCCAGCTCGGCGAAGCCTGCGGCGGCCGCGACGGCGTAGGCGTGCGCCAGGCCGTAGGCGAACGAGTGCGCCCTGTGCGCGTCGGAGCCGGCCGTGACCACCGCCCCGCCCAGCTCGCGGTAGCGCGCCACGACCCACGCCGCAGGGTACGGCTCGCGCGGCGCCTGGCGCAGGCCCGAGGCGTTCACCTCCAGGCCCGTGCCCGTGTCCGCCAGGGCCCGCAGGATCGGCTCGTAGACGTGCGGCGCCGCGGCGAAGGCCGAGGGCGGGACGTGCTCGGCGACGTACTTCTTGACGTAGTCCAGGTGGCCCAGCGTGTCGAACAGGTCGCTCCGGACGGCGGCCTCGACCTCCGCGAAGTAGGGCGCGACGATCTCGTCGATCGACTTCCCGGCGACCCAGGCGGCCACGCTGCGGTCCGTGTACGGCGAGTGGCGCATCACGTGGACCGACCCGATGACGAAGTCGTACGGGTGGCCGGCCAGGTACGCGCGGATCTCGCTCTCGCGGTGCGACTCGTAGCTGATCTCCACCCCGAAGCGCAGGGCGAGGCCGCGGTCGGCCCACCGCTCGGCTGCCTCGCGGACGGTCCGCTCCCGGGTCGCGAAGTCGGCGAACGCGAAGGCCGGCGCCCGCGGGTCGAAGTCGAGATGGTCGGTGATCGCGAGCTCCGGAATGCCCCGCTCGACCGCCGCCGCACAGTAGATGTCGATCGGGACGTCGCTGTCGGGCGAGAGGTCCGTGTGGAGGTGCGCGTCGAGTGGGAGGTCTCGATCGGCCCCGGGTCCCGGCGACGGCAGGGCGCCGGCCCCCCTCGTCACCCCGCGACCAGCCCGAGCTCGCGCCCGACGCGGGCGAAGGCGTCGAGGCAGCGGTCGAGCTGCTCGTCGGTGTGTGCCGCGGTCACGATCGTCCGCAGCCGGGCGCCGTCGAGGGCCACGGTCGGGAAGACGACCGACGTCGCCCACACCCCCTCGTCGAGAAGCCGGTCGGCGAAGCGGATCGCCAGCGCCGAGTCGCCCACGAGGATCGGCGTGATCGGCGTCTCCGAGACCCCCGTGTCGAACCCCAGCGACCGCAGCCCGTCCTTGAAGCGCCGCGTGCTGGCCCAGAGCCGCTCGATCAGCTCCGGCTCCTCCTCGAGGACCCTGACCGCGGCCAGGCAGGCCGCCGCGACCGCCGGTGGGTGGGAGGTCGAGAAGAGGAAGGGACGACCCCGCTGGATCAGCAGCTCCCGCAGGGCGAGCGGTCCGGCCACGTACCCGCCCAGGACGCCCATCGCCTTGCTGAGGGTGCCGACCTGGATCGCGACCCGCCCGTGCAGGTCGAAGTGGTCGACGCTGCCCCGGCCGTTGCGGCCAAGCACGCCCGAGGCGTGGGCGTCGTCCACGAAGACGGCCGCGTCGAAGGCCTCGGCCGCCTCGACGATGCCCGGCAGCGGCGCGATGTCGCCGTCCATGCTGAAGACGCCGTCGGTCACGACCAGGATCGCCCGGTAAGGCTGCCCGTCCGGCCGACCCTCGCGCCGCGCCGTCTCGAGCAGCTCGCGCAGGTGCGCCACGTCCTTGTGCCGGTAGATCACCCGAGGCGCCTTCGCCAGGCGCATGCCGTCGATGATCGAGGCGTGGTTGAGCTGGTCGGAGACGATGAGGTCGGGCTCACCGGCCACGACCGGGATGACGCCGGTGTTGCAGGTGAAGCCGGACTGGAAGGTCAGGACGGCCTCCACGCGCTTGAACGCCGCGAGCGCCGCCTCCAGCTCCTCGTGGAGGGTCATCGTCCCGGAGATGGTCCGGACGGCCCCCGAGCCGGCGCCGTACCGGCGCGCCGCCTCGGCCGCGGCCTCCACGAGCCTGGGATGCGTGTTGAGGCCGAGGTAGTTGTTCGAGGCGAGCGAGATCACATCGCGGCCGTCGACCGTGACCCGTGTCCCGTTGGCGGAGCTCATCACGCGGAGCGGCCGGTAGAGGTGGGCCGCCTTCAGCTCGTCGAGCTCGGCGGACAGGTGGGCCAGGGGGTTCATGCGGTCCAGTCCATGATCACCTTGCCGGCATCGCCCGAGCCGGCGGCGGCGAAGGCGGCCTCGTGCTCCCGGAACGAGAAGCGGTGGGTGATCACCGGCGAGAGATCCAGGCCCGACTGGAGCATCACCGTCATCTTGTACCAGGTCTCGTACATCTCCCGGCCGTAGATGCCCCGGATCGTGAGGAGCTTGAAGACGATCTCGTTGACGTCGAGCGAGATGTCCTCGGTGGGGATCCCGAGGATGGCCATCGACCCACCGTGCGCCATGTTGTCGAGCGCGGTGCGGATCGCGGCAGGGTTGCCCGACATCTCGAGCACGACGTCGAAGCCCTCGACCATGCCCAGCTCCCGCTGGACGTCGGCGAGCTCGCGCTCGCGCGGGTCGACGACGACGGTGGCGCCCATCCGGGCGGCGATCGCGCGCCGGATCGGGTTTGGCTCGGAGACGACGACGAAGCGGGCGCCCGCGTGGCGGGCGACGGCGGCCGCCATGAGGCCGATCGGCCCCGCGCCGGTGATCAGGACGTCCTCGCCGAGGACCGGGAAGGCGAGGGCGGTGTGGACGGCGTTGCCGAAGGGGTCGAAGATCGCGGCCACCTCCTCGTCGATCCCCGGCCAGTGGTGCCAGACGTTCGCCATCGGGATCGCCACGTACTCGGCGAACGCGCCGTCGCGGCCCACGCCGAGGCCGACGGTCTTCGCGCACAGGTGGCGCCGCCCGGCCAGGCAGTGGCGGCAGCGGCCGCAGACGACGTGACCCTCGCCGGAGACGAGGTTGCCGGGGGCGAAGTCGGCGACGTTCGAGCCGACGGCCACGATCTCGCCCACGAACTCGTGTCCCACGACCAGCGGGGGGACGATCGTCTTCGCCGCCCAGGCGTCCCACGACGCGATGTGGAGGTCGGTCCCGCAGATGCCGGTCTTGTGGACCCGGACGAGGACGTCGTTGATCCCTATGGCCGGCTCGGGAACGTCGCGGAGCTCCAGCCCGGGCCCGGGAGCCGTCTTCACGAGGGCGAACATGCGCCGCCTCCCTGTTCCGCAGGTCGTGTCGCACCGGCGTGGCGCGCCGCCGGCGAGCGGTCGCCGACGCGCGCGATTCTGCGCTCTCGCGACGCGGCGTGCGGCGGGTTCAGGCCGATCCGGCGGCGCGTCCTGCCCGGGCGGCCAGCAGGCGTGCCGCCGGCGACCCGGGCGGCGCCTCGCCGGCCGCGTCCACGATCGGGTTGGTGACCGCGCCGATCCGCTCGACCTCCACCCGCACGACGTCGCCGGGGAGCAGGAAGACGGGAGGCTCACGGAAGACGCCGACGCCCGACGGGGTGCCGGTGACGACCAGGTCGCCGGGCTCCAGGGTGATGCTGGCGGAGATGAAGGCGATCAGCTCGGCCACGGAGAAGACCATGTCGGAGGTCCGGCCGTCCTGGACCGTGGCCTCCCGTCCCGCCGTGGGGCCGCCCGCCGGCGTGTGGTACCCGCGCACGACGAGGTCGCCGGGGTCGCCCAGCTCGTCGGCGGTCACGAGGCAGGGCCCGAGGGGAAGGAAGGTGTCGGAGCCCTTGGCCCGCAGCCACTGCCCGTCGCCGCGCTCACCCTCCCCGAGCGCCGGCTTGCTCCCCTGCAGGTCGCGCGCGGAGATGTCGTTGGCGACCATGTAGCCGGCCACGTGCGCCAGCGCATCGGCCGGCGCCACGCGGCGGGCGCGGCGACCCATGACGACCGCCAGCTCGGCCTCGAGGTCGAGGGCGTGCGTCGTCGCGGGCCGGATGACCGGGTCGCCGTCGCCCACCACGGCGTTGGCGAACTTCGCGAAGAGCAGGGGCCGGATCGGCAGCGGCAGTCCCTGTTCGACCAGGTGGCTCGCGTAGTTCTGCCCGACGCACACGACCTTGGCGGGCTCCAGCGGGGCCGCGGGGCGGAGTGATCGGGCCGGCACGCCCTGCAGCCCGAGCTCCTGCGCCCGCGCCAGCGCCGCGCGGGTCTCGACGAGATCGGCGTCCTCGCCGAGGAGGCCACGCAGGTCGAGGAAGGCCAGCTCCTCGCGCAGGCCTGCGCGCTCCGCGAGTCCTTCCAGGGTCAGGACGCGTGTGCCCTGCAGGATCCCGACGACCGGGAGGCCGAGCTCGTCCAGGTGGGCAACCAGGCGCACGCGGCCTCCGCCGTGCCTACGGCGTCGGCGACATCGACGGGCTGGCCCCCGGCAGCGCGTTGTCGCACTGCGGCTCGGGCCCCCGGTCGGCGCTCTGCTGCTGGAACGTGGCGATGGCCGGGACGTCGAGGGTGTCGAGGAAGTAGACGCGGCCCCAGACGACGGCGGCGTAGGGCGTCGGCATCTCGTCGAAGCGCGTGACCACGACCGAGGATGTCGCCGGGAGCGCGCAGAGCGGGCTCGCCGGGAGCTGCGCCTGGAGCGCCCGCAGGGCCGCCTGGGCTGCCTCGTCGCAGCCCTCCGGGCAGCGGTACAGGACGGCCATCATGCCGTGCTCGAGGTTGTGGATCCAGCCCTGCGGCTCCGTCCGATCGTCCGCGCCGTAGAAGCGGGTGGCGATCGGCCCGTAGCGCGAATCGGCGAAGTGCGGTCCCGAGGTCGGCGGGCAGAGCTCGTAGGCGACCCGCTGGCCGGTGGCCACGTGGGCCCGCCCGAGGTCGCGAGTCACCTGGCCGAGGCGGGGCGTGGCGCCGAGCGCCGCGGCGGGGGGCGTCGCCGGCACGAGCACGGATTCGCAGGCATAGGCAGGCTGGGCCGCGCCGGCGAGGAGGAAGGTCACCCCGACCACGAGGATCGCGACGACCGCGATGCCGAGGATGGCGCCGCGGTAGCGCTCGAACAGGGAGCGAGGGGCGGAGGGGGTCGCGGTGCGGGAGGGGGTCGCGGTGCGGGAGCGCTTCGACACGGCTCGACGGTCCTCGAATGGAGGGGAACGCTGGAGGCGACAGGGTAGCGGAGGATGAGCGATCGGTCCCGGGCGCCCTATGGCTCGGAGAGCCAGGCCTTCACGCTCGGTCGGCCGAGACCCGCGAAGAGGGCGACCCCGAGGACGGCCGGGACGATCGCCACGGGCGGGACGGGACCCAGGAGCAGGAGGGGCACAGCCGGGATGGTCAGGGTCGTGAGCCCGACGGCGAGGCCGCGGGCGGCCTGCTTGCGCTGGAGCACGAGCGTGAGGGTGAAGATCGTGTACGCGAGCAGGACCATCACCACGATGCCGGGCAGGCTGACGGGCGCGGAGATGGCCTGGTCGACGACCCAGCGGAGAGAGAGGCCGATCGCGCCGAGGACGACGAAGCCGTAGCCGAGGAAGAGAAGGACGCCGGGCGGAGGGATCCGCCGGCCGGGGACGGGAGTCATGAATCAATTCTGCCACGCTGCGCAGCCGGGAAGGTCGGTGATCCCGGGCCTCCCGGGGCGGCCGCCTCGGCCGGCCGGTCGATCCCGTCACGGCCGGCCGCGACACTCCTCCGGTCGCCGCTGGAAACCCTCTTGACACCTTCCGGACGCGCGGCTAGTGTCCGCTAAACCGGTTTGCTAAACCGGTTTGCACCGCCGTCGGCAGGCGCGTCCCCCGGCCCGACGACGCGCAGGAGGAGCCAAGACAGCGTGGAGCAGCAGCGGGGTCGGCCCCGGATCGCCGACGTCGCCCGTGAGGCGGGCGTGTCCAAGACCGCGGTGTCCTTCGCCTTCAACAGCCCGGAGCGCCTGAGCCCCGACACGGCGACCCGCATCCGGGAGGTTGCGGACTCGCTGGGGTATCGGCCGCACCCGGTCGCTCGCATGCTGACCCAGCGGCGAACCCGGACCATCGGGGTCCTGACGCCGCAGGCGCTCTCGGTGGTGTTCGCCAACCCGTTCTTCGCGACGTTCAGCGAAGGCGTGGCGGTCGCCGCCGAGGAAGCCGGCTACGGGCTTCTCTTCGTCTCGCCGGTCTACGGCTCGCTGTCCCGCGCGGTCGGGCGGGCGACGGTGGACGGCTTCGTCGCGATCGGCCTCTCGGAGGAGCACCCGGAGGTCGGGCAGATCCGCAGGGCGGACCTGCCCATCGTGCTCGTCGACTCGGCTGCGTTCCCCGGGCACGCCGCCGTCGATGTCGACGATGAGGGCGGCGCACGGCAGGCGGCAGAGCACGTGCTCTCCCTCGGCCATCGCGAGATCCTCGTCATCGGCGTCGAGCCGCCCACCCCGGGCGCCCACCCCGACTTCGGGGGCATCGTCGGACGCCGGCTTGCCGGCTACCGGGCGGCGCTCGCGGCGGCCGGGGTCGAGCTCCCGGACGATCACATCGTCGTCGGGCCCGCGAGCATCGACGGCGGTGCGGCCTGTCTCACGAGGGCGTGGGAGGACGGACTCCGTCCCACCGCCGTCCTCGCGATGAGCGACGTGATGGCCATCGGGGCGGTCGGCGCAGCCGGCCGGCTCGGTCTGGCCGTCCCAGCCGACCTCAGCGTCGTCGGGTTCGACGACATCGAGCTCGCCAGCCACGTCCAGCCCCCGCTCACGACCGTGCACCAGCCGGTCCGCCGCAAGGGCGAGGAGGCATGCCGCCTCCTCCTCGCGGCGATCGAGCGGCGGGAGGTGGCCGGGTCGGACCACCGCCGCCTGGAGACCCGGCTCATCGTCCGGGGCTCGAGCGGCCCGGCGCCCCAGCGGGGCAGGGAGGTGGCGGCGGGGGATTGAACGACCGGAGAAGCGGGTCCTCGCCCAGGCGGTGACCCGTGCCGGGCGCCCGTAGGCGCATTGCCAGCGGGTCCACAATACCGTCGCCGGTGGCATCTTGGCCGCCGGCAGCAGGAGGAACGAAGGAACAGATGCATCGAACGACCAAGCTGGTGACCGCGCTCGGCGCGCTCGCCATTGTCGTCGCCGCGTGCGGCGGTGGGGCGAGCCCCACGCCGGCCGCGTCCGCCCCGGCCGCGTCCACCCCGGCCGAGTCGGTGGCCCCGTCCGAGGCCGCGTACCCGACGGCCGATATCAAGCTCCTGTACTGGACGAAGGAAGGCGCCGACAGCCTGACGTTCGTCGAGGCGCAGGCCGCGGCGTACACGGCGCTCCACCCGAACGTCACGTTCGAGGTCGTCAACAAGGACGTCGAGGTCCTCCGCGAGGACTTCCAGACGGCCAGCCTCGCCGGCGAGGGGCCCGACATCCTGGGTACCGTCGCCGACCACGTCGGCGTGTTCACCTCGGCCGACCTCATCCAGCCGCTCGACGACATCGTCGACAAGGCGAGCTACGTGCCCGCCGCCGCCGAGATCGTCACCGCGGACGGCAAGCTCTGGGGCGCCCCGATCTCCTTCGGCAACCAGCTGATGCTCTACTGGAACAAGTCCATGGCCGGCGACACGGCTCCGGCCGACTCCGACGCCTGGGTTGCCAAGGCCAAGGAGCTCACCACGGCCGACAAGGTCGGGATCACCTTCAACCAGACCGAGTCCTTCTGGCTGGTGCCGTTCCTGGGCGGCTACGGCGGCAGCGTGTTCGCCGAGGACGGCAAGACGCCGACCCTGAACACGGACGCCATGAAGAGCGCCCTGCAGTTCCTCTACGACCTCAAGTTCACTGACAAGGTCACCCCGGCCGAGGCCGACTACAACGTCGCCGACGCCGAGTTCAAGGACGGCAAGGCCGCCTACATCATCAACGGCGACTGGGCGATGAGCGCGTACGCCGCCGCTCCCGACGCCGAGACCCCGGGCCTTGGCGACAAGCTCGCCGTCGGCCCCCCTCCCGCAGCTCACCGGCGCCGGCTGGCCGGCCCCGTACATCGCGGGCACGTTCTTCATGGTCCCGAAGGCCGTTGCCGAGGACGCCGACCGGCAGTTCGTCGTCAGCGACTTCATCAACTGGGCCACGGGACAGGAGCAGTCCGTCTCGATGGTCAAGACCCTCAAGCGCCTCCCCGGCAACGCCGCCGCGTTCGCCGACCCGATCGTCACCGGCGACCCGCTCCTCAAGGGCGCGGCCGCTGCAGCCGAGAAGGGCGTGCCGCAGCCGACGAACCTGGAGATGCGCTGCGTGTTCGACTCGATGACCGCGGGCGTCCGTGACATGTTCACGGGCAACAGCGACATCGCGGGCATCGCGGGCACGATGCAGACCTCCGCGGAGACCTGCATCTCGCAGCAGTAGCGAGCTGAGGGCCCCGGGGGAGCGCCCCGGGGCCCTCACCCTTCCCGGGTCGAGCGCGGCCCGACCAGCTTCAAGGAGGGAGGTCCCGTGAGCCTGGACGCGGTCACCACCGCACTCGGGCAGGTCTCGCTCACGCTCGTCGTCATCGCCCTGATCGTGGTGGCGCTCGAGGGGCTGCTCTACCTGCTCCTCGTGAGGCTGGTGAAGACGCGCTTCGCCATCCCGATCATGCTGGTCGCGCCGGCGGCGCTGGGCCTGCTGATCCTGATCGGCTACCCGCTCCTGTGGGAGCTCAACGTCTCGTTCACGAACATGAGCCTCAAGAACTTCAAGAACCCCGGGTTCCTGGGGATCAACGAGGGCATGTTCGTCGGGTTCGAGAACTACATCCAGGTGTTCACCGAGCCGGTCCTCAAGCTGACCTCCTTCTGGCAGCTCTTCGCGCAGACCGTGATCTGGACGTCGCTCAACGTCTTCTTCCACGTCTCGCTGGGCATGGGGCTCGCGCTCCTGCTTCACCGCAAGATGCGCGGCAAGGGCATCTATCGCGCCCTCATCATCCTGCCGTGGGCCGTGCCCCAGATCATCGCCCTGCTGGTCTGGCGCACCGAGTTCAACTTCCAGTACGGCGCGGTCAACCAGCTCCTGGGCATGATCGGCCTCGGCCCGTTCCCGTGGCTGTCCGAACCCTTCTGGAACTTCGCGGCGATGGTCATCACGAACGTCTGGCTGGGCGTCCCGTTCATGATGGTGATCATCCTCGGCGGCCTGCAGAGCATCTCGAACGACTACTACGAGGCCGCCGAGATCGACGGCGCGAGCAGCCGGCAGTCGTTCCGCGCGCATCACGCTGCCCCTGCTCCGCCCGGTCCTGACGCCGGCGATCATCCTGGGGACCGTCTGGACGTTCAACAACATCAACGTCCCGTTCTTCATCAACCAGAACGAGCTGGAGACCAGCGACATCCTGGTGACGGCCCTCTTCCGCCAGGCGTTCCAGTACAACCGCTACGGTGACGCCGCGGCGTTCGCCTTCGTGATCTTCCTTCTCCTGCTCGCGTTCACCGTCGTCTACATCCGCCGCACGGGCAGCCTGAAGGGGGCCTACGAATGAGCGGATCCGCCGGCATCCCGTCCGTTCCCGTCACCAAGGGCACCGCGAGCTCGAAGGCCAGTGGTGGGGCCAGCCGCCAGGACAGGCCGCTCAAGCGCCTCGTCATCCACCTCCTGCTGGCGCTGGCGGCGCTGATCGCCTTCTTCCCGATCCTGCGGGTGTTCAGCGTCGCGCTCCGACCCGGCAACAAGCTGATGGATCCGCAGTTCACGCTGATCCCCGCGAACGCATCGCTGGATTCGTTCGTGGCGGTCCTGACCGACAGCGACCTGCCGCTGTGGCTCTTCAACAGCCTCGTCGTGACGGTCGGGACGGCGACCATCGGCGTGATCATCGCGGCCACGTCGGCGTACGCCTTCAGCCGCTACAAGTTCCCGGGCCGCGGCGTGGGGCTCACCACGCTCCTCGCGACGCAGCTGATCCCGGCCGCGATGCTCCTGGTCCCGATCTACATCCTTGCCGTGCAGCTCAAGCTGACGAACTCGTACGTCGGCCTGGTGATCGGCCTGTCGGTCACCGCCGTGCCCTTCAGCATCTGGATCCTGAAGGGTTACTACGACACGGTTCCGATCGAGCTGGAGGAGGCCGCACGGATCGACGGGTGCTCGCAGCTGGAGGCGTTCTACCGCGTCCTCCTGCCGCTCTCCACGCCGGCCCTGGCGATCGTCTTCCTGTTCAACTTCCTGGCCGCGTGGAACGACTACTTCCTTGCGCGGGTCCTCATCTCGAAGGAGGCGCTGCTGGTCTGGCCGCTGGGCCTCCAGCGGTTCCAGGCGCAGTTCACGACGCAGTGGAACGAGCTCGCGGCCGCGTCGATCCTCATCTCGATCCCGGTCGTGGTGCTCTTCCTCTACTCGTCCAAGTGGCTCGTCTCCGGCGTCACCGCCGGCGGCGTCAAGGGCTGACACGCGGTTCGCCGGCCCCGACCCGTGGGGAGGGGCCGGCGAACACCGCTCAGTCGCGCATGACCTCGCGCCACGGGCCGGTCAGCAGCTCGAACGCCTCCGGCTCGATGAGGTCGCGCACGAGGAGTGCAAGGCCCGCATTCGAGATGCAGGCCGGGACCCGCGACCGGCCGGCCTTCGGCCCGACGACGCGCGCCACGATCACGGCGACGGCCGCCTGCATTGTGCCGATCGCCTCGGAACGGCCCTCGGCGCGGCCGAGGACCAGGGCGTTGGCCCGGGCCGCCGGCAGCGTGGACCCGGCGAGGGGGGTCATCATCCACCAGCGCCAGCCCGCCTCCTTCTCCAGCGACCGGCACTCGGCCGGCGTGAGGCGGGCGGCTCGCGACAGGAGGTCGAGGACCTCCTCGCCGTTCGGGCCGAGGTCCGATGCCGTCACCCGGCCCGGGTGCGTCACCAGGTGGACCTCCGCCTCGGGCGCGCGTCCAGGCGCGGGCGGGGTGGCCCCCGCTGCCGGGTTGCCGGGCGCGGGCCGATCCTGCTCCGGCGCCGGCTCGGCGATGAGCTCGTCGAGCGTAGCGTCGTCCGCGCGGGGCTCGATCGCCCGTACCTTCACGCGCATCGCGGTGCTCCCAACTGAACCCAGCCTGAGGTCCAGCCCGTGTCCATCGTAACCCCGGAGTGGGTAAAGGACGCCGTCTTCTACCAGGTCTTCCCCGACCGGTTCGCCCGGAGCGGGCGGGTGCACGCGCCCGGCCCCCTCGAGCCGTGGGACGCGCCGCCGACGGCCGACGGGTTCAAGGGCGGCGACCTGTACGGCGTGGTCGACCACCTGGAGCACCTCGCCGAGCTCGGCGTCACGGCCATCTACCTCAACCCGGTCTTCGCCTCGGCCTCCAATCATCGCTACCACACGTACGACTACTACGCGGTCGACCCGCTGCTCGGCGGGGATGCCGCCCTCCGCGAGCTGATCGACGCCTGCCATGCGCGCGGGATGAAGGTCGTCCTCGACGGCGTCTTCAACCACGCGAGCCGAGGCTTCTGGCCCTTCAACCACGTCATGGAGTGCGGCCTCGCGTCCCCGTACCTGGACTGGTTCTACGTGAACCACGAGTTCCTGCGCGGCGGCCGCACGCTCGAGGCGTTCCCGACGCGCGAGCTGCCGACGCTGAACCACGCCGAGTCGCCCTGGGAGACCCGCGACGGATCGTGGTCGTTCCGCGAGCTCGGCTACAGGGCCTGGTGGGACCTCCCGCCCCTGCCCAAGCTCAACGTGGAGAACCCCGAGGTCCGCGAGTACCTCATGGGCGTCGCCGAGCACTGGATCCGGTTCGGCATCGACGGCTGGCGCCTGGACGTGCCGGACGAGATCGAGGACGACGGCTTCTGGCGGGAATTCCGCCGCCGCGTCAAGGCGATCAACCCGGAGGCCTACATCGTCGCCGAGATCTGGGAGCCCCAGCCGTCGGTCCTCGGGGGCGACATGTACGACTCCCTGATGAACTACCCGCTGGGGGCGGCCGCCGTCTCGTTCGCCGGCTCGGGTCGGATCGACCGGGCGGTGGCGGATGCGCACGCAGGCGTCGGGGCCCACGTCCACGACGACGACGGGCCAGCGTTTGCCCGCCGCCTGACCGAGATCCTGACCCTGTACCCACCCGAGGTGGCAGCGGTGCAGCTCAACCTGCTCGACAGTCACGACACGCCGCGGGCGCTCACGATCTGCAGCGGCGACACGGACTCGATGCGACTCGCGACGCTGGTGCAGATGACGGTGCCCGGCGCGCCGTGCATCTACTACGGCGACGAGATCGGCCTCCCGGGCGGCTTCGATCCGGACTGCCGCCGCGCGTTTCCGTGGGACCGCCCACAGGCGTGGGACCGCGAGCTCCTGGCCTACGTGTCCGCCGCCGCTCGCCTGCGCCACGAGAGCCCGGTCCTCCGGCGCGGCGCCTTCCGGATCCTGGCCGCCGAGGGCTCGTCGATCGCCTACCTGCGTCGGTCGGACGACGCGGCGGTCGTCGTGGCCCTCAACAACGGCGACGAGCCGGTCACGATCGAGCTGGCGCTCGCCGAGCTCGAAGGCCGCCTCCTGGAGCCGGTGCCCCTGCCCGGCGACGCCTCGAGCCTGCCCGGCGCCGCGGTTCGCGACGGGCGTGTCACCATCGTCATCCCGGCCCGCGCGGGCCGGGTCCTTCGAGCCTGAGGTCCCGCCGATGCCGATCACCACCCCCGAGTGGGTGAAGGACGCGGTCTTCTACCAGGTCTTCCCGGACCGGTTCGCCCGGAGCGGCCGCGTGGCGGAGCCAGGTCCCCTGGAGGCGTGGGACGCGCCGCCAACCGCGACCGGCTTCAAGGGCGGCGACCTCTACGGGATCGTGGAGCGGCTCGACGAGCTGCAGGTGCTGGGCGTCACGGCGCTCTACCTCAACCCGGTCTTCGCCTCGGCCTCCAACCACCGCTACCACACGTACGACTACTTCGCGGTCGATCCGCTGCTGGGCGGCGATGCCGCCCTCCGCGAGCTGATCGACGCCTGCCACGCGCGCGGCATGAAGGTCGTGCTCGACGGCGTCTTCAACCACGCGAGCCGAGGGTTCTGGCCGTTCAACCACGTGCTGGAGTGCGGCCTCGGCTCGCCCTACGTCGACTGGTTCCACGTGGACCGGGCGCTGCTGGCGGCGGGCCGTCCGCTGCGCGCCTACCCGGACGAGTCGCTCCGGATGGCCGCCGTGGACGGCGAGCCGACCCACGTGCACTCGGCCGGAGCCGAGTCGATGCTGGCGCTGGGCTACCGCGCCTGGTGGAACCTCCCGGCCCTGCCGAAGCTCAACACGGACAACCCTCGGGTGCGCGAGTACCTCTTCGGCGTGGCCGAGCACTGGATCCGCTTCGGGGCGGACGGCTGGCGCCTGGACGTGGCCGCGGAGATCGATGACGACGAGTTCTGGCGCGAGTTCCGCCGCCGGGTCAAGGCCATCGATCCGGAGGCCTACATCGTCGCCGAGATCTGGCACGAGGACCACCGCTGGTTGCAGGGCGACCAGTTCGACGCGTACATGAACTACCCGCTGGCCGAGGCGATCATCTCCTTCTGCGGCGCCAGCCACCTGGACCTGCGGGTGGTCGGGCAGCACGGGGAGCTCGGGGCCAACATCCGGCCGGAGGACGGCCCGACGTTCGCCGGCCGGCTCGCCCACGCCCTCTCGACGTACGACCCGGCGATCAACGCGGTCCAGCTCAACCTGCTGGGCAGCCACGACACGCCGCGCCTGATCACGATGTGCGGTGGTGACGTGGCCTCCGTCCGCCTGGCGACGCTGGTCCAGATGACGGTCGGCGGTGCGCCGTGCGTCTACTACGGCGACGAGATCGGCATGGCCGGCGAGCAGGACCCGTTCTCGCGGGCGAGCTTCCCGGCCGACCCGGGGGCGGGCGACACGGACCTGCGGGCGTTCGTCGCGGGCGTCATCGCGCTTCGGAACGACCATCGCGCGCTTCGCCGGGGCGAGTTCGGGATCGTCTCCGCGGCCGGCATGACGGCCGCTTACCGGCGCTCGGATCCCGACGCGACGTTCGTCATCTGCCTGAACGCGGGCGAAGAGCCTGCGCGCCTCGAGCTGGCGCTGCCGGGCCTCGACGGCCGGACCCTGGCCCCGGTCACGTGGCGCGGGTGGAGCTGGGACGCCGGCGGGCCCGTCACCGTGGCCGACGGACGGGCGGAGATCGAGATCCCGGCCCGGGCCGGGCGTGTCCTGCGGCTGGAGGCGTGACGAGACCCATGGCTGATCGCGCGGCTGCTCTTCGTCCGGCCCGGCACGGGCTCGGCCACGTTCGTGCGGCGCTGGCCGTCCTGGCCGTCGTCGGGAGCGGGCTGGCCGCGTGCGGTCCGTCCCCCGCCCCCACGGCTTCGCCGTCCACGCCGCCCCTCGCCGTCGCCGACCTCCCGCCCCTCGCGCCCGACGGCGCGATCGACGAGGCGGGCCTGGCCCACGACAGCCGGAGCGACCGCTACCGGACGCCGTTCGGGGCGGTGCCGGCCGGCACCACCGTCACGCTGCGGCTCCGGGCCACGGCCGGCGACCTCACCGAGGCAAGCGTCCGCGTCTTCGACCAGCTCAACGATCTCCAGGGCCTCATCCCGATGCAGGTCGTCGCGAGCGACCGGACCGGGGGCGAGCACGGCTACGACTACTGGCAGGCGACGATCCGGACGTCGGCCAGGCCGACGATCCTGTGGTACCGCTTCATCGTCCGCGACGGGCCGACCACCCGGTACGTGGAAGACGACCCGCCCGCCGACGGCGGCGCGGTGGAGGAGGCCAGCGACGGCGGGGCCGGGCGGGTCTACGAGGCGAGCATCGACGCCTCCTGGCAGATCGACGTCTACGAGCCCGACTTCACGACACCCGCCTGGGCCCAGGGGGCCTTCGTCTACCAGGTCTTCCCCGACCGCTTCGCCGACGGCGACCCGTCGAACAACCCGTCGCCCGACGCGACCCAGGGGACCGACGGCGCGAGCCGGTACCGCTATGGCGACGTCTACGGCAACCCGATCCTGGCGAAGGCCTGGGGCGATCGGCCCGAGGGCTACTGCCGGGCGTACCAGGGCGTCACCTGCGACGAGGGTCCGCTCGGCCGGGACTTCTTCGGCGGCGACCTGGCGGGGATCACGTCGAAGCTCGACGACCTGGCCGACCTCGGCGTCACGGTGCTGTACCTCAACCCGATCTTCGCGGCGCCCTCGAACCACCGCTACGACACGAGCAGCTACGACGTCATCGACCCCGACCTCGGCACGCAGGCCGACTTCGACCGCCTCGTCGCGGAGGCGAAGGCGCGCGGGATCCGGATCCTCCTCGACGGCGTGTTCAACCACGTCTCGTCGGATTCGCCCTGGTTCGACCGCGAGCGACGCTTCGCGGAGGTCGGGGCGTGCGAGGCCGCGGACTCCCCGTACCGCTCCTGGTTCACGTTCCGGGCCCCGAAGCCCGGCGAGCCGTCCCCCTGCGCCGCCTCGAAGGCCGGCGGCGACGACACCTACTACGTCGGCTGGTTCGGCTTCGACACGATCCCCGAGGTCATCGAGCAGTCCGGCGTCTACGACCTGTTCACCGGCCCGGACGGCGTCGTGCGGCGCTGGGTCGCGGCGGGGACGGCGGGCTGGCGGCTGGACGTCATGGACAACCTGTCAGCCACGGCTTCCTGCGCCAGATCCGCGCGGCGACCAAGGCCGCCGATCCCGACGCCCTCGTCCTGGGCGAGCAGTGGCTGGACACGTCCGCCTGGCTGCTGGGCGACCAGGCCGACAGCACGATGAACTACCGGTTCCGGCGCGCCGTCATCGGCCTCGTCAACGGCGACACGGCCGATCTCGACGGCGCGATCGCCGGCCTCACGCCCGAGCGCGTTCGTGGAGCGGATGCGGGGCGTCCAGGAGGACTACCCGGCGCCCGCGCTCGAACGCGCTGCTGAACCTCGTCGACAGCCACGACACCGACGCGCATCCTGTGGACGCTGGCCCCCGGTCGCGACGACCCGACGGTCAAGGAGTCGCCCGCCGGCCTCGCCGAGGCGAAGTCGAAGCTGCGCCAGGTCGCCGCGCTCCAGCTCACGTGGCCCGGCATGGCCTCGATCTACTACGGCACCGAGGCCGGCCTGACCGGCCAGGACGACCCCGACGATCGGCGGCCGTACCCATGGGACGCGGTCGACACGGAGCTCCGCGACTGGTACGCGACCCTGGGAACGCTTCGCCGCGACCACGCCTCGCTGCGCACCGGCGGCCTCGAGTTCCTCCTTGCCGACGACACGGCCGGAACGCTGGCCTACCTCCGGCGCGGCGACGACGAGGCATCCGTGGTGGTCCTCAACCTCTCCGACGCCGAGCAGCGGGTGACGCTCGACGTCGCCGGCCGGCTGCCGACCGGGGCGGTGCTGGCCGACGCGATCTCCGGCACGTCCGTGACCATCGGCGACGGCCCGCTGGTCGTGAGCCTCGCGCCTCGTGGCACGGCGATCCTGGTCACCGCCGACGGGACCGACCTGCGGGCGCCCGACGCGCCGGCGGGCCTCGCGGCGACGCCCGCGCCGGGCCGCGTCGACCTGGCCTGGCGGCCCGTGTCCGGCGCGGCCGGCTACGACGTCTGGCGCTCGATCGTGCCGGGCGGTGGATACGAGCGGGTCGGGACGACGGCCGAGGCGTCGTTCGCCGACGCGACGGTGCGCAACGGCACGCGCGCGTACTACGTCGTCACGGCCGTCGACGCGAGCGGCAACGCGAGCGACCGTTCGCCGGAGGCGGATGCCCTGCCCGCAGCTGGTCATCGACGATGCCCGCCTCGAGGGCCCGGCCGAGGTCAGCCAGCCCCTCTCGGCGGTCGACGACGGAACCCCGATCAACGCCCTCGTCCGGGTCGACGGCGTCACGCGCGACGGCCGGCCCGACGGTCGGCGTCCGGGCCCAGCTCGGCGCGGGGGCGGCCCGCGGCGAGGTCCCGGCCGACGACTACGCCTGGTCGGAGATGACCTTCGCCGGCGACGCCGACGGCGCCGACCGCCTCGCCGGGGCGGTCCGGCCCGAGGAGCTGGGCACCTACAACGTCGTCCTGCGCGTGTCGACCGACGACGGCCGGACGTGGGCCTACGCGGACCGGGGCGGCATCGTCACGGCCGGCGACGCGCCCTGGGGATATCGCCCCGACCAGGCCGTCACGCTGGCGGCCGTGGCCGCGGCGGACGCGGACCCGCCGCCCGCCCCGGCCACCCCGCGGGTTGCCACCGTTGGTGCGTCGTCGCTGACGCTCGCCTGGGATCCCGTGACGGCGTCCGACCTGTACCGCTACGAGGTCCTCCGCGGGACCGCCGCGGGCGGTCCGTACGAGCGGATCGGGACCGCCACCGAGCCGACCTTCACCGACGACACGGTCTCCACCGGCGACGCCTACGTCTACGTCGTGACGGCCGTGGACACGAGCTACAACCGCTCGGCGTACTCGGGCGAGGTCGGCGCCTCCGCTCAGACGCGGGCCGTCGCCGTGACCTTCGTGGCGACGGTCCCGCCCAACACGCCCGCCGCGGACTCCCTCTTCATCGCCGGCGACTTCCAGGGCTGGGACCCGGCGGCCACGCCGATGACGAGAGTCGACGACCGGACATGGTCGATCACGCTCCCCTTCACGGAGGGCGACGCGCCGCAGTACAAGTACACCCGGGGCTCCTGGGAGGCCGTGGAGAAGGACGACGCCTGCGGCGAGATCCCCAACCGTACCCTCTCGGTGACCTTCGGGGCGGAGGGGACGCAGGAGGTCCCAGACACGATCGCGAAGTGGCGCGACGTCGACCAGTGCGGCTGAGGTCCGCCGCCCGGAGGCTCCGCGGCCCGGAGGCCCCGGGCGGCGCTCCGCGCGCGATCGCGGGCCCACGGAGTCGCCGGCGGCGCGGGCGACGGATGCCGCGTTGCCCGCGTATCCTCGACCTCGTGGCCGATCTCCCGTTCCAGCTCCCCGACCCGCTCGCCGCGCGCCTGCGGGCCGTCGCCGACGTCGAGGGCAAGCTTCCGCGTGCCCTGCTGGCGCTGGGGCTGCCCGCCGCCGGCGACGTGGGGCTCCTCGACGATCCGGAGGGCTGGGGGGCCGCCCGGCTGCGCGAGCATGGCGCGGCGGCGCAGAGCCTGCCGCTCGCCGATCCCCTCCGGCTCGATGCCCCGGACGGGAGCCTGGATGCGATCGTGACCCTCTGGTCCGGGTTCCGCGGCGTCGACCCGGCCGGGCTGGCCGAGGTCGACCGCGCGCTCCGTGACGAGGGCCGGCTCATGGTGGTTCATGACTACGGCCGCGACGACGTGTGCGCCCTGCGCCCGGCCGATGCTCCCGAGTACACGACGTGGAGTCGTCGCGACGGCCCGTTCCTGCGCGGCGGCGGGTTCCGGATCCACGTGGTCCACTGCTTCTGGACCTTCCCTTCCGTGGAGGACGGCCGGGCCTTCCTGGCCGAGGCGTTCGGCCCGTGCGGCCAGGCGCTGGCCGATGGCCTCCGCCGTCCCCGCCTCACCTGGAACGTCGCGATCTACCACCGGGCTCGCGGTGGAGCGGCGCGGACGGATTTGCCATGAGCGGCCAGCGCCACGTCGCCCGGCGGAACCCGGACGGCACGCGCGCCCGGGAGGGACTCTGGCTGGGGCCGATCCGGGTCACCGCCACGCGCGTGATCCTGCTGCTCGCGGTGGTCGGCTCCATCGGGTATCTCGCCTACGCGATCACCGTGCGGGACGACACCCAGATCCCGATGCTCGCCTCCGGCGCGGCCGTCCTCGGACTCGTCTTCGTCGCGCTCGCTATTGCCGGGGCCGTGGCGACGCTGCGGGCGGCCCGCGACGACCGCCCGGGTCGATCCGTCGTCGCCGCGATCCTGGGCGGGATCGCCGGCCTGATCGCGTTCGGCTGCTTCGCGGTCGCGGCTGTCCTCACGATCCTGTGGCGGGCCGCCTGAGCCGGGGCGCGCGTCGTCGGGCGGACGGCCGCGGCGAGCGGCCCGCGCGCCGTCCCCTGCTAGACTCGGCCCGTCGGGCCCCCATCGTCTAGAGGCCTAGGACGCCACCCTTTCAAGGTGGAGATCAGGGGTTCGAATCCCCTTGGGGGCACACCCGCTGTCTTTGGAAGAACGGTCGTGCTGGCGGAGTCCAGTCGATCGTCTCCAGACGCCGATCCCGCACCACGACCCGCTCGACCACGATCCGGCAGAGCTCCTCGCGGCGCGTCCCCGAGGCCGCCGCGATCGCCTCGGGCAACGCCAGGACGCGAGCCCGGTAGGCATCGAAGGCCAGGATCCGGTCACCGTCGGGTAATTCCGCGAGGGCGACCCGCGCCGCGTCCCGTTCGGCCTGGTAGGCGGCGTCCGTCGACCGACCATCCAAGGCGCTGGTCGCTCAGCCCGAGCCGACGGGGGGCCGCCTCGGGGCCTTGGCATACGCATATTTGCATACTTGACGGTGCGGTACAGAGAGTGTTTACTGACCCAATTCGCGGGCTCGCCCGGGGGTTAGGTGGGCGGCTCGAGGAACCTCCGTCGGCGCGCCGCCGCCCCAGGGGCAGCGGATGGGCGCGTCGGACCCGGCCCGCGGAAGAGCACACGGGCGCGCGGCAGGGGTGGCGCTTGGCGCCCGGACTCGGCTCCACGGGGTGATTGCCCCCTCGTCGTCGGGCGTGCCACGCCTTCCGAAGGGAGGAGCCTGTGAGTCTCACTCAAGCCGACCACGTCTTTCTCGGTGTGCACGAGGCGGGGGTCAACGACTTCCTGGTGGCGCTGTTCACGGCGCGGCCCCGTCTCCTGAGCTACGCCTCCGATCCGTTCGTGGGCGTCACCAGCGTGGCGGTCACCCACATGGCGGCAATCCCGTTTCCCGGCGTGCCCGGGGGCCTCGGATGGGCCGTCAGCTTCTCGATACCGGAGGTCGACTTCTTCCCACAGACACAGCCGCTGCCACCGCAGCTCCCGGGGATCGGTGTCGGCGGGCTGAGCATTCGGACCAAAGTGACCCTTGTCGTCAATTGCGCCGAATGCCAGAAGCGGGAGCGCGACGGCGATCGCGGGAGCTCGCACGACGACCGGCCCGGCAAGGATGTCCCCCACTGCAAGGCCGAACCCACCGAGGCGACCCTCGAAGTGTTCGGACTCGGTCGACCCCTCGTCAACTACTTCGGTCCGGGCACCGGCGAGATCGGCTTCCGGGTGGACGCGATCGAGCTCGTCGACGTGGCGCCCGATGAGCTGGAGTCCCTGTTGGAATGCCTCATCCGGATGGTCCTCCAGGCTGTGCTCGACACGGTGCGACTGCCCTTCCACGCCTTGTCGGCCGGGGCCTTCACGCTCGCGTTGACCCGCGGCCCGGAGATCAGCGACGACCAGCTCAAGGCATGGGGCACGGTCTGAGATGAAGGGAGCGTGACACGTGCCTGACATCATTGCCGCGGTCGACGAGGTCGCCGCGACCACCCTCATCCACGACGCGGAGGCGACGCTCGGCACCCTCGCCCGGAGCGGATCGGGCTCGCTGGGGCCATTCACGGCCAGCTGGAGCGCGAGCGCCACCCTGCAGCAGGGGGCGATCGACCTGATCCCGCCGAACGTCGTGCGGGTCACCGACTGCGAGCTGCACTACGCGCTGGGATTCTCGTTCTCGTTCGACCTGAGTTCGATCATCCCGGACTTCTGCCTGCCGCGGATCTGCATCCCGACCCCGTTCGGCGATCTGTGCACGCCCAGGATCTGCATCGACTGGCCCACGATCACCATCCCGCTGAACTACTCGGACGTGGTCAAGTTCACTGCCGACTTCACCCTCGACGTCCGCCTTGTCGGCACGGACTGGCTCGTGGACGTCGTCATCGTCGGCGTCCCCGCCCTCAACCTGAGCGCGGCCGCGGCGGCCATCCTGGCTGGCCTGGGCCTGGCGGCCGCGGCGATCCTGGCGCCCATCCCATTCATCGGGCCGATCCTCGCGATCGCCGTTGCCGGGATCACCGCGATCATCGCGATCGCCGGGGTGACCGGGTTCCTGGGACCGATCCTGTCGCTCTTCGTGGCGGGCCTGCGCTTCAACGTCTACGCGCAGCCCAGGCATTTCGAGGTCCTCCCGTCGGGCGGGCCGGTGGATCCCGCGGTGTTCATCAACTTCGACTCGATCGGCGCCCTCGTCGACGGCAGTGGCGGCGAGGACGAGCTCGTGTTGTCCGTCGACATCTCAGCCTGAAGGGGTTCGCATGACCACGCTCGACAGCAGGCGAATGACGTATCTGAATTGCTACGGGCAGAAGTTCTCCGAGCCGGGCACCTACCGCTATCGGATCCTGAGCTCCAGCACGAGCGGCCTCCAGCGGGACGCTCACTTCAGCATCGAGGTCAAGCCCGCGGCCGCGCCGACGAAGGTGCAGCAGCACGACGTCGCCGTTCGACTCGAAGGCCGCGAGCTCGTGGCCGACCCGCCCAACGTCTCGGTCAGCGCGGGCGACCTCGTCGTGTGGAACACCCCCGACAGCTCGATCGCTGGGTACCTGATCGAGGGCGAGGGATCCGGCCTCAGCTTCAGCAGTGCCAGTCTCACCAGGGAGGCGGTCTACACCCACGCCTTCGGCCTGCCCGGCACCTACCGCTGGCTCGACGCCAATGGCGGCAAGCTCGGTGGCGTGATCGAGGTCGTGTCGCTCAAGGCAGACTCGGGCGAGTCGTCCCGGAAGTGGCTCGAGAGTCTCGGCAGCCCAACGCTCATCACGGTCCGCGGCGACTACGCCGATCCGGAGAAGGTACAGATCCTGACCGGCCAGACGGTGGCGTGGGCGATCGAGGAGGCCCGGGGGATCAGCGTCACCGACTCGAGCGTCGTGCCCCGCGGGGCCGACAAGCACGGCTGAACCGGCAGTCGCCGCATCCATGGAGTCCACGGCCGGTCCGATGGGAGGCCGGCCGTGGGCGACGAAGTCCTGTGAGGTTGAACGAGGCCACCGTCATGACCATCGATCGCCGTTTGCTCGCCCTGATTGGGCGTCTTCACCCCGCCATCTACGACGTCATCCCGCGCGGCGGGCAGCTCGTATCTCTCAACCCGCAGCCCATTCCACCGAGGGCGCTCGGCGAGCTCGCGGCCGCCGAGCTCGTGCGGCTCGGCTGGCTCGCCGAACGCTTCGGCCTGGACCTCGGCGCCATCTCCGACGAGCTCGATGACTGGTGCCCCACGTACCCGAAGCGCCCCAAGCTTCCCCCCTGGTGGCCGCCGATCCCTGATCCCGAGCCGCATCCTGACTGGATCGGCGACTACTACCTCGGCTTCGCCTCGCGTCTCGCCGCGGTCACGGGCGCGTTCAAGGGCACGAAGCTGCAGGAGGTGGCAGACGCCGCCCTGGAGCGCTCCCTCGCGTCGCTCGAAGCCAGCCTCGGCTGACCGCCGCTGTCACCGTCGTCCCGTCGGCGCACGACGGTTCAAGGCTTGACGGCCGCAGGAAGTAGGGGCTCGGCGGCTGCGCCCAGTCTGGACGGGCCGACGGGGGCCGCTCCATGCTGTGCTGCCAGGCTCCATCCGAAGGAGCGTCCCTCGAGGTCGTTCACGATCAGGCCATGGTGTCGGTGGAGTCGGCACCGGCGGATGTCATGCCCAGGCCGCGACGGCACGCGGCGTGCTGACCACCGGCCCGGGCAGGGCGGCGGACGCCTGGTCGCGGATCCGGCCGTCGCGCATTCGCACGACGCGGTCGCAGGCCTCGCCAACCTCGGCGTCGTGGGTGACCAGGACGAACGTCTGGCCGTGCTCGCGGTTGAACCGGCGCAGGAGCGCCAGGACCTCCGACGAGCGCTCCGAGTCCAGGTTGCCGGTGGGCTCATCGGCGAGGATCAGCGACGGCCGATTGGCCAGCGCCCGGGCGATCGCCACGCGCTGCTGCTCCCCGCCGGAGAGCTCGGCGGGCCGGTGGTCGCCCCGGTCGGCCAGCCCGACGAGGTCGAGCGCCTCGCGGGCCGCCTGCCGCGCAGCCGAGCCCCGGATCCCGGCGTAGTCGCAGGCGAGGGCCACGTTCTCCTGGGCGGTCAGCGTCGGGACCAGGTTGAAGTCCTGGAAGACGAAGCCCATCTGGCGGGCCCGGATGCGGGTCCGCTCGGCCTCGCCGAGGGCCACCATGTCCCGCCCTTCGAAGCGAAGCTCGGGGCGCGGGCCGTGGTTGACGTCGGGCGCGTGAAGGAGGCCCAGGATGTGCATGAGGGTGCTCTTGCCCGAGCCGGACGGGCCCATGATCGCCACCATCTCGCCCGGCTCGATCCGGACGTCGACGCCGCGGAGGGCCTCGATCGTGTTGCTCCGCCCGAGGCGGTAGGTCTTGCGCAGGTTGCGGCCCTCGAGGAGGCCCATCGGTGCCATCGTTCGTTCTCCAGTCGTCCGGGTGGGGGTGGTCATTCGTAGCGGAGCGCGGTGACCGGGTCGAGCCGGGCCGCGTGGAGGGCGGGGACGAAGCCGGCGAGGGCGCCCAGGGCGGTCGAGAAGCCGACCGCGGTGATAGCCGTCCCGGCGGTCAGCTGAAAGAGGACAGTGCCCGACGTGCGCCCGGCCTCGTTGGCGACCACGACCACCGCGGCGCCCAGGGCGAGACCGATGGCGCCGCCGAGGAACCCCATGAGGGCGGACTCGGTCACCAGCTCACGCACGATGCGCAGGCGACCGCCGCCGATCGCCCGCTTGATGCCGATCTCCCGGGTCCGCTCGGCGACCGACATCGCCATGGTGTTGACGACCGACAGGCCGCCCACGACGAGGCTGATCAGGCCGATCCCGATGAGGATCGCGTTGAAGATCGCCGTCGCCGACCCGATCTCGCGGTCGAAGTCCTCGCCGGTCATCGTGTCGAGATCGGGCGCGGCAGCCTCGATCTCGGCCGCGATCGTCTTCGGGTCCGCCCCGGCCTCCGGGTAGATCGTGAACCCGCTGACGACGGTCGCCGGGTCCAACTTCGCCGCGACGAGGGAGGGGAGCGACCGGACGAACAGCCGCTGTCCAGCCGCGAGGGGCACGATGGCGGTCGTGTCGGGGGCGGTCAGCGTGGGCTCCAGGATCCCCACGACGAGGAATGGCTCGTCGCGCAGGGTCACGGTGTCCCCGACGCCGGTGTCGCCCTGGCGGGCGATGTCCGAGCCAAGGACCGTCACGTTCGCGCCCTCGTCCTCGGGGGTGAGCGCGCGCCCGCTCGCGTAGTTGAGCGCGAATGTCTCGCGTCCGCGGGCGGCACCGGCGACCTGGCCCTGGATCATCTGGGGCATGCTCATCGAGGCGCCGCTCATCTCGTCGGACATGAGCACCATGACGCTGGGGACGACGACATCGACGCCGTCGAGGGCGGCGATCCGGTCGGCCGCGGAGAGCGCCACCGGGCTGCCGAACCCCATCGTCGCGCCCTTCGCGCTGGCGGTCACCTTGCCGGCGTAGAAGTCGCTTCCGCCGGCCACCAGGGAGTTGATCTTATTGGCCATCGAGCCGAAGACGACCAGGGCCCAGATGCCGATGGTGATCCCCAGGATCGTGAGCGTGGTTCGGACTTTGCGTCGTCCGAGGTTGCGCAGGAGTCGCATCGTTTCCTCGTCCACTTCGACCGGCACACCGGGCCGGCCCTCCGGCGCGTTCGCGATGCTCGGCACGTGGAAGACGCTACCGCCGGGGCATCGGGCCGGCCAGCCAGCCAGCAGGCATCTTCGGGGTGGGGCTAGCCGCAGGGTCGATCGACGATCCCGGCCCCTACCGGGCTGCGATCGTCGGGGCGCGGAGGCCTCTGGTATCCTCCGCCCGTGCCGTTCGACATCCAGGGGATCCGGATCTCCACCATCTCCGCGGACAACGTCGCGATCCGCTGCCGCGGATGCAGCGGCGTGATCGAGGGCACCCCGTTCCGGGTCAACGTCATGGACGTGGTCGCGACCGAGGTCCCTCAGTCGTGGGCCGGCTCCACGCCGATCAACCCGGGCCCCTACCAGTTCCATCCTGATCCGGGCTGCGCTCGCGCCTGGATGCGATCCCGCGGCTTCCTCTTCTGCCGCCGCTCGGCCGTCCGCGAGCTCATGCGCCCGATCGTCGTTCCCGGCGACGAGCCCCGCCTCGGCCTGTGCGACGGGCTTCACCGGGACGACCACGAGCTCGTCCCCGCCTGAGATCGGCCCGCCCGAGCGGGCCCCCGAGGTCACCGCCGCGTGTCCGTCGTCCTTCCCGCCGCGACCTCGCTGATCGCCCTCTTCTTCGCGCTGGCGCTCCTCGACCAGTGGCGGGAGCGGCGCCAGCCGTTCCAGCTCATCTGGGCGATCGGCATGACCTTCTTCGGCCTCGCCTCGGGCTGCGAGGCCGTGGCCGCCTCGGCCGGGTGGAACGAGCTCCTGTACCGGACCTGGTACCTGACCGGCGCCGTCTGGACGGCCGGGTGGCTGGGCCTCGGGACAGCCTTCCTGCTCGGCCGCACGCGCTTCGGGTACGCCTTCGCCTTCAGCCTCTTCCTTGCCGGGCTCTTCACGCTCCTCACCCAGCGCCGGTACCAGTACGAGGGCGCCGGCTCGACGCCGGTCCTGTACTTCATCGCGGCGGGGATCCTCGCCCTCGCCGTCGCGGTCGAGACCTACTTCCAGAACGAGCGCTGGCCGCGCATCGCGGGCCTCGCGGTGGGCGGCGCGACCGCCCTGAGCCTTGCCATCATGCTGACGATCACGCTGCCGCCGCCCGGCTACGCCGTCGACCCGGCGACCGGCGTCCCGACGGCGGACCTGTTCCCGGGCAGCCTGCGCCTGCTGACCCCCTTCCTCAACGTGACCGGCGGCCTGAGCCTGCTGCTCGGCGCGATCTTCTCGGCCTACGTCTTCATGCCGAAGCGCCGGGTCCTCGAGTACTCGCTCGACCCGAACCAGAAGGGCGACGAGTTCCTGTTCAACCTCCTGATCGCCCCGGTCGCCATCACGGTCAACTTCGTGGCCTCGCTCCCCGGCGCGTTCCGGGCGCTGGTGACGGGGAAGATCCACAGCCGCGTTCCGGCCACGATCCTCATCGCCGTCGGGGCCTTCATGGCCTCGTCGGGCGACACGCTCCTGCGCTTCGGGATCACCGAGTTCTTCCAGCTCGGCAAGTTCCTTGCGGTCGTCTTTCTCTTCCTCGGCTTCCTGGTCAGCGTCGAGGCCTTCGCCGAGTTCCGCGTCCCGTTCACGAGGATCGTCCTCGCGCGCCGCCGGCCGGACGAGCCCGTCCTGCCCGGGCCGGTCGCAGCCGGCCCGGGGACCCCGGTCTCCTGAACCTCCCCAGGGGGACGGTCGGCGGCACGCTTGGAGTCGCCGTGGCCGCATGCCTGTTCGGGACGCTCGGACCGGTCTCGCGGGCGGCCTACGACGCGGGCATGACACCGGTGGCATTCACCCTCTGGCGTGCCGCGATCGGGGCGGCCGCCCTGGCGGCGCTGCTCGGCTACCTGCATGCGCGCGGCCGCGACTGGGTGCGCTGGGGCGCCATCCCGCCCAGGGCGCGCGCCGCGTTCGTGGCGGCCGGCTGCGCGAGCGTCGTGCTCAACCTCGCGATCTTCTCGGCGTTCCAGGAAACGAGCATCGCCCTGGCCCTGCTGGGGTTCTACACGTACCCGGCCCTGGTCGCCGGGGCCGCCGTCCTCGTCGGGGAGGAACGGCTCACGAGGCTGCGGGCGGCGGCGCTGGCGCTGGCGCTGCTCGGCATGGCCATCGTCGTCCTCGGCGGCGCGACGGGCGGCGCCGCGTTCAGCGCCCTCGGCTTCGGGCTGGCCCTCCTGGCCGCGGCGATGCAGGCGGTCTACGTCCTGCTGGGCCGCCGGGGGTTCCGGGCCATCCCGTCCGAGGAGGCGACGTTCGGGGTCATGGGCATCAACGCCGGGGCGTTCCTCCTGCTGGTGCTGGCGACGGGAAACGGCGAGGTGGCGACGCTTCCCTTCCGTGACCCGGCCGCGTTGCCCGTGCTGCTGTGGGCCGGCGTCGCCGCGGCCGGCGTCCCGGCACTGCTCTTCCTGCTCGGCATCCGCTCGATCGGCCCGACGCGCACCTCGATCGTGGCTCTGCTGGAGCCGGTCTTCGGGGCGCTCCTGGCTGCGGTCCTGCTGGGCGAGGCGCTCGGCCCCCTCCAGGTCGCGGGCGGAGCCCTGGTGCTCGTCGCCGCGGGGCTCCTCCAGCGCGGCGGCGAGGACGCGGAGCCCCACGAGGCCGCCAGCGGGGCCGCCTGACGCCGGCGGCGGCCGCCGCCTCGCGCCGCCGCCTTCGGCGATCGTCCCGCGGCGAGGCCCGGCGTCGGCATTCCGGCGATCGGTCCTGCGCGCGAGCTGGCGACGGCCGTGCCGATCGTCCAGCGATCGAGCGTGGCGCGGCCGGCGACGATCGCACGACCGATGGCAGGCGACGCTCGCACGACCGATCGGCAGGCCGAGGCGCTCGCCGACCGGACGGCCGCCGATCCGGGCGGCGACCGGAACGTCGTTCCGGAGCGGGAGGCGTCACGCCCGCGGTGGCCGGGCCGTCCCACCTACGTCGCCCCGGCCGAGGGACGTACCGGGACCGACCGACCCCACGGCTATACTCCTCATCCTCCCCCGGGTCAGTCCGGCCCGCCCGAATCCTCCCCAGGTCCGAGGTCCGATGCGCGTTCGCAAGGCCGTTTTCCCCGCCGCCGGCTGGGGCACTCGCTTCCTCCCCGCCACGAAGGCCCAGCCGAAGGAGATGCTCCCGCTCGTCGACCGACCGGTGATCCAGTACGCGGTCGAGGAGGCCGTCGCGGCGGGCATCGAGCAGGTCATCATCGTCACCTCCAGCCAGAAGCGCGCGATCGAGGATCACTTCGATCTCAACTACGAGCTCGAGCACCTGCTCGAGGAGCGCGGCGAGATCGAGATGCTGCGCCAGATTCGCCACATCAGCGACCTTGCCCAGATCGCCTACGTGCGCCAGAAGGAGCAGCTCGGGCTGGGTCACGCCGTCCTGATGGCCAAGGAGCTCGTCGGCCACGAGCCGTTCGCCGTCATCCTCTCGGACGACGTCGTGGTCGGGGAGCGGCCCTGCATCGGCCAGCTGATCCACGCCTACCACCAGACACACGGCTCGGTGGTCGCCATCATGGAAGTTCCTCCGGACCAGACCTCGCGCTACGGCGTGATCGGCGGCGAGCCCGTCGAGGGCCACGGCGGCCGGCTCTGGAAGGTCGACCGCGTGGTCGAGAAGCCCGAGCCCGAGGACGCGCCCTCGAACATGGCCATCATCGGGCGCTACATCCTCACCCCGAAGATCTTCGACAAGCTGGAGCAGACGCCCCGCGGCGCCGGCGGCGAGATCCAGCTGACCGACGCCATCGAGGCCCTCATGGAGGAGCAGTCGGTCCACGGTTACGCCTTCGAGGGAACCCGCTACGATGCCGGGACCACGATGGGCTGGCTCAAGGCCTCGGTCGAGCTCGCGCTGGCGCGCCCCGACCTGGGAACCGAGTTCGCGGAGTACCTTCGCACCCTCGATCTCTGAACGACATCCCGGCGACGGCCGACAGCACAGGGAGAACCAGGAGTGGCAGCGCTCGGCGACGTGCTCGGCGGCCGGTACCGGCTCGTCGAGCTCCTTGGCCAGGGCGGGATGGCGACGATCTACCGTGCCACCGATGCCCAGCTCGGCCGCGAGGTCGCGGTCAAGGTCCTCCACCCCGAGTACGGGCGCGACCCGGACTTCGTCGCCCGGTTCAAGCAGGAGGCCCAGTCCGCGGCCAGCCTGAGCCACCCGAACATCGTCGGGGTCTACGACTTCGGCACCGACGCCGACGGCCCGTACATCGTGATGGAGCTGGTCGACGGCGAGGACGTCGCAACGCTCCTGGCCCGCAACGGCCCCCTGCCGCCGCGCCAGGCCGCGAGGCTGGCGGCCGAGGTCGCCCACGCCCTGGGCGCGGCGCACGCGCGCGGGATCGTCCACCGCGACGTGAAGCCGGGCAACATCCTCGTCTCGGCGGACGGACGCGTGAAGGTCACCGACTTCGGGATCGCCCGCGCCTGGGCCGACGCGCGGCTGACCCTGCCCGGCGTCACGCTCGGGTCGGTTCACTACTTCAGCCCCGAGCAGGCGCTGGGCGAGCAGGCCACCGAGGCGTCCGACATCTACAGCCTGGGGATCGTGCTCTACGAGCTCCTGACCGGCCGACGCCCGTGGGAGGGCGACAACGCCGCGTCGGTGGCGATGGCCCGGATCTCGGCGCCCCCGCCCCTCGTGTCCGACGTGCGCCCGAACGTCCCTCCCGTGCTGGAGGCGATCGACCGCAAGGCGCTGAGCCCCGATCCGGCCGCCCGCTTCCCGAGCGCGGGGGCGATGGCCGACGCCCTGGAGGCGTTCCTCGACGAGGGCGGCGCCCGGCCCGTGGCCGCCGGAGTCCCCGTGGCCGCCGGAGCTGCCGTGGCCGCCGGAGCTGCCGCCGCCGCGTTCGCCGCCACGGCCGCCCGACCCTATCCCCCCGACGCCTACGCCGGCACGCCCGCCGCCCCGCCGCCTCCGGCCACCCCGCCCGCCGGGGTGGTGCCCGGAGAGCCCGAGCCGGAGGAGCCGGAATCCACGAGCCCGTGGATCTGGATCGCCGGCGTCCTGGGCCTTGCCATCCTCATCATCGTCGGCTTCCTCGCCTTCCGCCTGTTGACCGGCAATGGGCCGGAGACGACCCCCGGGCCGGGCACGGTCACCCTGCCGTCGTTCATCGACCAGACGTTCGAGAACGCCACGGTGACGGCCCAGGAGCTCGGGATCGAGCTCGAGCCAACCTACGTGAAGCGGAACGACAAGCCCGAGGAGACGATCGTCTCCCAGGATCCGCCGGCCGGAACGGTGGTCGACAAGGGATCCAGCGTGAAGGTCGAGGTGGTCTCGGGCAAGGAGCTCGTCGCGGTGCCGGAGCTGGTGAACCTGCCGGAGGCGGAGGCCATCAGGCAGATCACCGATGCCAAGCTGACCCTCGGCGCGCGGACCGAGAGCTTCGACCCGGCGATCCCCGCACGGCTCCGTCATCGGCACCACGCTGCCGGCGGGTCTCGAGGTTCCGACGGGCACGCCGATCGACTACGAGGTCTCGAAGGGCCCGGAGCCGACTGCCAGCCCGTCTCCCACGCCGACGGCGGCGCCCACCGCGACACCGCCGCCCACGCCTGGTGCCGACGGCACCGCCGACGGCGGCGCCCACGCCGACGCCGGTCCCGACGGTGATCGTGGGAACCTACGTCGACCTGACGGTCGGCCAGGCCAAGGCCCAGGCGACCTCCGAGGGCCTCGTGATCCAGTGGCAGGGCGCCACGCCGGCCGACACCGACATCGTCACCGCGCAGAACCCCGCGCCGGGAGCCGAGGTGAAGATCGGCTCACCGATCCTGCTGTCCGCCAGCCCGCCAACGCCCGCGCCGTAGCGGGGGAACCCTCCCGGTCTCCCGGTCGGATCAGGCCTCCGGGTCGGACCAGATCCCGCCGGGAACGGCGAAGACGGGCCCCAGCGGGTCGACGAACGGCAGGGCGTCCGGGCCCACCGCTCGTCCCGTGCGGACGGGACGCCAGCAGCCGCGCAGCTCGTCGCCCCGGAGCGGAAACGCCCGGGGATCGAGCCCGCACGTGCCGCCGATCAGGGGCGCGACGGAGCGACGGTAGTGGACGCACGTCGCGCAGCTCGTGCTCGAGCGCCGGCACACCCAGCAGCGCGCAGCCTCGGGCTGCGGCGTTCGGCAATGCGGGCACCGCCAGTTCGGCATGCGCGGATCGTAGCTGCGCACGCACAGACTGTCGAGGGGTTTCGCGCGCTCGTCGAACGAATGGTCGAGTCGAACGGATGTCCGTTCCCGGCGACGGGCAGGGCAGTCGTGGGCGTCCCTACTTGACGATCGTGATGGAGATCCGCCCCGACGCGTCCCCGAACTGGGTCGTGCTCGCGTAGGCGGTCCCCAGGCCGCTTCCCACGGTGGCGCCCTTGGGGATCGTCGTCCGGTACGTCGCCGAGCCCGAGCCGTCGGTCACGTCCTCGCCGGTGATGGCGGGGACACCCGGGATCGTGAGCGTGAAGGTGACGGTCTCGCCGGCCAGCGCCCGGCCGTTCGGGTCGGTGACCACGGCCCGCAGCTCGATCGTGCGCGGGAGGCGGGCGGCGCTGATGCGGTAGGCGGACGCCGACATCGCGACGTCGAGGTTGCCGGATCCGCGCCGAACGGTGAGGACGGCGGTGGCCACGTTGCCCGCGAGATCCGTGGCCGTCAGGGCGATCCCGTTGGTGCCCCTGCTGATCGGCACCTCCAGCGTGAAGGTCCCGTCGTTGGCGGCCTTGGTGGTCGCCGCGGTCCCGTTCTTCTCGTTCCGGGCGACGATGGTCGATCGGCCCTGGGTCTTGCCGACGATCTTGGCCGAGGGGCCGTTGACGGTCGCCCCGTTCTTGGGCGAGGAGACCGTGATCTTCGGCTTCGAGCGATCGAGGACGTAGGTGATCACCGGCGACGGCTCGCTCTCGCCCCCGGGCCCGACAAGGGTCGCCGTGACATCGTTCCGGCCGGGCTCGAGGGGCAGCTCCTCCACCACGAACGAGGTCGTCTCCCCGACCGGGAGGTCGCGGACGGCGACGGGCTCCTGGTCGGGCAGCGCGACGTAGACCCGGACCAGGATGCCGCTGCGCCCGACGACCTCGAGGGGAACGGTGCCGGCGAGCGTCACCGTGGGCTTGTTCGTGTAGGGGTTCTCCGGGCTCGCGAGGGCCGGGGCCGCGGGGATCGGGGCGAGGGTCTCGCTCGGGACGGGCGTCCGCAGGAACGTGTCGGTGATCCCGCCGAGCGCCGTCCCGAACGAGGCGACGAACCGCGGCAGAACGCCGGTGACGGTCGTCACCACGACCAGCGCCAGCGCGGCGACGGCCACGACGAGCGCGAGCCGGGCCACGAGCGGCATGCCCCGCGCCGGCTCCGGGGCGCGCGTCACGACCGCGCGGGGAACGACCGGGCGGCGTGGCGTGGGTGGAAGCTGGCGGGGACGGCCGGAGGACGGAGGGCGGGGGCGCACCTGGCTGGGCCGGTCGCGGCGGGAGCTCATCGGGGCGCATTGTCGCACGGCCGACGGGGAAGACGGCTCGCCGCTCGCGGCCCGGCTCACCGCTCGCGGCCGCAGCGTCCGGCCGCGGTGCCGCCGTGCGGCGCAGTTCCCGCGGGCGCTGTGGTCCGGTGTACGCTGGGGCCTTCGCGGACGTTCCGGGGCGTTCGCTGCTGGAGGGCGGTCGTGACAGAGAGAGAGCAGACGCGGCGTGGGGCGATGCCGGCTGCCTCGGGCCAGGCCGGCGGGGGGGCCGCCGCTCCGCGGGGACCCCGGCCGGCATCGACGGGGACCTTCCGCACCGTCGTGGGGGTGGGTCCCGGCACGCGTCCGCCGGCCCGGCTTTCGCCGATCGCCTCGGGACCAGGCCGGCCGGCAGGCCCTCGTTCCGTGCCCGCGCAGCCCTCGCGGCCGATGCACCCGCCGATCGCGCGGGTCATGGGCTCCGGCGGTCTCGCGGGGGCCGCCCTCCAGGCGGCGGCCGTCGCCGCCCGACCCGGCACCGGGGCACCGGTCGGCCGGCGAGGCGTGGCCCCGGGCCCGGCCGGAGCCACACCGGCCACGGGGGCCGGCTCGGCGCGGATCGGCTTCGGCATGCCCAGCCTGCGCCGGAACATCTGCCCGCACTTCTTCATGACCGGCGCCCGCGGCGCGATGCCCATCCAGGCTCCGCATCTCCTGAAGGCGCTGGTCCGCCAGGAGGCCAACGTCTCGCGCTGCCAGCTGCGCGGCGGCGTCCACCTCGAGCAGGGCTACGTCAACGACGTCTGCCTCTCGGCCCGCTTCAACCAGTGCGTCTTCTACGAGGACGAGCTGACGCGGTGACGCCTTCGGGGCGGCGCCCGGGGGGGTCCGCGCCCGCGCCGCCGCTCCCGACGACGTTCGGCGAGGCGGTCGCCGCCGTGCAGGCACGCGGTCGGTTCGGCGTCCGCCTGGGTCTCGCCCGCACCCGGGCCCTGCTCCGGGCCCTGGGGTCGCCCGAGCGCGACATCCGGGGGGCGCTGATCGGCGGCACGAACGGGAAGGGGAGCGTCGTGGCGCTCGTCTCCGCCTGTCTCGAGGCGGCGGGCCGGCGGGCCGGCGACACGCCCAAGCCGCACCTCGTGACGTACCGCGAGCGCCTCCGGATCGCCGGCCGGCCGATCGACGCGGCGTCGTTCACGGAGATCGTCCGCGCGGTGCTCCCGGCCGCGGACGCCGTGGCCCGGCGCCACGGACCGCCGACGGAGTTCGAGCTCGTCACGGCGCTCGCCTTCGCCTGGTTCGCCCGCGAGGCGGTCGACCTCGCCGTCGTCGAGGTCGGGCTCGGCGGCCGCCTCGACGCGACGCACGCCTGGGACGGCGGCGTGGCCGCGATCACCAACGTCGACCTCGACCACACCGAGTGGCTGGGCCCGACGGTGACCGCGATCGCCCGCGAGAAGGCCGCGATCATCCGTCCGCGGCGACCGGGCGGTGACCGGCGCCACGGGGGACGCGCTGGGCGTGCTCCGGTCGCGTGCGCGACGGCTCGGCGTCGACCTCGTCGAGGCGGCGCCGGCACCCGTGCTGGCCATGGACCGGGGCGGCCTGCTCGTGGAGCTGCCGGGGCTCGGGGCCACGCGGGTCGGCCTGCTGGGGCGGCACCAGGCGGCGAACGTGGCCGTCGCGGACGCGGTGCTCGACGCGCTGGGGGCGGCGGGGATCGCCACGGTGCCGCCGGCGGCGCGGCGCGCCGGGTATGCGGCTGCCCGCTGGCCCGGCCGCCTGGAGCTGATCGCCGTGCCGGGGGCCGGCCCCGGCGGCGCCGACGCCGAGGTGCTCCTCGACGGCGCGCACAACCCGGCCGGCGCGGCGGCCCTCGCGGCGGCGCTCGACGAGCTGCGGCCGCTCCTGCGGAACGGGGACGGACGCCGGCCGGCCCCGCCGACGCTGGTCCTGGCGATCATGGGCGACAAGGACGTGGACGGGGTGCTGGGCGCGCTCGCCGCCGCGCCGTCGCTGGCCGGCGCCCGTGTCGTGGCCACCGCGGTGGAGGGCCCGCGGGCGCTCCCGGCGGCGGACCTCGCCGCGCGCTGGTCGGCCGTGGCGGGCGAGTCGGTCAGGCCCGGTCGTGGCCGTCGCCGATCCCGCGCGCCGCGGTCGCGATCGCCGTCGCCACCGCGGAGGGCCCGGTCGTCGTCGCCGGGTCGCTCTACCTCGTCGGGGCCGCGCGGAGCCTGCTCGTGGACGACCCCGAGCTGCGCGACCCGGCGTAGGATCGCGCCACGATGGCCGACGCCGACCGCTCCGCCCTGCCGCCAGACCTTCGCTCCGCCGGTCGCGACCTGCCCTCGGAGCGCGGCGTCGTGGCGCCCGACCCGGAGCGCGGAGGAGGTGCCGCGACGCCCTCGTTCGCCCTGCCCGCCGGGGCGGCGTCGGGGCTGCCGGACGACGCCGGCGCCGCTCGCGATCGGCCCGCGCAGGTTCGCGTGGGGGACGCGCACCTACGTCATGGGCATCCTGAACGTGACGCGCGACTCGTTCTCGGGTGACGGCCTCCTCGCGGCCGGCGACGAGCCGGTGGCGGCGGCAGTGGCGCTGGCCCGGCGGATGGGCGACGAGGGAGCCGATCTCCTCGACGTCGGCGGCGCCTCCTCGCGGCCGGGCCACGCGCCGATCGACGTGGCCGACGAGATCGCCCGCGTGGTTCCCGTGATCCGGGCCCTTCGCGCCGCGCTGCCGGACATGCCTCTCTCGATCGACACGACCCAGCCGGCCGTGGCCGACGCGGCGCTCGACGCCGGGGCCCACCTGGTCAACGACGTCTGGGGCGTGGCCGACGACGATGCCGTCGCCCGGGTCGCCGCCGAGCGCGGCGTCCCGCTGGTGCTCATGCACAACCGCGCCGAGGCCCGCTACACGGCCCTGGTGGCCGAGATCGTCGCGGACCTCCAGCGGGCCATCGAGCGGGCCGTCCGTGCCGGCGTGCCGTGGGAGCGGCTGATCGTCGATCCGGGCTTCGGCTTCGGCAAGGCGCCGTCGCACAACCTGGCGCTGCTCCGCGAGCTGCCCGCTGCTGCGGGCGCTGGGGCGCCCGGTGCTCCTCGGGACGTCGCGGAAGTCGACGCTCGGCAAGGTCCTCGACCTGCCGGCAGGGGAGCGGGTCGAGGCGACGGCGGCCACCACCGTCCTCGGCATCGTCGGCGGCGTGGACATCGTCCGGGTCCACGACGTCCGGGCCAACGTCCGCGCCGCCCGGATGGCCGACGCGGTGGTCCGCGGCTGGCGGCCCGACGGCTGGGAGGGCGACCGATGAGCGACCGGATCGAGCTGCGGGGGATGCGCTTCGCCGGGCGGCACGGGGTCCTGGCCCATCGAGGCGGAGCAGGCGCAGCCGTTCGAGGTCGACGTCGTCCTCGAGCTGGACCTGGCGGCCGCGGGAACGACGGACGACCTCGACCGGACCGTCGACTACGGCACCGTCTTCGCGACCGCCCGCGACGTCGTGGAGGGGCCGCACGTCGGCCCTGGTCGAGACGCTCGCCGAGCGGATCGCGGCACGCGTCCTCGCGGAGCACGCCCGGTCGCCGCGGTCACGGTGCGGGTGCGCAAGATGGAGGCGCCGCTGCCGGGCGACCTCGCAGTGGGCCGGGGTCGAGATCCGCCGGACTCGCTGACCCCTATGGGTTCGCCGGGCGGGTCCCCAGGGTCAGGGTGATCGTCTGCTTCTGCCCGTCGCGGAGGATCTCGAGGGCGACCGTGCGGCCGGGGGCGTACTGGGTGAGGATGTCGTCGAGCGGGCTGTCCGCGTCGATCGCCGTGCCCTCGACGGCCGTGATGATGTCGCCGTCCTTGAGGCCGGCGGCGGCGGCCGGGCTGTTGGGCCGGATCGGGTCGACCGGCTGGCCGGCGCTGTCGACGCCGTGGATCCATGCGCCCTTCTCGACCGGGACGTTGTTCGTCGCCGCGATCGTCGGCGTGAGGGCCACGTAGTTGATGCCGATCCACGGGCGGACCAGCTCTTGGCCGGCGAGCGCCTGCTGCATGATCGGGCGGGCGATGTTGATCGGGATCGCGAAGCCGATCCCCTCGGCGGTCTGGGCGACGGCGGTGTTGATGCCGATGACGTTGCCGGCCGAGTCGAGGAGCGCGCCCCCCGAGTTGCCCGGGTTGATGGCGGCGTCCGTCTGGATCAGGTTGCGGATGTAGGTCCCGTCCTGGACCTGGATCGTCCGGCCGAAGGCGGACAGGATGCCGGCGGTGACCGAGTTGGTGTAGGTGCCCAGCGGGCTGCCGATCGCGATCGCCAGCTGGCCGACCTTGGCCGCCGACGAGTCGCCGATCGGCGCCGTCGGCAGGCCCGTCGCCTCGACCTTGACGATGGCCAGGTCGGTGAGCGTGTCGATGCCGTAGACGGTGCCGTCGAACTCGCGCCCGTCCTCGAGCGCGACGCTGAGCGTGCCGGCGCCCTCGACGACGTGCTTGTTGGTGATGATCCAGCCGTTCGAGTCGAAGATGACGCCCGACCCCTTGCCCTCGGCGGGGATGCCGAACGGGTCGTTGGGGTCGGTCGCGGCGCCGCCCACGGTGATCGTCACGATGGCCGGCGAGACCTTCTCGGCGGCGCGCGTGATCGCGGAGGTCTCGTCGATGGTGACCGGCACGGGCTGGTTGGTCTGCTGCCCCTGGCCGACGGGTGCGACCGTCGCGGCCTCGCGATCGAGGGCGCCCGTGGCGGAGAGGACCGCGTACGTACCGAGCGAGCCGATGATGGCCGCGCCCAGGGATGCAGCGATGACGACGCCGACGAGGCCGCCGCTCCGCCGCGTCGTGGCGGGGGTGGCCGAGGCAGTCGGCTCCGGCTCGTACCAGCTGCGGGGTGTCGGCGGCGCGACGTTCTCGGCGTCGGTCTCGACGGCGACCTCGGCCCACGCGGGGCGACGCTCGGCGGCCGGCGAGTAGACGACCGGCTGGGTCACGTCGCGGGTCGGGTCGAAGGGTTCGGTCATCAGTCCTGCTGCTCTGGGAAGCGATGAACGATCGGGCGGGCCTGGGGATCCCGCGGATCGATGTCGCCCACTGTCGCGCATCGGGGTTGCGACGCAAGCGCCGCCACGGTGAAGAAATCGTCACATCGGGGCGTCGGGCGCCTCCGGCGCCTCGCCCGTCGGGCGATCGTGGGCGGGAGGCCGCGATGCCTCGGCATGCTTCGGGTCGCGCGGCAGGATCACGACGACGGTCGTGCCGGCGCCGAGCCGGCTCTCGACGGAGATGCGGCCGCCGTGCATGTCCACGATCGACTTCACGATCGCGAGCCCCAGGCCGCTGCCCGAGCCGCGCGCCTCGTTGGCCCGCGAGCCGCGGTAGAAGCGCTCGAAGATGTGGGGGATCTCGCTGGCGTCGATCCCGACCCCGGTGTCGCGCACCTCGAGCCGGGCGCCGTCGCGATGCGGCTCCACCGTCACCACCACGGATCCGCCGCGCGGCGTGAACTTGATCGCGTTGCCCAGCAGGTTGGCCACCACCTGGCCGATCCGCTGCGGGTCGTGGCGCACGCGGACCGGGGCCGGCGGGAGGTGCAGCTCGAGGGACACGCCGCGGCGCCGTCCCGCCGTCTCGGCCTGCTCGAAGGCGGACTCCACGGTCGAGCGGAGGTCGTCGGGCCGCAGGTCGAGGCGCAGGAGCCCCGACTCCAGCTTCGAGAGCTCCAGGAGGTTGTGGGCGAGCCAGTCCAGGCGGTCGAGCTGCCGGCGGCTCGTCGCCAGGAACTCGGCGCGGGTCGCCGGGTCGGCGCCGGCCGGACCCTGCAGCAGCTCCGTGTTCATGCGGAGGGCCGCGAGCGGGGTCCGCAGCTCGTGGGAGACGTCGGCCAGGAAGTCACGGCTCCGATCGCGATCGCGGCGGATCAGCTCGACGGACTCCTCGAGGCGATCGGCCATCACGTTGAACTGGCGGGCCAGGTCGGCGACCTCCGCGTACGAGCTCTCCAGCTCCGCCGCGGGGACCCGGCCAGAGAGGTCGCCGGCGCCGAGACGCCGGGTCGCATCGCCCAGGCGACGCAACGGGCGCGTGAAGCGCGCCGCGAGATAGGCCGAGATGACGAGCGTCGTGAAGAGCGCCCCGAGGGCGGTGACGGCGAGGAGGCCGGTGATCGTGCCGAGCGTCGACGCCCGCGTCGTGTAGGGATTGGCGAGCGTCGCCACGACGCCCCACGGATCCGCCAGGGGCGCGCCGGGGGACGTCGTGACCTGGTGCACGGCCGTCAGAGGCCTCGCGGGCCTGGCCCGGCTCCGGCTCCGCCGTGAGCGCCTGGGTGAACGTCCCGTTGGACGCCGGCGTGACGATCCACTCGTTCTCGCCGACCTGGGTCGCGCCGCCGATCTGGATCTCCACGTCCGCCAGCGCCACCTCGTCGGTCAGGAACGGCAGGAAGTCCGTCGTGGCGAGCGCCGAGGCGACGTCGGGATTGAGCGTGTTGCCGGCGCCGATCACCGCGCTCGGGCTCGCCGACAGACCGGCGAAGACGGCGACCAGGCGCGCGACGACGGCGCTCCGCGCCTCGAGGGCCGCCTGCTCCTGGTCGCGGAAGTACGCGTCGAGGCGGTTGACGACGATCGCCGACACCACCAGGAGCGACACCGCCACCACGAGAATGAAGGCGAGGGTCAGGCGCGCCTGGAAGGAGCGACCGGCCTGTGCCGTGCCCGCGGCCGCGCGCCCGGCCCGGCGGGCACGGCCGCGGGCGGTCGTCCGGTTCAGCGGTCGGCGAACGCGTAGCCGGCTCCCCGGACGGTCAGCACGAAGACCGGCTGCGACGGGTCGTCCTCGATCTTCTCGCGCAGGTGGCTGATGTGGACGTTGATCGTCTTCTCGTCCTGGTCGAGCGCCTCGTAGTCGCGCAGCAGCTCCAGGAGCTCGCCGCGGGTGTAGACGCGGCCGGGGCGGCTGGCCAGGTGGCGCAGGATCTCGAACTCGGTCGGGGTGAGGCTGAGGCGCTTGCCTCCCCGCTGGACGCGCCGCCGCTCGAGGTCGATCACGAGGTCGCGGTGGCGGATCACCCGGCCGCCGGCGGCGTCCGCGAGGTCGCCGTAGGCCCGGCGCAGGAGCGCCCGGATCCGGCTCATCAGCTCGCGCAGGCCGAACGGCTTGGTCAGGTAGTCGTCCGCCCCGAGCTCCAGGCCGATCACCTTGTCGACTTCGTCGTCGCGCGCGGTCAGGACGAGGACCGGCATCTTCGCCCCGGTCCCCCGCAGCCGGCGGAGCACCTCGAAGCCGTCCATCCCGGGCAGCCGGACGTCGAGGACCACCAGGTCGGGCGCCTGGTGCGTGGCGAACTCCAGCCCTTCCTCGCCCGAGCGGGCCACGTTCACGGTGTAGCCCTCCTGGGCGAGGGCGTACTCGATTCCGCGGGCGACGGCGTACTCGTCTTCGACGATCAGGATCGTGGAGGCCATGGCGGCCGGATCGTACACCCGGCGTCCGGCGAAGCCGTGCTACCCTGCGCAGACCGGGCGCCCGGCCGCGAGGACGGCCGCGCCGTCGCCCCGGGGCGCGCCCATCCCGGCGCCCCGCCGACGCAGACCTGCCAGCACCAGAGGATCACGCATGAGCTCCACCCGTCCCGCGCTCGCCGCCGAGCGCCGCACCATCACCGGCAAGGCCGTGGCCGGCCTGCGCCGCGACGGGCGCCTCCCCGCCGTCGTGTACGGCCACGGCGTCGAGTCAGCCTCCGTCTCGCTCGACGCCCACGAGTTCGACACCTGCGCCGCCACGTCGGCCGCAACGCCCTCATCGACCTCTCGATCGACGGCGGGAAGGCGAAGCCGGTCCTCATCCACGGCGTCCAGATCCACAAGGTGAACCGGCGGCCGATCCACGTCGACCTCTTCGCCGTGCGGATGACGGAGGAGCTGACGGTCGACGTGCCGGTCCACGGCACCGGCGAGTCGGAGGCCGTCACCAAGCACGGCGGGACGCTCCTCAACGCGAGCGGCAGCGTCAAGGTCCGGGCGCGGCCCGATCACCTGCCGCAGGTGATCGAGGTCGACCTCGCGGTCCTGGTCGACTTCGACGCCGCCATCTATGCGCGGGACCTGCCGATCCCGGAGGGCGTCACGCTGCTGACCGACCCGGACGAGATCGTCTTCAAGGTCTCGCCGCCGCGCGTCCAGGAGGTCGAGGTGGCCCCGGTCGCCGAGGTTGTGCCCGCCGAGGAGGCGCCCGCCGAGGGTGGGGAAGCGGGGAGCGCCGAGGGCTGAGCCTCGGCGGGTCGCCACAGGCACCCGAGCCGCGCGGCCCGGGCTCGCAATCCGACCGGCCCGGGAGATCGCATCCACCAGCCCTATCCGCGCTCGCCGTCCGGCGACAACCTGTGCCCCGTAGACCGAGCCGACCCGGCGTCAGGCCGACTCGCGAGCGGGAGTCAGGCGATGGAACGGATCCTTCTCGCGTATGACGGGGGAGAGCCGGCACGCCGCGCCCTGGAGACGGCGGCCGAGCTGGCCCTCGCATTTCGGGCATCCCTGAGCGTCGTCTCCGTGGTCCCGGTCGGCCCCGACGGGAAGCCGACCGAGCCCTGGGACGGCGGCGAGGCCCACGCCCGCGAGCTCCACGAGGCGCAGCGCGCGCTCGCGGAGCACGGGCTCCAGGTGGACCTGCTCGAACCGCTGGGCGACCCCGCCCGGACGATCGAGCGGATCGCCGCCGAGGGCGGCTTCGACACCATCGTCATCGGCTCCCGCGGTCTCAGCGCCCTCGACCGGGTGTTCCGCGGAAGCGTCTCCGAGCACGTCGTGACCCATACATCCGCAACCGTGGTGGTGACCCATTGAGCCATATCGCCGCACCCCCTGATCCGCGCACGCCGCTCCGCGTGGCGTTCCGCGGTCGCTCCCTGCTGGGACGGCCGCTCTACAACAAGGACGCCGCATTCACCGACGAGGAGCGCGACTGGTTCGGCCTGCACGGCCTGCTGCCGACGCACGTGATGCCGCTCGAAGAGCAGCTGGCGCTCGAGCTGGAGCACGTGCGCCGCAAGGCGGACGACCTCGAGAAGTTCATCGGCCTGGCCGCCCTCCAGGATCGCAACGAGACGCTCTTCTTCCGCCTGCTCGCGGAGAACCTCGAGGAGTTCCTGCCGATCGTCTACACGCCGACGGTCGGCCGGGCCTGCCAGGAGTACAGCCACATCTTCCGCCGGCCGCGCGGCGTCTGGATCACGCCGGCCGACGCCGGGCGGATCCCGGAGGTCCTCCGGAACGCCTCCCAGACCGAGGTCCGCCTGATCGTCGCCACGGACAACGAGCGGATCCTGGGCCTCGGCGACCAGGGCGCCGGCGGGATGGGGATCCCGGTCGGGAAGCTGGCCCTCTACTCCGCCGGGGCCGGCATCTATCCCGCCTGGACCCTGCCCGTCTCGCTGGACGTGGGGACCGACAACACGGCGCTGCAGGACGATCCCTTCTACCTCGGCTGGCGCCACCCGCGTCTTCGCGGCCCCGAGTACGACGCGTTCATCGAGGCCTTCGTGGAAGGCGTCAAGACGGTCTTCCCGCGGGCCATCCTCCAGTGGGAGGACTTCAAGCAGCACAACGCGATCCGGATCCTCGATCGCTACGTGGACCGCCTGCCGTCCTTCAACGACGACATCCAGGGGACCGCCGCGGTCGTGCTCGCCGGGATCCTCGCCGGGCTCTCGCACCTCGGCCGCCCGCTCCCCAGCGAGCGGTTCGTCTTCCTGGGCGCCGGCGCGGCGGCGATCGGGATCGCCCGGCTGGTCCACGCCGCCCAGCGCGAGGCCGGCGTCGACGCGACGGAGATCCGGCGCTCGACGATCCTCTTCGACACGAAGGGCCTCGTCTACGAGAGCCGTCCGGGCATCGAGGACGACAAGGCCGCTGTCGGCCTCACCGACGAGGACCTCGCCGCCCTCGGCCTGGCGCCCGGCGCCTCGCCCGTCGACGTCGTGCGCGCCGTGCGACCCGGGACCCTCATCGGGACGACCCAGACGCCCGGCGCGTTCACCGAGCCGACTCCTGCGCGCCCTCGCGGACGGCTGCCCGGCTCCGCTCGTCTTCCCGCTGTCGAACCCGACCAGCAAGACGGAGGCCACCCCGGAGCAGGTGGCGGAGTGGACCGACGGGCGCGCGATGTGCGCGACCGGCAGCCCGTTCCCGCCGGTCGTGCGGCGACCGGACCTGCATCGTCGGCCAGGCGAACAACTCGTTCATCTTCCCGGGGGTCGGGCTCGGGTCGATCGTCGCCGGGGCCCCGGTCATCCGCGACGCCGGAGTTCCTCGTCGCGGCCCGGACGCTGGCCGCGCTCGTGGCGCCCGAGCGCCTGGCGTCCGGCGCGCTCTACCCGCCGGTGTCCGACCTGCGCTCCGTCTCGCGGGCGATCGCCGTCGCGGTCGTCCGGAAGGTCGGGACCGCTCGACGGCGAGCCGCTGCCCGCCGGGGCCGAGGCGAGGCGCGTCGCGATCGCCGCCGTCGACGCCGCGATCTGGTGGCCCGACTACGTCAGGTACGAGCCGGCCTGACCTTCGGCACGCCCTTCGACGGCCGTCGGACTCCGTCCGGCGGCCGTCGCGCATAATCCGCGGGTGCGCCTGCCCTTCCAGCCTCCGCTCGAGCCCATGCTGGCCAAGCCCCTGCCGTCCCTGCCCGACGGTCCCGGCTGGGCCTACGAGCCGAAGTGGGACGGCTTCCGGGCGCTCGTGTTCCGCGACGGCGACGACCTCCTCGTGCAGAGCCGCGACCTGCGGCCCCTGGACCGGTACTTCCCGGAGCTGGAGGCGCCCCTCCGGGCCGCCCTGCCGGAGCGCGGGGTGGTCGACGGCGAGATCGTGATCGTCGGGTCGGGCGGGCTCGACTTCGACGCGCTGCTGCTGCGGATCCACCCGGCCGAGTCGCGCGTCCGGATGCTCGCGGCCGAGACGCCCGCGCGGTACGTCGCCTGGGATCTCCTCGCGCTCGACGACGACGACCTGCGGGCCCGGCCGTACGCCGACCGCCGAACGGCACCTGGCGGAGCGCCTCGGATCCGCCGTCGCGGGCGTCCACCTGACGCCGGTGACCGAGGATCGCGACCTCGCCGCGGACTGGTTCGCCCGCTTCGAGGGGGCGGGGCTCGACGGCGTCATCGCCAAGCGTCTCGACGGCCCCTACGAGCCCGGGAAGCGCGGCTGGGGCAAGGTGAAGCACGCCAGGACCGCCGACGTCGCCGTGGCCGGCTTCCGCTGGCACAAGGACGAGGCCGGGACGGGCGTCGGGTCGCTCATCCTCGGGCTCCACGACGAGGCCGGGACGCTCCACCACGTGGGCGTCGCCTCCGGCTTCTCGGCGGTCCGGCGCCGCGAGCTCGTCGACGAGCTCGCCGATCTGCGCGAGGGCGCCCTCGACGGGCACCCGTGGCGCGAGTGGGCGACCGCGGAGCTGGCCGAGGCGGCGTACGGGCGCCGGATGCCGGGTGCCCAGAGCCGCTGGAACCGCGGCAAGGACCTGACCTGGGAGCCGCTGCGCGTCGAGCGGGTCGCCGAGGTGGCCTACGACCACCTGCAGGGCGACCGGTTCCGCCATGCCACCCGTCTCGTGCGCTGGCGCCCCGACCGCCGTCCGGTCGACTGCCGGTACGACCAGCTGGAGGCCACGCCGCCGTACCTGCTCGCCGACGTCTTCGGGGATCCCGCTCGATGACCCAGCGCTGGTCGATGGAGCCGCCGCCGCCTCGTCGCGGGCGTCGGGTGGCGCTCGCGGTCGGCCTCGTCGGGGTCTTCGCCGCGAGCCTTGCAGCCGGCTGGGCGGTCGCAGGAACGCCGCGCGGCACGGACGGGCGCACGGCCGGTCCTGCCGGGTCGCCGGGAGCGACGTCGGTGGCCGTGGCGAGCCTGGCCCCGTCGCCGACTTCGACCCCCGCTCCGGCGCCGACGAACAGCCCCCCGGCCCCAGTCCGCCGCCCCGACCCCGACGCCGACCCCGACACCGGTCCCGTTCCCCTGGTCGTTTCGAAGGCGATGGCGGCGCGTCTCGATCGGGCGCTCGCGTCGGCCCAGAAGTCGCTCCGGCTGCCGGGCGTTCAGGCGACCGTGATCTTCGCGAACGGCTCCACCTGGACGGGGGTGCGAGGGCTGGCCGACGTGAAGACGGGACGAAAGGTCCGCCCGGACACCCCGTTCGCCATCGCCAGCGTGACGAAGACGTTCACCTCGGCCCTGGTCCTGCGCTACGTCGACCAGGGCAAGATCCGGCTGGACGACCGCCTCTCGAAGTGGCTGCCGGACTGGCCGAACGCCCGGAAGATCACGATCCGCATGCTGCTCAATCACACGTCCGGGATCCCCGACTACTTCAAGAACGCGAAGCTCGACGTGGCCCTGAACAAGAACAAGAAGCGCGTCTGGACGATGGAGCAGGTCCTGGCCGGCTACGTGCGGCCGGGCGTCGTCTTCGCGCCGGGCAAGGGCTGGTCGTACTCGAACTCGAACTACGCGCTCCTGGGGCTCGTGGCCGAGAAGGTCGGCGGCGCCTCGTGGGAGGTGCTCGCTCGTCGCGAGCTGATCGACCCCCTCGGGCTCGACTCCACGTACGTCCAGGCGGTCGAGGATCCCGCCGCTGCCCCGGCCCGCGCCTACCGGATGGTCGCCGGCAACCGCGGCCCGAGGGCCCAGGCGCGCACCGACGGGACCGACGTGGTGCCCTTCACCTCGGTCGTCACCGCGGCAGGCTCGGCCGGGGCGATGGCCTCGACGACGCAGGACCTGGCCCGCTGGGCCCGGGCGCTCTACGGCGGCACGGTCCTCAGCGCGGCGACCCGCCGCCAGATGCTCACCTTCGTCCAGGCGTACTCGTACGGCACGATCACCTCCTACGGGCTGGGCGTCAGCCGGGTGAGGTTCCAGGGCCGCATCTCCTACGGGCACACGGGTGCGCTGACAGGGACGCGGGCGGCGATCCGATACTTTCCGAAGGAGAAGGGTGACGGTCGCCGTCCTCTTCAACTGCGAGACGTTCGTCGGGGACGACGTCGTCCGCATCCTGGCGCGGACGCTCTTCCCGAAGCCGCCGGCCTCGCCGTCGCCCGGGACCAGCCCGCGACCCTCGACAGCGCCGTAGCGCCCCGCGGCAGTCCGGGGGCGAGATCAGGAGGGAGGACGTCATGAGCGAGGGAACGCAGCAGCCTGGTCCAGGGCAGCCCACCGCGGAGCCGGAGCCGGCCGTGCCCCCGGATCCGAACGCGCCGCCCACGCAGGCGGCCTGGCCCCCGCCTCCGGCCGGGCAGCCCCCGGCCGCGTGGCCGCCGCCGCCTCTCGCCCAGCCGCCCACGCAGGCGGCGTGGCCCCCGCCTCCGGCCGGTCAGCCCCCGGCCGCGTGGCCCCCGCCGCCTGTCGCCCAGCCGCTCCGCAGGCGGCGTGGCCGCCGCCGCCCGCCGGTGCGCAGCCGCCAGGCCGCGTGGCCGCCGCCCCCGGCCGGTCAGCCCCCGGCCGCCTGGCCCCCGCCGCGGCGTACGCGGGAGCCACGACCGCCGGCCCCACGACATCCGTGCTCGTCGTGCTGGCCGGCATCTTCCTGCTGATCGTGGGCATCCTCACGTTCGGCTTCGGCACCCTTTTCGGGCTCCTCGGCGGCCTCGTCGCGGCCGTGGGCACGTCCGAGACGGGGTTCGAGGTCTTCGGGCCGATCGGCAGCCTCGTCGCCGGCCTCGCCTTCGTCGTCGTCTTCTGGGGCCTGCTCGAGATCGTCGCCTCGATCGGGATGTTCATCCACCGCGGCTGGGGTCGAGCCCTGGGCCTGATCGTGGGCGTCGCCGGCAGCGTGTTCGGGGTGCTGGCCCTGCTCGGGTCCTTCTCCGCGAGCGACGCGTCCGCCGGCGGCATCGGGTTCAGCCTCGTGCTCCTGGCCGGCTACGGCCTGACTGTGCTGGCGCTCGTGACCGGAGGGGAGCACTTCCGCCGCCGCGCCTGACCGAAGGCACCGGGGCGGCGCGGTTCCAGTGACGGCCTGAGCCGGCATCCGACTCAGATTCGGGCCATCTGCGCGTGGCGAATTCGCCAGTCGCGCGCCTTCACGTACATGCCGAGCGTGGCTACCCCGCAGCCGAGTCGGGTTCCGACTCACGGCGGTTGGCCGGCGGTTGGCCGCGGGAAGCCGGCGGTTGGCGGGCGGTTGGCCGCGGTAAGCCGGCGGGAAGCCGGCGGCCGATCGCGGAGGCGGCGGAGGCCGGCGCCGATCGCCAGCGTGCCGTCAGCCCCGGATGGCGGTCGCCTGCGACCAGACGACCTGCCAGCGGCCGTCCCGGCGTTCGTAGAGGTCCGTATGCCAGTAGCGTCCCCGGGGAGTGCGCGTGCCGTCGAGCGTGAACGCGATCTCCGAGGGATAGCGGATGACGGCGACGTCCCCGTACGTCCGGACGGCGATCTCGCCGGCCTCCCAGGCCGTGTAGGCGATGTCCCCGGAACGGATGGCCTCGAGGTACCCCTCCTTCGAGTACACCCTGCCGGAGGGGGTGACGAGCTGGAAATCCTCGGCGTGGAACGGGGCCGCCCGATCCACGTCGGCATCGACGAGCGCCCGCAGCCGCTCACGCTCGACCGCATCCAGGTCGTTCATTCGGCGCCCGCCGTCATCCCCGGCCCGGGATCCTCCTGGCCGGCCTTGCCCGGCAACCTCCGGGCTCGCATCCCCAGCACGCATGAGATGACACCTGCGGTGGCCACGACGATGACCGTCAGCGCATAGGCGCGAGGTGCGTCCGCACCCCGCCCGGATCCGGCAACCGTCCCGAGTCCCCACGCGGCACAGAAGACCCAGACGATGTCGCCGGCGGCCAGCAGGAGCAGCCTTGCCGAGGTGACCGGTGCAAGCGCGAAGATGACCTGGCCGACGATGACGCCGAGCCAGATGAGGAGAACCGGGATCAGGACGAAGAGAAGAAGGGCCGACGGGTCATCCACGGCATACGGACCAGAGTCGGGAGGCGGAGTGTAGAACACGATCCCCGCGATCCGGATCGCGATCCAACCCGCTCCGACGAGGAGAACCGCGACGAGGAGGAGGTGGACGCGTCGAATCCGATGGACCACTTCCGGCGCCACACGTCCTTCCGGGAGGAGCGTCCTCCCGACTGATCGCGCTGCCTGTCGTGACGATCCCGAAGCCGGCTACTCGTCGGATGCGGTGCGCCCCGACGGCGGGCCCGGCCACTCGTATCCCGCCCACGGATCATAGTCGGGGTCGAGCGGCTCCTGGGGGGGCCGAAGCTCGGCGGGCACGTGCTCCAGGTTGAGGCGGATCCGGGTCCAGGTCGTGGAGCGGCCCCGCATCGAATCGACGAGCACGTCCGCGGGCAGCAGGTGCGGCCATGCGTCGGGGTGGCGCGCCTTCCAGCGCTCGAGGCCGGCGATCGCGTCGGCCTGCTTCGCGGCGCGGCCGATCTCGATCAGCGGCTTGGTGCTCATCCGGCGCTTCGAGGGCTGGACGCGAGGCGGCTCGTCGAGCGTCTTCGCGTAGTTCGGCGGCCAGGGGGCGTCGCCAAGGCCCCGCGTCTCGTCGCGGGCGGAGAGCTCGAGGAGCCCGTCGAGGCTGCCGGGCGCCTCATCGATCCCCTGCTGCGCGTCTCCGTCCCGGGCGAAGCGCTCCGGGACCGAGCGCACCGTGAACACCGCCGCGTCGACCTCCGCCACCTCGTCCCAGCGGAGCGGCGTGGAGACCCGGGCATCGGGCCGTGGCCGGACCGAGTAGGCCGAGGCGACCGTCCGGTCCTTGGCGTTCTGGTTGTAGTCGATGAAGACGCCGTGGCGCTCCTCCTTCCACCACTTGCTGGTGGCGAGGTCGGGGACGCGACGCTCGACGTCGCGGGCCAGGGCCAGCGCTGCGCGGCGGACCTCCGGGAAGGTCCAGCGGCGCTCGATCCGGACGTTCACGTGGATCCCGCGGTTGCCGGAGGTCTTGGGCCAGCCGATCAGGCCGACGTCGGCGAGGGAGTCGCGAACGGCGAGGGCGACCCGCCGCACGTCGTCCCAGGGCACGCCGGGGACCGGGTCGAGGTCGACCCGGAGCTCGTCGGGGTGATCCAGGTCGTCGGCCCGCACGGGGTGCGGGTTGAGGTCGATGCAGCCGAGGTTGATCACCCAGGCCAGGCCGGCCGCGTCGTCGACGACGATCTCGTCGGCGGTCCGGCCCGACGGGAAGCTCAGCTCGACCGTGCGGATGAAGTCGGGCCGCTTGTCGGGCGCGCGCTTCTGGAAGAAGAAGTCGCCGGCCGCGCCGTTCGGGAAGCGCTTGAGCGCCATCGGCCGGCCACCGGCGCCGCGCAGCGCCCCGTCGGCCATCGCCAGGTAGTAGCGGACGAGCTCCAGCTTCGTGATCGGGCCGCCGTCGGCGTCCGGGAAGAAGACCTTGTCGGGGTTGGTGACGGCTACCTCGCGACCGTCGACGGCGAGGATCTCGGGGCGTGGCGGCATGACCCCGAGGATACGGCCGCGTGTCGAGGATGGGGTGGGCCGCCGGGCGTGATCCAGGCGGCGAACCGCAGCCGGGCGCTTGACACGCGCCGCACCCTGATCGCATCGGGCGGGTGGCCGGAAGGCAGGACAGGAGGGGGAACATGCCGGAGACGGGGCGGCGCGGGCGCGTGGAGGCCTTCCTGCGGGCGCTCAGCGAACAGGACTTCGAGCGGATCCACACGCTCGTCCACGACGACTACGTCGAGGAGTACCCGCAATCCGGGGAGCGGGTGCGCGGCGTCGCCAACCAGCTGGCGATCCTGCGCAACTACCCCGGCGGCGGCCTCCGCCCCGGGGCCATCGACGTCGGCACGGCGCAGATCGTCGGCGAGGAGGACGAATGGGTCGTCGGCCCAAGCCTCGCCGTGGTCCACGTCTCGGGAACCGGCGACCAGTACACCGGCGTGATGAAGATCCGCTACCCGGACGGATCGACCTGGCATGTCGTGGCGATCCTCGAGTTCCGCGGGGACCGCATCGCCCGCAACACGGAGTACTTCGCCCCGGCCTTCGAGGCGCCCGCCTGGCGGGCCGCCTGGGTGGAGCGCTACGAGCCGGTCTGATCGAAGGCGCCGTCGCGAGTGATGATGAGGCCGCGGTCGAATCCGGCCCGTGCCGTTCGTCGAAGGGGTGAGTGGCGGAACCGACCGCCCGTCCAAGCGACTGCAGGAGGCCATCGATGCGGTACATGCTCCTGATCTACACGCCGGAAGAGGCGCCCGGCGACGTCGAGCAGGCGATGCCCGACATGGCGCCCTGGAACGCCTACACGAGCTGGCTGCGCGAGAAGGGCATCTACCGGGCGGGCGACCCGCTGGGGCCGTCGAGCGCCTCGACGACGATCCGCGTCCGGGACGGCCAGCGCCTCACCACCGACGGCCCGTTCGCCGAGACGAAGGAGGCCCTCGGCGGCTACTACATCGTCGAGACGGACGACTACGACCTGGCCCTCGAGGCCGCGGCGCGCTGCCCCGGCGCGTCCTACGGCTCGATGGAGGTCCGCCCCATCGTCGACATGTGAGCGGGCGGCCGCGATGACCGCATGACGGGGCCCGCAGCCGCCGGGGATCCGGCCGACGCCGTACGCGGGCGCGTCGAGCGGACCTTTCGCGAGGAGTCCGGCCGGGCGCTCGCGACGCTGATCCGGCTCCTCGGAGGTGACTTCGACGCGGCCGAGGAGGCCGTGGCAGACGCCTTCGTGGCCGCCCTGGAGACGTGGCCCCGGGACGGGATCCCGGGCAACCCGGGGGCGTGGATCACGACGACCGCCCGCAACCGGGCCCTCGACCGGCTGCGCCGCGCCCGCCGCCACGCCGAGAAGCTGGTCGAGATCGAGCGCGGCCTCGAGGCCGCGGGAACGGAGTCGATCGTGCGCCTGGGGAGCGAGAGCCGCCTCGCCGACGACCGCCTGCGGCTCATCTTCACCTGCTGCCACCCCGCCCTCGCGCTGGACGTGCGCGTCGCGCTCACGCTGCGCACGCTGGGCGGCCTGACCACGCCCGAGATCGCCCGGGCGTTCCTCGTCCCCGAGGCGACGCTGGCCCAGCGGATCGTGCGGGCCAAGAAGAAGATCCGCGACGCCGGGATCCCGTACCGGGTGCCCCCGGACGACCTGCTCGCGGAGCGGCTCGACGGCGTGCTCGCCGTCCTCTATCTCGTCTTCAACGAGGGCTACAGCGCCACCAGCGGCGACGCCCTTGTCCGGCGCGACCTGTGCGCCGAGGCGATCCGGCTGGCCCGCCTGCTGGCAGACCTCATGCCGGACGCGCTCGAGGCGCGCGGCCTTCTCGCGCTCCTCCTCCTGCAGGACTCGCGCCGGGAGGCGCGGACCGGGCCGGGTGGCGAGCTCGTCCTGCTCGAGGACCAGGATCGAACGCGCTGGGATGCCGCGGAGATCGACGAGGGGCTGGCACTCGTGGAGGACGGCTTCCGCCGGCTGCCGGCCGGGACGATGCCGGGGTCGTACCTCGTGCAGGCGGCGATCGCCGCGTGCCACGGCCGCAGCGGTGCCGCAGCCGAGACGCCGTGGGCGGAGATCGCCGCCCTGTACGGCGTGCTCGCCGTCGTCGCCCCGGGGCCCGTGGTGGAGCTGAACCGGGCCGTTGCCGTGGCGATGGCCGACGGGCCGGCGGCCGGACTCGTGCTGGTCGAGGCGCTGGGCGCCGACGGCGCGCTCGCCGACTACCACCTCTTCCATGCGACCCGGGCGGACCTGCTCCGCCGGATGGGTCGACGCTCGGACGCCGCCGCGGCCTACGAGCGTGCGCTCGGCCTGGCGACGAACGCTGCCGAGCGCGACTTCCTCGCCCGTCGGCTTGGGGAGGCCAGGGCGGCCGGGTGAACGGGGGCGGCGGCCGGGTGAGCTGCGAGGCGCGGCGGGTCGCAAGACCCGGTCCCGGGCGTTGAACCGGGGCTTCCGCCGGCCGAGCCACCGGGAGTACGCTCTCCCCCAGCCGACGGCGTCTGGCCGCTCGGCACGGAAGCCGGTGCGGCGACGGATCACGTCGCCACGATCGGACATCGAGGGAGGCGGACGATGGGCTGCGCCATGGTCGTGATCGGCATGCTCATGCCGCGGTTCGTGCTCCTGGTGGGGTGGTCGAACGACCAAGCCTACTGGCAGGACCTCTTTGGGTCCACCCTCTGGCTCGGCGTCGGCTTCCTGGTGTTCCCCTGGACCACCCTGATCTACGGCCTCGTCCAGGCCAACGGGCTCAGCCTGCTCAACATCATCTTCATCGGCGCCGCCTTCCTGCTCGATCTCGGCACCTACGGGATGGGCGCGTTCGCCGCCCGCAAGCAGGCGCCGTCCAACTTCCGCTTCTGAGCGCCGGCTGCGCGGGCTCGCCGCACGTCGACGGCTTCGGCTGGGCCGGCATCGGTCGCGCGCCCGAGCACCACAGGGTCAGCAGGAGAAGCTGCCGGCGACCTTCGTGCCATCGTCCAGGCGGCCGCTGAACGTCCCCAGCGAGAGATCCCTCGCGACCAGCACGGTCAGCCCGGCTGGCGCCAGGTTGGCGGCAGACCCCGCGTGCTGCCAGGTGATGACGGCATCACTGGCGGTGAACGTGCCGCCGCCGGCGGCGACGCGCGTGGCCTCCGGCGTGTAGGCACTGCGCCCGACGACGAGGCCGAAGTACTCGGCGCCGTTCGGGAACCCGATGTTGACCGCGAGCCAGGCGTCCTCCGGGCCGCGGGTGCACCAGCCACCGTTCCAGGTGGCCCGCGCGGGGGCGGACAGGCGCGCGTCGGCGGTGCCGCCGGTGAACGAGGCCGCGGGGATCGTCGCCGCCGACGGGGACGGCTGGGGGCTCGGCGAGGACGCCGCGGCGCAGCCCGCGACGCCGAGGACGACGACGAGGCCGAGCGCGAGGGCCAGCAGGCGCCGCCGCACGCGGGCCGGCCGGGCACGCCGCGGCGGCTCAGAGGGCGCCGCCCGCAGCCCGCGGCGCGTCCGCCTGGGTGCCGTCCTGCCCGCCCGCGGTCCGCGCCAGGTAGTCCTCCGCCAGGAGGATGTTGACCGCCGCCGCGCGCTCGACGGTCCGCAGCAGCGCGCTCATGCTCGACATCTCCTCCAGCTGCTCCTTGAGGAACCACTGGAGGAACTGCTCGGCGATCCGGTCGTTCTCCTCGCGGGCGATCGTGACGAGCGCGGAGATCTGCTCGGTGACGCGCCGCTCCTGGGCGAGGGCAAGCGCGACGGGCTCGACCGGGCTCTCGAAGGTGGTCTTCGGGGCCTCGATGCCCGGGACGACCACCGCGTCGCCTGCGTCGAGGAGGTACTGCACCAGCATCATCGCGTGGTTGCGTTCCTCGACCGCCTGGCGGTAGAAGTGCGCCGCCAGCTGGGGCAGGGTCTCGGCGTCGTACCAGACGGCGATCGCCACGTACTGCTGGGATGCGCCGAACTCGTTGCCGACCTGGGCGTTGAGCGCGTCGCTGAAGCGGGACATCGGGACCTCCACGCGTCGCATCCTCGGGGACCGTCCCAGTCTACGCGCGGTAGGCCCCGGCGGCCGCGGGCGGGTCGTGGCGGCCGGGAGACGCGCGCGGCCGGACGCCGACGGGTGCCGGCACGCTCAGCACGCCGGCACGCTCAGCGCGCTGGCCTGCTCAGCCGAGCGACTCGCGCAGGCGGTCGAGGAACGCCGCCTGCGCGTCCTTGATCCGGCGCCGCGCCTCGTCGGGAGCGAACCACGCGACGCGATCGATCTCCGGGAACGCCACCAGCGTCCCGGAGCCCGGCGGCCACGGCACCGAGAACGTGTTGCTGACGGCGGCGGCCGGGTCGAGGTTTCCTTCCAGGGCCCAGGCGTGAACGAGCTTGCCGCCCTTCTGGCGCACGGTCCCGAGCGGGATGGGCGGCCCGCCCGGCGCCGGATGCCCCGTCTCCTCGTGGAACTCGCGGCGGGCGACCGCGTAGAGATCCTCGCCGGGCTCCACCTCGCCCTTCGGGATGGACCAGGCGCCCAGGTCCCTGTGCGCGAAGTACGGCCCCCCGGGGTGCCCGAGCAGCACCTCAAGCCCGCCGCCGGGCGAGCATCGGTAGAGCAGGATGCCGGCGGAGACGCGATCGGTCACGGCCTACTTCGGCGCCTTGATCGTGATCCTGCCCCCGACGTTGCTGAAGACGTAGGTCACCGAGCTGGCGACGGTCAGCGTGGTGAAGGGTCCGTCGGCGCTGGCGCGCAGGGTGAGCACTGCCTCGACCGGACGGCCGTCGGTCCGCGCCCAGATGTCCAGCTTCGCCTGGTCGATCGCCACCCCCGGGTACGCTGTCAGGGCGTCCGCCGCGTTCGGCGCCGTCCAGGCGTCGGTCGTCACGAGGTGGTGGGCCAGCGAGCCGCGGCGCATCTCGCGGCCGACGTACGCCAGCTGGTCGGGCGTCTCGAAGCCCGCGAAGGCGTCCATGTCGGGGATCTGGCCGGGCTTCGGCTTCGCCTTCCGCCAGGTCTTCTCGCCGTCGAGCAGGAGCCAGGTGGTCTTGCCCTTGACGATGACCCGGGCGCCCACGGTCGTTCCGGTCGAGAGCCTGGTGTTGAACCGCGCATCTGCGTCCTTCCCGGCGACTTTGCCGGTCAGGGCCATGGTCCCGCTGGTGCCGCCCCCCTCGATCGTGCCCTTCATGCGGAGCTCGTAGGCGAGCTTCGGGTTGCCGACCACGCCCAGGAACGCGTCGATGGCAGCCGCGGCGGCGACCGGGCTGGTGGTCGCGGTCGGAGCCGCCGGCAGGGTGTCGGTCGCTGCCGGGCCGAGGCCCAGGATCCCGAGCTGCCCGGTGGCGGCGAGGGCCAGGCCGGCCACCACGCTGCCCACCAGGATCAGCGCTCCAAGCCCGAGGAGGATCCGGCTGCCGCGCCGCTGCGCGGCCGCGACAGGCGACGGCACCGGCGTGGATGCCGGGTCCCTCCATGCCGTGTCGCGGTAGCGCTCCGCGAACGAGCGGCTGTCGGGCGGGTCGACCGGGTCGCTCATGCCGCCATCATGCGCTGCCGGGTCCAGCCGGCGGCTTCGCCCGCGGGGCGGCCGCGAGTGCCTCCCGGGTGGCGACACTCGCGAGGGCGCCCTCCAGCGCGTCGAGGCGCGAGCGCAGGGCGGCGTTGTGGTCCTCGCTCTCGGCCAGCAGGTCGCGGATCGCGTCGAGCTCCGCCTGGATGCTCCCGGGCTCCCCGGCCAGGGTCAGCCTCCGGCGCCGCCGCCGCGGCGCGAGGAACGCATTGGCGATGAAGCCGGTGAAGACGCTGAAGAGCGCCACGCCCGCCGTCAGGAGGAAGACGCCGATCACCCGGCCCCACGGCGTCACCGGGAACTGGTCACCGTACCCGACGGTCGTGATCGTGACGTAGCCCCACCACAGGGCGTCGCCTGGCGTCTGGATGTTGGCGCCCGCCGCGCCGGCCTCGGCGTCGAGCACCAGGGCGCCGGACATCTCGAGCACGAAGAGCACCAGGAAGATCGTCAGGTAGAAGGTGGCCGACGCCCGGGCCACGTAGAGCTCCTCGAGGATCGCGCCCGGGCCGCGCGAGCGCAGGGCGCGGACCACTGCAGCCACGTGGAGGAGCCGGAAGACCGCGAGGAACGGCACGGCTGCCAGCAGGTCAGTCCAGCCCCAGCCGTGGAGCAGGTACCCGCGGCGCGAGCGCGTCGTGGCCAGGCGCAGCAGGAAGTCCCCGAGGAAGATGGGCGCCAGGATCAGCTCGACCGCGATGACGACCTGGCGGCCCTCGCCGCTCATGAGCGGGGTCAGGACCAGCAGCAGGTTGACGGTCGACAGCAGCGTGAGCAGCGACATGAAGAGCTCGTGGGCGGAGCTCCGCATCTCCACGCGTGGGGTGCCGTTCATCGGTCTCGGGACTCCTGGCTCGGCGCCGGCGGACAGGACCGGCAGACGCTCATTGTCGTGCGCTCAGGGCGCGGGCGTGGAGGACGGCGAAGCGCCCGATGGGGGATGAGCGGGGCTCGTGGGCACCAGGCCGGGCGGGGTGGCGGTGGAAGTCACGCCGGGAAGCGGCGTCAGCGAGCCGCTCCGGGTGGGGATCACGCGCTCCTTCGCCGTGATCGCTCGCGGCGCAGGATGAACAGGCTGACGACGGCCACCCACGCCGGCAGCACCAGGATGGCCCAGTCGTAGATCGTCACCACCAGCAGCAGGACGACTCCCAGGAGGTAGCCGGTCCAGGCGAACCAGTTCGGGAACGTCGCGCTTCGCAGCCCGAGGGTGGCGATGGAGATCAGGAAGACCGCCGCCGCTCGGGTCGCGAACGCGAAGAGCAGGGTGTAGGAGAGGGCCCGCATCAGGTTCATGTCCGCTGCCGACGGCGGCGGCAGGTTGAGATATCGAACGCCGACCACCAGCGCGCTGGCGGCGGCCGACGCGGCGAACACGAGGGCCACGAACAGCAGGCCGCTGCCGAAGAAGACGGTGGCGAAGAAGCGGTCCTCGCGCTCGCCGACCTGGTCGCGGATGACGGCCACGAACCACAGGAAGGCAACGCCGGCGAACGGCGCCAGGTAGAGCCCGCCGATCACGAACGCCAGGTCCTCGCCCGCGGCGAAGAGGCGGGCCAGCTCCCTGTCATCGGCGGTCACGAGGGGCGAGTTCCGCATGAGCAGCAGGGCCACGGTGAAGAGGAGCGCGAACAGGAGGCCCGCGATGCTGGCGGCCCACGGAGCCCGCAGCTGCCGGCCGGCCTGGTCGATGGCGAGCAGCTCGACGCTGGCATCGCGCGCGGGCCCGTCCGTGGGCGGATGCTGGCCGCCGCCCTGCAGATCGCTCATCTCGGCACCTCCTCCTCCCGGGCACGCTGCCCCTGGCGCGGATGATGCGCCTGCCGGTCCCCGGCGCGCTCATCTCGACGGGTGATGTCGAGGTGGTCACGTCAGACAGGTGATCAATCGCGAGCTTCCGCCTCGGATGTTCACGCGCCGTTGACGCGGTGGTGCATTGTTGGCGTCCGCGACGTAGCCAGGCGGAATCGAGGTTCCGCGCCGCCCGAGGTCTTCCGGACAGCCGCCCGGACCTCGAGCCACTCCAGCGCCAAAAGGATGGCCGGCCGCGCCCGCCTCGATCGGGCACCAGGGGGAGACGAGGTCCCATGAGCAACGCCTTTTCGGGCACCATCAACGTCGACATCCGCAATTCGGTGCCGGACTGGTCGCCGTTCGGAGCCCCGCGGGCGCCCGAGGGCGCCCCGAATGTCGTGTACATCGTGCTCGACGACGTGGGCTTCTCTGCGATGCACAGCTATGGCGGGCCGATCGACACCCCGAACATCGACCGCCTCGCGGCCGACGGCCTGCGCTACACGCAGTGGCATACGACCGCCCTGTGCTCACCGACGCGGTCCTGCCTGCTCACGGGACGAAACCACACCCGGAACAGCATGGCCTGCATCACCGAGGGTTCCAGCGGGTTCCCCAACGCGAGCGGCGTCATCCCGGCAGAGAACGGCATGCTGTCCGAGATCCTGGGTGAGCTCGGCTGGAACACCTACATGGTCGGCAAGTGGCATCTGTGCCCGACCGACGAGATGAACGTCGCGGCGACGCGCCGCAACTGGCCGAGCGGCCGCGGCTTCGAGCGCTGGTACGGCTTCCTGGGCGCCGAGACGAACCAGTGGTATCCCGACCTGGTCTATGACAACCACCCCGTGGACCAGCCGACCTCGCCTGAGGACGGGTATCACTTCTCCGTGGACATCACGGACAAGGCGATCGAGTTCATCAAGGACGCCAAGGTCATCGCCCCGGAGAAGCCCTTCTTCCTGTACTACGCGCCAGGTGCGGCCCACGCGCCCCACCACGCTCCGAAGGAGTGGATCGAGAAGTACAGGGGCCGGTTCGACATGGGCTACGAGGCGATGCGCGAGCAGACGCTCGCCCGCCAGAAGGAGCTCGGCATCGTCCCGGCGAATACCGAGCTGCCGCCGCTCAACCCGATCGGCACCGCGCAGACCCGCCAGGGCCCCGACGGCAAGATGTTCCCGCCGCTGGAGTACACGAAGCCGTGGGGCACGCTGTCGGACGACGAGAGGCGCCTGTTCTGCCGGATGGCCGAGGTGTACGCCGGGTTCCTGTCACACGCCGACGACCAGATCGGCCGGCTGCTGGACTACCTCGAGGAGACTGGCCAGCGCGAGAACACCCTCGTGATCGTCGTCTCGGACAACGGGGCGTCGGGCGAAGGTGGACCGGACGGCTCGGTCAACGAGAACCTGCTGTTCAACGGGATACCGGACAGCCTCGAGACGAACCTCGCGATGCTCGAGGAGCTTGGCGGGGCGAAGACCTACAACCACTATCCGAATGGCTGGGCGATGGCCTTCAACACGCCGTTCAAGATGTGGAAGCGCTACGAGTTCAACGGCGGCACGTCGGACCCGTGCATCATCAGCTGGCCGGGCAACAAGGCGGCCGCCGGCCAGATCCGGACGCAGTACCACCACGCGGTCGACCTCGTGCCGACGATCCTCGATCTCCTGGGGGTCGAGATGCCGGCCCGGATCAAGGGTCACGTGCAGAGCCCATTCGACGGTGTGAGCATGGCGTACAGCTTCGATGACGCCACCGTCCCGTCCGCGCGGCAGACGCAGTTCTACTCCATGCTCGGCTCGCGCGGCATCTGGCACGAGGGCTGGAAGGCGGTCACCACCCATCCGACGATCGCCGGCTGGGGTCACTTCAACGACGACACGTGGGAGCTGTACCACGTCGAGACCGACCGGTCGGAGCTCCACGACCTGGCCGACGAGCAGCCCGACAGGCTGCGCGAGCTCGTCAACCTGTGGTACGCCGAGGCCGGCCGCAACCAGGCATTCCCGCTCGACGACCGCTCGGCGATCGAGATCATCCTGACGCCGCGGCCGCAGCTCACCTCCCCGCGAAGCCGCTACATCTACTACCCGGACCTCGCCGAAGTCCCCGAGGCCCAGGCCGTCAACATCCGCAACCGGTCGTTCAGCATCGGGGCGCTGGTGGACATCCCGGCCCCGGGCGCCGAGGGAGTGCTGTTCTCGCAGGGCGCGCGGTTCGGCGGGCACGCGCTGTACATCAAGGACAACCGCCTCCACTACGCCAACAGCTTCGTGGGGATGTTCGAACAGCGGATCGATGCGACAGAGGACCTGCCGGTCGGCGAGAACCTGATCCTCGCGGCCTCGTTCGAGAAGGACGGTGAGGATCCGCCCCACGTGTCCACCGGCATCCTGTCGCTCTACCACGGCGACCGGAAGGTGGGCGAGGGCCGGATCAAGACGCAGCCGGGCATGTTCTCCGTCGCGGGTGAGGGCCTGGCGGTCGGACGGGACACCGGCGAGCCGGTCACCGACGACTACCCGGGCGTGGCGCCATACCGCTTCACGGGCGGCACGATCAGGCGGGTCGCCGTCGACGTGAGCGGCGAGCCCTTCATCGATCTCGAGCGCGAGGCGGCAGCGATGCTTGCCCGGGAGTAGCCGCTGCTCGCGGCAGACGGAGCGTGGCATGCCGCTCGGACAACGTCGTGCCGGTAGGGGGAGTCCTCGGCGCCCCGGGGCGCTGACGGATCTGCCGCCCTTCGGTTGACGGCGGGCACGCCGGGTGCCTGCTCCGCCAACGCCAGCCGCCCGTCTCGCGCGTCGCGGCGGCGGCCGGGGCCGAAGGGCGCCGCGGGCATCCCCCAGCCCACATGTCGAGTAGGGTGTCAGCATGCGTCCCGCCGAAGCGCTGAACCCCGCCCGCGACCCGACCCCCGGTCCGCCGGCCTTCCACCTGCTGGCGAAGCCGACCGGCGCGACCTGCAACCTCGACTGCGAGTACTGCTTCTTCCTGTCCAAGGAGATGCTCTACCCGGGCAGCCGCTTCCGGATGGCCGACGAGCTGCTGGAGCAGTACATCCGCCAGCTGATCGAGGCGCACCGGATCCCGCACGTGACGATCGCCTGGCAGGGCGGCGAGCCGACGATGATGGGCGTCGACTTCTTCCGGCGGGCGACTGCGTACGTCGAGAAGCACCGTCGGCCGGGAATGACGGTCGAGTACACGATCCAGACGAACGGGACGCTCATCGACGACGAGATGGCGGCCGTTCTTCAAGGAGCACGACTACCTCGTCGGGATCAGCATCGACGGGCCGCCCGGGATGCACGACGCCTACCGCGTCGACAAGGGCGGCAAGCCGACCTTCGAGCGGGTGCCGCCGCGGGCTGGAACGCCTCCAGGCACACGGGGTCGAGTACAACGCGCTGACGACGCTGCACCACGCCAACGCCGACCATCCGGTGGAGGTCTACCGGTTCCTTCGCGACGAGTGCGGCGCCCGCTTCATGCAGTTCATCCCGATCATCGAGCGCCTGCCGGCGCCACGGCGTCGACGTGCCGCTCGCGGAGCTCGGGCTGGCGCCCGGGCTGTCCCAGGCCGCGCCGTGGAAGTCCTGGCGCGATCGCCCGCTGTACCGCCAGGAAGGCGCCCTCGTCACCGATCGCTCGGTCACCGCCGAGCAGTACGGCGCGCTTCCTCGATCGGGGTCTTCGAGGAGTGGGTCCGCCGCGACATCGGCGAGGTCTACGTCCAGATGTTCGACGTCGCCCTGGCCAACTGGTTCGGCGAGCCGCCGTCGCTGTGCATCCATTCGCGAGACGTGCGGCACCGCGCTGGCGCTGGAGCACAACGGCGACCTCTACTCCTGCGACCACTTCGTGGAGGAGGCGTACAAGCCTCGGCAACATCACCGAGACGCCGATGGCGGAGCTGGTGGCGTCCGAGCAGCAGCGCAACTTCGGGCTCGCCAAGCGGGACAGCCTGCCGCGCTACTGCCGGGAGTGCGACGTCCGGTTCGCCTGCCACGGCGGCTGCCCCAAGGACCGCTTCATCGAGACGCCCGACGGCGAGCCCGGGCTCAACTACCTGTGCGCGGGGTACAAGGCGTTCTTCGGCCACGTCGACCGCCCGATGCGGATGATGTCGGAGCTCCTTCGGAAGGGACGCGCGCCGTCCGAGCTCGTCGCCTGGTATGCGGCGGAGGACGCGCGCGTCCGGGCCGCGGTCGCGCAGGCCGGCCGCAACGATCCCTGCCCCTGCGGCAGCGGGCGCAAGGTCAAGCACTGCCACGGCGCCGGCGCCTGACGGACTGACGCGGGGGCGCCGCGGGGCCTCCGGCGGCACGCTACTGTGACGATCGGCCGCGGCACGGGGCAGTCGAGCCGCGGTGTGCCGGAGGATCAGTGACATGGCGGACCAGGTTGCCGGGAGTGCAGAGGCGACGGCCGTTCCGGCGGTGATGCTCGTCGACGCCCGCCAGTCGCTGGGTCCTGCCAAGCTCGACGACCTCTTCCCCGGCGACGACGCCTTCCGGCGATCGCTGCAGACCTACACCGTCCTGCTTGCGCTGGCCGGGCTGATCGCGTCGTTCGGCCTCTACCAGGACTCCGTGGCGTCGATCATCGGGGCGATGGTCGTGGCGCCCCTGGGCGGCGCGATCATGGCCTTCGCCGGCGCCCTCGTGACCGGACGGACGCGCTGGCAGACGATCAGCTTCCTGCAGGTGGCCCTGGGCGGGCTCATGGTCGTCGGGATCGGGTACCTCGTCTCGTGGGTGATGCCGGACCCGCTCACCCTCACGCCGTCGCTGGAGGCGCGCACCTCGCCGGGCCTCCTCGACCTCGGCGTCGCCCTCGCCGCAGGTGCAGCCGGCGCCTACGTTGCGGTCCGCCGAACGGGCAGCGACGCCCTGCCCGGCGTTGCCATCGCGGTCTCGCTCGTGCCGCCGCTGGCCACCATCGGGATCTGCCTCGAGCTGGGCCAGCCCGGGGACGCGGGTGGAGCGCTCATCCTCTTCCTGACGAACTTCTCGGCGATCATGGTTGTCGCCTGCGCCATCTTCGTGCTCTTCGGCGCAGCACCGAGCCGCGAGATGCTCCGCGAACGCCACCGGCTCCGCAATGGGTTCATCGGTGCTGTCGTCGTCCTCGTGATCGTGGCCATCCCGCTGGCCTGGCATGCGTTCGACGTGGCGCGGGCCACGATCGAGAGCACGACCGGGGCGCCACTCGTGCGCGACTGGATCGGCGGCCGCGACCTGGAGGTCGCCTCCTGGTCGATCGAGGGAGACGCCGTCACGATCAACCTCGCCGGTCCCGACGTACCGGCGGATGCCGCTTCGCTCGCGGCCTCCCTTGCGATGGCGTTTGGGCACCCCGTGGACCTGGAGGTCAACTACGTGCCGACGGCGGTGGACCGCGCGACCGCCGCGCCGTGAGCGACGGCTCGGTTCCGCGCCCGCGCGGGGAGTGAGGTGATGGTCAACCCGGTGGCGTTCATCGCCGTCACCGTGCTTGCCTACGCGCTCCTCTCGAAGCGCCTCGCGTCCACGGCCATCACCGCCCCGATCTTCTTCGCAACAGCCGGGTTCGTGGCCGGGCCGTTGCTCGGCATCGTCGACCTGGCGATGGACCAGGAGCTGGTGATCCTCCTCCTGGAGGCGGCGCTCGTGATGGTCCTCTTCGCCGACGCATCCAGCCTCGACATCCGGCGCTGGACAAAGGAGCCGAGCCTGTCCGGCCGGCTGCTGGGGATCGGGTTGCCCCTCACGATGGTGGCCGGCGCCGCGGCTGCCCTCGTCGTCTTCGGTGGCGTCGAGCCCTGGCAGGCGGCGCTCGTGGGGGTGATGCTCGCTCCGACCGACGCCGCGCTGGGGCAGGCAGTCGTGGCCAATCCCCGCGTGCCGCCCATCATTCGCAATGCCCTGAACGTTGAGAGCGGACTCAACGACGGCCTCGCGCTCCCGTTCGTCACGATCCTCATCACCGTGGGCCTGGTGGCCGGCGGCGCCGAGACCGAGCTGCACGGAGCCGAGATCCTCATCGTGGCTCTCGGGGGCTCGACGTTGATCGGCCTGGTCGCCGGCCTGGGCGGCGGGTGGCTGCTCCGCGTCACCGCCGAACGTGGCCTCGCGGACGAGCGCTGGCAATCGATCGGGCTCGTCGCGCTGGCGGTCGGCACGTTCACCGTCGCCGACCAGGTCGAGGCGAGCGGCTTCCTGGCGGTCTGGATCGCCGGGCTGGCCGCCGGGACGGTGGTCCGGGGTCACGTGGCCGGCGACGCCTTCCACCTTCCGGAGCAGGCCGCCAACGGGTTGGCTGCGCTCGGATTCCTCCTGCTCGGGGCCGGGCTGGCCCCGGTGCTGTCCCGCGCGACGCCCGAGGTCGTGCTCTACGCGGTGCTCAGCCTGACCGTCGTCCGGCTCGTCCCGGTCGCGATCGCGATGCTGCAGACCGGGTTCGCGATCCCGACCCTTCTCTACGTCGGCTGGTTCGGGCCGCGCGGGCTGGCGTCGATCGTCTTCGCCGGCGTGGTCGTCGAGCAGGCAGTTCCCGCAGGCGAGAGCGGTCACCGACGTCGTCCTCCTCACCGTGGCGCTCAGCCTGGTGGCCCACGGCGTGACCGCTGCCTGGGGCGCCCGGCGCTACGCCGCCTGGTTCGAGCGGGCGGCAATCGTGGACGCGGGGATCCCGGAGGCGGCGGAGCTCCCAGAGGGCGGCCTGTACCACCGGGTGTCATCGCGGCGCGGGGTGCACACGGCCTAGGAGCGCGTCATCATGGACGCTGCGCCGGGGCCGAGCACCCGCGGCGCATCGGAGGGCATGGGCGTGGGCGAGCCCGAACCCGCGGCCGTCCCGGCGGACGAGGCCGGTCGTTTCAGCCGCCTCGTGGCCGCCCTGGCGACGGCGCTGCCAACGATCTCTCGCCTGGGAACGTACACGCCCGGGATGCTCCGGGACGACCTGATCGCCGGGCTCGCCCTCTCGGCGCTCCTCGTGCCGGTCGGCATGGGGTATGCCGAGGCGGCGGGGCTGCCCGCGATCGCGGGCCTCTACGCGACGATCGGCGCCCTTGTCGCGTACTTCCTGTTCGGCCCGTCGCGGATCCTGGTCTTCGGGCCGGACTCTGCCCTGCTCCCACTCGTTGCGGCGGCCGTGGTCCCCCTCGCCGCCGGAGACCCCGCGCGCTCGATCGCCCTCGCGGCGGCCCTCGCCATCATGGCCGGGATCCTGTGCCTGGGGGCGGCCATCGCCCGCCTCGGGTTCGTCACCGACCTCCTGTCGCGACCGATCAGGGTCGGCTACATGAACGGGATCGCCCTCACGATCCTCGTGAGCCAGCTGCCGAAGCTGATGGGGTTCTCGGTGGACGCCAACGACGTCGTCGGCGGCATTGTCGGGCTGGTGCGCGGCATTGCCGACGGGGAGGTCGTGCCGCTGGCCCTGGCGATCGGGCTCGTCAGCCTCGCGGTCATCCTCGGGCTCAAGCGGATCTCCCGCCGGATCCCGGGGGTCCTCGTCGCCGTCGTCGCAGCCGGTGTCGTGGTCTACGTCTTCGGGCTCCAGTCCCAGGTGAAGGTCGTCGGCGAGGTGCCACGCGGCCTGCCGGCCATCGGGCTCCCCGGCGTCTCGTGGTCCGACCTCGTGACGCTGTTCCCCACGGCCCTCGGCATTGCGCTCATCTCGTTCGCCGACACGAGCGTGATCTCGCACTCGTTCGCAGCCCGTCGCGGCGAACGGGTGGACGCCGACCATGAGCTGGCCGCCCTCGGCGTCGTGAACGTCGCGGCAGGGCTGGTCGGGGGGTTCGCCTCGAGCGGCAGCGCGACCCGGACGCCGGTGGCCGAGTCGGCCGGCTCGAAGACCCAGGTCACCGGGCTCGTCGGAGCGGGGGCGATCGTCCTCCTGCTGGTCGCCGTGCCGGGCCTCCTCGCGCCGGTGCCAACCGCAGCCCTCGCGGCGGTCGTCATCTCCGCCGTCCTGGGCCTCGTCGACATCTGGGGCCTGCGCCGCCTGTGGCAGCTTCGCCGGTCGGAGCTCGGCCTCGCCCTGGCCGCGTTCCTGACCGTCGCGCTCTTCGGTGCTCTCCCGGGCATCGCCGCGGCGGTCGGCCTGTCGCTCCTGAACTTCATCCGGCACGCCTGGCGGCCGCACGACGCCGTCCTGGGCCGCGTCGCGAACTACAAGGGCTACCACGACATCGGGCGGCACCCGGAGGCGCGCCTCGTCCCCGGGCTCATCCTCTACCGCTGGGACGCGCCGCTCTTCTTCGCCAACGCGGAGCTCTTCCGCGAGCACGCCCTCGAGACGGTCGACCACGCGCCGCCGCCGACGCGCTGGCTGGCCGTGGCGTCCGAGCCGATGACCGACATCGACACGACCGCGGCCGACACGCTGGAGGAGCTGATCACGGAGCTGGCGCGGCGCGGTGTCGAGCTCCATTTCGCCGAGCTGAAGGGCCACGTGAAGGACCGCCTGCAGACGTACGGGATCTACCAGCGGCTCGGCGCGGACCACTTCCACCCGACGATCGGGAGCGCGGTGAAGGCCTACCTGGTGACCCATCCCGACGTCGCATGGCGTGATTGGGAGGACGAGCTTGCCGCCGCATCCGCGTCGGCCGCGGCGCCGGGGTCATCCGCCTCCGAGGCTCCGGCTCGGCCGGCCGGCCCGCCGGCCGCGGGTCCCGTCCCTGGGACCGATGTGCCCGGGCCCAACGGCCCGCCCGGAGAGCCGCCGGGCGGCATCCGCCGGTCAGGCGCGCCGCGCCAGCCGGACGAGCCACGCCTCGATCCGCCCGGCGGGGAGGCGTGAGACCAGCTCCTCGGCGTCGATCCGCTCCAACCGCCATCCCGTCGAGGCCCGGAACGTGTGCCGGATCTCGCGGCGCGAGACTCGCCGGGGCCCGAACCCGAACGGGTTGCGGTCGCTCCAGCAGAGGATGAACGCGGACCCGCCGGGGCGAACCGCGGCCGCCAGGCTGGCGGCGTAGCGAGGTCGGTCCGCGTCGGAGAACGTGTGGAAGAGCCCGACATCGAGGGCGGTGTCGAAGGTCCTTCCGAGCGCCGGCAGGTCGAGGGCGTCGTGGACGAGGAAGGCCGGCGGCAGGTCCAGCGTCCGTTCGACGGCCTTCTCGCGCGCCCGGCGGATCGCCTCCGCGGCGGCGTCGACGCCGGTGACGAGATGGCCCCGGCCGGCCAGCAGCAGGGCCTGCTCGCCCGTGCCGCAGCCGGCATCCAGCACGGCCGTCCCCGGGTCGCCGAACGCTCCCGCCTCCACGAGCCGCACCACCGCCGGCTGGGGGCGGCCGATGTCCCAGGTCGGGACGCCGCCGTCGGCGTACGCGGTGTCGAAGGCGCCGGGCATGCGACGACCGTCAGGCCCGGACACCGGCCGGCTGGCCGGCAGGTGCCGGTGTGGCAGGAGCCGGACGGCCGCGCGCCGGCTCGGAAGGTGCCGGACGGGCCCGCCCGGACCCGATCGAAGGGATCTGCGGCTTCGGGAGCTCGCAGGACCCGACGGCGCCCAGCACGAGCGTTCCCGCCAGCAGTGCCCGGAGGCCGGTCCCGGCCCGCATTCGTGCCGGATTGGATCGCCGCTGCATCTCCGAAGGGTAGCCGGGCGGTCCGGCGCCGGCGCGGTGGCGCAGCGGCGAGCGCGCCGGCGCGGCGGCCCGGCGGCGAGCTCGGCCGCGGCGGCGTCATCGGCACACGTGGCGGCGAACGGGGCCCGGCGGCGAGCTCGGCCACCGCCCGGAGGCGTCATCGGCAGGCGTGGCGTGGTCAATGGTCCGAGAGCATCCGTGACCGGCGACCAGCCGGGCCGTCGTGCACTCACCCCGCGGAGCCACCCGGAACGGGCACGTCGGCCCCCCGAGGGCGGGCGGGTCGGCCCGCCCGCGCCGCTCGACAGCCCCGCTATGGTTCGCTGGGGTGACCCGCGCGAGAGGCCGCTCGCGGGACCCTGTCGAAGGCTGGAGTGACGCGCCGATGGGCACCATGCGGTCGAACGCGGGTCGGGCGGCGGAACATCCGGGGCTCGCCCGTCCGGCGGGGATGCCGGACCTTGTCCGCTGGGTCGACGAGATCGCGGCGCTCGCCACGCCGGACCGCGTTCACTGGTGCGACGGCTCCGACGAGGAGTACGCGGCGCTCTGCGACGAGCTCGTGGCGGCCGGCACCTTCACCCGGCTCTCGGACGAGCTGAGGCCGAACAGCTTCCTGGCCCGCTCCGACCCGAGCGACGTCGCCCGCGTCGAGGACCGCACGTACATCTGCTCCCGCGACGCCGCCGATGCCGGCCCGACCAACAACTGGCGCGACCCGGACGAGATGCGGGCGACGCTGACGGACCTCTTCCGCGGCTCGATGCGCGGCCGGACGATGTACGTCATCCCGTTCTCGATGGGCCCGCTCGGCTCGCCGATCAGCCGCCTGGGCGTCCAGATCACCGACTCGGCCTACGTCGTCGTGAACATGCGGATCATGACCCGCATGGGCGCCGCGGCCCTCGACGCCATCCGGGCGACCGGCGACTTCGTGCCGTGCCTCCACTCGATCGGCGCGCCGCTCGTCCCCGGCGAGCCCGACGTGCCGTGGCCCTGCGATCCCGACACCAAGTACATCGTCCACTTCCCCGAGACGCGCGAGATCTGGTCCTACGGCTCCGGCTACGGCGGCAACGCCCTGCTCGGCAAGAAGTGCTATGCGCTGCGGATCGCCTCGGCCATCGCCCGCGACGAGGGCTGGCTGGCCGAGCACATGCTCATCATCAAGGTCACGGCGCCGGACGGCCGGGTGAAGTACTTCGCCGGCGCCTTCCCGTCCGCGTGCGGCAAGACGAACCTGGCGATGCTCGTGCCGACGCTGCCCGGCTGGACCGTCGAGACGGTCGGCGACGACATCTGCTGGATGCGCCCGGGCGAGGACGGCCGCCTCTACGCGATCAACCCGGAGGCCGGCTTCTTCGGCGTCGCGCCCGGCACGAGCAAGAAGACGAACCCGAACGCGATCCGGACGCTCGACGCCAACTGCATCTTCACGAACGTGGCCCTCACCGACGACGGCGACGTCTGGTGGGAGGGGCTGACCGAGACGCCGCCGGCGCACCTCGTCGACTGGAAGGGGCAGGACTGGACGCCGGACGCCGGCCGCCCGGCCGCCCACGCGAACGCCCGCTTCACGGCGCCGGCCGGCCAGGACCCGGCGATCGCCCCCGAGTGGGAGGATCCGGCCGGCGTGCCCATCGACGGGATCATGTTCGGCGGCCGGCGGGCCGGCGTCGTGCCCCTCGTCCGCGAGGCCTTCGACTGGACCCACGGCGTCTTCATGGGCTCGATCATGAGCTCGGAGACGACGGCCGCGGCGTTCGGCGAGGTCGGCAAGCTGCGCTTCGACCCGTTCGCCATGCTCCCGTTCTGCGGCTACAACATGGCCGACTACTGGGGCCACTGGCTCGAGGTCGGCCAAGCCTCGACCCGCGCGGCGCTGCCCCGGATCTTCTACGTCAACTGGTTCCGGCGCGACGCCGACGGCCGCTTCCTGTGGCCGGGCTTCGGCGAGAACAGCCGCGTCCTGGAGTGGATGTTCCGGCGCTGCGAGGGCGAGGCAGCGGCGGAGGAGACGCCGATCGGCTGGCTGCCGGCGCCGGACGACCTCGACACGACGGGGCTGGAGATGCCCGCCGAGGACCTCGCCGAGCTGCTCCGGGTGGACGGGCCGACGATCCTCGCCGAGATGCCCCAGTTCGAGGAGCACTACGCGCGCTTCGGCGACCGGCTCCCGGCGGAGCTGGCCGGGCAGCTCGCGACGATGAAGGCGCGCCTGCCGCGGATAGGCGAGCGACGGGCCGGCTGAACGGATGGGTTCGGTCCCGAGGACCAGCGCATCGTCGAGTTCGACGACCGGGCGCGGCCGCCCAGGAGGCCCGCCCACGCCCGCGTCCAGCCTCGACGCGCTCGACGCCTGCGTCGCGCCCCTCCGACTCGTTCCCGCCGGCGGGGGTCGCTATCCTGTGAGCGACATGGGTCCTCTTCCCGCCCGGACGGCCGAGGTTCGTTGCCGGGCGGGCCTTCACCGGAGGTGACGTGATGCCGATCGTCGGAGTACCCCGCAGGCGCGCGCGTTCCCCGGGGTGATCGGCCGCACGGCGGACGAGTCGAGCCCGGCGTGGCCGGCGCCGAGCCCGCGCGCCGCAAGGGCGCCCCGAACGTGCTCGTTCGTCGTCCTCGACGACACCGGGTTCGGCCAGCTCGGGCTGCTACGGCAGCCCGATCGCGCACGCCGAACTTCGACGCGCCTCGCCGCGGACGGCCTGCGCTTCAGCAACATGCACACGACGGCGCTCTGCTCGCCGAGCCGCGCCTGCATCGTCACCGGGCGCAACCACCACAGCAACGGCATGGCGCTGCATCACCGAGTTCGCCACCGGCTACCCGGGCTACAACGGGATCATGCCGTTCGAGAACGGGATGCTCTCGGAGATGCTGCTCGAGCACGGCTACGGCACGTACATGGTCGGCAAGTGGCACCTCACCCCGAGCGTCTACGAGACGCGCCGCCGGCCCGTACGACCGCTGGCCGCTCGGGCGCGGCTTCCAGCGCTTCTACGGCTTCCTGGGCGGCGACACGAGCCAGTGGTACCCCGAGCTCGTCTACGACAACCACCCGGTCGAGCCGCCGAAGACGCCCGGAGGAGGGCTACCACCTGACGGAGGACCTCGTCGACAAGTCGATCGAGTTCATCACCGACCTCCGCCAGATCGACCCCGACAAGCCGTTCTACCTGCACCTCTGCTTCGGGGCGACCCACGCGCCGCACCACGTGCCCAAGGAGTGGGCGGACAGGTACGCCGGCCAGTTCGACGACGGCTGGGACGCCTACCGCGAGAAGGTCTTCGCCCGCCAGAAGGAGCTCGGCATCCTGCCGCCCGACGCGGAGCTCTCGCGCCACGACCCCGACGTCCCCGAGTGGGACTCGCTGTCGCGCCGAGGCGCGCCGGCTCTCCGCCCGGATGATGGAGGTCTTCGCGGGCTTCCTGAGCCACACCGACCATCACCTCGGCCGGCTGCTCGACTTCCTGCGCGAGCAGGGCATGCTCGACAACACGATCGTCATGGTCATCTCGCGACAACGGCGCGAGCGCCGAGGGCGGCCCGAGCGGGACGACGAACGAGGCCGCAGTTCTTCAACAACGCCCAGGAGACGCTCGAGGAGAGCCTGGCCGTCATCGACGAGATCGGCGGGCCCGAGCACTTCAACCACTATCCCGTGGGGCTGGACGCTGGGCCGGCAACACGCCGTTCCGGCGCTGGAAGCGCGAGACGTACCGGGGCGGCTCGACCGACCCCTTCATCGTGTCCTGGCCGAAGGGCGTCCGGCGCGCGGCGAGGTCCGCACGCCAGTACGCGCACATCATCGACATGGTGCCGACGGTCCTCGAGCCTGCTCGGCATCGAGCCGCCGGCCGCGATCCGCGGCGTCACCCAGGCGCCGATCGAGGGCGTCAGCTTCGCCCACGCCCTCGACGACCCGCAGCGCCCAGCAGCGGCACCACACCCAGTACTTCGAGATGCTCGGCCACCGGGCGATCTACAAGGACGGCTGGCGAGCCGTCTGCCCGTGGCCCGGCCCTTCGTTCGCCGAGGCGGGCACCGGGTTCGGCAACCCGATCTCGGCCGAGACGCTGACCAGGCTCGACGCCACCGGCTGGGAGCTCTATCACGTCGACGAGGACCCGGCCGAGAACCACGACCTCGCCGCCGAGCACCGCGACAAGCTCATCGAGCTCATCGGGACGTGGTACGTCGAGGCCGGCAAGTACAAGGTGATGCCGGTCGACGGCGCGGGCCGTCGCTCGGATGGTCGGCCGAGAAGCCGCTCGTCGCCCTGCCGCGTGACCAGTACGTCTATCGCCCCGGGCACCGCAGTCCATCCCGAACTTCGCCGCACCGCGCCTGCACAACCGGCCGCACAGCATCACCGCGACGGTGGACATCCCCGAGGGCGGCGCCGAGGGCGTCCTGTTCTGCCAGGGAACGGCAGCGCGGCGGCTACTCGCTGTACGTCAAGGGCGGCCGGCTCCACTACGTCCACAACTACGTCGCCCGGCAGCGGTTCACTGTCTCGTCGCCCGACCGGCTCCCGGCCGGACGCCACGAGCTCCGCTTCGAGTTCGAGCCGACCGGCCAGGTGGACCTGCCTCATGGCAGGGGCGCCCCGGGAGGCTCCAGCTCTACGTGGACGGGACCCTGGTCGCGAACGCCGACGCCCCGTACACGACGCCGTTCATGTTCAACCCGGGCGGCGTCAGCTGCGGCCACAACCCGGGATCTCCGGTGACCCCGGAGTACACCAGTCCGTTCACGTTCACCGGGGGCCTCGAGAAGGTCGTGGTGGACGTGAGCGGCGAGCTGATCGTCGACCCGGAGGCCGAGCTTCGGGCTGCACCTGGCGAGGCAGTAGCAGGTTCAGCGCTCGGGGTCGGCCCGTCACCGAGCCGGCCCCGAGCCGCGCGGAGGAGGTCAACGGCCCGATGCCCGCGCCCGGGGTCGATCCCCTGGCCACGCCGTACCTGGACCCCGCCACGATCGAGCGGGTCGTGGCGATGGACGACGTCCTTGCACGCAACGCCGCCATCACCCGCGGCTACCACGACTTGGCCCATGCGGTCGCGGCAATCCTGGGCGACGATCAGGCCAACTGGCTGGTCTTCGGCCAGTGGGCCAGCGCGGAGGCGCGCCGGTCCATGTTGGGCGATGCTGTGCCGGCGACGCTGCGCCCGCTCATCGGCGCCGACGTCGCGGCCGCGGTCGCGGCAGGCAATGCCGCCGTCTTCGGGGACGTCGCGCCGCCGTTCATCCGCTTCGTGCGGGCGTTCGCCGCCGATCCCTGGGCCGGCACCGACCGCCGCCGGGCGCAGGCGATCCTCGCCGACCTCTGCGCGGACCCGCAGCTGGCGGCCAGCGACGACCTGCGCCGGGCGTTCACGGCCTACGTCGATGCCGTGGTCCTCGGCGCCGAGATGGAGCGCGCCGTGGGCGACGCCGACCTGGCCCGCCGGCGTGCCGCCCGCGTCTTCGTGGGCAACGTCTCGATCGGCGCCCACGAGCAGGTCGTCGCCGACCCGTTCGTCCGGGCGGCGATTCCCGGCCGCTGGATCGTCGCCATCGCCGCGACCAGCCACATGGGGCTGCGGGTGCCGGAGGGCGTCCTGGCGCTCGATCGGGACGTGCCGCCGCCGGCCTACCTCGGCGGCGCGCAGTTCCCGCCGGAGCTGGCGGCGCTGGACGATCCCGACGCCGTGGCGCTCGCGGCTCGCTTCCGGCAGGACCTCGCCTCGGCCCACGACAGCGACGCGCCGGACTGGGAGTCGTACGACGAGCGCATGGGCTTCATCTTCACGCTGCTCCGTGCCTACCAGCGCGACTCGTCGCTCTTCGACCTGCCGCCCGGCACCCCGGACGTCCCGCTTCCCTGACGCGGCCCGGCGCCCCGCCACGCGCCTCCACCGGCCGGAGAGCCCTCCGACGAGGGCGGTCTGTCGCTTGACGCGGGCCCGGCCGTCGCGCATCGTCCCCTACGTGAGCGGCCTGATCGGCACGTCCGTTGCCCGCCGCGATGCCCCCGCCAAGGTGACGGGCGCCGCGCGCTATACCGATGACCTCGTGGTTGAAGGCGCCTGGTTCGGGCTGACCGTGCGCTCGGGCGAGGCGCGAGCGCGCCTGCTCGGCATCGACCGCGACCCTGCCTTCGACTGGTCCCGCGTCGTGGTGGTCACGGCCGCGGACATCCCCGGCGAGAACGTCGTCAACCTGATGTACGACGACCAGCCGGCCCTGGTCGCCGACGAGGTCCGCCACCATGCCGAGGCGGTCGCCCTGGTGGCCGCGCCGGACCCGGCAACCGCGCGGGCCGCCCGGGCCGCGATCCGCCTGCGCACGGAGCCGCTGCTGCCCGTGCTGGACCCGCTCCTCTCCGAGAAGGCGTTCGCCAGCTACGAGATCACGAAGGGCGACCTCGAGGGAGGCTTCGCCGAGGCCGACCTGGTCCTCGAGGAGGAGTACCGGGTCGGCCCGCAGGAGCACATCTACATCGAGCCGCAGGCGATGATCGCCGCCCCGCAGGCCGGCGGCGGGATCACCGTCACCGGCTCGCTCCAGTGCCCGTACTACGTCCACGCCGCCCTGGCCCGCGCCCTCGCGCTCCCGCTCGAGAAGGTGCGCGTGGTCCAGGCCGAGACCGGGGGCGGCTTCGGCGGCAAGGAGGAGTACCCGTCCATGCTCGCCGTCCACGCCTCGCTGCTGGCGCGGGCGGCGGGGCGCCCGGTGCGCATGACCTACGACCGCCACGAGGACATCGCCGCGACGACGAAGCGGCACCCGGCGGTGGTGCGCCACCGGACGGGCGTCTCGCAGGACGGGCGGCTGGTGGCCCAGGACATCGAGGTCGTCATGGACGCCGGCGCCTACGCGACGCTCTCCCCGGTCGTCCTGTCGCGGGGCGCGCTCCACGCCACCGGGCCGTATCGCTGCCCGAACGTCCGGGTCCGGGCGCGCGCGGCGATGACGAACACCGTCCCCGCGGGTGCGTTCCGGGGCTTCGGCGCGCCGCAGACGGAGTTCGCCGCGGAGGTCCACCTGGCGCGGATCGCCGAGGCCCTCGAGCTGCCGGCCCAGGAGCTCCGCCGCCGGCTCGCCTACCGCGAGGGCGATGTCACCGCGACCGGCCAGGTGCTCCGGCACAGCGTCGCGGCCATCGACGTCCTCGTGCGCGCCGAGGAGGCGTCGGCGTTCGAGGCCGAGCGGGCGAAGACGGCACATGCTCGATCCCGCCGCCTCGCCGAGGAGACGCACCCCGGCGAGCCCGCCCACGGCCAGCACCCCGGAGTGGAGCGGATCGCCTCGGGCGTGGGTCTCGCCCTGGGCTGGCACGGCGCCGGCTTCACGGGAAGCGGCGAGAAGACGCTCGCCAGCCGGGTCGGGGTGGAGCTCGCGGCGAACGGGAGGATCCGGATCCTGACCGCCCAGACGGAGATCGGGCAGGGCGCCGCCACCGTCCTCCCGCAGATCGCCGCCGACGTGCTGGGCCTGCCGGCCGAGGCCGTCGAGCCCGCTCCGCTGGACACGGCCCTCGTCCCCAACAGCGGCCCCACCGTGGCCTCCCGCACGACGATGGTCGTGGGCGGCCTCGTCGCCGACGCCGCGCAGCAGCTCCGCGCCCAGGTCGAGGCGCGCACGGGTGGCACCTTTTGCGACACGTACCGCGACGACGCCGCTGCTCACGGCCCCACCCGGATCGACGTGCGCTTCGAGGGCTACCCGGGGATCGAGTGGGACCAGGAGCGCTACCGCGGCGACGCCTACCCGGCGTACGGCTGGGCGGCGGCGGTCGCGTTCGTCGATGTCGACCTGGACACCGGCGTCGTGGCCGTGCGGCGGGTCGTGGCCGTCGATGATGCCGGGCGGGTCGTGAACCCGATGCTGGCCGCGGGCCAGGTGGAGGGCGGGACGCTCCAGGCGGTTGGCTACGCCACGATCGAGGAGATGCAGATCGTCGACGGGCGCTACCGCAACGACCGGCTCGCCACGTACCTCATCCCGACGGCCCTCGACGCGCCGGCCATCGAGGCGCACTTCATCGAGGCGCCCTTCCCGGACGCCCCGCACGGTGCCAAGGGCCTCGGCGAGCTGCCGATGGACGTCGGCGCGCCGGCCGTGATCGACGCGATCCACGACGCGACGGGTGCCTGGATCACGGAGCTGCCGGCCACCCCGGCACGAGTCCTCGCCGCGCTCCGGGATCTCGAAGAGGAGCGGCTCCACGCGCCCGTCGCGGAGGACGCCCCGTGACCGCCCCGACGACGGCGGCACCGGAGCAGGCGGCGGCGCCGGTCCGCTTCACCGTCAACGGGCAGCCGATCGAGGCCGTCGTTCCGGGCGGGCGCCGGCTCCTCGACGTCCTGCGGCTCGACCTCGGCCTCACCGGGTCGAAGGAGGGCTGCGGGGAGGGCGAGTGCGGGGCCTGCTCGGTGCTCCTCGACGGCGAGGTGGTGGACAGCTGCCTGGTCCCGGTCTGCCAGGTCGAGGGCCGCGAGATCCGCACCGTGGAGGGCCTGGCCGGAGACGGCCGGCTCGACCCACTCCAGGCGGCTTTCGTCGCGACCGGCGGGGTCCAGTGCGGGATCTGCACGCCGGGGATGCTGATGGCCGGCCGAGCCTTCCTCGATTCCGGCGCCGACCCCACGGACGCGGCCATCCGCGAGGCGATCTCCGGCAACCTCTGCCGCTGCACGGGGTACGGGCGGATCGTCGAGGCGGTCCGTCTGGCGGCCGAGCAGCCGGTGCGCGACGTCCCGGCTCCGGCGCTCGCCCTCGAGCCCGCCGAGCTCACCGCCCCGGCCGGCGCCCCGCTGGACCTCGGCGACCCGGGTGCCGTCACGCCGCGCTCCCTCGGGGACGCCTTCGCCCTGCTGGCCGGCGGCGGCTGGCGGCCGATCGCTGGTGGCACCGACGCGCTGGTCGAGCGGGCCGCCGGGATCGCCGACTCGCGGGGCTACCTGGACCTGGGCGCCCTCGAGGAGCTCCGCGGGATCCGGCTCGATGGCGGAGCCCTCGTCCTGGGCGCGGCCACGACCTACGCGGAGCTGCGCCGCAGTCCCCTCGTCGCGGAGCACGCCCCCTTCCTGGCGGAGATGGCGGCCCAGGTCGGCGCGGCCCAGATCCAGAACCGCGGCACCCTCGGCGGGAACCTTGCGACGGCCTCCCCGGCCGGCGACAGCCTGCCCGGCCTGGTCGCGGCCGACGCGGAGATCGTCGTCGGAAGCGGGCGGGGCGAGCGGAGCGTGGCGGCGGCGGCCTTCTTCCCGGCCTACCGGCGAACGGCGCTGGCCCCCGACGAGCTGATCCTCCGCATCCGCGTCCCGCTGCTGCACGGACGCACGATCGCTTTCCGCAAGGTCGGCACGCGGCGGGCGCAGGCGATCAGCGTGGTGGTCATGGCCGTCGCCTGGAGCTGGGGCGAGGACGATGCCCGCGGCACCTGGCGTGACGTCCGGGTGGCGCTCGGCTCGGTCGCCCCGACGCCGATTCGCGCCCGCGCCACGGAGGCGGCGCTGGAGAGTGCTCCGCCCACGGCCGAGGTCGCCGCCGTCGCTGCCGCGACGCTCGCCGCCGAGATCGCGCCGATCGACGACGTGCGCTCCACCGCGGCATACCGTCGCGCCGTCGCGGGCCGGGTCCTCCACCGCATCGTCCGCGACGCCGGCGGCTGGTAGGCGAATCGCCGCGCCGCCGGCCGCGCCGGGGGCTACTCCGCCTGGCCGGGCGGCGCCACCCGCGTGCCGCCCTCGGCCGCCGTTGGGATGTGCGGCAGCGAGCCGGTCACGCCCGCCAGGATCGTCGCCATCACGGCGGCCGGCTGCAGCGACACGGTCTCCCCGTCGGACGCGCCGGTCGGCGTCGCCGCGAGGAGGGCGAACGTGTCGCGGTGGAGCACGGCCCGGAAGCCGGGCCCGGCATACGCGATCCGGCCCTCGACGTCGCCGGGGCGGGGGGCGGCGAGCTGGTGCGTTGCGCCGTCGAACCGCCCCTCGATCACCCCGTCGCCGAGGAGCATGAAGGCGTTCGACGACTCGGCCTCGAAGTCCGCTCGGTCGAGGTAGAGCCGCGGCTTGTCGACGTACGGCCGCCCGGACGTGGGGCAGGCCGTCACGCAGTTGCCGCACTCGTTGCACAGGTCGGTCAGGACCGCGATCTGGAGGCGCTGGTCCACCACGAACGGCGTCGAGCCGCGCGCCACCGCGGCGCCGTCCACGACGGCCAGCACCGGCAGGTCGGCACGCAGCGGCGCGGTCTCATAGGTCATCAACGCCATGTTCGGGCAGACCCCGACGCACAGGCTGCAGATCCGGTCGCAGTCCAGGCAGCGACCCGCCTCCTGCATCGCCTCCTCGGCGGTGTAGCCCAGCACGGTCTCCTCGAACCCGTCGCGCCGATCCAGACCGGTGACCCGGATCGGCACCCGGTACTCGCGCCGGGCGCGCCGGACCGTGAGCGCCTGCACGGTCGGGCGGCTCGTCGGCCGCGACCGACCGCCTGGCAGGGATCCCGAGCGCGGCGGCGATGGCCGCGGCAACGCGCTTGCCGTCCGCAGCGGCCCTGACGATCGACGCGGGGCCGCCTCCAGCGACGTCGCCGCCCGCGTACACGCCCGGGATCGATGTCTCGAGCGTCTCCGGGTCGACGGCCACGAAGCCGGCCGACGTCAGCTCCGGCGCCTGGGTGCCGAAGAGGTCGAGCACCGGCTGCTGGCTGATCGCGAGGATGAGCGTGTCGAGCTCGATCTCGAACTCGGACCCCGCGACGTCGTGGGGGATCTTGCGGCCCGCCGCGTCCCGGGTCCCGCGGTACTCGGTCCGGATGCAGGTCAGCCCTGCCAGCCGGCCCTCGTCGACCCGCAGGCCGACCGGCCGCGCCAGCTCGACGATCCCGATGCCCTCCTCGCGGATCGCGTGGATCTCCTCGGGGTCTGCCGGCATCTGGTCGACGGTCCGGCGGTAGACCAGCGCCACCGACGAGGCGCCCACGCGGCGCGCCGTCCGGGCGCAGTCCATGGCGGTGTCGCCGGCGCCCACGACGCCGACGCTCGCCCCGATCCCGAGGGGCCTTCCCTCGCGGGCGCTCCGCAGGAAGGTCACCCCGTCGATGATCCCGGTCGCGTCCTCGCCCGGCAGGCCGAGCCGCTTCGCTCGCTGGGCGCCCGCAGCGACGAACACGGTCGCGAAGCCCTCGGCTCGCAGCCCGTCGAGGGTGATGTCGATGCCCGCCCGCTGCCCGTAGCGGATCTCGACGCCCAGCCGCTGGAGCACGGCGAGGTCCTGCTCGATCTGCGCCTGCGGGAGGCGATAGGCCGGGATCGCCCCTCCCACCATGCCGCCGGCGTACGGCTGCTGCTCGAAGATCGTCACCCCGAGACCGGCCGAGGCCAGCCACTCCGCGGCCGCCAGTCCGGCCGGACCGGCCCCGATGACCGCGACGCGCGAGAGCATCGAACGCGCGGCGGAGCCCGTCGCCGGGAGCGCAGTCGGCTGGCCCGCCTGGTCCATGATGAAGCGCTTGATCTGCCGGATCGCCAGCGGCTGGTCCAGGTGCGTGCGGATGCAGGTGTTCTCGCACAGGTGGTCGCAGACCCGGCCCAGGATCGCCGGCAGCGGGTTGTCCAGGCGGGTGATGCGGACGGCCTCCGCCACGTCCCCCGAGCGCACCGCCGCCATGTAGCGGGGCACCTGCTGGTCGACCGGGCACTCGTCGAGGCAGGGCGCCGCGATGCAGTCGAAGGCGCCCAGCATGCGCGGCGTCTTGGAGCGGTCCGTGCGGAACGAATCCTCCGGTAGCGCCAGTCGCGGCGAACCCGGTCGGCGTACGCCCGCAGGTTGAACCGCGCGCAGGCAGCGACGTCGGCGCGGTCGCCGGCGAACCCGCCCGCAGCCGCCGTCCGCCGGATGAAGTCGGGCGTGTCGAGCGCGCCGACGGCGTCGAAAGCGGCATCCACGTTCTCGGGGTACTGGAGCAGCCGCAGGTAGCCCCCCGACTTGAGGAGGTCGGAGCAGACCGTGACCGTGCGCAGGCCGGCGCCCAGCAGGTCGGCCACGTTGAAGCAGTCGGCCCCGCCGGCGAAGGAGAGCGGCAGGTCGCCGCCGAGCTCGTCGGCAAGGGCGGACGCCAGGTTCACCGTCACCGCGTGGAGCGCCCGGCCCGACAGGTACATCGTCGGGTCGCGGTCGAAGACGCCGCGCCAGTTCTCCACCTCGAGGGTGTTCGACAGCTTCAGGCCGAAGGTGAGCCCGCGGGCGTCAGCGGCACGCCGGAGGCGCCTGAACATGGGGATCGCGTCGGCGTACGTCAGGTCGTGGCCGAAGGCTACGTCGGGGATCGGCACGTCCGCGAACCCCAGGTCGTGGTTGACGATGCCCCGCACGCGTTCCGCGCCCAGCAGGGTCGGGTTGCACTTGACCGACGTGTGCAGGCCGCGCTCCTCGAGCAGGTAGAGCGAGATCCGCTCGATCTCGTCGGGCGGGCACCCGTGCATCGTGAGAGGGTCACCGTGTCGGAGAGGCGCGCCGGGATCTCGATCTCGCGGACCGCCGGGTAGCGCCGGGCGACGATCTCGACGTAGGCCGGCAGGTGCGCGGACGCGTCGGCCATCACATCGAGGTACCACTGCACGTTCGGCCGGAGGATCCCCTCGAGGTTGTAGCCGACGCTCATGTTGAACAGCACGCCGGGCGCGTCGCCGGGCCAGCCGAAGCGGTGGTGGAGGGCGTGGACCAGGACCCATGCCCGCAGGTACTCGTCGAACGACTCGTGGACCTTGAGCTCCTGGGACCACTCGACGTTGTAGCCCTCGTCCTGCACGTCGATGCAGGGCTTGTGGACCTCGAGCTCGTCGAGGGTCTGGACCGTCTTGAGCTCGATCAGCCGCGCGCCAACGAGCCAGGCGGCGACGATGTTCTCCGCCATCTGGGTGTGGGGCCCGGCTGCGACCCCGAACGGCGTCTCCAGCTCGACGCCGTACTCGCGCCGCCGGAAGCGATGATCGCGACGGGGAACGAAGAAGGCCGACGCGGGCACGTTGAAGAGCGAGCCCTTCTCCTCGAGCTCGGTGAAGACCCAGTCGACGAGCTGCTCCATCGAGAGCGGGCGGAACCGATCGGACATCGTCTCGCTCCTCGGTCAGTGGGCGTTGGCGGCGATCCGACCGCCGCCGGAAGAGCGCGGGATCGGCGGGGATCGACACTCGTGCGGTGCAGGTGGCGCACCGGCGCGGTCGTCCGCCCGGCGGCTCGCGGGCTGGCCACGCCGCCCGGCCTCGCCGTGCGAGCACGATCGGTGCGCGGAGGCCGCCACGGCAGCGGGTTCGCTCGACGCCATCCTGCGCCGCGACGGGCCGCAAGGTGCACGTGACGCGGCTTGGCAGGCACCGGCGCCGGCATCGCGTGACCCGGCCCGGCGCGCGCGTCCGCTACAGCCGCGCGTGGAGGCGGGCCGCCTGCTCGCGGGCCTTCGCACGGATCTCGTCAGCGTCGACCCGCGTCGGCCGGCCGTCGGCGAAGACCACCTCGCCGCCGATCGTGATCCGCCGCGGCATGATCCCCGGCGTGAAGGCGACGTGCCAGGGATCCATCGGGTCGTAGGACCAGGTGACCTCGTCCGACCGGGCTTCCGGCACCAGGTCCCAGCCGGCCTCGAGCCAGGACCAGGCCGTCCCCGGTCCGCAGGTGACGTCGACCGAGCGCTGCAGGACGTAGGCCAGGCGGAACGCCTCCAGGACGTTGCCGCCGATCCCGTCGGTGCCGAGGGCCACGCGGTTCGAGAAGCGGGCCGGGTTCGCGTACCCGACGGCGTTGTTCAGGTTCGACATCGGGTTGTGGAGGATCGTCCCCGCAGGGCGTGGTCGGTCGGCAGGTGGACGCAGTGGGCCAGCAGCCAGTCGTCCCCGGTCAGGCCGGTGAGCCGCCGCGGCGCGTCCGCGTCGCCGATCCCCTCGCAGACGTGCACGTGGACGCCCACGCCAAGGTCCTCGGCCAGGCCGGCGGCGGCGTGCAGCGACGCGTCGGAGCAGGTGAAGGCGGCGTGGATCCCCACCAGGCCCCGTCCTCCCGCCCGCACGAACCGCTCGTTCTCGGCGAGGCCCCGGCGAGCGCCGTCAGGTCCGTGGCGATCCGTGATTCCGTAGGCCAGCACGGACCGGACCCCGACCTCGGCGCACGCTGCGGCGATCACGTCCAGGCTGCCCTCGATGGCGTTGGGAGACTCGTGGTGGTCCACGATCGCGGTGGTGCCGTTCTCGAGCGCCTCCAGCGCGCCGAGCATCGCCGACCAGCGGATCATCTCGAGGTCGAGGGCCGCGTCGAGGCGCCACCAGACCTGCTCGAGGATCTCCGCGAAGCTCGTCGCGACCTTGGGCGGCGCCGGCATCCCCCGGGCCAGCGCCGAGTAGAGGTGGTGGTGGGCACACACGAGGCCCGGGGTCACCGACGACATCACGCCCGCCCTCGCGGCAGCAGGTCGACCCGGGGCAGGGCCGCCCGCGCCGCCGCCGAGTCGCGCATCGGGAGCGCCGCACGCCAGCGGCCGTCGAAGGCGTGGAGGGCGCCCGCCACCGCGGCCGGCGTCGGCACCAGGACCGCCTCGCCGGCCCCCTTCGCGCCGTACGGACCCTCCGGCTGGGCCTCCTCGATCGCGATCACCTCGACCGGGGGCATGGACGCGGCCGGGATGATCCCCAGCGACTTCAGCGTGTCGCTGACCGGGACGCCGCCCTCGGTGACGAACGCCTCGGTGAGGGCCATCCCCAGGCCCATGTGGACGCCGCCCTCCACCTGGCCCTCCAGGAGCGTCGGGTTCATCACCCGCCCGACGTCCTGCGCCGCTACGACCCGCGCCAGCCGGCCCTCGTCGTCGAGGATCACGACCTGGGTCGCCCAGCCGTAGGCCAGGTGGGTCACCGGGTCGGTGACGCCCTCGCCGAGCGCCGTCGTCCAGTCGACGACGAACTCGCCGGCGAACTCCCGGCCGGCAAGGTCCTGCGGCAGGCCGCCCGGCCGCATGGCGTCGAGCGCCGCGCGCAGCCGGCGCGCCGCGTCGGCGACGGCCTGCCCGCCCAGCGTCGTCGCCCGCGACGCGGTCGTCTCCCCGGTGTCGAGCTCCTGCTCGGTGTCGACCAGCACGCGGACGGCCGCCGGGTCGACGCCCACCTCCTCGGCGACGATCTGGGCGAAGACCGTGTGGACGCCCTGGCCCATCTCGGTCCACGAGTGCCACAGGGTCAGCGTGCCGTCCGCCTCCGGGCGCAGGATCGCCCGCCCGCGCTCGACCATCCCGTTGCCGATCCCGACGTTCTTGGCGCCGCAGGCGATCCCGGCGACCCGGGCGCCGCGGTACGCATCCCGCACGGCCAGCAACGTCTTCTCCAGGCCGACGCCGGGGCCCAGGAGCTGCCCGGTCCCGAAGCGGTCGCCGGTGCGGAGGGCGTTGCGCCAGCGGATCTCCCAGCCGTCGAGGCCCACCCGCTCGGCGAGGCGGTCCAGGCAGCCGTCCATCGCGAAGGTCGCCTGGGGGACGCCGAAGCCGCGGAAGGCGCCGGCCGGCGGGTTGTTCGTGTAGACGGTGCGCGCCTCGACGTCCACGTTCGGGACCCGGTAGGCGCCGCAGGCGTGGCCGGCCGCCCGCTCGAGGACCTTCGCCCCGACGCTGGCATAGGCGCCGGTGTCGCCGACGATCCGGGCGCGCACGGCGACGAGTCGCCCGTCGGCGTCGCAGCCGACCTCGTAGTCGAGCGTGATCGCGTGGCGCTTCGGGTGGAGGCGGAGGCTCTCGTGGCGCGCGAGGGAGAGCAGCACCGGCAGCCCGGTGACGCGGGCGAGGAGTGCGGCCTGGCCCTGGACGGAGAGGTCCTCCTTGCCGCCGAAGGCGCCGCCGGTCGCCACCTGGGTGACGCGGACCGCCTCCTCGGGGAGGCCCAGGAGGGACGCCACCTGGCGCCGGTCGTCCCAGGCGCCCTGGCCCTGCGAGAAGAGCCGCAGCGTCGGCTCGCCGGGGCCGGCGCCCGGCGCGGCGAGGCAGGCCTCGGGCTCGAGGAAGGCGTGCTCGACCGCGCTCGTCGTGAACCGCTCGCGGACGACGTGCGCCGCGGTCGCCAGGGCCGCCGCGGCATCGCCGCGCCGCACCACCGAGGTCTCCAGCAGGTTCCCGCTCTCGTGGATCGCGGGGGCGCCGGCGCCACGGCTGCGAACGGGTCCACCGTCGGCTCCAGCACGTCGTACTCGACCTCGACGAGGGCGGCCGCCGCCCGGGCCTGGCGCCGCGTGCGCGCGGCGACCGCCGCCAGCACGTCGCCCACGAAGCGCGTCGTCTCGCCCTCGGCGACGAAGACCGGCCAGTCGTGGCTGATGAGGCCCACGATCCGGTCGCCCGGCACGTCGGCGGCCGTCGCCACCGCCACGACCCCGGGCGCGGCCAGGGCACGGCGCACGTCGATGCGGCGGACGATCGCCCGCGGGTGGTCGCTGAAGCGCAGTGCCCCGTGGAGCATCCCCGGGACGGCCATGTCGGCGACGAACGGCTGCTCGCCGAGGGCCATCGCCCGGGCGCCGATCCGGTCGGCCCGGGCCCCCACGCCGCCGCTGCCGCGGTCGACCAGTCCGGCGGGCTCGCCGCGCCGGACGGCGGCCACCGCCTCGACGGCGTCGACGACCTTCACGTAGCCGGTGCAGCGGCAGAGGTTGCCGGCCAGCGCCCGGGCGATCCCGTCGCGCGTGGGCGACGGCTCGCGCCGCAGGAGGCCCTCGGCCTTCATCACGATGCCCGGCGAGCAGAAGCCGCATTGGCTGGCGCCGGTCGCCACGAACGCGTCGGCCCAGTCCGACCGGGCCTCCGGCGGCAGGCCCTCGAGGGTCACCACCTCGCGGCCGTCGCAACGCTCGGCTTCGCGGGCGCAGGAGACGACCGGGCGCCCGTCCAGCAGCACCGTGCACGCCCCGCAGGTGCCCTCCGGGGCGCAGCCGTCCTTCATCGAGCGCAGCCCGAAGTCCTCCCGGAGGACCTCCAGGAGGCTGGTGCCGGGCTCGACCTCGACGGAGACCGGCTTTCCGTTCAGGATGAAGTCCATCGTGCGACCCCGGTCCTGCAGGCGGGGACCAACTGGCCCTTCCGACGATCCCGTCGGTTGGAGAATCCTTGCCGGGCAGCCCATCCCCGGGAGCGTGCCGTCCGGCCCGAACTGCGCATCCGTGCCGGACCGAAGATACGCGCAACGACCGGGCTTCCACCACCCCGGCGCGAAGGAGCATCGGATGACGGCAGTCCCGAGCGGCCAGCCGACGGACCGCACGGCCTACGAGCGGACGGTCCGCCGGTTCCGCGAGACGCGGACGGTCCTGCCGACGTTCGCCCAGCTCATCGACCCGCCGTCGATCCCCGCTGCCACCCGCGCCGGGCTGGCCGGCGTGGCGCCCGACGCGCCCGATCCCGGAATCTCTTCCGGGTCCACTGGCACAACGCCGCCGATCGGCGCGGCGTGGCCGCCGTGCCGGAGCACGTGGTCCTGCCGACCTCGTTCACGGGGGTCGCCGCGCCGATCGTCGTGGCGCTGGGCGACCGTTTCCCCATGATCGCGGCGCACAAGGTGCTGGCCGCGTACGCCTGCCTGGTCCCGCGCCTGGTCAGCGGGGAGTTCGACCCCACCACGCAGCGGGCGATCTGGCCGTCGACCGGCAACTACTGCCGCGGCGGCGTGGCGATCTCGCGGATCCTGGGCTGTCGCGGCGTCGCCGTCCTGCCCGCCGGCATGAGCCGGGAGCGCTTCGAGTGGCTCGAGCGCTGGGTCGCGGACCCTGCCGACATCATCCGGACGCCGGGCACGGAGAGCAACGTCAAGGAGATCTACGACGCCTGCGCCGAGCTGGCGCTCGACCCGGCGAACGTGATCCTCAACCAGTTCTCGGAGTACGGGAACCACCTCGTCCACTGGGCGGTCACGGGCCGCGCCCTCGAGCGCGTCGTGGAGTCCCTGGCTGAGGCGACGCCCGGGCTGCGTCCGGCGGCCTTCGTGTCGGCCACCGGCTCGGCCGGCACCATCGGGGCCGGCGACTGGCTCAAGGATCGCCACGGGACGAAGATCGCCGCGGTCGAGGCCCTCGAGTGCCCGACGATGCTCCGCAACGGCTTCGGCGAGCACAACATCCAGGGAATCGGCGACAAGCACATCCCGCTGATCCACAACGTGATGAACACGGACCTGGTCGTCGACGTGTCCGACCGGGCCACCGACCGCCTCCTCGTGCTCCTCAACACCGATGCCGGCCGGGCGCACCTGGTGTCCCGCGGCGTGCCGGAGACGGTCCTCGCCGCCCTGCCGTCGCTGGGCATCTCGTCGATCTGCAACATCCTGGCCGCGATCAGGACCGCGAAGCAGCTGGACCTCGGGCCGCAGGACGCGGTCGTGACCATCGCCACGGACGGCGCGGCGATGTACCTGACCGAGGTCGACAAGATCGCGGCCCGCGACTTCGCGGCGGGCTTCGGGGCCGCCGAGGCGGCCGAGACGTTCGGGCAGTACGTCCTCGGCGCGGGCACCGACGACCTGCTGGAGCTGACCCCGTCCGAGCGCGAGCGGATCTTCAACCTCGGCTACTTCACCTGGGTGGAGCAGCAGGGCGTGGCCTTCGACGACTTCGTCGCCCGGCGGGAGCAGTCCTTCTGGCGCGACCTCCGGGCGAGCGTGCCCGAGTGGGACGCCGCCATCGTGGAGATGAATGCGCGAGCCGGCGTCGAGGCGGGCGGATGACGGGCGGTCGTCCCGGAGCCGCCGCGGGCCGCGGAGCGGTCGCCCCGCTGCCGACGGCGCTCGTCTGCGCCGGCTGCGGGCATCGCGTGCCGGACGACGCCCCGCTCGCGTTTGCCTGTCCCGCGGCACGCCCCGGCGACGACGTCGACCACGTGCTGGTCCGGCTCCTGGACCCGGCTGCCGGCCCGTTCGCGGAGGATGCTGCCGCGCTGAACCCCTTCGTCCGCTGGCGGACCCGCTTCCACGCGTACCACCGCGCGCGCGCGCTCGGCTGGAGCGACGCCGAATACCGCGGACTTCGTCGATCGGCTGAACGCCCAGGTGAACCTCGTCGACGGTCGCGCCTTCCGGGTCACCCCGTTCGCCCGCAGCGGGCCGCTCTCCGACGCCCTGGGCTTCTCCCCGGCCGGCGGCGTCTGGGTGAAGGACGAGACCGGCAACGTGTCGGGCTCGCACAAGGCGCGCCACCTCTACGGGACCCTGCTCGAGCTCGGCGTGGACGAGGCGCGGCGCCGGGCGGCCGGCGCAGCACCGAACGCCCGGCGGGCGCCGCTCGCCATCGCCTCGTGCGGCAACGCCGCCCTGGCCGCGGCAGTCGTCGCCCGGGCGGCAAAGCGCCACCTCGACGTCTTCATTCCCACGGACGCCGACCCCGTCGTGGTGGACCGGCTGCGGGCCCTGGGCGCCGCCCTCACGGTCTGCGAGCGCGAGCCCGGGGTCGCCGGCGACCCGACCTATCACGCGCTCCTGCGCGCGGTCGACGGCGGCGCCGTCCCCTTCACCTGCCAGGGCAACCTGAACGGCCTGGCGATCGAGGGCGGCGAGACGCTCGGCTGGGAGCTTGCTGCCGCCGTCGGCGCTCCGGACGGCCCGGCGCGCCTGGACCGGGTGGTCGTCCAGGTCGGCGGCGGCGCCCTGCTGTCGTCCGTCATCGGCGGCGTTACGGCTTCGGCGTTCGCCGACGCTGCCGCGGATCCACGCGGTCCAGCCGGCCACCGTGCACCCGCTGGCCAGGGCCTTCGAGCGAGTGCGGGCCCGCGTCGCCGCCGGGGAGCCGGCCGACGGCGTCCTCGCCGACGCCGCACGCCACCGGTCCGCCTTCATGTGGCCGTGGGAGCTGGAGCCGCACAGCGTGGCCCACGGCATCATCGACGACGAGACCTACGACTGGCGGGCCTGCGTCGCCGGCATGCTGGCGAGTGGCGGCGGCCCCCTGGTGACGTCCGAGGCTTCGCTGGAGGAGGCCAACGCCCTGGCCCACGCGACGACCGGAATCGACGTCGACCCGACCGGCTCCGCCGGTCTTGCCGGCCTCCTGGACCTCGTGCTGACGCGGGCCGTCGGGCCCGACGAGATCGTCGCTGTCCTCTTCACCGGCGCCGTCCGGCGCCCGCCCACGCCGGCGCCCGGCGATCACCCCGTCACTCGTGCGGCGCACCGGCGCCTGCACTCCCACCACGCCACGAGCGGAGGAATCTGATGCGGAGCTTCCAGGGCCGGGACATCCTGTCCCTCAAGGATTTCAGCCGGGACGAGTTCTTCAGGGTCTTCCAGGTCGCCGACGACCTGCGGCCGTTCGCCCGCGACCGCCGCAACACGGACCTGCTGAAGGACAAGACCCTGCTGACGGCCTTCTACCAGCCCTCGACGCGGACGCGGCTCTCCCACGAGGCCGCCATGCATCGCCTCGGTGGGCACGTCCTCGGGTTCTCCGACTCGAAGATGACGCGCGCCGGCGACTTCTACCAGGAGTCGATCAAGGACACGTTCCACATGCTGGAGTTCTACGCGGACGTCATCGCGATCCGCCACTTCCAGCAGGGCGCGCCGCACGAGGCGGCCAAGTGGGCGTCCGTGCCGGTGATCAACTGCGGCGACGGCTGGGGCGAGCACCCGACCCAGGTTCTCACCGACCTGTACACGATCCTCCACGAGAAGGGGACGCTCGACGGGCTGACCTACCTGCTCGTCGGCGACATGCGGATGCGGACGATGCACTCGATCCTGTACGCCCTGTCGCAGTTCGACGCCCGGGCGATCGTGGTCGGTCCCCCGGACATGAGCCTCCTCCCGGAGTTCAAGGCGGAGATCGACGCGCTCAACGTGGACTACGTGGAGGCCGGCGACGTCCGCGACGTCATCGGCGAGGCGGACATCATCTACATGGAGCCGGTCGTGCAGGCCGACTACACCGCCTCGCGGGTCGAGCGGGCGGGCGAGACCGGGCTCACGCCGCCGGAGTATGTCGTGACCCGCCAGCTCCTGCGCGAGAAGGCGAAGCGGAGCTCGATCATCCTGCACTCGCTGCCGCGGATGGACGAGCTCCCGGAGGACGTCGACGCCACCCGCCACCAGCGCTACTGGGCCGAGGCGTTCAACGGCGTCGCGCTCAAGATGGGGCTCCTTGCGCTCATCCTCGGCGCGGCGGAGTAGGGGTCGGCGATGCAGACGGGCCTGCGCGGCAAGGACCTCATCAGCCTCCAGGAGTGGACCAAGGAGGAGGTCGACACCATCCTGGACGTCGCCTTCCAGCTGAAGCGGGAGCGGGCCCTCGGGATCCCGCACCCGCTCCTGCGGGACCGGGTCCTGGCGATGCTCTTCTTCTTCTCCTCGACCCGCACCCGGGCCTCGTTCGAGGCCGGGATGGCGCAGCTGGGCGGCCACGCCCAGTTCATCGAGAGCCGCACCACCCAGATCGCCCACGGGGACACCCCGAAGGAGATCGGGCAGATCCTGGGCCGCTACAACGACGGGATCGCGATCCGGAACGTCGACTGGGGCGTGGGGAACCGCTACATCCGGGACGTCGCCGAGGCCAGCCGGGTGCCGGTCCTCAACATGCAGTGCGACCTCTTCCATCCCCACCAGTCGCTGGCCGACCTGATGACGATCTTCGAGCAGAAGGGCGACCCCCGGGGCCGGACGATCGCGATCAGCTGGGCCTACGCCGCGAGCTACCAGAAGCCGATCAGCGTGCCGGTCGACCTCTCGCTCCTGACGACCCGCTACGGCATGCACGTCCGGCTGGTCCACCCGCCGGAGTTCAAGCTCCCGGCCGACATCGTCGACCAGGCGGCCGAGAACGCCCGCCGCTCCGGCGGCACGCTTCGAGCTCATGGACGACTTCGATGCCGGGCTGACGGGCGCCGACGTCGTCTACGCCAAGAGCTGGGGTGCCCTGCTCACGGCGAAGGACGAGACCGAGGGCGCCGAGATCGCGAAGAAGTACACCGACTGGATCGCGGACGAGCGGCGGATCGACATGGCCGCCGAGGACGCGATCTACATGCACCCGCTCCCCGCCGACCGGGGGATCGAGGTCGCGGACGCCGTCATCGACGGCCCGCACTCGGTCGTCTACGACGAGGCGGAGAACCGGCTCCACGCCCAGAAGGCGGTGATGGCGCTCACGATGCGGTAGGCGCACCACGGGAGCGCCGTGCGTCCGGCCGCGGCCCGTTGCCGCGGCCGGGCCTGTCGATTCAGACGGAAGACCGGCCGCGGGCCGGGGAGGCTGGGATGACGAGTCCCCTGATGGTGGTGGCGATCGGCGGCAACGCGCTGATCGTGGACAAGCAGCACCAGTCCGTTCCCGATCAGATGGCGGCGCTCGAGGAGACGAGCCGTCACATCGCGGCGCTCGTGGCCGACGGCTGGCGCCTCGCGATCGGGCACGGCAACGGCCCGCAGGTGGGCTTCATCCTGCGGCGATCCGAGCTCGCGGCGCACGAGCTGCACGAGGTGCCGCTCGACGTCTGCGGCGCGGACTCGCAGGGCGCCATCGGCTACGAGTTCCAGCAGGCGCTCGGGCACGAGTTCGCCCGCCGCGGGCTCGCCAGGCAGGCCGTCACCGTCGTGACGCAGACCGAGGTCGATGCGAACGACCCCGCGTTTGCCAGCCCGACCAAGCCGATCGGCTCGTTCCTCGATGACGAGGCGGCAGCCAGGCGCCGGGCCGATGGCTGGACGGTGGTCGAGGATGCCGGCCGCGGCAACCGGGTCGTGGTCGCCTCGCCGAAGCCGATGCGCATCGTGGAGCTGCCGGCCGTCAAGGCGCTGGCGGACGCGGGCTTCGTGGTCATCACGGTCGGCGGCGGCGGGATTCCCGTGGTCGCGGACGAGGAGGGCCTCCTCCACGGCGTGCCCGCGGTGATCGACAAGGACTTCGCGAGCTCGCTCCTCGCGACCGAGCTCGGCGCCGACATGTTCGTGATCGCCACGGCCGTCGAGCGGGTGGCGCTGCACTTCGGCACGCCGCAGCAGCGCTGGGTGGACCGCCTGACGGTGTCGGAGGCCAGGAGGTACCTCGACGAGGGCACCCACTTCGCCCCGGGCAGCATGGCGCCCAAGATCGAGGCCTGCATCTGGTTCATCGACGGGGGCGGCCGGGAGGCCGTCATCACCGACCCTGCGCATCTCCCGGCTGCCGTCCGCGGCGAGGCCGGCACGCACATCGTCAGGGACGCCTGACGGTCTGACGGCTCAGGCGCGGTCGGGATCGCGGGCTGCTCGCTCGGGCGCCGCCGCGTGGTCCTCTCAGGAGGCGATGTCGGCCTCGGCGAGGTTCGACATCGACGCGATCAGGTCGAGGTCCACGGGCTCGGCGACCGGGCGATCGCCGGCGCGACCCAGCAGGTAGCCCTGGGCGGAGGTGATCCCCAGGTGCCGGAGCGCGACGAGCTGCTCCGGCGTCTCCACGCCCTCGGCCACGACGGTCGCGCCGGACCGGCGCGCCATCTCGCGGAGCCCGCGCAGGACCGCCAGCGACGACTCCTGGAGCACGCCCCGCTGGACCAGCGACAGGTCGATCTTGACGACGTCGAAGGCGATCTCGCTCAGCAGCCGGAGACCCGCGTTGCCGGCCCCGACGTCGTCGGCCGCGATGCGGATCCCGGCCGCCCGGACGCGCTCGAGGTTCAGCTTGAGCCGCGAGAGGTCCTCGATCGCCTCGCGCTCGGTCAGCTCGAGCACCACCTGGCGCGGCTCGAGCTGGTAGCGGCGGAGGATCCCGACCAGCTCGCCGACGTGGAACTGCTCGGTCTCCAGCGTCCGCGGCGACATGTTGAGGCTCAGGTAGAGCCCCGGCGCGAGCTCGCCGACACTGGGCGGCGATCGTCTCGATGGCGGCCATGTCGAGCTCCACGATCCGGTCGGCCACCTCGGCCGCCGTGAAGAGGCTCTGGGCGTCCGCGAATCCCGACTGCGCCGTCGGCCGGACGAGCCCCTCGAAGCCGACCGGGTGACCGGTCACCAGCGAGAAGATCGGCTGGTAGACGGGCCGGAGCGCCCGCTTCGCGGCCACGCTCGCCACGGCAGCCGCGAGCTCCTCGGCGGAGCGCTCGTCGTCGGTGGCACCGTGGCGCGCCGGATCGAACACCTGGATGTCGGTCCGCCCGTGGCGCTTGGCCCAGTAGAGGGCGGCGTCGGCGTGGTGCGCCAGGCGGACCCCGTCGATGGACGGGCTCGGGCAGGTGGAGATGCCCGCCGAGAACGAGAACCGCTGGAAGTCGCGCAGGATCGGGTGGCCGCCGGTCGCGCTCGCCAGGAGGCGGCGGGCAACGGCAAAGGCGGTCTCGCTGTCGGTGGCCGGCAGGAGCAGGGCGAACTCGTCCCCGCCGATGCGGAACGGGCGATCCGCGACGCGGAGGGTCGCGCGGATCAGCCGGCCGACGGCGGCCAGGAGCTGGTCCCCGGCGGCGTGCCCGCCGGTGTCGTTGAGCCGCTTCAGGTCGTCGAGGTCGAGGATGACGAGCGACAGCGGGCGGCCGGCGCGGGTCGAGTCGGCGACCTGGCGGGCCAGCTCCTCCTGGAAGGCGCGGTGGTTGCCCAGGCCGGTCAGCGGGTCCATGCGCGCGTCGAGACGCGCCCGATCGTAGGCTTCGAGGATCTGGTGGTGGTCGGCCTCGAGGGCCGCCACCGGCCCGACGACCTGCCGGATCGTGAGTCGTGCGACCAGCGCCGCCGCTCCCGCGACGAGCGCGACAGCGACGAGGATCGCCGGGCCGCCGACGACCCCGACGACGAGGAGGCCGGCGGCCGCGATGGCACCGACGCCCCCGAACCCGCGCACGAGGGATCGACGCACGGCGTACGCGGTCCCGGCCGGGCCGGATCCCGCCTCGGCGGTCGTCGGGAACGCGGCGGTCTCGTCCCGCGGTTCCATGGCACGGCCATTGAAGCGGACCACGGCGCCGGCCTCTGCCACCCGGAAGTACCAGCGCGGAATCAGCGCCCGCCCGGCTCGAGCCCGCCGCGTGATGGCTGCTACCGCTTCGGCCTGGCGGTCGCCCTCTCCCGGTCGCGGAGGATCCGCTGGGCCGCCAGCTTCCCCGGTGCCCCGGTCACGCAGCCGCCCGGGTGCGTGCCCGACCCGCACTGGTAGTAGCCGTCGATCGGAGTGGCGTACTGGCTCCAGCCCGGGGCCGGCCGGAAGAAGTACATCTGCGGGGCGAAGAGCTCGCCGGCGAAGATGTTGCCCTCGGACAGGCCGACGACCCGCTCGATGTCGAGCGGAGTGACGACCTCCCGCTGGAGCACGAGGTCGCCGAAGCCGGGGAAGAACGACTCGAGGGTGGCCTGGACCGTGTCGCCCAGGTTCTGGCGCTCCGCGTCCCAGTCGCTCTCGCGCAGCCTGTAGGGCGTGTAGTGCGTGAAGCAGCTCATGACGGCCTTGCCAGGAGGCGCCATGTCGGGGTCGACCATCGACTGGATCGCGCAGTCGAGGTATGGACGGCTGGAGTACCAGCCGTACTTGCCCTCGTCGAAGGCCTTCTCCAGGTAGGTCATCGATGGCCCGATGTTCGTGAAGCCGCGGTACTGGTCGACCCGGTCGCCGAGGGCCGGGTAGCGCGGGATCCCGTCGAGCGCGAAGTTCACCTTGGAGCTGGTGCCCTGGAAGCGGAAGCGCCGGATCGTGTCCACCAGGTCGGCCGGCAGCTCCCGCGGGTTGACCAGCTCCAGGAAGGTTCGACGGGGGTCCAGCGCCGAGACCACGATGTCGGCCAGGTACTCGGTCCCGTCCGCCAGCGCCACGCCGACGGCCCGCCCGTCCTTCGTGATGACCGATTCGACCGGCGACTCCAGCCGGATCTCGGCGCCGAGCGCCCGGGCCGCCCGCGAGAGGACCTGGGTGAAGCCGCCGTTGCCTCCCTTGTGGAAGGCCCACGCCCCGAACTCCCCGTCGATCTCGCCGAGGAGGTGGTACAGCAGGACCAGGCCCGAGCCCTGCGAGTACGGCCCGACGCTGGTGCCGATGATCGACGACGAGGCCATGTAGCCCTTGAGGACGTCGGACTCGAAGTAGTCGTCCAGGAAGTCGGCCGCGGAGCCGGTGAGCAGGCGGACCGCGTCGTGGAGCACCTTCCGGTCCATGCTCCGGAAGCGGGCGCCCAGGGCGGCCAGCGCGACGAGCTCCTCCGGGTCGTCGCTGAAGATGTCCGGCGGGGCGGCGTCGAGGAGCGGCTTGAGGGCCTGCAGGACGCGGTTGACGTCGTGGTTGAAGGCCTCGTAGGCGTCCGCGTCGCGCGGGGCGTGGCGCGCGATCTCCTTGAGGTTCTCCCCGTGGTCCTGGCCGATGAGGAGGTAGTCCCCGTTCTCCATGGGGCAGAACGTCGTCGGCATCAGGATCGGCATGAAGCCGTGCTTCGTCAGCTCCAGGTCGTGGACGATGTCCGGCCGGAGCAGCGACAGGGCGTACGAGAACGTGGTGAACCAGAAGCCGGGCCGCAGCTCCTCCGTGATCGCCGCGCCGCCGACGAGGTGGCGCCGCTCCAGGATCAGCGTCCGCAGGCCCGCCTTCGCCAGGTAGGCGCCGTTGACGAGGCCGTTGTGCCCTCCGCCGACGACGATGGCGTCCCAGGTCCGATCGGCGCGGGTCGTGGCCTTCGACTTCTCCCGGTTCTTCGTCTTCGGCATCTCAGGCGGTCCTTCGGTCGGGGTTGTAGAGCGGCAGGCGCGCGACCTCCGCGTCGACGTAGACGTAGCGGTGGCTCACGGGGACCTCCAGCTTCACCCGCGCGCCGGCCGGCATCGCGAGCGGGACGCGGGCCAGGCCGACGTGGCGCTGGAGCATCGGCGAGTACATCTGGCTGGTGGCGTACCCGAGCTGGCTGCCGTCCTCGTCGTAGAGGTAGTACTCGTCGTGGACGGGCGCGTGGTCCTTGGGCGGGATCAGGCCCGCCTCGTCGTGGACCCGGTCCCAGGCGCGCCAGTCGACGACGATCCCGGCCGTGCGCCAGCGCGACGATCCGTCCCGCAGCTCGCGGCGGATCGCGTCGCGCCCGATGAACGCGCGGTCCGTGGCCGGCGCGTCCCGGACCGCCCAGCCGAGCCCGAGCTCGGCCGGCGTGGAGCGGTGGGCATCGGAGAACGCGTAGCGGCTCGACTCGAAGTCGACGCCGAGCAGCAGCAGCCCGGCCTCGATCCGGGCCATGTAGAGCGCGGTCATCCCGAACGGAACCACGCCGCGCCCGCGGCTCCCGTCCCAGACCGCGTCCCAGGCGCGCAGGGCGTCGTCGGCGCCGACCCAGATCTCGAAGCCCAGGTCGCCGGTGTAGCCGGTCCGGGAGATCGTGACCGGGACGCCGCCCAGCGTCGCCTGCGCCAGCCCGAAGTAGGGGAGGGTCGCCGCGGCGGGGGCCAGCGGGGCCAGGATCTCGCGGGCCTTCGGGCCCTGGACGGCCAGCACTCCGTAGGCGTCCGAGACGTCCTCGATGGTCACCCGCTCGCGGCCCACCAGGTCGCGGAACCACGCCAGGTTGGGCTCCGCCGTCGTCAGCAGGAACTCGTCCGTCGCATGCCGCAGGACCACGCCGTCCTCGATCACGAAGCCGCGGTCGTCGCACCAGAGGGTGTACTGGGCCCGGCCCGGCGCGCACGTCCGGATGTCGCGGGCGAGAACGCCGGCGAGGTAGGCCTCCGCGTCCGGGCCATCGATCCGGTACTTGTAGAGCGGCGACGAGTCGAACAGGCCGGCGGCGTTGCGGATGGCGAAGTACTCGAACTTCTCGGAGGCCTGGTACCGGACGGCCGCGAGGTAGCTCGCCCAGTGCTCCCAGGCCTGCATCTCGTTGAGGGCGGCCGTGCGCGCGTGGAACGGGGTGGTCCGGATCATCCGCGCGCTCTCCCTCCCTGCCCGCACCGGGCCGTGCGGTCCCACCTGCGCGCCGCCGGCGCGGGCCGCGGCGTGGGCGCGACTCTACCGCCGATGCCGGATCGTCGGCGGGTCGCGTTGCGCCGTGCGCCCCGCCGCGGCGTCGGGCCGCTGCGCGGCCGCGGCCGGCCCCGTCGTGCCGGGCTACCCGACCAGCATGTCCGCCTGGGACGCGGCGGCCGTCAGGCGCGCGTAGCCCGGCTTGATCTGCTCGTTGATGATGCGCAGCCGCTGGTCGAACGGGCAGAAGGCGCTCTTGATCCCGTTGAGCGTCAGCCACTGCATCTCGGCGAGGTCCAGGCCGAAGGCGCGGACCAGCTCGCCGAACTCCGACGAGAGCGTGACGCCGCTCATGAGGCGGTTGTCCGTGTTCACCGTCACCCGGAAGCGCAGCCGGCGCAGCAGGTCGATCGGGTGCTCCTCGATGGACGCGACCGCGCCCGTGTGGACGTTGGACGTCGGGCACATCTCGAGCGGGATCCGCCGGTCGCGGACGTAGGCCGCCAGCCGGCCGAGGGAGACCCGGCCGTCAGCGCCGACCTTGATGTCGTCGACGATCCGGACGCCGTGACCCAGGCGCTCGGCGCCGCACCACTGCAGCGCCTCCCAGATGGAGGGCAGGCCGAACGCCTCGCCGGCGTGGATCGTGAAGTGGAAGTTCTCGTGGGCGATCAGGTGGAACGCATCCAGGTGGCGGCTGGGCGGGTAGCCCTTCTCGGCGCCGGCGATGTCGAAGCCGACGACGCCCTCGTCGCGGAAGCGGACCGCGAGCTCCGCGATCTCCAGCGAGCGGGCGGCGGTGCGCATCGCCGTGAGCAGCGTCCGCATCTCGATCGGACGCCCGGCGCTGCCCCGGCGGAAGCCGGCCAGGACCGCCCGGACCACCTCGTCGAGGGTCATGCCACCGGCCAGGTGGAGCTCGGGCGCGAACCGGACCTCGGCATAGACGATGCCGTCGTCCGCGAAGTCCTCGGCGCACTCGGCCGCGACGCGCTCGAGGGCCTCCGGCGTCTGCATCACGCCGACGGTGTGGGCGAACCCCTCGAGGTAGAGCACCAGGCTCTTGCGGTCGGCGCCGCGCCGGAACCACGCCCCGAGCTCACCGGGATCGGTGGTCGGCAGCTCCGGGTAGCCGCCGTCCCGGGCCAGCTCGACCACGGTCTGCGGCCGGAGGCCGCCGTCGAGGTGGTCGTGCAGGAGGACCTTCGGCGCGGCGCGGATCGTGGCCAGATCGAGACCGCCCCGCCGAATCGCGTCGTTCATCCCGGACCTCCGCTGAGCCCGTCGTCGCTTCCGCTCGCAGCGTACACCCGGCGGCCGTGCCTCCGACCGCCGGGATCTCGAGCCCGGGTGGACTCCGCGCATCCCGCCGAGCGGGGGTGCCGTTCGACTCTGGACGGTCGGAAGCCCCGGCCGGACGATCCGGACCGCCCCGATCGCGCGGGGCGGTCCAGCCCGGAGGTGGTGTCCATGCGACGCCTCGTTGCCATCCTTGCTGCGTCCGTTCTCACCCTGGCGTTAGCCGGCCCCGCGCTCGGCGGGAGCAGGGCGCCGGCGACCTACTACCTGTCCCTCGGCGACTCGCTTGCCGCCGGCCAGCAGCCGACCGGAGACTGGAGCCGCGGCTACGCGGACCAGCTCTACCAGTGGGAGAAGCTTCGGCACCCGACGCTGCGCCACGAGAAGCTCGGCTGCGCCGGGGGCGAGACGACCACCACGTTCAGGTTCGGCGGGATCTGCACCTACCCGCACGGCTCGCAGCTCGCCGAGGCGGTGGCGTTCCTCACGGCCCACCCGGGCGCGGTCAGGCTCATCACCATCGACATCGGCTGGAACGACTTCGCGTGCCAGAACAGCGAGGCGTGCGTGGCAGGCGGTCTCGAGAAGATCGCGGCGAACCTGCCGACGATCCTCGGGACCCTGCGGACGGTCGCCCCGGGGGTGCCGATCGTGGGCATGAACCTGTACGACCCGTTCCTGGCCTACTGGCTGGCCGGCGACGTGGCCTCCGCCCAGCTCTCCGTGGCGATCGTGACCGCCATCAACGACGCCGTCGAGCAGATCTACCAGGCGTTCGGCATCCCCGTCGCCGACGTGGAGACTGCCTTCTCGACGACGAAGTTCACGCCGCTCGTCCCGTTCCCGGGCTACGGCAAGGTCCCGCTGAACGTGGCCAAGATCTGCCTCTTCACGTGGGTCTGCGCCCCGCCGCCGCTGGGCCCGGACAACCACGCGACCACCCTCGGGTACTTCGTGATGGCCCGCGCCTTCGCGGTGAAGCTGCACTCCTAGGGTCGCGGCTCGCGCCTTCGCGGTGAGGCCCGGCCTCCGGGCACGAATCACGCCCTCGAGCCGGGGCCGGCCGCCGCCGGCCCCGGCTCGTCGTGTCCGGCGCTGGGCGGGGGCCGTTTGTCACTGGCGAAGAGCCGAGGGCGCCCGGACCATCTGCGGACAGGACCGCGTCGCTCCCCGTCCGGACCGGAGAGGTGCATGGAGATCCCAGCCGGCGTCCACGCGATCCACCTGGTGCGCGTGCGCGCCCACGCGATCGTCGAGCCCGAGCTGACTCTCGTCGACGCCGGGTTCGCCGGGTCGCGAGGGTCCGCTGGAAGCTGTGCGTGGCGGCCGGCGCGGAGACGATCTACGGGAACCCGGTCCGCGGGGTCGCCGCCTCGGTGCTTGCGAACGCCTTCCCCCTGGCCCGCGAGGGTTCCGTCCGGCGCAGCCTGGAGCTCCTGGGCTCGCGCCTGGACCGCGGCTACAACATCCTCCTCTACCCGGAGGGCAAGCTGACCGTCGGCGGGCCGCTCCAGCCGTTCAAGGCGGGGGCCGGGCTGATCGCGGTGGAAGGCGGCACGCCGATCGTGCCGGTGAAGCTCCGCATCAACCGGATGTCGGTGATCGACCGGCGCCGGTTCCCGAGCTCCTTCCGGGGTGACGTGGAGTTCGTCGTCGGCGCCCCGATCCTCTTCGACTCCGACACCGACGCAGCCGTCGCCACGCTCCGGCTGCAGGAGGCCGTCGCCGCCCTGTAGCCCGGGTCCGGCTCGGCCGGGTCCGCTGCCGCGCGGTGGGTCAGGACGCCTGGTCGACGAGCCGGTGTGGGCGGCGTGCCCAGTGCGGCACGTCGATCCAGCCGAGGATCAGGAGGGCGTGCGGGATCGAGTACGCGCCGAGTCGCTGGTAGAGCGAGGACAGGTGGTTCTTCGCGGTGGAGTAGCTGATCCGCAGGCACGAGGCAGCCTGCTGGACACCTCCGTGCTGGCAGACCTCGGCGAGCACCTCCAGCTCACGACGGCGAGGCGGTGTTCCGAAGTCGGATCGCCGGCCGAACCCGCCGTGACAGTCGGTCACCTCGTGAACGGGGACTTCGGCGAGCCTGCGGCGGAGACGGCGCGCCCTCGCCTGGGCCGCGTCGCGCGCGCGCTGCTCGTCGTTGCGGCGGCTCATTGGGTGAGCACCTCGCCGCGCAGGTCGCGGACCGTCGTGTTGCTGACGTCGTGGGTCCGGCTGCGATCGCCCGGCTGCCAGCTCGGGCAGCGCCAGGCGAAGTTCGGGCCGTAATCGCCGGTCTCGCGATCGTAGCCGTCGCCCGCGTGGTACCAGCGCATCTCGGCTCCGCAGCGGCCGCAGAACCTCCAGGTGACACCATTCCGGGTCGGGGTCGTGGTTGGACGCTGGGAACGAGTCCGGATCGGTCGGCCTGACGCCCTCTGGGCGCCTTCTTCGACTGCACGCAATCTTCGTGCCTCCTCACTGCCGGGACGTCGCGAGACGATCGCGACGAGCGGTGGCAACGGGACGGCGATCGAGATCGGCCAATCGACGGCGGAACATCGCGCAGCGGTCGGTCCGGGTGGGGGTTGAGCCTGATGCCGCCCCGGTATGGCGGGCCGGGGGCATCGCCACGCCGACCCGCTGGCTCTCAAGGGTCGTCACCCCTGGGTGGGCGATCGACCGGCGAAGTATGCCATGGCACGGCCGAGGACGCCCTCGGCTCCCCCTGCGACGGCCGCGCCGAGCGGCGACGATGCTCGTCCCGAAAGCTCGGACACGAGCCGAGCAGCGGGAAGGAGGCCTCGAGGGCGCCTGGTCAGGGTGCAGCAGTATCGGCCCCGTGGTGGCCCCGACGGGACGCCGTCCTCCTTCAGCAGCTGCGCGGCCGGATGGGCGACAGGGCCTTCATGGGGCCATCCGGACGCTCATCGCCGAGCGTCGCCACGGCCTCGCGACGGGCGACGAGGTGCTGGACCAGCTGCGGGCGGCGACCCGGAAGAACCCTGAGCCGGTGATCTCCCGCTTCACCGGCAGCTGCAGCCTGGCACTGGGGAGCACCCCGGACGGGCCCCGCGCTGATCCCGGCACGCCGCGCGAAGGGGCCGGACCGCCCTTCGCACCCCCGACCAGGCGGCGGCAGAATGCTGACATGGCCCGGCACCTCAGCAGTCCGGTCATGGTCGGCCGCAACCCGGAGCTCGCGATTCTCGACGCGGCGCTCGATGACGCAGAACGCGGGCTGCCGACGACGGTCCTGGTGGTCGGCGAGGCGGGTGTTGGCAAGTCGCGTCTCCTCGCCGAGTTCGCGGCCGCGGCACGCTCGCGGGGGGCGCTCGTCGCGTCGGGCGGTTGCATCGAGCTGCGCTGCGGGGGGATCCCCTACGGGCCGTTCCGGGAGCTGCTCCGTTCGGTGCTCGGCGCAGGCCGGCCCGGCCGAGCTCGCCACGCAGGCCGGCCGTCCGTGGGAGATCCTCGCCCGGGTCCTCCTCGGTCGACGCGATCCGGTCGAGGGCGTGCCCGGCGCAGCGGCGGCCGGGACCTCGCCCGAGGACGGCGGCCTCGACCAGGCCGCGCTCTTCGAGGCCGTCATCGACCTCGTCGGGCGCCTCGGCTCGGACGCGCCGCTGGTCGTCGCCCTCGAGGACCTGCACTGGGCCGACCCGTCGAGCCTGGACCTCCTCGCCTACCTCGCCCACGGGATGCGTACCGAGAGGGCCGTCGTCGTCGGCACGTACCGCGTCGAGGCCGTCCCGCGGGGGCAACCGATCCAGGCCGTCGCGACCGCTGTCCGCCGGAGCGAGCGCGGGGAGATCCTCGAGCTCGAGGGCCTGTCGCGGGAGCAGACAGGCGAGCAGCTGGCCGCCATCCTCGGCACATTCCCCCATGCCGACCTCGTCGCGGCGATCCACGATCGCTCGGACGGGAACCCGCTCTTCACGGAGGAGCTCGCCGCGGCGACCCGGCGCGGCGAAGGCGACGCGTTGCCGGACACGCTCCGCGAGCTGATGCTCGGCCGGCTCGCGGGACGCTCGGACGGGGCGCGGGAGGTCCTGCGCCTGGTCGCGGTCGCCGGCCGGTGGGTCTCCGACGGCCTCCTCAAGGCCGTGGCGGGGCTCTCCGACCCGGCATTGCAGGCGGCTCTCCACGAGGCGGTCGACCACGCGCTGCTCGTGCCGTCGGCCGGCCCGGCGGGCGAGGGCTACGCCTTCGGCACGCGATCATCGGCGAGACGATCCTCGAGGACCTTTTGCGGCCCGAGCGACGCGACCCTCCACGCGCGGCTCGCGGCGGCGATTGCCGCCGATCCACGCCGCGCCGCCGATGCGCGCGCCTCTGCGTTCCCGGAGCTGGCGCACCACTGGGATGCAGCCGGGCAGGCCCCCGAGGCCTTCACCGCGTGGCTCGAGGCCGCGGACGCGGCGGACGAGGCGCACGGGTACGCCGCCGCGCAGCGCCACCTCGTCCGTGCGCTGGAGCTCTGGGACCGAGTGCTGCCCGAGGATCGCCCCTCCGGCCTCGACCGCCCGGCGCTCGCCCATCGGGCCGCCCACACGGCCGCCCTCGCCGGTGCCTCCGCCGCCGCGGTGGACCTCGAGCGAACGGCGCTCGAGGCGCTCGGGGAGCCCGTCGACGAAGCACGCCGGGCAGCGTATCTGCAGCGCCTCGCCTCGTACCTCTCAGCGGACGGCCGGGACGACGCCGCCATCGCCGCGGCCCACGCCGCGCTCGACGCGGCCCCGGCCGGACCCCCGACCGAGCTCCGCGCCCGGATCCTGGCGACGCTCGGGGCGCTCGCGATGCTCGTCGGTCGCTTCCGCGAGGCGCGGACGTATTGCGACGAGGCGATCACGGTCGCCCGCGCGCTCGGTCTGCCCGAGATCGAGTGCGGCGCCCGCGACTTCCTCGGCGTCTCGCTGACCGCGCTCGGGGACCTCGACGGCGGTCCGGCGAGCCTGCGCGAGGCGATCTGCCTGGGCATCGCGACTGGTTCGGTCGACGCGACTCTCGACGCGCGGAACAACCTGGGGATCGCCCTCCTCCGGGCCGACCGCCCCGGCGAGGCGCGCACGGTCCTGGAGGAGGGGATTCGCGCAGCGCGGGAGGCCGGCCTGGATCGACGCTCGGGGCTGGCGCTGCGCGCGTCGCTCGCCTCCGTCCTCGTGCGCGTCGGCGCCTGGGCCGAGGCCCGGCAGGTGCTCGCGGAGGCGGCCGCGCTCGCGCCCGAGGGCGAGCAGGCCGGAGCCCTCGAGCTGCTCGCCGGGACCCTCGACATTGCGGCAGGTCGTTTCGCCGACGCGCGCGAACGCCTTCGCGCCGCCGCCGACCTGTGCGGCCGCGGCCACCGCGTCGACGTCCTTCCCTCTGCTGGCGGCGGCCGAGGCCGAGCTCGCGCTCTGGGAGGGACGTCTCGACGTCGCACGCCGAGCCGTGGCGACGGGCATCGCCTCGCTGGTCGGATCCGACGAGGTCACAGATGCTCACGCCGCTGCTCAGCCTCGGCCTTCGGGCCGAGGCCGACCGCGCCGCGAGCGGCCGGGCGCGGCGACTCGGCATCGACGTGGAGGACGCCGCGCGCGCCGCGGCCCCACTCCTCGCGACCGCGCGCGAGCTGCAGGACGGCCACCCGGCCAGCGGGCTCCCGGTGACGCCCGGGATGGCGGCCGACCTTGCGACCGTCCGCGCCGAGGAGGCTCGCCTCGCGGGCCACGACGACCCGGCGGCCTGGGCCGACGGCAGGCGCCGCCTGGGACCGGGCCGGGCGCACCGTACCCGGCGGCCTATGCCCGCTGGCGCGAGGCCGAGGCGCTCCTCGCCGACCGCGCGCGCCGTCGGGAGGGAGAGAGGCGGGTCAAGGCAGGTCCACCGGCGCGGCGGTGGAGCTGGGCGCCGAGCCGCTCCGGCGCGAGGTGGAGGCGCTGGCGGTCCGCGCCCGGGTCGAGCTCGGTGGCGCGACCAGCGACCGCCGGGGCACGGGCGTGAGCGGTGCGGATCCCGACGCCTTCGGTCTGACCGCCCGCGAACGGGAGGTGCTCGCCCTCCTCCAGCTCGGCCGCACGAACCGCGAGATCGCCCGGACGCTGTTCATCAGCGAGAAGACGGCCGGCGTCCACGTCTCGAACATCCTCGGAAAGATGGGCGTGGCGAGCCGGGTGGAGGCGGCGGCGGTGGCCGGACGGGCGGGGTACCGGAGCGGCACCGCGGGGGTCACGCCCGCGGAGCCGGACGCGGGAAGCGAGGGCCAGGCGACGCTCGACCTGATGATGACCGACATGGCCGGCTCGACGGCGCTCATGGAAGCGATCGGCGACGCGGCCTGGGCCGACCTTGTCCGCTGGCACGACCGGACGATCCGCGCGCTGGCCGCCCGGCACGCAGCACGGGAGGCGGACCGCAGCGGGGACGGCTTCTTCCTGGTCTTCTCGGGTCCCGCAGCCGCGGCCGACTGCGCCGTCGGCCTCCAGCGCGCGCTGGCCGAGCAGCGGCGGATCCACGGCTTCGCGCCCGGCGTCCGAATCGGCCTGCACCACGCGGCGGTGATCGACGTCGGCGGCGCCTACGCCGGAATGGGCGTTCATCTCGTGGCGCGCGTGGCCGCATCCGCGTCCGGTGGCGAGATCGTCGCAACCCGCGAGTTCGCCCAGGCTCTCGGCGCGCGGTATCCGACGTCCCAGCCGCGGACGGTCGCGGCTCGCGGGATCAGCGCTCCGGTGCCGGTCGTCACGATCGGCTGGCGCGACGGCGCATCCTAGGCCGGGAGCGGCTCCGCCACCTGCAGTCGCAAGCCGCGCCGCGCGCGCGACAGGATCGTCCGGACCCCGACGTCAGTGCGACCCAGGCGGTGCCCGATCTCCCGGCTGGTCCAGCCCTCGGCCGCCATCACGAGGGCCGCCTGGTGCTCGGCGGGAAGGTTCCCCAGCGCGGTCCGCAGCAGCGCCGCGCGATCGTGCTCCAGGGCGGTCTCCTCTGGGCCGGCGGGCGCCGCGGCGTCGAGCAGTCGCGGCGTCATGGACCGGGCGACGCGCTTCCGGCGGGCCTCGTCGACGACTAGGTTCAGGGCGACCCGGTGAAGCCAGGCACACGGGTCGTCCGGCGCCCGCCCCTCGGCGGACACGCGGGCGAGGCGTGCGAACGCCTCGCCCGCGAGGTCCTCGGCGAGATCGTGGTCGTGTGTCGCGCGGACCAGGGTGCCAACGATTCGCCCGTGGTAGAGCTCGAAGGCCGTGGTCACGCCGGCGTGCCACGCGGGATCGCCACTCCAGGTGGCCGATCGGCTCGGGAGGTCCATCGATCCGTCTCCGTGCGCACCGGCGGCTGCCGGCACCGATCACGGTCGGCTTCATGCGCGGATTCGGGATCGGGAGACGCTCCCCGATCGAGCAACGCGGGATCCTTATCCGGGACGCGAATCTCGCCCGGGCTCTCCCTAGACCGCAGTGCCCGTGCGCGTCGCGAGGGTGCCCGACGCGTCGTCAGGCGCGCGGAAGGGCGCGCTCCTCGATCTCCCAGGCGTGGTCCAGCCAGTGCCACGCAGCCCGGCGGATGTAGTAGCGCGGAGCCCATGGCACGGTCGCCCTGCTCGCGTCCTCGACGGGCTGGCCGAGCGCTCGCGCCCGGAGCGCGGCAAGCGAGGCGGCGTGGACCTCCACGATCGGGGCCGATCCGGCCGGGCCCTTCGGCGGGCGGGCGCCCAGCTGGACGAGGTAGGCGCGGTCCGCGTCCTCCACGTGCGCGACGATCTTGGCCAGGTCGCGGCCGCCGCCGCGCGGCCCTGTCGCGAGCTCGGCATCGGCGTGGCGCACCGCGGCCGAAGCGAATGCCGCCCAGCTGGCTCGAAGGATCGCGGCCTGCCGGTCCAGCTCCGCCTCGTCGAGCGGTGCGTCGTCCCCGGGAAGGGGCACGCCGGGCGCCCCGAACTCGGTCGTGCTCGTGCCCGGGATCCTGGCCAGGATGGTGAAGCCGGACACGATCCTCAGCGGCTCGAGGTCCATCCCTGCCGCGGCTGCAACGGCCGCGTAGCGCGGCCCGGCGCGGAGCAGGGCGTCGAGGGCCTCGTCCTCGGTGCGGCCGCCGCGCGTCCAGCCGGGCCAGTCAACCGCGACGGCGAACGCCCGCCGGCGGACGACCTCGAGGACCACGTCGACGGTTGGACCGGTGCTCATGCGCTCACCCCCATGCCGAGACGGCCCGCGGCACGGTGCCGGGACGGCTCCCCCGGCAGTGTGCAACGGATCGTGAAGCCGCGGCGGAATGGCCCTGTCGCGACGGAGTCGCCTGCCGCGATGACCGACGAGCCCGGGCGCCGATCGACGTGGCTACATCTAGACTTCGGACGGCGAGACCCACCGCCATGGCGGGCTCGCCGGAAGTGGAGAGGAACCTGTCGGTGCCCCGCCGGATGCTGCTCGTCCTAGCGGCCGCGCTCCTCGGCCGGGTGCGCCGGAGCCGCCACGCCGGCCCCCAGCGGCCCGACGGCACTGCCGGCCGGCACGTACACGTCGCGGGCGTTCCAGCCGGCCGTTACCTACACGCTCCCGGAGGGATGGTGGAACCCGTCGGACGCGGCCGGCTACTTCCTGCTCCAGCCCGCCGACTCGGAGACCGTCGGCATCCACTTCTTCCGCGATCCGCTGCCGATGTCGCAGGACCCCGCCTGCCCGAAGACCGCGGAGCCCGGCGTGGGCGCCACCTCCGTCGCCCTCGCGGCCTGGATCCGCGGGCTCCCGGGGCTGACCGTGAGCGCCCCCCGGATCGTCACGGTCGGCGGCCTGCGCGGCACGGAGATCGACGTCGGCATCGCCGCCGGCTGGACCGCCTCCTGTCCATTCGCGAACGGCATCCCGACGGTCCCGCTGTTCGTGAGCGCGGACGCCAAGGTGTACTGGGTGGTCGCCGGGACCGAGCGCCTGCGCCTGGACCTCCTCGACGTCCCCGGTGGGGGCACCGTGGTCGTGGACATCGATACGTTCGACGGCGCGCTCTGGGAGCCGCTGCTCGCGGCCGCGACGCCGATCGTGCAGAGCCTGGTCTTCAGCGTTCCCTGATCGGGCGCCGGCGGGGTGGGTTGCGCCGGCTCAGCGGCCGCCGACGTTCACGCCCGACAGGAACAGGTACCCGGCGACCGCGCCGCCGACGCAGCCGAGCAGCAGCGCCACGGCGAGCGGGACCATCGCCGCGCCGGCCCTGCGGGCGTGGCGCACCTCGGTGACGGCGCCGAGGCCGAAGGCCAGCCCCACCGCGACGACGAAGACCACCCCCGGGATCGAGCCGGTCCAGCCACCCGGCCAGGCCCCGACGGTCGTCGCCATCATGGCCAGCACGACGCCGACCGGCGCAGTACGCGCTGCGACGGTGACGAGGACGGGGAACGCCCGGGGCAGGTACCCGGGGGCTTGCACGACACCCCGCTCGGGCTCGCCGGCCGGCCGCTCGGCGACCGCCCCGACCTGCACCCGGCCTGCGACGAGCGCCAGGAGCCGCTCGAACGGTTCGTGTCCGATCTCCACCTCCTGGACGCCGAACGGGGCGAACTCGACCGGGCGGTTGCCCATCAGGACCGACGTGAACCGGTAGAAGCCCGTCACCATCGTCGCCCCGAGACGCTCGGCGAGCGGGAGCTGCTCCGCGGGAGTCGGGTCCAGGGGCACGAATCCCAGGCGCCGCCAGGTCGACGTGCCGGTGCCGTTCGGCCCGGTGGCGTGCTCGACGCGGATGTCGCGGAACTCCGCCCAGCGCCGCCACCCGAGGCCCGGGAACCAGGCACCGTCGGGGCCAACCTCGATGACGGTCGGGTCGCTCCCGCGCCCGAACGCCGCGATGCCACCGACGAGCAGCATCACGCCGAAGAACGCCGGCATCACGGCGATCAGGAACATGGGCGCCGGCAGGCCGAGCAGGTAGATCGTGAAGCCGAAGAAGGCAGCCGCGCCGCCGAACGACAGGATCCCCTGGACGGCATTGCCGCCGCCGGTGCGGGTGAAGCGCTCGCGTCCGGTGGCGGGCGTCCCGCTCGTGCTCATGGTTCGCCTCCCGTCGGCAGCCTACGGAGGGCGATCCAGGTCGAACAGGGCGATCCGGCCCCCTCCTCTTCCCGGCGTGATTTCGGCGTGGACCCCGCGGCGCGCGGACGTCATGATGCCCGCGGCGGTCGATGTGTCGACCGGGAGGAGGGAGGCAGGCGCATGGCTGCAACCACGAGCCGGAAGAAGCGGCACTCGTCCATGATCCTCGGCGGGATCCTGCCGTTCGATCCGGCCCGGCTGCCCGCCGAGATCATCGCCGGCGCCACCCTGGCGGCGCTCGCGATGCCGGAGGTCATGGGCTACACGAAGATCGCCGAGATGCCGGTCATCACCGGCCTCTACACCCTGGTCCTGCCGATGGCGGCCTTCGCGATCTTCGGCTCGTCGCGCCACCTCGTCGTGGGGGCCGACTCGGCGACGGCCGCCGTCATGGCGACCGGTCTCGCCGGGATCGCCGCCGCCGGCGCCCCGGGTCGCCGCAATGGGTCGCGATGGCCGGCCTCTCGGCGATCATGTGCGCGCGTCTTCATGATCGTGGCCCGGATCATCCGGCTCGGCTTCATCGCCAACTTCCTGTCCCACAGCGTCCTCATCGGCTTCCTGACCGGCGTCGGCATCCAGGTCGCGCTGGGCCAGGTCGGCGGGCTGTTCGGGGTCAGCGAGGGCAGCGGCACGACCCTCGAGAAGTTCGCCAACGCCCTGCGGGCGATCGCGGCCGGCGAGTCGAGCTACGCGACCCTGGCGGTCTCGATCACCGTCCTTGTCGTCATCGTCGGCCTCGAGCGGGTCAACAAGAAGATCCCGGGCGCCCTCATCGCCGTGGTCGGGATGATCGTCGGCGAGCTACGTCTTCGACTTCGCCGCCCGCGGGATCACGACGATCGGGACGGTCCCCAGCGGCCTGCCCCCGATCGGCCTGCCGGACATCCCGGCCGACCAGCTCGCGAGCGACATCGTCGCGCTCCTGCCGGTCGCCTTCTCGATGTTCATCCTCATCCTGGCCCAGTCCGCCGCGACGTCGCGGGCGTACGCGATGAAGTACGACGACAGCTTCGACGAGAACGTCGACCTCATCGGCCTGGGCCTGGGCAACCTGGCGGCCGGCCTCTCCGGGACGTTCGTCGTCAACGGCAGCCCGACCAAGACCGAGATGGTGGACAGCGCCGGCGGCCGCAGCCAGGTCGCCCAGCTGACGACGGGCGTGATCGTCGTGGTCGTCCTGCTCTTCCTGACCGTGCCGCTCTCGTACATGCCGAACGCGGTCCTGTCGGCGGTCGTCTTCCTGATCGGGCTCAAGCTCGTCGACTACCGCGGGATGGCCCGGATCTACCGCCTCCGCCCCGACGAGTTCGTGGTCGCTCTCGTCACCGCGGCGACGGTCGTCGTCGTCGGCGTCGAGCAGGGGATCATCCTGGCGATCGTCCTCTCCGTCATCGTCGTCCTGATGCACGTCTACAAGCCCCACGACCGGGTGGTCTCGTTCGCGCCCGACGGGAGGCCGCAGCTCGGCCACCTCGCCGAGCCGGTCCAGGCGGCGCCCGGCCTGCTCATCTATGCCTTCGGGGCGGAGCTCTTCTACGCGAACGCGAGCCGCTTCAGCGAGGAGATCATGGAGCTCGTCGAGTCCGCCGATCCGCCGCTGCGGTGGCTCGCGCTCGATGCGGCCGCCATGGGCGACCTCGACTTCTCGGGCGCCGATTCCGTGCGCCAGGTCGCGAACGAGCTGGAGGGCCGCGGCGCGAAGCTGGTGCTGTGCTCGGTCGACCCGGCCGTCCGGAAGCTGCTCGACGCCTACGGCCTGACCGAGAAGATCGGGGCCGACCGGATCTTCCCGACGTCCGTGGACGTCCTCGCCGCATATCAGGCCCTGCCGGCCGCGGATTCCGCGGGCGCGGCACCCGTCGCCGGCACGCCGCCGGCGGAAGGCTGAGCGGGAACGTGTCGCCGCTGCCATCGCGCGACGAGCGCCGGCAGGCCGGCGCGGTCGCCCGCACACGGGTGCCGCCGTCGGCCCATGCAGGCTGGCGGCCGGCGCCCGACCGACCCGACCCGGTCGCGCTCCTCGAGGAGCAGGCCGCGACGCGGGTCCCGGACCTGGTGCCGATCCGCTACGGGCGCATGGCGGCCACGCCGTTCACCTTCTACCGGGGAGCCGCGCTGCCGATGGCGGCCGACCTGGCGGCCATCCCGAGCAGCGGGATCGTCGTCCAGCTCTGCGGCGACGCCCACCTCTCGAACTTCGGCCTGTTCGCGTCGCCCGAGCGCGACCTCGTCTTCGACATCAACGACTTCGACGAGACGCTGCACGGGCCCTTCGAGTGGGACGTCAAGCGCCTGGCTGCGAGCCTGGTGGTCGCCGCCCGCGTGCGCGGGTTCGATGCCCACGCGGCCCGGCACGCGGTCCACGTCGCCGTCGCAGGGGTACCGCGAGCGGATGGCGGAGTACGCCGCCATGCGGGCCATCGACGTCTACTACGCCCGCGTCGACGCCGCCGGGATCCTGGCCTACGTCGACAAGCGAGCCCGGCCGTTCCTGCAGCAGACCGTGAAGGCGGCCCAGCACCACGACGCCCTCCACGAGCTGCCCGAAGCTCACCGCGGTCGACGCCGAGGGTCGGCGCCGGATCGTCGACCATCCGCCCGTGATCACGCACCCGCCGAGTGTCACCCCGGACCTCGTCGCGGCCGCGCTGGCCGGCTATCGCGACGAGCCTCCAGGAGGACCGGCGCGTCCTGCTCGACCGCTACGAGCTCGTCGACGCTGGCGCATGAAGGTCGTTGGGGTCGGCAGCGTCGGCCTGTATGCCGGTCGCCGCGCTCCTCCTCGGCGGAGACGACGACGACCCGCTCTTCCTGCAGGTCAAGCAGGCGGAGGCCTCGGTGCTGGAGCGCTTCCTGGCGCCCAGCCGCCAGCCCAGCCACGGCGCCCGCGTCGTCGCCGGCCAGCGCCGCCTGCAGGCGGCCAGCGACGTCCTGCTCGGCTGGGCGGTCGGCACGCAGGGCCGCCACTGGTACGTCCGCCAGCTCCAGGACCAGAAGGGCGGTGCCGTCGTCGACGCCATGACGGTCGACGACCTCGCGACCTGGGGCACGCTGTGCGCCTGGGCGCTTGCCCGCGGGCACGCCCGCTCGGGCCAGCCAGCCGAGATCGCCGGCTACCTCGGCACCGACAAGGCCTTCGACCACGCGATCGGCGACTTCGCCGCCGCCTACGCCGACCAGAACGAGCGGGACCACGCGGCCTTCGTCGGCGCGATCGCGGCCGGCCGGATCGCCGCCGAGTCGGGGGTCTGACCCGGGCCTAGAGGCCGGTTTCGAAGAGCCGCACGTCCTGCGGCGAGATCACGTGGCCGTCGCCGCGGGTGACGGCGAGCGCGTCTCGCGCCCCAGGGCGTCGAGGTCCGCGGGGAAGCGCCCGATCATCTCGAGGACGACCTTCTGGATCCGGACCGCGTTCTGCTGGAACACCTCCAGGACGCTCAGGGCGTCGACCGCCTCCGTGCCCTCCAGGACGCCGGCGTCGTAGTCGGTGATCAGGCTGATGTTGACGACCGCCATGCCGAGCTCGCGGCACAGGAACGCCTCGGGGTACTGGGTCATGTTGATGACCTCCCACCCGGCGTCGGAGAACCACTGTCGACTCGGCCTTGGTGGAGAAGCGCGGGCCGGAGATCACGACGACCGTGCCCTGCTCGTGGACCGGGATGCCGTGCTCGCGGATCACGTCGATCGCGATCTGCCGGAGCGTCGGGTCGTAGGTCTCGGCGGAGCTCAGGTGGCTCACGATCGGCCCGTCGAAGAAGGTGTCGTCCCGTCCCCGGGTCCGGTCGACGAACTGGTCGCAGACGACGAAGTCGCCCGGCGCCACGCGGCGCTGGAGGGACCCCGCGGCGCACGGGCTGATGACGGCCTTGACGCCCAGGGCGCGCATCGCCCAGACGTTGGCCCGGTAGTTGATCCGGTGCGGCGGGATCGTGTGGCGCCGCCCGTGGCGGGGCAGGAAGGCGACCTTGCGGCCGCCGACCTCGGCGAGGAAGACGCTGTCCGACGGCGCGCCGTACGGGCGTGTCGACCTTGATCTCGCGGACGTCCTCGAGGAGCGAGTAGAAGCCCGAGCCGCCGAAGACGCCGATCTCCGCCGTGTCACCCATCGCGTGCCTCCTGGTGCTGGCTCCCGGTCGTGCGCCGCAATGGCGGTCTCGCCGGCGCTGTCGTCGCGCGACGCGAGCCTACCGCCCCCCGCCAGTGCGCGCGCGAGCCCGGATGGACGGGTTCCTGCCGGCGCGATCGAAGGTCGCGCGCGCGGTTCCTACGCGACCTTCGGCCTCACCGCCTCGACCCGCTCGGCATAGTAGTAGGCGCAGCCTGCCTTGACGAAGTCCGGCTCGATCTTGAGCTCCGCCAGGGCCTTCTTCACCGCCGGAGGAGCAACCCCCAGCTCCTTGGCAATCGCTCCGGCCGAGAAGTCCTTCACGGCCGCCGGCGTCCTTGACCATGTCGACCCTCCAGTCGCGTAGGGTCCACAGTACTCTGCGAGCGTGTCGGCCCGCTGTCGTGCGGCGGGTCCTTCGAGAAGCTGGATGGCGCTCGCCCCCACCGCGCCGGACCCCGGCCCGGGGATCGACGAGTGTCGGCGGCTCTCTCTACGCGACCAGCTGCGGCTCCGTACCGAGACCGGCCTCGCGCCCGCCGGCAGCAAGGGCCTCCCGCAGCATCCGGCGCGTGCGGCACAGAAGCGCCCGGGTCGCGAGCTCCGACCGCCCGACCGCGCCTGCGATCTCGCGGCCGGTGTACCCGTACGCGGCCATCAGGATGCTGGTGCGGTGTGCGCGCGCGAGCGAGCCCAGCGCCCGACGGAGCTCCGGGCTGAGCGACCAGGTCTCGTACTCCTCCTCGGCCGAGGGCGACTCTGCCACGCTGGCGCGATCTTCCTCGACGCCGGCCTCGAACCGGATCGGTCGGCGTAGCTCGTCCACCGCGAGGTTGTGCGCGACGCGGTAGAGCCACGGACGCACCAAAAGGGGCGCCCGGCCGGCCGACACGTCGCGGACGAGCCGCGCGAAGGCCTCGTGCACCACGTCCTCGGGGACGACGTGGCCTCCGAAGCTCCGTGCCACGTAGGCGGTGAGCTCGGGCGCGTGGGCCTCGTAGACCTCCGCGATCCACGCCGACGCGTCGGGGCATGATCCGAGGACTGTCGGCGGACGAGCGTCGAGGGGCGGCGCGTCCATGGCCGTCCCTACCAGCCGGCCGTCGCCGGAGCGGCGATCAGCCTTGCCGGTCCGCCTGCCGTCGGGACGACCCACACCTGGGCGTGGTCGGTGCCGTCGGGGAGGCTCCAGTTGTATCGAGTGAAGGAGAGCCACGATCCGTCCGGCGACCAGTCGACACCTTCGTCGCCGTCGGCGAGGCGGGTGACCCTGCTGCCATCGCGGTCCGCCACGAAGATGCCTGGATCGGACCCGTCGCTCGCGGTCTGCCCGAATGCCAGCCGCATTCCATCGGGCGACCATGTCGCCGGCCCGGGAACAAGATCGCCCTCAACCAGCACCGTCCGCGCGCCGCTCGCGACGTCCACGCTCAGCAGGCTGCCGGTGCAATCCCGCGGCAGGGAGCCACCCGTGAAGTCCCGTGGCGGACTCCCCCACCGGCAGGCCTGCGTCGCGAGAGCGATCGTCCGGCCATCGGGAGACCACGCAGGGCCGAGGTAGCTCAGAGAGGAGTGGATCCTTCCGTTCTTCGGGGCCGGCTCCAACGGGACCTGCGCCGCCACCTCGGACGCGTTGCTGAATAGCTCTCGCGGCGCCGATCCGTCGAGGCCAGCGACCAGCAGGCGCGAGATCATCGTCTCTGGCTCGTCGCCGGTGCCGCCGACGACCGCGAGAGCGGTGTCGTCCGGGGACCACGCGAGCTGGTCGACGACGTCGAGCGCCGGCACGGGGATCCGCTGGAGCTCCTTCCCGGTGAGCCTCGATACGACGATCGTCGGGGCACGGCCGCTCACCTCGTCGACCCGCGCGATCCGATCGCCGCGATTCGAGATCGCCTCCTTGAACTGGCCCGCCGGGGGCTTGCCGACTCGCTCCAGGGCCCCGGTCTCGAGGTCGACGACGGCCTGCAGCCGCAGTTGCGACAGGAATGCCAGCCGTCGGTCCGCGGACCACTGGACTGGACCCGGACAGCACGTCTCCGCGTTCACGGGAAGGGTGCCGATGACCGTCTCCTTGCCGGTCCCGACGTCGAGCGTGTACACCGTCTCGGTCTTCGCCTCCGTGCCGTTGAGGCCATCGAGCCGCCAGACCAGGAGAAACCCGCCGCCGAGGGGCGACGTTCCCACCGGCCCTGCGGACTCCGTCGGCTCTGCCGATGCCGGAGTGGAAGCCGAGGCTTGCGGCGCATCCGACGCCGGAGCCGACGCGGGCGCCGGAGCCGACGGGGGTGCCGACGTATCGGCGGGCGAGGACAGCAGGACGGCCGCCCTCGCTGCGGGCGGCCCCCAGTCGCCTGCGGCATTCTCCACGAGCATGCTCGCCTCGCCCCCGCCGCTCGGGACGACCCACAGGTCGCCGAGGCTGGTGTCCGAGAGGTCGCGCGTGAAGGCGATCCAGCCCGCCTCCGGGGACCAGACCGGTGCGCGGTCGCGATCCATCCCGTCGGAGCCCGGGGATGTCGTCAGGCGCACGGGGTTGCCGCCGTCGCGATCGATGACGTAGATCCCGCCGTCGTTGCCCCCGCGCTGGAACGCGATCCGAGCGCCATCGGGCGACCAGGCCGGCGCCACGTCCGGCCCCGTGGTCGTGAGCGGCGTGACCAGACCATCGGCCACGCGCACGGTCGCGATCCCGCCGGCGCACGTGTCGCGGCAGAGCACCGTCGAGTAGGCGATCGTCGAGCCGTCGGGCGAGAACCGCGCGTGGCTGACGCTCCCAGCCGTGCCATCGGTCAGCTGGCGAATCGGGCTTCCGTCCAGCGGCACCATGAGCAACTGCTGGCCGCCGACCGAGGAGGACCTCGCCGCCGGGTCGCACCCGAGGCAACCGCTCAGGACAACCGACGTCCCGCCCGGCGCCCAGGCGATCGCGGATGACGCGACCGAGCCCGCCGGGAGCGGAACGTTCACGAGCTCCGTGCCCTCGAGGTCCACGACGGAGAGACTCATTCCCCGCTCCTCGTCCCCGACCAGGCGGGCCACCCGGTCGCCGGCGGGCGACACCTCGTCCTGCTGCCCGTCTGCGTTCCGCAGGTCCAGGGGCGCCACCGTGCGGGCGGCCAGGTCGACGCGCGCCTGGACGAGGTCGGTGTCCCCAAAGACGATCGCGTGGGTGCCATCGGCGGCCCAGCGAATGCGCTGGCCTCCGAGCTTCGCTGTGAGCTGCACGTTGCCGAGCGGCGTCTGCTCGCCACTCGCCGCGTCGAGGGTGAAGACGGCCGCGAAGTCGCCACGGATCTGGTACACGATGAGCGGCCCGATGGCATGCGGTGGAAGCCGCCGGAGCAGCACCGATCCGACCAGCGCGACACCGATCGTCAGGGCCGCAAGCAACACGAGCGTCACCAGGAGCCACATCGGGCGTCGCCGCGACCCGACCGGCCATGCGATGCGCGGCAGGACTCCGGCGTGTCGCTGGGGCGTAACCTCGACGGCGGCGACGATGTCCTGCACGAGCCCCGCGGGTACGCGCTGACCGGCCTGCTCGGCGAGCATCCGCTCGAGGAGGGAGTCGGTCAACTCGAACGGCGTCTGGCTGGTCATCGCAGCGCCTCCCCCTCGACGACGAGTGCCCGCTGGAGGGCAGCACGGGCATCGAACAGCCGCGACTTGGCCGTTCCGACCGGGATCCCGAGCGTGCTCGCGATCGAGGCCAGGGGCTCGTGGTCGAGGTGATGCAGGACGAGAATCGAGCGCTTGTCGGCGTCCAGACGGGCGAAGGCCCGGGCGAGCACGTCGCTCGCGCTCACCTGGTCCGACAGCTGCGCGCCCGGATCGCGGCGTTCGAACGTTTCGTCGAGGCTGATCTCGCGGACCCGCCGGCGGCCCCGAAGCTGCGCGTTGCACGCATTGACGAGGATCCGACGGAGCCACGCGTCGAAGCTGTCGAGGTCCCTGAGGCGAGGCAGCTCACGCCAGGCCGACAGGAATGCCTCCTGCGTGGCGTCCCGCGCGTCCGACTCGTTGCCGAGGATGGCCCGCGCCGTCCGGAACGTCCGATCCGTCCGCGCGACCACCAGGCGCTCGAACGCCACGGTTTCGCCGCCGGCCGCACGTCGCACGAGGTCGACGTCGCCCGAGACGGGCAGCGCGGGGACGGTAGTGGCGAGAGGTTCCATGTAGCTCTCAAACGCCACGCGGCGGGTCGGGGCTGGATCGGAGTTGCGGGCCATCACACCATAGATGCATCAGCCAGGCCCGGGGTTCGGTCAATCCCGAAGTGATGGCACCCGCCTGGCGGTGGGCATGGGCCGCCCGGCGCAGCCGACCCAGTTGACCGGGGATCGGGAGTGGTGTCCAGAGGCCTGCGTCATCAAGGGCAGGCCGGCTCATACTCGCTGCATGAACGGGCGGGAGCGCACGCTCGCGGCGCTCGACGGGCTGGCGCCCGACCGGATCCCGCTGGCCCTGAGCTTCTACCGCGTGGACGGTGCGGCCCTGGCGCCGCCCGGAGCCTGGCGCGACGATCTCGTGGATGTCGGCTTCGTGGAGTTCCCCGTCTCCCCCGAGGAAGAGGAGCTTCGGCGTCGCGCCCTGCCGCACCCTGGCGACACGCGTCTCGGGAGCGCGTCCCAGGCGGCGCGGTATGGGCACTGGGGCTATCACCCGGAAGCGGCCGCGGCGCCAACCCGCTGGAGGCTGCTCGCACCCTGGCGGACCTCGAGCGTTTCCCGTTCCCGGACGTGAGCGGACCCTACGTGGCCGACGGGCTTGCCTCCCAGGTGGCCCGCCTCCACGACCTCGGCCTCGCGGCGGGCGGCAAGCCCCGGGCCCGCCCCGCCTACCCCCCGGTGCGCGTGATGCCGGCGATGGCGTCGAAGGCGCGGTCGAAGGTCATGATCCGGTCGACCCTGCGTCGCCGCATGATCGCGAGGTGGACGGCGTCGCGCGCCGACATGGGCGTGGAGAGGACAAGGCGGCGCGCGCGCTCCACGTCGCCACGCTCCACCGGGAACACCTCGTCGACGATCCCGAGGAGGGCGTCGGAGGCGGGCGCGATCGCGTCGCGGCGGTCGATCGCGACGTACCGGTGGAGGATCTCCTGCAGGACCTCCGCGTCGGTCACCAGGATCTCGCCGTCGGTGATCGCCCGCTCCAGCAGCGCCCGGGCGGCCGCCTTGTTCGGGTGCTCGGCGCCGACGAGGTACATGGGGATGTTGGAGTCGACGAAGATCACGTCCGCACGTCCTCGCCGTAGCCGCTCTCGATCTCGAGGAGCATCTCGTCGACGTCCCCGGCCGGGTAGGCATGCGCGGCAGCCTCGCGGACGGCTCGCAGCCTCCGGCCTGTCTCCGGGTGGGCCGTCGTGTCCCGGGCGACGCGCAGCGCCTCACGAACCCAGGCCGCGGTCGTCTGGTGTCGCCGCCGCGCCAGCTCCTGGATCTCGGCCAGCTCGTCGTCCTCGAGGAGCACCTGGAGGCGTCGTGTCATAACAATGAGTCTATGTGACTCATGGGGATGAGTCAATCGTCTCGCGGGCGTTGACGACCCGGGGCGGGCTCAGGCCTTGAAGGTACCGACCAGGGTCACCTTCCCGAGGATCGTCGCTCGCGCCAGGGCGGCTCGGACGGCGGAGCCGTCGGGATGGCCGGCCAGGCCGAGGGGCGCCGCGAGGGCATGCAGCGTGAACCGGTAGTGGTGGTTGCCCGATGGAGGGCACGGCCCGCCGTACCCGATCCTCCGGAAGTCGTTCCGGCCCTGCTGCGGCGGTTCGGTGGACGGGGCGACGCCGCGGGGCAGCTCGCCGTCGACGCCCGGCAGGTCGAGGACGCTCCAGTGGACCCAGTCGCCCCCGTCGGGGTCGTCGACGAACAGGACGAGGGCGGAGGTCCCCGCCGGGACGCCGCGCCACACGAGCGCCGGCGAGACGTCCGCGCCACGGCACGAGTGCTCGGCAGGGATCGGCGCTCCGTCGGCGAAGGCCGGCGACGTGAGCGTGAAGGGAGCCGGGTTCGGTGACTGATCCTGGGTGGCCATGGGGCCGGCCTCCGGGCTGCTCGAGGGGTTCATGGCGGCGGTCGGTGAGGCACCCGGCGCCGTGCCGGAGCCACAGGCACCCAGCACGAGCGAGAGCGTCGCGAGCCCGGCCGCGGCCAGGGATCCGGCGCGGCGGCGGGCCAGTGATCGTGTCTCGCGCATGCCGTCGCGAGGATGCGCCCGGCCGCACCGAACGGCAAGCGGCGAGCCTCAGCCTTCGCGCGCCGGTTCCTCGTGGATCGCCTGCGCCGCCCGGATCCCGGACTCCAGGGCGCCCTGGATCCAGGCGTGGTAGAGCGAGCAGTGCTCGCCCGCGAAGTGAATCCGCCCCTCCGGGCTCACGATGTCGGCCTGGAGCTCCGTCTGCTGCCCCGGGGCGAACATGGCGAACGCCCCGCGCGCCCAGCGGTCGCTGTACCAGGCGTGCGACGCCCCGCCCTCGTAGACGTCGCGGATCCGGGGGTGAATGCGCTCGACGTCGTCGAGCGCCTCCTCCAGGCGCGTCTCCTCGTCCATCGCGCCCCACTGCAGGGCGTCCTGGCCCCAGGTGTAGCTGGCCAGGAGGACCCCGCGGCCCGTGTCCGGGTCGGGCGTCGGGTAGTTGATCCGGCGGATCGGCAGCTCGGTGACGGTGCCGCCCCCGAGGATGCCGTCCTCCTCCTCCCAGAAGCGCTCGCGCACCTGGAACAGGATCTTCGTCGAGGCGTGGTAGTTGAGCTGGCGGATCGCGCGCTGCTTGGCGCCCGAGAAGGGCGTCAGCGTCTCGATCGTGCGCAGCACCGAGAACGGGACCGTGATGACCGCGAAGTCGGCGTGCTCCTGGAACCGGTTCGCTTCGGTCTTGTAGTGGACGGTCACGCCGTCGGGGTCCTGGTCGATCGCGAAGACGTCGGCGCCGAACCGGATCTCGTCGCGCAGCTGGCCGTAGAACGCGTTCGGCAGGGCGTCCATCCCGCCGGCGATCTCCTGCATGTCGACGTACGCGCCGCCGAGGTCCTCGCGCAGGATCTCGACGAGCGAGTTGTGCATGTCGGCCTCGAGGAAGTTGACGACGGTGAAGTACTCGATCGCGCCCTTCGACCAGCCCTTCGCGCGCAGGAACTCGTGGAGCGAGTACTCGTCGTACTCGCGGACGATGTGGTGCCAGGCCTGCGGGCCCTCGCGCGCGACCATCGCCCGGAGATCGCCGACCGCCAGGTCCCAGAGCGCGTCGGCCGTCAGCCCGCGCTCGTGGTCCTCGAGCACGAACGGCAGGCGGGTCGGGTCTCGATCCGCCTCCGCCCGCGTCATCCGGGTGCCGCCGAGGTGGACCAGCGCCTTCGGGTTGCCCATCACGAACGGCCGCAACGGCAGCCCGAACAGGTGGCAGTAGCTGAGCGTGAGGTCGTGGGCGCGCGGGATGCGCATGCCCCCGGCCTCGGCGTAGAGGCCCGGCGCGAACGGCGACCGGAGCGTGTAGATCCGGCCACCGACCCGGTTCTGGGCCTCCAGCAGCGTCACCCGGTGGCCCTCGCGCCTCAGCTCGAAGGCGGCCACCAGGCCGGCCAGCCCCGCCCCGACGACGACCACCCGCTTGGGGGCCTGGGCCCGGTGCTCCAGGCCGGCATCCGCCGTCGCGAGGAGCTCGGGGTCGACCGGGGTCGTGACAGGCGGCACCTCGTCGGGCGGGACGTCGGTGAGTGCCGCGGACGGGGCCGCTCGGCCCGTGCGCGCCGCGCCGCGGCGCGTGGTGGCGCACCACCCGCTCGCTCATGCCGGCTCCCTCCCCGCGGGCAGCTCGTCGCGCATGCCGGCATGGATGGCGTAGGCGTTCTTCACCGCCGCCGCGATCGCGCCCTCGATCCAGCGCCGGGCGCGCTGGTCGCAGGCGTCGTTGGCGAACCAGATCCGGCCCACCGGCCGGACGATGTCGTCGTAGAACCGGCTCGTCATCTCGAAGGGCCGGAACAGGGGGCCGATCCCGCCGCCGTGGCGGTCGAGCGCCCAGTCGTGCGAGATGCCGAACTCGAACGTCGAGCCGGCCTCCGGGTGGATCTTGCAGAGGTCCTGCAGCGCCTGGGCCAGCCGCTGGTTCTCGTCGAGCATGCTGTAGGCCATGCTGTCCTGCTCCCAGGCGTAGGACGCGATGATCACGCCCTTGTCGATCGACGGATCCTGGCCGGCCGGGGTGTAGACGACGTTGCGGATGGCGAGGTCGGTCACGGTCACGCCGTGGGTGATCGCGTAGTCGTCGACCCACCAGCGGCGGCTGAACTGCATGAAGATCTTGTGGGCCCGGCCGTAGTAGACATTCCGGATCGTGAACCACTTGTCGACGTCGAGGCCGTTGATCTCCATGTGCCGCATGAGCACGAACGGGACGGTCAGGATGCACTCGTCGGCGGTCACGGATCCCGGCGTGCCGACGGCGTCCCGGAAGTGGACGGTGACGTCGTCCGGGTCGCTGCTCGATGGCCTGCACCTCGGCACCCAGGCGCGTGTCGTTCAGCAGGGCCGGGGCGAAGGCGTCGGCCAGCGTGTCGGCCCCGCCGTCGATGTACTCGAGGTCGCCGAAGACATCCTCGTGCCAGTGGGCGAACCACTCCACGAGCGAGAAGTGGAAGCGCCCCTCCAGGTTGAACAGCGGTCCCATCAGCGCCAGCGCCTGCTCGCTCACGCCGCGCTCGATGAGGAAGCCCAGGAGCGAGTAGCGGTCGTAGCGTTCGACGAGCTTCTCCCAGCCGCCGGGCTCGCGCCATCAGGTCGATCAGCGGGCGCATCGCGTCCCGCAGGATGTCGCCGGGCGGCCGGCCGCGCTCGCCGGGCGGCAGGTCGAAGTCGAAGCTGTCGGCCGTGAAGGCGCTGCGGCGGACGCCCCGGCCGTTCAGGTGGATGAAGGTGTCCTGGTCCTCCATCCCGAACGGCGTCGTGGCCAGGCCGAAGCGGTCGTGGATCAGGTGCTGGCCCAGGTGGTGCTGGCGCGGGAAGCGCATCGCCCCGAACTCGCCGTACATCCGCCCGGCGAAGCCGCGGTAGGTGTAGATCCGCCCGCCGAGGCGGTTGCGCGCCTCGAGGAGCGTGACCCGGTGGCCGGCCTCCTTGAGCAGCAGGGCGGCGGTGAGCCCGGCGATCCCGGCCCCCACGATCACGATGTGGCGGCGTCCGTCGGGGCGCGGCGGGAGCCCGTCGCGGAGGACCCCCAGGAGGTCGATCGTCGTCGTCATCGGCACACAGTACGGGGGTCCCGCAAGCCCCCCGGAACCGGCAGCATCCGCGCCTTCCGCTACCTGGCCTTGAAGACCGCCTTGACGGCATCGGCAGGGGTGCCCGCGACCGACGATGCCTTGATGAGGAAGGTGCCGCTGCTGGCGCTCGTCCTCGACAGGGTCACCTTGACCCGCAACGTGATGGCCCCACGCGGGGCGATGGTCCCGGTCGAGTAGGTCCCGGCCTTGACCCGGCTGGTCACGTCCGTCGAGCCCCGGTAGTACCTGACATAGAACCCCCGGGCCGAGCCCGTTCCCCTGACCGTGAACGCGCCGGCGATCAGGCCGTCGTTCTGGATGCTCACGTAGAGGCTGCCGCTCCGGCCGCGCGTGACCAGGATCGTTCGCGATTCTCCCGTGGCCGATGGGCTGTAGACGGCGTTGAAGGAGAACGGGCCGCTGCTCGTCGCGCCGATCCGGGCGTCCGGCAGCCTGAGCGCAAACGCGGCCAGGAACCGGGCCCGGACGTCGCCGCCTGCGCTGGTGAAGTTGCCCGCGACGTGCACCTTGTCCCTGAAGACGGCGAGGGCGGTCAGGTTGGCGATCATCGGGCCGTTGCCGGCCCCGTCGGAGCCGACCGGGCGCCAGCTGCTTCCATCGAAATACGCGATGTCGTCGGCGGTCGCGATCCCGTGGGCGTTCTGGAACGATCCCGCGGCGAAGACCAGCGAACCGGACGTGGACAGGGCATTGATGAACGTCGTGGTCGTGAACCAGCCGTTGCCGGCGCCGTCGGAGCCCAGGGCGCTCCATGCCGAGCCGTTCCACCTGGCGACGTGATCCGCGGCCGGGATGCCCGCGATGTTGGTGGCGTCCGTGCCGACGTAGACGTCGGTGCCCCTGGCGGCGAGGCCGCGGACGATCGAATCGACGGCCCCGGCTCCCGCCGACGGACCGGAGCCCATGGCATGCCACGCTCCGTCGTAGGCGGCCACGTGGTCGGCCGCGGCGATCGTGTCCAGGTTGATGAACGGCCCGCCGGCGTACAGCGTCCCGTTGCTGTCCGCGGCCAGGGCGTAGACACCGCCTGTGAAGTCGCCGTCCGTGTCGACGGTGGAGCTCGACGCGCCCGTCGTAAGGTCGCACGCGAGCAGGTAGTCGGCCGCGTCGATCCCGGCCCCGTTCTGGAACGCCCCGCCCACGAAGAGGGTGTTTCCGATGACCTGGAGGGCGGCCACGCTCCCTCCGAACGCCGGCCCGGGCTTGGTCGACGTGCAGAACGGCGCCCAGCCAAGGCCGTTCCAGACGGCAAGGAAGTCGGCCTCGGGATTGCCGCCCGCGTTGAGGAACGTGCCGCCCGCGTAGACCTTGCCGTCGTGGTAGGCGATGGCGGAGACCGCCCCGTTCGAGATGGGCGTGCCGCTGAGCGCGCCCCACGCAGTGCCGTTCCACGTCGCGACCCGATCCGCGTTGGCAAGGCCACCGGCGGAGGTGAAGCTGCCCCCCACGAGGAGCATCCCGGGAGCGTCCGCGTTCAGCGCGAGGACCGCCCCGTTGAGCGAGGGGATCGCGGACGTCGTGCCGACCCCGAGGTGGTCCCATCCTCCCGGGCCCACGCCCAGCGCCGCCGAGGTCAGCGGGATCATGGCGGCCATGGCGAGCGTGAACGCGAGTGCCGGGCGGCGCATGCCGACCCCCCCTGTCGTGCGGACTCGCCACGGTAGGCCCCAATGATTGATCGGTCAATGATCGCGTTCACCGGCCGAGAGGTGGGTCCCGCACGCCGATGCCAGGTGGTGCGCGGCCGCACCGCCACCTGCACACGGCCAGGCGTCGGGCCGGACGGTTGCCTTCACCGCGGCCGTCGCAGCCGCCAGGATGGTCAGCGGCTGCCCTGCACGTGGCTGGCAGGCCGGTCCGCGGGCGAGGGCCGACCTGACGCGTCGGGTTGCGTCGGAAGCAGGCTCCCGCCGATCGGCGCGATCGCCGGAGCGCCGCCGGACGGCGGCTGCAGAGGCGCCGGCGCGGCGCCGGACGGCAGCAGCAGCGGGGCCACGTCGCCGGGCGGCGCCTGGAGCAACGGTGCAGCGGCCACGCGGACGGTGACCGTGACCGGGCGGCCCAGCACGCGCAGCTGGCCGTCGCCCGGGGCGCGCTCGAGGCTGAGGACGAGGAGGTAGGTGCCGGGCTCGGTCGGGACGGGCCCGGACAGCCAGGTCGCCTGCACCGACGCGGCCGGGACGCCGAGCTCGCGGGTCATCGGGGCGGCCGTGCCGGGGCCGTCGAGGGCGACCCAGCGTCCCACCAGGCGCACGTCCGGACAGCCGGCGTCGCCCGGGGCGGCCGGTCGGGACCCGGGGCTGCAGCCGCCCCACGCCGTCGGCTCGCCGTTCGTGGCCACGACCTGGACCGAGGTGAGCGTGCCCGCCACGACCGAGAGGGTCGGCGGCGCGTCGAGCCAGGCGGCACCGGGGCCGCCCACGTGGACGACGACGCCCGGGATGGAGGCCTGGACGGCGTACGGGAGGGCCACCCCGTCGGCATCGTGGAGGGTGACCTCGAGGCGGTAGCGGCCGGCCGTCCCCGGCAGCGTCACGGCCGCGGTGACGTCGACGCCCGAGACGCTCGCGGGAACGACCTCGACGAGCGAGGCAGCCGACTCCCGGGCGACGAGGGCCGAGCCGTCCGCGACCCCGGTGTCGGGACCTGCGCCGGGTCCGCGCCCTGCGCCGGGGCGGTCGCCGAGGGGTCCACGCCCGTCGCGGGGGCGGTCGCGAGCGCGCCCTGCGCCGGGTCCGCGCCCTGCGCGGGGGCGGCCGGTGAGGGGTCCACGCCCGGTGCCGGGTCGGCCGGAGCGCCCGCCTCGTCGAGCGGGATCCAGCGGGTGCCCAGCCGGTAGGCGGCCCCGAGCGTGACGCCGGCGGGCACCTCCAGCGGGAGCTGCAGCCGGGCCGTGGAGGCCGCCAGCGGGATCCCCGCGAGGGTCGGCGTGCCGGGCTGCGCCCCGAGGGCGAAGGCATCGGGCGCGACCGACGGCTCCGGCGGCTCGACGACCTGCCAGCCGCCCGGCGGCGGCTCGACCCCGGGCCCCGGACCGGCCGGGCCCACGGTCCTCCTCGTCGCCCCCCGCGCGACCTCGTCGGCGCGCAGGTTCGCCCGCGTCACCAGGGAGCGGTAGAAGCCGCTGCCCCGGTGGGTCGGGTCCATGAGGGCCGCGAAGCCCGGCGTGCGCCCGCTCGGGAAGGCCAGGACGTGGTCGTGGAAGCTCGGCGCCGAGCGCCAGATCCGCTCGATCGTGCCGCCGCCCGAGAGGATCGCCCGCACGTAGTGGGCCGGCGCCCCGAAGGCGTCCGCGATCACCGCCCCGGCGCCCGCGGCGAGGAACCCCGCGGCGAAGTTGTCGACGCGCTGCTTGGCGACGGCGAGGGATCCCTCGGGGAGGCCCGGCTCGGAGTTGCCCGACGCGTAGCACAGGTGGCCGAGGATGACGACGGCGTCGGGGGCGAGCCGGACCGAGCCGGCGAGGTACGCCTCGCCGAAGTACTGGTGGGCCACGTCGTCGACGCCGCCGACCGGGTTGAGCCCCAGGCCGTCCTGGGTGCGCCGGTTGAGGGTGCTGCTGTAGCGGCTGGGCCAGCCGTTGCCGTGGCCCAGGTAGACCACGATCGAGGCCCCGCGCAGGGCGCTCCGGGCGGCCTGCCACGTCGCGTTCGGGGAGTAGACCGTCACGACGTCGTCGGTGAACCGGCGGGCCGCCGCGGCGGCCTTCTCCGCGTCGGCCCGGTACAGGCTCGTCAGGCTCCCGACGGGGCCGACGATGATCGCGACGCGCGGCCCCGCGGCGCGGACGTCCGAGTGTGCCAGCGGCGCGAGCCCGAGGAGAAGGGCGGCGGCGACGCCGGCGGCGAGCGCCACCTTGAGCTGGACACGCCCCAGCGCCCGGAGGACCTGGTGGCCCGCCGGGCGCTGTGCCCGGGGTCGACGCACAATTCGTGCAGTCACGCGCCGTACGGGGCCGGCGCGCACCCGCCGGTCGGCTCGAGACTGGGGTGGGAGGATGATCGGGTCATGGGAGTGGTCGCGACACCTGTCTGGCAGGGTCTGGAAGCCCGGGAGGTTCCCCGGCGCCGGTTGGGGGGGCCGGCGCCGGGGAGGATCGCGGGGATTGACAGGGATCGGCGCGCCGGCGGGGAGGGAGCGATCCCTGCCCGCCGACACCCTCTACATGCTCACGGCACCAAGCCCGAGACCGCCGTGGTCCAGGCGCTGTTGCCGAAGGAGTTGACCGCCCGCACGCGGTAGAAGCGCGTGGCGCCGGCGGGCAACCCCGAGTTCGTGAACGTGGTTGCCGTGTTGCCCGAGGAAACGGTGGTCCACCCACCGTTGCCCGTGTTGCTTCTCTGGAGCTGGAACGTGACCGGCCCGGGCGCGCCGTTCGACGTGTACGTCCAGGCGATATCGAGGCTGCCGGCGGCCCCGGGGGTGACCGTCAGGCCTGCCGGCACTGCTGGAATCGACGGCGGCGTGGTGACCGGGGCGGCGACCGCCCAGGCCGAGAAGCCATCCGCGTTGAATGCCCGGATCCGGTAGTAGTAGGTGGTATTCGGCGCGCGGCCGGTGTTGCTGTAGGCGATCTGGTCGACCGCGTTCAGGGTGATGGTGGTCGTCCCGTTGAAGTTGGCATTCGCCGAGCGCTGGATCGTGAACCCGGTCTCGTTGGTGGCGTTGTCCGTCCAGGTCAGGTCGACCTGGTTCGGGCTGAAGGCCGTGGCGACCAGGTTCGACGGAGCGGCCGGCGGCGCCAGGGCCGGCGTCGTGGCCGACGCAGTGTTCGACCAGGCGGATGGGCCCACCGCATTGAAGGCCCGGACGCGGTAGTAGTAGGTGGTTGCCGGCGTGCGGCCGGTGTTGCTGTAGGCGACCTGGTCAACCGCGTTCAGGGTGATGGTGGTCGTCCCGGTGAAGTCGGGGCTCGTCGATCGCTGGATCGTGAACCCGGTCTCGTTGGTGGCGTTGTCCGTCCAGGTCAGGTTGATCTGCGTCGGGCTGAACCCGACGGCAGCCAGGTTCGACGGCGCGGCCGGCGAGCCCGTGACGGCCGTGAAGGCGAAGGCGACGTTCGACCACGCCGAAGGGCCGACCGCATTGGAGGCCAGGATGCGGTAGTAGTAGGTGGTGCTGGGCGCGCGGCCGGTGTTGACGTAGATCGTCGTATTCGCCGCCAGCGCGATGTTGTTGAGGCCCGTGGTGAAGGCCGCGTTCGTTGCCCGCTGGAGGGTGAACCCGGTCTCGTTGGTGGCGTTGTCCGTCCAGGTCAGCGTGATCTGCGTCGAGCTGTTCGCCGTGGCGACCAGGTTCGACGGAGCCGCGGGGCGCGGGTCGAGGACGGTCTGGGTGATCGCCAGCACTCGTGCTGGGAAGGTAGGCGGCATCGCCGCTGTACGCGGCGGTGATCGAGTGCGTGCCCAGCGTCAGGCTGGCCGTGGCGAGGCTTGCGACGCCACTCACGAGCGGGCTCGTGCCGAGGCTCGTGGCGCCGTCGAAGAACTCGACGGTGCCGGTGGCCGCGGCCGCGGTGACGGTCGCAGTGAAGGTGACGTTGTCGCCGCCGTACGACGGGTTGAGGCTGCTCGACCACGACCGTCGAGTGGCCGTCTTCCTGACCACGACCTGGTTGATCGCCGCGCTCGTGGCACCGCTGTAGGCAGTGTCACCGCTGTACGTCGCGGTGATCGAGTGCGTGCCGGCCGCCAGGCTGGAGATGACAAGGTCGGCGGTTCCGCCGACGAGCGGGCTCGTGCCGAGGCTCGTCGCGTCGTCGAAGAACTCGACGGTGCCGGTGGCAGCCGGCGCGTTGACTGTCGCGGTGAATGTGACGCTGTCACCGACGAACGACGGGTTGAGATTGCTCACCAGGCCTACGGTCGTGCCGGTCAGGTTGACGACCTGGTCGAACGTCGGGCTCGTGCTGGCGAGGAAGGCGGCGTCGCCGCTGTACGTGGCGACGACCGGGTGCGTGCCGAACGCCAGGCTCGAGGTCGCGTACGTCGCGACGCCGCCGGAGACCGCCTGCGGGACGCCAACGTCCACGCCGTCGATGTTGAACTGGACCGTGCCGGTGGCAGCCGGCGCGTTGACCGTGGCGGTGAAGGTGACGAGCTGGCCGACGACCGACGGGTTGATGTCGCTCGTCACGACGGTCGTCGTGGCCCGCGGCAGGCCCGGGACCGTGAGCTCGGCGGAGGGAAGGGAGACGCCAGCGACGTTCCACGCGATGACGCGGTAGGCGTACGTCTCGTAGGGGTCGGGCGGGTTGTCGGTGAACGTGGTGACGTTCGCGAGGGCCGTGCCGACCTCGGCGAACGGCCCGGCGAGGCCGGCGGTGACCAGCGCACGCTCGATCCTGAACCCGATCTCGTTCTTGGGGTTGGCCCAGGTCGTGGGATCGGCGTAGTCGATCAGCGTTGGGTCGTCCCAGGTCAGGATGACGCTGCCACGGGTGAACGCGAGGTTGGTCGGTGCGTCCGGGATGGCGCGGTCCACGTGGACCGTGACCGGCCGCATCATGTCCATCTCTTCGTGACTGAGGATGTGGCAGTGGTAGACGTACTCCCAGCCGAAGTTCACGACCGTGTTGACGATCGGGGCGATCGGGTTGCCGTTGGCGTCCGTGTTGTTGAAGCCGGCCTCGGTCCCGTTGGGGCCGTTCTGCGCACCCCGCGCGCCGATCTTCATCATCGGGTTGAGCGGACGCTCGCTATCGGGCACCCCGAACGGAATCGTCGGCACGATCGGCCGCACGGCGACGATCGTGTCCTCGAGCGGGCTGATCCGGACGGTGTCCTTCCAGCCGAGCTCGGTCGGCTCGGGCGGAATGATGATGTTGTCCCATGTGACCCGGTTGATCACCTGGACGTCGTAGAGATGGAAGTGGATGGGATGGGTGTCCACCCCGTTGTGGGTGATCTTCCAGATCTGGGTGCCGTCGGCCGCCGAGGAGATCGGCGTCACGTCGAGGCTGCTCGGCAGCCCTGACGAGTCCAGGATCTCGGTGGCCGGGTTCACGTAGGGGTAGAGGATGATGTTCTGGAGGAGCGGCGTGGCGCCCGGCGCTTCGAGGCCCAGGTTGGCGGTCATCCGCCCCCATTCGTCGAAGTTGGCCGAGTTCATCTCGTCGTGGATCCCCTTGGGTTGGAAGGGGATCGACAGCTTCCCGCCGTTGCCGTCCTTGAGGGCGCCGAGGGTGTCGAACTTGAACAGGTCGGTCGGCTGCGACCCTTCGGCGATCCGCGCGAACCCGTCGCACTTCGCGGACGGGTTGGTGGGGCTGTTGCACCAGCCGCTGGCCACGAAGCTCGTGCCGTAGGCCTCGTTGTAGGCGGCCTGCCCGACGATGACCGGGTCCATCGAGGACTCGAAGACGCCGGAGCCGTCAGCGTGGTGGGCGAAGGCCGTCATCAGCGCGCCCAGGCGGTCGGCCGTGGTGTTCGGCCGGTCAAAGGCGACCGCGGGGGCGTTGGTCGAGACCTTGACCTGCATGATCGTGCGGGTGTTCGGGCCATAGCCCGGCAGGGTGCTGGGGGCGCCGGACGGGGTGAGGTCGGGGCCGCCCGTGTAGTAGTCGTATCCGGGGACGCGCGCCGGGAAGGCGGCGGGGGCGTCGTTGTAGAGGATCAGGGTCTTGCCCCGGAACTGGCTGAAGTCGACGATCACGTCGGCTCGCTCGGCCGGCGCCAGGAGCAGCGAGTGCCCGTCGACGTTGCCAACGTCGAAGCGGGTCGGGTCGGTGATCCAGGTGGTCGGGGCAGCCGGGACGACGACCGGGGTGGGCAGGAAGCCGCCCTCGGTGCCGATCTGGATCCAGCTGGGTCCCTTCGGGCTGAATGTCTCGTCCGGCGTCGGGAAGACGACCGGGTCGGTCTGGGCGGCCTCCACCTCGGACGCCTTGAGGGCGACCTCGCTGAGGGTCCCGGTCCGCGGATCGGCCACGTACCACGACAGGTTCCAGAAGCGGTCGTTGGCCGCGTTGAGGATCCGGTAGCGGTAGGCCTTCGGATCGACCGTGGTGGTGGGGTAGACGGTGCCGTTGACGATCGGCGTGTCGTTGAAGGCCTCCATGCCGACCGAGACGTTCGGCGTGGAGGGGATCAGCGCCGGCTCGCAGAACGGCTGGACGTTGGGGTCACAGGTCGGGTCGTAGTAGGGGTTGGCGATCGGCGGGTACTTGGCGTCCTTGGCCGGCGGCCAGAACCATGGGCCGTACATCCAGCGCCCGAACGAGCTCATCCCGGACGGGTCGCCCGGGTTCTGGGCCGGCATGTAGACGTGCGGGGTCCACAGGCTGCCCTCGCCGCCCCACTTCTCGTAGTTCCAGGTCGGGTCGAGCTGCGCCATCCGGGCCGCGCTCGGCACGAAGGTCTTGTCCTGGACGACGAGTGGGGTGCCGACGCCGAGGCCCGCGAGCGCGCCGCCGGGGGCGATCAGGCTCTGCTCCATGGCGTCGGTGAGCAGGTACCCGGCGGCCTCGCCGGCGTACACGTTGAGGCGGGTGATGCCCCACGCATGGTCGTGGTAGAACATCAGCCGCGCGCTCTGCTGGTTGGTGTAGAAGAAGGTCAGCGCCCCGGGGCCCGGATCGGGCATGTCGGGGACGTTGCTGACGCTCACGCCCTGGGGATAGTCGGTGGCCTCGCCATCGGGCGTGGTCCACTGGTGCGGCGTTCCGTCGCTGATCCACGGGGTGATGCCGCCGTGGAGGTGGAGCGTGGCTCGGTTCTCCGAGAAGCACTCCGCCGGCTTGGGGGTCTCGCCGCACATCGGGTTGCGGACGCCGTCGGTGACCAGGCCCTCGTCGGGCGCCATGTCCATCGGCACGTTGGTGTCCGGGTCGAGGGTCATCAGGTTCGGGCCCGCGCCGGATCCCATCAGCGAGGTGTCGACCGGCAGGAACAGGTCCCCGTCGACGCCCGTTGGCAGCAGGTTCCGGAAGAGAATTCGGACCGGCCTGTCCTTCATCGCGACGATCGTGGGCCCCAGGTAGTGGGGGTTGTCCACGCCGGTGTAGCCGACGATGGGGGTCGTGGCGGTGGCGGAATTCAGGATCAGCGTTGCTCAGGGGAACCTCGTTGCCGGGCACGACGCTCGTCGAGAGCTGGACGTAGCCGCGCAGCAGCGTGGCCGGCAGGTCCCGGTGGAACTTCATCCGGTACTGGACCACCGCGATCTCGTAGTAGTCGGAGCCCGGGTAGGTGGTCGTGTCGGGGACCGCGACCGGGATGTACTGGCCGAGGTCGTTCGCGCCCGTCGGGCCGAGGCCCGGGAGGGTGTCGACGAACTTCTTGAGGCCCGGCGTCAGGTAGCCGGCGCCGGGGTTGGTGACCGTGATGGCGGTGACGGCGCCCTTGACGGCGACCGATGCCGTGGCGGTGGCGGGCACCGATGCGGTGCCGCCCAGGTCGGTGATGTCCACCGTCGGGGCGGAGTCGTAGCCCTGGCCGCCCGAGGTGACGTCGATCTGCCCGATGTTGATCGTCGCGACCGCGGTGGCGGCGACACCCGGCGTGGTGACCGGTGCGTTGCCGTCGAGGATCGTGACCGTCGGGGCGGACGTGTACCCGGAGCCCGGGTTGACCACCGCGACGCCGTCGACGACGCCGTCGGCGTCATCGTGGCCGAGCCCGTCGCCTGGACGCCGCCCGGGAGGTTCGGCAGCGAGAACTCGACGATCGGCTGGATCGTGTATCCGCTGCCGCCGTCGGTGAGCATGAGGTCATCGACCCCGCCGCTCGCGACCGCCGTGGCCTCGAAGCCAGGGGTCGGGTTGCCGCCGGTGAGGGTGACGGACGGGGTGGTGAATCCGAAGCCAGACTCGTTCACGGCGATGCTGTTGACGACGCCGAGCGAGATCTGGGCCGTCGCGCTCGCGAGCGCCGTGGGCGTCACGCCAGGAGACGAGATCGAGACGGTCGGCGCCAGGACGTAGCCGGCTGCCCGGGCTGGTGACCGTGATCGCCGAGATCGCGCCCGTCTTCGGATCGACGGTGGCCGTGGCCTCGGCGCCCGTCCCGGGATCGGTGACGGTGGGGGTTACGGTCGCCGCAAACGAGTAGGTGCGGTCCTGCGAGTAGATCGGGAACCCGGCGTCGACGCCGAGGTAGATCGTGCTGGGCGCGAGTGGGGCACCCGGAGTCACGCCGTCGGGATTGGCGGTGGCCGGGTAGCTGAGCGTGTCCGGGTTCACCGTCACGCCTGTGTCGACCGGGATCCCTTCGCCGTAGAAGCCGATCAGGTCGCCGGCCTGGACGGGGAACCCAGGGTCACCGCGACCGTGAACATCTCGGAGACGGCCGGATCGGCCAGTGGCGGAACCGTCTGCTCTCCGCTGTCATAGACGACCTGGTACTGGTTGGCTGTGCCCGTCGGGTGGAGCACGTAGGCATGGAACAGGCCGCCAGCGGACGGCGTGGGGCTGCTTCCCCCGAACGCCTGGTTCCAGGTCTGGAAGTTGTTCAGCGTGCCCGCCGGCAGCGGGGCGCTGCCAAGGACCACGAAGACCGGCCCAAGCGTTCCTGGCGGCGTCGCGTAGTCGGTGGCGTTCGCGCGCGCGGTCAGCGGGATTCCCGTAGGACACGGGGGTCGGCGTCCCCTTCGCGATCGTGACGACCGCGTCGGCGAGGACCTGCGGGCTGTTGGCCCAGTTCGGGTATGGCCCGAAGTAGTGGGGAACCTTGGATCTCGTCGGTCGGACCCGTCGGCATCGATGCGACCTGATCGGGCGCTGCGGCGGGTGCCTGGGGAGACACCCCCGCGATGCTCGGGGTGACCGCGGTCGCGAGCATCACCAAGGCGACGATGAATGCCGCCAATCTCCTGGTCATTCGATCCTTCTCCCTTCGCGCGCCGCTGGTCGCCCGCGGCGTTCCTGGCGAGGCGTCCGCCCCCTGGTCCCTTGCGCTCCAGGCCGAGCCACACGCGCGGCGGCCTGGGGCGACACGTGGCGAAACCGTAGTGACGACGTTGCCGGCGACCATCCGGGCCTTCACGGATGGCGATCACCGGTCTTCCGTCTCCGTAACACGTGGTTCGCGGAGATGGGAATCGGGTGTCGCCTACGTAGTGCCTCCGGTTGTCGCGCCGCCGTGGGGCGCGCACACTCGGGGCGTGGACCGCAGAGCCAGGCGCCGCAGCCGCCCCGCGCCGCCCTTCCGACGGGACATCGGGGGCCCGGCGCGGTCGGCCGCGCGGGCGACGGACGAGGCGTCGGCAGACGAGGCGAGACAGCGCCTCAGGGAGCAGGGGATCGTCCCGATCGAGCCCGACGAGCGGATCGGCGTCCTCCTGTGCTCTGACGAGCGGGTCGTCGCCGTGCGTCGCGCCGTCTCGCTCGAGCGCCGCACCGGCTGGCGCGAGCCCGGGGGAGGACTGAACGGTGACTTCTATGTCACGACGCAGCGCCTCATCCATCTCGCGCGGGTGCAGGTGACGTACGCACTCGGCGAGGTCCGCGAGGCCGTCGTCGCGGGGGGCGCCCTCCGGCTCGTCGTCGGCGAGAGTCGCGGCGTCGAGATCGACGTCGGCGATCCAAGCTCGCTCCGCGTCGAGATCGCTGCAGCCCGTGAGGCCGCCCGCGCGGCGGCAGCCCCGGCGGGCCCGCTACCGGAGCCGGGCGACCCGGCCGGGTGATCGCGCGCGATCGGGAGGTGACGCTACCGCACGATCAGGCCTCGTCGCGGTAACGGCGCGCGGCTTCCGCCCGGTTTCGCACGCCGAGCTTGTGGATGATGCTGCTCACGTGCGTCTCCACGGTCCGGCGCGAGATCGTGAGCGCGGTCGCGATGTCACGATCGCCGAGGCCGTCCGCAAGCAGACGAAGGACGTCCCGCTCCCGTGGCGTCAGGGCGTCGACCGGCGGATCGCCGGGCGTCGGGTCGGGCACGCTGCGTCGTGACAGCCGCGCCAGGAGCCTTCCCGCGAGTCGCCGCGGCATGACCAGCTCATCGGTCTGCGTGGCCCGAAGCGCGCGCAGGAGGGCCTCGGGTGTCACGTCCTTGGTCAGGTAGCCGGTCGCGCCGTAGCGCATCGCGTCCGCGACGTCCCGGTCCGCCGACGACGCGGTGAGCATGACGATCCTGGTTCCGGGCAGCCGGGGGGCAAGCTCGCGAACGAGCTGGACCCCGGACATGCCAGGCAGCGCGATGTCGAGGAGCAGGATGTCCGGCGCGATTCGCGGGGCGATGGACAATGCCTCCTCGGCCGTCGCCACCTCGGCGACCACGGTCATGTCCGGTCCGTTGATGGCCCGGGCCACCGCCGAGCGAACCAGCGGGTGATCCTCGACGATCATGACTCGCAGGGGGCCGTCGGGGCCGGTCATCGTGGGCTCGCGTCGACGAGCGCCGTCGGCCGCGCGTACGGCGCCCTGAGGACGACCCTGGTGCCCGCCCCCGGCCGCGACGCAATCCGGACGCGGCCGCCGATGAGCTCCGCTCGCTCGCGGATCGACGCCAGGCCGAACGAATCCCGCCCCACCGTCGCGACATCGAACCCGCGGCCGTTGTCGACGACTCGAAGCGTGATCAGGCCGTCCCCGATCGCGAGGCGGACTCCCACGACGGTGGCCTCGGCATGACGAGCGACGTTCGTCATCGCCTCCTGGGCGATCCGGAGGATCTCGGCCTGGGTCCGTGGTGCGATGTGCGCCGTGTGGTCGCCCGCGAACGTGAACTCGACGCGAAGCCCGAATCGGTCGCCGAAGTCCTCGGCGGATCTGCGGACCAGGTTGCAGAAGCCCGAGTCGGCGTGCGCCGAGCTGCGCAGGGCGGCAACAGCCGCGCGCGCATCGCCAAGCCCGATGTCGATCGCCGCGACTGCGTCATGGGCCGCACGCCTGGCCTCCACGGGCAGGCCGTCCATGCTCGCCAGCTCGCCGGTCCGCAGCTTCGCCAGCCAGAGGTCCTGTGCCAGCCCGTCGTGCAGCTCGCGCGCCAGCCTTGCGCGCTCCTCGAGCGCCGCCCGTTCGACGTCGGCGTCGCGCAGCTCGGCGAGCTCGACGTTCGCCGCCCTCAGCTCGCGGAGACCGGCCCTGACCGAGCTCTCGAGGCCGAGCAGCAGGGAGACGGAACACGCCAGCCACAGCAGGTCGGCGGTCGAGACCTGGCCGGGATGGGCGCTCGGGTAGAGGGTCCAGTGCAGCTCGGCGAAGCCGGCGAACACGAGCCCGATGGCGATCCAGCCGTCGATGACGGCGTGGCCGGCATGCCAGAGGGCGCGGCCCACGTAGGCTCCCACGAAGAACAGCACGGCGGTCACCAGGTGGACGAGAGCCCCGAACGGCGTGACCTGGGGCAGACCGGATGCGTCCGTGAACTGGATGATCTCCAGCACAGCCGGGGGTGGGTAGAGCCAGTGCCCGACGAGTCCCGCGAGGAGCACGGCGAGCGTCGGTGCAGCGAGGAGCCATGGTGGGTTCCACCCGTACGTCCGTCGTGCCGTGAAGACTCCGGCAAGGACGAACAGGACTGCGGCGGCGAGGTGAGCGATCGCGAACACGAGCACCTGCACGTCCTCGGGCTCGGCCAGGCTGCCGATGCTGGCGCCCTGTTGCAGGCTGATGAGCACCGCGATGCCGTACGCGACCGCCAGGGCCAGGAAGGCCGACGCGTGATACGCGGCGACGATCACGTGGCGCTCGCGGAAGCGTGCCCACGCGAGTGCCGTGAGCGAGATGCAGACGACCGCTGCGACCGTGTCGATGACCAGGTCGACGGTGGGCATGATCGCGTGGCCATGAACGCCCGGCAGCAGCACCAGCAGCGTTGCCACCACGCACGCGCCGATGGCCAGCCCGAACATGCGGTCGAGCGTGTCGCCGGCATCCGATGGCCGGGCCCCCGCACCCGGCACGACCGGCAGATCCCTCTCTGCGGCCATGGTCCACCCTGATCTCGTCCAACCTTGAGCACGAATTCCGCGGCGATCGGCGCCTTCCGCGGTTCCGGAGAGAGTCGGCAGGAACGTCCTGCCTGTCAATACCCGCGGGCCGATCGAGGGACGCGGACCCGCTCGTGGTGCCTGCCATCGGCGTCGCGGGGTGCTACGGTCGCACCGTGGATGACGGCTCGGGCACCTGGCACCACGGCCTCGTGGCTCGCTGGTGGGCGGAGTTCAACGAGCCCGATCCTGCCGAGGTGGCCTACTTCCGCGCCGTCATCGAGCGGTTCGGCGAGCCGGCCCTTGATCTCGGCTGCGGGACCGGGCGGATCCTCCTGCCGCTGCTCGCCGCCGGGCTCGACGTCGACGGATCGGACATCTCGCCCGACATGCTGGCGTTCGCGCGGGCCCGGGCCGCGGAGCGCGGCTTCGGGCCGCGGCTCAGCGCGCAGCCGATCCACGAGCTCGAGCTGCCGCGGACCTACCGAACCAGCTTCATGTGCGGCGTCTTCGGCATCGGCGGCCGACGCGACCGGGACCGGGAGGCGCTGCGACGCATCCGGCGCCACCTCGCGCCGGGCGGCGCCCTCGTCATCGACCACCGGCTGCCGTACGCCGCCAGCGAGACGAGCGAGGCCGCCTGGGCCCGCTGGCTGCCGGGCCACCGCTCCGGGATCCCCGTCGCCTGGCCCGCCGACGGCGAGCGACGCCGGACGGCGGACGGGGACGAGATCGAGCTCATCAATCGGACCCTCGAGTTCGATCCCCTCGAGCAGCGCCGGACGCTCGAGATCCGGGCTCGCCTGTGGCACGACGGGCGGGTTGTCGCCGAGGAGGCGCACAGCCTCGCGGAGAACCTCTACTTCGCCCAGGAGATCCTCCTGATGCTGGGCGAGGCGGGGTTTCGCGATCTTCGCGTCGAGGGCGGCTACACCGGTGAGCCTGCCACCCCGGACGACGGCTCCGTGGTCTTCATCGGGCGGACGTAGCGCGCCAGGTCCTCAGCGTCGCCGAATACTCCCTGGGAGTATCACGGCTGGGTGTCGTCGACAAGGCGTCGCGATCAGTGGCAGGTCAGCCGCCGACCTGGGTCCCGCCGCTCGCGCCGGTCGGGCGCTCCACGATCGTGATTCGCCCGTCGTACATCCCCATCGAACAGGAGTAGGCCAGGGTCCCCGGCTGCATCGCCGGCAGGTCGATCGTGTTCGGCCCCTCGTGAAGGCGGACCTGGAGGCCGAGATCAGGGACGACGAGGAAGGCGGCGCAGGTGCTCGTGGTCGACGACTCGATCGTCCAGCGCGTCGGGACGCCCGCGTAGATCGACACGTTGCCCGGGCTGTACCCGCCCGCGTCCTGGAACGTGGTGAGCGCCTGCGTCCCGTCGGCCGCCACGTTGGTCGCCGGCAGCGGCGCCGCGGCCGCGGACTCGACGCCGAACGACGGGAGCGTGACGCCCGAGAGGCGGATGCCCGCGCTCGCGTTGATGAAGGCGAAGCCGAGGACGACGACGCCGACGAGGCGGAGGAGGGTGGGGCGCATCGTGCTCGGCACCACGACCGGGAGCCCGGCCAGCGCGAGCAGCCCCGGCGCGGTCCCGATCGCGAAGACCGCCATGATCGCCCCGGCATAGAGCGGCGACCCCGTCGAGAGCGCGTAGATCTGGACGGCCTGGGTGAAGCCGCAGGGCAGGAAGAACGAGGCCGCGCCGAGGAACGCTGCCCGGGTGTCCGAGTACTGGCTCCCTTGGCCCGCCCCGTCGGCGAGCCCGAGCTGGCGGCCGAGTCCCATGGGGAGCGTCGGCGCCCACGTCGCGATCCGTGGCGAGAGGCCCGTGAGCCGTGTCCCGAGGATCGTCATCACGATCGCAACGGCGATCATGAGCACCGCAGTGATCTGCGGCGGCATCGCAACGCTCGCACCGACCACACCCAGCGCGGCCCCGAGGACGCCGTAGCCGATGATCCGGCCGGCCATGAACACGAGCGCGGGCCGCATCTGCGAGATGACCCCGTCACCGGGGATCCCCCGGGCTGTCCGGCCCGCCTGGAACGACGCGGACAGGGCGAGGACGAGGCCGCCGACCAGGGCCATGCACGTCGAAACCCCGGCCACCAGCCCGAGGAGGAGCGCCACCACGAGCCCGCCCTGGCTGAGGTCGCCGACGCCCGAGGCGAGGCCTGCGAGGCCGGTCACCTGCGCGAGCACGACGAGGACGGCCACGAGGGCCACGCCGGCCACGGCCGTCAACCAGACGTCGGGGTCGCTTGCCAGCCAGGGGGTCCGGCCGATCTCGTAGCCGGCGGCGTTGATCGCCTTCGCGAGTGCGGCGGCGGGGACGGGCGCCGAGCTCTCGATCTCCACCCGGCCGTGAACCGCCGAGGCGCTCACGCGCTGGACGTTCGGCAGGCGACCAACGTAGCGCTGGATGCGGACCTCGCACGACCGGCAGGTCATGCCGGCCACGGGCACCGTCGTGGAGATCGACGCGGTCGCCGGAGCGATCGGGGCGGCGTTGCCGACGGAGCCGTGGCCTTCGGCAGCCATCTGCGCCAGGACGCCGTCGACCGCGAGGCGGAAGGACAGGTCGGTGGAGATGACGGCGGGCTCGCAATTCGCGCGGCCGATGGCGTCGCCCTGCGCGGGGCCGGGGTCTGGCGCGCCGCTGGGGCGCTTCGGGCGCGACGTGGCCCTGGTGTGACGGCGGGACATCGGGACGCATGCTCCTCTGGTCGATCGCCTGGCGCGAACGGCAGTGATGACAGGGTGGACGCCACGGGCCGCCAATCCAATGGAGAAGACCGCAAGCCTTCCTCACGATTCCGTCAAGGCCGGATCAGGCGGTCGGGAGCTCCAGCACGAAGGTGGCGCCGGTCCCGCGACCCGCGCTCTCGGCCCAGGCGTGCCCACCCATGGCGCCGGCGAGCGCCCGCACGATGGCGAGACCGATCCCGGATCCGCCGCCAGCCCGACTCCTCGCGGCGTCGATGCGGTAGAACCGTTCGAAGACAGCTTCGAGCTGGTCCGGCGCGAGGCCCGGACCCTGGTCCGTGACCGCGACGAGAACCTTGCCGTCGGCGGCCGACGTCGCCACGACCACGACCGAGCCGTCCGGGGCGTGGCGGAGCGCGTTGGACAGGTAGTTGGCGAGCACCTGGGATACGCGGTCCCGGTCTGCCCGGCAGGCGGCCGGCCCTCCCTGGAGGTCGACGCGGATCCCACGCGGTGCCGCGAGTGCCCCGAACCGCTCGACCGCCTCCGCGGCGACCGCTGCCGCATCCACGTCCTCGATCCGCAGGGGAAGCTGGTGGGCCTCGGCCCGCCAGAGCTCGGAGAGGTCGTTCACCAGCCGCGTCAGTCGACCGGTCTCTGACCGCAGCAGGCGCCACGTCTCGTCGGTCGGCGCGATGACCCCGTCCTCGAGGCCCTCGAGGTAGCCGTCGAGTGTCGTGAGCGGGGTCCGGAGCTCGTGGGCCACGTCCCCGACCAGCTGGAGCCGGCGCCGCTCCGTGCTCTCGAGCGAGCTCGCCATCTCGTTGAACGAAGTCGCCAGCTCGCCGAGCTCGTCCGGGGCAGGGATCGGCACCCGTTCCGCGTAGTGGCCGGCGGCGATCCGCCCAGCGGCGCGCACCAGGGCGCCGATCGGGCCGGCGATTCGCGCCGCGACGGCGAGGCTGACCACGGCCGCGCTGACGATCGCGATGACGGTCGCCGCGACGAGGGCTCGCTGCATCGCCTCCTCGAAGGCAGCCTGGGTCGCCGCCCCCATCGCATCGCCCATCGGGTCGCCGGGGAGGTGACCCATCGCCTCCGCGAAGTAGCCGGGGCCGACCAGGAGCGCGGCCACGGCGACCGTGCCGAGTGTCGCCGCGATGACGACGAGGAAGGCCAGCAGGAGGCGGGCGCGGAGCGATCGCGGGAGTGCCATCAGCCGGTCTCACGGAGGCGATAGCCGACGCCCCGCACCGTCTCGACGAACCGGGGGCGCGCCGGATCGTCGCCGAGCTTCCGGCGCAGGTTGGCGACGTGGACGTCGACCAGGTGATCGTCGGCGACGAACTCTGCGCCCCACACCCGGTCGAGCAGGGCCTGCCGGCGGATGACGATGCCAGGATCGCGGGCGAGGGCAGCCAGGAGGTCGAACTCGAGGGCCGTGAGCTCGACCGACCGACCGTCCACGCGAACCACGCGGCGCGCCCCATCGATCTCGAGGCCGTCGGGCACTCGCTCGCTCGCCCGCTCGCCCGCCCGCTCGCCGGCCGCCGCTGCGCCCACGGCACCGGATCGCCCGCTCCGCGGCCGGCGCAGGAGTGCCTTGATCCGCGCGACGAGCTCGCGGGGGGAGAAGGGCTTCACCAGGTAGTCGTCGGCTCCGACCGTGAGCCCCATGATCCGGTCGATCTCCTCGCCCCGCGCAGTCAGCATCAGGACGTAGGCGTCCGAGAAGGCTCGGAGCTGACGACAGACCTCGACCCCGTCGAGGCCCGGGAGCATGACGTCGAGCACGACGACGTCAGGATCAAGGAGCCGGACCGCGTCGAGCGCCTCGAGCCCATCACCGGCACTCGCCACCGACCACCCCTCGCGCTCCAGGTACCCCGTGACGAGCTCGACGATGGGCGGCTCGTCATCGACGACGAGCACCTTCGGCATCCGGCTGTCCATGCCTGCAGTCTGCCACCTCGGTCGGTACGCCGGCGGCTGCCCTCAGCTCGCGCTGGGCGCTGGCTGTGCCGCGCCGGCCTGGCCGAGCGGGGTCGACTCGGGCCGGAGGACGCGCCACGCCGCCAGGAGCAGGGCCCCGAAGCCGAACAGCGTGGCGATCGCGGTCACGAAGGGGACCACCCCGACGAGGGCCAGGACGATGACGCCCACGACGGCGGCGAGATACGGGCGGCCCGGCTCGCGGGATCCGCGCGTTCCGGCGACGAGCCAGTCGCCGATCCAGATGGCCGCCACGAGCCAGCCCAGGAAGGCGAGTGCGGGCAGCAGGACGAACAGCAGGGCGAGCCCGATCGGGGCGCCGATCACGGTCGCGATCAGGATGATCGCGAGCAGCGGAAGCACGACCGAGCCGGCGATTCCGGCGACGAGGACGTGGCCGGGCCGCCCGGAGATGAGCGCCTCGACGTCCCGGACCTGGCGGGCGGCGAACGCCGCGACGAAGAGGGCAGCCGCGATCCCGGCGATCCCGAGGCCGAGGCAGAGGACGATGAGGACCGGGATCATCAGCACGGCGAAGGCGGCCAGGTCCGCGTCGAGGGCCGTCACCGACCCCTGGACCACGGCGCCCGTCTCCTGCGTCACCGTGCCACGAAGCGTGCGCACGTCGCCGAGCACGGTCGTCCCCGCTCCGAGATCGGCAGTGCCGTCCACCACCACGACGGTCCTGACGGTGGCACCCGCCAGCGTCGCGGTGCCCCCGGCGACGACCACCGTGTCCACGGTCCCGCCGATCCGGGCGCTGCCGTCGATCACGACGACCGCGTCGAGGTGCTGGCCGGCCGGGACGTCCACGCTGCCGTTGACCGAGACGATCACGCTCCCGTCGGCCGTGACCGGCTCGGCCGCGAGGGCCGCCGGGGCGAAGAGAGCGAGGAGGATCGCGACCGAGGCCGCGATCGCGAAGAGGCGTCGCATTGGTCTCCCCTTTCGAGGGTGGCGTGGTGGCCGGGCTCGCGATGGCGTCTCGTCGGGCGGACCCGACCGGCCCACGAAGCTGAATTCGTTTGTCGGTCCCGACGCTACCGGCCGGGCCCCGCGCCGCCCAGCCGGGCACCCGGCGTCCTGGGGGTGGGGCTAGCCCCCGCAGGCGCGGCTACACTCGGACCATGTCCGCCCTCGACGAGGCCCCGAGAGTCCAGGCCGACGATCGCGCCACGTGGCGCGCCTGGCTCGAGGCGAACCACGCGACCGCCCGAGGTGCCTGGCTCGTGACGTGGCGGCCGCGTTCGGGCCGGGCCGGCCTGGACTACGAGGCGGCCATCGAGGAGGCCCTCTGCTTCGGCTGGGTGGACAGCACCAGCGGCCACGTGGACGACGAGCGCGGCAAGCTCTACTTCGCGCCGCGCAAGCCCCGCAGCGCCTGGGCCGCGTCCAACAAGGTGCGCGTCGAGCGGCTGATCCGAGATGGGCGCATGGCTCCCGCCGGCCTCGCGGCGATCGAGCGGGCCAGGGCCAACGGATCGTGGGAGGTCCTGGATGCCGCCGAGCGGCTGGAGGTTCCGGACGACCTGGCGGCCGCCCTCCAGACCCGCCCCCCGGCCGCCGTCAACTTCGCGGCGTTCCCGCCCTCGGCGCGGAAGATGCTGCTCGGCTGGATCGCGGTCGCGCGGCGCCCCGAGACTCGTGCGGCGCGGGTCACCAAGGTCGCCGAGGCGGCGGCCCACAACGAGCGCGCCCAGGGCTGACGCCGGGCCGGACGGGGTGGTCGTCCGCCCCGGGGCCGCGGGCCCGGTCGCATTGCCTGGCTCGTATGATCGAGGCATGACGAAGCGTCCCGACCCGCAGCGCGACCACTGGGCCCAGACCTACGCGACGAGATCCGACTTCCTCGGTGCGGAGCCGAGCGTCGTCGGTCGCGCCGCGCTTGCCCGGCTCCTGGCCGCGAACGTGCGCACCACCTCCTCGAGCTCGGGCCGGGCCAGGGCCGGGACACGATCGCGTTCGCCGCCGCCGGCCTGGACGTGACGGCGCTGGACTTCGCGGCGCCGGGCCTCGCGGAGATCGCCGGCGAAGGCCGCGCGGGCCGGCGTCGACGGGCTCGGTCCGCACCGTCATCGGCGACGTGCGCGATCCGATGCCGTTCGCCGACGCCACGTTCGACGCCTGCTACGCCCACATGCTCCTCTGCATGGCCCTGACGACCGACGAGATCGTTCGGCTCACCGGCGAAGTCCACCGCGTGCTCCGACCGGGCGGCCTCCTCGTCTACACCGTCCGCACGACGGCCGACGCCCACTACGGCGCGGGCGTCGATCATGGCGACGATCGGTGGGAGATGGGCGGATTCGTCGTCCACTTCTTCGACCGGGCGCTCGTCGAGCGCCTCGCCGAGGGCTGGGAGCTGCTCGAGGTCGCCGATCACGAGGAGGGAAAGCTGCCGCGGCGCCTGTTCGCGGTCACGATGCGGCGGCGCTGAGCCCAGGGGAGGGGGGAGCGATGAGCGAGCGACAGACGATCGGGGAGCTACTCGCGGCCGCGAGGGGTCGGATCGACCGCCTCGCGCCGGAGGACCGCCTATCTCGCGATGGCCGAGGGCGCGCTCCTCGTCGACACGCGCTGCGGAGACGAGCGTCGTGCGATGGGGGCGATCCCGGGCTCGGTCCATCTCCCTCTGTCCGTCCTGTTCTGGCGGCTGGACCCGAGCTCGGGCTACGACGATCCGGCCCTCTCCGATCCGGCGCGTCCGGTGATCCTCATCTGCGCGCACGGCTACTCCTCGAGCCTGGCGGCGGCAACCCTGCGCGACCTCGGTTTCGCGAGCGTCGCCGACGTGGACGGCGGGTTCGAGGCGTGGTCCGCGGCCGGCCTGCCTGTTGAACCCGGGGGCCCCCAGGCCCGATGATGGCCGCCACGTCGCGCAGCGCTCCCGCAGGGTGAAGCGGAGGGGCCTGGAGATCCGGCCGCGGGATGTCCTCCGGTCAGGACGGCGCGTCGCCCGGGGTGGCCGCCGAGCCCGGGGTGGCCGGCCGGACAGCCAGCGCCAGGATCTGCTCGCGGGTGGCGCTCATGTTGTGCAGGCGCTTCCCGTGCTCGGACGTCGCGGCAACAACCTCCTCCTCGGAGCCGCGGACTTCCCAGCCGCAGACGCATCGAACGGTCACGGTGTCGGTCATCTCCCGGTCATGCATGGCGGCCCTCCCTGGTGTGCTCAGCCAAGAGCCCGGAACGGCTCGGGCACATAGTCGGCGAGGACGTCGGGCCATGGCTCCTCGAGCTCCCTGGCCACCATCGGGTCTTCGCGCACGAGCCAGGCGAGGTGGCGGAGGCCGTGCTCCACGACCTGGGCATACGCGATCTCCCTCGGGGCGGCAGTCGCCGCGGAGCGGGCCAGCTCGGCGCGCGCGACGGGGGCGCTTTCCATGGCGCCCACGAGCGACGGCCCGATGACGACCACGAAGCTCAGGATGACCCCCCCGTGGTCGCGCCGCCAGGACGTCGAGTGGACCAGCGTCGGGGCGCCGACGGCGTCACGCACGAGGCGGTCCACGACCTCGACCGGGTGCTCGTCCTCGCCGACCTCGATGAGCCACGGCGCGGCGCCACACGGACCGGTCAGCTCCACGTGGTCGTCGCGGATCCAGATGACGAACACCTCGGCCTGGACCGGGCCCTGCACGTCGATCCCGTCGGGCAGGCGCTCCATGGCCGTCATGCTACGCCGGGCGGCCACACCGGCCGCCACGGAGCAACGTCGGCGCCCCGTCGGAAGGCGGGGCGGGATGCGACCGAGGCGGTCACGCGTGGCTCCGTTCCTCGACACGCCGGCGGTCGACCGTCTCGAGCTGGAAGGTCGAGTGTTCGATGTCGAAGTCGTCGGACAGGCAGGAGCACAGCGCGTCGAGGGCCTTCGCAGCGTCCGCGCCCTCGGCCAGGATGACGTGGGCCGAGACCACGTTCATCCCGGACGTGATCGTCCAGGCGTGGAGGTCGTGGCAGTCCACCACGCCGGGAGCGTCGAGGATGTGCTGGCGGACGTGATCCATGTCGACGCCCCTGGGTGTCGCTTCGAGGAGCACGTCGGTGGCCTCGCGCAGGAGGGCGAACGTGCGGGGCAGGATGAGCAGGCCGATGAGCGCCGAGGCCACGGCGTCGGCGGCCGTCCACCCGGTGAGGGCGATGACGACCGCGGCGACGATGACGGCAGCCGATCCCGCGAAGTCGCCCATGACCTCGAGGTAGGCCCCCCGCATGTTGAGGCTCGCGCGCTGCGCGTGGCGAAGGAGGAACAGGGACGCTGCGTTCGCGGCGAGGCCGACGAGGGCCACCGCGAGCATCAGCCCCGACGCGATCTCCGGCGGCTCCGACAGCCGCCGCCAGGCTTCGATCAGGATGAGGGCAGCGACCCCGAAGAGCAGCACCGCGTTCGCCACCGCCGCGAGGATCTCCACCCGGAGGTAGCCGTAGGTCCGCCCGGTCGTCGGCGCCCGTCCCGCGAACCAGATCGCCAGGAGCGCCATCCCGACGCCCGCCACGTCGGTGAGCATGTGGCCGGCGTCGGCGAGGAGGGCGAGGCTGTTGGCGGCGATCCCACCGACGACCTCGACGGCGAGGATCGCCAGGGAGAGGAGCAGCACGGCGACGAGTCGCCCGCGATGGGCAGCGGCAGCCGAACCGTGGGCGTGCGCCATCAGCGGCCCTCGGCCACGTGCGTCGCCGCTCCCAGGACGAGATCCCGCAGGTGGTCGTCAACGAGCCGGTAGTAGACGATCCGCCCGGCCTTCCGTCGCCCGACCGCGCCGCGCTCGCGAAGGAAGCGGAGCTGGTGGGAGAGCGCCGACACGCTCATCCCGAGCACCAGGGCGACGTCGCAGACGCACAGCTCGTGGTCGGCGATGGCCAGCAGGTGCACGATCCTGGCCCGGGACGGATCGGCGAGCGTGGCGAAGAGGCTGCCGACCGATCGCGCGCCCTCACTCCCGAGCGATCGACCAAGGAGCGGCCGAACCACGTCGGGGTGGAGGCACACCGCCGAGCAGGCACCGTCGTCGATCGCGGAGGCAAATACTTGAGTCATGGCTCAAGTATATGCTGGGACCGCGTCGGCGCCGTGGCGCAACGGGCCGGGCCGCCGGGCCCGCGCTGCGCGCCCCGGTGCCGGCCGGCCCGGCGCGCCCCGGTGCGCGCCCCCGCCGCGCGCTCGCCGCGCGCTCGCCGCGAGTCACGGGTGACTGCCGATCGAGGAGTCGGAGCACCAAACCCCCGCCAAACCCGGCCAAACCCCCTGTCCGGCCACGGGTTTCGTGCGGGCACCGCGCGATTCCGAGTCACCAGCGCGCCAGGCGAGCGGCTGGAGGCAGCGGCACCTCACGTCGTCGTCACGGCCGTCCGCAGCCGCTCGACGTCAGCCTGCCAGCCGCTCACGACCGCGACCTGCGCGTCGCGCTCCGCGGGGTCCTTGACGTAGCCGCGCGCCATGTCGGCGAGGTGCGCATAGAAGGCGGCCAGCTTCTCGAGCGGCGGCAGCGTGGACGCCGTCGCCGGCCCGTCGGATGATCGCAGCCGCTCCTCGAGCCGGACGAGCGACTCGGTCCAGCGTTCGATCGGCATCCCTGCGCGCTGCTTGAAGTCGCGGACCATCCATTGACGCTCGAAGAACGATCGCTGGCGCCATCCCGTCGCCTGCTCCTCCAGGGTGACGCGGACGACCCGGCACAGCTCCGCTGTCTCGGCCGACGGGAACGGCATTGACACCGCCGGAGTGTCCACGGCCTGCGACAGGGAGACGACCGCAGGCGGTGCTGCATCCGGGATCGAGATCCCCGCATCGACGAGGGCCTGGCTCGAGCTGATCTCCTGGCCGGCATACCGCTCGGCCTGGGCGATCGCAGCTGCGAAGCCGGCGCCGGCCGCCTCGATCGACAGAAGGGCTCCCCGGTTCATCTCGTAGAAGTCATCGAGCGACAGGCCCAGCTTCGGCGCCAGCCGTTCGATGGCCGCGGATGCGGTCGCGGTCGGCACGAGGCCGGGGCCGATCGTGAAGGCCGTGACGCCGGTCTCGGCAAGCTCCGCATCGAGCGTGTTGGCAAGGGCGACCTGGGCTGCCTTGAGCGACTCGTAGGCGCCCAGGAAGGGACCGCCCGTCGACGAGACGCAGACGAACGTCCCGCGGCCGCGGGAAATCATGCTGGGCAGGCAGGCGCGGGCCAGCAGGACCGGGCCGCGCATGTTGACCGCATAGCTGCGGTCCCAGTCGGTGATGGGCGTCGCCGCGACGGTCTCGCCGACCGGGGCGACGGCGGCGTTGTTCAGCACGATGTCGATCGGACCGAAGCGCTCGAGCGTGGATTCGACGAGCCGACCGACCGCTCCCTCGTCGGAAACATCGGTCGGGATCGAGAGCACGGACGACTCCGGGAACCCGGCCTGCAGCCGGCCAGCAGCAGCGTCGCCGGCGGAGGCGTCGACGTCGGCGATGACCACCCGCGCCCCGAGCCACAGCAGGGACCTCGCAGCCTCGTAGCCGATGCCACCCCCGGCTCCCGTCACGATGACGACCTGCCCGCTGAGGGCATCCGAGCGCAGGGTTCCGGTCCCGATCAACAACGTTCGACTCCCGTCGATCCGCCTGCTCGCGTGGGTCCGGCCATTATCGATTGTGCTCAAACGGACGCGCTCCGCATGTCCGGTCGTGAGATCGGCGCAGCGCCGGGGCACGTGTCAGTGCACTTCCCCACAGGCCAGGAACGAACCGTCGGTCCAGTAGCCGCCGGACATGTTGACCCAGGACCCGGTCCGCGTGACCACATTGCCCCGGTCGTCGATGACCTCGACCTCGCCCCACGAGTGTCGCCCGGTGTAGCCGAGCGGCCAGGTGACGGGGTAGCGATGACCGCTCTGCCTGTCGATGACCGCGGTGCCGGCCACGGGATCGGTCACCAGCTGCCCTTCGGTCCCGCTCGTGTAGCAGCCGATCATGCCGGGGCTCGCATCCGGATAGAGGCTGCCGGTCTTGAGGGTGATGCTGCCACCAGGGCCCCCGCCGGTGGCGAGGATGGCAGCCAGGGCCAGCAGGCCCAGCCCGGCGACGATGAAGCGCTTGTCCATACCTGATCGTTCGGTCGGGCCAGGGCAGAGCGCAAGGACCCATAGGTACGGAGTGGGTCGCGGAGACGAAGGCCCCGCCTGTCGCGAGAAGGCTCGGCGGATCAGCCCCGCAGATGAGCCAGGACGGCGAGGACTCGGCGATGATCGTCGGGCGCCGGCAGGAACTCGAGCTTCGAGGAGTCCTTCAACAGGTAGCCGACGAGCAGCAACGACGTGCGCCAACCACGAGTGGCCCCCTGCCGATCGACCTGAGACATCGATCAGCGTGGGGGCCACTCGTGATGCTGGCCGGCTCGAGTGGAGCCCAGTCGCACGCCGTGGTGCCGACCGCGAGGGCCGTTCGTGTGGTCAGGCTTCGTTGAGCGGTGCCAAGGGATCTGACCCGCCTCGGTTCGGTCGACTGTCTCGGTCGAAGGGGCCCTGACGGTACCCATCCCTGGTCCGCAGCCCATTGCCGAAGCCCCAGTCGACCACGATGTGGCTGAGCCACGCCAGCGCACCAACCAGCCAGAACGGCGGCAGGACGCCGGCGACGGCGAGGCCGAGCACCGTCAGCGGCAGGACTGGCTGATGCATGGTGTTGAAGAGCGGCACCGCGCGCAGGGCCAGCTGGCCGCGCAGATGCGGCTGACCGATCCCCAGCAGGACCGTGAGGTGGGGCACGATCCCGAACACGAGGAGCGGGACCAGCCCGACGTGAAGAGACGCAGACTGCGCGCTGGCGAGGAGCGCGACGCCGAGCCCAGGAACAAGCCAGAGGTGCCGGAGCCGCAGCCGGCGAGGGCCGTCGCCGTCGACGGAACGGGTTCGTGCGATCGTCGCCATGGCTACCCGGTGACCCCCGCGGTGCGGGGCTCGAGCACGACGACTGCCCGCTCTGTCGATCGGCTCGCGGCGAGGGCGTCGAGGTCGTCGCCCCAGCCGGGGTAGTCGCGGAACTTGGCCCACAGCCGCTCGCGCTCGGCGCCCGCCGCGGCGCGGGCTCGCACGGCACGTGGACCGTCCTTCAGCTCGACCGTCGTGTCGGGCTGTGCCTGGAGGTTCAGCCACCATGCGGGCTCCGCGTCCGCCCAGCCGTTCATGGCCAGGGTGACCAGGTTCTCGCCGTCCTCGTAGTACCCGACGATGGCGACCCGCGGCTGGCCCGAGCGCCTCCCCAGCGTGGTGAGGCGCATCATCCCGAACCGCCCGCCGGCCGCGGGCCGCTGGAGGCCGATCCGCCCCCCGCTGAACCGGTACAGGGCGCGGTGCCCCACCCAGGCGATCCGGACGAACAACCGTGGAGAGGTCCGAGGGGCCTGCTCGCCGACGGCGGTCACGCGGCGCCAGCCTTCGCCACGACGGCGATCGGTGACAGGGTGGCCGTTGCTGCCTTGACCTTGTCGCTCGAGTCGGACGCAAGCGCGGCCAGGGCCGACGGCTTGAAGTCCTTGAAGAGCAGGTACAGGCCCAGGAACGCCTCCCAGATGATCTCCGGGATCGTCGCGATGCCCTGCACTGCGCCGCCCTGCGGGATGACACCCAGGAGCACCGCGACCCCGGACGTGGCGAGCATCGCGCCGCCGACGACGCCGACCAGCGCCATGCGCCGTCCCACCAGGCCGGACTTGTACATCAGCCAGCCCAGGATCAGCCCGGTCCCGACGCCGTCGGCGAAGCCGGGGCCGAGCAGGAACGTCCAGTTGTGCATCGCGACGAGCGACTTGCCGATCGGGACGACCGATGCTGCGTTCGCGCTGGTGGTCTCATTTGCCAGGGTCGCGACTGTCAGGAGGCTGAGGAGGCCGACGGCGATGAAGCCGCACTCAACGAGACGAGCCGTGACGTACCCGAGGGCGAGGCCCTCGTTCTGCCGCTTGAGCAGCGGGAACAACACGACGGCGCAGCCGATGTTGGTGATGATGAGAAGCAGCTCGAGGAACGCCCCCATGAACACGCCGGTGTCGGGGTTGGCGCTGAGGATGTAGGCGGGATCGGTCAGAACAGGTCCGTAGGCGAACACCGCCGCGATCGACGTGATGAAGGTGAGGATGAAGAGCACGCCCACGGCGAGCGCGGTCTTTCGGGAAGAGGTCATGCCTGAAGTCCTTTCGTTGCGGTGGGACGCGGGTTCTGTGCCATGTCTGTCTCCATTTCGGGGATCGATGAGCTATCGAAGGTCGTTGGTCGGAGGTTCGGGCCGGTCGGTCTCCACCTGCGTCACCGAGACGAGGGGCAGGCCCAGGTCGCGAACGCGCTGGAGCAGGCCGTGGAGCGCTGCCTGGTCGGCGACCGAGCCGCGAAGGACCGTGGTTCCGTCGCTGTGCTGGCTGACGGCGAGTCCGTCGAACCAGGTCGCCCAGCGCGCGTCGAGGCGCCCGGCAAGCCGGATCTCGTAGCGTCGGGCCTCGGGGCGATCGCCCTGCGAGGTGTGTCGTTCGGTCATCCCGCTCCTTGTGCGTGTTGCCATCTGGATCTCCGGCCGGCAACACCGACCGGAGTCACTCGACACACCGTGGAGGCGGATGTGATGAGCGCGCATCACCACACGTGATGAGCGGGGTGATAATTCGTCACCGAGACGAGCGGGACCCGGGGTTGCTCGTCCGACACGCGGCCGCGGCTCGGGGCGGCCGCAGGCGAGGGCCTACGCGGTTGGTCGGCGGTCCCGGGTGCGCGGGAGCAGGCCGAGCTCGGCGGCACGGCGGACGGCTGTCCTCCGGTTGTTCACGCCGAGCTTGGCGTAGATGTTCCGGGTGTGCGTCCGCACGGTGGCCAACGACACCGTGAGCTCGCGCGCGATGTCCGGGCCGTCGAGATCGCTCTCCAGCAGGCGCAGGACCTCGAGCTCCCGTTCGCTGAGCGGCTCGATCAGCGGCTGTCCGACGGGCGTCTCGTCCGTCCGCGGGCGCGACGGCGGCAAGGAGTCGGCGCAGATGGCGCGGAGCGTTCGGCTGCTTCGCCGCCAGCTTGAGAAGCGCCGCCATGGGCGACCCTTCGTCGATGAAGACGCGGGCGATGGCCCTCTGGCTCGGCCAGCGCCACCGCGCGCGCCAGCGATGCAAGTGCACCCGCCACATCGCCGCGTGCGTGACGGGCGAGCGCCTGCACGACGAGGACGTCGATCGCGCTGCCCTTCCGCCCGCCGTCCTCCGCCGCTGCCAGCAGGCGCTCCGTGAGCTCGATTGCCTGACCGATGCTGTCATCGGCGCGGTCTCGCGTTCCCTGCGCCAGGAGCAACCTCGCCAGCGTGGCGTGCTCGAACTCGTGCAGGTAGCTGAGCTCGTCCGCGGCCGTGACGCGGTGCTCCCGCGCCCAGCCCCACGCCTCCGCCAGCTTCCCCTGGGCGATCCACACGCTCGCCCTCACCGCGGCGACCGGGCGCACATCGGGGGAGAAGTCGCTCACGTACAGGCGCTCGGCCTCGTCGAGGAGCTCGAGCGCGCCGTCGAGATCCCCTTCTGCCTGTCGGATCCGGGCCGCCGCGACACGCGACCGGTAGGGGTTCTGCGGCAGGCCGTTCTCCTCGCCCAGCTCGCCGCTCGCCAACAAGTGCTGCGACGCGGCCTCGAGGTCGTCTCGCTCCCGGAGGATGGTGCTGATCCCGACGTGCATGTCGGCCGCGCCCCGCAGGACATGGCCACCCTGCCCGGTGGCGAGGGTCAATCCCCGCTCGAAGATGCGCAGCGCCTCGCCCAGGTGACCCTGCGCGAGCCGGATGTCGGCCAGGGCGAGCGCGCACCCGACGACGTCCGAGAGGTGACCGGCCTTCTCAAGGCTCGCCATGCCAGCGGCATACCAGCGGGACGCCGCCTCGAGGTCCCCGCTCGTCCAGGAGGCGAGCGCCAAAAGCCCGGCTGCGCCTCCACGTGCAAGGTGGTCGCCCTCGCCGACGAGGTCGAGCGCCCGCCGGGCATGGGCCGCGGCGCCGGCCACGTCGCCGAGGATCAGGGCCTGGCCGGCCCGGTGCACGGCGATCGAGCCCGGCAATCGGCGGAACGCCGCCCCGTCGATGACGACCATCGAGCCCGCTCGCCCGGCGGGCCCGTCAACCGCCTCGTCAACCGCGCCGAGCCAGCGCTCGGCGTCTCGCAGCCGCTCCTCGACACCCTCGACCTCTCCCCTGACGAGGAGCGAGCCGGCGTACGCGTTGCTCAGCACGGGCCGGACCCGGAGCAGCCCATCGGGGAGCGCCTCGAGCCATCGGCGCAGCATGGCCTCCCGTCGATGCTGGCTCGTCGCCGGGATCGCGAGCTCCACCAGGTCCGCCGCCCGCTCGAAGTCCTCGGCGGCGAACGCATGGTCGATGGCCTCCGACCGCTCGCCGTTCTCCTCGTACCAGCCGCTCGCCCGCCGATGAAGCACCTGGGCGCGGCCCGGCTCCTCGTCCAGGAGGCGCGCTCGCAACACGTCGGCAAAGAGCTGGTGGTAGCGATACCAACGGCGGCGGTCGTCGAGCGGGACGAGGAACAGGTTCGCCCGATCGAGCGCCTCCAGCATGGCGTTGCCGCCATCCTCGCCGATGACGGCATCGCACAGCGGGCCGCTCAGACGGTCCAGGACGGAGGTCTGCAGCAGGAAGCTCCGGACGTGCTCAGGTTGGCGGTGCAGGACCTCTTCGACGAGGTAGTCGACGATGTAGCGGTCGTCCCCCGCGAAGCCGGCGATGAAGCCCGCGACGTCCTCGCGCCCCTGGATCGAGAGCGCCGCCAGCTGGAGGGCGGCGATCCAGCCCTCGGTGCGCGCCTCCAGGGCGGCGACATCGCTCGCCGTCAGCGCCAGCCCCATCGCCTCGTTGAGGTACGCGGCGGCCTCGTCGGGCGTGAAGCGCAAGTCGGCGGCGCGGATCTCGACGAGCTCGGCCCGCGCCCGCAGGCGGGCCAGCGGCAGGCCCGGATCGGCGCGGGTGGTGATCACCAGGTGCAGCCGCGGGGGGAGGTGCTCCAGCAGGAACGCCATCCCCTCGTGGATGTCAGGTGCGTCGACCTCGTGGTAGTCGTCGAGCACCAGCACGATGTCCTTCGGCACCGCGCTGAGCTCGTTGAGCAGCGTGGCGAGGACCGTCCTGATCGGCGGCGGCTGGGGCGACTCCAGGAGCGAGAGCGAGGTCGCGCCGACCCCCGGCGCCACCGTCTGCAGCGCGGCCACCAGGTAGGACCAGAAGGACGGGGCATGGCTGTCGCCGGGGTCGAGCGAGAGCCACGCCGCCGACCGTTCACCGGCTGGAGCGGCTGCCAGCCACTCGGCCAGCAGCGTCGTCTTGCCGAAGCCGGCCGGGGCGGAGATGAGCGTCAGCTTCAATTCGGTCCCACGGCGCATGCGCTCGATGAGCCTCGGGCGTGCGACCACACCGCGTCGCAGCCTGGGGACATAGAGCTTGGTCTCCAGCAGTGGGCTTGGCATTTCCCTCCAACGTGAACAGTCCCCGGGATGTTGCGACACATCTCGGTCATCGGGGCCCCATCTTCGGGGCGCCGATGAGCGCCTGCAAGGGGGGTCCGGCCCCGGATCAGCCGGCCGCTGTGGCCGCGCCGGCCGGGACCGTCGTGAGCTCCCTGGCGATCGACGCGGCCCACTCGCGGATGGCGGGCCAGTCGCGATGGTCGCCCCACGGCGACTTGACCATCGAGACGATCCGCCGCTCGACGAAGCCGAGCTCGTGCTTGTCGGCCTTGCCGGGAAAGACCCGATGGTCCCGCGCCCCGACGAGCTCGAGGAGCTTCATGCCTTCGGCGGCATCGGCGGGGTCGACGATGCCGCGCCCAAGCGGCCCGCTCGAGAACAGCCAGACGGGGCGCGTGCGCAGCGCATCCGCGGAGCCGCTGACGAGGTCGCGAGCGGGTCCCATCCAACGGCCCCAGTGGACCGCGCTCCCGACGATGACGGCGTCGTAGCGGGCGACGGACTCGACGTCCTGGGCATCGACGACGTCCACCTCGATGCCCGCCTCACGGATGGTCTCGCCGATCGAGCTGGCGATCTCCCTGGTGCTGCCGTGCTTCGATGACACGGCGATCAGCAGCTTCATGCTGGGTCTCCTCTCGCCTACACGACGGGCACGCGGGCAAGCGCGAGCGCCGGGTTGGCCATGTCCATCAGCGACACGCCGATGCCGTACGTCAGGAACCGGCCTTCGGGCACGAGCTCGATGATGCAGCTCCCCGCCTTCCGCGCCTCTGGCACGAGCTTCGCGAGCTCCTTCGAGACGGAGCCGATGTCGAGCGAACCCGCCGGGTGGACCGTCGCCCTGGCATGGAAGGTGATGGTGGCCGGAGGGATGGGCACGAGCAGCGCGAGGATGCCGCCGCGACGGACCGGCACGGTGACCGCGACCTCCTGGCCGGTCACGACCTGGCGCGCCTTCCAGCCGTCGGCGGCGACGGCGACGTACATGCGCCGATCGGCAATCCCGTACACGACGCCGCTCGATCGAGGCTCACCCGCGGCGTTGACATGGCTGACGACGGCGAACGAAGCCTTCGCGAGCGCCTGCCAGACCGCCTCGCTGCTCACGCCGGCCCTGCCGGTCGCCGCCTCAACTGCTGCCCCGCCGGACGTGTCTCGCCGGCAGCGCGGTCGTCCCGTTCGTGCTCATCGATGATCTCCGGTCTGCCGGTCGCGGAAGCGTCGCTCGTGCTACGCCGCCGCATGGCCCTCTCCGCTTGCACCGGCCGGGCGGCCGGTGCTGACGGTGTCCACACTGCGGCTCAACCGGCACCGGGCGCATCCATCGTTGGACGGACGCGGTGGTTGGTTCCCAGGGGCGGGAGGGTTATCCGATAGGGCTTGCCGGGCGCGGATCGCCACGGTCCTCTGCGTCTCGCGACCGACGGATGGCATTACGATGCCCGGCATGCCTCGTCGTCGATCGATCGCCGGCCTGCTCGGAGCCGCGGTGATCCTTGCCGCATGTGCGCCAGCGCCGGCGGCCACCCTGGTCTCGATCGAAGCCGCGCGATCCGAGCTCCGCGGCCTCATCACCGACGTGACCGCGGCCACCGCCTATCGCTACAAGCTGACCGACGATCAGGGGCGCTCCATGGGCCCGACGGAGATCATCTGGGTCCCGGAGGCCGAGCGGTTCGCCGCCGTCTACTTCAGCTGGGATGACCGGGACCAGGCATTCCACGTGCACCTCGCCACCTCCAGCGACCTCATGGACTGGACCTGGGAAGTGGAGCTCGGCGGCCTCGCCTCGCAGCCGACGATCGCGGCGGCGTCCGACGGCGGCTACGTCGTCGCGTGGGAGCAGGAGCCCGACCCGATCCACATGGTCATCGAGTCGTTCGCGACCTGGGCCGACCTCCGCGCGGGGACCGTCGCGCGCCGGTTCGACGTGCCCGTCACGATGCCGGCCTGCGGGGAGGGGACTCCGTCGATCGACGCGGCGAGCAGCACGCGGGTCGACCTCGGCTTCCACTACCACGCCGACTGCGAGCGCGATCGGCAGGCCAGCGGCACGACCGACTGGACGACCTGGCACGCCGTCGCCCGGCCGGAACGGGATCAGGCCCTGATCGACCTCGGGGTGGCCGGTCACATCGGCGACCGGGACACGATCTCGTTCCGCGGCCACGACCTCATGCTGATCGAGGGGGAGCGGGTCCCCGGTGACTGGAGCTCGTGGCGCACGTTCCTCTACGACGCCGAGACCGGCTCGGCCGAGGAGCTCCCCTTTCGGACGCACGCCGGCAGCGCGGCCTTCAGCAACCCGACCATCAGCCTGATCCAGATCGGCGGACGCGAGGCGATCCTCGTGACGCTCTACCTCTTCACCGAGGGAGCCCGGGCCGGGGAGGACGAGGAGCTCCTCTTCTATCGGACACTGCCGGACGGGCCCTAGCGACGACGACGAGCTCGGTGGCGGTGGGTGCCAGACACGGAGAAGCCGGCCTCGAGGCCGGCTCCCGTGATCAGGGCCTTCGTCGTCGACTCGGATGGCCGCTGGCATCTCGGCGTGCCGGCGTGCCGCCTGAGGACGTCGAGGTTGTCGCCGTAGTAGAGGAGGTTCGGTTCCACGCGCTTCCTCGCTTCGGTCAACGAGCCATGAGGCTCAGGGCGAGCCGCATGCCGAGGTACAGCCCCAGGAAGAGGCCCAAGGGGATCGTTAGGAGAGGGGCGAGACCGCCAATCGCGAACCCAACGTAGCCGCCCAGGACGAAGCCGAGCAGCAATCCGAGGCAGCCGCCCGCGGTGCCGCCACACCGGACATCGAACGCGTTGGCAGTCAGTCGGGCGATGTTCTTGCGGTCACTGACGGGCCGCACGTCAATCTGAGGACTGTTCGTCCGCCCCCAGTTGGTCGGGGGCTCCTCATCCGCCGGTATGCGATCGACCGCCCAGCCACCGGGAGGGGGATGCGGCGCCGAGGGGGATGGCACGTCGGGCGGAAGCTGACCACGCTCGGCCGCCTCGAAGTCCAGCCCGCACTTGCGACACCACCTGAACGCGTCCGGCGCTTGGTCCCGCAGCGCGGGCAGTACTCGATCCTCACCTTCGTGGCAGTCCCCCGACGGATAGGTGCGGGGTAAGTATGTCGGGCTACGGTGGCGGGTTGGCCCCGCTCTGCACCGCGCCGCGAGTGACGGCCGGGTCGGCGGGCATCGGGGGCTCAACATCGCTCGACATCCGTGGAGGGTTCGAGGTTCCGCAAGTGCCACGGGCCGTGGCGCCGTACGGCTCGCAAGACCTCTCGACCTCGAACACGTTCAGGGCTTCCTCGTTGGGGGAGGTGTGATCGCCCGTCAGGCTAGGACGGCAGGCGTCGATTCCGAGCGAGTTGTTGCGAGCTCAGGCGGCTGCCGATGACCTCCTACGGAAGTGGCGCAGGCAGGCTCTTGTCCATGTACGGCGCCGGCTCGGGCGTTCGACGGTTGCCGGCTGAATCGACCGACGGTCCTGTCACGTACCACGTCGGCCAACCATCGCCAAGCACCACGCAGGTCGCATCCTCGACGTCCAGATACCCCGGCGCTCCCCGGCCGCCTCGGATTGGCAGTCGAATTGTTCCGGCCAACTGCACGACGAAGACGGGAGCGTCCGACTGGATCTCCGGCTCCCGTCCGGTGAGGGGGACGTATTCCGGCAGCAGACGGGCTCGCGAGAGAATCCCGATGCCTTTGATCTGGTTGGCGTAGGTCCGCACGCCACACGCCTGAATACCCGCCTCTGCCTGGCTCGTTGGCGAGCCAAGCGACACGGGTTCAACGTCAGCTGAGTTCGCGGTGACGGTCGCGGTGCCGGTCGGCGCAGGGGTCGGCACCGCGGCTGGCGCGGCTTGTACGCAACCGCTGATCAGGAGTAGCCCGCCCAAGAGGGCTAGGCGCCGAAGAAGGCTGGAATCAACCTCGTGTCCCAGGTGTAGTAGTTGTTGCTGTCCGACGTGCTGGTGATACACCGCTGAGTCTCTCGATCGACAATGTCGCAGTCGGCTCCCAGCGGGCGGGTCAGTAGATTCCAGACGCTCGTCTTGTACCGAACGTCGCTGAAGTCCTGCTTGTCCCCGACTCTCCCGCCCGACTGCGTGCCGAGGTCCCAGACCTCGTTGTAGAATTCGCTTCTCTTGGCTCCACCGACCCAACAGGTTTCAACGTCGCGGATGGTTACCCAAGCCTTCTGCACATTGTCGATGAAGAGTCGGTAGCGGTAGTTGAGATCCGAGCCGGCGCGCTCGACTTTGAAGCGCGGGGCAATGCCACCGACTGCGTTCGCGATGTAGATCGGGGTGGGAGGGATTTCGATGCCGCATGGTCCCCCCGCTTCCCTGCCGTACGCCCAGAAGTAGTACAGCGTGTTTGCTGGTGCCCCGGCAGCACAGTTGATGCGGCACTTGTCGTAGCCGATCTGGAGGATGTTTGACCCCTCGGGACCAACAACAAGGGTTGGTGTCCCTAGAGTTGGTGTAGCAGCGGACCTGGCCAGCGAACGAGCTGGCCACCGAGTCATCCTCACGACGTTGGAGTAGGAACCGACGTCGAAGAGGTGAACCCGATGGCCGATGACAGGATGGCCGTCCTCGAACTGCTGCGCAAGGCCGCCGGTGACGGCGACCTCGACTTCCTGCGCGAGGGACTCGCCATGCTCACCCAGCTGGTCATGGACGCCGAAGTGTCGGCCCAGATCGGGGCGACCCACGGCGAGCGCGTGCCGGAGCGCCGCCTGACCCAGCGCAACGGCTACCGCGAGCGACGCTGGGACACCCGGGTCGGCACGATCGACCTGCAGATCCCGAAGCTCCGCGATGGGACGTACTTCCCGAGCCTGCTCGAACCGCGCCGCCGGGCCGAGCGGGCCCTGCTCGCGGTCGTCCAGGAAGCGTACGTCGGCGGGGTCAGCACGCGCCGGGTGGAGGAGCTCGTCGGCGCCCTCGGGATCGTCAACCTGAGCAGCAGCGAGGTCTCCCGGATCTGTGCCGGGCTCGATGCCGAGGTCGACGCCTTCCGCTCCCGCCCGCTCGACCCGGCCGGCCATCCGTACGTTTCGCTCGATGCCCTCTACCACAAGGTCCGCGAGGGCGGCCGGGTGGTGAGCATGGCCACCCTCATCGCGATAGCAACACCAACTGGTGCCCAAGGTACGCGA
>CAWEYP010000008.1:0-160892 GCA_963813305.1 uncultured Chloroflexia bacterium
CGTCGAGGTCTCCGCCGGCACCTCGGGCTCGATCACCACGTCGATCTCGCCCCGCACGAAAGGCCCACCGCGGCGGCACGCTCGTTGCTGACCCCGAAGTGGATGACCTCCCGGTACCCGCCGCGGCGCGCCGCAAGGATCGCCTGCGCGGCCGCGCCCTCCACGCAGCCGGCCGAGACGCTGCCGGCGAGCCGGCCGTCGTCGGCGGCGAGGAGCATGCTTCCGACCTCGAACGGGGCCGATCCGACGGCGGCGACAGCGTCGCCCGGCCGAAGCCGGCGCCCTCGGCGCGCCACCGGGCCGCTGTGGCAAGGACGTCACTCACCAGAACCGCCTCGTGGACCGTGATCACAACTGATCCGCCCGATCCCGTGCCGCCGCAGTCAGTCGGAGGCCCGGGCTCCGATCGCTCGGGTCCGGGGCCGGGAAGTGGCAACGCGATGCGAGGTCACTTCCTTCAGCCGATAATGTCTCACCCTAGCTTGAGAGATACCAGTGCCGGACGGCATGCCATGGTCGGCCGAACGTCCCGTCAGCCTGGCATGGAGGCACACCCTGATCTCGCGACGAGACAGCTCCGAGTTGCCATGTGCGCCGACGGCGGCGCCGACTACTCGCTCAGCCACTCGGCGATGTCGCCCGCCGAGGGAATCCTTCCCGCGCTCACGAGCCTGCCGTCGATCACGAGGCCCGGAGTCGACAGCACGCCGTGGGCCGCGATCTCTGCGTAGTCGGTCACCTTGATGACCTCGGCCTCGACGCCGGCCATCATCACCGCTTCCCGGGCGTTCGCCTCGAGCCGCTTGCAGTTGTTGCAGCCGGGGCCCAGGACCTCGATCGTCTTCACGCCGGCACCTCACTCGAGGCGAGCCACTGCGCGATGTCACCGGCCGACGGGATCCGCCCGGCGCTCACCACCTTGCCGTCGATCACGAGCCCGGGCGTGTGCAGGATGCCGTAGCTCGCGATCTGCCCCCAGTCGGTGACCTTCACGATCTCTGCCTGAACCCCGGCGATCGCCACGGCCTCCTTCGCAGCCTCTTCGAGGAGGTGGCAGTTGTAGCAGCCAGGCCCGAGGACCTCGATCTTCGTCATCAGTGCAGGTCTCCATGCAGTGGCGCTTCGGATGCGCTGCTCCCAGCGCTTGGATGTGGCCGCAGGGTGCCCGCGAGCGTGGTCATCCCAGGATCGCCCCGAGCGCCCCGAGCGCCCTCCGACAGGCATCGTCGTCGCGCTCGTAGTAGACGCGGCGCGTATCGGCCTCATAGCGCATCGAGCGCACGAGCCCGGCGTCGCGTAGCCGGGCGAGGTGGTTGCTCACGTTGTTCTCGCGCGAGCCGAGGGCGGCCGCCATCTCGCACACGCAGACGGGTCCGTCGCGGAGCATCCGCACGATGCTGGCTCGGATCGGATCCGCGAGGATCGCGGCGGCCGCCGTCGCATCGCTCACATCGGGGGCCGGCAGGCTCATCCGCAGGTCCTGGAGGACGGGCAGCTCAATCGGCATCGGATGTCTCCTCTGGGGGGCTGGCGTGGAAGTACGGGTGGTGGTCATGTCAGCAGGATCCAGGCGCGCTGCACGGCGAGCGCGACAAGCGCGACCGCAAAGATCCGCGAGAGGGTGGCGCTCTTGACCCGCCCCGCCGTGAAGCGTGCCCCGAGCCAGGCTCCGATCACCGATGCGATGGAGGTGACGATCACGATCGGCCAGTCGAAGGTGGCCGTCGGCAGGTGGGTGGCGAAGGCTGTGAACGACGGCACCGTCACGGCCACCGAGTTCGTCGCCGCGGCCAGGCGGGCGCTGTAGCCGACGAGGGTGAGCGTGGGCATGAGCAGGAAGCCCGGCCCCACGCCCAGGAAGCCGGCGAAGACGGAGATGGGGACGGCAGCCCCGGCCGCCTTCGCCCGCGAGGCGTCCGTGATCTCGGCGACCAGCTCGGTCGAGGCGCCCTTCGGCAACGCCATGCGGATCGCGAGGAAGAGCAGAACGCCGACGTAGATCCACCACACGAGGTCTGGCGAGGCGAACTGAACGAGCCAGACCCCGAGGGGCGCGCCGATCGCCGTGATCGTCACGAGGATGAGCGCTCCCCGCCTGTCGACCATCCCCCTCCGCCAGAAGGCGATCGCGGCGCTGATCGCGGTCAGCCCGTTGAGCAGCAGCGCCCAGGGCTGGATCTCGTTGATGAGGTCGTAGCCGAACAGGCCGAGCACGGGGATCGCGATGAAGGCGACGCCCAGGCCGAGCATCCCCGACAGGAACGACAGCCCGAACAGCAGCGGCGTCAGGAGCAGGAGCATCTCCACGGGATCAGGGCACGATCTCGAGCGTCGGCTCGACGACGATCTCGGACTTCACCGAGTTGGCCACGAGGCTGTACTTCTGGGCCGACTTCAGCGCTCGACGGGCCCGGGCCTCGACCACGGCCGGCGGCTCGGACCCGGCGCGGATGACGATCCGCGGCCAGAAGCGCAGGTGGGTGAAGATCTCGGTCCTATCCAGCTCGATGAGCTTGGTGCCCTCGACGCGGCAGGCGTAGCACTGCAGGTCGAGGCGGAACCGCTCGGTCGCCCAGATGAACATCATCATCACGCAGGTGTTGGCCGCGGCGACGAAGGCATCCTCGGGCGTCAGCACGCCGGGATGCCCCTGGGCGTCGGGCGGCGCGGAGAAGGCCATCTCCGGGCCGTTGCCCAGGGTGATGTGGCCCCAGTGCTCGCCGGTCCACGTCGTCGTGGTGTGATACGTCGCCGTGCGGCTCATGTTCGGGCAGGCTCCCGACTGCAGAACGCGGCGTACTCGCGGGCAAGCGCGGCCCCGAGCGCCTCGTCGGTGCCGGCTGCCACGTCGTTGTAGATCTTCACGCTCGCCAGCAGCTCCCGCGTGACCTCGGGTCCGGGCGCCTTCCCCGCGCCGCGGAACTGCTCGAAGATCAGCGGAAGGGCTGCAAGGGGAACGCCCTGGCCGTCGACGTCCACCGTCTGCACCGGGATCGCGGACGCGCAGGCGCACCCGACCTGGGGAGCGCCTGCGGGCTCCGCCGGCTCGTCGCCGGCAGCCGTGGCATCCACGAACGACCCGCGGCGCCGATCCCATCGCTCCCCGAGGAGCTCGTCGACGAGGCCGGCGACTTGGTTCGCGGTCAGCTCGACCGCCTGCCGGCCGGCGGCGTCCAGGCGGCGCGCGCCGTGTGGCCGGTCGAGGCCGTGCTCGGCCAGCAGGTCGGTCACGACGACGCTTGCCGCAGGCTTGCCGGAGAGCTGCTCCGTCGCGCGCGCCGCGCAGCGCTTCTCGCAGCCGTCGACCGCGATGGTCGGGTAGAAGCGGGCGAAGGCCCGGTCCCCTTCTCCGCCGGCCAGGAACAGCGGCAGGCAGATCGTCACCGTCTCGCCGGGGCGCAGCTGCTCGAGGACGTTGAGCGCGGCGAGGCGGGTCACCGTCCCCTCGGCCAGCTCCTCGCCCGAGCAGGCGACGATCCCGACCTTCCGACCCGGCAGCTCAGGCATGGGTCGGGCCCTCCTCGCCTGCAAGGACCGCGTCGACGACGGCGGTGATCTCCCGCGCGACGGCACGGGCGAGGAGGATGCCCTCCTCGTTCAGCTCGGCGATGCCCTGCGGCTTGAGCTCCCGGTTCCTCCGGTAGACGTCGAGCACTGCGATGCCCTGCGCGATCTGCCCTCCGCTCTCCTGCACCATCTTGGCGGCGCAGGCGAGCTTGCACCCATCGATCGTCACCGCCGGATGGGCCCTTACCGCCGCGCGGGCGTCCTCGTCACCCAGGACCAGAAGCGAGAGAGCGACAAGCCTCGTCGATCCTGGTCGCGAGTCCTCCGTGACCTCGTAGGCGGCCTCGCGGCTCACCGTGCCGTACGTCTTGCCGATGCCGCTGCACGGCACGACCATGACCTTGCGCTCGTCCTCGCTCACAGCTTCTTCGCTTCCTCGTCGGCCTGGGCGCGCATCACCTCGAAGTACGCCTGCGGGTTGAGCAGGCCCTCGCGATCCGCCGGCCAGTCGGTGGCGTCGATGACGGCGAGCCAGCCGTCGCCGTACGGGTCCTGGTTGATGGCCTCGGGCGACAGCTCCATCGCCGGGTTCACCTCGACGACGGTTCCTCCGACGGGCGAGAGCACCTCCACGTTGGCCTTGATCGTCTCGATCGTCGCCACCTCATCACCGGCGGCTATCACGGTGCCCTCCGCCTTAACCTCCGCGAAGGCGACGTCGCCGTTGAGCTGTTGGAGGAAGTCCGTCATCCCGACGCGGACCCGGTCCCCGTCCGCGAGAGCCCAGGCGCCGTCAGTGCTGTAGAGGCGGTCGGTCGCGACCCGGAAGATGAACTTGTCGACCGTGGTCTCCAGGTAGTCGGGCATGGGTTCTACCGCCTCTGGAAGTGGATGGTGGCGTCGCGGAAGCCGAGCGCTGCCTCGAGCACGGCCTCCGGCAACGTGGGATGGGCGTGTGTCGTCCAGGCGAGGTCGTCGGCGGTTGCCCCGAGCTGGACGGCCAGGGCACCCTCGGCGATGAGGTCGGTGGCATGCGGCCCCATGAGATGAACGCCCAGCACCACCCCGCTACCCGCGTCGCACACCAGCTTCACGAGGCCGTCGGTCTGGCCGAGGATCTGCGCCCGCGGATTGGCCGAGAACGGGAACTGGGCGACCTTGACGTCTGCGCCCTGCTGTCGCGCCTGCGCCTCGGTCAGGCCGACGCTGGCGACCTCGGGCCGCGCGAAGATGACGTTCGGGACCGATCGGTAGTCGACGGCACGGCTGCCGCCGCAGGCGTTCTCCGCCGCCACGCGCCCGTCCACCATCGCCTTGTGCGCGAGCATCGGGCCGCCGACCGCGTCGCCGATGGCCCACACGTTGGGAATGCTCGTGGCGAGGTGCTCGTCCACGTCGATCGCCCGGCCGTTCATCTTCACCCCGGCCTCTGCAAGGCCGAGACCCTCGGTGTTCGGCCAGCGGCCGGTGGCGACCAGGACGCGATCACCCTCGATCCGGGTCAGGGTGCCCTGTGCGTCACGATACGTCGCCGCCAGGCTGCCTCCAGCGGACACGATCTCCTCGACGTGGGCGCCGGTGACGACGCTCATGCCCCGTCGCCGGAGCAGGAGCGCCAGTCGCTGCGCCAGCCCTTCGTCGGTCCCCCCCGGGAGCAGGGTCGGCATCATCTCGAGGATCGTGACCTGGCTGCCCAGGGCTTCGTAGATGCAGGCGAACTCGAGGCCGATGACACCTCCCCCGACCACAGTCAGGCGGGCAGGAACCGCCGCGATGTCGAGCGCCTCGGTGCTCGTGATCACGCCGGGCAGGTCGAGGCCGGGGATCGGTGGCCGGGCGGTGATCGACCCTGGGGCCAGGATGACGCGGCCGGCCGACACCGTCATCGGGTCGCCGGTGTCGGGCTGCACCCGAAGAGTGCCAGGCGCCACCAGGCGGCCCGTGCCGCGCAGGAGGGTGACACCCGCCCTCTTCAGCAGGTGCTCGACCCCCCCGACCAACGCGTCCACGGAACCCTGCTTGTATGCCATGAGGGCGGGCAGGTCGGGCGTAGCCGTCGAGATGGTGACGCCGAAGTCGTGGGCGCGCCTCGCCTTGAGCAGCAGCTCTGTCGACGTGGTCAGGGCCTTGGTGGGAATGCAGCCGATGTTCAGGCAGGTGCCCCCTACCCACTCGCGCTCGATCAGCACCCCACGGGCACCGAGCTGCGCTGCCCGAAGCGCAGCCACGTATCCGGCCGGACCACCACCCAGCACGGCAACGTCGAAGGGGTCAGTCATCACAGCCGACAGTGTCACATCGCATCCGGGGGCGATGCAGGGCCATAGGTCATCAGTTGTCGGGCTTGGTGGCGGCGCGACCGCTTGACCTTCAAGTTGGTCGAAGGTCTACCATCGGGCCATGCGAATCGCGATCTTCTCCGACGTCCACGCCAACCTTCCGGCGCTCGACGCCGTCCTCGCCGACATCGCGGCCACCGCCGCCGAACGGCGGTACGTCCTCGGCGATCTCGTTGGCTATGCACCCTGGCCCAACGAGGTGCTCGAGCGACTCCAGACCGAGAACATCCCGATCGTCATGGGCAACTACGACGACGGCACCGGGTTCGGCCGCGACGAGTGCGGCTGCGCCTACACCAACCCGATCGAGAAGGAGCTCGGCGATCGGGGCTTCGCCTGGACGAAGGCGCACACCGCCGACGCCAACAAGGCATGGCTTCGGGCGCTCGCGCCCCAGATCCGGTTCGAGGTCGACGGCCATCGGTTCCTGCTGGTGCACGGCAGCCCCCGCCGCATCAACGAGTACCTCTACGAGGACAAGCCGGACGAGACGTTCGCGCGCATCGCTGCCGGCGCGGATGCCGACGTGATCGTCTGCGGCCACACCCACCGGCCCTACGACAAGACGGTGGGAGCGACCCGCTTTGTCAATGTCGGGTCGGCGGGCAAGCCGAAGGACCGCGATCCGCGGGCCTGCTGGGCGCTGATCGAGACGGCTCCCGGCTCCGTGAGCGTCGAGTTCCGACGGGTCGCCTACGACGTGGAGGCCGCGGCTCGAGCCGTCGAGGCCTCGGAGTTGCCGTCGGCGTTCGCCGACCAGCTCCGACAGGCCCGGGGGTACGCGTGAGGGTCTCGGAGCTTGCCCACCGCGCGGGCATCAACGCGTCCGCGGTCCGCTTCTACGAGGAGGTCGGGGTGCTGCCGCCGGCGGCCCGGCGCGCGAACGGCTACCGGGAGTACGGTGCTGATGACCTGGCGCGCCTACGCTTGGTGGTGTCGCTTCGGCGGCTCGGGCTCGGACCCGAGGACGCCGGCCGGCTGGCCCGGCTGTGCCTGGAGCGCGGTGCGATCGACGCCGACCTCGCTCCGCTGCTCGCCGAGCAACGCACGGCGATCGCCCGCCAGCGCGCCGACCTCGATCGCCTGGAGAGCGAGCTTCTCGACCTTGAGCTGACGATCGCGGCCGCGGGCCGCGCCACGAAGGAGCGAACCACGATGTCCGGGGCCCCGATCCGCGTCCTCTTCGTCTGCACGGGCAACAGCGCCCGCAGCCAGATGGCGGAAGCCCTGCTCAGGCGATTCGGAGGGTCCGACTTCGAGGTCCAGTCCGCCGGGACAGCACCGAAGGGGGTGAACCCCTTCACGGTCGAGGTCCTCGCGAAGCACGGGATCGACTGGTCAGCGGCGACCAGCAAATCCGTCGATCTGTTCCTCGACGAGTCCTTCGACTACGTGATCACCGTCTGCGACCGCGCCCGCCAGTCGTGCCCTGTCTTCCCGGGCCAGCATAACTCCCTTCACTGGGGCCTCGACGACCCGGCGGAGGTCGATGGGACCGATGACGAGAAGCGGGCAGCCTTCGAGCGAACCGCGATGGAGCTGACCCTGCGGCTGCGACCATTCGTCGAGGTCGCGCTCCGTGCTGCCGGCCGCCAGCGGCGGACCATCGCCGGAGACTGACCCGACGCTGACCGCGGCGCCGGCCCAGGTCGTAGCCGCATGGTCCGGACCCGACCGACGCGTTCAGGCATGATGCGCTGTGAACCTGTTCGCCGCGACGAGGTCGCGTCACAACCCATCGACCGGGCGCAGCGGCAAGCAGCGGATGAGGAGACGGTCGATCGCGACCACCAGATGGATCCGGCGCGGGACAACGCCGGCCTCGCGAGCGGCGTCGGCCATTCGGATGAGGAGGCTGGTCCGCCGACCAGCCGGCGTCGCGCCCGTCGTCTTCGTCACAGGCGGGCGCCCGCGAAGGGCGCGTGTCGCCGGAGTTCGGCGACGTCGTCGGGCGTGAGCATCGCCCGCGCTTGGGCATCGCGGGCCGCGGAGACCAGCTGATCAGGGTCGGCGCCCTCGCGGGCGGCGTCAACCAGCGCCCGGCGCGCGGTGCTGACCCACAGCCCATCCCGGAGGGCTCGGTCGGTCATGGCGCCGTGACGCGAGCGGTGCAGTGTGACGCCCGGACGCGATCTGAGCCGGGACGTCTCCGGGATCGTGAAGTGGATGGTCGACGGGATGATGTCTGTCAGCCCGAGCAAGGTCAGCGCCGTCTGGTGACTGAACGTGCCGAAGCGAGCAAGTGCCTGGAGGGCGTACAGGTCGTCGCCCGGGCCTATTGGCCAATGGGACAGTCGGTAGAGGCCGTGGCTTGCACGCTCGGCTGAACCATGAGCGGTGCGCCACGTCAGTGCCCTTCGGCTGATTCCGTGGTCCGCAGCCTGAGCGGTCGTGAAGTAGCTGTGCTGTGGCGCCGCGGTGGCGAGGAGATCGTCCCAAGACATGCGCAAATGTTACGCTCACCGTAACAATGGGGCAAGTGGCTCCGGCGGTAGGATTCGAACCTACGACCAAGCGATTAACAGTCGCCCGCTCTACCACTGAGCTACGCCGGAGCGAGGGCGCCCGCCGCGTGGGGCGGGGCGCGCTGGGCGGCCGGGGCCGCGCCGGGCGGAAGAATAGCACGGCGGCCCTCGCTGACGCGGAGGGGCCGCCGTGGCGGCGTCAGCCGGCCGGCGGACGCTCCTGGATGATCCAGGCGTTGCCGTCCGGGTCGCTGAACCGGACGAACGAGTTCCAGGGGCCACCCCTGCCGTCGACCCAGGCACCGGCCTCGAAGTGCTGGACCGGGCCGACCCCCACACCCCGCCCGAGGAGCTCCGCCCGGGCCGCGTCGACGTCCTCGACCACGAGCTGGAGCCCCCGCAGGGAGCCCGGGACCGAGTCGATCAGGCCCCGGCCGATCGTGATCGAGCAGGCTGAGCCGGGCGGCGTCAACTGCACGACGCGGAGCTGCTCGGTCGGGCTGTCGTCGAGGTCGACCTGGAAGCCGACCTGCTCGCTGTAGAAGGCCTTCGCCCGGTCGACGTCCGACACCGGGACGACCACGACCTCGAGCTTGTAGTCCATGGCAAGCCTCCCCGCCTCTGTCAGCTGACCGGGGCCAGCCGGGCGATGAGCTCGTCGAGGCGCTCGTAACCCTCGTTGACGCCCTCCTCCATCCCGCTCGCGACCATCCCGTCGCGGTCGGCGACCGACTGGTAGACGGCATGGATCCGCACCGTCGTCCGGCCGTCCTGCTCCTCGAGGGTGAGGTGCTCCAGCGAGACGTGGCCTGGGAAGCCCTCGAACTCCCACGTCTGGAGGATCCCGTCGACCGACGGCTCCCCGTGGAAGACGCCGTGGAAGCCGTACTCGTCGCCCTCGCGGTCGCGATGGATGAAGCGCCAGCTGCCGCCGTCCCGCACGTCGAGGTGCTCGACGACCATGGTGTGGTCCCGCTTGCCGAGCCACTGGACCAGGAGCTCCGGGTCCACGTGGGCCCGGAAGACCAGGTCGCGCGGGGCGTCGAACTCGCGCTCCATGTCGATGAACGGGAGGCCCGGCTCGGCCGTGATTCGCGTCGTGCTCATGGTGCGTTCCCCCTCCCGGGCCGGGCGGCGTCGGTCCGTCCGCGCGCCTCCGTCCCCGTCTGCTGGAGCCTCGCGAGCACCTCATCGAGGCGCTCGTAGCTCTCGTCCCAGAACTCGCGGTACCGGGCCAGCCACTCGGTGGCGTCCCGGAGCGGGTCCGCTTCGAGGTGGCTCAGGCGCGCGGTGGCCCGGCGGTGCCGCGAGATCAGGCCCGCCTGCTCCAGCACCCGGAGGTGGCGGGAGACGGCGGGCTGCGAGATGCGGAAGGGCGCGGCGAGCTCCGCGACGTTCGCGTCGCCCGCCGTCAGCCGCGCGAGGATCGCGCGCCGGGTCGGATCGGCGAGCGCCCCGAAGACGGCGCTGAGCGGGTCACCGACATCCATAACTACTCCCTTCCAGAACAATACGGTTATAATCACTCACCCGGGGTCGCCTGTCAAGACCCCCGCCCCCGAGGCCGGCGATGCGATACTCGGGCCATGAGCCTGATCTCGGCGGCCGAGCTCGCCGCGCGGCTGGGCGACCCGGACCTCCGGATCGCCGACGTGCGCTGGTCGCTGGCGGCGCCCGCGGCGGGGCGCGCCGCCTATGCCGAGTCGCACCTCCCGGGCGCGGTCTTCGTCGACGTCGACACCGTGCTGACGGGACCCGACGGTCCGGGCCGCCATCCCCTCCCCGATCCGGCCGCGTTCGCCGCGGCCCTGGGCGAGCTGGGCATCGGGCGGGCGCACCGCGTGGTCGTGTACGACGACGCCGGCGGGACGGTCGCGGCGCGGCCCTGGTGGATGCTCGACGTGCTGGGCCACCCGCGGACGGCGGTGCTGGACGGGGGGATCGACGCCTGGCGCGCCGCCGGCCTGCCGCTCACGGCAGCGGTGCGCGCCCATCCGCCGGTGGCGCCTGCCGGGCGCGTCGCGACGGCGCCGGCCTGGCCCCGGACCATCGACCGCGCGGCCCTGGCCCCGCGGCTCGGTGCCGTCACCCTCCTCGATGCCCGCGCGCCGGAGCGGTATCGCGGCGAGGTGGAGCCGATCGACCCCGTCCCGGGGCACATCCCGGGCGCGATCAGCGCGCCGACCGCCTCCTTCCTCGCGGAGGACGGGAAGTTCCTGGCCGGCGACGCGCTGCGGGCCCGGTTCGCGGCGCTCGGAGGCGCCGGCGAGCGGCCGGTCGTCGTGGCCTGCGGCAGCGGCGTCAACGCCTGCCAGCTCGCCCTCGCGATGCGCGCAGCGGGCCTGCCCGATCCCCTCCTCTACCCCGGCTCGTACTCCGACTGGAGCCGGGCCGGCATGCCGATCGCCACCGGCGACGAGCCCGGGGAGCCGCCCCCCGACGCGCTTGGATAGCCACGCGGGCTGTCCGCGGCCAGTCCCCCGCTGGGACCGCGGGGGAACGATCGTCCCGCTTGACGCGCCAGCCCCAGTCCGGACCATGCGGGCGTGGACCTCGCCATGACCGCCGCACCGGCCCGCGCCGTCGAGCGCCCCCGACTCGCCACGCTGGCGATCTACGGGACCGGCATCGGCCTGTCGGCGTTCCTGCTCTTCTCCGTCGAGCCGCTCGTCGGGCGCCTGGCGCTGCCGGTCTTCGGCGGCGTGCCGTCGGCGTGGGCCACCGTCCTCGCGTTCTTCCAGGGCGTCCTGCTGCTGGGGTACCTGTACGGGCACGTCTCGGTCACGCGGCTCGGGCTCCGCCGGGGGGCGCTCGTCCACGTCGCCGTCGCGACGCTCGCCTTCGCGCTCCTGCTGGCCGCGCCGGCCGACTGGGCATCGCTTCGCGACGCCTCGATCCCGCCCGGGCTGAACCTCCTCGCGATCCTGACAGTGACGGTGGGTCCGGCGGCGTTCCTGCTGACCGCCACGACGCCGCTCCTGTCGGCCTGGTACGCGGCCGTGCGGGACGCGGAGACGCCCGGCGCGGTCGACCCGTACTGGCTCTACGCCCTCAGCAACGGCGCTTCGCTGGCGGCCTTGCTGGCCTACCCCCTGATCATCGAGCCGGCGCTCGGGCTCACCGCCCAGCGTGCGGTGTGGACGGCGGCGATCGGCATCTTCGTCCTGGTCGTCGCGGCCGCCGCCTGGCGCGTCCGGCGCGCCGCGGTCCCCGGCGCCGCAACCGCCGTCTCTGCCGCCTCCCCCGCCGCGGTCGACAGCCCCGGCGCCATCGAGGCCGCGGGCGACAGGATCGACACCCGGCGCCGCCTGCGCTGGTTCGTCCTCGCCGCGATCCCCACCGGCCTCCTCACCGCGGTCACGACCTTCATCGCGACCGATCTGGTGAGCGCGCCGCTCCTGTGGGTCGCTCCCCTGGCGCTCTACCTCGCCTCGTTCGTCGTCGCCTTCTCCGGCCGCGGCGGAACGCTGGTCCGATGGGCCACGATCGGTGCGCCGGCCGCGGCGACGCTGCTCTGGGTGCCGCTCGGGTCGGGCGGCATCTGGCCCCTCGTCCCGCTCGTCGCGGTCGAGCTGGGTGGGTACGCGGTGGTGGCGACGGCGCTCCACGGCCGGCTGGCGGCCGATCGCCCCGCGGCCCGCCACCTGACCGAGTTCTACCTGGTGCTCGCGCTGGCCGGCGTCGTCGCCGGCGGCTTCGTGGCCCTGGTCGCGCCCGTCATCTTCCCTGATGTCTGGGAGTACCCGCTCCTCGTCGGCTTCGCCGTGGCCGCCTTCGTGCTGACCGCGCCGGCCACGGACCGCGCGATGCGCGCCGAACCCCCCACAGCCCGCGGGAAGGCCTTCGACTTCGGGCCGTTCTTCTCCGGCCTCCGGGGCCGGCTCGGGCCGTACGTCGTCGTCGCGGCGCTCCTCGCCGTGACCCTCGTCGGCCAGGGGCCGCTCGCGGTCCAGGCCGGGGTGCGCTGGCTCCTCGTCGGCGGGCTCGTCCTCCTGCTCGGCGGCGTACCGCGCTTCTTCGCGCTCTCGACCGCCGTCGTCCTGGTCCTCGCGGTGCTCGTGCTGCCGCCGACGCCGCTCTTCCGCGACCGGAGCTTCTTCGGGGTCACCCTCGTCCTCCCGTCGCCCGACGGCGAGCGCCTGGAGATCCTCAACGGGACAACGCTCCACGGGGTCCAGTACCTCGACGACGCCCGGCGCAACCGGCCGGCCACCTACTACGTGGAGGACGGCCCGATCGGCGACGTCTTCCGCCGCCTCCGCGAGCTCCCGGTCGCGACGGCGGGCGGCGGCCGGACGGTCGGCATCGTCGGCCTCGGCGCCGGCGGCCTGGCAGCCTACGCCCAGGCGGGCGACCGCTGGACCTACTTCGAGATCGACCCGGTGGTGGTCCGAGTGGCCGAGGACCCGGCCTACTTCACCTACCTGCGAGACGCCCCGGCCCGCCCGGAGGTGGTCGTCGGCGACGGACGCCTGGAGCTCGAGCGCGTGGCCGACGGCACCCACGACCTCCTCGTCCTGGACGCCTTCAGCTCCGACGCCATCCCGGTCCACCTGCTGACCGTGGAGGCGCTCGGCGACGCGATGCGGACCGTGGCGCCCGACGGCCTGATGGCCGTCCACCTGTCGAACCGCTACTACGACCTGGGGCCGGCGGTGGCCGCGGCCGCGCGCGACCTCGGCCTGGCCGCGTTCCGCCGCGTCTACGGCCCGACGGCGGCCGGCGAGGAGATGGGCGCGATCGGCTCGATCTGGATGGTCCTCTGCCCGCGACCCGGCGCTCCTGGAGCCGCTGGCCGACGAGGGCTGGGGACCCCTGCCGGTCGAGGGGATCGCACCCATCACTGACGACCGGCCCGATATCCTGCGGTTCCTCTTCCTCCTCGGGGACGGGGCTGGCCCCGCGGCCGACTGAAAGGGAGTGACCGGCCGGACGCCCTGCCGGGTGTCCGGCCGGCTTACGGCGCGCCGCCGCTCAGAACATCGTGGCGCACCAGGCCGCGTGCTCGGCCGCGAAGAGCGCGTCGGCACGCCGCAGCGAGCCCGGCGTGCGCTCCTCGACCCGCCCGGCGTAGGCCAGGTCCGAGAACCGGTTCGCCCCGAGGTATGCCGCCGCGATGTCGGCCGTGTCGACGACCAGGTCCGCCGGCGCCTCGGTCCGCCCAACCGTGGCCACGGCCGCTCCGGGCTCCCCTGCCGCGGTCACCTGCCAGCGTCCGGCGTTCCACGGGCAGAAAGCGTCGGTCACCTCGAGCACGATCGAATCGGCGGCGCCGTAGCGGCGCGCCGCGAGGGCGGCCGGGAGGTCCACGAGACGCACCCAGAGCCCGTCGCCGACGGTGAGGCCCAGCGCCCGCGGGTCGGCCAGCGCGAGCTGGAGCGGGTGCGGGACGGCGACGCGGCCGGCCTTCGTGGTGCGCATGAGGTCGATGCCGAACAGGAAGCCCCAGACGGCGCGCTCGGCGCGCGGGGTGACCGCCATCGCCTCGACGACGAGGACCTGGCCCTTGGGCCCGCGATCGTCCCACTCGTTCTTGGGCCGATAGATCGCGTAGCCCTCGGCCACGCCGTCGACCTCGTAGAGGTAGCGGAACTTGGGTCCGGCGCCTCGCCGCATGTGCTCGGCGTCGTGCAGGATCCCCCAGCGCCACCAGGTCTCCGTCCGGCTCAGCGCCCCCGGCGTGACGGCCCGCATCCGCTCGTAGATCGGCGGGAACGTCGCCAGCGCCTCCGTCGCATCGACCATCCGCAGCGCGCCCTCGGGCACCCATGGCCGGAGCCAGGCCGTTCGCCCCCGGTCGATCTCGAACGAGCCGTTCTTCGATCCGAGGCCGTAGCCGAAGCGCTGGTAGATCACGCTCTCCGATGCCCACAGGATCGCCAGCGGCTCACCCCGCCCCTGCACGTCGTCGAGCTGGTGGCGCATCAGCGAGCGGAGGACCCCCTGCCGGCGGTGGCCGGGCTCCACGCCCACCACGGTGACGCCGGCCGCCCCGACCTCCCCGCCGGGGACCGTCATCCGGAACGTGTACGCGCCGGCCGTCCCGATCGGCGACTCGCCGTCGAACGCCGCGATCAGCCGATCGGGCTCGAGGAGGTGGTTCCACTCCTCGAACTCGGCGTCGGTCAGCTCCTCGCCGAACGCGGTCATCGGGGGCGCAAGGAACGCCCTGACGGACTCCGGCGTCGCCGTGCGAATCGGGAACGTGGCTGTCTTCTCGCTCATGCGTCCATCCTGCCATGCCCGCGCCACGGCGGCGCAGGGCGCCGGGCGCGGGGCGCGGCCCATGAAGCCTCGCCTCACGACGATCGGCCCGGTCGATCATGCCGGGGCACCCTCACGCCGGGCCGCCGCCTCCGCCATCCTGTGGGGAGATGAGCCTCCCATTCGAGACCGCACCACGGCCCTGGGCCCGCGACGCGGCCGACGTCGCCGCCGACCTGGGCAGCGATCCGGTCCGCGGGCTCAGCGGCGATGAGGCGGCGGCCCGCCTCGTCCGCTTCGGCCGCAACGAGCTCGTCGAGCGCTGGAAGAAGCCAACCTGGCGCCTGCTCGTCGAGCAGTTCACGAACGCCATGATCATCGTCCTGATGGTCGCGGCGGTCATCACCGCGCTGCTTGGCGATCTCAAGGACACGATCGTGATCCTCGCGATCGTCGTCCTCAACGGGATCGTCGGGTTCGTCCAGGAGTACCGTGCCGAGCAGGCGCTCGACGCCCTGAAGCGGATGGCGAGCCCGACCGCACGTGTCGTGCGCGACGGCGAGACGGTCCTGGTCCCCGCTCCCGAGGTGGTGCCGGGCGACCTCGTGCGGCTCGACGCCGGCGACATCGTCACCGCCGACCTGCGGCTCCTGGAGGCCCGGGCGCTCCGGATCAACGAAGCGGCGCTCACGGGCGAATCGGAGCCGGCCGAGAAGTCGACCGAGCCGCTTCCCGACGTGCCCGAGGGCGTCCTCGCCGACCAGCGCAACGTCGCGTTCAACGGGACCGCCGTCACCTACGGGCGCGGCGCGGGGGTGGTCCTCACCACCGGCATGTCGACCTCCCTCGGGCGCGTCGCCGAGCTCCTCCAGGAGCACGCGGGCGGTCAGACGCCGCTCCAGAAGCGCCTCGGGGCGCTCGGCAAGGCGCTGGCGGGGCTGGCCTTCGTCGTCTGCGCCCTCGTCTTCGCCACGGGCGTCGCGCGGGGTGAATCGCCCGAGGAGATGTTCCTCGTCGCGGTCAGCCTCGCCGTCGCGGCGATCCCCGAGGGGCTGCCCGCCGTGGTGACGGTCGCCCTGGCCCTTGGCGCGCGCCGGATGGCCCGTCGCAGCGCGCTCGTGCGCAAGCTTCCCGGCGGTCGAGACGCTCGGGTCGGTCACCGTCATCTGCTCGGACAAGACGGGCACGCTCACCGAGAACCGGATGCTCGTCGAGCGCGCCTGGACGCCGTTCGGCTCCTTCGGCATCGGCGGCGACGGGTACGCGCCGGACGGGGCGATCGCACCCGACGACGGGGCGCCGGCCGGGCCGGGCTCGCCCGCGAGCTCGGCGGCGGCCGAGGCCGCCCTCGACCGTCTCGCCCGCATCTCGGCGGCCTGCAACGACGCCACGCTGCGCGGACCCGCCCTGGCGGGCGGCGACTGGTCGATCACCGGCGACCCGACGGAGGGCGCCCTGCTCGCCTTCGCCGGCAAGCGCGGCATCTTCGCCTCCGACCTGCTGGCCGACCACCCGCGCGTGGAGGAGCTGACCTTCGACGCCGACCCGCCGCCGGATGACGACCCTCCATGCCGCCGGCGACCGCGTCTGGGTCGCCACCAAGGGCGCCCTCGAGGCGCTCGCTCCCCTGCTCGACCCGGCCGACACGTCGCTCCTGCCGGCGGCCGAGGCCACCGCCCTCCGCTATGCCGCCGATGGCTACCGCGTCCTCGCCCTCGCGGAGCGCGAGGTTCCCGCGATCCCGTCCGAGCCGGAGCACGCGGAGGCGCACCTCCGGCTGGCCGGCCTCGTGGCGATGGCCGACCCGCCCCGCGCGGCCTCCGCCGACGCCATCGCCGCCTGCCGGGCCGCGGGCATCAACCCGATCATGATCACCGGCGACCACCCGCTCACCGGGACCGCGATCGCCCGCCGGATCGGGATCCTGCAGCCCGGCGGCGAGACGCTGACCGGCGTCGAGCTCGACGGGCTCGACGACGCGACTTTCGCGGCCCGGGTGGAGCGCGTTGCCGTCTACGCCCGCATGAACCCCGAGCAGAAGCTGCGCATCGTGGAGGCCTGGCGGAGCCGCGGCGCGGTCGTCGCGATGACCGGCGACGGCGTCAACGACGCACCGGCCCTGCGCCTGGCGGACATCGGCGTGGCGATGGGGATCACCGGCACCGAGGTCAGCAAGGAAGCGGCCGACATGGTCCTCGCCGACGATGACTTCGCCACGATCGTCCACGCGGTCGAGGAGGGGCGCCGGATCTACGACAACATCCGGCGCTTCGTCCGCTACCTGCTCACGACAAACTCGGCCGAGGTCTGGGTCATGTTCCTGGCGCCCTTCCTGGGCCTGCCGATCCCGCTCCTGGCGGTCCAGATCCTGTGGATCAACCTGGTCACCGACGGGCTGCCCGCGCTCGCCCTGGGGGTGGAGCCGGTGGAGCCCGACGCGATGCGACGGCGCCCGCGGCCGTCCGGCGAGTCGATCCTCGGCGCCGGGCTCTGGCAGCACGCCCTCTGGGTGGGGCTGCTCATGGCGGCGGTCGTCCTGGGGATCCAGTGGGTGGCGATCGAGGCGGGCTGGCACTGGCAGACGATGGTCTTCACGACGCTCTCGCTGCTCCAGCTGGGCCATGCGCTCGCGGTCCGGTCGGAGCGGACGAGCACGTTCGTCCTCGGCCTGCGCTCGAACGTCCCGCTCGCCGTCGCGGTCATCGGCACGCTCGTCGTGCAGCTGGCGCTCATCTTCGTCCCCGCGCTCCAGCCGATCTTCGTCACCGAGGCGCTCGGCGCCCAGGAGCTGCTCGTCGTCCTCGTCGCCTCGACCGTCGCATTCTTCGCGGTCGAGATGGAGAAGCTGGTCCTGCGGCGGCGCGCCCCTGCCGCAGGGCCCGGATGGATGGCCGATGAGCGGCCGGCGCCATGATCCCGCGATGGGAAGCCGTCACGGTCCGGTCGAGCGCGCCCGGGAGCGCAGCGGCAGCCTGCTCCTTGCGATCGGCCGGGATCTCCGGGGGGCGCGCGTCCAGCACGGTCTCTCGCTCGCGGACGTCGGCCGGCCCGCCGGCCTCTCGCCGGCCCAGCTGAGCCGCATCGAGCGGGGGCTCGTTCGATCGCTCAACCTCGAGGCGATGGCGATCATGTGCGCCACGGTCGGATTGGATCTCGCCCTGCGCACGTACCCCGCCGGCGAGCCGCTGCGGGACGTGGCCCACCTCGCCCTCCTGGAGCGGTTCCGGGCCCGCCTGCACGCCGGGGTTCTCTGGCGCACCGGAGGTCCCGCTCCCGATCACGGGCGACCTCCGCGCCTGGGACGCCGTGGCCACCATCGAGGGGCGATCGATCGGGGTCGAGGCCGAGACCCGCCTTCGCGACCTGCAGGCCCTGCAGCGCCGGCTTGCGCTCAAGATGCGCGATGGCCGGATCGACACGCTGATCCTCCTGCTGGCCGACACGCGCGCCAACCGCCGGCTCCTTCGCGCGAACGGCGCGGCGCTGGCAGCCGGCTTCCCGGAGCCCGGCCGGCGCACCCTGGAGCTGCTCGCCGCGGGCGCCCACCCCGGTGGCAGCGCCGTCGTCCTCCTCTGAACGTGCGGGGCACGCCCGGGCCCAGGACAGACCCGGGGGGTGCGCTTTCGTCTGCTGCACACAAGCGACGAGGTAGCCGCGCAGGTCACGCGCGGGTCGTCGATCCCGTGCATCCGGTGCAACGGGATGACCCCCTCGCCCCGGTCCCCCGGCGGCTTGGTGCACATCGTGTCGCACCTGTGCGTGCGACGCAAGAAGACGACACGGTCAGCGCCCGGCCGCGCCGGGCGGACGCACGGGAGGTCGCTTGTGTGCATCTCGCGCAACGGCGCGTCGCGCCCTTGCGCCCAGTGGAACGAATCGACGAGCACCCCGCGTGACCGCCCGGCGGCGACCTCGTGCCGCCCCGAGTGCCCGCGTCATCGGCCCGCGGCGACCTGGTGCCGGCCCGGACCGCCAGTCCGGCGACGCCCGCCCGGCGACGCCCTAACGCCCCGCGGTCGGCGCCCGAACGGTTGGCTTCGACCGCGGACCGGGGCTCGGTGCGGCCTGCCGCTCCCCTATTCCAGGTAGTCCTTGAGCTTGCGGCTCCGGCTCGGGTGGCGCAGCTTGCGGAGCGCCTTGGCCTCGATCTGGCGGATCCGCTCGCGGGTCACGTTGAACTCGCGGCCGACCTCCTCGAGGGTGCGGGCGCGGCCGTCCTCCAGGCCGAAGCGGAGCTGCAGGACCCGTCGCTCGCGGCCGGTCAGCGAGTCCAGGACCGCCTCCACCTGCTCCTTGAGGAGCTGGTGCGACGCGGCCTCGGCCGGGGCCAGGGCGCCCCGGTCCTCGATGAAGTCGCCGAGGTGGGAGTCCTCCTCCTCGCCGATCGGCGTCTCGAGGGACACCGGCTCCTGCGAGACCTTCATGATCTCGCGGACCTTCTCGGGGGTGACCACCACCTCCTGGCCCTTGGACATCGCCTCGGCGATCTCCTCGACCGTCGGCTCGCGGCCCAGCTCCTGGAGGAGCTGCCGGCTGACCCGGATCAGGCGGTTGATCGTCTCCACCATGTGGACCGGGATGCGGATCGTGCGGGCCTGGTCGGCGATGGCGCGGGTGATCGCCTGCCGGATCCACCACGTGGCGTACGTGGAGAACTTGAAGCCCTTCTCGAAGTCGAACTTCTCGACCGCCCGGATGAGGCCGATGTTGCCCTCCTGGATCAGGTCCAGGAACGACATCCCGCGGCCGATGTACTTCTTGGCGATCGAGACGACCAGGCGCAGGTTGGCCGACGTCAGCTGCTCGCGGGCGTCGCGCCCGATCCGCACGATCTCGCCCTTGCGGTGGGCCAGCTTCGTGTTGAGCGGGACCTCGGGGTCGTAGCCCATCCGCTTGAGGAGGTCGGCGTCGTTGCCGGCCAGGATCCAGCGCTCCAGCGCCGGGAAGGCCACGTCGTCGCGCGTCCAGTCGTAGATCGCCCGCAGGCCGACGTTGTCGCGGGAGTCGAGGTCGCCGTTGTGGACGGCGAGGTAGGCCCAGTCGAGCAGCGTGACGAAGGCGTCGGGCGCGAGCGACTCGTTGTAGGCGGCCAGGAGCTTCTTGGCCTCCTTGAGGAGCTCCTTGGTGCCCTCGGACTGCGCGTCGCGGCCGGCCTTGACCAGGTGGAAGTCCGGGTGCGGGACCAGGAGGTCCAGCGGCGCCCTCGTCGGACGATCGCCTCGCGGACGATCCGGTGGGCCTCGTCCCCGAGCGGCAGGCGGTGCTGCGGCTTCGCGCGTGCGCGTCTTGCGCTCGGTGTCGTGGAGGGTCCACTCGTGGAGGCTGACCATCGCCTTCCACGGGAACTCCACCATCCACTCGCCGAGCTCGATCGCCTTGGCCAGGACGACCTCCTCCTCGGCGGTCAGGAGGGCGACCTTCCCGATCTCCTTGAGGTACATCCGGACCGGGTCGTCGATCCCGATCATGTCGGCCGAGAGCGCCTCGAGCTCCTCGGGCGTCGGCTCCTCGAGCGCCTTCACGTCGAGCTTCGCGGGCGCGTCGACCGGCGAGACGGCGTCGGTGGCGTCGGCGACGAGGCCCGGGACGATCACCGTCGCCAGGTCGGCGGCGACGTCCACCGCCAGCTCGACGTCCGCCCCGGCGAGCGCCGGGGTCGCCCGGCTCGGCGCCGAGGTCGACGTCATCGTCGTCCTCGTCGTCGTCGCCCAGCGCGTCGAGCCCGGGGATCGGCCAGCGACCGGCTCGTCCTCGGTGAGGGCGGCCGCCCGCGAGGCGGTCCTGACGGCCTTCACCTCGGCGGCGGCGGCCTTGCGCCGGCGCGGGGTGGCGGCGAGCACCGCCTCCACGAGCGCGGCGTCGGCGGGATCCTGGGTCATGGTCGTCCTCCAGCTTGGCGCGCCAGCGGCCTGGCGAGCAGGCTGGCCTGCTCGAGGCGCCGGTGGAGCGCGCGACGGTTCTCGTTGTGGTGGGAGATCTCGGTCATGTAGCGGTCGATCGCGGGGCGGTCGCCGGCCCGCTCGGCCTCGGCGAGCTCGACGCGGGTGAAGCGGTCGCGGTCCTCGAGGGCGTCGAGCTCCAGGCGCAGGAGGCACTGCTCGATCCCCTGCTCCGCCTGCCCGGCGGGCGGCGCCCCTGCGGCAGCGCCGGCGGCCGTGACGCCGGTCCCGCCGAGCAGCGCGGCCATGAGGGCCTGCGTCTCGGGATCCAGGCGGGCATAGACGGCCTCCGACGTGTAGGCGCCCCGCCTCGCGGACGGCCAGGATGGCGGACCACAGCTCGCGGGCCGGCGTCGACGGCAGGTCGGCCGGGGCCAGGCGCTCGGCGGTCTCGACCTGCAGCTCGGGGGCGAGCAGGAGGAAGCGGAGCAGCTCGCGCTCGACCGGGCTGATCGCGCGCAGGACGGCGCGCGGGTCGAAGGCGTCGGGCGAGGCCATCACCGAGTCGGCCGAGATCCGGCCGCCGTCCGCGGCAGCGGGCCCCGTCGCGCCGCCGCGCCCGCCGTCGGGCGCCCGGTGGAGCGACTCGAGGAGCACCCGCTCCTCCACCCCGGAGACCTGGCGCAGCGTCTGGAGGTAGCCGTCGCGCAGGACCGGGTTGCGGACGGTCCGCAGCGTGGGCAGGATCGCGTCGACGAAGCGCGCCCGCCCGCCGGTGGTGCGCAGGTCGGCGCCGCGGGCGTGGAAGTCGATCAGGTACTCCACGATCGGGAGGGCCGTCCGGATCGCCTCGCGCCAGGCATCGGGGCTCTCGCGGATCACCTCGTCGGGGTCCTTGCCGTCGGGCAGCCGGGCGACCCGCACCTCGTCGAGCTCGACGTCGGTGTCGGACGCCGCCAGCTGCCGGGTCAGCCCCTCGAGGGCCGTGACGCCCAGCGTGCCGGCCTTCTCGCCGGCCGGGTCGACGTCGTAGGCGAGCACGATCTTCTTCGCCGCGTAGCGGATCAGGAGGGCGACCTGCCCGGGCGTCAGCGCGGTCCCGAGCGAGGCGACGACGTTCGTGAAGCCGGCCTGGTGGGCCATCAGGGCGTCGGTGTAGCCCTCGACGATGACGGCCGTGCCGGTCTTGCGGATCTGCGCCTTGGCCCGGTCCAGCAGGTACAGCGTCCGGCTCTTGTCGAAGAGCGGGGTCGCCGGGGAGTTGAGGTACTTCGGGCCCTCGGGGTCGGCGCCGTCCTCGCCCGCGAGGATCCGGCCGCCCAGGCCGGTGGCGTTGCCGGTCGCGTCGCGGATCGGGAAGATGACCCGCGCCCGGAAGCGGTCGTAGGCGCCGTTGCCGCCCTTGCGCAGGGTGGCGAGGCCCGCCTCGACCAGCTCGGGCGGCCCGATCTGGCGACGCTTCTCCAGCGTCCGGCCCAGGGCGTCCCAGTCGGGCGGCGCCCAGCCCAGGTTGGCCCACTCGATCGTCTCGTCGCTGAAGCCGCGCTCGCGCAGGTAGGCGAGGGCGCGCGCGCCCGTGGGGCTCTTCGTCAGGACCGCGTGGTAGAAGGAGATGGCGGACTCGACCACGTCGTGGAGGTGCCGGCGGCGGGCGTCCTCGCGCGAGGTCCGCTCGTCGATCTCGACGCCGGCGCGACCGGCGAGGATGCGCAGCGCCTCCGGGAAGGCGAGGCCGTCGCGGCGCATGACGAAGCTGAAGATGTCCCCTCCCTCGCCGCAGCCGAAGCAGTGCCAGCTCTCGCGGACGGGCGTGACGATGAAGCTCGGGGTCTTCTCCGAGTGGAACGGGCAGAGGCCCTTGAAGGTCGTGCCCGCCTTCTTCAGCTGGACGGTCTCCCCGACGACGTCGAGGACGGTCAGCTTGCTCTTGACTTCGGCTGCGACGCCGACGGCCAACCGCTGCTCCTGCCTGGTTGGGGTCCGTGCGCGCCCGCGAGCCCCCGCTCTCCCCGCCACCGCGGGGTCCACCTCGATCCGGCGGCGCCCCGGCCGGGGGCTTCTCGGCGCCGGACATGCGTACGGGCGTGTCAAGTCTTGACACGCCAGTTCATGGAGATGATGCGCCCACGAGGGCCCGTCTTGTCAACCCCTTTGTCAATACTGCCCGGGGGTATCGGAGGTTCATTTCGATCGGAGGTGGGTCCGCGAAGTCGCTCGTCTGTCTCGTCACGGACCCGCCCCGGTCCGGCGGCCCTGACGAGGAAGGTCAGGTGGGATCGTGCTCCCGGTCGTCGGGACCCGGAAGGAGGCGACGGCCCTCCGGGGTCCGGCCCCAGCGCGCGGCCAGCTCGATCATGACGGCGTCGGCCACCTCGCCGGCGGAGCCGTCGCGCTCGGTCTCGTCGGTCCACGCGAACGCGGCGAGGTAGTCGTCGGTCCCTGCGAGGCCCTCGCGCATCGTGATCCGGCTGATCTCCTGCATGAACCACGTGGGCATCCGGCGGTTCGCCACCGTGCCGGATGCGTCGGAGGCGCGAACCTGGGTCGGGATGTCGCGCCAGGCGAGGACGCGATAGCGGGCCATGGGGCCTCCTGCGCTGCGATCCCGGCTACACGAGCGGCCGGCCGCCGCGTGCCCAGGCCCCGATGCCGCCGCGAACCGAGACCGCGCCCTCGAATCCCTGCGCGACCAGGAAGTCGGTCGCGCTCCGGCTTCGGCTGCCGGACTGGCAGATGACCGCATAGCGGACGTTGCGCGGCAGCTTGCCGGCGCGAGCAGGCAGCTGCTTGAGCGGGACGTGGATCGCGTCGGGCAGGTGGCCGCGCCTGAACTCCCCGTCCTCGCGGACATCGAGGACGCGGACGGCGCGATCGCGACGAAGGTCATCGAGCTCCTCGACGGTGATCTCGGGCGTGTGTCGGCGCAGGAAGGAGAACATCGGCACCTCGGGTCGTGGGGTCAGGGCGGAATCAGATGCGGCACGCCCCGCCGCGGGCGCGGAGCCGGAACCGCCAGGCGAGCGTGCCGGCAAGGAGCACGAGCGAGGCCGCCCCGATGACGGGCTGGAGCGGCGCGAAGATCGTCATCGCCCCGCTCGTCCCGAGGAGGACCAGGGCGAGCTTGTTGCAGACCGGGCAGCCGATCGCGAGGAAGGCACCGATGCTCGCCGCGGTCCCGAGGGCGGTCCCGTCACGTCCCGCGACGGCGACCGCTGGGCCGATGCGGAGCGGCGTCGGCTCGACGCCGGCGCCGACCTGCGCCGCCGGTGCCGAGTAGGTCGCGCCCAGCAGCCCCATGAGGGGCGCCGAGACGAGCCAGACCGCGATCGCGAACGGCTCCGGCGGGACCTGCCGCCCGAAGACCGGGTTCGGGATGATCGCGGCGACCAGGCCGAAGGCGAGGAGCGACGCGCCCGTCCAGAGCACCGCGTGGAGGGCGAACCGCCGGTCGATCGTCGCCAGGACGACCGCGGCCGGGCAGCGGGCGGGGAGCCATCGGCGTGCGCCGGACACCGTCGGGATCTCCTTTTGATCGAACGAAGGCGGCGTGGGTGGCTCAGCCCCCGACGGCGACCGCGACCGGGGGCTCGGCGGCCGTCGCCGCCGGATCCGCGCCGGGCCCCAGGACGATGACCTCGGCGGTCAGCTCGGTGCCCGCACCGTCCCGCACCAGGTAGCCGTGGTGGATCTCCGTGACGCCGCTCGAGAGGGTCGCGCCCACGCTGCAGTACTTCGTCGCGGAGATCTCGATCGCCCGGCGCACCGCTTCGACGTCGGGCTCCGGACCCTCGACGACGTGGACGACGTCGATGCGGGTGAAGGCGTTCGGATGGCCGTCCATCTGGACGCCCTCGGCACGCACCTCGTAGCTCGTCACCACCTGGCGCTTCTTGCGCAGGATCGAGACCACGTCCATCGCCGTGCAGCCCGCCAGCGCCATCGGGATCAGCTCGGCCGGGCGCGGGCCGGTGTCGCCGTTGCCGTCGTCGAGGACGAGCGAGTGGCCGCTGCCCGACCGGGCGACGAACCTGAGTCCTGCGCCGTCGAGGGTGACGGTCGCCGTCTTGCGTGCCATTCGAAGCGCTCCGTTTCGGGTGGGGGCTGGGCCGCCGCGGGCGTCGCGGCCGGCGATGGATCGGGCGGCGGATCAGGCGGGAGTGGCGAGGGTCGCGATCGCCCGCCGCAGGCGAGCCTTCGCCTCCTCGGCGACCGGCCGGATCGCGGGCGAGTCGACGATCCCCAGGGCGGCCATCGGGTCCATCGCCTCGACGATGGTCTCGGGGCCGTCCTCGCGCAGGACGACGTTGCAGGGGAGCAGGGCGCCCACCGACGGGTCGGCCTCCAGCGCCCGATGCGCGAGCGGCGGGTTGCAGGCCCCCAGGATCACGTAGGGCGCCCGGTCCACGCCGAGCTTCGCCTTCATCGTCGCCTGGACGTCGATCTCGGTCAGGACGCCGAAGCCCTCGGCCCGGAGCGCCGCCTCGACGGCAGGGCGCACGCTGGCAAGCGTCCCCGGCAGGCGCGTGCCGAACGTGAAGCGGGTCGCGATGGACATGTCGTCACCCCTGGGTTGCGTGGAGGGAGGGTTCGATCGCGCGATCGGCGGCCGGTCGGGCTGCCTGCGCCAGGCGGCGCGTCACGATGGCGTGGATGATGTCGCAGGCATCGGCGATCGCCGGCTCCGCCAGCCGGTAGGTGACGGTGGTCCCCGTACGCCTCCCCTCCACGAGCCCGGCCGTCCGCAGGACGGCGAGGTGCTGGCTCGCGTTCGGGAGCGCCACGCCGATCGCGTCGGCAAGCTCGCCGACGGAACGCTCGCCACCCCGCAGGGTGTCGAGGAGCATGAGGCGCTTCGGGTCGGTCAGGACCTTGCAGACCTCCGCGTGCAGGCGATAGTGCTCCAGCGTGTCGTCGGTGAGATCCACGGTCCCGGGCGTCCTCCCTGCTTGTCGGTGTCGCGTGCCGGAACGCACGGTACCACGATGTTGCGTAGTTGCGCAAGTAACGGATCAGAGGCGCTTTCTGCTGACAGCACAAGACCGCAGCAGACCGCAGCAGGTTTTTGACGGATACCTGCTAGAATTCGCCACCTTCGGGGTCCAGGCCGCTCGGTCGGTCGGACTCCCCCGGGAGATCCCCGGCACGACGGGCCCGCCCCACGGCCCGTCGCGAGACCGGTCGCCGGCCCCCAGCGCGGGCTGCGACCCAACGAGGCACCGAACCCTGCACACCACGACCCGCCGCTGGCGGGCTGCCGTGGCGGCCGCCCTGTTCGCCGTCATCGTGAGCTCGACCCAGCCCACCGGCGCACTCGCTGCCCTTCCCGTCCTCGCCGGCCACCTCGGGGCCGGTGCGATCCCCCTTCTCGACACCACCCTGGCGATCGCTCCCCTGCCGGCCGTGCCGTCCGACGCGCGAGCACTCGACGCCATGGCATGGGAGCCGCGGCCGGCACCGGTCGTTCTCGCGGCGGCTGCGCCTGCGAAGGCGCCCGCACCCGCCCGGGGCGCACCTGCCCGGGCCGCACCCGCCCGGGCCGCCCCGGCGCGTGTCGTCCAGGCCGCATCCCGGCCCGCGCGACTGTGGGCCCAGCTGCGCGACGGGCTGACCGTCACCGGCACCGCGACCTGGTACTTCGCGACCCGCGGCTATGGCGGCGTCCCGCACGTCGCGATGCCGGGAGCCCGCTACCTGCCCCGCGGTGAGACCGCGCCGCGGGCGCGCATCTGCGCCGGCGGCCGCTGCACGGTCGTCTCGGTGGTCGACGCCTGCGCCTGCGGCGTCGGGACCCGGCGGCCACGGCTCATCGATGTATCGGCGACTGCCCTCCGCCAGCTCGGCCTCGACCCCCGGCGCGGCGTCTACCAGGTCCGGGTGACCCTCCTCGCACGCTGACAGGGGCTGACCCGGGCGTCCCTGGCGGCCCCAGACCCCCGAACGGAATCTGGTCGCTACAGCACCATTCCGGGCGGCGTGTCCCCCGGACCCGTCGGCGCGACCTCGACCGCGACGGCGCGGCGGCGTCGCCGGCGCACCACGACAGTGACGCCGGCCAGGAGGACCACGAGGACACCGATCGCCCCGCCGATCATCGCGGCGCGTTGCATGCCGACCTCCCGGGCGCCGGTGATCGTCGCCCGGATCTCGTCGGCGGCCGCGGACGCCGCGTCGGCGTCGACGTTTGCCACGGCCTCGATCGCGACCGCCTCGTCGGGGAGCTCCGTCCCGGCGAGACCCAGCTCCTGGATCGCGTCTCGCGGCGCCGCCTTCACGGCGATCGCTTCGGCGACATCGGAGGCCAGGACCACCTGGGACTCGGCCGTCGCGGCGGCGGCGTCCAGCTCCTCCTGGGTCGCGGCCGCGGTCACGGCCTGCTGCACGGGTCCGCCGTCCACGTCCACGGCGGGCAGGATCGTCTCGACGGAGGCGGCCGTCGTCCACGCCTTCGAGGCAGCGTCGATCGCCGCCTGCGCGTCGGTGAAATCCCACCGGGTGAGCGTCGCGGGGAGCCACGACGGCACGCGGCCTCCGGTGAGCTCGAGCAGGTCGTGGTACCCGTCGCGGGCCGCCGCCCGGGCGGCAAGGTGCTCCTCGTCCGTGGCGACGCCGTACTCGTGGAGGAGGTCCGCGGCGAGGTCCGGGTCGGCGCCCGCCGGGACGAGGCCACGCTCCGTGACGACGTCCAGCCAGTCCTGCCAGTGGACCACCTCCGAGTCGCGCGCGACGGGTTCGTCGGCAGTCGACCACGCGTCGCGTCCTGCGCGCATCGCCTGCACGGCGACGAGCATCGCGTCGTCGCCGATGGCCCGGGCGACCTGCGCGATGACGTAGCACGCGGCCTGCCGGCGCACGGCGAGGCGATCCCGTTGCGCCTGCGTCGCCGGCATGTCCAGCGCCACCCAGGCCGCGATGTTGGGGGCGTATTCGGTCGAGGTCGGCTCGGGCTTCGTGCACGGGGCGTCGGAGACGCCGGCCGCCCGCTCGGCCCAGCGGGCGTAGCCCTCGGACAGCCAATCTGCCGCGAAGAGGTCCCGGTCGAACCACGTCGCGGCGAGCACGTGGGCCACCTCATCCCGGCTTGTCACCGTCTCACCCAGCGTGAGCACGTTCGTGTCGGCGTCGAACCTGCCTGCGGCAACCGTCTGGTGGCGATCCTCGCGGATCGTGAGGCCCGGGCCATGCGGGTTCGGCCCCAGGAACGCCGTGAGCTTCGCCAGGTCGTCGGTGACCGCCGCCTTCACGGCCCCTGACCAGGCGGTGTCCTCCCTCCAGGCCCTGACCGTGACGACCTGGCCGTCGGCCGCCGTCACGGGGCTGGTCGCGTACCCCATCGGGTTCGATCCGCTCACGCAGACGGAGAACTCCCAGGGCTTCGACTTCATGTTAGCGGTGCTGTAGATCGTCCGGCCTCCCGATGCCTTCGACGTCATCGGCCAGGTCCCGTTCAGCGAGTAGCCGGCTGGGACCACGATCCGGAGGACCCCCGAATTCGTACCGGGGCCGAAGGCGCAGAACGCCGAGTAGACGTAGCCGACGTGGCGTGCCGCCGTGGAGCGGGGGCCACCGGCCGGCAGGTCGTAGGAAACCGTGATCTTGCGGGTCGCGCCGTACCACAGGGGGCTGTACTTGAGCGTCACCTTGCGCCAGCTGCCGTCGACCTTGCCGGCCTTCGCCGAGACCGAGCCCGAGCTCGCACGCGCCTTGATCGCCCTGGCGTCCTTCTCCACCCACACGCTGTACGAGTTGTAGTAGTAGCTGGTCCGGGTGGTACAGATCGTGGTGTACGAGTACCAGCCATACCACGGGTCGAAGGCCGACTGGGTGCACGAGTAGCTCTTCGAGGTGCTCGGCGCCTTGTTCGTGAACGTGTACACGATGGTGACGTGCACCACGCCGCGGCTCGGCACGAGCTCGTAGGTTGAGCGCGCCGAGGCCCGGAACTGGTTCGTTGCCGCCGCCACCGATGGTGCGTCCACGGCGACCGACCCGAGCCCGAGAGCGAGCGCGACCACCATGGAGAACGCGCGTCCGGATCGCACTCCGTACCGCCCTTCTGGGACGCTGGTCGCGGAACCGTACGGGCGGGCGATGGCCGGGGCAAGTGCCGGGCCGCCCGGCGGGACCGGGCCGGATGGGGCCGAGCCTTCTGCCTCTCGCGGGCGGCAGGCTCACACCACGCGAGCGGGATCAGCGCGCGACGAGGAAGGCGTCCACGTCGACGCGGCCGCCACCGAGCGTGACGATCTCGAGCGTGTGGGCCGCTCGCGTCGCGAAGTGGCGGCTGAACACCACCCGGCGGCCCTGCGTGGACGTGGCATGCAGGTCCACGACGGCGACGACCGCCCCGTCGACCCGGACCTCGGCGTGGCCGCCCGACGGTCCGCGCGTGGCGACCCACGCCACGTCGCGCCCGGTGAACGGGAGGCGGACGCGTCGGTTCGCGGCGGTCGTATACCGGGCCCGACCACCCGAGTAATAGGTCCTCGTCGACGTGAGCCAGGTCCCCGTCCACGTCGCCAGCGATGTCCCCTCGTCGTACTTCGCGATCGACAGGGAGGGCCACGGGACGAACGCGCTGGTGTTCTGGGTGTCGTCCGTCGCGCTGACGCTGAACCGATAGGTGGACCAGGGCGCGACCGCGCGGACCGCGCTCGTGGACGTCGGGGTCAGCAGCGCCACGGGCCGGCTGGGCCCGCCGTCGACGCTCACCCGCAGCTGGTACGCGGTGATCCGCGACCCCGGGTCGAAGCCGACCCACGTGAGCCGCAGGTCGACCGTCGAGCGGGTGATCTGGGCCGGGAACGACTCCGAGAGATCGCTGAGGACCGGCGGAGTTCGGTCGGGCTCGACCGTGACGGCGATGGAGGCCGTCGCGCTGGCGCCCTGGCCGTCGGAGATCGTGTACGAGATCGTGTCGTCACCGCGGAAGCCGTGGGCCGGCGTGTAGGCCACGCTGGTTCCGCCCCCAGTGATCGTGGCCGTCCCGTGGGCGCCGCCGGTCACCGCCACCACGATGAGGGGGTCGCCGTCGGGGTCGGTATCGTTCGCCCTGGGATCGAGGACGCCCGAGCCGCCCTGCTCCACGACGAGGGTGTCGTCCACGGCGGTCGGGCCCCGGTTGGGGTCGGCGATGGTCACGCCCATGGTTGCCGTGGCGCCGGCGGCCGTTATGGAGACGAACGTGTCCGCGCCTGCGGCACTGGGGAGGGGCCCGTCGACAGTGAGCGGCAGCGCCAGGGCAAGGCATGCGGTGGCGACGACGGCGACGGACCTGCGCACGCGGAATGAGCCTCAGCTGCTGGCTGGGTGACAACGACAGGGACGTCGGCATCCATGGTAGCGGCCCCGCCGGACGCGGTGGCCGCCGACCCGCCGGCCTGGTGCCCGACCGCACCCGGCACGTGTCAGGGCGTGACGATCGCGACGTCCGGGCCCGGGTCATCCAGGACGACCACCGGCCGCGAAGCGCGCCGTCGGGATCCTCCCGTTCAGGCCCTCGTGCCGGCCTCGCGTGCCTTCCAGGCGGCCTGGAGCTCCGCGTGACGCGACGTGGCCTCGGCCACCAGGCGCGCGACGAGCTCCGCGTCGACCTCCTCGAGCGAGGCGATGTCGAGCGTGCTGAGGCTGCTGCTTCCCGGTCGCAGGAGCCCGCGCGGGGTGTCCAGGAGCGCCCCGAAGAGGAACCGCAGGGCGACGGCGCCCTTCGGGTGGGCGTCGATGGCGACGACCCAGGCGTGGTACTTGCCCAGCAGGGTGTACGTCAGCATCCGGTACTTGACGGCGACCTCCAGGGATGGGCCCGCGCTCGTGACCAGGCAGTCGAGCTCGCGCACCAGCGGCACCCGGCCCGGGTCGATGGTCGCGAGGTATGCGTCGCGGGCCGACTGGTTCACGGTTCCCTCCCCGCGGGCCGCGCCGCGTCGCGAATGCGGCGACAGATCGCCGCCTGCTCCCGGGCATCATCGAGCGCCCGATGCGTGTGCGGCGCATCCACGGGGTAGCGCGCCCGCACGTGGCCGCTCGTGGTCTCGGACCAGCGCTCGACCGTGTCGAGGTGCCGTCCGAGGTAGAGCGATTTGAGGTCGAGGGCGCTGATCCCGAACGGGTTGCGCCCGAGGTGGCGCCAGGCCGCGTCGGCCACGAACATCCAGTCGAAGGGGGCATTGAAGCCGATGAACACCGGGCGGCTCGCGGGCGGCACGACCCGCGTCAGCCACGCATCGAGCCGCTCCATCGCCTCGCGGGGCTCCAGGCCGTCGCGCGCGAGGACCTCCCGGCGCAGCCCGTGGACCGCCTCCGCGGCGTCATCCCAGGGCAGCGCGGGGTCGGGCCGCACGAGGATCTCGATCCCCTCCTCCGGGCTGTCAACCAGGCACGCCCCGATCGCCAGCAGGCTGCCGGCGGCGGGCGTGGGCCCGGACGCCTCGACGTCCACGCTGATCCAGGTCTCTGCGTCCACGAGCCTCCTTCGGGGTGCGTGGGCCGGATACTAGACGCCACGCGTAGCAGTGAGGCGGCGGCGATGGAATTGGACGTGGACGGACGGTCGGCGGCCCTCGACGGGGTCATCGAATCGGCGAAGCAGCTCGGCGTCGAGCTCGACGAGGCGGAGGCCGCGCAGTGGGTGGCGGCCCTCGAGGTGGAGGCGGAGGGCGGCGACGTCGTCGTGGACGTCGACAGCGGCATCTACGGCCACCGCGTCTCCATGCTCGACTTCACCGCGCGGGACCTGGCCCGCTTCCGGGCGATCGGCGAGATCGTCGGCTTCCCGGATCGGCCGCCCACGGTCCTCACCGCCCTTGCGCTCTCCGGCTCGGCCGCCCAGGGGAAGGTCCAGTCGTTCCCCGGCGACTGCGACTACTTCGAGCGGATCCACATCACGGCAGCCACCCGCGACGAGGCGTGCGCCATCCTGGCCGACGTGATGCGGGACAAGGCGCTCGCGACGCGGGTCGGTCCGACGTACCGCCTGTGGGAGGTCAAGTTCGGCAGCTACCCGTTCGACGCAGAGCGCGGCGGGCGCCCGGTGCGCGCCGGGAGCCCCATCTCCTGGACGGCCGACGAGGTAGCCGCGGGCCGGATCGAGGTGGTCCGGGACGGGCGGCCCGAGGAGCTGACCTGGGGGCAGGTGTCCGCCGACCCGGGCTGGTGCAAGCTCGACTGGATCGTCGCCGACCCTGTCCGGCGGGCGCTGGCGAACGCCAGCAACATGCTCGACGTGACCTGGGAGGCCCCCGACGGCACGATCACGGCCCTCGACGGCTTCATCGACCCCTACTTCCAGGAGGTCTACCTGGAGGCGGAGTCGCTGCCGCTCTTCACGCGCCTCATCGACGAGCTCTCCGCCGACGCCGTCGACGAGTACGTCGACCAGCTGGAGCACGAGGTCGTCAAGTACACGACGAAGGACCCGAACTACGGCAAGGTCGCGCGGCGCCTCTACAACATCTTCCGGCTGACCGGCCGCTATGCCGAGGCGGCCTACCTCCGGGAGCTCTTCGACGAGCCGACCACGGTCCTCTACCAGGTCGCCGCGCAGATTCGAACCCTCGACGAGGCCGACCGGCCGGGCGCCGAGTTCGACTACGAGACCCTCGTCAAGCAGACGGACGCGCTGATCATGTCGGCGATCTCGGCGCTCGACGGCCGCTCCGAGGCCGAGATGGTCCGCCACCTGATGAGCGTCCGCAACAACCTGCGGGGCCGCCGCGGCTCGGCCGACCGGACGGCCCAGGTCGACGAGGTGAAGGTCGAGGCGCTCCGCGCCGTCAACGACTACTTCGAGCGCCGGCTGATGGCGGTGCCGTCGATCAAGGCCTACGTCGACGACCTCGTCGCGCACGCCTGAGACCGGACGTCTCGGCTGGGCGGGCAGCCGCGCGTCCTGGGGCGACCGCCGACGCGACGGGAGCGCGTCGCTGCTCTGCCTATGCCTTGGCCGTCGCCAGGTCGGCCAGCGTGGCCATGTCCGGGACCGCCAGGTCCGGCGTCGCCGAGGCAGGAGGCGTGGCTCCGCTGCCCGGCCGGTCGTGGCGCCGATCGACCCAGACCGTGGTCAGCCCCAGCTCCTTCGCCGGGACGTGGTCGTGGAAGAGGCTCTGGGCCACGTGCAGGATCCGTTCACGGGGCACGCCGATCCGCTCGAACGCGACCTCGAAGTTGCGGTGGCTCGGCTTGTAGCTCCCGACCTGCTGGGCCGTGATCACCCAGTCGAACGTCACTCCCAGCCGACGGTTCGACGCCGCGAACAGATCGTCGTCGCAGTTGGTGATCGCCGCCAGCCGGAAGCGGTCCGCGAGGCGGGCGAGCGCCCGTGGGGAGTCCGGGAAGGCGGGCCAGTCCCCCACCGAGCCGCCGAAGGTCGCCGCCTCGTCGTCGGAGGGCTCGACACCCAGCTCCGCGCAGACGCCGCGCAGCCCGCCGGCCAGGACCTCCCGGTACCGCCGGTAGGCCCCGGACTCGATCGCCGCCTCGTGGCGCGCATAGCGCTCCAGCAGGTCCTCGTCGTCGGCGGCAACGCCGCGCGCGTCGAGCACCCGGTGCAGGCCCGCCAGAATCCCGGCCTCCCAGTCGATGAGCGTGCCGTAGCAGTCGAACGTGAGGATGTCGAAGCGCTCGAAGGCGACGGACATGCGGTGGGAACCTCCTGCAGTGGCGCGGCCCGGCGAGCCTACCACCGCGCTCGTGGCGGGAACCAGGCCGCCCGGCGAATCGTCAGCGGGGCATGAAGACCCTGACCACGTTCGCGCTTGTCGTCGCGTCAGCCCTTCTCGTGGGTGCCTGCTCCGCCTCACCGGGCACGAGCCCAACACCGCCATCCGGGACCGCCCCGCCGGGCAGCCTCCCGCCGGGCCAGGGCGCCGTCCCGGCCGGGCTCGAGGGCCGGACGTTCCTGTCGACGGGGATCACGGGGCGCACCCTCGTCGCCGGGTCGCAGATCCGCATCGCATTCCAGGATGGACGCATCTCGGCGAATGCCGGCTGTAACTCCATGAGCGGCCCGTACGCCGTCGTCGACGGGATGCTGGTCGCCGGCCAGCTCGCGACCACGGAGATGGCCTGCGACCCGGCCCTGATGGAGCAGGACCGCTGGGTCGCCGAGCTCCTCGGCGGGGCCGGCCTGACGCTCGACGGCGACACGCTGACGCTCGAGCGCGGCAGCGTGGTCCTGACGCTCGTCGACAGGGAGGTCGCCGACCCCGACCGGCCCCTCGAGGGGACCCGCTGGGTCGTCGACGGGATCGTCGCCGGCGACGCGGTCTCCAGCGTGCCGGCCGGACTGACGGCCGCGATCACGATCGCCGACGGGCAGGTCTCGGTGGAGGCTGGCTGCAACACCGGCGGCGGCACCGTGAAGGTGACGGAGGAGACCCTCGTCTTCGGGCCCATCGCGCTGACGGAGATGGCCTGCGCGCCCGCCGCGATGGCCGTCGAGCAGGCGGTCATCGCGGCGCTGACGGGCCGGGTCGCCTACACCATCGAGGCGGGCACCCTCACGCTCGATGCCGGCGACGCGGGGCTGATCCTGCGCGCGTCACCGTAGGCCCGGCTGGCCGCCTTCCCCGGCGCAGCCGGGGGGACGCCGGGAGAACGGGCGGCGATCAGGCCTTGGCGACCGCCGTGCGGCGCCGGGGAGCCGAGACGGTCACCCCGAGCCGCCCGAGGGCGTCCGTGGCGTGACGCTTGGTCTCCTCGCCCGAGTTCGCGACGAGCACGCGGAGGGCCGCGATGACGGCCGGACGAGCCTCCTCGTCCCGCCGCGCGAGGACCTCCAGCCAGGCCGTCACGGCGGGCCCGAGGTCCGGGTCCGCCGCGGCAAGCTCGGCGAGCGGCGCGACCGCGGCCGCGCCGTACGCCAGGATGGGCTCGCGAAGCTCGATCCGGTCCGCCGGGGCGGACCGCGCCAGGTTGCCGATGAGCGTCGTGAGCGATTTCACCGATCTACGCGGAGCGGACGCGCGCGGCACGCGGGCCCTTCGGGCTGGCTTCGATCTCGAACTCCACCCGCTCGCCGCCGACGAGGCGGTCGAAGTCGAGCGAGGACTCGACGCCGCTGCGGTGGAAGAAGTACTCCTTGGCGTCGTCCGCCACGATGAACCCGAAGCCGCGATCGGCGACGACCTTCTTGATGGTGCCGGTGGCCACGAGGGACCTCCTTGCTTCCCGAACTGGGAGGACGGAGCGCACGGTCCGTTCGAGAAGGGGATCGACCACGCGACGGCCTCATCACGCTCTGTGACGGGACCTCATCATAGCACCGGCGGGGCTCCGGCCGGGTCTCGCGGCGCATGCCACGGGGCGCCGGACCCTCAGGCGGGGGCGGGGCCTCCGAGCGCCGCTCGGACCGCGGGGGCGACCTGCGTGCCGAACAGCTCGATCGAGCGCATCACCTGCGCGTGGGGCATGCCGCCGCCGATCATCTGGAGCAGGAACCGGTCGTGGTCGAAGATCTCGTGCTGGAACAGGATCTTGTCCACGACCTCGCCGGGGCTGCCGACGAAGTTGGCGCCCCGGATGGTGCGCGACTCCTCGAACGCGGCGCGGTCCATCGACGCGAACCCGCGCTCGCGGGCGATCCGGTTCATCAGGACGGCGAGCGGCGGATAGGCCTCGTCGGCCGCCCGCTGCGACGTGTCGGCGACGTACCCGTGCGAGGCGACGGCGAACGGCAGCCGGCCGTGCCCGGCCTCCTCGGCCGATCGCCGGAAGAGCGTGGCGAACGGGGCGAACCGCTCCGGCATGCCGCCGATGATCGCGAGCGCCATCGGGAGCCCCAGGGTCCCGGCCCGCACCGCCGACTCCGGCGTGCCGCCGACGGCGATCCAGACCGGGAGCGGATCCTGGCCCGGGCGCGGGTAGACGCCGCGATCGTCGATCGTCGCCCGGTGGCCGCCCCGCCAGGAGACACGCTCCGAGGCGCGGATCTGCAAGAGGAGCTCCAGCTTCTCCTCGAACAGGGTGTCGTAGTCGTGCAGGTCGTAGCCGAAGAGCGGGAACGACTCGATGAACGAGCCGCGGCCGGCCATGATCTCGGCCCGCCCGCCCGAGAGAAGGTCGAGCGTGGCGAACTCCTGGAAGACCCGCACCGGGTCGTCGGAGCTGATGACGCTGACCGCGCTCGTGAGCCGGATCCGGGTGGTTCGCTCGGCGCCGGCCGCCAGGACCACCGCCGGCGCCGAGACCGCGAAGTCCGGCCGGTGATGCTCGCCGACCCCGAAGACGTCGAGCCCGGCCTCGTCGGCCAGGACCATCTCCTCGACCAGCTCGCGCAGGCGCTGACCGGGGCTGGTCTTCCCGGTCGCGGGATCGGGCGCCAGCTCGCCGAACGTGTAGAGGCCGATCTCCATCCGCAGAGTATGGTCGAACCCGCCCGCCCTGCCGACGGCTGACCGCCCCAGGGTTCCCTTCGAGTGCCCGTCTCGCTATCGTTGCCGCCTCAACGGACAGAGGGGATGGGACCGTGGGCTGGCGACGCGGCGGCCGTGCGCCCGACACCGATCGAGACCGAGGACACGGCAGGCGACCCGGCTGCTGCGAGCCGTCGTGGTCGTCGCCCTCGCCGCGGCGGGGTGTGGCGGCGCGGCGCCCTCGTCGCCCGGCGCCGCCTCGCCGGTGGTGGTCGACCGATCGCGGGAGCCGACGGCGGCCCCGACGCCGGTCGCGACGGCGCCGACCCAGACGTCATCTCCCCTCGCACCACCGGATCTCACGGCACGACCCCTCGTCTGGTTCGCGCCCTGCCACCCCTTGCCGTGGTTCCCGGCCGCGAGTTCACCGGCTCCGACGACTTCATGGCCCTCTTCGAGCCCGGCGTCGACTGGGGACCGGCCGGGACGCGGATCGACGTCCTGAAGCTCTACGGGGAGTGGGTGGCCTCCAGGGCCTCGCCCGACGACCTCCGGGCCGTCGTGGCCACCGCGCGCCGGCGAGGGCTGGCGCTCGCGGTCGAGGCGGGTCCGCTCGAGCCGTCGGCGGCCTGCGGTCAGGGCGTGGAAGGCTTCGCCGGGCGCGACGAAGGGCTGCGGATCGCCCGCAAGGTCGAGGCTGCGGGCGGACGGCTCGACCTCATCGCGATGGACGAGCCGTGGTACTTCGCCCACGTCTATGGCGGGACGAGCGCATGTCGATGGGACCTCGAGCAGGTCGCACGCGGCGTGGTCGACTTCCGCGACGCCGTCCGAACGGTCTTCCCCGACGTGATCGTGGGCGACACGGAGGCGCTGCCGCGTGACGTCGATCCCGCGAGGCTCCTGGCCTGGCTCGACGCCTACCGGGCCGTGGCGGGCGAATCCCTCCCGTTCGTCCACCTCGATCTCGACTTCGGCCGAGCTGGCTGGCCGTCCATGGTGGCCGACCTCCGGGCCGCGGCAACGGAGCGCGGCACGGACGTCGGGCTCATCGTCTTCGGGGATCCGTCGGACCCGAGCGATCGCGCGTGGTTCGGCACGGCCGCCGGGCGAATCCTGGCCGCTGGCGGCCTCCCGGACCATCTCCTGTTCCAGTCCTGGCAGGATCGACCCGATCGCGTCCTGCCCGCCGGCGGCCCGGACACCTGGACGTGGTTCGTCGGCCAGTGGGCCGCCGGCCCGAAGGCCCTCGAGGAGCTGCTGCCCCCGCCGAACCTCGCCGTGGGCGGCGCCACGCGGGCCAGCTCGACGGCCGCCGGCAGCAGGCCGGCCAACGCCGTGGACGGCGACCCGGCAACCGACTGGAACGCGGGTGCCGGCCCACCCGCCTGGCTCCAGGTGGACCTGGGCCGGAGCCGCTCCATCGGTCTTGTCCGCCTGCGCGTGACCCAGTTCCCGGAGGGCCGAACGGACCACCGCCTCCTTGGCCGCGGACCGGGTACGGCGGACCGTTGGGAGGAGCTCGCCCGGTTCCGCGGGGTCACCCGAGACGGCCAGGCCCTGGAGTGGCGACCCAGCTCGCCCCGAGAGGGAATCCGGCTCCTGCGCGTCGAGACGACGGCATCCCCGTCATGGGTGGCGTGGCGCGAGATCGAGGTGTCTGCGGGAGCGCCGTAGCCCGGCACTTCGGCCCCCGACGAGGGGCCAAACGGCCCTACGGCGGGCGTCGGCCGTGCCCTGATCCTTCTGCCAAGGCGCATCGGTCGATCCCCCCTCCCCGATGCGCCACTTTGGCAGCGCCCTCGGTCTCCCCCACCCTGACCGGGGGCGCTGCGATTCCCCGGACCGTGCGCCCGAGTCGCTGCTCCCTGCGCGCCGACGGCCCGGCTCCCGTGTTGCGCGCCCCCGGCAGGCGGTGGCCGCGGCTCAGCGCTCCTCGCCGAGGACCTCCACCAGGAACGCCGCGGCGGCGACTCCCGCCCGGAACCTGCCGTGGGCGCCGTGCTGGAAGAGGCGCAGGTCGAGGACCCGGGACCAGCCGGCGTCCGGGGCGGCGACGGCGGCCCGCAGCTGCGTCTGGGTGCCGTCGGTGTGGGCCACGAGCGCGAGGCCGATGTCGACGCCGGCCTCGCGGGCGATCGCCACCGCCTCGTCCTCGACGGGCCACGCCGCCACGTCGCGGGCGACGGCCGGCCCGTGGGCGACCTCGCGCTCCAGCGTCGGGACCTCGGCGAGCAGCGCCCCCAACGCCCCGTGGGTGCCGGCCTCGACGATCGCGAAGCGGACGCCCTCGCGTGCCGTCGCCTCGGCGACCAGGTCGGCCCAGGACGTGTCGCCCTCCGTGAGCACGTGGCCGGCGAGGATCTCGCGGATGCTCGCCTCGGAGCTCGCCAGCACGTCCGTGGCCACGCGCGTGACCCGTCCCCCGGCGTCGGTCTCGTCGACCGCCGAGATGCGCACGTCGAGCCAGTCGGCACGCGCGTACGTGGCGACGACCGGGTTCGCGGCCCGCAGCATCGGCTCGCCCAGGAGCTCCGCGACGTGGGATTCGCCGATCCCGTAGGTCCGCAACGTCCGGACCACGCGGCCATCCCCCAGGCCGCGATTCTGGAGGCGCGGCACGACCCAGTCGCGCCACATCGCGCGCAGCTCGCGCGGCGGGCCTGGCAGCAGGACGGCCACGCGCCCGTCCGGCCGGTCGACCCACCAACCGGGCGCCGTGCCGTTGGGATTCGGGATCGCCGTCGCCGACGGGATCAGCCAGGCCTGCTTGAGGTTGACCTCCGGGAGCGGGATGCCGCGCCTCCCGAAGAGCCCGCGCAGCCAGGCCTCCTGCACCGGGTCGACCGCCGGGACCTCGCCGATCGCGGCTGCGAGGGCCTCGCGGGTGAGGTCGTCGGGCGTCGGGCCGAGCCCGCCGGTGGCGACGACAAGGTCGACGCTCTCGAGCGACTCCGCGAACGCCGCGGTGACGAGCGCCAGGTCGTCCGGGAGAGCGATGATCCGCCGGACGGTGACGCCGCGGAGCGCCAGTGCCCGGGCCAGCTCGCCGCCGTTCGTGTCGCGCGTCTCGCCCGTCGTCAGCTCGCTGCCAACGGCAAGGAGCTCGGCGACGTGCAGGACGCGGTCTTGCGACCCCGGGCGCATCGTCATCCCCGGAGCGTACCCGACCGCGAGCGGATCGGAGGCGCGGCCGGCGGCGCGCGGTCCCGTCGTTGACCTCGGGCGCTCGTTGGCGTATCCTCGATAATCGATGATACAGATGCCCCCGGCGAAGGAGCCGTGCCCGAGCAGATGACGTCGGACTGCCGGCCGAGGCCGGCCCGGAGGGAGCCCCATGAGCCAGCTTGATGTCTTTCGCCTCGACGGCCGCGTGGCCCTCGTCCCCGGCGGCGGCGGGGCGATCGGCTCGGCGATGGCGGGCGCGCTGGCCGGCGCCGGGGCCCGCGTCACCGTCGTCGACGTGACCGACGAGCGCGCCGAGGCCGCGGCCGCCGGGCTCCGCGAGGCCGGGGCGGAGGTCCTGGCCCTCGGTGCCGACGTGACGTCCGAGGCCGAGTGCGAGCGGATCGTGGCCGCCACGGTCGAGCGCTTCGGGCGCCTCGACATCATCGTCAACTGCGTCGGCGGCGGAGCCGGCAAGGTCCTGTTCGACGCCGAGGACTACCCGCGCGACGCGTGGGACTGGATCTTCGAGCTCAACGTGCGGAGCACGCTCGTGGCGACCCAGGCTGCCGCGAAGGCGATGATCGCCGGTGGTCGCGGCGGTCGCGTCCTCAACATCTCGTCGGTCCGCGCCTCGCTCGGCATCAACGCCGGCTACTCGGCCTACGTCGCCGCGAAGGGCGCCATCAGCTCGCTCACCCGGCAGTGGGCGACCGAGTGGGCCAAGCACGGCATCACGGTCAACGCGATCGCCCCAACCTTCGTCGACACGCCGCAGGTGGCGATGCTGCTCGACGACCCGGCGTTCAAGGCCGGCATCGTCGGCCGGATCCCGCTGGGCCGCGTCGGCGGCACGTCCGACCTCACGGGCGCGGTCCTCTTCTTCTGCTCCGACGCCTCGTCGTTCGTCACCGGCCAGATCCTCGGCATCGACGGCGGCCTGACCGCCACCCAGTAGACAGGAGCGGATGCCGTGATCACGGCCGCCTCGATCCAGCCGACAGGAGGCCTCGCGATGGAGCACGTGACCCCCAACGTCTTCACCGACGACGAAGCTGCGCGGCTGCAACCCGAGCTTCGTCATGACCTCCGACGGCGTCGTGGTCATCGACACGCCGCAGCTGCCGACGAAGGCCGTCGCGATGCGGAAGCAGGCCGAGTCGCACGGCCCGATCCGCTACCTGGTCAACACCGAGCACCACGTCGACCACATCTTCGGCAACTACTACTTCAAGGGCGCCGGCACGGTGGTCAACCACCGCGAGCTGTACGAGCGGTTCATGGTGGTCTACCCGGAGCTCGACCCGTTCGCCTACGCCTACGAGTCCGTTCCCGGCGAGCACGCCAAGGGCACCGACCTCGACGATCCCGAGGGCCTCGCCCTCTGGCCCGACCGCGAGAGTACTACCGCGACCCGAACAAGGGCACGATCGTCTTCACCGGCGACCTGACGCTCCGCGTCGGCGACCACACCTTCAACCTGCTCCACACGCCGGGCCACACCCCGGGCCAGCTCGCCGTCCACGTGCCCGAGGAGCGCGTCGTCTTCACCGGCGACACGATCTTCTCCGGCTGCCAGACCTGGCTGATGACCTCGAACGTCGACCAGTGGCTCACCGCCCTCGAGCGGATCCGCACCCTCGACGTCGACTGGATCGTCCCCGGCCACGGCCCGGTGGTGCCGAAGTCCTACCTCGACGTCCAGCGCTCGCACCTCATGGAGTGGAAGACGGCGGTCGCGACGGCGGTCGCGAACGGCTGGTCGCGCGACGAGACCGTCGCCCGGGTCAACTTCAAGGATCGCTTCGGGCCGGTCGACATCGGGCAGGGCTACATGCTCGAGTACATCCAGAACCTGAACGCCGGGACGCTCTACGACAAGCTGACGGGGGCGATCCCCGGCGCCTGACGCCGCCGCTCCCTCCCGCGCGCCGCGCGACGGCCGCTCCGCATCCCATCGTCCCCACCCCGCCAGGGAGGCCGTCCCGTGTCCGAGACCATGCAGGCACTCGTCGTCCTCGAGCCCGGCCGGCTCGAGATCCGCGAGGTGCCGGTCCCCGTGCCGGGGCCCAACGAGGTCCTGGCGCGCGTCCGCGCGGTCTCGATCTGCGGCACCGACGCCCACCTGATCCGGGGCGACTACCCGGGCTTCTGGCCGCCCGCGTTCCCGTTCATCCCGGGCCACGAGTGGGCCGGCGAGATCGCCGCCCTGGGCCCGGGCGCCGAGCGCTTCGGCTGGAAGGTCGGCGACCGCGTGGCGGGCACCTCCCACGACGCCTGCGGCGTCTGCCGCGAGTGCGTCGAGGGCCGCTACAACCTGTGCGAGAACTACGGGCGCGAGGGGCTCCACCGGCAGTACGGCCACAACGTCCAGGGCGCCGACGCCGAGTACGTCGTGCACGGCGTGAAGTGCGTCTTCCCGCTGCCCGACGGGCTTGAGCTTCGAGGACGGGGCGCTCATCGACCCGGCGTCGATCGCGCTCCACGTCGCCAACCGCGGCAACGTCACGCCGGGCGACACGGTGGCGATCACCGGCGCCGGCGCGATCGGCCTGCTGGGCGGCGACGCCGCCCGGATCCGGGGCGCGGGCCGGGTCATCGTCGTGGGCCGCGGCGCGCGGCTGGCGAAGGCGGCCGCGCTCGGCTTCGAGACGGTCAACACCGCGGCCGGCGACCCGGTCGGCGCCGTCCGGGCGATGACCGGCGGCCTGGGCGTCGACGTGGCGCTCGAGTGCGCCGGCGTGCCCGAGACGGTGGAGTGGGCCCTCGAGATGCTCCGTCGGGGCGGCCGCTGCGCCGCGGTCGGCATCCCGACGGTCGGCGTGGAGATCGCCATGCAGCGGCTGGTCCTCGACGAGCTGGAGCTGGTGGGCTCGCGCGCGTCCGCGGGCGAGATGCGGCGCGTCATGCCCCACGTCGAGCAGGGCCGGATGCGGGTCCGCGAGATGGTCACCCACCGCTTCGCGCTGGCCGACTACGCCGAGGCGCTGGCGACCTTCAACGACCGCTCGAGCGGCGCGATCAAGATCATCGTCGCGCCCTGAGGGCGCGGTGCCGCCGCGCGCCGAGGCGTCTGGCGGCGCGCGGTCGGGGCGGACCTAGAGGACGTCCGCGGCGCCGAGCGTGAAGCCGCCGTCGACGTCGATGACGGCCCCGGTCACCCAGCGCCCGCCGTCGCCGCACAGCCAGGCGATCGCCTCGGCGACGTCGCGCCCGTCGCCCACCGCCGACAGCGCCTGCCGCCCGAAGGCGATCCCGGTCTCGAACGTCGCGCGCTCGGCCTCCTCGGTCAGCCCGCGCAGCTCGGACGGGATGATCCCGGGCCGGATCACGTTGACCCGGATGCCGTCCCGCCCGAGGTCCACCGCGAGCGCCCGGCTCATCGCCTCCACGGCGCCCTTGCTGGCCACGTAGCCGAACCGCCCGCGCGGCGGCCGCGCGACCACGGTCGAGCCGAGGTTGACGACGATGCCCCGGCTCGGCGCGGAGCTCGCCCAGCGCGGCGCGGGTGCAGAGGAACACGCTCATGACGTTGGCCCGGAGCATGCCCTCGAAGTCGGCATCGGCCAGGCGGTCGATGGGCCCCTGGACCTCGCTGCCGGCGTTGTTGACGAGGACGTCGATCCCGCCGAACGCGTCGACGGCCGCGGCCACCATCGCCCGCGCGTCGGCGTCGAGGGTGACGTCGGCCCGGAACGGGACCACCGGGCCCGGGGCGCCCTCGAGATCCAGCGCCAGCTGCTCCAGGCGGTCGCCGCGCCGGGCGACGGCGAGGACCGCTGCGCCGAGGCCCGCGAGGTGCCGGACGGTGGCGCGCCCAGCCCGCTGGACGCGCCGGTGACGACGACCCGGCGACCGGCGATCGACATTGCGGGCTCCTCTCTCCCCGGCGGGCGCCGGGCGCGGATCAGGCGCGACCGGCGGCGACCTCGTCGGCCCGGTTGCGGCCGGCGAGCAGGATCAGGTCCTCGTGGAGCTCGAACCAGACGCTGTGGTAGCTGTCGACCCGCGGCGAGGCGACGTAGCGCTGGTCGCCGCCCTGGGCGGCGGCGTTGGCCCGGTCGAGGCGCTCGCGGTAGGCCGCGAGGCGCGGCAGGCCCGCCACGAGGGGCCGCAGCCAGGCCGCGGCGTCCTCGTGCAGCGCGGCCAGGTCGGCCAGGACCGCGGCGTCGTAGGCGGCGTCCGAGTGGTCGTTGAACGTCTGGGCGCCGTCGACCTCGCGCATCTGCCAGGCCGTGACGGTCTCCTTCATCCGGTGGTCCAGCGCCAGGAACGCGTCGAGCGCGGCGGTCGCCGGCTCGACGCCCCAGGCCTCGGTGTCGTCGGCGATCCGCTCGCGGCCCACGGCCTTGCCGTCCGCGGTGAGCCGGAACGAGCCGGCGGCCATCTCCGCGAGGCCGTCGGCGACGAGGCGGTCCAGGAGCTGCGCTGCCCTCCTCGGCCGTGCAGAGCAGCGCCGTGGCGACGCCCTCGGGCGTGGCGTAGCCCTTCACCGCGAGGGCTCGGAGCACGTCGTCGGGGGTGAGGCCCGCCGGTGCAGCGGACAGGTACGGGTGCCGCCGAGGGGGCGGCTCCGGCGGCCGGCGCGCCGGCCTGCTCCGGCTCGCCGATCCGGATCCCGAGCTCGCGGGCCCAGGCGAGGAGCGTCGCCGCCTCCGGCACCACCGTGGCAGTGCCGGCCGCCGCGCCGGCGAACACCTCGCCGGTGCCGCCGTCGATCGTGATCGTGTCGCCGTGCGGCCAGCGTCCGGTCGCCGATGGTCACGCGCCCCTCGCCGAGGACCACCCCGGACGCGCCGACGACGGCCGGGATCCCCCAGCCGCGCGCGACGACGGCGGCGTGGCTGGCGAGCCCGCCGGTGGAGGTCAGGATCCCCGCCGACCGGGCCATGCCGTGGACGTCGTCGGGCGAGGTCTCGGCGCGGACCAGGATGACGGTCCGGCCGGCCTCGGCGGCCTCGACCGCGGCCTCGGGCGACGTCACGATCTCGCCGCAGGCCACACCGGGCGACGCCGGGAGCCCGGTCGCGAGGACCGGGCCGGCGTCGCCGCGCTCGGTCACCATCGTCGGCGGGTTCGCCAGGATCGCCGCGACGCGGCGGACCGCCTCCGCGCGGTCGAGGCGAAGCCGGGATCCTCGGCCATGTCGACCGCGATCCGGAGGGCGGCCTGGGGGCTGCGCTTGCCGACGCGGCACTGGAGCATCCAGAGCCGGCCGTGCTCGATGGTGAACTCGATGTCGCACAGGTCCCGGTAGTGGTGCTCGAGGCGCGCCGCGTACGCGCGCAGCTCGCGAGCCACGTCGGGCAGCCGCTCGTCCAGGACCGTGATCGGCTCGGTCCGGTGCGTGCCCGCGACGACGTCCTCGCCCTGGGCGTTGAACATCACGTCGCCGTAGAGGGCCGTCTCGCCGGTCGCGGGGTTGCGGGTGAACAGCACGCCGGTCCCGGAGCCGACGCTGCGGTTGCCGAAGACCATCGCCTGGACCGTCACCGCCGTGCCGAGGTCGTCGGGGATCCCCTCGCGCTCGCGGTAGGTGCGGGCCCGGTCGCTGTTCCAGGACCGGAAGACCGCCTCGACGGCCGCGCGCAGCTGCGCCCACGGGTCCTCGGGCACGGCTTCGACGCCGACGATGTCGCTGAACATCGCCTCGAAGCGGCGACGGCAGTTGGCCGCGAACTTCGGGCTGCCGGAGCGCGCCGCGAGGCCGTCCGTCGTGGCGTCGTTGAGGCCGAGGTTGAGGATCGTGTCCATCATCCCCGGCATCGAGATCGGCGCCCCGGACCGGACGCTGACCAGCAGCGGGTCGGCGGGATCGCCGAATCGCCGGCCGACGCGCTCCTCCATGCGGGCCATGTGCTCACGGAGCTCGGCGTCGAGCCCGTCCGGCCAGCCGTTGGCCAGGTACTCGTTGCAGGCCGCGGTGGTGATCGTGAACGCCGGCGGGCACGGGCAGGCCGAGGTCGGACGCCATGACGGCCAGGTTCGCGGCCTTGCCGCCGAGGAGGCGCTTGAGCTCGGCGAAGGAGAGGTCGTGGCGCTGGTCGCAGTCGAAGACGTAGGTCACGGAGCGGGTCTCCCGGGATGCCCGTGCGGCCGGCCGCGCTGGGGGTACGCGGCCGGCCGTCAGGGCGCGACGATGATCTTGATGGCCCCGCTCGCGGGGTCGTTGAAGGTGGCGAGCGCCTGCCGCGTAGTCGGCCAGCGCGAAGCGATGGGTCATGACGTCGCGGACGCGCATCCGGCCCTGCTCGACGAGGGGCATCACGCGCCGCATCTCGCCGGCCGTCGCCCGACAGCCGACCAGCTCGAGCTCGTCGAGGACGAGCCGCTGCATCGCGATCTCGACACCCAGGGTCGGGATGCCGACGGCGGCGCAGCGGCCGCCGCGGCGGAGCATGCCCAGCGCCCATTGCACGGTCACCGGGACGCCCGCGCACTCGAGGACGACGTCGACGCCGAAGCCGCCGGTCATCTCGCGGACGGTCGCCACGGGGTCACCCGCGCCCGAGTCGACGGTCTCGAAGCCCATCGCGGCGGCCTTCGCCAGGCGGCCGGGGTTGCGCTCGATGAGGATCACCCGGCCGGCGCCGCGGATGCGCGCCGCGTCGCCGCCGAGCAGGCCGATGGCGCCGGCGCCGGTGATCGCCACCGTGTCGCCCGGGGTGACGTTGCCGCGGTTGGCGACGTGGAGCGCGATCGAGGCCGGGTCGATGACCGCGCCCTCGTCGAAGGACAGCCCGTCGGGCAGCGGGAAGACGCACTTCACGCCGTGGACGACGTACTCGGCGTCGGCGCCCTGGACGCTGTGGCCGTACTGCTTGTGGAGGCCCGGCCGGCCGTAGTTCTCGCACAGGTTGTAGCGGCCCTCGACGCACTTCTGGCAGACGCCGCAGGCGTCGTGGGAGGTGCCCGCCACCCGGTCGCCGACCTTCCAGCCGAAGCGCTCGGCACCCGGGCCCAGGGCGGCGATCTCGCCGGCCCACTCGTGGCCCGGGATGAACGGGAAGGCGGGCGGCCAGAAGCCCGGGTAGTCGCCGCGGATCAGGTGCGCGTCGGTGCCGCAGATCGAGACGGCCCGGACCCGTGCCAGCACCTCGTTCGGGCCGGGAGCCGGGACGGGGACCTCCTGGATCTCGAGCCGGCTCGGCTCGAGGACGACGAGCGCCTGCATGGTCGGGGACACGGTGGCGCCTCCTTCAGACGACGGCGACGGGATCGACCATCGACCCCGTCGCGCCGCGGATCTTCACGGGCAGGGCGACGAACAGGAACTCGTAGATCCGCTGGCGGGCCAGCTCCTCGAGGTCCAGGCTCTCCATGATGTAGACGCCGTTCTCGATGAGCAGCGCCGTGTGGACGGGCTGCGGGTTGCCCGTCGGCCCCGGGTCCGGGGCAGGCTGCACCTCGTACGTCTCGGTGTCGGTCCCGGTCGCCACCACGCCGCGCTCCAGCAGCCAGCGTGCCGTGGAGATGTCGGGGCCGGGCGTCTTGTGGGCGGCCATCCGCTCCGCGTCGGGCCAGAGGCCCATGTAGCCGGTCCGGATGACGACGACGTCCCACGGCTGGACCGTCACGCCCTGCGCCGCGCAGATGGCGTCCATCTCGGCGGCGTCGATCGGCGAGCCCTTGGGCAGGCAGTCGACGCCGCGGAACCGCGGGCGCGTCGATGAGGACGCCGCGGGTGAAGAACGGCGGCATCTGCGAGGCGTCGCCGTGCACCGGGCCGAAGTCGGTCAGGTGCTCGTCGGCGTTGCCGCCGCCGTACCAGTGCATGTCGTCGTCGACGGTCATGTGGGCCAGCGCGTCCATGTGGGCGCCCGAGTGCGAGGTCGCCATGACGTACTCGGCCATGTAGCCGAGGCCGGCGTCGTTGACCGGGCCCCACGGCGTGGCGCCCGTGACCCGGATGCCGCGCGGCGTGCGGTAGTTGAGGACCTGGAACGGCGGGTGACCCGGGAAGAGCGGCATGCCCGGGAAGCGGACCGCGGCCAGCGAGATCATCCGACCTTCGCGGACCAGGCCCGCCGCCCTGACGACCTGCTCGGGCGGCAGCCCGCCGATCGGGCCGATCTCGGTGCCGATGGTCATCGCGGAGCCTCCCCTGGGTTCATCGGGCCGGCCCCTCCTGCAGCGCGCGCCAGACGCGTTCCGGCGTGAGCGGCAGGTCGCGGATGGGGACGCCGGTGGCCTCCCGGACCGCGGCCCCGACCGCGGAGGCGACGCACAGCAGCGCGCCCTCGCTCATTCCCTTGGACCCGTACGGGCCCGGACCGTCCTCGTTCTCGATGGTCTCGCTGTGCAGCTCGAGCGGCAGGTCCATGCTGGTCGGGATCCGGTAGTCGATCGCGCCGAGGTTCCGGATCCGGCCGGCGGTGTCGAAGATGTAGTGCTCCATCAGCGTGTGGCCGAGGCCCATGATCGCCGCGCCCTCGTCCTGCATCCGGACCTGGAGCGGGTTGAGGGCCTTGCCGACGTCGGACACCGTGACGTGCCGGACGATCGTGACGTCGCCGGTCTCGCGGTCGACCTCGACCTCGACGGCCGTGCAGTTGAACTCGAAGAAGGCCGGGGCGCCGGAGAGCGGATGGGCCGGGTCGGCGTCCTTGCGGACCTCGCCGAGGCCGGTCAGCTCGCCGCCCAGGCGCCCGAGGCCGGGCTTCAGGACCTCCGGGACCGTCAGCTCGCGGTCGGGCAGGCGCACCACGCCCCGGTCCACCGTCACCAGCGATTCGTCGACCCCGTGGAGGCGGGCCGCCATCGCGCGCAGCTGGGCCTGGATCGAGCGGCAGGCCTGGAGGACCGAGTTGCCCATCAGGACCGTCGAGCGGCTGGCGGACGTCTGCTGGTCGTAGGGCACGATCGCCGTGTCGCCCATCACGACCGTGACCCAGTCGAGCGGGGCGCCGAGCTCCTGGGCGGCGATCTGGGCGAAGACGGTGCGCGCACCCTGGCCCATGTCGGAGGTGCCCGCGAAGACGATCACGCTGCCGTCGCCGAGGAGGCGGACGGTGGAGTACGAGAGGCCGGTCGTCGGCCCGGACTTGATGCCGACCGCGATGCCCCGGCCGCGGCCGGCCGGCAGCGGCGTACCCCAGCCGATGAGCTCGGCCGCCCGCCGCACTGACTGCGCCCAGTCGCCGTCGGCCGGCGTGTCGAACGGGATGAACGCGTCGCCCTCCCGGGCCAGGTTGCGAAGGCGGATCTCGAGGCGGTCCATCCCGAGGGCCAGGGCGCCCTCGTCGAGGTTGGACTCGACCGCCCAGTTGACCTGCGGGTTGCCGAAGCCGCGGAAGGCGGTGGACGGCACGGTGTGCGAGAGGACGCTCCGGGCAAGGATCCGGACGTGCGGGACGTTGTACGGTCCGGCGGCCGGGTAGCTGCCCTTGCCCACGACGCGGTCGGCGATGTCCGCGTAGGCCCCGATGAGGTAGTCGGCCTCGATGTCCTGGAAGACGAGCGATCCGTCGCGGTTGACGCCGGTCCGGACCGTGACCTCGCACGAGGCGCGGCGGACCGCCTGGAACGTCTCCTCCAGGGTCAGGATCAGGCGCACCGGGCGCCCGACCCGGAGCGCCGCGAAGGCCACGAGCGGCTCGAGCTTGGTGTGCTGCTTGCCGCCGAACCCGCCGCCGGGGTCCGGGGCGTAGACGCGCACCTTCGAGAGCGGCATGCCGAGGACCGCGGACAGGACCTTCTGGAGCCAGTTCGGGTGCTGGATGGAGCTCCAGACCGCGATCCCGTCGCCGTCCGGCGCCGCCATGAACGCGTGCGGCTCGATGGCGAAGTGGGTCACCATCGGGAAGGTGTAGCGGTGCTCGACGACGACATCGGCCGCCGCGGCGTCGACGTCCCCCCACCCGATCGGGTGCTCGCGGAGGACGTTCGTCACGGCGAGCCGGTCGTTCGGGCGCAGCGCCGGGTCCTGGACGAGCGGCGCGTCCGGGTCGAGCGCCCCGGCGAGCGTGAAGACCGCCGGCAGCTCCTCGTACTCGACGCGGACGAGCCGCGCGGCCTGCTCCGCGATGTCGCGGGTGTCGGCGACGACGAGGGCCACCGGCTCGCCGTGGTACTTCGTCTCGTCGACGGCGAGGACCGGCCGATCGTCGAACTGCGGCCCGAAGCGCGGCACGGGCTGGGGCAGGTCGTCCGCCGTCATCACGAGGTGGACGCCCGGCAGGCTGCGCGCCTCGCTCGCGTCGATCGCGATGATCCGCGCCCGGGCGCAGTCGAGCGTGACGAGCCTCGCGTGGAGGACGTCCGGCAGGCGAATGTCCGCCACGTACTCGTTGAGGCCGGTGACCCGGCCGATGCCCCCGACGCGGTTGGGGGAGGCGCCGATCATCGATGCGCTCATCGCTCGCTCCCCTCCGCGACGCTGAGGATCGCGTCGATGATCTGCTCGTACCCGCCGCACCGGCAGAGGTTCCCGGCGATCGCCTCCTCCACGGCGGCTCGCGTCGGAGCCGGCACGTCCCGAAGGAGAGCACGCGCCGCCATCAGCTGGCCCGGGATGCAGAAGCCGCACTGCGCGGCCCCCTTGTCGAGGAACGCCTGCTGGAGCGGGCTCAGCTGTCCGCCGTCCGCGAGGCCCTCGACGGTCTCGACCGATGCTCCGTCGGCCTCCACGGCGAGGACGAGGCACGAGTCGACGATCCGGCCGTCCAGGCTCACCGTGCAGGCGCCGCACTCGCCGACGAGGCAGCACTCCTTGGTGCCGGTCAGCCGCAGGTCGTCCCGCAGGACCTCGAGCAGCGTGTGGTGCGGGGCGACATCCAGCGTGCGGAGGCGCCCATTCACCGTCATCCGGATGGCAACCGTGGTGGTCATGGTCGTCGCTCCCCCTGCGCCAGCCGCTCGATCGCCGCCCGCACGGCCCGTTCGCCCAGGACGCGCAGCATGGCGAGGCGGTACTCGGGGCTCGCGCGCATCGAGCGCGGTGACGGGCTGGCCCCCGCGAAGATCTCCTCGAGGATCGCCGCCCTGGCGTCGTCGGGTGCGGCCGGGTCGGCGAGCACGCCGCTCTCGTCGATCCGGAGGACCGGCCGCGGGCCGACGCTGCCGTACGCCAGCCGGGTCACGCCGGCATCGTCGACGGCAACGGCCATCGTGACGGACGCGAGGTCGTGCCCGCGGCGCCGGGTCCGGCGGACGTGCACCGCGCCCTGGCGCCGGGTGGGGAGCGGCAGCTCGATCGCGGTGACCAGCTCACCCGGGGCGAGGGTGGTCACGCCGGAGCGCACGAAGAACGCGTCGAGGGGGATCCGCCGCGTCCCGCCGGGCCCGGCCGCCACGACGTCCGCCCCGTAGACCAGCAGCGCGGGGGCGGTGTCCGCCGCAGGCGACGCGTTGCAGACGTTGCCGCCGAGCGTCGCCCGGTTCCGGATCTGCACCGATCCGACCACCGCGGCGGCCTCGGCGAGCGCCTCGAAGTCACGGCGCACCTGCTCGTCGGCGGCGATGTCGGTCATCACCGTCGTCGCGCCGATCACCAGCCGGCCGCCCTGCGCCCGGATCGTCGGCCGGAGCTCGGCGATCTGCTTCAGGTCGATCACCAGCGCCGGCCGGAGCGTGCCGTCGCGGAGGCGGATGATCATGTCCGTGCCGCCGGCAAGGACGCGGGCCGCCGGGCCGTGCTCTTCCAGGAGCGCCACGGCCTCGGCCAGCGTCGTCGGCCGGGCGTAGGCGAAGGTGTGCATCGTGACGGCGCCCCCCTGCGCTACAGGATCCCGTCGACCTCGTCCAGGAGGACCTGGGGGGTGGCCGCCCGGATGAAGTAGAAGGGACGCTCGCAGAAGCGTGCCACGAAGCTGGCGCGCCGCTCCCGGAGCCGATCGTTGTCCACGAGCGGCATCACGTGCCCGGGCGCCAGCAGCTCGTTGGTCAGGAAGTAGTTCTGCAGCGAATGCAGGAACTGGAACTGGCGCTCGAACGGGATCAGCTCGTTCGTGGCCGGGTCGAAGTTGCCGTCGATCGCCGGCACGATGACGAGGTCGATGACGGGCACGCCCTCGTACATGTCCCACGTCGGCATGTCGCCCCAGAACTTCTCGACGCCCTTGTTGGGCGCGGCCTTGTCCGAGCGCTCCGTCCCCTCGGTCCGCTTGCGGAGGAAGGTGTCGACCGAGCCCATGACGGCCCGGCCGTCCTCGTCGATGACCGTCGTCTCGGAGGCGACCTGGAGCGCGCCGCGCCGGCCGGCCTCGATGAGGCCCATCGACTTGCCGTGGTTCGATTCGCCGCCGAGGAAGAGGATGGTCCTGCCGCGGTAGTGGACGGCGGCGCTGTGGGACGGGTGGAGGCCGGTCTCCTCCATCCGGAGGGCGAGGACCGCGACGACCACCTTCTGGATGGGACCCGCCGGCCACGGTCCGGTGAACGTCACCACGCGTCCGTCGTAGGTGACGGCCTTCTCGCCGTCCTGGTGCCAGACGATGTCGGGCTCGGCCAGCGTCACCTCGGGGGAGATTCGGACGTCGGCGAGCCGGTAGTTGAGGAAGTCCAGGTCGTCGAGGACGTGCTCGCGCGGCTCGCTCCCGAAGACGTCCACCCGCAGGCGGGCCGTCCCGGCCGACATCTCCTCCGACAGTCGCAGCTGGTCGTTCATCTCGTCCTTTCGCGGGTTGGGGCAGGTCAGGCGGTCCGCTCGGCCAGCGGCTGGCCCGGCACGGCCGGCCGGCCCCGGGCGCGCAGCGGCGCGTCACGGGAGGCCTCCGGCTCGGCGACGAGCTGGGCGGCAACCGGTTCCGTCCCCGGGTCCTCCCAGTGGCTGCCGAGCATCGCCGCCGCGTTGGTGAAGTGCGTGTGGAGGATCTCGACTGCCAGGACCGGGTCGCGCCGGCGCAGGGCGTCGAGCACCGGCAGGTGCTCGTCGGCGATCCGGCGCCGGTCGGCGCCGGGGGCCACGATCGTGATGTAGGTCCGCGAGAACGGCTCCAGCGTGTGCCAGACCCGGTCCAGCGTGGCATTCCCGGCGAGCTCGACGACGCGGCCGTGGAAGGCCGCGTCAGCGGTCGCCTCGGCGTACGTGTCGCCGGTCTCGGCGGCTCGCTGCATCGCGGCGACGTACTCGGCGAGCTCGTCGACGTCCTCGTCGGTCAGTCGGGGGATCGCCAGTCGAGCCGCCAGCGACTCGAGCTCCGCCCGGATGGCGAACGCCTCGAGGAGCTCAGCCGCCGACGGGCGACGGACGCGAGCTCCCCGGAAGGCGGCGGTCTCCACGACACCCAGCGCCTCGAGGTCGCGCAGCGCCTCCCGCACGGGAGCCTGGCTCGTGCCGAGCTCCCGGGCGACCCGGGTCTCGACGATCCGGGCGCCCGGCGGATAGCGACCGTCAAGGATCGCCTGCAGCAGGCGATCCTTGACCTGATCGCTCAGGACGCTGCGCGAGATCGTGGCGTCGCGCGTCATGGCGTGGGCGTCAGTCCTTCATCCCGACGGCGGCGACGGAGTCGAGGATCTCGACGACGCCGGTGTTGCCGTCCACCCGGAGCCGGTCGCCGGTCTTGATGCGCGCGGTTGCGCCGGAGGTGCCGACGACCGCGGGGATGCCGTACTCGCGGGCGAGGACGGCCGGGTGGGACACGGTCCCGCCGGCGTCGGTCACGACCGCGATGATCTTGCCGTAGAGGACCTGCCAGGCCGGGTTGGTCATCTGGCAGACGAGGATCTCGCCCACCTGCAGGCTGTCGAACTGGGCCTCGGACATGACGACGCGCGCCACGCCCTCCACCACGCCCGGCGAGCCGGCGATGCCCTTGACCTTGCCGATCTCGATCTCGGAGGAGCGGTGGAACTTGTCCGGGAAAGCCCCACAGGTTGAGGTACGGGAAGGCGAGCTGCGTCGCCGTGACGGTGCCGACCCAGTCACGCGGCTGGACGGCGTCGGCCGCCGCGCGCTTGGCCCTCGCGGCCGCCACGATGGCCCGCCCGTCGATGCCGGTCGGGTTGCCGATGAAGGCCCGCAGGTCGTTGTAGCGGAAGAAGATCACGTCGTCCGGCGCGTCGAGGACGCCCATCGCCACGAGCTTCTCGCCGAGGGCGATGAGCACGAGGCGGACATGGGCGTTGGCGCCCTGGTCGATGTAGAAGTGGTGGTCCGGGGTGAGCGGCGCCATCTTGAGGTTGATCTCGTTGGCGGCGCGCATCTCCTCGAGCGCCTCGCCCTCGAGCCCCTCGAGGATCTGCTTCGCCGCCGCGTCGATGTCGGCCTTCAGGGCCGCGATCTTCGACGGGTAGTCGTAGTCGGACGAGTACTGGTCGCGAACGAGCTGGATGACCGGGGTCATGTCCTCCCGGAAGCTCGTGTAGATGAACTCGTGGCTCCAGACCGCGTGCCAGCCGAACTCCTTCTGGTAGGGCACGACCCGCTCGTCGAGGAAGCGGCGGCCGCGCTCGCTGGCCTGCAGCACCGGGATGATGTCGGCCGCGGTCAGGCCCGCGAAGGCCCTGGCCAGCTCCGCGTCGCCCTTGACCTCCTCCTTCATCTCCCAGAGGGCGCGGATCTTGTCCCAGTTCCGGTCGTTGGCCGAGTTCTGGAGCCGCCCGAGCAGGACCTCGTCGATCTTGCCGTGGGTCTTCTCCATGACCGCCCGGAGGTTGAGCGTCGCGCTGAGCTGCGCGAAGTTCAGCATCCAGTGGATCTTCCAGTGGCGGTCGTGCATGTCGATGGCGTCCTCGAGGAGGACGGCCACCTCGGCCAGGCTCAGCTGGTCCTTGCCGTCGAGCATCCCCTCGATGTAGTCGAAGTTGCGCTGCATCTCGGGCACGAACCGCGTGCGCCACCACTCGACGAACTTGTTGCCGTAGACCGGCAGCACCGCCCCGAGGTAGGCCCCGATCTTGCCCGCGTACTCGGGGTCCTCGGGCACGATCGGGGTCGTGCGGTAGTTGTACTCCTGCGTGTCGACGACGAGGCCGGCCTCGGCCGGGATCGCCGCCGTGTACAGGTAGCCGTTGATCTTCTTGTAGATCCAGTCGGTCGCGAACGGCGTGCCGAAGCGCCGGAACATGTGATCGCAGGAGAGCCACCAGCCGCCGATGTCCTCGTACATCGGGCTGAGCGGCTTGGGGCAGTGCAGGTCGTCGTAGACCCAGAAGAGCAGCTTCTCGGTCTCGGAGGTCCACTCGATCGCGAACTTCTCGTCCCCGAGGAACTGGCCGAGGACTTCTTCCTTGAGTGCCACTGCGTTCGTCTCCAACTACTCGCTGTGTCGCCGTCCCGGGCGACATGGCCGGCCGGGGGCTCGCGTCGGGCGGGCGGCCCGCGTGAAGCGCCGTGTGCTCTCCGTGCTCGCCACCTCCGTCGCTACGCCATCCCTGCTCGCTGCGCCGGGGTCGCCCGCCCCGGGTCCGATCCGGATCACCGGCTCCCGCCCGAGCCGCCCCGGCAGCACTGCGGCTGCACTCGATGCGCCGTCCACCACGCGAGGTCCGGGCCGCCGCGGGGGGTCGATCACGTGCCCGCTCCACTCCGTGTGCGCCTGGGGGCTGAACCAGGTTGCCTGGGCGTCCTGGCGACCGGCGATCGTCGATAATCGATTGTTGAGGATAGCACCACGCCAGACCCCGTCAAGTGCGCACCGGCCCGGGGACTGCCCGGCGGCGCAGGTTGGGACTTGCGGATTCTCCATCGATCATCGATTATATGTCCCCGAACAAGCCCGCGCCAGGAGAGCCTGCATGACGTCGACCGCGCTCGACAGCCCGCTCCTGCGGATGACGCAGGAGACGCCCACCCAGTACTGGAACGACTCCTGCGCCGTCGACGAGCTGGCGTACGCGGTGGAGCGAGGCGCGACGGGCGCCACGTCCAACCCGAGCATCGTGCTCGACGTGATGAAGAAGGAGAAGGCGCACTGGGCGCCGCGCGTCCACGAGCTCGCGGCCGCCAACCCGACCTGGTCCGAGGTGGAGCTGACCTGGACGATCATCGAGGAGATGGCCGTCTCGGGTGCGCGGCGTCCTCCTGCCCGTCTTCGAGCGGGCCGGGCGGCCGCCACGGACGGCTCTCGGTGCAGACGAACCCGGCGAATCATCGCGACCCGGCCCGGATGGTCGAGCAGGCGGTTCGCTTCGCCGGCCTCGCCCCCAACATCCAGGTCAAGTTCCCGGCCACCGCCGCGGGGATCGCCGCCATCGAGGAGGCGACCTGCCGCGGCGTGAACATCAACGCCACGGTCAGCTTCACGGTGCCGCAGGCGCTCGCCGCCGCCGAGGCCGTGGAGCGCGGCCTGGAGCGACGGGCCGCCGCCGGGCAGGACGTCGCGTCGATGACGCCGATCGTGACGATCATGATCGGCCGGCTCGACGACTGGATGAAGGTCCTCGTCGAGCGCGACGACATCGCGGTCCACCCGGACGCGCCGAACTGGGCCGGCATCGCCGCCTTCAAGCGCGCCTACGCCATCTTCCGCGAGCGCGGCTACCGGTCGCGCATGCTCGCCGCGGCGTATCGCCACCGGCTCCACTGGACCGAGCTCGTCGGCGGCGACGTGAGCATGACCCTGCCCTACCCGTGGCAGGTCCGCTTCAACAGGAGCGGCATCGTCCCGGTGCCGCGCATGGACGTGCCGGTCGATCCCGCCCTGGTCGCCGACCTCTACGAGCGCATCCCCGACTTCCGGCGCGCCTACGAGCCGGACGGCATGACGCCGGACGAGTTCGAGGCCTACGGCGCCAGCGCCCGCACCCTGCGGACCTTCGTCAAGTCGTACCACGACCTGCAGGCCGCGATCCGCGACCTCGTCCTCCCCGATCCCGACGTCCGCCCGGCCTGAGCTCCCGTCACCAGCAGCCCCGAAGGAGTCCACCCCGATGACCACCGAAGCCGCCCCGCCCGCCACGCTGCCCATCCTGTCCCACTGGATCGACGGGGCACCCGTCGAGGTCCTGCCCGAGCAGACCGGGCCGGTGTACAACCCGGCCACCGGGGCAGGTCATCGCCCGCGTCCCGCGCGGCGGGGCGCCCGAGGTGGACCGCGCCGTGGCCGCCGCGGCGGCCGCCTTCCCGGCCTGGCGCGACATGCCGCTCATCGCCCGCAGCGAGGTCTTCTTCGCCTGGCGCGAGCAGCTCTACGCGGCACCGCGAGGAGCTCGCCGCCCTCATCACGCGCGACCACGGCAAGACCTACCCCGACGCCCTCGCCGAGGTCATGCGCGGCCTCGAGACCGTCGAGTTCGCCGGCGGCCTGCCGGTCCACCTGGCGGGGATGATGACCCCCAACGTGGCCACCGACGTCGACGCCTTCACCCTGCGCGGCGCCGCTCGGGGTGACCGCCGCGATCACGCCCTTCAACTTCCCGGTGATGGTCCCCATGTGGATCGTCCCGATCGCCCTCGCCTGCGGCAACACGGTGGTCCTCAAGCCGTCCTCCCACACGCCGGGCGCGACCCAGCTGCAGGCCGAGCTGTGGACAGGAGGCCGGCGGGCCCGACGGCATGTTCAACGTCGTCTACGGCGGCCGCGAGGCCGTGAAGGCCATCGTCGAGCACCCCGACATCAAGGCCATCCAGTTCGTGGGCTCCACCGCGGTCGGGCGCTACGTCTACGAGGAGGGCACCAAGCGCGGCAAGCGGGTCGGCGCCTACACGCGCGCCAAGAACGCCATGGTCGTCCTGCCCGACGCCGACATGGAGCTGACCGCCGACGCCGCGGTCGCCTCGGGCTACGGCTCCGCCGGCGAGCGCTGCATGGCCCAGACCCTGCTCATCGCGGTCGGCGACACGGCGGAGCGCCTGCGGCCGCTCATGCTCGAGCGGATCGCGAAGCTGAAGGTCGGCCCGGGCATGGAGCCGGGCATCGACATGGGCCCGATCTACACCGCCGAGCACCGCGCCTCGGTCATGCAGTGGATCGACAAGGGCGAGGCCGAGGGCGCCGAGCTCGTCGTCGACGGCCGGCCCTTCGTCCACCCCGACCAACCCCGACGGCTTCTTCCTCGGCGTCACCCTCTTCGACCACGTGACCCCGGACATGGAGATCTACCAGGAGGAGATCTTCGGGCCGGTCCTGGGCATCGTCCACGCCGCGACCTACGACGAGGCCCTGGGCCTCATCAACGCCCACAAGTACGCCAACGGCACGGCGATCTTCACGACCGACGGCGGCGCCGCCCGGCGCTTCAAGCTGGAGGTCGACGTGCCGATGATCGGGGTCAACGTCCCGATCCCGGTGCCGGCCGGCTACCTCTCCTTCGGCGGGGCCAAGGAGTCGGCCATCGGCGACCTGGCCATGCGCGGCGAGGACGGCATCCGCTTCTTCACCCAGCAGAAGATGGTCACCGAGCGCTGGCCGGAGCCCGGCCGCCGCGGCGCCCTGTCCCTGGTCTTCCCCGGCAACAGCTGAGTCTCGCCCGGGTCCGGGCGCGGCAGCGCCGCCGCGGCGCACGACGCCCCGGGCTCGCCGATCCCCTCGTGGACGCGCTCGTGGCGACGGGCGGCGCCGACGACCTCCGCGAGCGGGTCGCCGCGATGCACCGCGCCGGCGCCGATCACGTCGCCGTCATCCCACTCTCGCCCGCCGGCCGGCAGGCCGGGGTCGCCACCGCCCGTGCCGTCGCTCCGGATCGAGGTTGACGCGGGGGTCGGCCGGGACTACTATCGATAATCGATTGTTCTGTCGCCGAGCTTCGGCCCGGCGCGCCCAGCGGCCGTGAGCCAGTGAGGTGGTCGGATGATCAAGCGGGTGGCGCGAGAAGAGGCGGAGCTCTTCCCGCTGCCGGGACGCAGCTGGTACACCTACGTCGGGCCCCAGAACGTCCCGACGGAGCGGGTCTCGATGGGCGTCTCGATCTTCCCTGCCGGCTCGAAGCCGGCCGGCCACGTCCACGATTCCCAGGAGGAGACGATCTACTGTGCGGCCGGGCGCGGCCGGATCGTGACGCCCGAGGCGACCGCCGAGATCGAGGCGGGCGTGACCGTCTGGGTCCCGGTCGGCACCTTCCACGCCACCGAGTCCGACGGACCCGAGCCGCTCCAGCTCGTCTGCTTCTTCTCCCCGCCCGTCGTGCCGGGCTCGTACGAGAAGAAGGCCGGGTCATGAGCGAGCTCGCAGCGCGCACTCCGGTCGCCGACGCCGGCGAGATCGCCCGCCTGACCGAGGTCGCCCGGCGAATCCGCGTCGAGGTCATCAAGGCCGTCAACCACGCCCGGGCGGGCCACCTCGGCGGTCCCCTGTCGGCGGCGGACATGCTGGCGGCGCTCTACTTCCACGTCATGCGGATCCGCCCCGACGATCCCGCCTGGCCCGACCGCGACCGCTTCATCCTGTCGAAGGGCCATTCGTCGATCGGCCTGTACGCAGCCATGGCCCTCCGGGGCTACTTCCCGGTGGACGAGCTGGCGACCTTCGACGCGGCCCACTCGCGCCTCCAGGGCCACCCGGACATGACCCGCCTGCCGGGCCTCGACATGTCGTCCGGCTCGCTCGGGATGGGCATCTCCGCCGGAATGGGGATGGCGCTGGGCGCCCGCCTCACCGGGCGCGACGTTCGCGCCTACGTGATGCTCGGCGACGGCGAGTGCCAGGAGGGCGAGGTGTGGGAGGCGGCGATGGCCGCGCCCCGGTACTCCCTCGACAACCTGATCGTGATCGTCGACCACAACCGGCTGCAGCAGTACGGCTGGCCCGGCGACGGGCCGGACGGGCGGATCCCGCCCCAGGTGCCCGGCGAGCTGGTCGCGAAGTGGAAGGCCTTCGGGTGGCGCGTCCTGGAGATGGACGGCCACGACATGGCCGACATCCTGCGCGTGCTCGACCTCGCGGCCCACGGCGACGGCAGGCCGGTCGCCATCATCGCCAACACGATCAAGGGCAAGGGCGTCTCGTTCATGGAGGGCCACTACTACTGGCACACCCGGCCGATCAAGCCCGACGAGTTCGCCCAGGCCATGGCCGACCTCGGCGAGCCGATCCCCGCCGTGGAAGGAGGGGCCCGATGACGCTGCCGATGGGCCGGCCCATGCGCGAGATCTTCGGGGAGACGGTGGCGGCGATCGCCGACGACGATCCGCGGGTCGTGATGCTCGACGGCGACGTCGGGAGCTCGACGCGCGCCGACATCTTCGAGAAGGCGCATCCCGACCGCTATCTCCAGATGGGGATCGCCGAGCAGAACATGCTCGGCGTCGCCGCCGGCCTGGCCACGATGGGCCTGATCCCGTTCATCAGCACGTTCGTCTCGTTCGCCGTCGTGCGTCCCCTGGACCAGATCCGGGTCCTCATCGCCCAGACGGGCGCCAACGTGAAGATCACCCCGAGCTACGCCGGGCTCTTCACGGGCCAGACCGGGATGAGCCACATCATCGTCGACGACCTGACGATCATGCGGGCGATGCCCGGGATGGTCGTGGTGGCTCCGGCCGACGACGTCGAGGCGGACCAGGCGCTCCGCTGGGCGGCCACCTACCAGGGTCCCTGCTACGTCCGGCTCGTCCGCGACGCCACCCAGCGCCTGTTCGACGACGGCTACCGCTTCGCCTTCGGCCGTGCCGTCGTGGTCCGGGAGGGGGGCGGCGTCACGCTGTTCAGCACCGGGTCGCAGACGCCGCGGGTCGTGGACGCCGCGGAGCTCCTCGCGACCGAGGGCATCGATGCCCACGTGGTCCACGTCCCGACGCTCAAGCCGCTCGACGTCGAGGCGATCGTGGCCGCCGCCGACCGCACCGGACGGGTGATCACGGTCGAGGAGCACACGGTCATCGGCGGGCTCGGCGGGGCCGTCGCCGAGACGCTCTCCGAGCACCGACCGACCGTCGTCAACCGGATCGGCCTCCGGGACGTCTACCCCGAGTCCGGCCCCAACGACGCGCTCCTCGACATCTACGGGCTCTCCGCCGCGCGCGTGGCGGAGCAGGTCCGGGCGATCCTGCGTCCCAGCCTGACCGCGGAGCGGTCCGGCCCGCAGGTCAGTGGGCCCTGGACCCGGACCTGCGGGCGGGGACGGGCGCCTCGGTGCCGTCCTGCCAGCCGTCGGCCAGGTGCGCGCTTGCCTCGTCGAAGTGGCGGCGCAGGGCGACGACGACGGCCTCCGGGTCCCGCGTGCGCAGCGCCGCGATGATCCGCGGGTGGAGGTCGGCCGTCCAGTGGGCGTCGGCGCCCGGGGCGACGAGCGTGATGTAGGTGCGCGAGAACGGCTCCAGCGAGCGCCAGACCCGCTCCAGCGTGATGTTGTGCGGCGAGCTGGAGCAGGCGGGCGTGGAAGGACGCGTCCGCGACCGCGACCGCGTGGCGATCGCCGGTCTCGGCGGCCGCCTGCATGGCCTCGTGGAGATCCTCGAGCTCGGCGAGGTCGTCGTCCGTCATCCCCGGGACGCCGAGCCGGGCTCCGAGGGCCTCCAGCTCCGCCCGGACGGCGTACGCCTCCAGGAGCTCGTGGGCGGTCGGCCGCCGGACCCGGGCGCCCCGGAACGGGAGGATCTCCACGACGCCGAGCGCCTCGAGGCCGCGGAGGGCCTCGCGCACCGGCGCCTGGCTCGTCGCCGAGCTCGCGCGCGACCCGCGTCTCGACGATCCGCGAGTGCGGAGGGTAGCGACCCGAGAGGATGTCCTGGAGGAGCCGGTCCTTGACCTGTTCCGCAAGGACGCTCCGGGAGATGGCGCTGGCGTCGGACATCGGGGCTCCTCTGGACCTGCTGCGCGTAAGTCTAGCGCGACGGAAGGCGCTCCCTGCCCCCCGGACGACGCGAGCCGGGTCGCCGGGGGCGGCGACGCACCCGACGCCGGCGCGCTGCCATACTCGGGACGATGATCGGGCTGATCCCCCGGGTGCCCGACGACCGGGTCGTCTGGGCGTTCTCCGATCCCCACGGCGTCGCGACCGGCCTGGAGACCGCGCTGATCCGCGCCGGGCTCGTGGACGACCGGACAAGCCCCGCCCGCGCCTGACGCGCGTCCGTCAGCCCTCCGACGACGCCTCGATCGCCCGAACCATCCGGTCCCAGGCGGCGGGATCCGCCAGGGGCGCCAGCCGCCGCACGACGAACTCGATCTGCCCCATGCAGGCCTCGCGCCACGTGCCGCCGGCGATGAACGCCTCGTGCCCGCCGGGCGCCCGCAGGTCGAGGCCGGTCAGGGCGCGGCAATCGATCGCGCCAAATGCCTCGCGGAACTGGTCGAGCAGCGCGGCGATCACCTCGCGCGCGACGAGCTTGGCGCGGGCGTGGTCGTCGATCCGGCGCTCGGCGAGCATCCCGACCGCGAGCGCGGCCCCGGTCAGGGCGCCGCACGGTCCCCCACTCCAGCCGATCCCGCCGTTGAGGGCCACCGCCGGCGACGAGTCCATCGGATCGTCGAGCCCGTAGGCGCCCTTGAGGACGATGAAGGCGGTTTCGGCGCAGCCGAAGAGGTGCCCCTCGTCGAGGTAGTAGGCTCGCGCCAGGCTGACGGCGTCGGGCTCGCCCGGCGTGCTCATCTGCCCGCTGCGGCAGCGGGCTCCGCGGCCGGGTGCCCGGCCCCCACGGCGGGAAGGGCCCAATGATCCGCGAGGTGCGCACCCGCCTCGTCGAAGTGGTGGCGCAGCGAGGCGACGACCCGCTCTGGGTCGCGCGTCCGGAGGGCGACGAGGATGCGGGGATGGAGGTCGGCTGTCCAGTGGGCGTCGGCGCCCGGTGTCACGAGCGTGATGTACGTGCGAGAGAACGGCTCGAGCGAGCGCCAGACGCGCTCGAGCGTGGCGTTGCCGGCGAGGTGAAGGAGCCGGGCGTGGAACGCGGCGTCGGCGACGGCGACCTGGTGGCGGTCGCCGGCCACGGCGGCCCGCTGCATCGCCTCGCCCAGCCGCTCGAGCTCGGCGAGGTCGGCGTCGGTCATGCGCGGGACGCCGAGGCGGGCGCCGAGCGCCTCGAGCTCGAAGCGGACGGCGTAGGCCTCGAGCAGCTCGCTGATCGAGGGCCGCCGGACCCGCGCGCCGCGGAACGGGAGGATCTCGACGAGGCCGAGCGCCTCGAGGCCCCGGAGCGCCTCGCGGACCGGCGCCTGGCTCGTCCCGAGCTCGCGGGCGAGCTTCGTCTCGACGATCCGCGCGTCCGGCGGGTAGCGGCCGGCGACGATGTCCTGCAGCAGGCGGTCCTTCACCTGGTCGGCCAGGACGCTGCGCGAGATCAGTTCCCGCTGCCCTGTCACGGCGTCTCCTGCGGGCCCGCCTGACGGGCGCCGCTGATCGGAGGGTTGATCGTTTGCGGAGACGGCCTGTCCACCTCGCCGTGAGACCGCGCCGCCCAATGGAGAAGGGGGCCTTCCGCCGGATGGCGGAAGGACCCCCGTTGACCGGTCAGACGGGCTCTAGCCCGTTACCAGGTGCACTTGTTGGGCGGGTTCTCCGGGTCGCACTTCGCCAAGGTGATGACCTCCTGGAGAAGCTCCAGCCCCTTCTGGGCATCGAGGAGCACAGGCTCGCCGGTCTTCCCGTCCGCCGTGAACGGAACGTACGCCGGGGTGACCGCGTTGACGCCGCCATCGGTGTACGTGCCGGGGCCGGTGACGCCCTCGTAGTCGATGTCCTTGCCGTCCCGGATCAGCTTCAGGCAGTCAGCGTACGTGTAGCACACCTCTCCCGGCGGGTCGCCGACCTTGAACATGGCCGGCGCCCAGGCGCTCGCCTTGTACGAACCCGCGGCCTCGACGGCGAGGGCCGTCTGGACCATGAGGTCGTAGGTCGAGAACGCATACTGGCCTGTCGCGTCATAGGCCTTGTCGGTCTGGGCGTCCCACAGGGGCTGGAAGAAGGCCCACGCCGCGGTTGTCTTGTTGGGCGCGAACGTCGAGAAGCCGATCGCCTTCTGCGAGGCGATCGGCGCGGTGCCCAGCGTGTCCATGAACTCCGCCTCGGCCCACCCGGTCTCACCGATCCAGGTGAGCGACAGGCCGGCCTCGGCCGCCCCCTTGATGAGGGCCGCGGATTCCGTCGATCCCGCCTGGACGATGACGGCATCGGGCTTCAGGTCAGCGATCTTCTGGGCCTCGGCCCGGTAGGAGGGCTGGTTGACCTGGACGTCGAGGCGGGCCAGCACCTCGAGGCCCAGGAGCTTGGCAGCCTCCTCGGCGGCGTCGGCCGCCAGCTGGAAACCTTCGACCTGGGTGGCGAAGATCACGATCTTCTTGGCGTCGATCGAACTCGCGTACAGGCTCCCGTACGTGCCCAGGGCCTGGTCGAGGCCCTGCGCCCGGAAGATCGGCTCGGCGGCCTTGCCGCCGAGGTTGCCCGGGATGGCGCCGCCGTGGACCGACGGTCCGAGCGGCGAGTCGTTCTCCTGCCACCAATCCATCATGTAGTCGCGGTAGGTCCGGTACTGGTGAGCGATGCTCACCACGATCTCGGCCTTGCGCTGCTCGAGGCAGATCTTGGCCGCCTGGCCCTCATGGTCATCCCCGATGTCCTCGGAGACCAGCTCCCAGGTGCGGCCGAGCGGCGGGTCGAGGTTGATGACCTCCTCGATCGGGAAGCGCACATCGTTGGTGAGCGCCTTCCCGTACGCGGCGAACGAGCCGGTGTAGTAGGCGAGCTCGCAGACCGTCACCGGCCCAGCGGCCGCCGACGGCACAGGGGTGGCCTCCCGGGAGTCGACGCGACGGGCGTGGCTTCCGCCGACGTGCCGGGCGTCGTGGTGGCGCCGCCGCTGCATGCGGCGACGAGCAGGGCGAGCACCGCGAACATGACGACGGTGCGGCCCCACGTGATTCGATCGACCCTCATTTCGTTCTCCTCCTGCTCTGTCGTGGCCCGGAAGCGTGGGTCGTCAGATCCTGTATCCCTCCTTGAGCTGCTGGGTCGTGAGCTCGGCGGCGTCCATGACGGCGTACGCCTCGCCGAGGCTCAGCACCATCACCCGATCGGCGACCTGGAGCGCCTTGGTGGCGTTCTGCTCGGCGAGGACGATGGCGACGCCCCTGGCCTCGTGGATCTCCTTGATCTTGTCGAAGAACATGTCGACGTACAGCGGTGAGAGGCCGGCCGTGGGTTCGTCGAGGAGCAGAACCCTGGGGTCCTGCATCAGGGCCCGACCACAGGCCACCATGCGTGACTCGCCGCCGCTGAGGGTCCCCGCCGCCTGGGCCTGCCGTGCCCGCAGATCGGGGAACAGCTCGAAGACCTCCGCCATCCGCTCGTCGCGCGAGCGGTCGCCGATCATCCCGCCCACGCGAAGGTTCTCGAGGACGGTGAGGTTGGGGAAGGTGCCGCTCTCTTGGGGCACGTACCCGATCCCCCGGAAGGCGGTCTCGTACGGAGGCAACGTGGAGACGTCCTCGCCCTGGAACCTGATCGTCCCGGCCATCAGCGGGATGAGGCGCGCCAGGGTCGCCAGCAGCGTGGTCTTTCCCGCGCCGTTGGCTCCAAGCACGGCGAAGATCTCGTCGCCGACGATGAAGTCGAGCCCTTTGAGGACGGTGACCCCGTGGTAGCCGCTGCGCAGACCTTCGACCTCGAGGGCGACGGATCGGCCCGTCTCAGACATGGCCCTCTCCGAGGTACTTCTCGACGACAGTCCTGTTCGCGCGGATCGACTGAGGGTCGCCGCGCAGGACGACCCGGCCCTCGGCCATGAAGAGGACCTCGTCGCAGAGGCTCCAGATGACGTTCAGGTCGTGCTCCACGATCACCACCGAGGTGCCGGCAGCGGCCAGGTCCCTGACGACCGCCATGACCTTCGCGGTCAGGTCGTCGGGCAGACCGGCCGTCGGCTCGTCGAGCAGCAGGAACGACGGCTTGAGGAGCAGGCAGCGGACGATGTCGAGGATCTTCTTCTCGCCGGCCGACAGCGCGAAGGCGGTCGGGTCGGCAAACCCGAAGTAGTCGAGGTGCCTGCGGATCTCGTCCTCGTGACGCTCGAAGACCGCCCGCTCGCTGAAGACCCGCTGCGGCTGCTCGTACCGCTGTTCGGCGACGGCGAGCAGGAGCGAGTCCCAGATGGTGAGCTTGTCGAAGTCCATGATCACCTGGTTGCTCTTCACCACGCCGTGGCCCGCCATGCGGTGCGCGGGCAGGCTCGAGAGCACCACCTCGCCGTCCCCGGGGGGGAGGAGGGAGATCCGGCCGCGGTCGAGCGGGGTCGAGTGCATGATCATGCGCATCAGCGTCGTCTTGCCGGCGCCGTTGGGTCCGATGAGGCCCTCGATGGCCCGGTCGCCAAGGACGAGGTCGTCCACGTCCACCACGATGCGGCCGGAGAAGCTCTTGACGGCCCCCTGGACACGGATCCGGGGCCGGGTCACGGCCACGGCGTCGACGACGTCAGCGACCATGGATCTTCCCCATCAGCTTGTCGCGCCGCATGTCGCCAAGCAGGCCCAACGGCCGGAACAGCAGGACGAGCATCAGCGTCAGGCCGAACGCGGCCTCCCGCAGCACGGGGATCGCCTGCGTGTACCACTCCTTTGGAAGGGGCAGATAGGACTGAATCACGATGTCGAAGAGCGCCACGGTCAGGACGACGCCGACGACCGCTCCCCAGACGCGCGCCGTGCCGCCCAGCACCAGCCCCACCATCGCGGCGAGGGTGACGCCGACCCCGAGGTTGCCGACATCGAGGAAGCGCGCCATGACCCCGGACATCGCACCGAGCAGCCCCATCGCCGCCGAGCCGACGGCGAACAGCCCGAGCTTGGTCCGGAACGTGGACTTCCCCAGGCTGCGGGCCAGCGGCTCGTTGCCGCCGACGGCGATCAGGAGGCGTCCGTAGGGCGAGCGGTGGACCCGCCAGGCGTAGAGGAAGATCGCCACGACGACGACGGCCGTGATCACCAGCCACAGGAACTCGTTCTCCTTGACGCGGCCGATGTCGTAGGGGAAGTCGAGCCCTCCCATGCCCCGCGCACCGCCGGTGAGGTCGTCCTGGGTGGTCGCCAGGATCTGGACCGCGGTGGCGAACCCGAGCGTTCCCACGAGCACGCCGTCGGTGTCCAGGTCTGCGATCAGCCATCCGACGAGGAGCCCGGCCAGTCCGGCGACGACCGTCGCGGCGGCGGCGCACGACGAGGAACTGCCATGGCTCTCCGACCGGCCAGTCGACCTGGACGTACAGCACGCCGAAGGTGTACATCCCGATGCCCCAGAACCCGACGACGCCGAAGTTGGCGATCCTGGCGAGCCCCAGCTGGAGGTGGAGCAGCAGCGCGAGGCCGATCACCATCACGACCTGGAACAGCCCCGTGATCAGGAAGGCGTCGAGCCAGTCGAGGTTCATGCCGCTACACCTTCGCCGTCTCGGTGAGCCGCGTGCCGCGCCACTTCAGGATGAGAACGAAGGCAACGATCAGCACGAGCTGCGCATAGAGGACCTGGTCGAACTGGAGCGCCATGGCGGCCAGCGCCACGCTCGTGCCCACCCCGACGAGGATGACGCCGCCGAGCCCCCAGCTCCCTCCGACAAGGGCCACCATCAGGATGAGGAGGAACTGGCGCCAGCCGAGCAGCGGCGAGACCGACGACCCGACGCCGTAGAACGCGCCCGCCAGCCCGCCGGCGACCCCGGCGATGAACCAGATCAGCGACGTGACGGCGAGCGGCCGGATCCCGCTCACCTGCGCCAGGTTCTCGTCGCTGGCCAGGGCCCGGATCTTGAGGCCGTAGCCGGTTCGCTGGATGAACAGGTAGAGCAGCAGGGAGAGGACCGCCACGCTCGCGACCGCGAGCAGGCGGAACGACGTCACGCCGACGCCGAGCACCATGATCGTGTCGGGTGGCGGGACGTCGTAGAACCGTTCCGGATAGCCGAAGACGAACTGCAGGCCGTGCCGCAGGAAGATCGACAGCCCGAACGAGATGATGATCGTCTCCAGCGCGCCGACGTTGCGGCGCTTCGCCGGCCGGAAGATGGCGAGGTACGTGGCGACGCTGAGGGCGCCCGCCAGCACCCCGGTGGGGATCAGGACGGCGTAGAAGTCGAGGCCGTACGTCGTGTTGAGCCACATCCCGAAGTAGGCCCCGAGCGTGATGGTCTCGGAGTAGGCCACGTTGATGAGGCCGGTGAGCTTGTACAGCAGGGCGAAGCCGATGGCGGCGAGGACCAGGGGCGCGTTCTCGGTGAGGCCGATGACGAGCGACTGGATGATGAAGTCCATCAGTCGTCGCCCAACGGCCGGCCCGGGAGGCGACCACCGTCGGTGCCTGTGCCGACGTCCCTGATGGATGGGGCGACGATCAGCGGCGCCGCACCGGAGAAGCGTGCGACGATCGTGTCGGCCATGGTCGTCATCGACGAGATGGCCCCGCGTCGATCATTGCGGGAGACCGAGGATCGCGGTGCGGCCGGGCATCGAGTCGGACACTCCTCCACTGTCGCTGGGCTGTGCCCGCGACGGGTCCTCGATAATCGATTAACGAAGACTACGGGTCGCGAATGGCGCTGTCAACAGGCGAAATCGCGCCGATCTTGCATGGTGTCGCACGACCATGCTAGTCTTGCAACATGTCATGGAAGATCGTGCAAGATTCTGCGAGCGCGGCGACCGGGCTTGACCTCGCGGCGGCCCGCCGGCAGCGCCTCGGCGCCCTCGTCGACGCGCGCCGGGCCGTCCGTCTCGAGGAGCTGAGCGCGGCGCTCGGCGTCTCGCAGGCCACCGTGCGCCGGGACCTCAACGCCCTGGCGGCGACGGGGCGTCTGCGGCGCGTCCACGGCGGGGCCGTGGCCGTCGATCAGCGGCGTCGACGAGCCGCACTTCGACGTCAAGGCGGGCGCGGCCGCCGAGGAGAAGGCGCGGATCGCCGCCCGGGCGGTCGAGCTGCTCTCCCCCGGTGACACGATCTACCTCGACAGCGGCAGCACCGTCCTCGGCGTGGCCCGCCTCCTCCACGGCTGGAGCCGCCTGACCGTCGTCACGAACAGCCTGCCGGTCGCGACCGAGCTCGTCGGGCGGGGCCCGCGCCTGATCGTGATCGGCGGGGAGCTCCGGGTCACGAGCCGGGCGCTCGTCGGGCCGCTCACCCGCCAGCTCCTCGACGTGCTCCGGCTGGATCGGGCGCTCATGGGCACGTTCGCCCTGTCCCTCGAGGACGGGCTGACGACCACCGACCCGTCGGAGGCGTACACGAAGGAGCTCGTCATGCGCCGCGCCCGCGAGGTCATCCTCCTGGCGGACGCGACCAAGATGGGCACCCACTCGTTCGTCCGCGCCGGGCGCCTCGAGGACGTCGACATCCTCGTCACCGACGCCGCGCTCGACGAGCGGACCACCCGGAGCCTCAAGCGACGCGGCGATCCGCGTCATCGCCGCATGACCCCCCACCCCGTTCGCCGACCCCGGCGACGCCACTGATCCCCCGGAGGAGCACCATGGTCGCGGAACCCACCTACCGCAGCGACACCCGCCCCGACTTCGCGCCCTTCGAGGAGTCGCTGCGGGACGATCACCGGGTTCGCCTACGCCGGCGACCTGGCGACCGAGGTCGCGGCGGGCGGGATCGACGGCGCCGGCGCGCTGGACCTCCTCGACGACATGCTCGCCATCCGCGAGCTCGAGGAGATGATCGTCCGGCTCCGCTCGGGCGGCTACGACCCGCTCCCCGGCTACGACTACCGCGGCCCGACCCACGTCTCGATCGGCCAGGAAGGGACGGCCGTCGGGGCCTCGTCGGCGCTCCGGCCCGACGACAACGTCACCAGCTCCCACCGCGGCCACGGCGACGCGGTCGCCAAGGGCTTCGCGGCGATCCGGCACATGACCGAACGAGCAGCTCCGGGCCCGCGTCCCCGGCTCGACCGCCGAGACCCGCGAGGAGCTCCTCGAGGGGGCCCTCGAGGAGCACGTCTACCGGGTCATCGCCGAGCTCTTCGGCAAGGAGGAGGGCTACAGCCGCGGGCGCGGCGGCGGGATGCACATCGGCGACTTCTCGACCGGCAACCTGGGGGCCAACGCGATCGTCGGCGGCAGCGTGCCGATCGCGACGGGCGCGGCGATGGCGATCCGCTACGAGCAGGCCGACCGCGTCGTCTGCTGCTTCGCCGGCGACGGGGCCTATGCCAACGGGGTCGTCCTCGAGTCGCTCAACTGGGCGGCCCAGGACCAGTGGACCAACCACCTGGCCGGCGACCGCGCCCACGGGCTGCCGATCATCTACCTGATCCAGAACAACCACTACGGGATGACCCACCGGACCGACGAGGAGGTCATGGGCGTGCGCCACCTCGCGCGCCGCGGCGCCGGCTTCGCCGACGACAACATGCACGCCGAGGTCGTCAACGGGATGGACGTCCTCGCGGTGCGCGACGCGGTGCGGCGGGCGGCGGCCCTCTGCCGCGCCGGCGAGGGCCCGGTCCTGGTCGAGGCCTCGACCTACCGCTACTACGGCCACTCGCTGTCCGACCCGCGCAACGAGTACCGGACCCGCGAGGAGGAGGCGGCCTGGCGCGGCGTCGACCCGATCGAGCGCCTGAAGGGGCAGCTCGTCGAGGCCGGCGTCGCCGACGACGCCGCGGTCGCCGCCGTCGAGGCCGGCGCGCGGGAGCGCAACGCCCGGGCCGCCGTGCGCGCGGCGGAGGCGACCGACCCCGACCCGGCGGACGTGCTGGCGCTACCTCTACACGGACACCGCGGCCGACGTGGTGCCGGAGGCGGCGCGCAGCGTCGTCACCTACGCCGAGCCCCCCGTCGCCAAGCGCGACGCCGCGGGCGCGATCAGCTACAAGGACGCCCTGCGCGAGGCGCTCGTCGAGGAGATGACCCGCGACGCGCCGGGTGATCCACTACGGCGAGGACGTCGCCGACTACGGCGGCGCCTTCAAGCTGACGAAGGGGCTGCTGGAGGCCTTCGGCCGCGAGCGCGTCTTCAACACGCCGATCAGCGAGGCCTGCATCTGCGGGACGGCCGTCGGCGCGGCGATCGTCGGCCTTCGGCCGGTGGTCGAGCTGATGTACATGGACTTCGCCCTCATGTCCTCCGACCAGATCGCCAACCAGGCCGCCAAGTGGCACTACATGAGCGGCGCCCAGGTCGAGGTGCCGCTCGTCATCCGCGCGTCCGTCGGCGCCGGCAAGGGCTACGGCGGCCAGCACTCCCAGTCGCTCGAGAGCGTCTTCACCCACATCCCGGGCCTCTAGGTCGTCTACCCGGCCACCGCGGCCGACGCGAAGGGGCTGCTCAAGTCGGCCATCCGCTCCAACAACCCGGTCCTGTTCGTGGAGAGCCAGAGCCTCTACCCCGTGAAGGGCGTCGTGCCCGAAGAGGAGTACCTCGTCCCGATCGGCCAGGCCAGGGTCGCCCGCGACGGCACGGACGTGACGCTCGTCGGCTGGGGCCCGGCCGTGCCCGATCTCCTCGCGGCCGCCGAGACCCTCGCGGCCGAGCACGGCCTCTCGGCCGAGGTGATCGACCTCCGCAGCCTCGTGCCGCTCGACATGGAGACGGTCCTCGCGTCGGTCCGCAGGACCGGGCGCTGCGTCGTCGCCAGCCAGGCGGTCCTCGTCGGCAGCTACGTCAACGAGATCGTCGCCCGGATCCAGCTCGAGGCGTTCGACTCCCTCGACGGGCCGGTGGGCCGGATCGGGGCCGCGAACGGGATCTCGCCGCAGGCCGAGGGCCTGGAGCGGGCCTTCCTGCCGAATGCCGGCGACGTCGTCCGCGCCGTCCTGGCCATCGTCTGACCGCCCGCCGAGACCCGAGGTACCCGACGATGGTCCACGCAGTCCGCATGCCGAAGCCCGGCCAGATGACCGAGGAGTGCACGGTCGTCGCCTGGCACAAGAAGGAGGGCGATCCGGTCCGGAAGGGCGACGTCCTCTTCGAGATCGAGACCGACAAGTCGGCGATGGAGGTCGAGGCGTTCGACGACGGCGTCCTCCTGAGGATCCTGGCCGCCGAGGGCGACACCGTCCCGGTCAACACGATCTGCGCCTACATCGGCGAGGCGGGCGAGGCGATCCCGGAGACGACCGCCGCCCGAGCCCCGTCGCGGCGACACCGCCCCCGCTCCCGACGTCGCCGCCGCGCCGGCTGTCCCGTGCCGCACCCTCGGCGACGCGGCTCGCGGCGCCCGCGGCCCCCTCCGCGACCGCCGAGGCCGGCTGCGATCAGCCCGCGCGCGAGCCGGCTCGCCGCCGAGGCGGGCCTGGATCCGCGCGCGATCACCGGCACCGGCCCGGAGCGGGCGGATCGTCGAGCGCGACGTCCGCGCGGCCATGGCGGGATCGGCGACGGGGCCGGCCGCCGGCGGCACCGCACCGCGGCCCCGCACTGCCCGCGGCGTTCCCGGCCGCTCCCGGTCGCGCCAGTGGAAGGCGAGGAGGGGCCGCGCCCCTGAGCCGCATGCGCCGCGTCATCGCCGACCGGCTGACCCAGAGCTGGACCACGACGCCGCACTTCACCGTGACGGTGGCCGTCGACGTGACCGCGCTCCTGGCGCTCCGGGCCGAGCTCAAGGCGGCCGGCACGAACCTGACCGTCACGGACTTCGTCCTGGCCGCCACGGCGCAGACCCTGGCCGAGTTCCCGGACGTCAACTCGCGCACCGACGGCATCTCCGTCTGGCCGCGCCGTCGGGTCCACCTCGGCCTCGCGGTGGCGCTCCCCGGCGGGCTGGTCGTGCCCGTCATCCGTGACGCCGATCGGCTCCCCATCGGCGAGCTCCACGACCGGGCCGCCGCCCTGGCCGCGGGCGCCCGCGAGGGCACGCTCTCGGTCGACGACCTGACCGGCAGCACCTTCACGGTCAGCAACCTGGGCATGTTCGGCGTCGAGGAGTTCAGCGCGATCATCAACCCCGGCGAGGCCGCCATCCTGGCGGTGTCGAGCGCGATCCCCACGGCGGTCGCCATCGGGGACGGGCTGGCCGTGCGCTCGATCATGAAGCTGACCCTGTCGGCGGATCACCGGCTCGTCGACGGCGAGATGGGCGCCCGCTTCCTGGGAGCGCATCCGCCGCCGCCTCGAGGACGCCGGGGCCTTCCGCCAGGAGGCCTCCACGCCTGACCGCGCGTCGGCGCCTGCCGAGCCCGTCCTCGCGCGCCGTGCCACCGGTCGATGCCGGGACCCGACCGTCGGACAGGGGTCCGACGCCGCCTCGTCTGGCGAGCTCGCGACGATGGGCCGCGACCCGCGGCGGCGCCGCGACGCCCGAGGTGCTTAAGTCGGCATTCGGACTTGACATTCGACGACATCCAGATGCAAAGTGTGCGTATTCGCAAGCAATCGAAAAGCCGCGACCGCACAGCCCGGGAGACGCCGTGACCGCGAAGGCCGCCGATGCGCTCGATGGCGTCTTCGCGCGCGAGCGTCAGCGGGAGATCGCCCGGATCGTCGAGGAGGACGGGCGCGCCAGGGTGACCGAGCTCGCCGGTCGCTTCGGCGTCTCCGCGGTCACGATCCGCAAGGACCTCCTCGTCCTGGAGAGCGAGCGTCGCGTCGTGCGCACCCACGGCGGCGCGATCGCCCCGCGCGGGGGCCGGCCCGAGCTTGCCTTCGACATCCGGGAGCGCCTCCAGCGCGAGGAGAAGTCCCGCATCGGAGCCGCGGCGGCGGCCCGCGTCGGCGACGGCGAGAGCATCGTGCTCGACGCCAGCACGTCGGCCCTCTCAGTCGCCCGCCACCTCAAGGATCGCGCGTCCTGGCACGGGCTGACCGTGGTCACCAACAGCATCCGGATCGCCTCGGAGCTGGCCGGCCACCCCGGCATCACCGTCCTGATGCTGGGCGGCCGCGTCCGCTGGGAGGCCCTCTCCGTCGTCGGGCCGCTCGGCGACGGCGTCTTCCGCCGGGTCAACGTGCAGAAGGCGTTCCTGGGCGCGGCCGCGTTCACGCTCGAGGCCGGCCTCTCGGACGCGATGGAGGAGGAGGCCCAGATCAAGCGCGCGATGGTCACCGCCGCCCGGGAGGTCTACGCCGTCGTCGACCACACGAAGTGGGGCCGCGTCGCGTCCGCGACCTTCTGCCGGACGGAGTCGCTCAGCGGGGTCTTCACGGACGGCGAGGCGCCCGCGGACATGGTCGCCGCGCTCCGCGAGGCCGGGGTGGAGGTCGTCGAGCTCCCGGCGCGCGACGCCGGGGCCGGGAGCGCCTCGTGACCGAGACGATGGCGGCCCCCGCCGTGCCCCGCGTCGAGCTCCGCGGCATCTCCAAGCAGTTCGGCGCGACCGCCGCCCTGACCGACGTCTCGATGGACCTGCGCGCGGGCGAGATCCACGCCCTCGTCGGCGAGAACGGCGCCGGGAAGAGCACGCTCGTCAAGATCCTGGCCGGCGTCCACCAGCCGGACAGCGGCACGATCCTGCTCGAGGGCGTGGCGACCCAGATCCACGGGCCCGCCCAGTCGCGCTCGCTCGGGATCGCCGTGGTCCACCAGGAGCCGCGGCTGTTCCCGGACCTCACCGTCGCCGAGAACGTCTTCATCGGCCACGCGCCCTCGGGCCTGCTGGGCTCCATCGACTGGCGCAGCATGCGCCGGGCGGCGCAGGCGCTGTTCGCCGAGCTCGACGTCCAGTTCGACGTCGGCGCCCCGGTCCGGGGCCTGTCGATGGCGGACCAGCAGCTGATCGAGATCGCCAAGGCCCTGTCCGTCGATGCCGGCGCGCTGATCCTCGACGAGCCGACGGCGTCGCTGTCCGCCCACGAGGTCGAGCGGCTGTTCACGATCGTGCGCCGGCTCCGCGACCGCGGCGTGGCGATCCTGTTCGTCAGCCACCGGCTCGACGAGGTCTTCGCGCTGTGTGATCGCGCGACCGTCTTCCGCGACGGCCGGCACGTCGTCACGGCGAACACCGGCGACCTCACGACCGCTGACCTCATCCGCCACATGGTCGGCCGGACGGTGTCGCTGTTCCCGAAGGTGGAGAACCCGATCGGCGAGATCCTGCTCGAGGTGAGCGGCCTGACCCGGGTGGGTGTCTTCCGCGACGTCGGGTTCTCCGTGCGCGCGGGCGAGATCCTGGGGCTCGCCGGGCTCGTGGGCGCCGGCCGCTCCGAGGTCGCCAGGGTCCTGTTCGGGATCGACCGCCGCGACGGCGGCGAGGTGCGCCTCGGTGGCAAGCTCGTCGGACTTCGCAGCCCCGTCGGCCGCCATGCACGAGGGCATCGCCTACCTGCCCGAGGACCGCCACCAGGAAGGCCTCGTGCTCGACTTCACGATCGCCCAGAACGTGACGCTGCCGATCCTGCCGCGCCTGTTCCCGCGGCTCCTCGTCTCGGCCGCGACCGAGCGCAGGGTCGCCACGGAGCACACCGAGCAGTTCAACGTCCGGATGACCGGCGTCGACCAGGAGGTCGGAGCGCTGTCCGGCGGCAACCAGCAGAAGGTCGTCCTGGCCAAGTGGCTGGCAGCCGGGCCACGGGTCTTGATCCTCGACGAGCCCACGCGCGGCATCGACATCGGGGCCAAGGTCGAGGTCCACCGGCTCATCTCGGAGCTCGCGGCGTCGGGCCTCGCGATCATCCTCATCTCGAGCGACCTGCCGGAGGTCCTGGCGATGTCCGACAGGATCGTCGTCCTCCACGAAGGCCGGGTCACGGCCGAGATCTCCCGCGACCAGGCGACCCAGGAGCGCGTGATGTTCGCCGCGACCGGGCACCTCGCCACTGACGAGGGGCACGCCCTGGTCGCCACCGCGGGCGAGGCGCCCCGTGGCTGAGGTGCCCGTGGCCCCGCCCCTGGAGGCCAGGCCGGCCCGCTACCGGTGGCTCATGGCGATCGGCCGCCAGCGAGAGCTGAGCCTGGTCGCGATCATGTTCGCGCTGGGCGCCGGCGTGTCGCTCATCGCGCCGCAGTTCCTCTCGGTGTCCAACTTCAGCCAGGTCGCGACGCTCGCCTCGATCGTCGCGGTGGCCGCGGTCGGCGAGGCGATCGTGATCATCACGCGGGGGATCGACCTGTCGGTCGAGGCCATGATCGGGCTCGTCGCCTACAGCGTGGCCCGGACCCTGGAGCTCCACGTGCTCGACCCGATCGGGGCGATCGCGATGGGGCTCGCCATCGGCCTGGGGCTGGGCATGGTCAACGGCTTCATCGTCACGCTGCTCAAGGTGCCCCCGATCGTCGCCACGCTCGGCACGCTGAGCATCTTCCGCGGGATCGACTACGTGATCGCGGGCCCCGACCAGGTCCCGCTGGCGGGCCTCCCGGAGGGGTTCACCGACTGGGCGAGCGCCGACATCCTCGGCATCCCGGTCTTCGTCCTGGTGGCGATCGTCGTCGTCGCGATCGGCACGATCCTGCTCCGGTCGACGCGCTTCGGCCGCCAGGTCTACGCGGTCGGCAGCAACCCCGAGGCCGCGGCGATCCTGGGCATCCCGTCCCGGCTGGTCGTGTTCGTCGCGTTCTCCCTGTGCGGCCTGCTGTCGGGCCTGGCCGGCGTGATGTGGGTGATGGAGTTCGGGACGATCAACGGCACCGCGGCGACGGGCGCGTCGCTGGCCATCATCGCCGCGGTCGTGGTCGGCGGGGTCAACACCCTCGGCGGGTCCGGGACCCTCGCCGGCGCGGCGATCGGCGCCCTGTTCCTGGGGTTCATCGCCAACGCGCTCATCCTGGTCAACCTCTCGCAGTTCTGGCTCCAGGCCATCTACGGCGTGGTGATCCTGGTCGCGATCGCCGGCGACCAGGTCATCCGGCGCAGCGTCCAGCGCGCCAACACGCGGAGCGGTGCCCGATGACCGACAGCGACCCGATCCGGCACGGGCGTGCGCCGCTGGACGCGGGCGCTGGCCCGCTGGGAGACCCTCCTGCTGGTCGCTCTCCTGGGCCTGATCGTCCTCGGCAACGCGTTGTCGCCGTTCTTCCTGACGGCGGGCAACTTCTCGAACCTCGTCGCCGCCCTGATGGAAGTGGCGATCATGGCCCTGCCGCTGACCCTGATCATCATCCTCGGCGAGATCGACCTGTCGGTGGAGTCGATGGCCGGCCTGGCGAGCGCCGCCCTCGGCTTCATGTGGGCCGCGGGCGTGCCCCTCGAGATCGCGATCCCGATCGTCCTCGTCATGGGCGCCGCCGGCGGGCTCCTGAACGGCGCGCTCTCGGCCCTGGGCGGCCTGCCGTCGCTCGTCGTCACGCTGGGCACGCTGGCCCTGTTCCGGGGCCTGGCGCTGATCATCCTCGGCCCGCGGGGCGTGAGCGACTTCCCGCCGGCCTTCACCCAGCTCGGGTTCGGCGACGTGCCCGGCACGGAGATCCCGTGGTCGTTCGTGGTCTTCCTCGCGCTCGCGGTGGTGCTGGGCATCGTGCTCCACCGGACGTGGATCGGCCGCCAGACGTACGCGATCGGCAGGAACGCGGGCACGGCACGCTACTCCGGCGTTCGGGTCGCCCGCGTCCGCATCAGCCTGTTCGTCCTGACGGGGACCATCGCGGCCCTGGCCGGCGTGATCCTCACCTCGCGCCTCTCGAGCGCCCGGGCCGATGCCGGCTCGGGCATGACCATCACCGCCGTGACGGTCGTCCTGCTCGGGGGCGCCAACATCTTCGGCGGGTCGGGCACGATCCCGGGCACCGTCCTCGCCGTCCTCACCGTGGCGGTCATGCAGAACGCTCTCCGCCTCGCAAGCGTGTCGGTCGAGGTCCAGAGCATCGCCCTCGGGCTGCTCCTGATTCTCTCGGTCGTCATCCCCACCTTTGGTCACCATGCCAAGTCGGCAATCGATCGAGTCCGGAGAGGCCGGCGCCCGCCGGCCGGCTCGATCCCGAGTGGTGAGCAGGCGCTTCCACAGGCATAGAGGAGGAAACGGACTTGAAGCTCACATCTGCCGGGCGATGGCTCGCCATCGCCGGCACCGCGGTCATCGTGCTGTCGGCATGCTCGAGCGGCTCGACGGCGTCCCCGTCCGCATCGGCCCCGGCCGGAGGCAAAACCGTCGGCTACCTGCCCAAGGACATCGTCAACCAGTACTTCGCGGCAGCGAAGACCGGCGTCGACAAGGCGGCCGGCGAGCTCGGCGGCACCGTCATCCAGGTCGGGCCGAACGAGGCGAAGGCGGATCTCCAGATCCCCTTCATCACCGACCTCACCACGCAGGGGGTCGCCGCGATCATCATCTCTGCCGACGGCAAGGATGAGGTTGCCCCGGCGCTCAAGGAGGCGATGGCGAAGGGCATCAAGGTCGTCGGCTTCGACTCGAGCCCGGCCGTCGGCGCCTATGACGTGTTCGTCAACCAGGTCGACTTCAGCGGCGTCGGCGTCAACCTCGCCGACTGGGCCTGCGAGCTCGCCCCGAGCTGCACCGGCCAGATCGCGATTCTCTCGGCGGCCGCCACGGCGACCAACCAGAACGAGTGGATCGACCTCATGAAGACGACCCTCAAGGAAGACAAGTACAAGGGCCTGGAGCTCGTCGACATCGTCTACGGCGACGACGACGCCACCAAGAGCACCACCCAGGCACAGGGGCTCCTGACCAAGTACCCGGACCTCAAGGTCATCGTCGCCCCGACCACGGTCGGCATCCTGGCGGCGGCCCAGGAGGTCTCGAAGCAGAAGAAGCAGGACTCGGTCAAGGTGACCGGCCTCGGCTTCCCCAATGACATGAAGCCCTTCGTCAAGGACGGCACCTCCCCGGTCTTCGGGCTGTGGAGCGTCCCGGACCTTGGCTACCTCTCGTACCAGGTCGCGGACAAGCTGATCAAGGGCGAGATCACCGGCAAGGAAGGTGAGACCTTCACCGTGAAGGGCCTCAACGGCGACCAGCCGTACACGATCGGCAAGGACAGCATCGTCGTCCTCGGCCCGGCGTTCCGGTTCGACTCGACGAACGTCGACGAGTTCAACTTCTAGCCAATCGACTGCAGCCCCGGCGACCTCCTGCCGCCGGGGCTGCCCCATCCCGGGAGCCGGCCGTGGAACGCGTCGCCTTCACGATGAGGCTCCTGCCCGGAGCCGAGGCCGAGTACCGCCGCCGCCACGCGGCGGTCTGGCCCGAGATGCTCGACGCCCTGCGCGCGGCGGGCTGCCGCAACTACTCGATCTATCTCCGCGATGACGACCTGTTCGGCTGCTTCGAGGTCGAGGATTTCGAGCGCTTCCGGGCGATGATGGATGCGGCTCCCGTCAACGCCCGCTGGCAGGCCGACATGGCCGCCCTCATCGACCCCTGCACGGACCCGGCCACCGGCTTCCATCGGCGCCTCGAGGAGGTGTTCCGCCTTGACTGACACGCCGCTCCGGATGGTCGCCGTCGATCTCGGCGCGGAGAGCGGTCGCGCCGTCGTCGGCACCTTCGACGGGGGCCGCCTGGCCCTCGAGGACGTCCACCGGTTCCCGAACGTTCCGGTCACCCTGGCCGGCACGCTCCACTGGGACTTCCTGCGCCTGTTCGGCGAGGTGACCGCCGGGCTGCGGCGCGCCGCCTCGGGCGGATCGGTCGCGTCGGTCGGCGTGGACGCCTGGGGCGTCGACTTCGGGCTGCTTGACGCCCGCGGCCGCCTCCTGGCGAACCCGGTCCACTACCGGGACCGGCGCACGGAGGGGATGCTGGACCTCGCCTTCGCGGTCGTCCCGCGCGACGAGATCTACGCCGCCACCGGCATCCAGCTCATGCCCATCAACACGCTCTACCAGCTGTTCTCGATGGTCCGCGCCGGCGACCCGCTGCTGGGCCAGGCCGACCGCCTGCTGATGGTGCCGGACCTCTTCCATCACTTCATGGCCGGGAGCGCCGTCGCCGAGGACACGATCGCGAGCACGAGCCAGTGCCTGGATCCGGTTACCCGCGACTGGGCCCGTCCGCTCCTCGAGCGCCTCGGGATCCCGACCGGGATCCTGCCGCCCGTCGTGGCGCCGGGGACGGACCTGGGCCCGGTGCGCGCGGACGTGGCGGCCGACACGGGCCTGGGCGGCGCGCGCGTGGTGGCGCCGGGCTCGCACGACACCGCGTCCGCGGTCGTGGGCGCGCCGCTGGCCGGCCCAACGACCGCCTTCCTGAGCTCCGGCACGTGGTCGCTGATCGGCCTCGAGATGCCCGGCCCGGTGGTCAACGAGGCGACCCTGGCCGCCAACCTGACCAACGAGGGCGGCGTCGCGGGCACCGTGCGCCTGCTGCGCAACGTGATGGGCCTCTGGCTGGTCCAGGAGAGCCGGCGCGCGCTGTGGCCGGCCGGCGACGCCCCGTCGTACGAGGAGCTGGCGGCGCTCGCCGAGGCCGCTCCGCCGTTCACGGCCTTCATCGATCCCGACGACGAGCGCTTCCTCCGGCCCGGCGACATGCCCGCACGCGTGCGCGCCTTCTGCGCGGAGACCGGACAGCCGGTCCCCCAGGACACCGGCGCGCTCATCCGGGTGATCCTCGAGAGCCTGGCCCTCCGATATGCCGTCGCGGTCGACGAGCTCGCCGGCGCCTCCGGTCATCCCGTCGAGGCGATCCACGTCGTGGGCGGCGGGTCGAGCCACCGGCTGCTGTGCCGCCTGACCGCCGGCGCTGCCGGCCTCCCGGTCCGGGCCGGACCCGTGGAGGCGACCGCGATCGGCAACCTCGCCGTCCAGGCCATCGCCGCCGGTGAGCTTGCCTCCGTCGCCGAGGCACGGGAGCTGGTCGCCCGCTCGTTCCCCGTCACCAGCCACGACCCCTCGGGCGACTGGGCCGAGGCCCGCGCACGGTTCGCCGGGATCGTCCCCCGTCCACAGCCCGCCCCCGCCTGATCCGCCAGGAGGCCCCCATGACCACAATCCCCGCCGTCGCCAGGCCCGCATCCGCCCCGGCCATCGAACGCGTCGAGTGGGCCGCGAGCGGCGTCAACATCGAGATCCCGTCGTGGGGCTTCGTCAACACCGGGACCAGGTTCCGCGTCTTCCCCCAGCCGGGCGTGCCGCGGACGGTGTTCGAGAAGATCGACGACGCGGCCACGGTCAACCGCTACACCGGTATCGCGGGGTCGGTCTCGCTGCACATCCCGTGGGACAAGGTCGAGGACTACGCGGCGCTCGCGGCGTACGCGGACGAGCGTGGCCTCGTGATCGGCGGCATCAACAGCAACACGTTCCAGGACGAGGACTACAAGCTCGGATCGATCTGCAACCCGGACGCGCGCGTCCGGGCGAAGGCGGTCGCCGCGATCGTCGAGTGCTGCGAGATCGCCGGGGCGATGAACGCGCAGGCGGTCAAGGTCTGGCTGGGCGATGGCACCAACTACCCGGGCCAGGACGACATGCGCTGGCGCCGCCATCGCCTCGTCGAGGGCCTGCGGGAGGTCTACCCGCACCTGCCCCGGCGGGGTTCGCCTGTACCTCGAGTACAAGCTCTACGAGCCCGCCCTCTACTCAACCGACGTCCAGGACTGGGGCGGCTCGCTCGCCGTCTGCCGGGCGCTGGGCGAGCAGGCGGGAGTCTGCGTCGACACCGGCCACCACGCGATGGGCGTGAACATCGAGCAGATCGTCGCGCTCCTCCTGGCGGAGGGCCGCCTCGCCGCCTTCGACCTCAACGACAAGAAGTACGGCGACGACGACCTCATGGTCGGCTCCATCGACCCGTACCAGCTGTTCCGCATCGCCCACGAGCTCGTCAACGCGATGCGCGACGACGGAGACCCCGTCGCCCAGGCGCTGCGCGAACGAGACCGTCTACATGCTGGACCAGTGCCACAACATCGAGCCCAAGGTCCCGGCGATGATCCGGAGCGTGATGAACCTCCAGGAGACGATCGCCAAGGCGCTCCTCGTGGACCGCGAGGCGCTGCTGGCGGCCCAGGCCGCGGGCGACGTCCTCGAGGCGAACCGCTGCCTGCAGGACGCGTTCTCCACCGACGTCCGCCCGCTGCTCGCGGAGCTGCGGGTCGCCCGCGGCCTCGCCGCCGACCCGTACCGGGCGTACCTGGACTCCGGCGAGGCCGAGGAGCGAGTCGCCGCCCGCGCCGGCGGCACCGCGGCCGGCTGGGGCTGACGCCGCCCGACCGGCACCGGCCCGGCCCCGGCAGCACCGAGGAGGTGAACATGGCGCTCAGGGAACCCTTCCCGGGTCTCGGCGAGATCCTGGCGTCCATCGGCGAGGGCGGCAAGCGTCTCGCGAGCATCGACGCCGCCGAAGGCGCGGCGGGCAACATCTCGGTCTGCATCGGCTGGCCGATCGAGGTCCGGCGGCGCTTCCCGGTCGCCGAGGAGATCCCGCTGCCCCAGCCGGCCCCGCACCTCGCCGGCCGGGTGGTGCTGGTGACCGGGTCCGGACGCCGCCTGCGGGACATCGAGTCCGATCCCGCGGCCAACCTGGGGCGCGGTCGTCATCGGGCCGAGCGGCGAGACCGGCACGCTCTACACGGCGCCGGGCCGGCTCTTCGAGCGGCTCACGTCGGAGTGGAACTCGCACCTGGCGGTCCACGACGACACGGTCGAACGCACCGGGACGAACTTCCACGCCGTCGTCCACGCCCAGCCGCCGCACCTCACCTACCTCAGCCACGTCCCGGCCTATCGCGACGAGGATCAGCTCGGCCGGCGCCTGCTGCGCTGGGAGCCCGAGACGATCGTCAACCTGCCGGCCGGGATCGGCGATCCTGCCGTTCATGGTGCCCGGGTCCCGGCGAGCTCATGGAGGCGAACGTGGAGAGCCTCCGGAGGCATCGGATCGTGCTCTGGTCGAAGCACGGCGTGATGGCCCGCTCCGACATCTCCGTGACGCGCGCCGTGGACCGCATCGAGTACGCCGAGACCGCCGCCCGCTTCGAGTACATGGACCTCGTCGGCGGGGGGCGCGCGGAAGGCCTCACGCGATGACGAGATGCGCGCCGTGGTGGAGGCCTTCGACGTGAGGACGACGATCATTTGAGCACGCTGCCCCCCGCGCTGAACACGCACGTCCACCTGCCCCCGAACTTCTCGGCCTTCGCCACGGCCGAGGACGCCGTCGCGGCCGCCGCGGCCGAGGGGATCGGCGTGCTCGGCGCGTCCAACTTCCACGACCATCGGATCTACGGCCGGTTCGCCGAGGCCGCCGCGGCGGCCGGCATCGTCCCGCTCTTCGGCCTCGAGTTCATCAGCGTCGTCGACGCCCTGCCGCGACGCGGGCACGAAGGTCAACGACCCGGGCAACCCGGGGCGCATGTACCTCTGCGGCAAGGGCGTCGACCCGTTCGCGCCGCCCACCGCCACCGCGTCGCGCCTGATGGCGCAGGTCCGGGCGGCGGACACCGACCGGATGGACGCCCTGGTGCCGCTGGTCCGCGCCCGCTTCGCCGAAGCCGGCGTCGAGACGGCGCTCACCGCGGAGAGCATCGCCGAGGAGGTCGCCGAGCGGGCCGGCGTCCCGCGCGAGTGGGTCGTGCTCCAGGAGCGCCACGTGGCGATGGCCTTCCAGGAGGTCCTCTTCCTGGTCGCGGCGCCGGAGCGACGGGCGGCCCTGCTCGCCCGGGCGTTCGGCGGCCCCGTCGGCGCCTCGGTGGACGACGCCGATCGCCGTCCAGGGCGAGATCCGGGCGCGGCTCATGAAGGCGGGCCGGCCGGCGTTCGTGGCCGAGTCGCCGGTCTCGTTCGACGACGCCTACCGGCTCGTCCTCGAGACGGGCGGCATCCCGTGCTACCCGACGCTGGCGGACGGCGCGTCGCCGGTCTGCCCCTGGGAGGAGCCGCCCGAGGCGCTCGCCCAGCGCGTGCTCGAGCGGGGGATCCACGCCGCGGAGCTGATCCCGATCCGGAACCGGCCGGCCGTCGTCGACGCCTACGTCGCGGCGTTCCGCGAGGCCGGCATCATCGTCACGGCCGGGACGGAGCACAACACGCCTGGAGCGGATCCCGCTGGAGCCGCGCTGCGTCGACGGGTCGCTGCCGTCCCCGGCCGCGCGGGCGGCGTTCCGCGAGGGGACCTGCGTGGTGGCGGCCCACCAGCACCTCCGGGCCTCCGGGCAGGCCGGGCTACGTCGACGGCGAGGGCCGGCTCAACCCCGGCTTCCCCGACGGCGCGACGCGCATCCGCTGGTTCGCCGAGCTCGGCGCGGAGCTCATCGGCGCGGCATCGCCGGTGGCGACCCGATGAGCGGCAGGCCGACCCGCCGCCGGGAGCTGCCCGCCGACGCCCGTCGCCGCGCTCGACGAGCTCATCGGCGTGGCCCGACGATTCGGACGCGACCCCGAGTTCGCGCGCGGCGGCGGCGGCAACGCGTCGGTGAAGGTCGATGGCGTCCTGTACATCAAGCCGAGCGGCGTGGCCCTCGGCGACGCTCGCCGCCGACGACCTCGTGCCGCTCGACATCGAGCCCCTGCTGGAGCTCCTCCACGCCGACGACGCGGCGAGCGCCGCCGCGGAGCCGAGGGATCCGGAGCCGAGGTCGATCCGGTCATGCGGACGGCCATGGCGGCGCGCCTGGCCGACGCGGGCGGGCGACGGCCCTCCGTGGAGCTGCTGTTCCATGCCTTCCTGCCCGAGCGCTTCGTGCTCCACACGCACCCCATCGACCTCAACGCGGTCACCTGCAACCGCGACGGCGCCGCCCTCGCCGCCCGGCTCTTCGGCGACCAGGCCGTGTGGGTGCCCTACACCGATCCCGGGCTGCCGCTGGCGCGTGCCATCGTCGAAGCCCGGCGCGCCCACGTCGAGCGCACCGGCGGGCCGGCCCCGGCCATCACCGTCATGCAGAACCACGGGATCATCGTCGGCGGGGATTCCGCGGCCGAGATCGACGAGCGATCGACGTGGCTCGTGACCGTCGTCCGGGCCGCGCTGGAGCGCGCCGGCGCGGGCGAGGCGGGCTCGTCCCCCGAAGGCCTGGACTCGCCGCCGGGAGGCATGGACCCGGCGCGTGCCCGCGACCTGGTCGACGTGATCGCCCCGTCGCTCCGCGGGCTCCTGGCCACCGGCAGCGCGCTCCCGGTGGTCACCTTCGACGACACCTGGCTCGCGGCGTCGTTCACGGACGGCCCGTCCGGGCGGGCCTTCCTGCACGGCGGCCCGCTGACACCCGACCAGATCGTCTACGCCGGGTCCTGGCCGCTCGTGGTCGACGTTCCCGACGCGGCGGACCCCGACGACGTGCCCGACCTGCTGCGCGAGCGCCTTGCCGAGCACGTCGCGGCGCACGGCACGGCGCCGATCATCGTGGTCGTGCCGGGCCTCGGCCTCTTCGCCGCCGGCGACACGTGGGCCCAGGCGGACACGGCCCGCGACATCTACCTCGACGCCCTGCGGGTCGGCGAGGGCGCCCTCCGGCTCGGCGGCGTGCGGCCGCTCTCCGATCGCCGAGCGGCGGTTCATCGAGGCGTGGGAGGCGGAGGCCTACCGCCGCGACGTCGCCGTCGGCGCCGTTCGCCCCGGCCGCTTCGCGGGCAAGGTGGCGCTCGTCACCGGCGCCGCCCAGGGCTTCGGGCTGGCCATCGCCGCCGACCTCGTCGCCGAGGGCGGGCACGTCGTCCTGGCCGACCTCAACGCGACGCTCGCCGCGTCGAACGCAGGCGACCTGGAGGCGCGCCACGGCCCCGGCCGGGCGACCGCCGTCGCCATGAACGTGACGGACGAGCAGTCGGTGGCCGACGGCTTCCACGCGACGGTCGCGCGCTACGGCGGCCTCGACCTGCTCGTCTCCAACGCGGGCGTCCTGCGCGCGGGCGCGGTGACCAGCCAGCCGCTGGCCGACTTCGACCTCGTCACCCGGGTCAACTACCGCGGCTACTTCCTGGGCGTCCGGTCGGCCGCGCCGATCATGGCCCGCCAGCACGCCGCGAGGCCCGGCCACCGGAGCGACATCATCGAGATCAACTCGAAGTCCGGGCTGGTCGGCTCCAGCCGCAACAGCGCCTACGCCGGCTCCAAGTTCGGCGGCATCGGGCTGACCCAGTCGTTCGCCCTGGAGCTGGTCGACGACGGGATCAAGGTCAACGCGATCTGCCCGGGCAACTTCTTCGACGGGCCGCTGTGGTCCGACCCGGAGAACGGCCTCTTCGTGCAGTACCTGCGGACGGGCAAGGTGCCCGGCGCCACGACGATCGACGACGTCCGCCACTTCTACGAGGCCAAGGTCCCGATGGGCCGCGGCTGCACGCCGGCCGACGTGCTGGAGGCGCTCTACTACCTCGTCGCCCAGCAGTACGAGACCGGCCAGGCCCTGCCCGTCACCGGCGGCCAGGTGATGCTGAGCTGAGCCGCGACGCGGCGCGCGGGGCCGCCCCGACCGAAGCCGTCCCCTCCCCCGCCACGAGGATCACCAGGTGAAGCAGACGCTCCCGCCGGCGCCGGTGCTGCCGGCGACCCAGCACGCGATCCAGTTCGTCGGCCCGGGGCAGCTGGTCCACAACCGGGCCAAGCCGGTGCCGCGGCCGGGCCCGACCCAGCTCGTCGTCAAGGTCGAGGCGGTCGGGATCTGCTTCTCCGACACCAAGCTCCTGAAGGCCTTCTCGACGCACCTGCGCAAGGCCGAGGTCTCCGGCGGCCTCGACGCGGCGGCGCTCGCGGAGATCCCGAGCTACGTGCCGGGCGAGCTGCCGACCGTCCCCGGCCACGAGGTCGCCGGCCGGATCGTGGCCGTCGGGGATGCCGTCGCGCGGCACGCCGTCGGCGAGCGCGTCCTCGTCCAGACCGACTACCGGCACCTGCCCACCCCCGGCTCGAACGCCGCCTTCGGCTACAACTTCGAGGGCGGGCTCCAGGAGTACGTGCTCCTCGACGAGCGCATGATCATCGAGCCCGGCGACCGGCGAGCGCTTCCTGATCCCCGTCGACGAGGAGCCGAGCGGCTCGGCCATCGCGCTCCTCGAGCCGTGGGCCTGCGTCGAGGCGTCGTACGCCTCGCCGGAGCGCTCGACGCTGGCGCCGGGCGGCCGGCTGCTCGTCGTCGCGGACGCCGGGCACGCGATCGAGGGGCTGGCGCCCCTGCTCGCGGGCGCGATGCCGGCGACGGTGACGGCGGTCGTGGCCGACGACGCCCAGCGCGCGGCGCTCGGGGCGGTCGTGGCTCCGGCGGCACCGGGGATCGCCGTCGCCTTCGCCCCCGACGCGGATGCCCTCACCGCGGAGTCCTTCGACGACGTCGTCTACTTCGGCGCCGACGGCGATCGAATCGAGCAGCTCCAGGGGCTGCTCGCGCCGCGCGGGGTCCTCGACGTCGTGCTGGGCGGCCGGCGGATCGGGCGACCGGTCGCGGTGGACGTCGGGCGGATCCACTACGACCTGACGCGCTGGGTCGGCACGGTCGGCGCGGCGGCGGCCGACGGCTACGCGATCGCGCCGCTGGACGGCGAGCTCCGCGAGGGCGACCGGGTGGCCGTGATCGGCGCCGCCGGTCCGATGGGCTTCATGCACATCATCCGGACCGCCTCGTCCGCGCTGCGGGGGCTGAGCCTGACCGCCGTCGACATCGACGACGCGCGACTGGCCCATCTCGCCGGCATCGCGGGGCCCCTCGCGGCCTCGCGCGGGATCCCGGCGCGTCTTCCTCAACAGCCGGACGACCCCGCCCGAGCCCGGCTTCAGCTACGTCGCCGTCATGGTCCCGGCGCCGCCCCTGGTCGCCGAGGCCGTCGACCTGGCGGGTGACCGCTGCCGCATCAACATCTTCGCCGGGTTCGCGGCGGGGACCCGGGCAGCCCTCGACCTCGACGCCGTGCTCGCGAAGGGCATCTACCTGTTCGGCACGAGCGGGTCCGAGATCCCGGACATGAGGACGGTCCTCGGGAAGCTCGAGCGCGGGGAGCTGGACACGAACGTCTCGGTCGATGCGATCACCGGCATGGAGGGCGTCCGGGAGGCGCTCGCGGCGGTCGAGGCGCGCACGTCCGGCGGCAAGATCGTCGTCTACCCGGCCCTCCACGAGCTGGGCATGGTCCGGCTGGCGGAGCTGGCGGAGCGCCTCCCGGCCGTCGCGGCCGAGCTCCGGGACGGATGCTGGACCCGCGCGGCGGAGGACGCGCTGCTCGCCGCCGCCTGGGCGCTGCCGCTGCAGCGGACGCCGCCGCAGCGGGCGAGGCCGGTCGATGAGGGCGCTCCGCCTCCACGGCGTCGGCGACCTCCGCCTGGCCGACGAGGCGTCCCCCGTCGCGGGGCCGGACGAGGTCCTGGTCCGGGTGACGGCCGTGGGGATCTGCGGCTCCGACCTGCACTGGCACGACGAATCCGGGATCGGCGACGCCGTCCTCACCCGGCCGCTGATCCTCGGCCACGAGGCGGCGGGCGTGATCGTCGACGGACCGCGGGCAGGCCAGCGGGTTGCCCTCGACCCGCAGGTCCCCTGCGGCGCGTGCGAGACGTGCGCGGCCGGGCGCGGCCACCTGTGCCCACGGGTGCGGTTCCTGGGCCACTCCGTGACCGACGGGGCGCTGCGCGAGCTGCTGGCCTGGCCCGCGCGAAACGCCGTGCCGCTGCCGGACGCGATCGACGACGCCGCGGGCGCAATGCTGGAGCCGCTCGGCGTGGGGATCCACGCACTCCGCCTGGGGCGCGTCCGGCCCGGCGACGCGGTCGGCGTGTTCGGCTGCGGGCCGATCGGGCTCCTGCTGATCCAGCTGGCGCGCGTGGCGGGCGCGACGACGATCGTGGCCACCGATCGGCTGCCCCACCGGGTGGAGGCCGCCCGTCGCCTGGGCGCCGTGGCGGCGCTCGTGCAGGGCGGCGCGGAGCGCGAGCTGCTTCTCGACGCGACCGCGCGGGCGGGGCGTCGACGCCGCGATCGAGATCGCCGGCGACGACGATGCCATCGAGACCGCGGTGGCCCTCGCGCGTCCGGCGGGCACGGTCGTGGTGGCCGGGATCCCGGCGGGCGACCATTCGACGATCACGAGCTCAACGGCCCGGCGCAAGGGCCTGGACCTGCGCTTCGCGCGGCGCATGAACCGGGCCTATCCCCGCGCGATCGCCCTTGTCGAGGCCGGCCTCGTCGACGTCGCGAGCCTCGTCTCGGCGCGCTACGCGCTCGCCGACTTCGAGCCGGCCTTCGCCGCCGCCGCTCGCCGCGACGGCCTGAAGGTCATGCTCGATCCGTCGGCCACGGCGCCGGCGCGAGGACGTGGCATCCTACCCTGACGAGGTGCCCCAGCCAACGATCGATCGGGCCGTCCGGCCGACGCCGCGGCCCCGACGCGGAGACACGATGAACCCGACCGCGCAACTCAACCGGGCCGGCCAGAGCCTGTGGCTCGACAACATCACCCGCGACCTGCTGACGAGCGGCACGCTCCGGCACTACATCGACGACCTCGCCGTCACCGGCCTCACCTCGAACCCGACGATCTACGACAAGGCCATCGGCGCGACGGCCGCCTACGACGATGCCGTCCGGGTGGCGGCGGCACGCGGCGGGAGCGGCGAGGAGATCTTCTTCGAGCTCGCCCTCGACGACCTCACCCGGGCCGCGGACCTGTTCCGGCCGATCCACGACCGGACGGCCGGGGTGGACGGGTTCGTCTCGCTGGAGGTCTCGCCGCTCCTCGCCTACGACGCCGAGGCGACCGACGCGCGAAGCCGCCCGGCTGCACGGCCTGGCCGGCCGACCGAACCTCTTCATCAAGATCCCCGGGACGGCCGAGGGCCTCCGGGCGATCGAGGACACGATCTTCGCTGGCGTGCCGGTGAACGTGACGCTCCTCTTCTCGCCGGCGCACTACCTGGCCCAGGTGGAGGCGTACACGCGCGGGATCGAGCGCCGCGTCGAGGCCGGCCTGCCGGCCTGCGTCGCGTCGGTCGCGTCGGTCTTCATCAGTCGCTGGGACGGGGCGGTCGCAGGGTCGGTCCCGGCCGACCTGTCGATGCAGCTCGGCATCGCGATCGGCATGCGCGCCTACGCGGACTACCGGGCCTTCATCGCCTCGGACCGCTGGCAGCGGCTGCTCAACGTGGGCGCCCGCCCGCAGCGGCTCCTCTTCGCCAGCACCGGGACGAAGGACCCGACGGCCTCGGACGTCCTGTACGTGGCCGGCCTCGCGGCACCCCTCACCGTGAACACGATGCCCGAGGAGACGCTGCTCGCGTTCGCCGACCACGGGTCGTTCGACGGCCTGCTCCCGGCCGGGCCGGCCGCGGCCGACGACCCTGCTCGCGCGATTCGCCGCCGCCGGGCATCGACGTCGAGGCCGTCGGTCGGCGAGCTCCAGCGGAAGGGCGCGGCGTCGTTCGTGGCGTCGTGGACCTCGCTGCTCGAGCGGATCGCCGCCAAGGTCGCCGAGGTGGACGGAGCGGCCCGGTGATGCCCGCAGGCCCGCCGCCGATGACCGTCGCGCGGACGGCCGCCGGCGCGGCACCCGGCAGCGACCCCCGCATCGCGGGGCTCCCGAACCTCCGTGACGTCGGCGGCCACCCGACCCGCGACGGCGGGCGCGTCCGCGCCGGGCTGCTGTACCGGTCCATGGATCTCAGCCGCCTCGCGGGACCGGACGCCGAAGCGCTCGCGCGCTCGGCATCCGGACCGTGTACGACCTGCGGACGGCCGCTGAGCGCCGTGGAGCAGCCCGACCGGCTTCCGGCGGGCAGCGCCTACGTGGTGGCCGACGTCCTCGGCGACGCGCCGGGCATCAGCCCGGCCGAGTTCGCGGGGCTGTTCGAGGACCCGGAGGCGGCGGCCCGCGCGCTCGGCGGCGGTCGGTCGGCGACGTTCTTCGTGGACGCCTACCGCGACTTCGTCCGACCTCGAGAGCGGCCCGGGCGGGCTACGGCCGCCTCTTCTCCGACCTGGCGGATCGTGCGACCATGCCCGCGCTGTTCCACTGCTCCGCCGGCAAGGACCGGACCGGCTGGGCCGCGGCGGCGCTCCAGCTGTTCCTCGGCGTGCCCGACGACCTCGTGCTCGGGGACTATCTCCTCAGCGGCCCGCGCCTGCAGCCCGTCATCCAGCCGTTCATCGACGGGTTCGCCGCCCGGGGCGGCGAACCCGAGCTGCTGCGGCCCCTTCTCGGCGTGCGTCCGGCGTACCTCGAGGCGGCCCTCGACGAGGTCCATCGGCTGTTCGGCTCGATCGACGGGCTACGTCGCCGAGGGCCTCGGGCTCGACGGCCCGACCCGCGCGGCGCTCCGGGCCCTGCTCGTGCGAGCCCGCCTGAGCGAGCGCCCGGCGCCGACGCGAGCGAACGGCCGCGGGGTCGCGGCCGAGGGTCAGGCGGGTCGGCCCCGGAGCCGCGTGGAGGCGGTCGAGGGCGACGCGCTGGATCCCCATGATCGCCATCGCGTCGGTGATCCGGCCGTCGAGGGTCATCGCCAGCGCCTCGTCGAACGGGACCCAGCGGACGGCCAGCTCCTCCGTCGCCTCGGGCGCGGCCTCCTGCTGGGACGAGGTCGGTGGCCAGGTAGAGGACGCCGGCCTCGTCGGTCACCGAGTTCGAGAGATGGAAGCGCCCGATCTCGCGCCAGCGGGCCGCGACGACGCCGGTCTCCTCGCGCAGCTCGCGGCGGGCCCCGTCGAGGGCCGTCTCCCCCGCCGGCACGCCGCCCTCGGGGATCTCCCACGAGTAGGCGTCCAGCGCGTAGCGGTGCTGGCCGACCAGCAGGACGCGATCCTCGTCGTCGAGCACGACGACCCCTGCCGCGAGAGCTCGCGAAGTGGACGACGCCGTAGATCCCGGGGCTGCCGTCGGGCCGCACCACGTCGTCGTGCCAGACCGTGATCCACGGGTTCTCGTAGGCCACGCGGCGCGCACGCCGCCGCCAGGGACCGATCGCCGGGTGCTGCGTCTCGTCGCTCACCCGCACATGGTAGCCAGCCCGGGCGTCGCGCCGGCTACGGCCGCCTTGAGGGCCGCGGCGATCTCGCCGGCCCAGGCGCGGATGTCGTCCCACGGCCGGAAGTCGCCCTCGGGGGCCCGCACCGCGGTCAGGATCACCTTCTCGCCCAGCCCGAGCCGGCTGCGGTCGACCTGGCCGGCGAAGACGCGGTGCTCGCGGGCGCCGGTGGCGGCGACGAGATCTCGCCGACGTCGACCGGCTCGTCCTCGGGCGTCGGCTCGTGGCCGATCGGACCGCTCGAGAAGAGCCAGACCGGTACGGCCGTGATCTCCGTCGAGAAGCGCTCCACGAGGTTCGAGGCGCGAGTCCATCCAGTGGCCGAGGTAGACGCTGCTGCCCAGGATCACGGCATCGTAGCCCTCGAGGCTCGTCACGGCGTCGGGCGGCAGGACGGCGGTCGCGAAGCCGGAGGCCGCGAGCGTCGCGCTGATCTCTTCGGCGATCTCGAAGCTGGCGCCGTGCCTGGAGGCGACGCTGACAAGGACTTTCATGGGGCGCGTCCTCTCGAACGGGATCCGTGGGGACCGGGCGGACCCCTGTCCAGCGCGACCCTACCGGGGGCGCGCGGCTCGGCGGAGGGCCGAAGCGCCCGGAAACGCGCGCCGATCGTCGCCCCGCCCGGGCGACGGCACGGCGGAGCCCGGCCGGCGAAGCCAGGCGGAATCGCCGACGGGTCGGATTCGTGACCTCGGTCCCTATCGCGGCGGGCGGCGCGCCGCCATCGTTGGCCCCGACAGCTCGGTTGCTGGAGGTGAGCCGATGACCGCGCGGGTTGGAGACCGGATCGTCGTCGAGTCGGAGAAGGTGGGGCAGGCGGCGCGCGAGGGCGTCATCCTCGAGGTGATCGAGGCGTCCTACGGGATCCGCTACCGGGTGCGCTGGGACGACGGGCACGAGAGCACGATCCGGCCGTCGGCCGGGAGCGCCCGCACCGTCGAGCAGGCCCCGCCCGCGGCCGACTGAGCCCGGAGGAGCCGCGCCGCCCGGGGACCTCAGGCGCGAGATCGCGCCTCCTGGCCCGTCCTCGCGGCGGGCGAACCGCTCGCCCGGCAGGGCCGTGAAGCCCGGGCGGGACTCGGGGCGGCCGGAGGCTTCGGGACGCCGCTGAGCGTCATCGAGGAACCGCCCGCGCTCGTGGCCGCGGGACGGCAGCTGGGCGCGCCCCGGGACGGGACGGCCGGCATGGTCCGGGCGGTGGACACCCGGACGCGGCGCGGTGTCGGGGCGCTGCCCGAACGACGGGCGACCGACGTGCTCGGCGCGGCGAGAGCGGTCGACTGCGGCCGAGGGCTGCTGGGCGCATCGGGCGCCCGGTCGAGGCGGCGTGCCCGGCGACGCGGGGCCGCTGGACCAGGCCCCGATGCTCGGCGGAGCGCAGGCGGATCGGCTCCGCGGGGATCGCCCGGTCCGGCTCGAAGCCCGCGACGACCTCCACCGCGATCGGCCGGCGCAGGAGGCGCTCGATCGCGTGCAGGAGCGGCGCCTCGTCCACGCAGACCAGCGAGATCGCCACGCCCTCCGCGCCGGCGCGGCCCGTGCGCCCGATGCGGTGGATGTAGTCCTCGGGCACCATCGGCAGCTCGTAGTTGACGACGTGCGGCAGGGCGTCGATGTCGAGCCCGCGCGCGGCGATGTCCGTGGCCACGAGGACGGCGACCCGGCCGGCCTTGAAGTCGGCCAGCGCCCGGACGCGCTGGGCCTGCGCCTTGTTGCCGTGGATGGCGGCGGTCGCGATCCCGTCGCGCGAGAGCTGCTCGGCGAGGCGGTTGGCGCCGTGCTTGGTGCGGGTGAAGACGAGCGCCTGGTCGAGGCGACCGCTCCGCACGAGCGAGCTGAGGAGCTCCCGCTTGCGCTCGCGGTCGACGGGGTGGACGAGCTGGCGCACCAGCTCCGCGGCGGTGTTGCGGGGGGCGACGTCGACCTCGGCCGGCCGGTCCAGGAACCCGCCCGCGAGCTGGCGGATCTGGTCCGAGAACGTCGCCGAGAAGAGCAGGTTCTGGCGGCGTCGCGGGAGCAGCGCCAGGATCCTGCGGATGTCGTGGATGAACCCCATGTCGAGCATCCGGTCGGCCTCGTCGAGGACGAGGATCTCCACGGCCGAGAGGTCGATCGTGTGCTGGCTGACGTGGTCGAGAAGGCGGCCGGGCGTCGCGACCACGATCTGGGCTCCTGCCCGGAGCGCGGTCGCCTGCGGGCCGAACCCGACGCCGCCGTAGATGGCGACCGAGCGGATCGGGCGCCGGGCGCCGTACGTCCGCACGCTGTCCTCGACCTGGAGAGCCAGCTCGCGGGTCGGGACGAGGACCAGGGCGCGCACCTGGCGCCGCGGCGTGGCGCGCCGGTCGTCCGGCCGCGGGCCTGTCGCGTTGAGGTACTGGAGCATGGGCAGGACGAACGCGGCCGTCTTCCCGGTGCCGGTCTGGGCGCCGGCGAGGATGTCGCGGCCGGCGAGCACGAGCGGGATGGCCGCCGCCTGGACGGGGGTGGGTTCGGTGTAGCCCTGGTCCGCGACGGCGCGGAGGAGCTCGGGCGTCAGCCCGAGACGATCGAAGGACACGAGGTGCTCCTGACGGGGCCCTCCCGCTCGAGGCGGGGCCCGGTCAGGGCGCGAGGGTGGTTCGGGACGGCGGTGTGGGAAACCGGGGCGCTGACCGGCGCGCCCATCGAACACGTGAGGCACGAGTGTACCCGAGACACCGCGGCGGCGTCGCGGGGAGCCTGGAGCTGGGGCTGTCGCGCCGGCAGACCGGCGCCGGGGTGTCCCCGCTCAGCCCTCGCCCGTGACGGGCTCGAGGTCGATCGTGCGGACCTGGCGGCTCCGCCCGGCCTCGGTGCGGACGGTCGCCGCGGGGACGACCGAGCCGCCGATCTTCTCGATGACGGCCACCTCGCCGGCGTACAGGCCGGTCCCGAGGATTCGCACGCGCTGCCCGACGGCCAGCCCATCCCGCCCGTGGCGGGCGGTCAGGTCGATGGTGACCACGCTGGTGCGGACGACGGGCGCCTCCCCCGGCGGGAAGACCGGAGCCTTGGGCGGCGTCCGCTTCACCGGGTAGACCACCTTGCGCTTGCGCGCCACTAGCGGCCTCTCCGGGGACGCGCCGCATCCTTCGGCGGCTTCGGCTCGTGGCCCGGTCGCGGCGGCCGGGGTGCCGTCCCGGGAGCCATGTCAGGCGGCGGCGGGAGCGGGCCCCGCTCCCGGGCGGCCCGCACGGCCATCTCGAACTCGCGGGCCACCGCGGAAGGCGTGCTTGCCGCCCACGACGCCTCGATCTGGCGGACCCGGTCGGTCTCCGAGGCGCGCTGGGCGCGCTCGTGCTTGGATCGCTTGGTCATCCGTGCCTCTCGCTGCCGCGCCGGCGGCGCGGGATTCCGTGGAGTGTACCGCTCAATGGCGCACGACCCCGCGAAACCCCGCCGGCGGCGCGGCGATCGCTCGCTGTAGCGTCCGCCGCCCTCCCGCGCGCGGCGGCTCGGCGCGCACGGGACCTGCTCGTCGGGAGCGCTGTCCATACAATCGCCTCGATCGCGCGATGCGGCGCGGATCACACGCCGCGCACCGTCGGGCGCTGCCCCGCTTGCACAGGAGTCGGACCACGATGAAGGCGCATTCGATCACGATGCTGGGCACTGGGCTCATCGGCGACTTCTACACGATGACCCTCCACGGCCAGCGCGGCCGCGACCGGGTCCGCGTGGCCTATTCGCGATCCGATGAGCGGGGCGCGGCCTTCCGCGAGCGCTGGAGCATCCCCGAGTCGACGACCGACCTGGCCGCCGCGATCAACCATCCCGACACCGACATCGTCGTCGTCGCGCTTCCGAACCATCTCCACGAGGAGGCCGTTGCGGCGGTCGCCCGGGCGGGCAAGTCCGTCCTGTGCACCAAGCCGCTGGGCCGGACCGCGGACGAGGCGCGGCGGATGCTCGAGGTCGTCGAGAAGGCCGGCGTCTTCGCCGGGTACCTCGAGGACCTGTGCTACACCCCGAAGACGCTGAAGGCGGTCAAGTCCGTCCAGGCGGGCGCGATCGGCGACGTGACCTGGGTCCGCTCGCGGGAGACGCACCCCGGCCCGCACTCCGCCTGGTTCTGGGACGGGCGGCTCACCGGCGGCGGCGCGATCATCGACCTCGGATGCCACTGCGTGGAGATCATCCGCAACTTCGTCGGGAAGGGAAACCGCCCGGTGGAGGTGCTCTGCCACACGGACACGCTGGTCCACCCCATCGACGACGAGGACAACGCCATCGCCCTCATCCGCTTCGAGTCCGGGGCGATCGGCCAGTTCGAGGTGAGCTGGACGTTCCGCGGGGGAATGGACCTCCGCGACGAGGTCGCCGGGACCCACGGGACGATCTGGATGAACCACTTCCTGCGCACGGGGTTCGAGATGTTCACGGCCGGCGGGGGCGGCGGCTACGTGGCGGAGAAGGCCGAGACCACCGCCGGCTGGCTCTTCCCGGTGGGCGACGAAGTGTCTGAGCTGGGCTATGTCGACATGTTCAGCGACATGTTCAACGCCCTCGAGGGCGGGCGGGCGCCGCAGGAGACGTTCTACGACGGCTATGTCGTGAACGCGATCATGGACGCCGCCTACCGCTCCGCGAAGGCCAGCGCCTGGGAGCCGGTCGACCTGTTCGAGTGGCGCGGGGGGACGACGGCGCGGATCACCTCGACGCCCGAGCTGTTCGAGGGCCAGGTGGTCATCAAGCGTGAGATCCTGCCTGATGGCCGCCACAAGCTCATCCTCAAGGATCCTGCGACGGGCGACTTCGTCGATCGCGTCGTCGCCGGGGATTGACCTTCCGCGGTCCCTAGAATGAGGAGCCGCGGCGGAACGAGAGGGTGACAGGGCCGCTCGCGCGGCGGCGGGCACGGCTCCGCCAGGCATCGGATGAGCGACGAGGGGGTGAGGGTGCCGGAGGTTCGCCGCAAGAACCTGCTCCAGCCGGACGAGACCATCGAGTTCGACCACGGGCACATGACGTCGGTGCGAGTCGGCGACCTGACGGTCGGGTACGAGGTGTGCGAGCCGGGCTGGCGCTGGTCGACGCACGTGAAGCCGCTCGTCGGGACGGAGTGGTGCATGTCGCGCCACGTCGGGTTCCAGCTGTCCGGCCGCTGGGGCCTCCTGCTGCAGGACGGGACGACGATGGAGTTCGGCCCCAACGACGTCTTCGACGTCCCGGCGGGCCACGACGCCTGGACGATCGGCGACGAGCCATCGATCGCCCTGGACTGGGAGGGGTTGCGGACCTGGGCGACACCGATCGGTGTCGGCGAGCGGGTCCTGGTGACCATCCTGTTCACCGACATCGTGGATTCGACGCCGACCGCGCACCGACTCGGGGAGCGGGCCTGGAGCGACCTCCTCGCCCGGCACAACGAGGCCGTCCGGCGGGTCATCGCCAACCAGCGGGGTCGCGAGGTCGAGACGACGGGCGACGGCTTCCTCGCCACGTTCGACGGCGCGGCCCGCGCCTGCCGGGCCGCGGTCGGGGTCCGGGACATCGCTCGCTCGCTGGGGCTGGACGTGCGCGCCGGCATCCACACTGGCGAGGTCGACATCGTCGGCTCCAAGGTTCGGGGGATCGCGGTCCACGAGGCAGCCCGGATGGTCGCGGCCGCTGCCCCCGGCGAGATCCTCGCGTCGGGCATCACGCGTCACCTCGCGGTGGACGCGGGGCTGTCGTTCGTGGATCGGGGCGAGCGCCACCTGAAGGGGCTCGACGGCCCTCGCCACGTGTTTGCCGTCGAGGCCGGCTGAGCGAACCCGAGGTCGCCTCCCGCAAGGCCCCGCTGTCGCGCGCGCGCGCCGTCCGCCCTATCCTTCCGGCCGTGAGCCTGTTCGACCTCCGCGATCCCGGCGACCTCGTGGCGCCCCTCCTGGTGGCGTCGTTCGACGGCTGGGTCGATGCCGGCGCCGCGGCGACGACCGCGGCTGCGCGACTCGCCGAGGACGCCGCCGTCATCGCGACCTTCGACACCGACCGGCTTTACGACTACCGGGCGCGCCGGCCCACCCTCGAGATCGTCGACGGACGGCCGGATCGCCTGACCTGGCCAGAGCTCACCCTCCGGCACGCCCGCTTCGGCGAGCGCGACCTCCTGGTCTTGGCCGGCCCGGAGCCCGACTACCGGTGGCGCGAGCTCGAGGAGGCCGTGGTCGACCTGGCCCGTCGCCTCGACGTCTCGGCCTGGATCAGCCTCGGGGCGATCCCGGCGGCGGTGCCCCACACTCGCCCCGTCACGATCCTGGGCACCGAGTCGCGACCCGGCCTCCTCCTCGGAGACGTGGCAGCGGGGCCCGAGGGCGTCCTGCGGGTGCCCGCGGCGGCGATCTCCGTCCTCGACCTCGCGGCGACCCAGGCCGGCATCCCGGCGATCGGCTACTACGCGCAGGTGCCCCACTACGTCACCGGCGCCTACCCGCCGGCGTCGGTGGAGCTGCTGCGCCTCGTCGGTCGCCACGTGGAGGCGGAGATCGCCATGGGCGAGCTGCGCGACGAGGCCCGCCGGATGCTGGCGCGCCTCGACGCGGCGACCGCGGGCGACGCCAACACGCGGGCCTACGTCGAGCGGCTCGAGGCGATGGTCGACGAGGCGCGGCGACCCGAGGGCGACGACCTGATCAGCGAGATCGAGCGGTTTCTCCGCGACCGGGGCGACGACGGTTCCTGAGCGCGCTACCCCTCCCCGACCAGCGGGGCGATCCCGCGGCGATAGACCGCCTCCCATGCGAACTCGGTCCGGACACGCCGGGCGAACGTCGCGCGCGGGTCGCCGTCGAGCCGCTCCATGACGAGCGCGGCGACGGCGCCGGGCTCCGCGTCCGGGGCGACGTACCAGGCCGCGTCGCCGGCGAGGTCGCGCAGGGCCGGCAGGTCCGAGCAGATGATCGGGAGGCGGTGGGCGCCGGCCTCGAGGATCGGGATCCCGAATCCCTCGTCCAGGCTGGGGAGCAGGAGCAGGTCGGCGACCCGGTACAGCCCGCCGACGAGCGCCTCGTCGGCGGGCTTCCCGGGTGATTCGGCCAGGAAGATGGCCGCGCCATCGGGGAGGAGCTCCCGGCGAAGTGTGAGGAGCGACTCGAAGTAGGCCTGCGCCGCCGCGTCGTGGGGATCGATCGGCCCGGTCACCACGAGGCCCGCCGCGGATCTCCCGGCCGTCCGGAGGGCCGCCACGACGCGAAGGGCGAGCTCGATGTTCTTCCGCGCCGTGATCCGCGCCGGCAGGAGGACCAGCGGGGAGAAGGCGAGCAGGCCGGTCGCGTGGATGACCTCCATGGTCCGGGGTGCCAGCCCGAGCAGGGCCGCCAGGTCCACCCCGTTCGGCACGACGCGCACGTCGGCCGGGTCCAGGCCCATCAGCTTCACGAGGTCGGCGCGGCGCGCTTCGGAGACCGTGACCTGGGTGACGCCTGGCCAGGGGGTTCGAAGGAGGTCCCACGGGAAGCCGTCGTGCAGCGTTCGACGGTAGCCGGGGAGCGTCCAGCTCAGGTCGTGGTGCCAGAGGATCGTGCGTGGCGCGCCGGGCCTCGTGGCGCGCTCGTGCATGGCGGCCGTGAGGGCCAGGTTCCGGCCGAACGAGGCGATGTTGTGGGCGATGACGATGTCGGCCCCCTCGAGGGCGGCCCCGAGCTCGCCGGCCAGCCCCTCCACCACGCGGGCGAAGGCATCGGGCAGGCGACCGGCATCGAGCTCCGCCTGGAGCCGCACGGTCTCCGGGTGGCTCGTGTCGGCCCGGGGCACGGTCACGAAGGAGATGCGGGGGTCGGGCGGCTCCCCTCGCCCGGCGACGATGCGGACGTCGTGCCCGGCCTCGGCGAGAAGGCGGGCGTGGCGCCCGATCACCTGCTCGACGCCGCCGACGACGGGCGGGGCCGTGAAGTGGAGCAGCGCGACCGCACGGCTTGTCGACATCGCGCCCGGGTCAATCCTCGCCGAAGCACTCGTGCAGGAGGGCGTCGAGGCGGCGTTCAAGCACGGCAAACGAGAAGTGGCGGCGGGCAAGCTCGTAGTTCGTCTCCGCCCACTCGGCCGCGATCTCGGGCCGCTCGACGAGTCGGCGCGCTTCCTCCACGGTGGCCGCGCGGATGTAGCCGTCGAACTCGACCACCCGGAAGCCGCGAGGCTTGATGTCGAGCTCGTAGATCGAGTAGCGGTTCACGACGAGCGGACGCCGGAAGTAGACGGCTTCCAGGAACGCGTTCCCGAACCCCTCGATGCTCGAGCCGTAGGTGACCAGGTCCGCGTGCGGGTAGACGTCGGCGAGGACGTAGCGCCGCCGTCCGTCCGGCGTGATCCCGCGCACCGCGTTGACCTGGTGGGCCTCGAACCGGACGTGGACGTCGAGCAGGCGGGCGTACTCCCGCACCCGCTGCTCATACTCGTCGCCCTCGTCCCCGCTCGCGTGCGAGATCACCAGCGTCGCCGGGATCCCGAGGCGCCGGGTCAGCTCGATGGCGTGCTCGATCCCCTTGCGCTGGACGATCCGCGTGGGTTGCAGGACGAGCGCCTCCCCGGGGCCGACTCCCAGGTCCGCCCGTGCGCCCAGCGCCCAGTCGTCGAGCTCCGGGGGCGGCGTGTCGAAGTCCATCACGTTGGGGATCACGCGCGCCACGAGCCCCGTCCGCGAGGCGAGCTGCCGGGCCTGGACCGAGTTGATGACCACGTGCCGAACGGACGGCAACGGGGGCGGGAAGGCGGCCGCGATCAGGTCGGCGACGCTGTTGGCCGCGAACCGCTGGCGCTCCCAGGCGAAGTCGTGGTGATGCGCCAGGACCGGGATCCCGGTCTCCGCGACGACGTCGGCGAGCGCCAGGCCGAGCGGCAGGTTGAGCGGGATGGCGAGCGCATTCTCCACGACGAGAAGGTCGAGGTCGAAGTCACGAAGGAAGTCGTAGAGGGACCCCTTCAGCGCCCCCTTGAGCTCGTCGATCCGGCGCGTGACGTGCGGCGGCCGGACGTACGGCGAGAAGAAGTCGCGGCGACGGACGAGAGGGTGCTCCGCGTCGGCGGCGGCGGTGACCTCGCGACTCCCCGCATAGACCTCGGCATTGATCGCCTCGATCTCGGGGTGGCGGTAGAACGCCTCCGGCACCTCGCGGCTCCGTTCCGGCGAACGGTCGACCTCGCCGGCGAACCAGAAGCAGGTGTGCCCGAGGCGGCCGAGGACGGCCTCCCACTTTGCGGCCTCGAGGGAGACCCCGTCGGTGCCCGCGAGGCGGGTCGAGACGAACCCGATGCGGCGGGAGTGGAGGCCCGGCATGGGCGCACGGTACGCCGGTCGTCGCGGGCTGTCGACCTCGTGGGGCCGCGGACCCGATACCATCGCTGGCTGTGACCGAGCTCGCGGGCGACCGCTCGTATCGAGCGCTCCTCCGCGTCCCGACGCTCGGGCGCATCCTCGTCTCGATGCAGGTCGCGCGGACCGCGCAGTCGATGCTGAGCGTCGCCCTCGTCCTGTTCACGCTCGCGACCTACGACTCTCCCGGGCTGGCGGGCCTGGTCACGTTCGCGATGGTCTTCCCGGGCCTCCTCGTCAGTCCGATCGCCGGCGCGCTGCTGGATCGCCACGGGCGGGTGCTGCTCATCGTCCTGGACTACGCCGTCGCCGTCGTCGCGCTGACCCTGATCGGCGGGCTGGCCATGGCCGGGATGCTGCCCGCCTGGCTGCTTGTCCTGATCGCGCTGGTCTCCTCGGTGACCGGCCTCTTCAGCCACACCGGCCTGCGGAGCCTCTTCCCCATCCTCGTCCCGCGGCCGCTCTGGGAGCGGGTGAACGCGGTCGACTCCAACGGATACGTGGTCGCCACGATCATCGGGCCGCCGCTCGCGGCCGGGCTCGTCGCCGCCGTCGGCGGGCCGGCCACGATCATGGCCATCGCCGTGGCCTTCGGGGTTGCCGCCGTCGTCATGGTCCGTGTCCCCGAGCCCCACGTGGAGACGGCCACGACGGGACGCCTCCTCGAGGACGCCTGGCAAGGCCTGCGCTACTTCTGGAACAACCCCACCCTGCGGGGGCTCGGGATCTCGCTGTCGGTCGTCAACCTCGCGTTCGGGATGACGACGATCGTGATCCCGCTCGCGGTCATCGAGGTCCTCGGCGCCGGCCCGGCGGTCGTGGGGCTGGTGTTCGCCCTTGCGGGGATCTCGGGCATGATCTCCGCCCTGGTGTTCGGCCGCGTCGACACTCGCGGGCGGGAGTGGTCGATGATCGTGGTCCCGATGCTCCTCAGCGCGGGTGCCGTCGCCCTGATCCTGCCGGCCGTCGGGGCGGGCGGCATCGCGGTCGGCGTCGCTGCCGGGTTGGCGTTCCTGGCCGCCCACTCGCTCGCCATCGGGCTCCTGCAGGGGCCCCTCGACGTCGCCCTCTTCACCGTTCGTCAGCGCCGCACCGACCCGGCCTGGATGGGACGGGCGTTCGCCGTCTCGATGGCCGTCAACTTCATGGGATTTCCGGTCGGGGCGGCGGCCGCGGGGGTGATCGCGACCGTCTCCCTGCCAGCCGCGGTCGGCCTCGGCGTCGTGGCGTGCCTCGCCGGGGGCGTGCTGGCGGCCCGCATGGTGCCGCGCCGCTGACGGGGCCTGCCGGGGCGCACCACCGCCACCGGTCCGTGGCGTACCCTCTCGCAATGCAGCTCGTCATCGACGACCTCCTCTGCCCGTCGTGTGAGGGATACGTCCATCTCTTCCTCGAACGTTGCCCGGCGTGCGGGACGGGGCGGGTGAGCAGGTTCGGCCAGGCGACCGCCACGGGGCTGCTGGGAGCCACAGCGCTCCTCGAGGACGAGGCGACCCAGCGGTCCGTCCACTTCGTCGTGCTGCGCTACTCGCTGCGGTCGAACTCGGCCTGGTCGATCTCCGAGCTCGAGAAGGCGTTCGGGGTCGTCGCCGGCTCGCTCGCCTACCGGGCGGCGGTCGCCACCGACGGCTCGACCGCCCCCCGTCCGGACGGGCCGACGTCGCTCGACGGCGCCAGCCTGGTCCTCGTGGACGGATCCCTGGGGGTCCGGGCCGGGCCGTCGGGGCGCGCCATCGTCTCGATCCCGCTCGCCACGGTCCTTGCCGCCACCCCGATCGTGAAGGGGATTCCGGCGGCCGAGTCGTGGGCGGGCGTGGCGCTCGGCGATCGACAGCTCCTGCCCTCGCGGCCGCTGCCGGCCGGCGATCTGCTCGTGACGTTCTCGACCGGCGAGGGCACCGGCCAGCTGTCCGTCGCGAACCGGCGCGGGATCCTGGCCCAGACGGCGCGCGCCGAGCACTACATCACGCTGGCGCGCTGGATCGGGATCCTCGGCGCGGCCGCGGCGGAAGCCCGCTGGCTGGCGGTCGGGACGGCGGCGTACGCGGCGGAGCTGGGACTGGGCGCGCCCGCGCCGCCGGTTGCCGCGGGAGCGATCGGCGGCCGAGCGGCTGAAGGTGCTCCACCGCTCGGCCGAGCAGCGGGGTCAGCGCCACCGGTCGCGCCCGCGGCTCCGGCGCCGGGGATCCGGGCAGCCCTGGAGGAGCTCGAGAGCCTGCGCGCGGACGGCCTGGTGACGGCCGAGGAGTACGAGGCCAAGCGCAGGGAGATCCTGGCCCGCCTCTGACGGGTCGGCGCACGGGGCGGGCACGGCCGGCATGGACGTCCGGCCCATGGACGATGCAGGGGGATGCGATGGATGCCTTCGATTTCGTGATCGTCGGCGGGGGTGCGGCGGGCGAGGCGGCCGCCTTCCTGGCGCTGGGGCGGGGAGCCAGCGTGGCGATCGTCGATCGCGACCTGTTCGGCGGCTCCTGCCCGTTCTGGGCCTGCCTGCCGTCGAAGGTGCTGCTCCACGCGGCCGGCATCCATGCCATCGGCGGGGACTACCCCTGGACGCGGGCCTCCGCGCGCCGCGACTGGATGATCAACCGCGAGGGAATCCCCTATCCCAGCGACGCCGGGCACGTCAGCCGCCTGACCGACGCCGGCGCCGAGGTCGTGCGCGGGGAGGCACGCGTTGCCGGCCCCGGCGCGGTCCGGGTGCGCCTCGCGGCGGGCGGCGAGCGCGATCTGCGCTGCCGCTTCCTCGTGGTGGCCGTCGGCACCCGAGGCTCTGTCCCCGCCATCGAGGGGCTCGACGGCGTGGCGACCTGGTCCAATCGCGAGGCCACCAGCGCGCGCGAGCTGCCGCGCAGCCTCCTCGTGCTGGGGTCGGGCCCGAGCGGGGTCGAGCTGGCCCAGGTCTACGCCCGCTACGGCGTCCCGACCACGATCGTCGCCCGCCACCGCCTCAACTCGAAGGATCACCCGAGGAACAGCGAGGCGCTGGCGGCCGGCCTCGCCCGCGACGGCGTCGACGTGCGGCTCGGCGCGGAGCCTGTCGCGGTGGCGGGCGGCGGTGGGCCGGATGGAGCTCATCTCGTGCGCCTGTCGGATGGCTCGACCGCCACCGGCCACGAGATCCTCCTGGCCGTCGGTCGCGTGGCGCCGCTCGACGGCCTGGAGCTCGAGTCGGTCGGCGTGACCCTGCGCGAGGGGCGGGTCCGGCCCGACGACCAGCTGCGGATCGCCGACGACGTCTTCGTGGCCGGCGATCCCGCCGGCCCGGAGATGCACACGCACCTCGCCCACTACCAGGGCGAGATGGTCGCCCGGATCGCCCTCGGCGACGACGTGCGGCCGGACTTCCGCGCCATCCCCCGGGCGACCTACACCGACCCCGAGACGGCCGGCGTGGGGATGACCGTCGAGCAGGCCCGCCGGGCCGGCCTCGACGCCTTCGAGGAGACTGTGGATCTCGCGACCAGCGCGAAGGGCTACGTGGCGGACGCCGGGGGGCACGCCACCATCGTGGTGGATCGCGCCGCCCGAACCGTCGTGGGCGCGTTCATCGCCGGGCCAGGCGCCTCGGAGGCGATCCATCTCGCGGTGCTGGCGGTCAAGACCCGGACGCCGCTCGAGGTCCTCGCCGACACGATCACCGCGTTCCCCACCACGAGCCGGGCCCTCGGCGGCACCTTCGCGGCGGCGCTGGCGGCGCTCGAGGCACGCCGCGACTGACCACGCGGGGCGGCGCGGTCAAGCGGACGTGGACGTCCGGCGGTCAGGCCCCGGACCGCCGTGCCCTGGCCGCGCCCGGGCATTCACCCGGCGAACGACTGGGACGGCGGCTTGTCGGGATCGAAGGCTTCCGGCTTGAACCGGAAGTAGGCCGGATGGCGAACCCACCAGACGACCATGAGCACCAGCCCGGCGATGAGGAAGATGATCGACAGGGCGAGCGGGACGCCCATTCCGAACAGTTGGGCGCACGTGGCCGGATCTTCCGGGTCGGTGCAGGTGTACGAGCTGAGCGGACTGGCGAGGTCGATGACGGACTGCACGAAGGCCCAGGTCAGGATCACGCCGCCGACGAGGGGCAGGACGCCCATCCCGACGAAATCCTTCACGCTCCGGAACATGACCTTCCGGTAGTAGATCACCGACGCGTAGCCGGTGATGCCGTAGTAGAACGCGATCATCAGGCCCAGCGCGGTCAGGGCATCGTAGTAGACGTTCTCGGACGTGAGCTTGAGGCCGATGTACCAGACGACGGACAGGATGCCCGTCCAGATCGTCGCGTTCGCCGGAGTCTGGAAGCGCGGGTGCATCTTCGACCAGAACGTCGGCAGCGCCCCCTTCGAGCCCATCGAGAGCGCGGTGCGCGCCGTCGGCAGGATCGTCGTCTGGGTGGACGCCGCTGCGGATGTCAGCACAGCGATGATCAGGAGCTTGTCGAGCGGGGAGCCCAGGACCTCGTTGGCCAGGCTCGCGAGGATGTCGCTCTCGCCCTGCTCGGCGAGGTAGTCCGCGCCGTGCAGCGCCTGCGCCGCGATCGTGACGAGGAGGTAGGTCCCCACGAGGATGAGGACCGAAAAGATCGTTGCCCGACCTGGCTGCTCGGTCGGGTTGCCGCTCTCCTCGTTCACCGACGCGGTGGTGTCCCAGCCCCAGTAGATGAACAGCGTGATGAGCAGGCCGGCCGCAAACGCGCTCGTGTCCCACGAGCCGTCCTCGGTCGTGATCGTGAACGGGTTGAGCCAGTCCAGGCTCGGCATCACCGCCGTCTCGACGCTTCCACCGTAGACCTGGGCGAGCGCGACGACAGCGAAGACTCCGAGCGTGGTCAGCTCGATCGTCAGGAGGACTGCCTGCGTCCGCGCCGAGAGCTCGATGCCGCGGTAGCAGATCCAGGTCATTGCGGCGACGAACAGGACGCCGAGGCCGATCACGCCGGCGTCGAACGTGACGTCGCCCACCGAGATCGGGATGACGGGGTTCTCGAAGACGTTGACCCCGAACAGGCTGAAGGTGTACTGGGCCGCGACCTCGGCCAGGCTCGCGATGACGACGATCTGGGCGACGATCATCACCCAGCCGGTCATCCAGCCGAGGTGCGGGCCGATCGCCCGTGTGACCCAGGTGAAGCTCGTGCCGCAGTCCGGGTCGGCGCGGTTCATGTAGTAGTAGGCGATCGCGATGCAGAACATCGGGATGAACGCCACCCACATGATGGCCGGTGAGGCGAGCCCGACCGCGGCGGCCACCAGGCCCAGCGAGACGGCCAGGCTGTAGGCGGGCGCGGTCGACGCGACCCCGATGACGACGTTGGCGGCGAGACCAAGGGCGCCGGTCTTGAGGCCCTTCGTGCCGGGCGCGCCTACGGAGTCCACGGACAACTCTGCCATGCTCGATCGCCTCCCTCAAGGGTCCGAGGGGACGCACTCGGGTCACGATAGTGCTCCGTTCGTCGAGCGTGCGAGCCTGTTGCGAAATGGCGCCAGTGCCGGAGTGCCCGTCGCGAGGTGCCGCCCGGATCAGCCGCGGGCGTCGCCCTCGGCACCCCGTCCGGCGACGACGGCCACGGCAAGGAGCAGGGCCAGGAGGGCGACCGTGAAGATGGCCACCGAGACGGGTGCATCGTCGCCCCGCGCCCAGGCGGCGGCCCGGGCCGGCGGCGCGGCCTCGGCGGCCTGACGGGCCGCGACGGTCGGGCCGGCCGCGGCCGGAGGGGGCGCCTCGACGGGGAGGAGCGGCGGGACCGCGCGGCCGCCGCCGGCGACGGCTCCCCCGGCCGGGCTCGGCCGCGGCGTCGCTCCAAAACCCGCGTCGAGACGGTCCACCTGATGGATCGAGGGGTCGCGCGGCGCGGCGGCCGCGACCGACGTGGGCGAGGCGGGGAAGCCCGGCAGCTCGGGCAGCGTCACGAAGCGGAAGCCGCGGGCGCGGTAGCTGGCGATGATCGCGGGGAGCGCCCGCGGCGTCACGCGCGGCCCCGCGTGGAGCAGGATGATCGACCCTGGCCGGCCGGCCGTGGCGCTGCGAACGACGCTGGCCACCGTCGGATGGCGGGCCGTGTCGGCGGCCGTGACGTCCCACATGACCACCTGCGGGAAACCCGCCGCGGCGGCGCTTCGGTCGGTGACACGGTTCCGATACCCGTAGGGCGGCCGGAAGTAGGGCAGCATCGGCCGGCCGGTCACGGCCTCCACCGCGACCCGGGTCCGGGCCAGGTCGTCCGCCATCTGGCGAGCCGTCAGCCGGCGCGCGTCGCGATGGAGATACGAATGGTTCGCCAGCGGGAAGCCGGAGGCCGCGATCTGGCGCCAGAGCCCGGGCGCCCGCTGGACGTAGATGCCGGTCACGAAGAAGGTGGCCGGCACGTGCTCGCGGACCAGCACCCGGTAGATCTGGCGCAGCGTCCTGGCATTCCAGCCGTCGTCAAAGGTGAGGGCGACGACCCGCTCGGTGCGCGAGCCGTGCCAGGTGAGGCGGGGGGCGGCGACATCCGGCTCCGTCGCGCGCACCGCCGGCACGTCCGCGACGAGCGAAGCCATCCCGGCGACGAGAACGGCCACGGCGATCGCGATGCCCCACGGTCCGGGCCACCCGCGCCTGCCCATCGCTAGCGGTCCGCCGCGGTGTCGTCGAGGATCCGCCACCCGCGTGCCGTCGCGATCGGCCGGAGGTCCGCGTCGGGCGCGACCGCCACCGGGTCGGCGGCCATCTCGAGCATCGCCATGTCGGCCAGCGAATCCCCGTAGGCCGCGGCGAGCCGCCTGCCGGCCGACCACGTCGCGACGTGCTCCGCCTTGCGGCGGCCCGTGCCGACCCGCCCGGCAAGCCGGCCCGTCGACCGGCCGTTGGCCATCTCGAGCGGCGTGCCGAGGCCGGCGACGGGACCCCCGGGACCCACCGCAAGGCGGCCGATGAACGCATCCAGGACGGGCTGGTAGGTGCCGGTGGCGATTGCCACGCGGGAACCGGCGGCAGCGGCGGCCTCGAGCTCGGCGATGACCGCCGCGCGACGCCCGGGCCACAGGTGCCGCTCCACGACGTCCTCGGCGAGGCGTGCGAGCTCGTCGGGGCCAAGGCCGTCGAGGAGCCGGGCAAGATCGCGGATCCACCGGTCGCGGAACGCCTGGCGCGAGACGAGCCCGAGCCGGACGAGCGGGATGAGCCCCAGGCGCGGCACGAGAAAGCGCCGGTAGCGGCCGCGACGGCCGTTCTCGGAGAGCCAGCGTCCGACGCCCCGCCACGTCTCCCCGGAGGTGCAGGTCCCCTCGAGGTCGGCCGCGACGAGCGGCGGGTCGGGCGGCCGTTCGGGGCTTGGGGTGGGGACGCCGTCGATCACGGGGACAAGGATACGGCGGGGTCCGCGGGACGTGCCCCGGCCCCGCCGGCGTGCCCGCGGGGCCGGGCTTGTCTAGATTGGGCGAGGAGCGACGTAGGATGTCTGGACGAGCCAGATTGAGTACAAGGCGAGGATGATGAGCGCGATCAGCACGAGCCTGACCAGCGTCCTGCCCGAGATCCTCATGGTGCGCCGCAGCCTACCTCGCTACGATGTGCCCCGTCTGTCGTCGTTCATGCGGGGAGTCGCAGGAGCCCGTGGGCTCGCTTCAGATCGACCGAAACCTCCTCCCGCGGCCGCTCGCCCCCTCGTCCGGTGCCCGCGTCGAGGTCAGGCGGCGCAGTCGTCCCGCGTGACCTGCTCGATCGGTGCCGGCCGGGCGAACAGGTAGCCCTGCGCCAGCTCCACGCCGAGGGCCGCGAGCGCCTCGGCCTCACCGGCGGTCTCCACGCCCTCGGCGACGAGGTGGCTCGCGGTGAGCGTCGCGTAGTGGACCATCCCCGCCACCAGCGACTGGCGGGCCGGGTCATCGTCGATCCCGCGGACGATCGCGAGGTCCAGCTTGACGACATGCGGGCGCAGCTCGACGACGTGCCGCAGGCCGGAGAACCCGGCGCCGGCATCGTCGACGGCAAGCCAGACTCGATCGCCCAGTGCCTCCACCGCGGCCCGCAGGCCGGGATAGTCGTCGACGGCCACGTGCTCGGTCAGCTCGATGACGACCTGGCGCTCGATCCCGCCGAGGAGGCCGGTCAGGCCGCCGGAGAGGACGAAACCGCCCGATGCGTTCAGGCAGAGCCAGGCTCCCTCGGCCAGTGCCGCGGCATCCGCGATGGCGGCCCGCAGGCAGGCCTCCTCGAGCTCCGGGCCGCAGCCCAGCGCCGCGGCCTCCGCGAACCGCACGTCGGGCCGCACGCCGTCGTCGAACCGGGTCAGGGCCTCGTAACCGATCACGCAGCGATCCGCGAGACGGACGATCGGCTGGTAGACCGGGTGGAAGCGGCCCTCCCGGACGATGTGGCGGATCGCCGCACGGGCACCCTCGAGATCCTCCCGAACCGCCAGCTGCGGCGCGAGGAGCCGGCTCGCGTGGGCAGCGACCTCGAGGATGGAGCCCATGCGGCGGGCGAGGTGATCCTGGCCGTCGGCGTGCTTCGTCAGGCAGCCGACCAGTCCGATCGTCCGTCCCTCGTGGACGAGCGGCACCGACAGGGACGCCGTGATGCCCGCCCGCCTCCGGGAGGTCTCGAACCGCGAATCGACGGCCGGCTCGCGTCCGAGGTCGTGGACCCAGGCGCCCTCGACGGCGCGCCAGCGAAGGTATCGCGCCCGGTGGGGCGGGAGCGGCGTGCCGACCCGCGTCGGGAAGTCCTCGGGCAGGCTGGTCGCCAGCGGGACGACCTCGTCCCTGTTCGCTGGAAGGTGAAAGACGGTGGCATGGTCCACCCCGTCGAGGGCAAGGATGGCCGCGACGATCGTGCTGCCCGTCTCCTCCGGCGAATCGCCCGGGACGATCCTCCCGATCGACTCGCGGACGGCGCGCCGATCCTCGAGCTCGGCCCGGAGGTCGGCCTGGAGCGCCCGCTCGGCGCTCAGGTCGCGCTTGACCGCGACGTACGCCGTCACCTGGCCCGTCGCATCGTGGACGGGCGAGATCGCCGCCTCCTCCTCGAACAGCGTGCCGTCCTTGCGGCGGTTGGTGAGCGTGCCGCGCCAGGTGTCGCCGGCGCGCAGCGTCGCCCACAGGCGCTCGTAGAACGGCGCGTCGTGGAGGCCGCTCTTGAGCACGCGCGGGTTCTGGCCCAGCAGCTCGGCCCGCGTGTACCCCGTGACCCGTTCGATGGCGGGGTTGGCGTAGACGATCCGGCCGTCGGGATCGGTGACGACGATGGCCTCGGCGGCGTGGTCGATGGCCGTGGCGAGCCGGGCCCGGTCGGACTGTGCCTCGTGGATCGCGGTCACGTCCTCGGCCACGACGACCGCGCCCCGAACGCCGCCCGTCTCGTCGCGGAGCGGGGCGACGAACAGCTCGAGCTCGCGCGGGTGGCCGTCGCGATGGGGGTACCGAACCGGCACGGCCACGAGGGTCTCGCCGCCCATCACCTCCGCGAACCCTCGCGCCACCCATGCCGGGTCGTCGGGACGGAGGATCGTCGCCGGGTGGCCGACGACCTCGTCCGACAGCCAGCCGAGGACCTGCTCGGCTGCGGGGCTCCAGGCCGTGATCAGCCCGTCCCTGTCGACGGCGACGATCGCCAGCGGACTGGAGCGAAAGATGGCGGTCGTCGCCTCGATGGCCGCCGCGCGCTCGCGCTCGGTTCTCGCGAGCACGTGGTCGCGGGCCGCGAGGACCACCCACAGCGCGATCGTGGTTACGACGATGAAGCCGACGCCCTTGACCGACGCCACGAGCTCGCCGACCCGGCCGGGCAGGACGGCCCGGAGGAGAGAGTCCGAGACGAGGATCCAGGTGACGCCGACGATGGCGTAGCCGCCCACGACGAGCGCGGCCGATCCCTGCCGGCTCCGGCCGGCAGGACGCCGCGGTGCTCGATTCGCGGGCTGCTCGCGCGCCATGCACTCCCCTGAGGGTCGTGGTGTCCCTCCGCACCGCAGCGTAGGCCGCGGCCGCTCGCCTGCCCCGGACCCGTTCGGACTACCGCCCCCGGACCATTGGGGTCGGCGAGCGGACGGGAACGGCACGAGGGGCCCCGTCACCGGGGCCCCTCGTGCTCACTGGGGCTGCAGCAGGCGCCCCGCCGGGCGCCGCTGGCTACTTGTCGCGGAAGGCGCCGTCGGACATTGCCGCCTGGGCCGCCGCCAGCCGCGCCACCGGGACGCGGAACGGCGAGCAGGAGACGTAGTTGAGGCCGATCTTCTCGCACTTGTGGATCGAGGCGGGATCGCCGCCGTGCTCGCCGCAGATGCCGACCTTGAGGCCGGGCCGGGCCGCGCGGCCCTTGTCGACCGCCATCTGCATCTCCGCGGCGATCACGTCGTCGAGCGTCTGGAACGGGTTCTCCGGGAGGATCCCGTCCTCGACGTACTTCAGGAGGAAGCCGCCCTCGGCGTCGTCGCGGCTGTAGCCGAAGGTCATCTGGGTCAGGTCGTTCGTGCCGAAGCTGAAGAACTCGGCGTGCTCCGCGATCTCGTCCGCGACCCAGACGGCCCGCGGGATCTCGATCATCGTGCCGAACTTGAAGTCGATCGCCTCGCCGGCCGCCGCCACGACGGCCTCGGCCTCGGCATCGAGGAGCGTCCGGGTCGCGATCAGCTCGTTCACGTGGCCGACGAGCGGGATCATGATCTCGGGCCGCGGATCCTTCCCGGCGCGCTTCACCGCCACGGCGGCGTTGAGGATCGCCCGGGTCTGGATCTTCACGAAGTCCGGGATCATGAGCCCGAGGCGGCAGCCGCGGAGGCCCAGCATCGGGTTCTGCTCGTGCATCGACTTGATCGTGGCGAGGAGCTCCCTGTCCTCGTCGGTCGCGGCGTCGCCGGCCCGGGTGACCTTGACGAGCTGCTCCTCGAGGTTCGGCAGGAACTCGTGGAGCGGCGGGTCGATCAGGCGGATGACGACCGGCAGGCCGGACATCGCCGCGAGGATGCCCTCGAAGTCGCCCTGCTGGAGCACCTCGAGCTTGGCCATGGCGGCGTCGAACGTGGCGACGGCCTCCGCGTCGTCGGCCGTGAGGACCTCGCCGGCGGCGACCCGGGCCTTGGCGCGGGTCGCCGCGTTCGCGACCAGGATGGCGCCCCGGACGATGTCGAGGCGCTCGCCCTCGCGGAACATGTGCTCGGTCCGGCAGAGGCCGATGCCCTGGGCGCCGTAGCCGCGGGCCTGGGCGGCCTCCTCGGGCTTGTCGGCGTTCGTCCAGATCTGGAGCCGGCGGATCTCGTCGGCCCAGCCGAGGATGGTCTGCAGCTCGGGCTGGTCCTCGAAGCGCGCCGAGACGGTCGGGAGCGGCGCCGAGGAAGACCTCGCCGGTGGAGCCGTCGACGCTGATCAGGTCGCCCTCGGCGAAGTCGACGCCGGAGACCGTGGACCGGGCGGTCTTCGTGGCGTAGTCGACGATGAGCTCGGCGCAGCCGGCGACGCAGGGCTTGCCGATCTGGCGGGCGACGACGGCCGCGTGCGAGGTGGCGCCACCGCGGGCGGTCAGGATGCCCTGGGCGACGACCATGCCGTGGAAGTCGTCGGGCGACGTCTCGACGCGGACCAGGACGACGGTCTCGCCGCGGGCGACCCACTCGACCGCGACGTCGGCGTTGAAGACGGCCGGCCGACGGCGGCGCCGGGCGACGCGTTGAGGCCCTTGGCGATCTGCTTCGCGACCTTGCGGGCGATGGGATCGAACTGGTCGCGGAGGAGCTGGTCGATCTGCGCCGGCTCGATCCGCTCGACGGCCTCGCGCTCGTCGATGAGGCCCTCGTCCACCATGTCGACGGCGATCTTGACGGCCGCGGCGGCCGTGCGCTTGGCGGAGCGCGTCTGGAGCATGTAGAGCTTGCCGCGCTCGATCGTGAACTCGAGGTCCTGGACGTCCCGGTAGTGCTTCTCGAGCTGGCTCGGCGATGCCGCTGGAACTCGGCGTAGACCTCGGGCATCTCCTGGGCCAGGTCGGCTGATCTTCTCCGGGGTCCGGATGCCGGCCACGACGTCCTCGCCCTGGGCGTTGACGAGGTACTCGCCGTAGAGCAGCTTCTCGCCGGTGTTCGGGTCGCGGGTGAACGCGACGCCGGTGCCGGAGTCGTCGCCCATGTTGCCGAAGACCATCGTCACGACGTTGACGGCGGTGCCGAGGTCGTGGGCGATCTTGCTGGAAGTTGCGGTAGTCGATGGCGCGCTTGCCGATCCAGGAGGCGAAGACGGCCTTGATCGCCAGGTCGAGCTGCTCGTACGGGTCGGTCGGGAACTCGCGGCCGGTGTCCTCGCGCGACGACCTTCTTGAAGTGGCGACGAGGTCCTTGAGGTCGTCGACGGTGAGGTCGGTGTCCTTCGCGCCGGGCCGTGGAGGTCCTTCTGCGCCTGGAGCGGGTGCTCGAAGCGCTCGCCGTCGACGCCCATGACGATCCGGCCGAACATCTGGATGAAGCGGCGGTAGGCGTCGTAGCCGAAGCGCTCGTTGCCGGTCAGGGCGACGAGCCCCTCCAGCGTCTCGCTCGTTGAGGCCCAGGTTGAGGACCGTGTCCATCATGCCCGGCATGGAGAACTTGGCGCCGGAGCGAACGGAGACGAGGAGCGGGTTGCTCGGGTCGCCGAAGTTCTTGCCGGTGCTGGCCTCGACGGCCTTCAGCGCCTCGAGGACGTCCTCCCAGAGGCCGGCCGGCAGCTGCTTGCCGGCCGTCGAAGTAGTCGTTGCAGGCCTCGGTCGTGATCGTGAAGCCGGGAGGAATCGGCAGCCCGGCGTTGCGTCATCTCGGCGAGGCCGGCGCCCTTGCCGCCGAGCAGGTCCTTCATGGACCCGTTGCCTTCCGCCCGGCCGTCGCCCCAGGCGTAGATGTAGCGCTTGGCGGCCGCGTGGGCGCGCGTGGACGGTGCGACGTCGGGCATGGGGCGGGTTCTCCCTGTGTTCGTGCAGCGGGACGTGGGGCCGTCCCGCGATGGGTCCGATGGTGTCCGGGGCGATTGTACCGACCGGCAGCGCCAGGGGCCGGGACCGGTCGGCCCGCTCTCGGGGGCCGGATCGCCCGCGGGGGCGCACATCGAGACAGCGGGCGACGGCGCACGATGAGTCCCGGGGCGCCCTGACCGGCACGTCGCACCGGCCGAAGGGCCGGAACCGCAGGACAATCGGTCCTTCGACGGTGTCCGCCGGTCGTGCCATGATCCAGCAAAGGGTCATCACGAGATCACGGAGGGCAGATGCCAGCCCCGGGCATCCCGATCAGGCGGCTGGGCGCCCTGCCGGATGCGGTGGCCGTCCGCCACGGCCGGCGCGGTCGCATCCTCGCGGCCGTCCTGGCAGTCGCGCTCGTGTGCGGCGGATCCGCCGTCGCGCCTCCGACCACGGCCCTCGAGCCGACCGCGAGCCCGTCCGCGGAGCCCAGCCCGGACGGGAGCCCTTCGGCCGACCCGAGTCCGAGCGCGACGCCGTCGGCCGACCCGAGTCCGAGCGCGACGCCGCCGGTCGACCGGCCCGGGCGCGACGCCGTCGGCCGACCCGAGCCCGGGCGTGAGCGCGAGCCCGTCGGCGGTGCGAGCCGAGCGCGACGCCGTCGGCCGAGCCGAGCCCGGGCGTGAGCGCGAGCCCGTCGGCCGACCAGTCCGACCGTCGGCCGAGCCGGCGACGCCGTCGGCCGAGCCCAGTCCCACCGCATCGGCCGCGCCGAGCCCGAGCCTGGGCCCGGCGGCGGAGCCGAGCCAGGGCTCCGAGCCCGAGGGACGACCCGAGCCCGACGCCGACACCGCTGCCGCCGGCCTGCGGATCGCCGGCGGACGTCCCGCGGGCTGACCTCCTCCTCGCGGGCATCATTCGCGTCCCGGGCTTCGCCGACGTCATGCTCCCCGAGAACCCGACCTGGACCGAAGATCCGCTCGACGACCAGAACTGGAGCTTCCGCTACCACTCGCTGACCACGACCGTCGGGCCGCTCCTCGCTGCCGGGGCGACGACCGGGGACCGGCGATACCTGGATCGGGCCGCGTTCCTGCTGGCCGACTGGGTTGCCGACAACCCGCGCGACGCACCGCCGGCCCCGATGTCCTGGAACGACCACTCGACGGCCCTGCGCGCCATCATGATCGCCTGCGCCCTGCAGATCCTGCCGCACGATCCCTGGCTCCTCGACGCGGCCGAGGCCCATGCCGCGACGCTGAGCGATCCGACCTTCTACGTCAACGACGGGAACCACGCCATCAACCAGGCACGCGGCCTGCTGAGCCTGGGGTGCGTGCTCGACCGGCCGGAATGGAAGGCGCTTGCGGCAACCCGCCTCGGGACCCTGGTGCCCTGGCGGTCGACCCCGACGGCGTCCCGTACGAGCAGGGGTTCGGCTACTGGGGCTACAACCTCGCGGTCTTCCAGGAGGCCGAGACCGAGCTCGTGGCGTGCGGGCTCCCGGTCCCGGCCGTCTTCGAGCGCCTCGAGCTCATGGACCTCCCGCTGGCGCTGGCGACCCTGCCCAACGGCCAGTACGAGACCGTCGGCGACACGCTGCGCGGAGGGGCGCGCCTGACCGGCTTCGACGGCGCCGCCGACTGGGCTGCGCTCCTGGGCCGGGCGGGAACGCGGCCCACGACGACGGTGCGGATCTACCCGGGCGGCTACGTGTTCGCCCGCACCGGCTGGGGCGACGCGGCGAGCGCTGCTCGACGAGACGGCGGTGACGATCCGGTACGGGCCGGCCCAGTGGAAGCACGGCCATCGCGACCACGGGTCGGTCACGGTCTACTCGTACGGGAGCCGGCTCCTGGTGGATCCCGGACTGTACGCCTACGAGGTGGACGCCTGGCGGACCTACTTCAAGGGCCGGTCGGCGCACAACGCGGTGACGGTCGACGGGCTCACGGATGACTACCGCAGGGCGAGCCGCCTCGTCCGCTCGGCTGTCAGTGGCTCCCGCCTCGACGTGCTGATCGATCTTCCCTTCTACCGCGGCGTCTCCTCGACGCGCCGCGTGGTGATGTCCCGGGAGCTTGGCTGGGTGCTCGTCGACGACCGCGGCTCGAGCTCCGTCGTCCGGACCTACCGCCAACTCTGGCACCTCGTCGAGGACGGCGCCCCGACGATCACGGCGACGGGCGCCCGAACCCACCGCGAGCGGGGGAACCTCCAGATCCGGCAGCTGACGTCGGGCGCCGCGATCCGCCTCGTCCGGGGCGCCACGGCCCCGATCCAGGGCTGGGTCTCGCCGGAGTACCGAAGCCTCGTCGAGGCCCCGGTGGTCGAGGCGCTGCGAACCGGCCGGGCGGTGCGGTTCGTGACCCTGCTCGCCCCGGCGGCGGGCCAGTCCGACGTGCGCGTCACGAACGTGGTCGTGACCGGCTCGACGGTCGACTTCACGATCACGATCGGCGGGCGCTCGGAGAAGGTGCGGCTCACGCCGACCGCGTCGTACGTCCGCTCGATCCCGTGACGGGCACGGCGGGTGCGCCGTGACCGGATTACACTCGCGACGGCCGCCTCGCGGGCGGCTCGGCCGCAGCCAGGAGATCCCCTCCCCCATGACCACGCTCGAGGACACCCGCGTCATCGCGGAGGATGCGCCCCAGTACAACGCCACCCTGACGAAGCGGGTCGACCACACCGCCGACCTCGCGTCCATCTGGGTGCGGTTCGACGGCGAGCCGATCCCGTTCGAGCCCGGTCAGTACATGACGATCGGGGTCTTCGCCGACGACAAGCTCTGGCAACGCCCGTACTCGGTGGCGTCCGCACCGTCCGTGGCCGGGACCGAAGGCTACGAGCTCTACGTCCGCCTCGTCCCGATCATCCGGTTCACGACCCTGCTGTGGCGGCTCCGGCCGGGCGCGCGCATGCGGATGATCGGCCCGAAGGGCAAGTTCATGCTCGAGCCGAATGACAACCGGACGCATCTCTACGTCTCGACCGGGACGGGCCTGGCCCCGTTCATGTCGATGATCCGGGAGACGCAGGCCCACGGCAAGCCGCGCCGGACCGTCGTGCTCCACGGGGTCTCGCACCTCTCGGACCTGGGCTACCGCGACGAGCTCGAGGGCATGGAGCGCGACGGCTCGTACCCCGTCCGGTACGTCCCCACGGTGTCGCGCCCGGCCGACGCGCGCAACGCGGGCTGGGCGGGTCGGACAGGCCGCGTGGAGGGCGTCGTGGCCGACGTCTGCCGGGACCTTGCGCTCCGGGCGGACCGCACCGTCGTCTACATCTGCGGCAACCCCGAGATGATCCTCAACGTCGAGCGGGTGCTCATGGAGCGGGGCTTCCCGGAGTTCCACGTCAAGAAGGAGCTCTACTGGCCGAAGGGCAAGGCGCCGGCCGCGGGGTAGGCCCTCTGCCAGCGCCACTGGCGGCGTAGCCCATGCGGTCGAAAGGACAGGCCGACAGATCGCCGGAACCTGCTCGACCTGCGGGGCGAGCGTCGTGGCCACGGCCTGCACCGCCTTCTCCTCGGAGGATGCGACGCGCACCCGGCACTCGGGGATCAAACCGGGTCCTTCTTGAAACGCAAGTAGACTTTGGGTTCTGACCCACGGAGTCAGCCACGACGCGAACACAGCGAGGAGCGACCGATGGCAGCCAAGTACAGCTTCCTGGTGCTCAAGTACCCGAAGGCCGACACGGCCATGGCCGCGCTCGCCACGCTCAAAGAGCTCTCCAACGACAAGGTCGTGAAGCTCCGGGATGCGGTGGCGATCACGAAGAACCAGAAGGGCAAGATCAAGCTCCACCAGACCAAGGACGACTCGACCGGCAAGGGCTTCGTCAAGGGCGGCCTCATCGGGATCGTCTTCGCCGCCCTTTTCGGACCGGTCGGCTGGATCGCCATGGGCGCCGCGGCTGGCGGCCTCTTCGCGAGCTTCGACCGTGGGATCAAGAACAAGCTGCTCAAGGAGTTGGGCCAGGACATGACCCCCTCCGAGTCCGCGATCGCGATCCTCGTCGAGGAAGCGCACTGGGAGACTGCCTTCGCGCGGATGAAGTCCCATGGCTACGGTGGCCAGCTCGTCGTCTCCGAGATCGTCCCGGGGGACCTGGAGACAGTCGAGAAGCTGCTCGAGGACCCGAAGACCGTCGCCTCGGTGCCCGAGGAGCTGGAGATCGTGGCTCCGGTCGCCGTGCCCGAGCCCGTCGCCGAGCCCGCTCCGGCCGCGCCCGAGCCCCCGGTGGCCGCGGCGGGCGATGACCTGACGCAGCTGGCGGGCATCGGCCCCAAGGCGGCCACGGCGCTTGCAGCGGCGGGGATCTCGACCTACGCCGCGCTCGCCCAGGCCAACGAACCACAGCTCCGCCACGCGCTCCACGAGGCCGACATGGTGCCCCCCGCGAACGTGGGGACCTGGCCGATGCAGGCCACATACGCGGCAAAGGGCGACTGGCAGGGACTGATGAAGCACAACCAGAAGGCGTCGAAGGCCAGCGCCCGGGCCGCGAAGCCGAAGGTTGAAGCAGCCGCGGCGGCGTCAGACGACCTGGCCCAGCTCAATGGCATCGGACCGCGGATCGCATCGATCCTCAATGCCGGCGGCGTGACCAGCTACGCCCAGCTGGAGCACACGAGCACCGAGAAGCTGCGCGAGATCATCGCCGCGAGTGGGGCGCTGCCCCCGCCGAGCCTCGATACCTGGCCCACGCAGGCGTCCTACGCGGTGAGGGGCGACTGGGAGGGGTTGGCGTCCTACAACGCCCGACGCAAGTAGCGGACGTGGGTGTCCGACTCGACGGGCATTTCTGACGGAACCGCGGCGAGGGGAGCTGAACGGCTCCCCCTCCTGGCGCCGCCCTCCCCGGGTCACGTGAGCGGGTTGCGGCCGCCCTCCGCCCGCGTCACCCGGAGGCAACCGCCTGGGTCGTGATCCAGGCCTCGAGCACACGGCGGTGCCGGGCCTCCAGCTTGACGAGCGACCGCTTCGAGCGAAGCAGCTCGCTCGCCTCGTCGAAGCTCATCCCGTCCTCCCGCATCAGGTACGCGGCGAGCACTGTTGCCGAGCGGCCACGACCCTTCGCGCAATGGGCGAGGACAGTACGACCGTCGGCGAGCTGCGCGTCGATCCAGTCGACCGCTTCGGTCAGGACATCTTCATTCGGAACGCCGATGTCCGGCACGTGGAATCGCCGGTGGGAGATGCCGTGCGCTTCGTAGAACGCGAGGTCGGCCGTGCGCTCGGCGCGAACGTCGAGGACCGCCGTGATCCCGTCGGCGAGCAGCGCGTCGTAGTCGCGTCGGTAGGTCGGCGCTCCACCCATCCAGAGCCGGGGCGTGACCTGGGAGAACCAGGCATGCCCGAACAGGTGCTCGTAGGTGAACCGGATCGCCGGGTACAGCTTGTCGAACGCCCAGTGGAACGCGTCGAGCCGCTCCGGCGCCTCAGGGGACGACAACGGTCAGGGCCGACGGGAGGACCTCGACCTTGACGGGCGTCCGCCCGATGTACTCGCCGTCCGTCCACACCGGCTGGTCCGGCTCGGCCTCGAGCGTCACGGCGCGCGCCTGCCGGAGATAGTTCATCTCGTTCAACGCGGGGACGGCCAGGAACCGCGCCGCGGCCGCCGCGACGCTGTCGAGGTTGTGTGCATCGATCGCGAAGCAGTCCAGCAGCCCGTCGTCGATGGCGTAGGTGTGCGTGATCTTGAGGCCCGTGCCCATCATCCCCGAGTTCACGATGTAGATCTTCGATGCCTCGAACTCGAAGCGCACCCCGTCGACGTCGGCCCGATAGCGGCATCGGCTGCTGGTCTTCGCCCGCCCCGCCATGGACACCACATACGCGAAGACCCCGTACTTGTCCTTGAGCTCACGGCTGGTCTGCTGCTCGGGCTCGATGCCGACGTAGAGCCGCTGGATGAAGTAGCGGTCCTCGACCTGTGCCTGCGCGACGCTCACCAGTCGGCCCACGTCGATCGAGCGCGTGTTCGCGCTCGTGCACAGCACGGTCACGGCCTCGCGGAGCGTCCCCGGCACGCCCATCTCGCGGGCGAAGCCGTTGCCGGTGCCGCCCGGGAGGATGCCCATTGGCGTCGTCCGGCCCGTCCTGGCCTGCGCCAGCAGGACCGCGTTCGCGATCTCGTGCTGGGTGCCGTCACCACCGTATCCGGCGACCAGGTCGACGCCGTCGGCCAGCGCCGCCCGGGCCTGCGCGGTTGCATCGCCGTACTTGTGGGTCAGGCTGATATCCCAGTCCACGCCGTGCTGGCGGAAGACGTCATTGAGGACATTGAGGATCGGCTCATCCTTACCCGAAGCAGGGTTGATGACGACGTGCACGCGCGGGTAGGGAGCTTCGCCCATCAGATCCCTCCGATCGCTCGATCCCGCCGGGTGGCGGGTCACGGGCCGACGACCAATTCTGACGAGCGATCATTGTCTCGCATGTCTACCCGCCGTGAGATGCTGCGCGACGCGACGCTCCGGACTGGCCGGGTCGTGCTGCTACGAGGGAGCATCGCCGTGCGCGAACGCCCGGACCGGCACCGCGAAGAGTGGCTGCTCGCGGCGCTCGTGCTCGTGGCCGCGTTCGTCGCAGGGTGTTCTGCGGGGGATCCGTCTCCGCCACCACCGTCGGTGACGCCGCCCGCCGGTACGTACGCCCCAAGCCCGACCTCGAGCTTGCCGTCCGCAACTGCCGGACCGTCGCCGACCACGGGCATTGCGGGCAGCACGGCCACGACGCTTCTGGCGGTCGGCGACATCGGTCGCTGCGACTCGACGCACGACGATGACACGGGCGCGCTGGCGGCGAGCATGAACGGCGTCGTGGTGACGCTCGGCGACACTGCCTACGAGGACGGGACGACCGAGGAGCTCCTCGACTGCTTCGGCGGGTCGTGGGGCGCGGTGAAGGACCGGATCAGGTTCGCGGTCACGGGAAACCACGACGTGCATACGGACGGAGGCGCGCCGCTGCAGGCATACATGGGGAGCGCGGCGGCACGGGATGGGCGGACCTGGTTCTCGGAAGACCTGGGGGCTTGGCATGTCGTCGTCCTCGACGGGAACTGCGGGCTCGCGGGTGGCCGCTGCGGCGCTGGCTCGGAGCAGGCGCGGTGGCTCCGCGAGGACCTCGCCGCGAGCAACGCCCGCTGCACGCTTGCGCTGCTTCATCAGCCGCGGTTCAGCAGCGGCCAGCACGGGGCCGACCGCGCGGTCGGCCCGTTATGGGACGCGCTGTACGCGGCCGGTGCCGACGTCGTGCTCGACGGCCACGATCACGACTACGAGCGGTTCGCCCCGCAGGACCCCGACGGCAGGGCAGACTCCGCGCGCGGCATCACGGAGATCGTCGCCGGCATGGGCGGCGCGGAGCTCGAGGCGTTCAGGGAGGCGCAGGCGAACTCGCTGGTCCAGGTCAACGACTCGTATGGGCTGCTGGAGCTCACGCTGCTGGCCGGCTCCTGGTCGTTCCGGTTCGTCGACGTCGAGGGAGCCGTGCGCGACGAGGGAACCGGCACCTGCCACTAGGCACCGGGCGTCGTCTCCGCTTCGATCGTGCGCTGTAGCATTCAGCCTGTCTCGCCGGCGGCGCTCCGGGGACGTCGTGCCCGGCCATCCCGCGCGAGCAGCCACGGGTTGCCGAACGGAAAGGTGCCATTCGGCCCCCGGAACATATGCGCCGTGGCGCATGGGTCGCGCGCGCACGCACGGCACCATTGCCCGTGACCTCAACCGCCTGGAGCTGTCATGCACACCGTCGTCGACAAGGCCCAGCTCTCGCCGAACGTGACGCGCCTCGTCATCGAGGCGCCGCGCATCGCCGAGATCCGCAGGCCCGGGCAGTTCGTCATCGTCCATCGCGCCCCCGGCGCCGAGCGGATCCCGCTCACGATCGCCGACGCGGACGCGGCGCGCGGCACGATCACCCTCGTCATCCAGGCGGTCGGCAAGAGCACCGAGGATCTGGTGGCGCTCGAGATCGGCGAGGCGATCCAGGACGTCGCCGGGCCGCTCGGCAAGGCCACGGAGCTCATCGAATCCGGGCACGCGGTGTGCGTCGGCGGCGGCGTCGGGACGGCGGTCGTCCACCCGATCGCCCTCGGGCTCCACGACATCGGCGTAAAGGTCACGAGCGTCATCGGCGGCCGCTCGAGGGAGTGGGTCATCTTCGAGGAGGAGCTGCGGCGCGCCGGCGAGGTGGTCACCTGCACGGACGACGGCAGCTACGGACGGCACGGCTTCGTCACCGAGGCCCTGAAGGACATCCTCGACGCCGGCGGCATCGACGCGATCTACGCGGTCGGCCCGGTGCCGATGATGCGGGCCATCGCCGAGCTCACCCGACCGCTACGGCGTCCCGACCTTCGCGTCGCTCAACGCGATCATGCTCGACGGCACCGGGATGTGCGGCGGCTGCCGCGTCCAGGTCGGCGGCAAGACCGTCTACGCCTGCGTGGACGGCCCCGAGTTCGACGCCCACCAGGTCGACTTCCGCGAGCTGGCCGACCGGCTCGGCACGTATCGCGAGTTCGAGGCGCATGCCCTCGAGGTCGCCCACCGGCGGGCCGCGGAGAAGCAGGCCGAGGCGCCGCTCCACGCGCCGGCCGGCAGCTGCCTGATCCCGGCGCTCGCGGAGAGCGCAGAGGCGAAGGAGGCGGCCGTCGCCGCCGGGGAGGCCGGCGCGTGACCGACAAGCCGATCCCCGCCCCCGGCGAGGGGGCCGGAGGCAGCGTCCCACGGCGACTCGGCATACCAGCCGGCGTTCGACCACCCGCTCACCCCCAAGGAGCGGATGACGATCGAGCGGACCCACATGCCCGAGCAGGATGCGCTCCAGCGCGCGGCCAACTTCCGCGAGGTCAACCTGGGCTACTCGCAGCAGCTCGCCGTCCTCGAGGCGGAGCGCTGCCTGCAGTGCAAGAACCCGGTCTGCATCGCCGGCTGCCCCGTCCGGGTCAACATCCCGCGCTTCATCGAGCTGCTGCGCGTCGGCGACATGGCCGGCGCCGCCGAGTCGCTCCTTGGCGACAACGCGCTGCCCTGCGTCACCGGCCGCGTCTGCCCGCAGGAGATCCAGTGCGAGGGCGTCTGCGTCCGGGCCAAGAAGGGCTCGCCGGTCGCGATCGGCGCCCTGGAGCGCTACGTCGCCGACTGGGCGATGGTCCATCCCGAGGCGCTGCCCGTGGCGCACCCGACGCCGGTCGGACGGAAGGTCGCGATCGTGGGGTCCGGACCGGCCGGGCTGACGGCGGCCAAGGAGCTCGTGGGCAGCGGCAACGACGTCACGATCTTCGAGGCATTCCACTCGCCGGGCGGGGTCCTCATCTACGGGATCCCGGAGTTCCGCCTGCCCGAAGGACATCGTGCAGCAGGAGGTCGACCGCCTAGTGGCGGCCGGCGTCAAGATCGAGACGAACGCGATCATCGGCCGGACGTACACCCTGCGCGAGCTGCGCGACCGCTTCGACGCCGTCTACCTCGCCGTCGGCGCCGGCCTGCCGGTCTTCATGAACGTCCCCGGCGAGAACTTCAAGGGCGTCTACTCCGCCAACGAGTACCTGACCCGGGTCAACCTCATGGGCGCCTGGAACGCCGAGTCCGACACGCCGGTCCTGCGCGGCCACCGCGTGGTGGTCGTGGGCGGCGGCAACGTCGCCATGGACTCCGTGCGGACGGCCAAGCGCCTGGGCGCCGACGAGGCGACGATCGTCTACCGGCGCGGCAAGGCCGAGCTGCCCGCGCGGGTCGAAGAGGTCCACCACGCCGAGCAGGAGGGGATCCTGTTCGAGCTCCAGGTCGCGCCGACTGAGGTCCTCGCCGACGAGAACCGCTGGGTCACCGGGATCCGCTGCCTCCGGATGGAGCTCGGCGAGCCCGACGCGTCCGGGCGGCGCCGACCGGTCCCCATCGAAGGCTCCGAGTTCATCATCGACTGCGAGATGGTCGTCGTGGCCATCGGCACGAAGGCGAACCCGCTCCTGACGGCGTCCGAGCCGGAACTCGAGATCAACCCGTGGGGCTACATCGTCACCGACGAGTACGGGATGTCTTCGATCCCCGGTGTCTTCGCCGGCGGCGACATCGTCCGCGGCGCCGCGACCGTCATCCTGGCGATGGGCGACGGCAAGCGCTCTGCCCACGCCATCGACGCCTTCCTGCGCGGCGAGTACCCACCGGTCGGCGAGGGCGCCTCCGGCGAACCGGTCGCGGCCACGGAGTAGCGTCGGGCCCGGGGCCGAGCGGCGCAGGGCCGCGCGGGCGCCACTCCGGTCCGTCGGGGAATGACGCCTGGGCCCGCCGGCGCTAGCCCCGCGTCGGCCGCCAGGCCGGATCGGCGGCGTTGCCCGCGTCGGTGAGGCGCACCCAGCCGCCTCCGTCGGTCCGGATGGCGTAGAGATCGGTGCCGACCGCCCCGGGCGCCGCGGCCGCGGCGACCAGCCACTCGCGATCTGAGCGCAGCGACGGCCGCCCGACTACCCGGAGGTCGCCCGTAAGGTCGCGCGACTTCCCGGTGTCGAGGTCGACGAGCTCGAGTCGGCCGTCGACGCCGATGACTGCCAAGCCGTCGGAGACGGCGAGCAAGCTGTCGATTTCGCCGACGGGACCGCCGCGGGGCAGGAGGATCGTGGCCGCGCCGGCGATCGGGTCGTAGGCGCCGATGTCGTGGGCATCCTGCTGCCAGACCTCGTAGATGACCCGGCTCCTCCACAGATCCCAGGCGGGGTTGGCCCCCGCGCCGATCGTCGCCCGCCCGCTGCCGTCCGAGCGGACGACCTCCAGCTCCGGGATCCCGGCGCCGCCGACACACGTGAGCCACTGCTGAGCATCTGCCTCGTCCACGCCCAGCCAGGCGCCGAACGCGCCGCCGCACACGAGGCGCGCTCCCTCGCCCGACCAGCCGTCCACGAGCCAGGTGTCACCGAGGTCGATCACCGACCGGCTGAAGGCCAGCAGGCCCAGCGCGTACGACCAGCTCGGCCGCACCGCGCCCGGGATGATGGTGACGACCGTGCCCGACGGCCAGGCCGCCACCACCACGTCACCCGGGAACGTGCTGCCGGGTCGGTCGAGGGCGATGACGTCGGTGCCGCACGTGCCGCCCGGCGGGCAGTCGGTCGAGCCCGACCAGGACGGGTGCGCGCCGGATCCGAACCGCGTGTCCCGGCCCTCGGCAAGCTCCAGGACGTGGACGCTGCTCACGTCTCCCTCGTCCCGGACGTAGGCGACGACGTCCCAGGACGCCCAGGCGGGCAGCTCTACAAGCGGGCCGGGCGTTGCCGCCGGCGAGGACGACGCGGCGGGGCTGGTCGGCGACGCAGTCGCGACCGCCGAGGGCGAGCCGGGGCGTGCCGTTGGCTCGGCTGGCGTCGCCGTCGGCGTTCCTGGCGGAGCGGAGGCCACGCCGGCGCATGCCACGGTCGCCAGCATTGCCACGAGCACGGGCAGCACGAGCCCGGCAGCGTGCAGTCGTCGACATCCCATCGCCTCGCACCTCGTGGCAGCTTCCGGCCGTGGGCGCCGCGCGGGCGACCTTCCTCGGCCAGCGGGTGAGACGCGGCACAGCGTCGGCCCGTTACGTGACGCGACCGCCCTGCCGGTGCCCCTGGCTCTCGCCATGGTCCGGCACGCCCGCCGCCACGTCGGCTACATCCCTGCCGGACGCGCCTCTTCGAGCTTGTCGAGGATGTGGCGCGTCACCTGGTCGGCGCTGATCCGCACCTGGGTCATCGCGTCGCGGTCGCGGACCGTGACGTTGCCGTCGTCGAGCGAGTCCACGTCCACCGTGACGCACCACGGTGTCCCGATCTCGTCCTGGCGCCGGTAGAGCTTGCCGATCGCGGCCGTGTCGTCGTAGACGGCCATCGTGTGGCGCTTGAGGTCGTCCTTGATGCGGTGGCACATCTCGACGATCTCGCCGCGCTTCTTGAGCAGCGGCAGGACGGCGACTTTGTACGGGGCGAGGTCGGGGTGGAGCCCCAGGACGACCCGCTTCTCGCCGCGGACCTCCTCCTCGCGATAGGCGTCGATGAGGAACGTGAAGGCCGCGCGGTCGGCGCCGGCCGACGTCTCGATGATCCAGGGGATGAAGTGCTCCTCGGTCGCCGGGTCGAAGTACTCCAGGTTCTCGCCCGACTCCTTGGCGTGCCGGCCGAGGTCCCAGTCGCCCCGGTTGTGGATCCCCTCGAGCTCCTTCCAGCCGAACGGGAAGCGGTACTCGACGTCGATGGCCTTCTTGGCGTAGTGGGCCAGCTCGTCCGGGCGGTGCTCGCGGAACCGGAGCCGCTCGGGCGCGACGCCGTAGGCCTCGTACCAGGCCTTGCGCCGCGGAAGCCAGTCCTCGAAATGGCCGGCGGCCGCTTCCGGGTGGACGAAGTACTGCATCTCCATCTGCTCGAACTCGCGCATCCGGAAGACGAAGTTGCCGGGGCTGATCTCGTTCCGGAAGGCCTTGCCGATCTGGGCGATGCCGAAGGGGATCTTCTTGCGGGCCGTGTCGCGCACGTTGCGGTAGTTGACGTAGATCCCTTGCGCCGTCTCCGGGCGCAGGTAGACCACCGCGGCCTCGTCCTCGACCGGGCCCAGGAACGTCTTGAGCATCAGGTTGAAGCGCCGCGGCGGGCTCAGCGGCCCGCCGTCGTTCGGGCAGGCCAGCCCCAGGCGGGCCACGATGCCGGCGTCCAGCAGCTCCGTCGGGCCCAGATCCTCGGCACCCGGGAACTCGTCGACGCGGTAGCGCCGCTTGCAGGTCGCGCACTCGACCATCGGGTCGTTGAACTCGGCGACGTGACCCGAGGTCACCCAGATCTGGGGATGCATGAGGATCCCGGAGTCCAGGCCGACGATGTCGTCGCGCGACTGGACCATCGCCCGCCACCAGGCGCGCTTGACGTTGTTCTTCAGCTCCACGCCCAGGGGCCCGTAGTCCCAGACGGCGTTGATGCCGCCATAGATCTCGGAGCTTGGGAAGATGAAGCCGCGGCGCTTGCTCAGGCTGACGATCGTCTCGAGCTCGCGCACGGACGGCGCCACGGCACTCGGGTCGAGGGCGGGATCGGTCACGGGGTTCGACTCCACGGTTGGCCCGAGCGTGGCAGGCCCGGGCGGGAGGGTTGCAGGGCGGATCGTAGCAGGATGCGGCGCCGTGGCCCGCGGCCCGCTCCGGCCCGCCGCTGCTGACGACCGAGCATCGAGTCGTGGCACACCGCTCAGGGGCGCCGTTCTGGACACCGCCCTCAGCCGCCCGCGGGAAGCGCCTCGGACAGCAGGCGGAAGACGTTGCCGCCCATGACCGCACCGATCGCGGCGGCGTCGAGCCCATGGGCCAGGAGGGACTCTGTCAGGAGCGGCATCCCGCTCGCCTCGAAAGGAAGCGGAACCGCCCCGTCGAAGTCCGAGCCGAGCGCCACGTGGTCGACCTCGGCGACCTCGATCGCCCGCACGATCGACCGCGCGATCGAGCCGACGTCGTCGCCGCCGGTCACCGACGGCCAGAACCCGACGCCGATGACGCCGCCGGTGGCGGCGACGCCGCGAACCTGGTCGTCGGGCAGGTTCCGCACCGACTCGAACGCCGACCGCAGGCCCCCGTGCGAGACGACCACCGGCCGGGTCGCCATCGCCAGCACGTCGTCCACGGTGGCGGACGACGCGTGGGCGACGTCGACGAGCACGCGGCGCGCCTCGGCGCGACGGACCAGGTCGCGACCCAGGTCGGTCAGACCCCCCTTTGCGAGGCCGTGCGCCGACCCGGCGAAGACGGTGTCCACGAAGTGGGCCAGGCCCAGCATCCGGAAGCCGGCATCGGCGAGTCGGTCGAGCGTCGCCGGATCCCCTTCGAGGGGCGCGGCTCCCTCGATCGTAAGAAGACCGGCCGTAATGCCCCGGTCGGCCCGGCGCCGCTCGAGAAATGCATCGAGGTCGCTGCGCGAGCGGACGAGCGTCAGCTTCCCACCCGACGCCGCGGCCATGCGCCGCGCGCGGTCGGCCAGGTGGAGCGCGCGGGCGCGCGGGCTGCGCCACGTTCGCACCGGCCAACCGCCTGCGATCGCGACCAGCGTCACCTCGTCGGACGTGTCCGCGTTCTGGTCGAGGTTGATCCGGCGCGGCACCTTCACGCAGGCCGAAAACGCCTGGAGGGCCACGCCACCCTCGATGAGCCGCGGGACGTCGACGGCGCCGCGGTCGCCCCGGACCAGCAGGTCGCGACCCCAGAGCAGCGAGTCGGCGTGCAGGTCGGCGACGAGCAGGCCTTCGTGGAGCGCTCGCGCGGCGTCGGAGACGCGGTACGGCGGGGCCTCGCCGATCACGTTCGACCGCCGCTCGGTCCGCGCAAGGAGACGCCTGCCGGCAACGCGCGACGCCGCGACGGCGGCCACGCCAAGGGTCGCCGCCGCGGCGGCCCCGACGATCGGGCCCCGAACGCCCCCGCCCATGGCCGCTACCAGATGAGCTCGCGCCGGAGGCGCTCGACGGCGCGAGCGCCGGCCTTCGTGGTGGGGTCGATCACCGGGGACCTCCGTCGGGCACACCGGGCTCCGGCTCGATCGGCCGTGCCGCGGACGACGCCGGGGCACTCCGCCCACCGTAGCCGGCCCTGACCTCCTCGAGGAAGCGACGCGACCGGGTGTCGCGCTCCATCACGTGGCGCACGAAGTCGCCCAGCACGCGCTCCACCTCCGCCTCGACGGCAGGCGGGAGCCGCAGCCCCGCCAGCGCCTCCACGTCCATGCGCTGGTAGGCCTTGAGGACCTTCAGGGCGTCCATCGAGAGCCCGGCGACGCCGAATGACGGCCCCGCGTGGCTGCTGCACAGCACGCCGCCGAGGAGCGGCATCCAGCGGACCTCGTCGCCGGGCTCCAGCAGCCGGTCGCATTCGACGCATCGGTCCACCTCCGGGCGGACGCCGAGCTCGTCGCACAGGCGCATCTCGAACCAGCGGGCGACCCGGCCCGGCGCCATCCCCGCGTCGAGGAGCTCATAGGCCCGGCGAAGGAGCAGGTAGAGGGGCTCGGCGGCGTGGCGCTCCTCCAGCGAGCGGTCCACCAGCTCGGCGCAGTACCAGGCGGTCGCGGTGACCTCCAGGTCGTCCCGCAGCCCGAGCCACGCGTGCTGCATGGTGACCTGCGTCACGACATCGAACGTCCGGCCCTTCGCGAGCTGGAGGCGCAGCTCGGCGAGCGGCTCCAGCGATCCCCCGATCCGGCTGGTCGGGCGGCGGATTCCCTTGGCGATCGCCTTGATCTTGCCCAGCTCGGGGGTGAGGAGCGTGAGGACCCGGTCCGCCTCGCCGTAGTCGAAGCGGGAGAGGACGATGGCGTCCGTCACGTAGAGGCGTCGGTCGGGCACGGGGGCACCGTACCATTCCGGGGACGCGGGGCGGTGCCGCCCCGGCACGCGGGGCCCGCTGCCGCTCCGTCTCGTCCGGACCGCGGCACGCCTCGGGCCCGCCCGCAGCCGGAGGCACTATCATCTCCGGCGTGCCCGGTTCCGTGGACTTCGACCTGCCCGCGCTCATCGCCGACGTCGAGGAGGAGATCCTGCGCCTCGTCGTCGACCGCGACCCGACGACCCACGGCATGTACGAGATGGTGCGTTACCACATGGGCCTCGACGGCTCCGGGTCGTCCGGGAAGCGGATGCGGCCGCTCCTGGGGCTCCTGGCCTACGCCTCGATCACCGGGGAGACCGCCCCGGCCCTGCCCGGCGCCGCCGCGGTGGAGCTCGGCCACAACTTCAGCCTCATCCACGACGACATCGAGGACGGCGATCGCGAGCGGCGCCACCGCGCGACGCTCTGGACGATCCATGGGATCCCCCAGGCAATCAACACGGGCGACGCCGTCTTCGTCCTGTCGCGGATCGCACTCCACCGGCTGACCGAGATCGGCTTCAGCGACACCAAGGTCCTGCGGCTGATGCGCCTCTACGACGAGACGTGCCTCGCCCTGTGCGAGGGCCAGTACATCGACATCTGGACCGGCGAGCACGACATCACGATGACCGTCGACCTCTACTTCGACATGATCGGCCGCAAGACGGCGGCCCTGATCTCCGCGAGCATCGAGGCGGGCGCCCTTCTCGCCACGGACGACGAGGAGGTCATCGCGCGCTACAAGCAGTTCGGCTGGGCGCTTGGCCTCGCCTTCCAGCTCAACGACGACGTCCTGGGCATCTGGGGCCAGGAGCAGGCGACCGGCAAGGAGCCGTCGGACCTGGCCAAGCACAAGAAGACGCTGCCCGTCATCTACGCCCTCGAGCAGGCAGGCCCCGCCGACCGGTCCCGCCTGGAGGCGCTGTACGCCCATCCCGACCCGAGCCCCGCGGAGATCACGGAGGCGATGGCGATCCTCGAACGGACCGGCGCCCAGGACTACGTCAGGGCCCAGGCTCGCCGCTGGCGCGACGAGGCGATCGCCCAGCTCGACGCGGCGGGGGTCGTGCAGCCCGAGGCCCGTGCGAAGCTCGAGCAGATCATGCGGAGCGTCATCTCGGCCTGATCCGCGAGCGCGTCGGGTCGGTGGCCCCCCGCCCGTTCGGCCGGGCCGGCCGCGCCCGTCGCCCCGTCAGCGGTCGCCGGCGTCCGCTCCGTCGGCTGCCACGCGCTCGCGGGTCACGAGCACCTTGGAGACGCGGCGCCCGTCGGTCGACTCGACCGTGATCGTCACGCCCTCGAGCCGGACGACGTCGCCGGGCCTCGGGACGCCGCCGATCCGATGGAACACCAGCCCGCCGATCGTGTCGTACTCCTCCCGGTCCTCCAGGAGCTCCTCGAGATCGAGGTCGTCCCAGGCGTCGCCGATCTCGTCGACCGACGCTCGGCCGTCGAAGCGGACGCGGTCGTCGTCGAGGCGGACGACCATCTCCTCTTCCTCGTCGTACTCGTCCTGGATCTCGCCGACGATCTCCTCGAGGAGGTCCTCGATGGTCACCAGGCCGGCGGTCCCGCCGTACTCGTCGAGCACGATCGCGAGATGCACCTTGCGGCGCTGGAACTCGTGGAGCAGGTCGTCGATCGTGATCGATTCGGGGACGAAGACCGGGGCTCGCAGGAGCGCACGCACGCTGGGGCGCTCGCCCGACGCCGCCTTCAGGAACGGCAGGAGATCCTTCGCATAGAGGATCCCGAGGACCTGGTCCACCGACCCCTCCCAGACGGGCAACCGGCTGTGCCCGCCCTCGATGATCCGGTCGACGGCGGTCTCCAGGTCGACGGTCACCTCCATGCCCACGATGTCGATGCGCGGGACCATCACCTCGTGGACGCGCCGCTCGCCGAGCTCGATGACCGCGTGGATCATCTGCTCTTCCTCGGCCTCCAGGACCCCCTCGTCGCCGCCCCGCTCCACGATGAGGCGAAGCTCCTCGGCGGTGATCTGCGACTCCTTCGTGACATCGACGCCAAGGGCGCCCGTGATCGCGCGGGTCACCCCGGTGAGGACGCGGATCACGGGACCCAGGATGCGGGCCAGGATGTCGATCGGGCCTGCCAGGCTCGTGGCGAACGGCTCGGGATGGGCCAGGGCCAGCGTCTTGGGCACCAGCTCGGCGAAGACGATCGTGAAGAGCGCGAGGAGGACGGTCACCGCGATCAGGGCGATGGCGTCGGCGCTCCCCGCGAGCGCCGGGACCTCGCGGAGGAGCCCGGCCAGGGAATCGACAAGGCTCACCGCGGCATACGCGGAGGCGAAGAAGCCGATCATCGTCAGGCCCAGCTGCGAGACCGCCAGGAAGCGACCGGGGTCCTCGGTCAGCCTGCGCACGCGCAGCGCGCCGCGCCGTCGCTCGTCCACCAGCTGGTCGACGCGGCTCCGCCGGATCGAGACGAGCGCGATCTCGGCCGCCACGAAGACCCCCTCCAGGACCGTGAGAACGGCGATGAAGAGCAGGTCGCCGAGGATGTTCATCGCGATGACGCCGGCGGCTCCTCGACGGATCCGTCGACGGGCGCCGGGCCGTCGCCGGGCCCGGGCTCGCCCGCGGGCTCGACGGGCGCGGCCGGCGGGCGGGGGTCACGCAGGCGCGCGGGGACGCCGACGGCGAGCTTGCCGGCAGGGACGTCCTTCGTCACGACGGCTCCGGCCCCCGTCCGAGCCCCGTCGCCGAGGGTGATCGGCGCGCGCAGCATCGTGTCGACGCCGAGGAAGACCCCCTTGCCGATCTCGGTGTGGTGCTTGGTGGACGCCGTCGTAGTTGGCGGTGATCGTGCCCGCTCCCACGTTCGTCCCCTCGCCGACGTGGGCGTCGCCGAGGTAGCTCATGTGGTGCTGCTTGACGCCCGCCTCGAGCCGGCTGTTCTTCACCTCGGCGTAGTTGCCGAGCTCCACGCCGGGTCCGATCGAGCTCCCGGGGCGCAGGTGGCTGAACGGCCCGATCGTGGTCCCCTCCTCCACCGTGGAGCGCTCGAGGATGCTGGCCCAGACGCGGCAGCGGGGCCCGACGACGCTGTCGATGAGCTGGCTTCCCGCCCCGATGACGGTCCCCTCGCCGACCCGCGTCCGGCCGCGCAGGATGACGTTCGGCTCGAGCGTGACGTCGGGCGCCAGCTCCACCGCCGCGTCCACGAAGGCGGTCGCCGGGTCGAGCATCGTCACGCCGGCCTGCATCCAGGCCACGTTGATGCGCTCGCGGAGCATCGCCGTCGCCTCGGCCAGCTGGACCCGGTCGTTGATGCCGTCGAGCGTCCCGTCGTCGGGCGCCTCGTGGGCGACCACCGGCCGGCCGTCGGCGTTCGCCAGGTCGACGAGCTGCGTCAGGTAGAGCTCGCCGGTGGCCGGCGACGGGGTGAGCCGCCCGATCGCGGCGCGGAGCCACGCCGCGTCGAAGGCGTAGAGCCCGGCATTGACCTCGGTCGCCTCGAGGTCCCCGGGCGCAGCGTCCCTGGCCTCGACGATCCGCGCCACCCGCTCGCCGTCCGCGGTCCGGATGACGCGCCCGAGCCGGCCCGGCTCCCAGGCGTCGAAGGAGATCAGCGCGAGTGCCGCCCCGGCCCGACGTCGCCGCTCGAGGACGCCGGTCACGAGCTCGGTCCCGATCATCGGGACGTCGCCGTTGAGGACGACCACTTCGTCCGCGCCGGCGGGCACGGCGGCCAGCCCCGCGCGAAGGGCGTCGCCGGAGCCGTCGGGGCGCTCCTGGAGCGCGAAGACGACGCCCGTCGCGAACGCGTCCCGCACCGCGGCGGTCGCCGGCGAGACGACGACGACGGGATCCGCGCCGGTCGCGGCGCGCGCGGCATCCAGCACGTACGCCAGCATCGGGCGCCCGCACAGCGGGTGCAGCAGCTTCGGGGTGGCCGACTTCATGCGCGTGCCGAGCCCGCCGGCAAGCACGACGGCGATGGGATGGGTCATCGCGGGGCGGGGCGGACGGGGCGACCCGGGAGCGCCGCGGGCTCCGGGTCCGGCCGACGGCCGTCCGACGTGGGTGGTTCGGGTGTCATGTGGTCCCGGGATCGTAGGGGCGCGTCCGCCGGTTCGTCAACCGACGGGCTCATCGGTAGCGTCAGCCGCGCAGGCGCGCGATCGCCTCGATCTCGACGCGGCCGCCCTTCGGCAGCGCGGCGACGGCGACCGTCGAGCGGGCCGGCGGCGGGTCGCTCACGAAGCGCCCGTAGACCGCGTTCACGGCGGCGAAGTCGGCCATGTCGGCGAGGAAGATCGTCGTCTTCACGACGTCCTCGAAGGTGCAGCCGGCGGCGTCGAGGACGTTCCGCAGGTTGGTCATCGAGCGCTCGGCCTGGGCCTCCACGTCGGGGCCGGCGAAGTCGCCGGTCGCCGGGTCCAGGCCCAGCTGGCCGGAGCAGAACAGGAAGCCGCCGGCGGTGACCGCCTGGCTGTACGGGCCGATGGCCGCCGGGGCCTTCGGGGTGGCGATGGGCGTGCGGGGCATGGCGATCCTCCTCGCGGGTTTCAGGACGGGGCGGGGCCGGGGTGGACGGTGGACGTGGTCGTCGCCTGGACGCCGACGAGGGCGGCGGCAGCCACGAACGGCGGCCGGTCGCCCGGGAGCTCGAGCAGGCCGTCCGCGAGGGCCGCGCGGACGATCGCGGCGTCGCCGAGGGCGTCGGCCTTCGACGGCGAGAGCGCCCAGAGCGTGGGCCCGGACCCCGACTGGCCGACCGGGCGCTCCAGCAGGCGCGCCAGGGCCCGTCGCGCCCGGACGAGCGCCGGCACCAGGGCGGCCGTGGCCGGCGCGAGGTCGTTGGCGACCGCCAGGACGCCGGCCCGCTCCATGAGGCGCGCGGTCGTCAGCCCCGCCTGCAGCTCGCCGGCGAGGTAGCGCGAGGAGGCGAGTGTCGCCCCGCCCTCGGGCCGGACGCCGGCCGCATAGCGCTCGAAGACCGCCGGCGTCGGGACGCCGACGGCCGGCGTGACGAGCACGACCCCGGGCGCCTCGCCGCGCGGCGCCGGCAGCGCGGTCACCCGCTCGCCGCGTCCCTCGACGAGCGCCCATCCGCCGGCGAGGAAGAAGGGGCAGTCGGATCCGAGCGAGGCGGCCAGCGCGGCGCGGGCCTCCGGGCCGAGGACGTCGGCGGCGCCCCATGCCTCGAGCGCCCCGTCGAGGGCGGCCGCGGCATCCGACGAGCCGCCGGCCAGGCCCGCCGCGGCCGGGATCCGCTTCTCGAGGCGGACCGCCAGCGCCGGGAGCGGCCGATCGTCGCCGGCGGCCCTGATCGCGGCACGCGCCGCGCGGATCGCTCGCAGCACGAGGTTGTCGGCGGCCGGGCCGAGGTCGGGGGCCGCTGCGCCGCCGGCGCCCACGACGTGGACCCGGTCGTCGGGGCCGAACGCCGGGCTCAGCGCCACGTGGTCGGCGAGGTCGAGCGGCGCCATCACGGAGTGGAGGGCGTGGAAGCCGTCGGCGCGGCGGCCGACCACCGCCAGCGTCAGGTTGAGCTTGGCCGGCGCGATCCGCACGACCGGGGTGATGCGGCCGGCCGGATCGCTCATCGGTCCGCCCCGGTCCGCCGGCCGCGGCGGTCCTCCGGGATCGGCCCCAGGGCGCCGAGCAGGGCGATCCACTCCCCCACGCCCAGCGTCTGGGGGCGTCGGTTGCCGTCGATCCCGACGGCGGCGAGGGCGTCGCTGATCATCGCCGGCTCGATGGGCAGCTGGCGGGGCAGCACGTTGTGGAGCATCTTGCGCCGCTCGCGGAAGCCGGCCTGGACCAGGCGCCACAGGTCGTCCTCCATCTCGGCCGGCAGGCGGCCCAGCGCGTCGAGCGCCCGGACGTCGAGGGCGAGGATGGCCGACTCGACCTCCGGGGCCGGCTCGAACGCCGCGCGGGGGACGCGCCGCACGATCGAGGCGGCGGCGTGGTACTGGACGAAGACCGAGAGGTAGCTCATGTCGCCCGGCGGGGCGGCGATCCGCTCCGCCACCTCGCGCTGGACCATGAGCACGCAGCGCTCGGGGCGCGGCCCGGCCTCGCCCCCCAGCAGCCGATGGAGGACCGGGCTCGTGACGTGGTACGGCAGGTTCGCCACGACGTCGTAGGGAACCGCCGCGAGCGCGGCAAGGTCCTCGTCGAGGAAGTCGCCCTCGACCAGCGTCAGCGCGCCGGCGGCGAGCTCCAGGGCGAACGCCTCGCGCAGGTGGGCGACCATGCCGCGATCGATCTCCACCGCGGTGACCCGGGCGCCGGCCCCCAGCAGACCGCCGGTCAGGATCCCCAGCCCCGGCCCGATCTCCAGCACGGTCCGGCCGGGAGCCGGGGCCGCCGCCGCCAGGATGTCCTCGAGGACCTCCACGTCGACGAGGAAGTTCTGCGAGAAGCGCCGCTGGGCCCGCAGGCCGGCCTCGCGCAGCGTGCGCCGGACGGCTCCCGGGTCGAGCCGGATCGGCCCGCGCTCGATGCTCACCGGGCCACCCGGCCGGCCGCGTCCGCCTCGGCGTCACGGGCCGCGGCGTAGGCACGGGCGGCGGCGCCCCGCCTCGGCGGACGACGCGACGACGGCGCCCCGGCGGGTCGTGCCAGCGGCCACGAGGCACGGACGCCGAGATCCAGGCCGGCACGCTCGCCCGCGGCGAGCCGCCGGGCGCCGGCGGCGCCGATCATCGCCCCGTTGTCGGTGCACAGCCCCGGGCGCGGGACGACGAGATCCACACCGAGGGACGCGGCCCCGGTCGCCAGGCGGGCGCGCAGGGCGACGTTCGACGCCACCCCGCCCCCGACGACGATCGCACGGGCGCCGGTCGTTTCCGCGGCCCGCAGCGTCTTGGTGGCCAGGACGTCGACGACGCTCTCCTCGAAGCCGGCCGCCAGCGCGGCGACGCGCGACGGCGGGAGGCGGCCGCCCAGCTCGGCGGTCGGGAGGCGCGCCGCTGCGAGCTCGGCCTCGACCAGGCGCCGGAGGGCGGTCTTGAGCCCGGAGAAGCTGAAGTCGAACGAGTTGCCCAGCCAGGCGCGCGGAAGGCGCTCGACCGGCCCGGCCGCGCCGGCCGCCGCGGCGGCGATCGCCGGCCCGCCGGGGTAGCCCAGGCCGAGGAGGCGTCCGGCCTTGTCGAACGCCTCGCCGGCCGCATCGTCCACCGTCTCGCCGAGGAGCCGGTAGGCGAGGTGGTCGTGCATCTCGACGAGGAACGTGTGGCCGCCGGAGACGACGAGGGCGACGAGCGGGAAGGTCGGCTCCGGCCGCTGGGTCTCGCCGGGGTCCAGGAGCCAGGCCGCGTAGAGATGCCCTTCGAGGTGGTTGACGCCGACGAGCGGGACGTCGAGCGCCCAGGCGACGGCCTTCGCGTAGGCGAGGCCCACGAGGAGCGATCCGACCAGCCCGGGACCCGCCGTGACGGCGACGCCGCCGACGTCGGCGAGCGTCGCTCCGGCCTCGGCGAGGACCTCGTCGAGCGCGGGGTCGATCCAGCGCAGGTGGGCCCGCGCGGCGAGCTCCGGCACGATGCCCCCGGTCCCGGCATGCAGCGCGACCTGGCTCGCCACGGCCTGGGCCACGATCCGTCGCGGTCCGGCGAGGAGCGCGACCCCGGTCTCGTCGCACGAGGACTCGACGGCGAGCAGCAGGCCCCCGCTCACGGCGGCGCCTCGGGCTCGGGGAGGCCGGCAACCTCTGCCCGCAGCCTGGCCAGCCGCGCGCTCATCGCGGGGCCCTCGAGCTGCTCTGTCGTCATGATCAGGGCGTCCTCGTGGTCGTCGCTGTAGTAGCGCGGCCGGATCCCCACCGGACGGAAGCCGTACTTCTCGTACAGCCGGCGCGCGCCCAGGTTCGAGAGCCGGACCTCGAGGGTCGCCTCGCGCGCCCCGCGCGCCATGGCCAGGTCGAGGAGCGCCAGCAGGAGTCGCTCCCCGATGCGCCGCCGGCGCCACGCGGGCGCCACCGCGAACGTCGTCACGTGCGCCTCGTCGACCATGATCCAGACGCCGGCATACCCGATCACCTCGCGCCCGGCGCGCACGACGAGGTAGTGCGCCAGGCGGTTCGTCTCGAGCTCGTTGCGGTAGGCGTACGACGGCCAGGGCGTCGTGAAGCTCGACTTCTCGATCGCCTGGACGGCCCCGAGGTCGGCGTGCGTCATCCGGTCGATGACGAGCCTCACGGGCGGGCGGGCGACCATGCCACCTCCCCTGCCGCGGCCTGCACGCCGCGCGGCATCGTCACGTACTCCGGGACGAGCGTGGCGCCGTCGTCCTCCCCGGCTCGGAGGCGGGCCGCGCCGAGGACGACGAGCGCCGCCGCCAGGCCCTCCCGGGCGACCGCGCCGCGCGCGACCGCGTCGACCGGCGCACGGCCGTCCAGGTCGACCGCGACGAGGATGGTCCCCGGGGCGAGGTCATCCCCGACCTCTGTTCCCGCCGTGTCGTCGGCCGCGGGCACCAGGACCGCGCGGCCGTCGCGGACGAGGTAGCGTCCGGCCGGGCCGGCCGGCACCAGGACGGCGATCGGCACCCCCGGCGGCACGACGCCCGACGCCCGGGCCGCGGCCGCCACGGCGGCTCCCGTCGGCACACCGACGAGGGGGGCGCCGGCCGCCCGCGCGATCCCCCGCGCGGTGGCGAGCCCGACGCGGAGCCCCGTGTAGCCGCCCGGTCCGGTGCCGACGACGACGCCCGCGAGCGTCCCCGGGCCGGGCCGCTCGATGCCGGCAGCCGCCAGCAGCGCAGCGATCCGCCCCAGCAGCTCCTCGGCGTGGCGGTGCCCGGCCTCCCAGGCATCGCGCGCCAGCAGGGTTCCGTCGGGCGCAGCGAGGGCGACCACGGCGACCGATGTCGCCGTCTCGATCGCCAGCAGCGGCCGGGGCCGACCGTCGCCCGCGGCGGTCACGCCAGCCCCTCCAGCAGCCGCGCGTGGCGGGCGTCCGTGGCGCGCAGGACCAGCGACCGCGGCTCGTCGCCGGCCCCGTCGATCACGATCTCGAGTCGGCCGCGCGGGATGGCCGAGCCCAGGCGCTCCGCCCACTCGATGACGGTGACGGCCTCGGCCGAGCGCTCGTCGAGGATCCCGGCGGCAAGCGCGTCGGCGCCGTCGGCCAGCCGGTAGCAGTCGACGTGGAAGAGCGGCAGGCGTCCCGCGTGCTCGGCGACGAGGATGAAGGTCGGCGAGGCGACCGGCTCCTCCACCGCGAGGCCGCGCGCGATCCCGCGGGCGAGCTCGGTCTTGCCGGCGCCGAGCGGCCCCACCAGGGCGATCACGTCGCCGGGCTCTGCCGCCGCCCCGAGGCGAGCGCCGATCGCACGGGTGGCGGAGGCCGAGCGGCTTGACCGCCGGACGGCGGTGGGCGGCGGTGTCACCGCAAGAGCCTACCCGAACCGCCCGGCCGCGGACGGCCGACCGGCCACCGAAGGGCGGCGGCCGACGAGCGAAGCGTGGCCTGATCAGCGCCCGGGCGGGGCGTCAGACGAAGCGCTCGAGGTCGCCCAGCCCCACGACCACGTCGCGGCCGTCGTCGAGCCGCACCCGGCCCGACTCGGCGATGACGCCGCCGGCCAGCCGGTGGGGCCCGGCCAGGCCCAGGAAGCGACCCTCCCGGCCCGCCTCGATCCCGCCCCGGACACGCACCCGGTCGGCATCCGGCCGGGGGAGGTCCCCGGCCGAGGCGGTCACCACGAGCATCGGCGGTCCCCCCACCAGCCCGACCTCCACGCCGGTGAGCCGGGCCAGGATCTCCCGGACCGGGGCCGCGATGGTGCGCCGCAGGAACCCGTCGAGGACGAGCACGGGGAACGGGGCCAGGCGGTGCAGGCCGGCTCGCTGGCGCGCCTCGGAGGCGACGACGTCGCGCCGGTCGCGCTCCGCCAGCGCCGGCACGACCGCCCCGGCGATCCCCATCGCCCGGGCGCGGGTGAGCGTCTCGGCGTCCGCCCGGCCCGGGAACACGACGATGGCGCCGGCATGGGCGACGTCGAGCGGGATCCGCCCGTCGCCCTCCCCGGGCAGGATCGCCAGGCGGCCGTGCCCGGGGTCGCCGAGGAGCTCGGCGCCCGGGATGCCGATCCCGTCGAGCTCGAGCACGATCTCGACCCCGGGGTGGATGGCCGCCACGCGGCCGGTGCCGGGGGCGGACACCAGGTCCGGGTGCGGACCGGTGGCGATGCGCCGCCGCCCCGCGTGCTCGAAGAGGAGCTCGCCCGCCGGCGAGGTGCCCCGGCGACCCGGCTCGGCCGGCACCCAGGCGCCGGGATGGGACGTGGCCGGGCTCCGCTCCGCACTCTCGATCTCGACGAGCCGCGGATCCCGCACGCGCTCCGCCAGCAGGTCCCCGGGCACGACGCTGGCCCCCACGGTGGTGATGATCCGGTCCCCGGGTAGGAGCGGGACGCGCACCCGCGGCCGCTCGGCCACGAGCCGTCGCGGGGCGACGAGCAGGAGGCCGCTCACCGGTCGCGCTCCGGCCACAGGGCCGCCTCCCAGCGAACGAGGAGGTCGCGGCGGACGTCGGCCCGCTCGGGGAGCCGCAGCGGGACGTCCCGCAGGTCGACGACGAGGCCGGCCAGCCCGCCGGTCGCCCGCACGGCGAACCGCCGGCCCCGGACGCCCATGTCGACCGGGGAGCGAAAGCCGAGGACGGCCTCGCCGGATTCTCCCGGCGGAAGGTCGACCAGCGCCAGCCGGCCGGCCGCCAGCTCCAGCTCGACCGGGGCGTCGCCGCCGGTCAGCCGCAGGTGGCCGGCCTGGCGTCCGCCGCGCACGCCCCGCGCGATGGCGAGCGTGCCGACGGGGACCAGGGCGTCAGTGAGCAGGTCGCGCAGGATCCGCCGCCGCTGGTCCTCGTCCTCGATCGTGCCGAGCGGGGCGAGCAGGCGGGCGGGGTCGAGGGCGACCTGCACCGTGCCAGGCCGGCGGAGACCGTCGGCAAGCACGAGGAGCGCGGCCGGGGCCGGAATCGACGACCAGGCGCCGCCGGCGAGGACCACGACGTCCGGCGCGGGACCCCCGAGCTCGGATGCCGTCGCCTCCGCCAGCCGCTGGAGGGCAGCCCGCAGGGCTGCCGCTCGGAGCAGCGCACCCTCGCCGCCGAGGTCGACCCACGGGCTGAGGCGCAGCTCTGCCAGCCGGTCGCGGAGGCGGGCGCGATCGATGCCGAGCGTCGTCCAGGCCTCCACCCCGTCGAGCGTCGCATCGTCGTCCGCCAGGCCGAGGACGGCGGACGGCACCTCGGCGGCGGCGATCCGTGCGGGGCCGCCGGGCTCGGCGGACGGCTCGGCGCGGGCCCGCAGCGCGCCTCCCATCCCGATGTCGAGCAGCTCGACCCGCAGGTCGAGGACCTCGGCGAGTGTCGCGGTCACCGCCGCCAGGGCCTGGCGGGCGTCTCCCGGTGCGGCCCGCCGGGCGGCGAGGACGGCCCGCAGGTCGTTCTCCGGGTCGCCGTGCGGCCGGGCGATCGACACCACCTCCGTGGCCAGGGGAAAGTCGGCGGCGCGCGCCGCGACCGCGCCGACGAGGACCACCGGCACGTCCGGTCGCCGCTCCGCCACGCCGGCTGCCAGCGCCACCAGCTCTCCGACCAGGTCCCGCTCGCTGGCGGTGGCGGGGTCGCCGGTCCCGACGAGGAGCGTCGAGACGTCCGGACGGGTGGCGATGCGGGTCGTCGCCAGCGGGTCGTCGCGCTCCGCGCTGGCCCCGACGGTGCGCCAGCCCGCCGCCGTCGCGTCGGCCTCGAGGCGGCGCCGCGTCTCCTCGGTGGCAGCCAGGACGGCAACGTGCGGGGCGGGGCTGCCCGTCGCCACGATCCACGGCAGGGCGCCGGGCGCTGTGCCGTCGGCGGCGTCGTCGGCGATCCCGAGCCCGGCCGCCAGCGACGGGTCGGCTTCCCGGACGCGATCGCGAAGCACGGCGACCAGCGTGGCCGGATCGGCGCCCGACGCCACCGCCGCCGAGGCGAGGAGCCGCCAGCGCCGGTCGACCCGGCCGACGAGCGCGGCAGCGCAGGTCGCCGTGCCGTGATCGAGGGTCGCGAAGACGGTTGTCCGCGGGCCGACCGCGCGTTCCGGTGCCACCCCTGGCACACCGGCCGGGGCGACAGCGTCGGTCACGCGTCCCAGCTCAGGTCCTCGTCGAGCTCCTCGAGCCGATCGATGAGCTGCTCGATCCCGAGCTCGTCGGCGAGGATGGCGGCCGCGGGCGTGTTCTCGCCGCCGAAGAGCCGGCGCAGGACAGGGTCGAAGAAGAGCATCGCGCTGCCCGGCAGCATCCCGTCGGGCATGCTCGCCTGGAGGAAGAGGACGGCCGGGCCGGTCATCCCGTGGAGCAGGATCTCGCGGGCGACCTCCTCGACGAGCTCCGCCCGCTGCTCGGGGGTCGGCAGCCCGCCGGCCGACCCGGTCACGCCTGCCCGCCGATCGGGGGGACGGGCGCCGGGGTGGCGAGGGCGGCGCGGAACGCCTCGTACGCGGCGATGCCGCGGAGGGCGAACGTGACGGTCTTGAGGTGCGGCAGCCGGACCGCCTCGCCGCGCACGGTGTCGACGGTGATCCGGGCGGCCTCGGCCAGCGGGAACCCGCCGACACCGGTGCCGAGCGCGGGGATCGCCAGCGTCTCGACGCCGAGCTCGCGGGCGCGCGTCATGGCGCTGCGGACGGCCCGCTCGATGATCTCGGCGCTGGTCCGCCGCTGGTGGTCGATGGAGACGGCGTGGATCACCCAGCGGGCAGCGAGCGTCCCCCCGTCGGTCACGATGGCGTCTCCCAGCGCGACGGGTGCCTGCCTCACCGCGGCGAACTCGATGGTGTCCCCGCCACGGCGCTTGATCGCCCCGGCGACACCGGTGGACATCCACAGCGTGACGTTGGCGGGGTTCACGATCGCGTCGACCTCGAGGTCGCAGATGTCGCCGTTCCAGAGCGCGAGCTGCGCCATGTACCCCGATCCTCGGTGAGCGTGCGGATGCCGACCGCCACGGCCCGCGCAGTGTACACCCGGGGCATGCGCCGGGACATCGCGGCGACCACCTCCCAGCTGATGGTGGTGCGCTCCTGCGCCAGGTCCGCGGCGCTGATCTCCTCGCCACCCTGGCTCCCGAGGAGCACGAACTCGTCGGCCGGCGTGACGGCCGGTCCCGGGACGTCGGTCACGTCGGCCATGACGGCGTCCATCGCGACGTTGCCGACGAGGGGGACGCGGACGCCCCTGACGAGCGCCGTCGCCCGGTTGGAGAGGGCCCGCGACCACCCGTCCGCGTACCCCACCGGCAGCGTCGCGATCCGGCTCGCGCGCGCGGTGACGAAGGTCGGCCCGTAGCTGATGCCGCTCCCGGCGGGCAGGTCGGCGACCCGGATCGGGCGCGCCCGGAGCGAGAGGATCGGGCGCAGGCCGGCATGGATCCCGACCGCCCCCGCGCCGATCGGAACGCCCTCCGGGACGATCCCGTAGGCAGCCAGCCCGACCCGCAGCCCGTCGAAGGCGGGGCGCTCGCCGGCGACGAGCCGCTCGACCGCGAGGAGGCCGCCCGAGGCCAGGACGTGGCGGTGGGGCACCTCGATGCCGGCCGCCCGCAACGCGGCCAGGCTCGCCGCGAAGCGCTCGACCTGGCCGTCGGTCCGTTGCCGGTCGGCGGGAGCCTGGAGATGCGACCAGGCGCCGCGCAGCTCCACCCCGGGCGCGGCGTCGATCCCGCGCGCCGCCGCCACCGCCTCGCCGGCCGTCAGGCCGTCCCGGCCCAGCCCGGTCTCGAGCGCGAGCTGCACGCCGAGGGCAGGGAGCCGGCTCCGGGCACGGCGGCGGGCGGCCGCGTCGGCGGCCAGGGCATCGGCGAAGAGGCCCGCATCGCCGGCGGTGATCTGGACTCCGGCCCGGGCGGCGACCGGCGCCGCGTCGGGCGGCACCGAGAAGAGGACGAGCACGGGGGCGGCGATGCCGGCCCGCCGCAGCTCGAGCGCCTCGTCGAGGGTGGCGACGCACAGGCCGGTCGCCCCGGCAGCCAGGGCCGTGACCGCCACGGGAACGGCCCCGTGCCCGTAGGCGTCGGCCTTCACCACGATCTCCAGCGCGACCCCGGCGGGGAGCGCCGACCGGATCACCGACACGTTGGCGGCCAGGCGGTCCAGGTCGATCTCCAGCCACGCGCTGCGTGGCAGGGCGGGAAGTCCGGCCGCCCGAAGGCTCGCCTCGATGCCGCCGGCCCCCGCGCGGCCCGGCGTGGTCACAGCGTGTCGGTCGCCGGCCCGGCGCCCGTTCGCTGGAACCCCACCCGGCTTCCGCCCGCCCGCCGCTCGGCATCCCCTGCCAGCCGTCGCCGCGCGAGGGCGATCTCGATCGGGAGGTCGCCGGCGAGGAAGCCGGCGTCGCCCACCCGGGCGCGCACGGCGTCGCCGGCCATGCCGTGCAGGTGGACCCCCAGGCGGGCGGCGGCGTACGGCACGAGGCCCTGGGCCAGCAGCGCCCCGATCGTGCCGGCAAGGACGTCGCCGGTTCCGCCGGTGGCAAGGCCGGGGTTCTCGAACCGGGCCACGGCCACGGCGCCGTCCGGGGCCGCGATAACGGTGTGGGCACCCTTGAGGACCACGACGTGGCCCCACGTGGCGGCGGCGTCGAGGGCAGCGTCGCGGCGCGCCTCATCGTCCTCGTTCAGGTCCCCGTCCGCGCCGGGCGAGATGCCGGAGGCGGCTCGGAGCCGGGCGAACTCGCCGGCATGCGGCGTCAGGACCGCCGGCCGGCGCACCCCCTCCCACCAGCCGTCCTCTGCCGCCAGGCTGCGCAGCGCCTCGGCGTCGACGACCGCCGCGCAGGCATCTTCGCCCGCGGCCGGTCCCAGCAGGCCCCGCACCAGCTCGCCCGTGGCCAGCGACGGCCGGAGCCCCGGGCCGATGACGAGCGCGTCGTGATCGTGATCCAGGATCCGGGCCAAGGCCGGCTCGGGATCGACCTCCTCGACGTCGTCCTCGACGAGCGGCATCGTGGTCGCCTCGACGACCTTCGCGGCGAAGAGCGGCTGGAGCGATTCGGGCACGGCCAGCGTGACGAGCCCCGCGCCGGCCCGGCCGGCGGCCCGGCAGACGAGGAGCGCAGCCCCGGCGTAGTCGAGCGACCCGGCCACGACCAGGAGCTTGCCGAACGTGCCCTTGTGCCCGCGGGCCGGACGGGCCGGCAGGAGGTCGGCCGCGATCCGGTCGTCGAGGAACTCGAGGTCAGCCACCGGCCGCCTCTCGCGCCCCCGTGTCGGGGCGCGGCTCGAGGGCTGCCGCCTCGCCGGCGAGCGCCCGGAGGCGGTCCATGCGCCGCATCAGCGCCGCCTCGCGCTCGTCCAGCCGTGCGTCGATGTCGGGAGGGAAGACGTAACGGCCTCCGGCGCGGCGCACGCCGAACGCGATGGCCAGGGCGTACTCGCGCTCGTGGGTGATGCTCACCGCGACCCGGTCGAGGCCGAGCTGGTCGGCGCGCGCGGCGGCTCGCCCGTGCAGGCGCACGGCGGGCTGCCCGTCGGCAGTCGCTCGATCTCGATGTCGCGCCAGCCGATCCCCCGCACGCCCAGGCCCAGCACCTTGCTGACCGCCTCCTTGGCCGCCCAGCGCCCGGCGAACGTCTCGGGCCGGCCCCGGACGTAGCGCGCCTCGGCCGGCGTCAGGACCCGGCCCGCGAACCGGTCGCCGAACCGCTCGAGCGCCTCCCGGATCCGGTCGACCCGGATGATGTCGAGGCCCAGCTCGGCCGTCCCCGCCGGGACCGGCGGCGCCGCGTCCATCACCGGCCCTACTCGACCGTGACCGACTTGGCAAGGTTCCGTGGCTGGTCGACGTCCGTGCCGCGGGCGACCGCCGTGTGGTAGGCGAACAGCTGGAGCGGGATGATCGCGAGGATCGGGCTCAGGGCCTCCAGCGTGTCGGGGACCCACAGGACGTCGTCCGCGAACCGCTCGATCTGGACGTCGCCCTCGGTCGCCACGGCGATGACGCGGGCGTCGCGGGCGCGACCTTCCATCACGTTGCTGATCAGCTTGTCGTAGACCGACGAGCGGGTGGCGACGGCGACGAGCGGGCACTCGGCGTCGAGCAGGCTGATCGGCCCGTGCTTCAGCTCGCCCGCCGCGTACCCCTCCGCGTGGACGTAGCTGATCTCCTTGAGCTTGAGCGCCCCCTCCAGCGCGGCTGGGTAGGAGGTGCCGCGCCCGACGAACATGAAGCCGCGGCTGTTGACGTACTGGCGTGCCAGGTCGCGGATCCCGGCGTTGGCGTCGAGGGTGTGCTGGGCGGCATCGGGCAGGTCGCGGAGGGCGGCGACCAGCGCTCGCTCGTCGTCCGGGGCAAGCACGCCGCGTGCCCGGGCGATGGCGGCCGCGACCATCACGAGGGTGGCGACCTGGGTCGTGAAGGTCTTCGAGGCGGCGACGGCGATCTCCGGACCGGCCTGCAGGAAGAGGACCGCGTCGGCCTCGCGGGTGATCGCCGAGCCGACGGTGTTCGTCACGGCGATGATCGGACAGCCCTGCTCGCGGGCATAGCGCGTCGGGGCGATCGTGTCGGCCGTCTCGCCCGACTGGGTCACCGCGATGACCAGGGTGGTCGAGTCGAGCGGCGGCGGGCTGTACCGGAACTCCGACCCCACGGTCAGGCGGGCCGGGATCCCGATCCAGCGCTCGATGAGCGCGGCGCCGACCAGGGAGGCGTACGAGGCGGTGCCGCAGGCCACCAGCTCGACGCGGGTGATCGTGCGCAGGACGTCCGCCAGCGGCGCCAGCTCCTCCAGGCGCAGCATGCCGTCGGCCGTCACCCGGCCCGCCACGCACTGGCGCAGGGCCTGGGGCTGCTCGTGGATCTCCTTGAGCATGAAGTGCTCGAAGCCGCCCTTCTCGGCCGCCTCGGCGGTCCAGGTGATCTCCGTCACGGCTCGCTCGCGTGGCACGCCGGCAACGTCGGTGATGGTGACGCCCCACGGCCGCAGGTCCGCCACGTCGCCCTCCTCGAGGAAGACGACCCGGTTCGTGTGGGCCAGGATCGCCGCGACGTCCGACGCCAGGAACGTCTCGCCGTCGCCGATCCCGACGACGAGCGGGACGTTCATGCGGGCGCCGACGAGCCGGTCGGGCTCGCCGCGGTGCATCACGGCGACGGCGTAGGCGCCCTCGGCCCGCGCGAGGGCATCCCGCACGGCCGCGGCGAGGTCGCCCGCGTAGGCCTCCTCGACGAGGTGGGCCAGGGCCTCCGTGTCGGTCTCCGAGGTCAGCGTGTGGCCGCGCGCCTCGAGGCCGTCGCGGAGCTCCCGGAAGTTCTCGATGATCCCGTTGTGGATGACCGTGATCGCCCCGGTGCAGTCCACGTGGGGGTGGGCGTTCAGGTCGTTCGGGCGGCCGTGGGTCGCCCAGCGCGTGTGGGCCAGGCCGATGCCGGCGGTCGGCGTCCGGTCCTCGATCGCGGTTGCGCAGGTTGGCGAGCTTGCCGGCCTTCTTCTCGACGAACAGCGCGCCGGTCTCGGTGACGAGGGCGATGCCGGCCGAGTCGTAGCCCCGGTACTCCAGGCGCCGCAGCCCCTCCATCAGGATCGGGCCTGCCGCGCGAGGTCCCGTGTAGCCGACGATTCCGCACATCCGCCCGAACCACCTCCGCTTGCCGGGCGTCCGCGCCGGCGCCCACCGGGGCCCTAGTGTAGGCGCTCGCCCGCGAGGGCAGCCAGCGAGTCGGCCAGCTCGAGGACCGCGGCCGCGTCGGCGCCCTCCACCATGACCCGCAGGGCCGGCTCCGTGCCGGACGGCCGCACCAGCACGCGCCCCCCGGCCCCGAGGCGCGCGCGCGCCGCCTTGATCGCCGCGCCGAGGACCGGATCGGCGTCCCACTGCTCTTTCCGCCGGGCCGGGACCGCCCGCTGCTCCTGGGGGAAGAGCGGGATCGCCGCCGCCAGCTCGTCGACCGGCCGGCCGGTGCGGCCGAGGATCCCCAGCAGCTCGAGCCCGGTGACCAGGCCGTCGCCCGAGCTCGCGTGCTCCAGCACGATCACGTGGCCGCTCTTCTCGCCGCCGAGGCCGGCTCCGGTCACCTGCATCCCCTCGAGGATGTACTTGTCGCCGACCGGGGTCCGCACGAGCTGGCCCCCCGCCGCGCCGAGGGTCGCCTCGAGGCCGCCGTTGGAGAGGACCGTGACGACGAGGATCCCGCCCGGCAGCGCGCCCCGGGCGAGCCGGTCGAGGGCGCAGACGCCGAGGAGCTGGTCGCCGTCCACGACCCGCCCATGCCGGTCGACCACGACCAGGCGGTCGGCGTCGCCGTCGAGGGCGAAGCCGAGGTCGGCGCCGCGCGCCAGGACCTCGCGGGCCAGCGATGCCGGGGCCGTGGCGCCACAGCCGGCATTGATGTTGATGCCGTCCGGCTCGTTGTGGATGACGTCGACCCGGGCGCCGGTTGCGGCGAGGAGCTCGGGCGCGGTCGCTCCGCCGGCGCCGTTGGCGCAGTCGAGGACGATGTGCAGGTCGCAGGCGGTCGCCCGGGCCAGGCGGCGGCGATCCTCGCGGTACCGGTCGGTGAGGCCCGGCGCGTCGATCACGCGGCCGATCCCGGCGTTCCGCGGGCCGCCCAGCTCCTCGGTCCGCCAGATGAGCTGCTCCAGGGCATCCTCGACCGGCTCGTCGAGCTTGAGGCCGCGGCGGTCGAGGACTTTGAGACCGTTGTCGTCGGCGGGGTTGTGGGACGCCGAGACCATCACGCCTGCGGCGAACGATCCAGCGCCCGCCAGGAACGCGAGGGCCGGCGTCGGGAGAACCCCGGCCACGTGGACGTCGCTGCCCACGCTCGCCGCACCCGCCGCGATCGCGGCCACGAGCATCCCGCCCGAACGCCTCGTGTCCTGGCCCAGCACGACAGCGCCCCCGGCCCCGGCCAGCTCGTGGGCGACCGCGCGGCCGAGGGCGTAGGCGATCGGCGGCCGGAGGTCGACGTTGGCGATCCCGCGGATCCCGTCCGTTCCGAACAGCCGTCCCATCCTCAGGGCGCCACGCTGGGCGACGCGGACGGCGTCGGCTCTGCCGGCGCCGTTGGCGCCGGCGTGGGCGTGGCGGCGGCGACGGGAGTCGCGGTCACGGACACCTCCTGGGGCGACGCGGAGACGAGGGTGACGCCGGCCGGGAGCCCGACGGTCACGAGCACGGCGGTCGTGCCGGCGCCCAGGCCGGCGACGTCGAGGCGGGCGGTGATCGTGGTCGGATCGATCGCGTCGAGCGCCTCGAGCGTCCCGCCGAGCGTGACGAGGACCCGGTCGACCGCCGGACGGTACTCCAGGTCGGGACTGCCGTTGACGATCTGGATCCCGGCCTCGAACGTGCGCGTGCCCTCGCGCGGACGGATCGTGATGGTGACGCGCACCTGCTCGACCCCGAGCACGGCGACGCCCTCGGGCAGGACGAGGCCGACCTCGGTCTCCACGTCGGCCGTCGCCCCGGAGATCGAGACGGGTCGGGTGTTGATCGAGACGAGGCCGGCCAGGGCATCGGCCTCGCCCTCCACCGTGACGAGCGCCGGCTGGACCTCCACCGAGGTGATCTCGACCGCGGCGTCCGGCGTGCCCGTCACCGTGGGGTTGACGGGGAACGTGCGCGTCGCCAGCTGGCTCCCGATCTGGATGGTGACCCGCACGGCGCTGGGCTGGACGTCCACGCCGTCCACCACCTCGCCGCTGGCGTCGATGGGCTCGAGGCCGACGGTCTCGTTGACGTCGAGCCCCGACGGGTCGATCCGGACCCGGGCCAGCGCCGCGACGACGAAGCGGACGGCCTGGTCGGGCCCCGAGACCGTCACGCTGTCCTGCGAGACGACCGGCTCGCGGACGTCGAGGCCGGGCGGGACGGTGCCGAGGTCGACGCGCACCGGGACCTGCTTGCTGACGAGCGGGTCGAGGCGCACCGCGACCCGCGACGGCGAGTAGTCGATCACCTGGATCGCCGGGTCGATCGCCTGGACGACGACGGGGACGCTCACCGGTGGCGCGCCGGGCACGGCCTGCACGTTCGAGAGGTCGATCGTGGCCGTGAACGTCGTGGAGGTGACCTGGGGACGATCGGTCCCGAGGGCCAGGTAGCGGACCGTGGTGACGTCCTCCAGGTCGCCCAGGACGAACGTGTTCGGCGGCTGGTTGAGGATCTCGATCGGGATCCGCCCCTGGAAGGTCTCCGCCGAGGCGGACACGATGAGGCCGGCGTAGAGGAGCGTCGCCAGCAGGATCGCCGCGATCTTGAGCGGCCAGTTCCGGACGACGAAGCCGACGAGGGACCGCACCGACCGTCAGTGCCCGGCGCCGGCCGCGGCGCCGGGGACGTCGTCGCGGGGCTCCTCCGCGCCACCCTCCCGGGCGGCCCGCCCGAGGTCGCCGAGCGCGGCTCGGCGCAGGCCGCCGGCCGTGGATCCCGGGCGGCCCAGCCGGTCCCGGAGGGCGTCGCCCCGCCGCTCCGGGCGGAGCAGCGCCGTGAGCGCACGCGTCAGCTGCGCCTCGTCGAGGTTGCGACGGATCCGGGCGCGCTCCACGAGGCTGGCCTGGCCGGACTCCTCGGAGACGACGACCACGACCGCGTCGGTCTGCTCGGTGATCCCGAGGGCGGCCCGATGGCGCGTCCCGTAGCGCTCCGCCTGGAGCGTGGTCTCGGCCAGCGGCAGGAGGGCGCCGGCCGCGACGATGGTCTCGCCGCGCACGATGACGGCGCCGTCGTGCAGCGCGCCGCGCGGGATGAAGAGCGCCTCGAGCAGGTCGGCGGTCAGGTCGCCGTGGATCATGACGCCCGTCTCGGCGATCTCCTCGAGGCCCGTCTCGCGCTCGATGACGATGAGCGCGCCGGCCCGGGCGGCCGCCAGGCGCGTCGCCGCGCGCGCCACCGCGCCGGCGATCCGGTCGGCGGCCCGCTGGTCGGCGGGCGAGACCAGCCAGGCGAAGGAGCCGACGCGGCCCAGGCGCTCGAGGCCGCGCCGCAGCTCCGGCTGGAAGACGACGACCAGCGCGAAGAGGCCGACGACGGCGCCCGCCTGGAGGAGCTGGGTGAACAGGCGCAGGCCCGCCGCCTGGGCCACGCCGTAGATGACCAGGATCACGCTCACGCCGATCACGAGCCGGACCGCGCGGGTCCCGCGGATCAGGCTGAAGACCCAGTAGATGACGACGGCGGTCAGCCCGATGTCGACGAGGGTGGTCAGCCGGATCTGGCCGGCGATCGACTCGAGGAGCTCCGACATCGTCCGGTGAGTGTAGCACCGGCCCCCCGGGCCTCCGGCGGCATCGGGTCGCGGACCCCGGCGCGATCGGCTCAGCCGGGGGCGAAGCCGGGGATCGTCCGGGCAGGCGCTGCCGCCGCGCGCGACCCGGATCCGTCTCGCCGAGCGCCGCGTCGCCGTCGAGCTCGACGAGCCGGAGCAGGTTGCGGTACGTGTCGCCGGCGTGCGCCGTCCACCCGCGGTCGGGCCGCGAGATCGGCGAGGAGGAGGTGCAGCGTCGACGTCGGCCGGGCGCGCCCCGATGCCCTGGAGGCAGGCGTCGAACGCCGCGGCGAGGTGGCCCTGGTCCCGGTAGGCACGCGCGGCGGCGAGCGCCGCGGCGGCCGCGGCGTCGGCGTCGCCGTCGGAGACAGCCTCCTCGCGGCCGCCTCCAGCTCCGCGCGGGTCGGGGACCCGAGCGCCTCCGGATGGCCGGCGGCGGCGGTTCCGCGGCCGCGTCGCCACGGCGTCCAGGTCCGACCGCGCTGCGGCCTCGAGGCCGCGCCGCCCGACGGCCGATCCGGCGGTCGGCGCGCAGCCGCTCGACGAGGTCCGCGTGACGCGTCCCGGCGGGCGTCGGTCGGCTCGATCGCGAGGGCGCGCCGAGCGGCCTCGGACGGCGTCGGCGGGCGCTCGCCCGCGGCCCGGGCGTCGGCCAGGCGGTCGTAGACGGCCGCGGCCTCGGACGGTCGCGCCGCAGGACGACGAGCGCCTGCGGCCCGGCCCAGGGTCGCCGGGTCGTCGTCGGGGGCGATCGCCAGGGCGGCGTCGTACGCCTCGAGGGCCGCCGCCGGGTCGCCGAGGCGCAGGTAGACGCCGCCGAGGGCCGTGCGCGGGACGGCGCGGTCGGGGGCGATCGCGATCGCCTCGCGGTAGGCCGGTCACGCCTTCCTCGAGGCGTCCGCGCACCACGGCCACGTGGCCCGCCCGGAGGGCCTCCTTGTACCGTTCGAAGAGCGTCTCGGTCATCGCGGCCGGCTCCGGAAACGGAGCGGGCGCCCCGTTCGGGCACCGGCTAGCGCCGGGCGCCGGCGCCCGGCTGGTCAGCGCTTGGTGTACTGCGGCGCCTTGCGGGCTCGCTTGAGGCCGTACTTCTTGCGCTCCTTCATCCGCGGGTCGCGGGTGAGGAAGCCGGCCTGGCGGAGCGGCAGGCGGTAGCCCTCGGGATCGACCGTCAGGAGGGCCCGGGCGATGCCGTGGCGGATGGCGCCGGCCTGGCCGGTCACGCCGCCGCCCTCGACCTTGACCATCGCGTTGTAGCGGCCCTCGGTCCCGGTCACCCGGAAGGGCATCCGGAGATCGCTCTCGGAGACGGCGTTGCCGAAGTGCTGCTCGAGCGACCGACCGTTCACGACGATCTCGCCCTCGCCGGGCATGAGGCGCACGCGGGCGACCGACGTCTTGCGACGCCCGGTGCCCTGGAAGTAGGCAGGTGTGGTCATCGGGGCATGCTCCTCGTCAGGCCAGCGGCTCGGGCCGCTGCGCCTGGTGGGGATGGTCCGGGCCGGCGTAGATCTTGAGCTTGCGGAGCTGCTTGGCGCCGAGCCGGTTGTGCGGCAGCATCCCCTTGACGGCGCGGCGGAGGACCTCCTCCGGGCGGCGCTCGAGGAGGTGACCCAGCGTCTCCTCCTTGTAGCCCGGCCGGGTAGCCGCTGTGCCGCGCGTAGACCTTCGAGGTCAGCTTGTCCCGCGACACGGCGACCTTGCCGGCGTTCAGGACGATCACGTGGTCGCCGGAGTCGAGGTTCGGCGTGTAGGTCGGCTTGTGCTTGCCCTCGAGGACGCGGGCGATCCGCGACGCGAGCCGGCCGAGCGTCTCGTCCGTCGCGTCGACGACGTACCAGCGTCGCTCGATCTCCGCCTCTCGGAGCGTGTACGTCTTCGTGGTCATCTGTCTCCGTTCATCTCCCCGGCCGGCCGTCCAAGGACGACCCGCCGCAGGCAGAGCCCCTTCGCCGGGGCGACTGCCCCGTTGAAGGCCGGTGTCCGCGACGCGAGCGCCTCGGCCACCGCCGACTCCTCGACCTCGCCGCGCCCCACCAGGAGGAGGGCCGCCGCGATCCGCCGGACCATCTGGCGCAGGAAGGCGTCGCCCCTGACGTCGATCGTCACGAGCGGGCCGTCCCGCCGGACCCGGACCCGGTGAAGGGTCCGGACCGGCTGCCGGTCCGCCACCCCGAAGGCGGAGAAGTCGTGCCGGCCCTCGAGGGCCGACCCGGCCCGCGCCATCGCGGCGGTGTCGAGCGGGGCCCGCACCCCGAGCGCGAAGCGCTCGCGGAGCGGGCTGCGCGGCCCGTTCCAGACGGTGTAGCGGTACTCCCGATACCGCGCCGCGTAGCGTGGGTGGAACCCGGCCGGCACGCGCCGGAGGTCCCGGATCGCGACGTCCCCCGGCAGGAGCGCGTCGAGCGCCCTGCCGAGCTCCGCCGCCGCGAGCCTCCCGCGGTAGGTGAAGGCGATCACCTGGCCTGCCGCGTGGACTCCCGCGTCGGTCCGTCCCGCCGCGTCGACCCGCACCCGGCGTCCGCCGGTCAGCGAGGCGAGCGCGGCCTCGAGCTCCCCCTGGACCGTCCGGGTGCCCGGCTGAGCCTGGTACCCGGCGAAGTCCGTTCCGTCGTATTCGACCCGCGCGCGATAGCGCACGGGGGCACCCTCTCGGGCGCCTGTCATGTGTCGATGGTGCCGGTCAGATGAGCTCGATCTGGACGATCGGGGCTGCGTCGCCGGCTCGCTGGCCGACGTGCACCAGGCGGGTGTACCCGCAGGTGCGGTCGGCGTACTTGGGGGCGATCTCGTCGAAGAGCTTCTTGATGACGAGCGGCTCGTCGGGAAGCTCCGCGACGACCGTGCGCCGGGCGGCGAGGTCGCCGCGCTTGGCGAGCGTGATCATCCGCTCGACCTGCGGGCGGATCTCCTTGGCCTTCGCCTCGGTCGTCTTCACCCGCTCGTAGCGCAGGACCGCCACGATCAGGTTGGCGTACAGCGCCATCCGCGGCCCGTGCTTGCGCGCCGAGCTTGCGGCCGTCGATTCGATGGGCCATGGATCAGGCCTCCTCGAACGGCGCGTCGTCGTCCTGCAGCTCGTCGCCGAGCTCCTCGTCCTCGTCGAGGGCATCGAGGTCGGCGGGCTCGCTGTCGGGGACGAGGAAGCCCCGCATGCGGAGGCGCTCCTTCATCTCGTCGAGCGACTTCTTGCCGAAGTTGCGCATCCGCAGGAGCTCGTCGTCGGAGAGCTGGAGGAGCTGGCCGACCTTGACGATGTTGTTGCGCTTGAGCGAGTTGTAGGCCCGCATCGGGAGGTCGAGCTCCTCGATCGGCATCTCCAGCATGTTCGCCGGGATCTGCGGCGTGCCGGAGGCGGCCGCGACCGGGACGGCCGCGGCGCCCGACGTTGGCGAACAGCGAGAACTGCCGGACGAGGATGTCGGCGGCCTTGCCGAGGGCCTCCTCCGGGGTGACGGTGCCGTCGGTCTCGATCTCGAGCGTCAGCTTGTCGTAGTTCGTCATCTGGCCGACGCGCGTGTTCTCGACGTGGAAGTTGACCTTCCGCACCGGGGTGAAGATCGCGTCGACCGGGATCACGCCGATCGGCAGGCCCTCGGGGCGCTCCGCCGCGAGGTAGCCGACGCCGCGCTCGACGGTGAGGTCCATCTCGATCTGGACGTCGTCCGCGTCGAGGGTCATCAGGACCTGGTCCGGGTTGACGATCTCGACGTCGGCCGACTCGAGGACGTCGGCGGCGGTCACCGTGCCGGCCCCGGACTTGATCAGCTTGAGCTGCACCGGGTGGGCGGCGAAGCTGCGCAGGCGGAGCTTCTTGATGTTCAGCACGATCTGGGTGACGTCTTCCTTGACGCCGGCGATCGTGGTGAACTCGTGGTAGACGTCACGGATCTGGATGGAGGTGACGGCCGCACCCTCGAGCGAGGAGAGGAGGACGCGCCGGAGCGCGTTCCCCAGGGTCGTCCCGTACCCGGCCGGGAGCGGGCCGGCCTCGTACTTGGCGTACGAGCCCTGCTCCGCGACGGGCTCGATCTGGGTCGTGGTCTCGAGTTCGATCATGGGGCGGGGCTACCTCGAGTAGTACTCGACCACGAGCTGCTCGTTGAGCTCGAGCGGCATCTGGTCACGCCGCGGCGCGGCGGCGATCGTCCCGGTCAGCGTCGCCGGGTCGATGATGAGCCACTCCGGCACCTGCACGGAGCGGAGGTTCTCCTTGGCGACCTTGAACGGCTCGCGCTCGCGGTGCGACTCGCGAACGGCGACGACGTCGCCCGGCTTCAGCTGGTACGAGGGGATGTTCGTCGGCCGGCCGTTCACGGCGAAGTGGCCGTGGCTGACGAGCTGGCGGGCCTGGTCGCGCGACGACGCGATGCCGAGCCGGTAGACAACGTTGTCGAGGCGCAGCTCCAGGAACCGAAGGAGGTTCTCGCCGGTCACGCCGGGGCGGGACTCGGCCGCGTCGAAGTAGTTGCGGAACTGCTTCTCGAGGATGCGGTAGATCCGGCGGACCTTCTGCTTCTCGCGCAGCTGGAGCCCGTAGTCGCCGACCTTGCGGCGGCGAACGCCGTGCTGGCCGGGCGGAGACGGGCGGCGCTCGAAGGCGCACTTCTTGGTGTAGCAGCGCGAGCCCTTCAGGAAGAGCTTGGCGCCCTCGCGCCGGCACAGCCGGCAGACGGGATCGGTGTAGCGAGCCATGGGGCGGAAGCTCCGGTCAGACGCGGCGCCGCTTGGGCGGGCGGCATCCGTTGTGCGGGATCGGGGTGACGTCGGTGATGGCGGTGACTTCGAGGCCGGCGGCCTGGAGCGATCGGATCGCCTGTTCGCGACCGGCGCCGGGGCCCTTCACGTAGACCTCGACCTGGCGCATGCCGTGCTCCATCGCCTTCTTGGCGGCGGAGTCGGCGGACAGGGCGGCGGCGTACGGCGTGCTCTTGCGGGAGCCCTTGAACCCGACGACCCCGGCCGATCCCCAGCTGATCACGTTCCCGGTCTGGTCGGTGATCGTGACGATCGTGTTGTTGAAGGTCGCCTGGATGTGGACGTGCCCCTGCGGCACGTTCTTGCGCTCCCGCCGGCGCTGCTTGGGAGCCCGCTTGCGATCCGCCATGCGTCCGACTCGTCCCTCTTACTTCTTGCGCCGGGCGCCGACGGTCTTCTTCGGACCGCGCCGCTGGCGAGCATTCGTCTTCGTGCGCTGGCCGCGAACCGGGAGGTTCCGCCGATGGCGGAGGCCCGCGGTACGAGCCGATCTCGATGAGACGCTTGATGTTGAGCGCCACTTCGCGGCGGAGGTCGCCCTCGACCTTGTAGCGCCGGTCGATCACCTCGCGCAGCCGGTTGACCTGGTCCTCGGTGAGGTCCCGGACCCGGGTGTCGGGGTTGATGTTCGTCTGCTGCAGGATCTTCTGGCTCGTGGGGAGCCCGATCCCGTAGATGTACGTGAGGGCGATCTCGACGCGCTTCTCGCGCGGGATGTCGATGCCCGCAATCCGTGCCATACGTCTAGCCCTGCCGCTGCTTGTGCTTCGGGTTGGCGCAGATGACCATGACGGTCCCGTGGCGGCGGATCACTTTGCAGTTATCGCAGCGGGCCTTCACGGAGGCTCGGACTTTCAACGGGACCCTCTTCGCTTCAGGAGTGCTGCCGGCTACTTCAGCCGGTAGGTGATGCGACCCCGGGTGAGGTCGTACGGAGAGAGCTCGACCCGGACCCGGTCGCCCGGCAGGATCCGGATGAAGTTCATCCGGAGCTTCCCGCTGATGTGGGCGAGGACGCGGTGGCCGTTCTCGAGCTCCACTGCGAACATGGTGTTCGGAAGCGGCTCGATCACGGTCCCTTCGACCTCGATGGCGTCCTTCTTGCCCACGTGCTCCCTTGTTTCTTCGTCACATGATCATGCGCCGGCCGAAGCCGGGCGCACGAACGCGTAGCGTACCAACTTCCACTCGATCCGGCAAGCGCGGGTCGCGTCGCTCACGGCCGGGTCAGGACCTCCGGCCCGTTGTCGGTCACGGCGATGGAGTCTTCCCAGTGGGCCGCGATCGACCCGTCCCTGGTGACCACGGTCCAGCCGTCGGCGAGCGTCTCGACGTCGGCCGAGCCGAGCGTGAACATCGGCTCGATCGCCAGGCAGATGCCGGGTGCCAGCTCGATCCCGCGCGTCTTGGTGCGGTAGTTCGGGACCTGCGGCTCCTCGTGCATGGCGGTCCCGATCCCGTGGCCGACGTACGGCCGCACGATGCCGTAGCCGCGCGGCAGGGCCACGTCCTCCACGGCCGCCGAGATGTCCCAGATCCGGCTGCCGGGGCGCGCCGCGGCGATGCCGGCCTCCAGCGCCAGCCGCGTCGCCTCGACGAGGTCGCGGACGGCCGGCGGGGCGCTCCCCACGACGAAGGTGCGCGCGGCGTCGCCGTGCCAGCCGTCGACGATGGCGCCGGCGTCGATGGACACGACCTGCCCGTCGCGGATCTGGCGGTCGCCCGGGATGCCGTGGACGACCTCGCGGTCGATCGAGATGCAGAGTGACGACGGGTACCCGTAGTAGCCCTTGAACGACGGCGTCGCGCCGGCCCGGCGGATGTGCTCCTCGGCGAGGGCGTCGAGGCGGGCGGTCGAGACGCCCGGCCGGAGCTCGTCCTCGACGAGGGCCAGGACCTCGGCCACCACGCGGCCCGCCCGGCGCATCGTGGCGATCTCGGCCGCCGACTTCCGGGTGATCACGGGTGGGTGCGCCAGTACGGCACGGGCTCGATGCAGTCGAGGAGGTCGTTCGTCACGGCCGCGATGGGGCGCCGCCCGTCGACCGTCTGCAGCACGCCGGCCGCCCGGTAGTGGCCGACGACGTCCTCCAGGGCGCCGAGCTGCTTCTCCAGGCGGGCCCGCGACGACCTCGGGCCGGTCGTCGTCGCGCTGGACCAGGCGCGAGCCGCAGATGTCGCAGATGCCCGGCACCCGCGGCGGATAGGCGGTCGCGTGGTAGGTGTGGCCGGCGGCCTCGCAGAGCCAGCGCCCGGAGAGGCGCGCCAGGAGCTCGTCGGGCGGCACGTCGACGTACAGCGCGGCATCCACGGCGGTTCCCCGCTCGACGAGCGCGCGGTCGAGCGCCTCGGCCTGGGCGCGCGTGCGCGGGAAGCCGTCGAGGATGACGCCGCGCGCGGCGTCGGGCGCCGCGAGGCGCTCCAGGAGCATCCCGACCGTCACCTCGTCGGGGACCAGCGCGCCGCGGTCCATGTACGTCTTGGCAGCGATGCCGAGCGGCGTCCCGTCGCGGACGGCGGCGCGGAAGAGGTCGCCGGTGGCCACCCGGGGAAGGCCCAGGTGGCGGGCCAGGACGTGGGCCTGGGTGCCCTTCCCCGCCCCGGGGGCGCCGAGGAGGACGAGGACCCTCATCGATCCCGGGGCTCCGGTCGCGTCCGCGGTCACCGGATGAAGCCCTCGTAGCTGCGCATCAGGAGCTGCGCCTCGAGCTGCTTCATCGTCTCGACGACGACGCTGACGGCGATCAGCAGGCTCGTCCCTCCGAGCGAGAGCGACGAGCTGCCAGGGAAGAAGACCGAGATCACGAACGGCATGACGGCGATGACGCCGAGGAAGAGGGCGCCGGCGACCGTGATCCGGTTGACGACCCGGGCGAGGTAGTCCTGGGTGGGCCGTCCCGGCCGGATGCCCGGGATGAAGCCGCCGTTCTTGCGCAGCTGCTCCGCGGTCTCGTCGGGCTTGAACGTGAAGGCCGTGTAGAAGTAGGTGAACCCGACGGTCAGCAGGAAGTAGAGGCCGCCGTAGATGATCGGGCTCTGGGGGCCGAACGTGGTGACGATCCAGTTGGCGACGTTCTTGACGATCTCGATGTCGGAGCTCGTGAAGTAGCCGGCGATCTGGGCCGGGAAGAGCAGGATGCTGACGGCAAAGATGATCGGGATGACGCCGGCCTGGTTGACCCGCAGGGGCAGGAAGGTCGTGCCGCCCTGGTACATCCGCCGGCCCCGCACGCGACTGGCGTACTGGACCGGGATCCGGCGCTGGCCCTCGGTGATGAAGACGATCCCGGCGACGGCGACCACCGCGAAGACGACGAAGACAGCACCCTCGACGACGTTCGGGTTCTCGATGAAGCTGATGATCCCCGATGGGATCCGCGACACGATCCCGGCGAAGATGATGAAGCTGATCCCGTTCCCGATCCCCTTCTCGGTGATGAGCTCGCCGAGCCACATCAGGAGGACCGAGCCGGCGGTCAGGGTGATGATCTGGGTCAGGGTCGCCAGCGAGGCGAGGTTGAAGTCCGTCGTCAGGACGCCCTGCGAGTTCAGCAGGGCGAGGAAGCCGTAGCTCTGCAGCAGCGCCAGCGGGACCGACAGGTAGCGGGTGTACTGGTTGATCCGGTTGCGGCCGTACTCGCCCTCGCGCTGGAGCGCCTGGAGCGAGGGGATCACCCCGGTCATCAGCTGCATGATGATCGAGGCGTTGATGTACGGGTTGACGCCGAGTCCCACCACGGAGAAGCGGGAGAGCCCGCCTCCCGAGAACAGGTCCAGGAGCCCGAACAGCGCGTTGTTCTCGAAGAACCGCGCGAGCTCGGCGGGATCCGCCCCGGGCACCGGCACGTGGGCCAGGGCGCGGAAGATGATGAGGATCCCGAGGACGAACAGGATGCGCCGCCGGATGTCCGGCGCGCGGAAGGCGTTGAGGAGGGACTCGAGCATCGGGGCGGCCTAGGCCTCGGGGGGCAGGCTCGTCGGCCGTGGCAGGCTCGTCGGCCGTGGCAGGCTCGTCCGCCGGGGCCGACTCGGCGGCCGGGGGAGCATCGCCACCCACGGCGGACTCGTCGGCCGGGGGAGCATCGCCACCCACGGCGGACCCCACGCCGAGCGCCGCCAGCGGGCTCGACGGGATCTCGAGGAGCTGGACGCTGCCGCCCGCCGCCTCGATCTTCTCGCGGGCGCTCTTCGTGAACGCGTCGGCGATGACGAAGAGCGGGCGGCCGACGTCGCCGCCGCCCAGGATCTTGAGCGGCTTGTCGAGGCTGCGAACGAGGCCGGCCAGGCGCAGGAGCTCCTGCGTGACGGCGATCGGCGCGCCCTTCTCGCCCTCGGCAAGACGGCCCGTCTCGGCGGCCGCGCTGATGCGCCCGACGTTGACGACCTCGTACTCGATCCGGTTGACGTTGCGGAAGCCCCGCAGCTTCGGGATCCGGATGTGGAGCGGCGTCTGGCCGCCCTCGAACCACGGCGGGATCGACGACCCGGCGCGGGACTTCTGGCCCTTGGTGCCGCGGCCGGCGGTCTTGCCCTTGCCGGCCGCGATGCCGCGCCCGACGCGGGTCTTCTTGGTGTGGGCTCCGGCCGCTGGCCGGAGGTCGTGGAGCTTCATCGCTTCTTCTTCTCCGGGGCGGTCTCGGGGAGCTCCTCGACGCTCACGAGGAAGCGGATCTGGCGGACCATCCCCCGCGTCGCCGGATTGTCCGGCACCTCGACCGTGTCGCCGATCCGGCGCAGGCCGAGGGCGCGCGCGGTGGCGCGGTTCCGCTCGATGTGGCTGATCGTGCTCTTGACCTGCGTGACGCGCAGCCTACCGGACATCGACGACCTCCCCGGTGGGCTGGCCGGCGACGCTGACCCGGACGGGCACGCCGCGGCGGGCGCTGACCTGCTCCGCCGACGTGAGGTCGCGCAGCGCCTCGAGCGTCGCGCGCACGACGTTCACCGGGTTCGTCGAGCCGTGCACCTTGGTGAGGATGTCGCGCACGCCGGCGGCCTCGACGACCGCGCGGACGGAGCCGCCGGCGATGACGCCGGTCCCCTGCGAGGCCGGCTTGAGCATCACGCGGGCGGCGGCGTACTCCGCGTGCACCTCGTGCGGGATCGTCGTCCCGATGGTCGGGATCCGGATCAGGTTCTTCTTGGCGTCCTCGACGCCCTTGCGGATCGCCTCGGGGACCTCGCCGGCCTTCCCGAGCCCCGCGCCGACGTGCCCCTGCCCGTCGCCGACGACGACGACGGCGCTGAAGCTGAAGCGGCGGCCGCCCTTGACGACCTTCGCGACGCGGTTGATCTGGACGACGCGCTCCTCGAGCGTCAGCTTCGCAGGATCGATCCTGGCCACGGTCGGTCTCCTCCTAGAAGTCGAGACCGGCTTCCCGGGCGGCGTCGGCGAGGGTCTTGACCCGACCGTGGTACCGGAACCCGGCACGGTCGAACACGACCTCCTCGACGCCGGCGGTGCGGGCCCGCTCGGCGACCAGGCGGCCGACGATCTTGGCCTCCTCGACTTTCGTCTGCTTCGAGCCCTTGAACGAGGGCTCGAGCGTGGAGGCTGCAGCGAGCGTGGTGCCCGCCGCGTCGTCGATCACCTGGGCGTAGATGTGATTGAGGCTGCGGAAGACCGCGAGACGCGGGCGACCAGCGGTGCCCTCCACGCGGAGGCGGATCCGCTCGTGCCGCTTCTGCCGCGCGGCGCCGCGCGAGGCGGCCTTCGTCATCTCGGACGTCCCTTCGTTGTTACTTCTTGCCGCCGATCTTCCCGGCCTTGCCGGCCTTTCGACGGATCACCTCGCCGGCGTACCGGACGCCCTTGCCCTTGTAGGGCTCCGGCTTCCGGGTGGCGCGGACCTTTGCCGCGACCTGCCCGACGAGCTCCTTGTTGATGCCGACGACGGCCAGCTTGACCGGGCTCTCCACCTCGAACGAGATGCCCTCCGGGGGCGCGATCTCGATGGGATGGCTGTAGCCGAGGTTGAGCTGGAGCTTCTCGCCGATCTTCTGGGCGCGATAGCCGACACCGGAGATCTCGAGGCTCTTCCGGTAGCCGGTGGTGACGCCGTCGACCATGTTCGCGACGAGGGTCCGGGTGAGGCCGTGGAGCTGCTTGTGCCCCTTCGCCTCCGACGGGCGGGTGACGACGAGCGTCCCCTCCACCGTCTCGATCGTCATCGCGGGCGGCAGCGAGCGGGTGAGGGTCCCCTTCGGGACCCGTCACCGTGATGACCGGACCGTCGAAGCTGACCTCGACGCCGGCCGGGATCAGGATCGGCTGTCGACCGATGCGCGACATTGCCTCTCCCTACCAGACGTACGCCAGGACTTCCCCGCCGAGCTGCGCCTTGCGCGCCTGCTGGCCGGTCATGATCCCCTGGCTTGTGCTGACGATGACGATCCCCAGGCCCCCGAGGACCCGCGGGATATCGGTCTTCCGGGCGTAGACGCGGAGGCCGGGCTTGCTGATGCGCTTGAGCCCGGACACGACCGGCGCCTTGCCGTCGACGTACTTGAGGGTGAGCCGAAGCATCTGCGCGGGCCCGTCGCGCTCCTCGGAGAAGCCCGAGATGAACCCTTCCTCGACGAGGATGCGGGCGATCTCGCGCTTCACGCGGGATGCCGGGACGACCACCTCGAGGTGGTGCGCCCGCGACGCGTTGCGGATCCGCGTGAGCATGTCGGCGATCGGATCGGACACGTTCATCGGCGGCTCACCAGCTGGACTTCGTCACGCCCGGCAGCTCGCCCACGAGGGCGCGCTCCCGGAAGCAGAATTCGACAGAGCGCGAAGCGGCGCATGTACGCGCGCGGCCGTCCGCACACGGTGCAGCGGTGATACCCCTGCGCCTTGTGCTTCGGGGTCCGCTTCGCCTTCGCGATCAGGGAC
>CAWEYP010000009.1:0-147071 GCA_963813305.1 uncultured Chloroflexia bacterium
CGCCAGTTCAACCTTTTCCGGCAGCGCCAGCGCCAATCCGTGCGCGTAGGCCGCCGCGGTCAGCCGGACACCCACGATCTCGGGGCCGGTGACCGTGATCCGGTCGTAGATGGCGTGCATCAGGTCTGCCTTCTCCTTCGATGCGTCGGGGGCTTGGAGCGACTCGCCGAGGGCGCGCAGCCACTCGACCGCTCGCTCGGCAGGTAGTCCGGCGGCCGTCCGTTCGGTGACCGCGTCCCGTTGCTGGCGGAGCACCTTCAGGCGGGCGAGGTAGGCCTCGTCGCCCAGGCTGCCGGCGGCGTGCTCGAGCGCGAGCTCGCGGATCTGCCGCTCGATCCGGGCGCGGTCGATCGCGACCGGCTGGCGGCTCGAACCGAGGGCCGCGACGACCGACGCGATCGTGTCGTCATCGAGCGCGATGCCGGCCACCTGGGCCAGCACCGGCGCCTCCCATATCTCGTCGCCGAGGCGGGCCTTGCGGCCCCAGGCCTCGCACGGGTTGGGGTGGTGCTTGCGGTGGCGGCCATCGGCGAACGTCCCGTCGTTGCGGAGCCGCCGACCGCAGACGCACGCGAGCAGGCCGCCGAGGAGGTCGACCCGGTCACGGTCCCTCGGACCCCCACCACGGGTCCGGGCGCGCCGGACGTCCTCGACGCGAGCCCAGAGGTCGTCAGAGACAGGCGGGTTCGCCCGCCACGGCGCCGGCTTCAGCGACTCCCGGTCGCTCCGCCGATGCCTCCGGATCCAGCCGTTGTAGAGCGGGTTCATCAGGATCATCCGGATCCGGCTCTCGGCGAGGCCGGTCTCCTCGGCGAGGTCCTTGGCGCTGATGTTGCCCAGGGCGTACCGCTCGAACAGGCCCACTGCGATCGGCATCCGCTCCGGGTCGATCTCGAGGACGTGGGGCGGTTCCGCGGAACGGCGGAAGCCGAGGCCCGCGTGCCCGCCAGGGTCGTCGCGGTGGTCGAACTTCGCCGCGTAGCCGTCGGTGATCCGCTCGGAGAGGCGGCGGCTGTACTTCTCCGCCCCGGCCGCCTCCGAGATCAGCTCATCCCAGTCGTGGGGGTCGGACGAAATGCTGCAGACGCAGGGATCTTTTGATTAGAACGGATGTTCATGGTCGGAGCGAGGGGAGTTGACCCCACGTTTGCGACCTCATCGTCCACCGCGCAGGGACGCACGCAGACGCGGTGGACAACCTCAGTCCGGACGCGACCGCTCCTCCGACGATGCCACCCAGGCGGCGATCTGGGTGCGTGAATCGAAGCCGAGCCGATCGAGGATGTTGCGCACGTGGCCATCGACCGTGCGCTCAGAGATGAAGAGACGGGCGCCGATCTCCTTGTTCGTGAGGCCGTCGGCGACCAGGCGCGCGACCTCGGATCCCCGCTTCCCGAGCGGACCCGGGGCAGTGTCTCCTGACGCCGTGCGCGTGACCGCGGGGCCCTCTCCGAGCGCAAGTCCGATCGCCGCCCCCCGGGTCATCCGTCGACCGGCAGCCACCTCCGCCTCGTGCCTCAGTGCCCCGATCGCGTCGATCGCGGACGCCTTTGCCTGGGCGATGATGGCCGCGATGCCGGACATGGTCATCGCGCCGGCCCCCGCCAGGACCGTCTCGGCTGCCCCGAACAGCCGCGCGGCACGCGCGGGCTGGCCCGCTCCGGCGAGCCGGCAGCCCAGTGCCGCGAGCAGGTAGGACTGGCCGACGCGGTCATCGATCTGCCGCGCGATCCGCAGCCCTTCCGCGAAGTAGCGCTGAGCCTCGTCGAGGTCACGGCTCACCAGCGCCGCGAACCCGAGGTTCTGGAGGTGAAGCTCGAGAACGTACAGGGCGCCGACCTCCCGGCTCAGACGCTCACCGGCCGTCGATGCCGATCTGGCCGCATCGATGTCGCCGCGGAACAGCCCGTCGAGCGCCTGAGCGTGCAGCAGCCCGAGTTGCGCGGAGGGTTCGTCGAGATCGGCCGCGATGGCTGCCGACTCGTCGAGCCGGTCTTTCGCCGCGGCATGATCGCCGGCCACGGTCTCGACGATCGATGCCGCGGAGAGCGACAGCGACAGCAGCGGGAGCTGTCCCGTGCCGCGAGCCGACACCTCGGCGCGAAGGAGCGCCGATCGGGCGGCGATCGGATCCCCCTGCGCGACGGCCAGGAAGCCGCGAGCGAAGGCGGCCCAGCCGTGCGTGGCCGAGTCGTCGGGCGCCATCGCGAGCAGCGTATCGAGCCACCGGACACCCTCGACCGTGGCGCGGATGCTCCAGTACCAGCCCAGCGAGCCGGCGATGTCGAGCCCCGACTCGACGTCATCCTCGGCGATGCAGCGCTGGAGCACGGCACGAATACTGTCGATCTCCAGCTCGATCCAGGCGAGCCATTCGGGAAGCCGGTACTGGGCTTCCACGGCGGACCGCAGGCACGCGGATCGGACGTGCTCCACGCACCGCCGCTCGACGATCGCCTCCTCGCCCGCCTCCCGGAGCTTGAGTCGGGCATACGCGCGCATCGTCTCGTGGAGCCGGTACGAGGCACGCCCGCCGGCGTCCTCCCTGATCACGAGCGACTTCTCGACCAACGACGACAGGAGGTCGACGACCTCCAACGAGGACGTGTCGCTCGACGCACAGACCGACTCGACGTCGTCGAGGGTGAAGCGGCCGCCGAACACGCCCAGCCGCCTGAGCAGCTCGCGCTCGCGAGTCCCAAGGAGATCGTGGCTCCAGTCGATCGTCGTCCGGAGCGTCTGCTGGCGGGGCAGGGCCGCTCGTGCTCCGCCGGTCAGCAGGCCGAACCGGTCGGCCAGGCGGGGGAGGATCTGCTCCACACTGAGGGTCCGCGTACGGACCGCGGCGAGCTCGATCGCCAGCGGCAGACCGTCCAGCCTCCGGCAGATCTCGGCAACGGCCACCTGGTTGGCGCCGGTCAGCACGAAGTCGCCCGATGCGGCCGCGGCTCGCTCCACGAACAGCGCGACGGCCTCGTTGGTGCTGATGTCGAGGTGCTCGTCGGCCGCGCCGACCGGGGGCAGCTCGAGCGGGGCGACCGGGATCACGTGCTCACCCGGCACGGAGAGCGCCTCCCGGCTGGTGGCGATCACGCGCACCCCCGGCCCCGCCCGCAGGACGTCGGTGACGATGCGCGCGGCGGCTCCGACCAGGTGTTCGCAGTTGTCGAGGACGAGCAGGAGCTCGCGATCCCGCAGGTGCGATCGCAGGACGTGCCGCGGGTCGATGGCGGCCTGGGCCCGCAGGTCCAGGGCAGCGATGACGACGTCGTCGACGAGCGCGGCTTCCTCGATGTCCGCGAGCTCGACAAACCAGGCACCGTCCCGGAACCCGCGGGCGAGATCCGCGGCGATCCGCAGCGCCAGGCGCGTCTTGCCGACCCCGCCCGGCCCGACCAGCGTGACGAGGCGAGCCGCGCCGAGCTTGCGCCGAAGCTCGGCGAGTTCCTGGCGGCGGCCGATGAAGCTCGACGACTCGGCCGGCAGATTGCCGACGCGACGGGATGACCTGGCCATTCCACCGGAACGTACCACGGCAGATCGCGAGCCAGGGCTAGCGAAACAGGTATGGGACAGGTGATCTCGCGGGCTGACGGGGCCTCACGGGTCGCATAGGTTGGCGTCATGGACGACGAGATCCCCATGCACCGGGTCGAGGTGCGGTTCCTCGACATCGCGCCGGTCCGGCGGGTCAGTCGGGCCTCCGGCGTCAGTGACGTCGAAGTCGACGGCCCGATCCTGCGGTGCGTCGTCTGCGGCAGCTTCCAGCCATTCCTGGAGGCGCTGTTCGGATCCGAGGTGATCGAGCTGCGGTCGTCAGCGATCACCCACCCGGCGAGAGGAGAGACGAACCCGTGTCCACAGCTGTCATGACTCGACCACCGGCACCCGCGTCGCCGCAGCGAGCGGCCCGGATCGCCGGCGGCCTCTACCTGGTGAACATCGTGTTAGGTGTACTGGCGATCGGCATCATCCCCGCCAGCCTCATCGTGCCCGGTGATGCCGCGGCGACGCTCCAGCACATCGAGGCCGACGAGTTGCTCTACCGACTCGGTCTCGCGGCGCACATGCTGATCCTCATGACCAACGCCCCGCTCGCCGTCATCCTGTACGGCCTGCTCACGCCCGTCGACCGACGACTTGCGGCGCTGATGGTGCTGTTCCTGGCGATCGGGACGGCCGTCGAGGCCGCCACCCTGCTCGACCAGTTCACGCCCCTGGCTCTCCTGGACGGCATGCGATCCGCATCCGGCGCCTTCTCGACCGCGCAGGTCCAGGCCCTGGCGAACGCGCCCCTGGCGATGCGGACGATCGGCTATGACATCAACGCGGTCTTCTTCGGGTGCTACGGAATCACCGCCGGCTACCTGATCTTCCGGTCGACCTTCCTGCCTCGCGCCATCGGGGTGCTCATGACGGTTGGGGGCTCGTGCTACCTCATCCACAGCTTCGCGACGTTCCTCCTGCCCGACGTCGCCACGTCCCTGGTCCCGGCCATCCTGATGCCGTCGCTCGTGGGCGAAGGAGCGCTGTGCCTGTGGCTGCTCGTCCGCGGTGTCAACGTCCGTCGATGGCAGGCGATCGCCACGGGATGGTGGGATTCGGCCACTGTCTCGACGACGCCTCTCGCACCAGCCGAGGGCCAGCCGGCCGTCTCCGCCTGAGCAGCGGGTGTACCGCTCAGGTTGCAGACGGACGGCTTGACACTGTGGCTGATCTTCAGGGGGTGGATGCGGCGCGGTGGAACTCGCTGGCAGCTGGCGACGGATGAGAGCGGTTGTCCACGACCGGTACGGGCCGCCGGAGGTCCTGCGGCTCGAGGAGGTCGACCGGCCGGTGCCGAAGGACGACGAGGTGCTGGTCAGTGTTCACGCCTCCAGCGTCACGCGATCGGACACCGGGCTTCGCGGATCCGAGTACTGGTTCGCTCGCGCATTCACCGGCCTTCGACGGCCGACGCAGCGGATCGCGGGCATGGAGCTGGCCGGGGTCGTCGAGGCGGCAGGAGCGGCCGTGACCCGGTTCCGGGTCGGCGACGAGGTATTCGGGATCCGCTCGGGCGCCAACGCGGAGTACGTGTGCGTCCGCGAGGACGGCGTGTTGGCGCACAAGCCCGCTGGCATGACCTTCGAGGAGGCGGCCGCGGTCGCCGATGGGGCGTGCACCGCACTGGCGTTCCTGAGACAGGCCGGCCTTCAGGGGGGCCACCGCCTCCTGGTGTACGGCGCGTCGGGTTCCATCGGCACGGCTGCAGTCCAGCTGGCCAGGCACCTCGGTGCGGACGTCACCGCCGTGTGCGACACCAGGCATCTCGAGCTCGTGCGTTCCCTCGGAGCCCACCGCGTCATCGACTATCAGCGGGAGGACTTCACGGCGAGCGGCCGCACGTACGACATCGTCCTCGACGCAGTCGGGATGCTCTCACCCTGGCGGTCGCGACGCTCCCTCGAGCCGGAGGGCGTCTACCTGACAGCCGGATCGGCCGGGTCGGTGCTCTCGGTCCTCGTCCTGTCGGTGCTGACGCGGTGGATCGGCACGAGGCGGGTGAAGCTGGGCATGGTCGAGTACCGGAACGAGGATCTCCGCTTCCTCAAGGAGCTCATCGAGGGAGGCGGCTATCGAGCGGTGATCGACCGATCGTTCCCGCTCGAGGACGTGGTCGAGGCGCACCGGTACGTCGACACCCACCAGAAGACCGGGAATGTCGTGCTGATCGTTCGGCGGGACCCGGCGGCTTGAGGCCGGTATCGGCGCCGCGCCTGCCTGGACCCTAGTCCCGGGCCAAGGCCACACGGGCACCCAGCCCGATCAGTACCGTTCCCGTGACCCATCGGGTCGCGCGCCCGATCCACGGGCGCGCCACTGCGGCGTGCGTCCGGACGACAATCTCCACCACGAGCAGGAGCCAGGCTAATCCCAGCGCGCCGAACAACAACGCCAGCCCCAGAAGGCGAGCCGGCTCATCGAAGCCGGGCTGCACGAACTGCGGGAGCAGCGTGAGGAAGAAGACGCCGAGCTTGGGATTCAGGCTGGCCGAGAGCCACCCGAGGGTCCATGCCCGGCGAGCGGTCAACGATGCCCCGCCGCCTCGGTCCAGCGTCGATGGATGGCAAGAGCCCCGCAGGGTTAGCAGCCCGAGGGCGACGAGGTACGCGGCGCCGGCAAGCTTCAGCGCGGTGAACGCGACGGCGGACGCGTCGAGGATCGCAGCGAGACCGACCGCCGCCGCGATTGCCCAAGCCGCGATCCCGCAGATGACTCCGAGAACCGTGGCCGCGCCGGCGCGCCTGCCCGACAGAAGCGTGTTGCGGACCACGAGTGCTGTGTCAGGTCCCGGGCTGACGATGATGAGGGTTGCCACCCCGAGGAACGCCAGCAACGCCGGGTCGACGATCATCGGGCGGTCACCGCCGGATCCCAAGGCGTCGCCAGTTCCGGGACGTCGATCGCCCGGAACAGGAGCCAGAGACCCCCAACCACTTCCGCGATCAGGATCGGCACCGAGGCGATCGGGGCGACCCACGACACCTCCGGCCAGATGAGCCGTGCGATCCAAATCGCCGCATAGCAGGCGGAGCCGACGAGCCCGACGCCCGCGAGCACGCGCGGGATGTAGCGCGATCGCAGCAACAGGTAGAAGAAGACGGTCGACCCAACGCTGAAGAAGATCGCGGCCACTTCCGTCGTGGCCGCCCCGTTGAAGACGTTGAAGAGCGCCTGCCACTCGACGACCGCGAACGCGTCCCCGGCGGCCGTTGCCGACCGCAGCTGCAGGATCCCGAACGAGAGCGCGAGGCCCGTAGCGCCGATCGCCGACTCGCAGACCCGGAACAGGAGGCCGACGAGCGCCAGGTTCCTGTCGACGGGCCGGACCGTGACGTAGAGAGCGACGGCAAGGAGCACGGTCGAGAGGGAGCCGACCAGCGCGAGCACGAGGCCAACCCGGAAGAGCGCCTCGGACGCCACGATCTGAGCGGAACGCTCGGCAAAGCCCGGACCGGCGCCCACGCTCGATGTCACGATCAACCCGGCGATGCTGCTGGCGAGCACAACCAGGTACATGAGCCCGGCGAGTCGCGCGTACGCACGCTGGGTGGCCAAGTCAGTGCGTTCGGTCACGCTGTCCTCCCTTGGACAGCCCCGGCGGCTACCTGAGGGCGCCGAGCGCTCACGTCGTCACGACGACCTTGCCTCGCGTCCGGAAGGTCTCAAGGTGGCGGACCGCGTCGGCGATCTCGGCCAGCGGGTAGGTCCTCTCGATGTCTGGCGTGATGGACCCCGCGGCAAGCAGGTCGCGGAGGGTCTCGAGGTCCGTGTGGTCGCGCTGCGAGTAGAAGAAGACGATGCGTCGGCCACGGATCCGCGACCCGATCCGCGCCTCAAGGATCCACCCGATGATCCGCAGCATCGAGATCTGCCAGGCTCCGACGATGACGATCACGCCGTTCGGCCGCGTCGCCCGGGCGAGTGCCGACATGGGTCGGTCGCCGGCCACGTCAAGCACGAGGTCGTAGCGGTCGGGCACGGCGAGCGCGTCCGCCTCGCCGCCCCGCCCCGCGCTGTCGAAGACCCGATCGACGCCCATCGCGCGCACGCGGTCGAGGTTCCACGGCCTGGTCGTTGCCGTCACCTCCGCGCCGAGCGCCTTCGCGATCCGGGCCCCGAGCCCGCCCACGCCACCGCCGGCACCGGTGATAAGCACGCGCTGTCCCGCCTGCAGGGCCCCGTGGCGTCGGAGCCCCTGGAGCGCGGTGATCCCGGCGACCGGGACCGCCGCTGCCACCTCGTAGCTCACACTCGCCGGCTTCGCGACCACGCCTTCGGCCTTGACGGCGACGTACTCGGCGAAGGCCCGGATGGAACTTCCGAACACGGCGTCGCCGACCTTGGGATCGGTCACCTCCGCGCCCACGGCGACGACGTCGCCGGCGAAGTCGTGACCAAGCCCGGTCTCCTTGGGACGGCGCAATCCGCCCGAGAGGCGGGACAGCAGGGGTGACCCGCGGAGCAGGTAGTGATCGACCTGGTTGAGCGAGGCGGCGCGCACGTGCACGAGGACCTGCCCGTGCGCCGGGTCGCGGCACGTCGACGGTCCGCAGCTCGATCGCCTCGGGGCCGCCGTATCGCGACCGGACGGCGGCCAGCATCGTCGACGGGAACATCCGGTTGCACCTCTCACGCCTGCGCGCGCCGAACCACGGCCTTACGCTATAAGGCCACGGACACTAGTCGTACGCCGTAAGGCTGTCAAGAGGCGAAGCCCTGGCTCACCGTTCGTGGCGCGCCACCTGCTCGGCGAAGGTGGGTGAACGGAGCCACTCCTCCATCAGCTCAGCCAGCGAGGGATGCTCAATGGCAAACGAGCGGCGCCAGTAGCCACCATGGATGTCCTGCATCCGGGAGGGATCGTAGGTGGTGATGGCACCGCTCTCGAGGTCCAGGCAGCCGATCTCGTCATCCGCCTGCCAGATCGGCAGCAGCCGGGCCGGCCACACCTCGCCTCCCGGGCCCTGCGGCGTGGCGGTGAGCGTGCGGTGGAGCAAGAGCACGTCCGCGAGGCGGAGGAGCCCTGAGCCCGGACCGAACCCCCCGTCCGCGATCCTGAGCAGCTGGCGCAAGGGCTCCGGCAGCCGAACGCCAAGCTCCAGGTCCGCGCGCTCGAGCGCCACCTCGCTCGCGGGCGCGCCCAGCCTTCCCCCCGCGCCTGTTGACATCATCATCATGCCCCCGTCTGGGCCGACCGACACGTTCAGCCCGGGCAGCCCGGCGGCGGGACCCAGCCTTCGCAGGCCCGACAGGAGACGCCCCAGGTCGGCGACGGCCTGGTCCGGGATCGCGCCGACGTTCCGGTCGAGCTCCTCTTCAAGGTTCGAGAGCCCCACGGCCGAGGAGCGGGCCTCCGCCCCGGCAAGGTACGTGCGTCGTTCGGGGTCCATCGCCCGCGCGCGGATGCGCTCCATCAGGTCCGGAGCGAGCGGCGAGAGGTTGGCTGGGGTGAAGCTGCGCGCCTTGGCCGCCTCCGCCGCACGGCGGGCCTCCGCCTCGCCCTCCACCTGCCGGCGTCGCTCGACCTCCTCGGTGGGCGGCGACCAGCCCCCTTCGGGCCCGCCTTCCAGCACAGTGGGCGTGTCGACCCACGCCTCCAGCCAGGTCTGCAGCGAGGACGAGACGAGGACGAAAGACGCGAGCCACTTCTTCTCGCTGGCCTTCCTGGGGGGTTTGGTCCAGAGCACCACCCGCCCACTGTCGCGCTCCACGCAGACACGGCGACCGTTGACGTAGACGATGGGGAGGAGCCCCTCTGGCCAGTCCCGGCCGCGCTCAGCCGGGAGCTGCGTGCGCAGCTTGGCATAGTCGGCCGCCCAGTTCGTGAGCCGCCGCATGCCGGCATAGGGTCCGAACCCGCCGTCGCCGACCTCCAGGTAGAGCTGGCGCAGCTGGGTGGGGAGCGCGAAGCCCAGCGCCTTCTCGACCTTGGCTACCTGGGCCTCGCCCAGCGGCTGGATCGGCTTGAGCGGCTCGGTCGCGGTGGGCCCATCGCTGAGGACAGCACCCAGGAGCATGCCCGCGAGACCGTTGCCGCTCGATCCGGGAAGCGTCCGCCGGATCTCCTTCGACATGCGCGTGTAGTCGCCGTCGCCCGTGCGTCGCCCGTCATCCTGGAGGCGCACCCTGATCCGCTCGAGCAGGCCCGCGTCGATCCTGCCGTCATTCAAGGCCCCGCCCTCCACGACTGCTCCTCGGGTCAACCACTACGAGCTCCCTACGATCCAGAGCACGGGCGGCTATCGTCCTGGCGCAGGTGACAGGAGCATCGGGCGGCACCTCTCACGGCTTGCGCGGGCCGAACCCCGGCCTTACGCTATAAGGCCACGACACTAACGGTACACCGTAAGGCTGTCAAGAGGTCAGGCCCCGTCATGAAGACCGGCATCGCCCCTGGCAACGGTCCGATCCCGCCGCGTACACCCCTCAGCCGTGAGCGCGTCATCGGCGCCGCGATCGACCTCGCCGACGCTGACGGGCTGGCAGCCCTCTCGATGCGGCGGCTGGCCACCAGCCTCGGAGTGGAGGCGATGTCGCTCTACTACCACGTGCGGAACAAGAACGAGGTGCTCGGCGGCATCCTGGAGCGGGTCCTATCCGAGCTCGAGCTCCCGCTCGCTGGAACGCCATGGAAGCAGGCCCTTCGCATGACCGCGCTCTCGGCCCATGCCGTCCTCGATCGCCATCGATGGGCGGCCACGCTCCTCATGACACCGGGCGTGTCGAGTGCGACACGGGTCCGCTGGATGGAGTCGGTCCTCGCTTCGCTGGCGGCCGCCGGACTTCCGCCGGGCCTCGCGGACCACGCGTACCACGCGCTCGACAGCTACGTCGTCGGGTTCACGCTGTGGCAGTCGAGCATCCCGTTCTCCGCCGCACAGCTTGACGATCTCGCGCGGAAGTACCTGGCGACGATGCCGGTCGACGAGCTCCCGCACACGGCAGACCATGTCCGGTGGCACCTGGACAGCTCCGGCGGGGAGGGTGCCCGGGCATTCGAATCCGGCCTTGACATGTTCCTCGACGGGTTGGATCTGGCGCGAGCCGGCGGCCGCGCGCCGGAGGCCACCGCTCGCGACTGAGGAGAGCCCACGGACGTGAATGGCGAGAACGACCGCTATACTTGGCACTATGCCAAGTAGTACTTGACATCTACCGTCGCCACGATGCAGGATTGCAGCCATGCCGACCAAGGTCGCTGATCCGTCTCCTGAACCGTCTCCGGGTTGCACGCGCCGAGCGCGACCTGTCGCAAGGAGAGCTCGCACGATCCGTCGGTGTCAGCCGCCAGACGATCAGCTCGATCGAAACCGGCCAGTACTGCCCATCGACGGTCTTGGCTCTCCGCTTGGCACACACCTTGGGGGAGCCCGTGGAACGACTGTTCTGGCTGGAAGGAGAGACCAATGCGTAGCTTGTTCGTCCGTGACGAGCGCGAGGCCGCCGTCGAGCAGGGCGGCGACCGGCTCGCCTACATCGTCGTGTCGTACGGGTTGCTCCTCATCGTCGCCTACCGCTCCTTCGTGGAGCAGCAGGCGTCCTGGGATCTCCTCGCGCTCGTCGTGGTTGGCGGGATCGTGAGCGTGGGATACCGAATGTGGAGGCGCGGCCTGAGCCGCAATGCGCTCGTTCTGGTGGGCGTCACGATCGCCATTGCGGTCCTTGTCGGGGCTCTCGTCGCAGCTGGGCGTTCGCGCGTAGCCGCCGAGGTCAAGCCAGCGCCGCGAGTGACGCAAGTGACACGCGATCAGGCCCGCCGGGCGTCTCGCACGACAACAGGAGAGGGCACTGCGAGGGCTCATCCAGCGCGTCTCTGAGGCCTTGGGCCGGGCCCGGGTGCCGATCGCCATCGTCGCCGTTGCGTCTATCTGTCCGCTCGTGGTTGGTGGAGTGCTCGCGACATCCGGGAAACAGCTTTGCGCTGAGCGAGCGCGATCGCATCGTCGGTGCTGCCCAGGGCAGCGAGATCAATGGCGCGTACAACCAGAACGACCGTGTGCGGGCCGCTCTTCTCGACTTCGGGGGCAACGTCGAGGCTGCCCTTCTGACGTCGGTGACCGGCCTGGCGATCGTGGGGCCGGTTCCGATCGCCGCGTATCGCGGCTGGGTCGGCGGCATCGTGTCGGTCGACGGGCACCACGTCAGCCGACTCAGCCAGCCAGGCACCGCGTTCTACTACCTCGTCACAGTGACCCTGCAGCTGATCCCCTACATCCTCACCGGCGGAGCGGGGATGTACCTCGGCTTTGTTGCGTGGCGCCGTCGAAATGATGCGTCAGTCCGTCCGCGCCTGACGCTCCGCATCCCGGGCGAGGCGATTCGCGATGTCGGCTGGATCTGGGCGCTCGCGCTGCCGATCTTCCTGGCAGGGTCCCTTTTCGAATTCCTGCAGTAGGCGACGTCGCCAGTGCTCCAGCGATTGCTCACCGAGGCTCGAGGCTCGGCACAACCAGCCATCCCTCGGCTCGTCCCGCGTAGATCAGCTGCTCGGTCGAGAGACCCGATCGCACGCTGACTCGGGACTCCTCCGGTTGCCGTCCGCTCCGTGATGCGTCTCGAGTCTCGCGGAGCGCCTTCAGGCGCCAAGTACGTCCTGCCGCCGCTGGGGTATGTTCAGCCGGTCAGGAGGGTCAGATGGTCAGAGTTCTCGGGATCGGCGGCGTGTTCTTCAAGTCGAAGGACCCGGGCACGCTCACCAACTGGTACCGCGACGTTCTTGGCCTCGAATTGCAGGACTGGGGCGGCGTCGTCTTTAGGCCCGAGGCGATGGCCGCCCATCCGGGCGCTGGCACCGTGTTCAGCCCGTTCGAGGCCGACACCACCTACTTCGCGCCCTCGACCAAGGACTTCATGATCAATCTCGCGGTCGACGATCTCGACGGCATTCTGGCGAGCTGCGCAAAGCACGGCGTGGAGGCAAACGTTCTCCCCGACGAGCCCAATGGCCGCTTCGCTCACATCCTCGACCCGGAAGGGACGAAGATCGAGCTGTGGCAGCCGATGCCGGCCTGACCGGCCCGGTCTCACTAGAACCTCGCTGCCGGTCAGTCGGAATCGGGCTCGTCGTCAGGTGACACGCCCGTTCCCACTGCCCGGTCGCGGATCACTAGGTTCCGGCCGAACGGGTGCGGCCCTTGGACCGGCTGCTCGAGGCACGGGCGAGCTGATCCGCGATCGCTGAACCGCCGCTCCGCGTGGTCTCCAGCCTCGGAACCACCAGCCAACCGGCAGCCCGCCCGGCGTAGATCAGCTGCTCGTCGTGAGGCCCGACCGCGCTCGCAGGTCCGCGAGGTGGCGCTTCACGGTGCTCGGCCGGATGCCCACGAGCTCAGCCGTGTCAGCAACGGATCCGCCAGCTTCGACGAAGCCCGCGAGCACGTCCACTTGGCGCTAAGTCACCTGCGGCGAGAGAGCGCCGCGCAGGTGTCCGTCCCTCATGCCCATCGCTCCGTCGCGGCGATCCACTCATCGCGGCCCTCGATCAGGATCTCGTAGATTGCTAGCGCGCGTCCGGATCCCTCCGGGCGCGCCAGCACTCTGAACGTGGAACGCCCCTTCGAGGATCGGAGGGGCGTTCGGATTCGGCGCCAGTGCAGCCACGTTTGCAGCCACACCGTCAGGACGATGCTCCTCGAACCGCGAGGATGGCGTCCATTCGGTCCGCAGCGTCACGCTGAAGTTGTGGCATCACATGCGCGTTACGCGGGCTGCGGGTTCACGACCGCGCACCACGTTCACCCGTGGCGACGCGACCTCTGACGTTCAGGTCGGCGCTCCCGCCCGGGTGCCGCCAACGAGGGGGGTGACGCCGACCGCCATCGCCGCGATCGGGTCGAGTGTCGTGAGGACGGGCACCTCTTCGTCGGGGGGCCCTTCCACGTTCGGTCGCGTGATTGGCCACGGCCGGGCTCATCGCGCCACTCCGGCGCCCTGTGGCGCCCGTGGGCCACCGTGGCCGAGCCGGGGCTCCTGGGCTGGCCACCCATCTAGACTGGGCCCGTGACCGACCCGGACCCGTCCACCAATCCGTACGCGATGTCCGGGGCGCCCGCACCGCGGGCCGCCCACCAGGCGGTCAATGGGACCACCCTCCACGTCGAGGTCCGCGGCGCTGGGCCGGCGATCCTGCTGATCCCGGGTGGCGCCGAGGACGCGGAGGGCTGGCGGCCGGTCGCCGAGCGTCTCGCTGGGCATACGGTCGTGACCTATGACCGACGCGGGACGCCGCGGAGCGGCCGGGAGGCATGGCCCGGAGGCGGGTCCGCACAGCACGCCGACGACGCCGCCGCACTGCTCGCCAGCCTGGGGCTTCGGGGCGTGGTCGTCTTCGGGGGCAGCTCGGGCGGCATCATCGCGGTTCAGCTCGCGATCCGGCACCCGCCGCTCGTCCGGCGCGCCCTCGTCTACGAGCCGGGCTACCTGCGCTGCGTGCCGGAAGGCGAGGAGCTGCACCGGCTCGCGATCGACGCGGTGCGGACTCACCTCGAGGGTCATCCCCGCGACTGGGCCGGGGCGTATGCGGCGCTGGTGCGCGTCGCCGAGCCAGCGGCCGACGCCCGCCCCGACGGGTTCCTCGAGCATCCCGCTGGCATGGACTGGTACGCCCGGCGCGAGGCCGCCAACAGTGAGGCCATGGTGCGCGACGACGTCCCGATCCTGACCGCCGAACGCATCGACGAGGCCGCGCTCGCATCGCTCCGGGTCGAGGTTCGGTTCGCCCACGGCACCGGCTCGCCGGCGCTGTTTCGCGTCGTCGCGACCCGCCTGGCCGCGGTCCGGGGTGATGCGCCGGACGTCATCGAGGGCGTGGGACATGCGCTCTACGTCCACCCCGTGGCGGCCGCCGCGTATATCGGTGATCGCAGCGGGTAGCCTCGGGCCCGCCGGGATTTTTCGCGAAACTCGGCCGCGTGCACACGTTTGGGAGGCGCGGTCTTCCAGGAGCGAGGAACCTGCGTGTGGGGACCCCCGGTCGGCGTCTCCGGCGCCCTTGGTCGAGTTGCAGGAGCGGCAGAGCACCGCGCAGTTGCCGATGTCGAACGGCGCACCGCCCGCGGCCAGCGGCATGACGTGGTCGACGGTCAGGTCAGCAGCAGGGTGGGCGGGGCGCTGGTAGCCAGGGCAGACGTAGCCGTACTGCCCGACGTGCCGGGCGATCACTCGCTTGGACAGGCGCGCCCATCGTGGGTCCGCGTGGACGCGATGGTTGGCACCGATGCCCGAGAGTCGCGGGTGCTTGCTGCAGCGGCTGCCCGTTCCGCTGGTCACGACGCCGCAGACCGTGCAGAGCTTCATGCCGTGCCCATGTCCACGAGGATCGCCGCGAGGCAGCCGGCGCACGACTCAGCCGCACATGCCGTCCCGGCAGAAGCCGCACACGAGGACGACCGCCTCGGCGCAGGCGCAGGCGCAGGCGCAGGTGGACGCAGGCGCAGGGAGACGCCCTGGAGCCAGCCGGGCAGGAGCGGCATCGCCCCGCGCCTGCGCCCTTGCATTCGCGCGCCGGCGCGCCTCGCGCTCCCGGTAGTCGGGATGGGCGGCCCGCCAGGCGCGGTGGTAGGCACGCCGCCACTGCGGCGTCATGCCAGCGCCCGCCGCGCGAACCGGGCCCGGTCGGGAGCCGGTTCTCCATGCGCGCTCACTCGGTCGTGGCCCAGCGCAGTGCGGCGCGGTAGGCGGCCCGGATGACGGCGCCGGCCAGGGCGAACGCCACGACCTCGGGCGTGGCGAGGGCCGAGCCCACGTCCACGATCTGGACGGCCACGAGGGCGGCGGCGCCCGAGAGCAGGACGTCCGCGACGAAGTCCTTGACGAACTTCGTCCAGTTCATGGGCGAGACGCCCGTGCCGTCGGTGAGCGCGCCGACGACCGTGCCCTGCTGCGGGATGTACGTGCCTGCCATGCCGTCCTCCTACCTGACCAGCCGCGTGTAGCCGCGGGCGATCCAGCCCGTCCGCGTGCCGGCCTTGACCTGGAGCCAGTCCGTCCGGGCGGCGCCGTTGACCGCGTACTTGCCGCCGTACTTCTCGAGGCGGGTCGTCGTCACGTCGCGCCCGTAGGGCAGGGACGCGACCCTCGCCGCCGCCGTGGTGGGCGTCTTGCGGACGTTCAGGCTGGGCCGCGCCAGGACGTCGACGGTGTGGGCGTACGGGATCGGGTGCTCGATGGCGTCGACGGCCTTCCAGGCGCCGGACAGGTGCGGGACGAGGTACGCCGGCATCCAGCAGTCGCCGCAGACGCCCCAGCCGGAGCCCCAGCTGTTGCGGAGGCGGAGGCCCTTCGCGTCCCAGCCGTAGGCGACGATGGCGTGCCCGCCGACCGCCACGTCGGCCGCTGGCAGGACGCCGTTCACCGGGTGGAACCACGAGCGGTACCACGTGGTCGACACGACGATCGGGCCGAGGTCGAGGATGGCCGCCTTGATCGTGGCGAGGTCGCGCGGGACCGCGTAGTACGCGGCGATCCGGTGGTGGGCGGCGTCGCCGGACGCCCGCGACCGGGTAGCCGAAGAGCCGCATCCGCTCCATCGCGTCGCGGACGTAGGCGCCCGCTGAGGTGCCGCCGATCTGGCCGAAGAACGTCGGCTCGTCGAAGTCGAAGAAGCGCTCCTGGTCCCGCCGGTCCTGCCACGCCTTCATGGCGGACGACGAGTAGGCGACGCACATCGGCGTGGCGTGCTGGTCGAGGACGGGAGGCATTGCGGGCGATGCGTAGGACGCCGGGAGCACGACCGAGGCCGTCAGGCCCTCGGACGCGTACAGCGCGGACAGCGGGTAGTCGCGCTCGTCGGGCGCGTCGGGCAGGGCGCCGAGGCCGTACACGGAGAGGTCGTCGGTCACGGGATGCCTCCGTTCATGGCGTGGCCGACGGCGGCGAGGACCTGGAGTGCGACGGCCACGAGCGAGACCAGCGACGCGCCGAGCGCCCAGCGGGCGAGGACCATGGCGCCGTCCGCGCGGTCGCGCCAGCGGCGCAGGTCGTCCAGTTCGCGCTCGTGCTGGTCGAGTCGGCTGAAGATGCTGTCGGCGGAGCGCTGCATGCTGGCCCGCCGCTCGACGCCGAGCGCCTGGTCCTTGGCGATCACGTCGACGGTGGCCTTGAGCCCCTTGATGTCCTCCCGCATCTCCATCAGCAGCTCGCGCTGCGTGAGGCCCATCGCGTCGTCGCTCACGGCCGCCCCGTCAGGCGGTGCCATCGCATCGCGAGCCGGGGTAGGGGGAGGTGCCCCGATATCGGACGGGGCGGGCCGGGTCGGCACTGGGGAGGGTGCGGCCGACCAGTAGGCGAGGCCCCGCCGCAGCGGGGCGGCTGGGAGCATGTAGGCGGGTCACGCCCTGATGGTCTGCTCGGCGCGCCCCGCGCCGGGTATCGGTCAGTTGACCGAGGGGTCAGGCTCGCCCTGGAGTCGGTGTGGATCGGACCAGCGCGCCGTCATGCCCGCAAGGGTGGCGGCGGTGGGCCGCGGTTCCTAGTTGGTCGATTGGGCTCCGCTCGAGGTCGCGAGCGGCGACCTTCATCCCTGCGGCGCCGCGTGGTCCCTCATCGCCAGCCGACGCTCCAGCCATGGGATCACCACGTCGAGCTGCGCGTCGACGGCATCCGAGCGCGACAGGCCGGTCATGAGGAGCATGTAGTGGAGCGGCGGGCCGATCGTCGTGCGGGTGACGGCCATCGCCACGGGGTCGTCCGCGAGCGGTCCCAGCGCCGCCCGGAACAGACGCACGAGCCCGAGCTCGGAGGCCTCGGCAACCCCGGCCCAGGCCGCTGCCAGCTCGCTGTCCCGCTGCAGGACGGGCCACCACGGATCGCCGCGCTCGAAGAATGCGACCAACTCCAACGCGACCCGCGCGACACGAGACGCAAGCGAAGGGTCCCGGTCGACGATCGAGGGATCGGGCGGCCGCAGGTCGTCCAGGATCCGTGCCCCGGCCGCGACGGCGAGCGCCTCGGGGGTCGCGAAGTGATTCCGGACGGTCGCCGGGGCCACGTCGGCAGCGTGTGCGATCGCCTTGGTCGTGGTGCCCGCGTATCCCAGCGTCCGATACAGCTCGACCGCCGCGCCAAGGATCCGGTCCCTCGTCTCCGCCTGCTGTTCGGCCCGTCGACCGAGACGGTAGGGTCGTGGCAAGGACGCACACCTCTCTGATGTCTATTGACTTTCCAGACACATCAACGAAATACTACCACCCTCACGCCAGGCGATGGCGCTTAACGGAGGGTACGGGATGACGGATATCGATCGGCAGTGGCCGGCGGTCGCCCAATGAGCACGGCCATCCATCTGAGCGGCCCGGTCCTCGTCGGCGGGGCCCTCCTCTTCGGCCTGACGGCCGTGCTCACCGCATCGAGGCCCGTCATCGCAGCGACCCTCTCGCCGGACGTCGCGGCGCTCCTCCTCAGTTCGGCCGCGATGCTGCTCTTGTCCCTGCCTGCGATGTACATCGCCCAGGCGGATGCCGCCGGTGCCCTCGGGCTGGTGGCACACACCCTGCTATCCGTGGGGCTGCTCCTCCTGGTCCTGGTCGCGGCGACGCCCCTTCTCCAGCCGGCCGCCAACGGCCCGATCGGCGAGCATCCCATCCTCTTCTTCCTCGGCATCGCGCTCACCCTCGGACTCCTGCTGACTGGGATCGCGACGTTCCAGGCGGACGTCTTCCCGCGTCCCGCGGCGGTCCTCCTGCTGGGCGCGATGGCCGGATTCCTGTTCGTCTTCTTCGTCGCCGAGTTCCTGCCCCCTGCGGCCGGACAACTTGGGACGGCCATCTTCGGGGTCCTGCTTGCCCTCGGGTTCGCCTGGATCGGCGTGGCGCTCTGGCTTCGGAGCCCCGCAGCTTGAACGCACATGACGTGCGCGGCGTCGTCGGGGTCCAGACCACGACGACCTGCCGGTATCGGAACACGAGGCGCTGCTCGTGGCACGCCGTCGTGGCCCCTAGGCTTGAGATGACCAGCCGTCCCCGCGCCCCAAGGAGGTCCATCGATGACCATTGAGTACGTCTCCTTGCCCGGTGAGACCACTCCGCTCGTTCCCGGCGGGCCGAAGCTGTGCAGCGGCGACGATATGCGCATCCTGCACAACGCGTTCCTGTGGGGATACGAGCAGGCGCCGGGGATGGTGCGCGGTGCACCCGCCGGCGACACGGCACGCAGCCAGTTCCTGGGTCAGTGGCTCGCCGATCTCGACGCCACGCTTCACACGCATCACGAAAGCGAAGACGAGCTCCTGTGGGACAAGCTCGAGCAGCGCGCTCCCGCCTGCGCCCTGCACGTTGGCCAGATGCGCGCCCACCATGCACAGGTGGCGGAGCTGCTTGCCGAGGCGGGTCCCCACCTCGCCCGATGGCGCGCGACGGCCGACCCCGCCGTCGGCGAACAGCTGGCCGATGCCTACGAGCGCATGCTCGAGGTGTTGAAGGTGCACCTGCGCCGCGAAGTCGTCGAGGTCGTCCCGGTCGCGGAGCGGGTGGTCACGGCCGAGGAGTGGGAGGCAATGGCCGAACACAGCGTCGGAGCGATCCCGAGGAGCCGGCTGCTGCCGCAACTTGGGATGCTGCTGGCGAACTCCACACCCGCGGACCGCAAGCAGTTCTACGCGGGCATGCCGCTCTCCGTGAAGGTGCTCTGGCGCCTCGTGGGCAAGCGCCAGTACGCGAAGCAGTTCCAGCAGTTGTTCCCAGGCAAGCCGGTCCCACCGACCATCTGACGGCAGGGCCTGCTCGGTCGAGGCCCTCCTTGCCCGGGGAACGAGGCGCTCCGGGTACGACCGCGGCGAGCGGTTGGCTGGCCTCCGGGCTCGGAACGACCAGCCACCCCTCCGCCCGTGGATCACGCTGCTTCGCGGTGGGAACGACAGAACTGGTGGCTCCGCGTGATGCTGTGGTGGCGCCCGCCGGATGACCTGTCCTGGCGGCTACTCCACGGGCGGAGCCGCGCCCTCCGGCTCAAGCGGCCGGGGTGCGTGCTAGGCGGGGCAGGATGGCCGCGGCCTCATGCGATGCGCGTGGGGCCCAGTAACGGGCGCCTGCCGCCCATGACGACCGTGCAGCCGCGGATCTGCAGGGTAGCGGAGGTTCCGGTGGCCCGGCGCGGTCCCGGCGGCCGATGCGTGGGCCGCGCGTCGGAGCCTGAGCCGTGAACCCGGGGCGCCGAGGCGCGCAGAACGGTCGCGGGCGGCTCAGCGGCGGTCAGCCCACGCCCGATCCAACGAGAGACGCGCCCACGCTGGACGGCGCGTCGACCTGGACCGTCGACGGCCGCTTGACGCCTCGCAAGGACATGCCCCCCTTCCAGCCCATGACGTCGTCGTAGAAGACGGCGACGTCAACAAAGCCGGCGTCCTCCAGGAGCCGGCGCGCGTCGGGCTCGTTCCACTCCCAGCAGTCGTAGTCGTCCAGGCGGGAAGGCGTCCCCTCGGGAATCCTCGCATTCATCACGACGACGGCGCGTCCGCCGGGCCGCAGGACCCGGCACATCTCGGACAGGGCGCGCTCCGGCTCCTTGAAGCCGACGATGGAGTTGCAGACGACGGCGCTGAACCGGCCGTCCTCCCACGGCAGCGCCACGGCGTCGCCGCGGACGATCTCCGCGGTCCCGGCCGCGATCCGGTCGGCCAGGCGGCGGCGGCCCAGGGCGACCTGGGTCTCCGAAAGGTCGAGACCGGCGACGTAGTGCACGTGCGACGCGTGCCTTGCCAGGAACGGCCCGGATCCGCAGGCGACCTCGAGGAGGTCGTCCTCCGGCACGAGCTCCAGCTCCCTGGCCATCAACTGGTAGACCGGGCCGGCCACCAACGGCATGACCCGGCTGCTGATCCAGCCGAGCGGGCCGCTCGGAACGCCCAGCGTGTCCCGGATGACCCGCATGCGCAGCCCGCGCACTCTCGCATTCCCCGACCGGGCGACAAGGAGGATCGCTCCGGCGGTCGTCCCGACGATGGGCGCGACTGCCATGACGACGAACCGACGCATCGCCAATCCTCCCTCGGACGCCCCTACGGGGACGCCCCCGCGGGTCGGTCCCGCCAGTGGCTCGGCGCGGCCCCGGCGGCCAGGGCGTGGGTCGCGCGTCACAGCCTCCCGCGTACGAACGCAACGCTGGAGGGCTCCGAACCGGACGGCAAGAGCCGTCGGTCGCGAAGTGCGCCGGCGAGCGAGCGAGTGACCGGCCGGGCAATCCCACCACCGCGTCGAGCAGGCGGTTGCCCGTGCCGCCCGCGCCAGGGCAGCGCTCGAGCCTCGGTTCTGCGTGGGCGGCGTGGTCGGGGGACTTTCGCCTCTTGTGCACGGGGAATCTGCGCGCTGCAATGAAGTGTGGGTTGTTGTCCTCCAAGGCCGGAAGGAGGCCAGGTGATGCCGGACTTCACGCGCAACTACGAGACCTTCATCGCTGCTCCGGTGCATGACGTCTTCGAGTACTGCCGCGACCCGCGCCATCTCTTCGATGGATGGCCCGAACTCGAGGTCACTGACGTCGTCATGACCCCGGAGGGAGTGGGCACCAAGGCACACATCGTGGGCAGGTTCGCCAAGGGGATGATGGTGGAGCAGATCGAGCGCGAGTACACGGAGTTCGTTCTGGACGAGCGCATCGTCACCAAGGCTCACGCGAAGGTGCGCTTTGCGGGACGGAACAAGGAGGTTGCTAACGGCCCGATCTTCACCTGGTTGTTCGAGGATCGGGACGGCGGCACGGAGGTGACCCTGGTCGTCCTCGAAGAGGACCTCAGCCGGTGGCAGAACTTCATGGAGTCTGTCAGTGCGGCGGTCATGGCGAAGAAGCTGAACGGCATGCTGGCGTCCGTCAAAGCCGGCGTCGAGATCCAGGCACCGTCAACCGCGTGATCCAGCGGTCGGACACTGGGACGGCCTGCCCGGTGCACATGAAGAGCGCCTGCCCAGGGGTCACGGCGGCTGGCTTCCTTCGAGGGGCGACTCGATGCGGGATCGGTCAGTTGACCGAGGCTACGTCGCGGATCCGGGTGCGCCTCCTGCCTGGTCGAGGCCGGGCTCGTCGCCGGACGCGATCCCGACGCGGAACACGATCGTGAGCAGGAAGAACGCGTCCATCAGGAGCAGCAGCACGATCGCCGCGAAGTAGAGCGCCGGCTCGCGCTCCGGGAGCACGCCGAGCACCGCGAGCACGAGCGCCACGGTCGCCGGGAGCCAGAACGCCGTCCCAGCGAGCTCCACCTGGGCCCGCGCCCTCAGCGGCGGTCTCGCCTCCCTGTACGCCCGCTGCTGGCCGGGCAGCCGCTCGGCCACCGAGATCCCGCCCCAGAAGAGGACCAGGGCGACGATGCTGCACACCAGCCACAGCCCGTGCCCGGTCAGGTCGAACCTGCTCAGGACGACGGGGGCGAGGGCCACCGCCACGACGATGGTCGCGAGGAAGACGACGTAGCCGATCGACCCTACCTCCACGACGTTGGCCGGCCCGCCGCTCCGGACGGCGATTAGCGCCCCGAAGCCAACGAACACGCCGGCGATCTCGGCCAGCGACAAGAACAGCTCGGTGTCCTGCATGTCCCGCCCACCTCCAGCTGGCCGCCAGAAGGTTCGCCGCGGTCCCGGCGGCCCGGGAAGGGGACCGCGGAGGTGGGTCCGAGGCCGACGCCAGGCGCGGCCCGCTTGGCGTCAGGGAGGGCCGTTCGTCCGACGCCGGCTACCCGGCGGCCCCGACGGCCACCGGAGACAGCTCCTCGGTCCACTGGGCGGGGGCCTTGACCGCCGGCTTGACGCCGCGCACGACCCGCATCTCATCCTCCGCGGTCAGGCTACCGAGAAGGTTGACGATGCGGTTGTCGCCACGGGTCGACGCGTACGACACCGAGACCTCGGCGAAGCCCGCCTCCTCGACCAGTCGCCGCGCGTCGGCCTCGCTCCAGACCCACACAGCCCCCACGATCTGATGGGTCTGGGTCCCATCGGCGACCTTCGCCCCGAGGCTCACGACAGCTCGTCCGCCGGGGCGAAGAACCCGGTACATCTCGGCCAGAGCGGCTCCCGGGTCCGGAAAGGCTTCCACCGAGCCCATGCAGGTGACGACGCTGAACCGCCCGTCGTCCCACGGCAGCGCCGCGGCGTCGTCCTTGACGATCTCCGCGGTCCCGGCCGTGATCCGGTCGACCAGCCGCCGACGGGCGAGGCCAACCTGGATGTCGGACAGGTCCAGGCCCGCGACGTGGCGGACGTGCGCGGCCTGCGTTGTCAGGAAGACGCCCGACCCGCAGGCCACCTCCAGCAGGTCGTCGTCTGGCTGGAGATCGAGCTCTCGGGCCATGACCGGGTAGATCGGTGCATGGAGCACCGGCATGGTCCAGTTGCTGCTGATCCAGCCGAGGGGACCGCTCGGGACGCCAGCCCATGACCACGCCAGCTTCCTGAACCACGATGCCCACGTCGTGCCCCTCAGCCTTGGAGCGACGGCGATCAGCCCCGCCACGATGGCAGCGACCGCTGCCCGAGCCATCAGCCTTCGCATGGCACTCCCTCCCGCGCACGCAGCCGCGCGCCGGTTCCGCCAATGGCTCGGCGCGTCCCGGAGGCCACGTCCGGGCGGCATGTCACGCGTCCCACGTGCGGAACGAACGTAGCCATGCGTTGCCGGGGATGGCTAGAGGCATCAGTCATGAGCTGGTCGGGGACATCACCGGTAAGGTCGGATCCAGCCTCGTGGGACGACCTCGACGACCGAAGCGCGCTCCGGGGACTGCCGGGGGCGACGAACTCGTGTGTCAGCGGATGCGGGCGGGCTGTTGCCACGCGTCCGTCCGCGCCGAGCCCTCAGGCTCCGGCTGCCGCGGCGCCAGGATCCACACGAGCTGCGCCGTGGTCTCCGCCCCGACCCTGGACCGCGCGTTCGCCAGGTGGTGCTTCACGGTCCATCGGCCAATGCGCCCTCATTCACCGACTGGTCAGGCCGTCAGGACCAGGTCGACCGGCCCCTGGTGGCCGCCCACCGTCACGCGGCACCCGCGGATCTGCCGGGTAGCGGAGGGCCGAGCCCTCTCGCCCCGACCAGGACGCCGGTTCTCAGGGTTTCGTGCTCGCGGGCGGGCCGAAGAGCACGGGCGCGGATGGGCAATGTCGCACCGACAGACCCCAGTGTCCCCGGATCGCCGCCCCGTCGCTGCTGCAGGTCGATGGCGAGGCACGCCACCGTCTGACCACGCGCCGACGCGGCGCCTTCTCCTCGCCCCGACCGCTCCCTCGGGGTCGTCGCCTCGATTCCGGCTGTGGCGCGCACGCGGGCACCTCCTCGTGCCCCTGCGAACGGCCGCGACGGCGGGCGGACCCGACCCCACGTGCCGCGTCCATCGTCCTCCGCGCCGCTTACCTGCGACTTATCGCCGCCACCGTGGCAGCGGCGGGGCGGTGCATCGGTCCATGCTCGCCCGGTTGGAGGGAAGCCAGCTCAAGGATCGCGCCCAGGAGGGGCACCAGGATCGCCGGGGAGACGTCGTAGTCGGGACGGCGACGTCGAGGACGAGGAGCACGACCAGGACGATCGTGAGCGCAGCAGCGGCCCCGATCCGGGCCGAGGAGTAGACGTCGGCCCGGCGGCGTTCCGGCGCATCGTCACCACGCTCATCGCCCATGCCGGCGCATGCGGTCGATCCACGCGTCGACGAGTGGCGGGAGGAGCCAGCGGTCGAGGAGGATGCCCATGACGACGCCAGAGAGGAAGGCCAGGACGAGCTCGACCCCGCTCACCGGCCCACGCGGAGTTGACGGCGCGGACGTACCCGGTGGGGAGACCCGGGAGTCGGTGTGGTTCAGACCAGCGCGCCGTCATGCCCCAATCGTGGGGTCGGGCGGCCGCGATCGCTATTCGGCCGTTTGGGCCATGCCCTCGGGGCCGTGGGCCCGGTCGGGGCTCTGAGCCAGCGGATTCGCTAGGGAGCCTGTGCTTCTCCCGCTGTTTCAGCCGCCAGGAGCACCGGTAGCGAGCAGTTCCCGGACAAGGGTCGTCGGTCAGCCAGGCCTGATAGCGCTCGTCGCCCCAGCCCCGACCGAGGACCAGCAAGTCGTAGACCGCAAGCGAGCACAGCGTCCACGCAATGTCGATTCCGACGTCGACCATGAGGCCCGGCCTGAGCGCCCCCCGGTCGGCGAGCATCCGCACGAACCGCCCCTGTCCGTCGAGCCGCCAGGCCTCCATCTCGTCCCACAGCCGCTGGAGTTCGGGATCGCTCCCCCTGGCGTCGCGCAGGGCGCGCAGGAGCGGACCCGCACGGCGGTGGATCCCGGGCTGCGTGGCGGCATAGCCCGCCACCTGTTTGCGCGGATCCGGCTCGTCGCGAATGGCGCGAATCGCCGGCCGCTCCTCGACGGGGATCTCGGCCCGCCCGGCGCCACCCGCCAGCAACGCCTCCACCGCTGCCCCGAACAGCGCGGCCTTGCTGCCGAAGATCCGGTAGATCGTCTCGACCACGACGCCGGCCTCGCTCGCGATGTCGGCCAGCGGTACGCCGTAGCCGCGTTCACGGAACAGCAGGCCGGCGGCCGTCACGATGTCGCGTCGCGTCTGCGCGGCCTGCGCCGCGCGGCGCGGTGACTGGTACCGACGACGGGGCTTGACGCTCTCGACCATTTCGTGCAACTCTGCCTTATGTGAAATCACGTTGGCTTGCGTGATAATAGACGAAGGAGCGTCCCATGTTCGCAGTCGTGGTCCGTGAGGCGGGCGATGCGGCGCAGATCGATCGAAGCGGGAGCATGGTGAGCGCGAACGTGGCGCCGCGCGTTCGCGAGGCGCCTGGCTTCGTCTCGGCACTGTGGATGAGCGACGGAGCCGGCAGGACGCTCAACGTGCTGGTCTTCAGGTCCGAGGAGGCCGCGCGCGCCGCCCTCGAGGCGCGCCCGCACCGCGCCCCGACCCCCGTTCATGCGCGTCGAGTCTGTCGATGTGTTCAGCGTGCTGGCGAGCGCGTAGGGGGTCGACATCGAGTCGCAGGCCAGTCGCCTGCTGAAGCCGGCGCGGCCCGGAGCGCCAGCTGCTCGGGCGTGAGGTCCCGGATCGATTCGACGAGACGCCGCTCGTACTGCGGCCAGCGGTCGTAGAAGAGGCGGATCGTCATCCCTCGATCGCCCTCGTGCGGCCGGTCGCCTCGCCGTAGGCCCACAGGTCGATCTCGGGAGGCTCGATGCCATGACTCGTCAGGGCGGTGCAGACCTGGCTCCGGTGATCCGTGCCGTGATGGATCGCCTGCGCCAGGCGCAGGCCGGCCGGCTGGTGGAACTCCCAGCCATCGCCGCGCTCGACGAGATCGGCCTCCGGGTCCGGGTCGCCGGCCAGGAGGTCGCGCCAGGCGGCGCCGTTGGCCGCGATGGCCGCCCGCAGGTCGGCGAGGGTCACGTTCGACTCCTCGTCGATCGGCGCGGGCTGCTCGCGGAAGAACGAGAGATACCAGCCGTCGCTCGAGACCAGGTGCGCGAGCGTGGCCATGATCGGGCCGTAGGTCCCGGGCGTGGAGGTCACCAGCTGCTCGCGGGCGAGGGTGGCGCAGGCGTCGATGAGTCGTTCCGTCGCCCAGATGTGGTGGGCGAACGCATCGTCGAGGAGCGAGGTCATCGCGACGCCCCGGCCGCGTGCCGCCGCGCCGGCCTTCGTCGCAACCTCACCGATGATCGCGGCGACCTCGGCCGGGCGCGACCACATCGGCCAGTGGCTCGTCGGCAGGTCGATCCAGGTGATGTCGTGGAGCTCGGGGATCCCGGCGAGGAACGACCACTCCGGGTGCTCCTTGCGCGTACTTCTGGTAGTCGGCCGCCGAGTACCCGGTCGCGATGATCGTCGAGGGGATGTCCAGGCGAGCGTCATTCGTGAACTCGTAGCCCTCGCGCAGCAGGGCACCGGGGACCGGGACCGCTCGCTCGCGGAACTCGGCCAGCTGCTCCTCGGACAGGCCATCGAGGTTCTCCTCGGCCGCGAGGTCGTCCCAGACGAGCGGCTTCTCGACGTCGGCGAAGTCGGGGTCGAGCGGCGGCTTCCCGGGCGCGGTATCGACGTAGACCATCGCGGCGATCCGCTCGGGCACGCGGTCACTCGCCGCATAGCCCGAGTACCCGGTGGCACTGTGGACCGCGAGGACGACCGGAGCGTCGGCCGCCTCGATCGCCCGGACGATCGCCTCGACGTGGTCGGCGAAATGGATCGAGGACCGGTCGGCGTCGGCCGACTCGAGGCCGGGCAGCGTCAGCGCGGTCACGTCATGGCCGTCAGCGCGGAGCTTCTCGGCCACGTCGTCCCACGCCCACGCTCCGAGCCAGAACCCGGGGACCAGGATGATCGGTGCACTCATGGGCGTCTCCCTTGCGGTTTCGTCGAGGGCTGGGGGTCCGGTGGACGGCCATTGGGTTCGAAGTCGATGCGCATCACGACCCGCCGCAACGAGGCGCGGAGCACCTCGGTCATCCCGGCCGCCTCGAAGATGCTGCGGGTGCCCACGTGGGTCTCGCCCCAGGTGATCTCGACACCTGGTTCGGTGATCATCGGATAGGCCTCGACGGCTCGGGCGCCGCGCTCGCGCGCGAAGTCGACCGCGGCGGCCGCGAGCACCCGGCTGATGCCACGTCGCCGATAGCCGGCGCGGGTCGCGAAGCAGGTCACGGCCCAGACGGTCTGGTCGGCCGGGTCCTCGCCGCGGACCGTGAGCTTCGTGCGTTGCCAGGGTAGGTCCTTGTACGCCGACCGGGGCTCGACTGCGCACCACCCCACCGGCTCGCCATCGAGGTAGGCGACGAGGCCGCTCGTCGTCGGTGAGCTCGGGAAGTCGCAGTGCGTCTCGCGTCGCAGGTGCTCCTGGCGCACCGCGACCGAGGACTCGCGCCACGGATACGGTCCGAGCTTGAACCGCTGGCATTGACAGGTCGACGTGTACCCGCGCACCCCGAAGACGGCCTGGAGATCCTCCCAGCTCGCCTGGTTGGCGGGCACGATCGTGAGGTCGGCCGCCGTGAGGTCGGGGAGGCGCAGGCCGGCAGGCACGCGTGGGCTGGTCGTTGCCACGGCCGAATGATGCCGCGTCGGCACGTCAGAAGGCGTCACATTCCGTGCGAGCAACGATGTGCGCGGTACGCCGCAGGCCCAAGGCTGTCCGCGATGACCACCGAATACGGCCGATGACTCGCCCCGGCGGAGGCGCGCCGGCCGAACCCTCGGGCCGCAACGACCTCGTACCATCTCGGGATGCACCTCGACGCACTCGAGTTCCTCGACGAGGAGCGCGGCGCGTGGCGTCCGTTCGAGGCCCTCGCTGGCCTGACCGACGAACAGCTGACCGTCCCGGTCGAGGCCGCGCACGGCTGGACCGGCCGACAGCTGATGGGACACCTGCTGTCGGGGCATGAGGTCGCACTCGCGGTCGCGACGGAGCTTGCGGTCATGGAGACGAGCCCGGCCAGGGAACGTGCCGATGCCGACTGGGATGCGCGTGGCGGCGAGGTCGTCAACGCCGAGATCGACGCGACCTGGGCGGCGCTGTCGATGGACGAGCTGCGCGACCGCTTCGGCACGCTCCCGGGTCAGCTCCGCGGCGATCTCACGGTCGTCCCCGAGAGCCGCTGGCTCACGCACGGCGATCACCGGCGCTTCTTCCGCTCCGAGACGACGGCCCACTATGAGGACCACCTCGCCGATCTCGCTGCGATCCTGGCCGCGGCCGGCCGATGAGCCTGCGCGACCTGCTCGTCGATGCCCCCATCGGACCTGCGTCGCGGACCGGGAAGGACACACGAGGCGGCAGGCAGGCACTCTGATACCGTTGCGACCGCCGATGGCCACCGAACCCGCCTGCCTGCTGATCGCCGATATCTCCGGGTACACGGGGTACCTCGCGGGTGTCGAGATCGATCATGCCCAGGACATCCTGGCGGACCTCACGAACACCATCGTCAGCGCGCTCCGCCCGGGCTTCCGGCTGGCGAAGCTCGAGGGCGACGCCGCGTTCACCTACGCGATCACGGAGCGAATCGACGGGTCGCTGCTGCTCGACACGATCGAGCGCTGCTATTTCGGCTTCCGGCGGCGGCGACGCGACGTGCGCCAGGCGACGTCGTGCGAATGCAACGCGTGCGTGCGGATCCCCGACCTCAACCTGAAGTTCGTCGTCCATCACGGCACGATCCTCCGCCAGCGCGTCGCCGGCCGTGAGGAGCTGCTCGGCGCGGACGTCATCGTCGTCCACCGCCTGCTCAAGAACGCGGTCGTCGAGGCCACGGGCATCGAGGCGTACGCGCTGTTCAGCCAGGCGTGCGTCGACGCGATGGACGTCGACGTGGCGGCGCTCGGCATGCGGTCGATGAGCGAGACCTACGACCACATCGGGACCGTGCCGGTGTGGGTCCACGACCTGGAGCGGCGCTGGGCGGACGAGGAGTCGCGGACGCGCGTCATCGTCGACGGGCGCACATCGTTCAAGGAGATCTCCATCCCGACCAAGGCGCCGCCCCAGGTCACGTGGGAGTTCGTGACCGCCCCGGGCCGTCGTGTCCTGTGGCAGATGGGGGTGACCGGCGTGGAGGTGGTCGCGACCGGCAACCGCCGCGGGGTCGGGGCCACGACCCATTGCCTGCACGGCGCGGAGGCGAGCGTCGAGGAGCTGCTCGACTGGCGACCCTATGACTACTTCACCTTCCGGAACACGATCCCCACGCCGATGGGTGTGATCCGCCTGCTCGAGACGACCGAGTTCGAGCCGACGCCTGACGGCACGATCATCCGCTGGCGATGGGGAGCGCCGAAGACGGCCAGGGAACGGGCACTTATGCATCAGATGGAGTCGTTCCTCGACCAGGCGATGGCGACGAGCGCGGCTCTGCTGACCGAGCAGCTCGACGCGGATCTCGAGCGCCGCCGGCTGGAGGCCGGCGAGGAACCCGAGCTGCCGGCACCACGTCCGGATGGCCCGTTGGCCGGGATCTCACCGGCGCCGTAGCGACCCGGAACGTTTGGCTGGTTGCCAGCCCGGTCGCGCGGGTGCGGTGGTTCGCTCCAGCCGAGTTGATGGGCGGACGTACCCGGCGGGGGCCCGGGAGTCGGTGTGGATCAGACCAGCGCGCCGTCAGGTGCCTTCGGCCGTCCGGCGGGTGAGCCACCACCACAGCGACCCGAGCGCGACGATGCCCACGACGATCAGGATCTTGCTCACCCGGTCCGAGCGGACGTGAACGCGACCGCCATCCACTCGAAGATCTGCGTGCCAAATGCAGTTGAGGCGCGTACGATCCACAGTCCGACGGCGGAAGAAGGCGCGGGGCGGCTGCTGCGGCGGCGGCGACATCCCCCACCGCCTGCAGAGGGAGGTACGCGAACGGTCGGTCGAATCGCCTGCCTTGGGCGCGACGCCGCGTAGCGGCTGCAGCGCCACGCGACCGCGGGACGGCGCCTACCGCATGACACCACCCGATCCCCTCGTCCCCTGTCGCGACCACACATCCCGGTGAGCGCCACGCTCACCGATCCAGGCTAGCCCAGGAGACGAGGACCCATGAGCGACAAAGATCGGGCGCACACGACGCTCGCGGCATTCACGGTCGACAGCGGTGACGCCGCGCGACGGCTCCTCAAGGCGGTCCAGCGCGTCGACGAGGCCGACGACAACGTGCAGATCGTCGATGCCGCGGTCGTGGATCGTGGTCGCTTCGGCCGAATCAGTGTCCACCAGACGACCGATCGAGGCGCGCTCAAGAGCGGCGTCCGGGTCGGCACCCTGGGCGTGGTCGTCGGGGCGATCGTCGCCGGACCCGCTGGTGCCGTCGCCATGGGCGCAGCCGGCGGCGTCCTCGGCGGCCTGCGTGGCGGGATCCACGACACCGGGATCGACGACAAGTTCATGCGATCTGTCTCGAAGGAGATCGAGAAGAAGAAGAGCGCCTTGTTCGTCCTGTACGAGGGCAGCTGGGAGCATTCGATCGGGCTCATCGAGCAGGCGATCACCGATGAGCACGCGCTGCTGTTCAACAGCACGTTGCCGGCGGACAAGGCCGCGGCGCTGCAGGCCTTGGTGGAGCCTGCTGTCGAGGCGCTGGGCGGCGAGGAGGTCGTCGCGGACTACGAGCTCGAGGTCGCGGAGGCACCCGAGGCGACTCCGGAGGAGACCCCCGCGCCGGTGCGAGCAGGTCGCCCCGGTGGCGGTTGTCGCGCCGGCCGAGACCAGGGCCGACGACCTGACCCAGCTGGTGGGGGTCGGGCCCAAGGCTTCCGCGGCCCTCGCCGCGGCCGGGGTCACCACCTACGCGGCGCTGGCCGACCTCAACGAACCGCAACTGCGGCACGCGCTGCACGAGGCCGACATGGCGCCGCCTGCCAACGTGGCGACGTGGCCGATGCAGGCCAGTCTCGCCTCCAGGGGCGACTGGCAGGGCCTGATGAAGTACAACACGCAGGCGGTCAAGTCACGACCCGCCCCGCGGCAGGCGGCGGCGGCCGTCGCGGAGCCGAGCCAGGACCTGACACAGCTCCACGGCATCGGGCCGCGGATCGCGTCGATTCTCAACGACGGCGGGATCACCAACTACGCCCAGCTCGAGCATTCGAACGGCGGCGACCTGCGTCAGATCATCGCCACCGGCGGTGCCCTGCCCCCGGCCAGCATCGACACCTGGCCGACCCAGGCTTCCTACGCCAGTCGGGGCGACTGGGCGGGCCTCGCGGCATACAACAACAGCCACCGCTGACGTCCGCACCGGGACGCGGTGCGCAATGCGGCGCCGCGTCCCGGATCTGCTGTGAACGCGTGTCCGACACCAGTGGCTCCACGACCTCGTCGCACAGTTCGCTAATCGTCCGGTAGGCCCCTGTTCTCGGGTTCCGGCAGACGCGGGGCCAGGATCCACACGAGCTGCGCCGTCGTGGTGGCGCCTACCTTCGACCGGGCATTCGCCAGGTGGTGCTTCACGGTCGAGTGCGACAGGCCGAGGCGGTGGCCGCCGCCTTCTCCGACCCGGCGACGAGCACGGCTGCGACCACGCCGACCTCACAGTTCGTGGCGCGTCGGCGGGGCAAGACGACCGTCGAGTCATGCGCTGGACTCAGCAAATCGTCGGGTGGCTGAAGATCGAATCCCGAACGGCCGAGTGCGGCAGTCGACCGAGCGGCTCCATCTGCAGGACGGCGGACTCTCCGCCGTGGACGAGTCGAGCGGGCAGCTCGACTCGCAGGCGCTGCGGGCCGCGCTCACACGACTCCGGAGCCTCGGGCACTATGACCGACGTCGGTGCTCGAGGATTCACCGCCGCCTGCTCGGGAGGACCAGCTCGAAGCCCATGAGGCACGCGACGCGCTCGTGAGGCACTGGCGCCGCCGCGGCTGGATCTCGCAGGCGATGAGCCGGCGATGAACACCCCGCCGTTCATGTTCGGGTGGAGATGGTGACAATGCGGGCATTCGTGATCGCGGGTCCCGGCGACGTGGAGGTGCGCGACCTCGATCGCCCCGAGCCCCGCCCGGGCGAGGTGATCGTCGACGTCGAGCGGGCCGGTGTCTGCGGCACCGACGTCGAGTTCTACACGGGCGAGATGTCCTACCTGCACACCGGGCAGGCCGCCTATCCGATCCGGATCGGCCACGAGTGGGCGGGCAGGGTCTCGTCCGTCGGCGTCGGCGTCGATCCGTCGTGGGTCGGGCGCCGGGTGACCGGCGACACGATGCTGGGCTGCGGGGCCTGCGAGCGGTGCCTGCACGGTCGCCAGCACCTGTGCGCCGACCGCCACGAGATCGGTGTCCGCAACGGCTGGCCCGGTGCGCTGGCGGAGCAGCTGCCGGTGCCCGTCCGGGCGCTCGTGCCGCTGCCCGGGACGGTGGGACCGTCGATGGGGGCCATGGTGGAGCCCGGCGGCAACGCCCTCCGCGCCGTCCGTGGGGCCGGGCTGGCGCCGGGCGAGCGGCTCCTGGTCCTCGGGCCCGGGACCATCGGGCTGCTGGTCGCCCGGATCGCCGCGGCCGAGGGCGTCGAGGTGCACCTCCTGGGTCGCAGCGAGCGGTCGCGGGCCTTTGCGCGGGCGCTCGGCTTCGGGCACGTGTGGACGAGGGAGACCCTGCCGGACCTGCGCTTCGACGCCGTCATCGACGCCTCGAACGCCCCGGAGCTGCCGGCGCTCGCCCTCGACCTCGTGGAGCCCGGCCGTCGCGTTGTCTACATCGGCCTGGCCGGCCGGCCGAGCCACATCGACACGCGCACGATGGCGCTCAAGGACGTGACGGCCGTCGGCGTGCTCAGCGCGTCCGGCGGGCTCGAGGGCATCATCGAGCTCTACGCCTCGGGCGCCGTCGACCCGCGACCGCTGATCGGGGCGACGGTCTCGCTGGACGATCTCGCCGACGTCCTCGCCGGCCATCGCCGGCCGGGCTGGGGCGACGCACCCAAGATCCAGGTCGACCCGCGGAGCTGACGGCCCGATGAAGACGGACCGCTGGGGATGAAACGATCGAGCCGGCCCGGGCTCCGGGCGGCGCCGACGTCAACCCGGCCGATGACGGGACCTGGCTCCTACCCGGCCCAGGTGTAGCCGCCGTCCACGTAGAGCGTCTGGCCCGTGATGAACGACGCCTTGTCGCCCAGGAGGAAGGCGATCGCCCCGGTGATCTCCTCGACCCGGGCCAGCCGCCGGAACGGGACGTGCTCGAGCACGCCGAGGTCGATCGTCCCGGCGGCGACCTGGTCCCGGATCAGCGGCGTGTCGGTCCACGCCGGGGCCACGGCGTTCACCCGGATCGGCCGGTCGGCCCACTCGACGGCGAGCACGCGCGTGATCCCGACCACGCCGTGCTTCGCCGCGGCGTAGGCGACGCGGCCCGGCAGGGCGCGCATCGCGAAGACCGAAGCGAGGTTGACGATCGAGGCGCCCGGGGCGAGGTGCGGATACGCCGCCTGGCAGGCGTAGAACGTGCCGCTGAGGTCGATGTCGATCACCCGCTGCCAGTCCGCGATCGAGAGGTCGGCCGACGGGCCGGTCCGGTTGATCCCGGCGCTGTTCACGAGGCCGTGGAGGGGTCCGAACCGGGCGGCGACGTCGCCGAAGGCGTCGCGCAGCTCGTCGGGCCGCGTGACGTCCACGCGGATGAAGGCCCCGCCGAGCTCGTCCGCGACGCGTTGCCCGGCAGGGTCGGCGTCGAGGACGACGCAGCGCCATCCCTCCTCGGTCAGCTCGCGCGCCGTCCCCAGCCCGATCCCCTTGGCCCCGCCGGTGACCACGGCCAGCTTCATCCGGTCTCCCTCGCTGCGCAAGGCCACGGTAGCAGCAGCGCCATGGGGGCCGCGTGATCCGGGTGGACGGTGCCCCCGACGTGCTTCTCGACCCGCGCCTGCGGGGTGGAGCGCGCGAACCGCGCTGCCGGATGTCCGACCCGGCCGTCCCGGACCGTGATCAGGCCAGCCCGCCGCGCTTCTGGAGGACGATCTGCAGGTCCTGGCTGATGCCGGTTGCGAAGCCGGCCTCGCTCAACGCGAGGTAGTACTCCCACGTCCGGATGAACCGCTCGTCGAAGCCCTGCGCGCGCACCTCGTCGAGCCGCGACATGAACCGCTCCCGCCAGGCCCGCAGCGTGAGGACGTAGGAATCGGCGATGTCGGTGACGCCGCGGACGACGAGGGGCGTGCCATGGAGGGAGCGCTCGATGACCGCGAGCGAGGGGCACAGGCCGCCCGGGAAGATGTACGTCTGGATCCAGTTCGCGCCGCGGAGCTGCCGCTCGTACGTCGTGTCGGGGAACGTGATCGACTGGAGGCTCATCCGGCCACCGGGACGAAGCGCCCGTTCGCAGACCTCGAAGAACGTCGCGTAGTACTCGTGCCCGACGGCCTCCAGCATCTCGATCGAGACGATGGCGTCGTACGTGCCCTCGATGTCGCGGTAGTCGCGGAGCTGGACGTCGACGAGCTCCGCCAGCCCGGCCTCGCGGACGCGCGCCCGCGCGAGCTCGAACTGCTCCCGGGAGATCGTGACGGTCGTCACGTGGCAGCCCAACTCGCCCGCGGCATACAGCGCGAAACCACCCCAGCCCGTGCCGATCTCGAGGACGTGCTGGCCGCCGGCCAGCCCGGCGTTGGCAGCGATGATGCGGTACTTGTTCCGCTGGGCGTCGGCGAGCGCCTGGTCGGGTGTGGCGAAGACGGCGCTCGAATAGGTCATCGTCTCGTCGAGGAAGAGCCTGTAGAAGTCGTTGCCCAGGTCGTAGTGGGCGGCAATGTTGCGCCGTGCACTCGCCTTCGTGTTGCGTCGTCGACGGTGGGCGACGGTCCGCGCCAGCTGGGCGGGGAGGCGGAACCAGCCATCGGAGAGCGCGAGCGCCTCGCGGTTCGCCGCAGCAAGCCGGAGCAGCCGCGCGAGGTCCGGGCTGGACCACAGGCCATCCATGTACGCCTCGCCGCCGCCGGTCTCGCCGCCGACGAGCATCCGGACCAGCGCCTCCCGTTCGTGGATGCGGATCTCGGCCGTCATGTCCGAACCGGGATCGCCGTACACGCGGCGCGACCCGTCGGCGAGGACGACGGTGAGCCGACCGACGCGGATCCGCTCTACGGCGGCCAGGCCGACCCGCCAGGCGGTGCGCTCCAGGAGCGATCCGACGAACGTGGGGCGTCGGGCGGTGACGGTGGGAGCATCCATCAGCGCACTTCGGGCTCGGGCTTCAGGCGGCCGACGTCGCGATGGCGATGGAACGGAAGACCATGCACCCATAGCTTCAGCGCGTGCCAGTGGATCATGCCTGTCGTCCTGTGGGTGACGAGCGGATGGCGGACGAACATCCGCAGCAGCGTGCGGTCGGTCAGCGGCCGACGGACGAGGTCGAGGCTGGCGTGGAGGAGCAGGCCTTCGGGCATCTCCTGGTTGATCGTGATCCGCAGGCGCGACACCTCGTCCCGGACACGGACCGTGTAGCCGCCACGGGTCTCGATGAACGGCGAGACGTAGAGCTCCTTGGCCATCCTCGCCAGGAAGCCGTTCGACCCGGTGCGCGGGCGGAGCGTGTAGAGGTGGCGCTCACCGTGGGTGTTGTGGACCTCGACGACCACGACCTGGAGCCGGCCATCGGGGTCGCGGCACAGGTAGAAGCTCGCCGGGTTGAAGACGTAGCCCAGGACTCGCAGGTTCGTGACGAGCGTGATCTTCCAGCCGGCCGGGTCGACGCCCTCGGATCGCAGGTGCTCGAGGAACCGCCCGCGCAGGTCCCCCGCCGGCGGGTCGAGGTGGTCCTCGTCACGCAGGCCGAAGAGGTTCCGCCGGTTGCGCCCGATCAGGCGCACCCGTCGATCGACCTCGTCGAGCTCATCGAGGTCGAGCGCGACGTAGTAGACGTCGTGCTCCAGCTCGTAGACGATCGGCCGCGCCCGTCGATGGCGGACGACGCCTTCCAGGAGATGCGACCTCATGCGGCCGCCTCCGTCGCCTCGCTGCCGACGAGCGCCGCGGCCTCGAAGCCGGAGCGGCAGCCGTCCTCGTGGAAGCCGTAGTAGAGGTACGCGCCGGCGTAGTACGTGCGCCGCCAGCCCTGGAGCTCGTGCAGCGCCGCCTGTCCGTCCAGGGTCCGAAAGGTGTAGATCGGATGGCGCATCTCCCGATCCACGAGGATCCGCTCGGGATCCAGGCCCTCGCCGGGATTGACCGAGACACAGTGCTCGACGGGGCCAGGCAGCGACTGCAACCGATTCATGTGATACGTCATCGTCAGGGCGCCGCTCGGGCGCCGGCAGTCCGCCTGCTCCACGTTCCACGATGCCCACGCGCCGCGGCGGCGCGGGAGGACCGAGGCGTCCGTGTGGAGCACGACCCGGTTGCTCGAGTACTCGAACGAGCCGAGCGCCGCACGCTCGCGACCATCGGCATCGCCCAGCAGTCGGAGCGCATCGTCGGCGTGGGTCGCCATGACGATCGCGTCGAAGCGGTCGCTCGAACCGGCGGCCGTCCGGACGACAACCGTGGGCCCGGTGCGCACGACATCGACGACGGGGTCGCCGGCACGGACCGCGCCGGGGCCCAGCCGCTCGAGGATCCGGTCGACGTACGTCATCGAGCCACCGGTGATGGTTCGCCACTGGAGGGCGCGTCCGACGCCGATGAGCCCGTGGTGATCGAGGAAGCGCAGGAGGTAGTCGATCGGGAGCTCCCCGATCCGCTCCGACCCGGTCGACCAGACCGCCGAGGTGATGGGCGTCAGGAAGTGGTCACGGAACGCGCGGCCGAAGCCGCGGTCGTCGAGGTAGTCCGCGAGCGTCATCCGCGACATCCCGCCCGCGTCCAGGCGGTCGCGGGCGTCGCGATAGAAGCGCAGGATGTCGGCGAACATCCGCCAGTGGTGCGGCCGCGCGACGAGCGAGCGCTGGGCGAACAACCCACCGGCGCCGCGCGAGCTGAACTCCACGTCGCAGGCGCGGCAGACGGACCCGAGCGACATGTCGCTCGGCTGGGTCTCGACGCCGAGTTCGGCGAGCAGCTTGATGAACGTCGGGTAGGTCGTCTCGTTGTACACGATGAACCCGGTGTCCACGGCAAGCGGACCCTCGGGGGCGTCCACGGCGACGGTCTTCACGTGGCCCCCGACGGGCGCCTCGGCGTCGTACAGGACGACCTCGTGCTCGGGGCGGAGCGCGTAGGCGGCCGACAGCCCGCTGACCCCTCCCCCGATGACGGCGACCTTCACGATGCCACCGTCGCTTCCTGCCGGGGCGAGCCGGACGGCGCGTGGGGCTCCGTTTCGTCGGCGGCCTCCATGCCGCCCGATCGATCGGCCATCCCGGCGAGGGTGCGCTGCATGCCGGCCGCCGCATCGCGACCGATCCTCGCGAACGTCCGGCCGAGGAACGGCTGCGCGAGTCGCAGCAGTCCGCCCAGGCGGATGTCCGCCGTGTAGTCGATGACGGTCCGGACGCCGGAGCGCTCGAAGCGGATGTCGTCGAGGGCGTCGACGTTGGAGCCCCGACCGACGAGGACGACGCGGTGGGGCCGCTCCAGCTGCGTGATGCGGTACTCCATCGGGGCGACCGGGCCGCCCATCCGGACGCCGAGGGCGTACCGGGCGCCGACGGCCAGCGGGCCGCCATCGAGCCGGCGCGCCGACGCGACACCCGGGTCCCACTCCTGGGACGATGCGAAGTCGGCGATGTAGTCGAACGTCTCCTCGAGCGGCAGCGCCGTCTCGATCCGCTCGTGGATCCTGGTCATGTCGAGTCCTCCGGTCAGGCTTGGTGGGGGATGGGGTGGGGGGCAGCGCCGCGCGTGGCGGGAGCCGGATCGGGGATGCCGGCCAGGTCGACGACGGTGTCCCAGAGGCGCCGCCGGTCCGGGGCCGGGACGCGCGTCGATGGGACCCGGTCGAAGAGCCGGGGGCGACGGTCGAGGAAGAGGCGACCGGTCGCGGGTCGGATGTCGGCGTGGGTCGCGAGCCAGACGATCGTGTCGGCTCCCTCCGCCGGTGTGCGCAGGATCGGGCCCATGACCCGGGCGAAGCCGGGGAGCGACGCCGAGACACCGGGCGTGTCCGCCCAGCCGGGGTGCATCGCGGTGAAGGCGACGGCGGCGGCGGGGATTCGGCGTGCCCATTCGCGCATGAGCGAGACCTGGGCGCGCTTCGCGCGGGCGTAGGCGATCGTCCCGTTGAACTCGCCCTCCGTGTGCTGGAGGTCGTCGAGGTGCAGGGGCTGGGTGTACATCCCGCCCGACGTCACGGAGACGACCCGGGCGTCAGGGCGTGCTCCTGAGGAGCGGCAGGAGCCCGGTGATGAGGGTGAACGGGCCGACGACCAGCGTGGCGAACGTGGTCTCCATCCCATCGGGGCTCTCGGTCCGCTCGGCGAAGATGGCCCCGGCGTTGTCCACGAGGACGTCGAGCTGCGGCTCGGTGGCGAGGACGTGGTCGACGGCGGCTCGCACCGAGGCGAGCGAGGCCATGTCGGCGACGACCGTCGGGAACCGGTCCTCGCCATGGTTCGCGACGAGCTCGTCACGCACCGCGGCGAGGCGTTCCCGGCTCCGCCCCACGAGGAGGACCCGTGCGCCAAGCGCGGCGAGCTCGTCGGTCGCGGCCCGGCCGAGACCGGAGGTGGGACCCGTGACGAGGACCGTCCGTCCGGTCATGGCGCCCGACGGGATCCGGTCCCAACGGAACAGCCGCCGACGGACGGCACACCCGATGCGCGAGAAGCTCGGGATGACCAGGGCTTCCAGGGTCTCGTCGACGACGTCGGTGAGGTTCATGTGGATGGGTGGAGATGCCCGCGGACCCGGCCGGGAGGGCCGGGCCGGGTCCGCGGACAATCCCTTCTTCAGTCCTCTTCCTGCCGGGCGGGCCGGAAGCGGAGGCCGAAGAGGACGAAGGCGGACACCCCGGCGACCGCGAGCAGGACGGCCCCCAGGCCGATCCCGGTGCTCGACGGCTCCGTCGGCAAGGCAACGGTGTCGGTCGCGGGCGGCGTCGGGGCAGCGCCACCACCGGCCGCGGCCGTGGCATCGACGGCCACGACGACCCGGAGGGCGTTCCCCCCGACGGCCGGGTCCGCGGCGGACCCGATCGCGAAGACGCTGTAGCTCTTGCCGGCCTCGACAGCGACGCCCGGCAGCGGAAGCGCGACGGTCGTGGTGCCCGCCAGGCGGACCTCGAGGTCGTACGAGCCGGCCGGCAGCGACAGGTAGTCGGTCGCGTCCGGATACGCGAGGGCCTTCACGACGGCGTCGGCCGGATCGGAGCCCGCCGTGGCGACGTCGACGGCCGGGGCGTCGGCGCTGAAGTGGATGACCCGGACCTGCGCGCCATCGGAAGAGGGCGAGGGCTCGTCCTCGAGGACCTGGGCCTCGATCGAGGCGACCGCGTTGGTCGCGGCGATCGTGTACCTGCTGCCGGCCGCGACGGTCACGTCGGCATCGATGACCGGCGTTGTCGTGTCGCCGGTGGCGTAGACCTTGACGTTATGGGCGCCGCCGGGGATGTCGAGATAGCCCGAGATCACCCCGAACGGCACGTTCGTGAGGGCGTCCACCTTCGCGTCGTCGAGGTAGACGTCCACGGCCGGGGCGTCCGGCGAGGCATGGAGGACGCGGACCTTCGCGGTGTCGGCGGCGCTCGCGACGCCAACGATCGAGAAGGACAGCGCTCCGGCAACGAGGAGCCGGAGGAGGGGCGAGAGGCGGCGATTTACCGATCGAGCTCCTTTGATGCTCGGCTCCGTCAGGGTTTCGACGAGAGCCCTCAGCGGGTTTGATGTCCACCCTTTGTTCAGGGTTCAGGGGTGACTCTAGCCGCGATGTCTATGGCTTGTCAAGCCTTGGCGATGTGATAGTCTGCACAAACCATGTACACGATCAAACAAGCGGCAGCCCGGAGCGGCCTCACCGTCCCCACCGTCCGCGTCTGGGAACGGCGCTACGGGGTCGTTCACCCCGCCCGGACCGCGACCGGCTATCGCCTGTACGACGACGAGGCGATCTCGCGGCTCATCGCGATGCGCCACCTCGTCGAGGTTCGCGGTGTGCGGCCCAGCCAGGCGGCGGAACAACTGGTCGCGCCGGGGACCGACATCGACGCCCTCGTGGACGAGGCCGCCTCGAGCGGACGTGGCCTGACGAGCGCCGAGTCCGGCAGCGGAGGCGTGGCGGCGTTCGTCGAGGCCGCGCGGGTCCTCGACGTGCGCACGATGGAGCGTCTGCTCGATGGATGGTTCGCCGCCGAGCGCTTCGAATCGGCCGTCGAGCACATGGTGTTCGCCGCGTTGCGGGCCATTGGCGACGGGTGGGCGGACGGCCGGATCGATGTCGCAATGGAGCACACGGCGAGCGAGACGATCCGCCGTCGGCTCGCCCACTTCTTCGACGCGGCGGCGGACGGGCGTGGCGGCTCGCCGATCCTCGTCGGCCTGCCGCCTGGTGCCCATCACGAGATCGGGGCGCTCGCTTTCGCCGTCGCGGCCCGCCGCGGCGGGATCGACGCCGTGTACCTCGGGGCGAACGTACCCCTCGAGAGCTGGGTCACTGCGGTCGAGCGCGCGCGCGCCCCGGTCGTGGTCGTCGGCGCCGTGAGCGGCTCGGATGTCGCGGCCGCGGCCGGGGTCGTCGCCTCGCTCCATCGCATGCCCAGACCTCCGATCGTCGCGGTCGGTGGACAGTGCGCGAGCGATGCGATCGACGGCACCGAGGCGGTCGCGCTGCCCGAACGCCTGGACGACGCCGTGGCCGCGGTGCGCGGGATGCTCGCGCGTTCGTCGTGACCCGGCGCGCCCGCCGGGCGCACGCGAGCATCGTGTGGTTCCGGCGCGACCTGCGGGTCCACGACCATCCGGCGCTCGTCGCGGCCGTCGCGCGTGGTCCCGTCGCCCCGCTCTTCGTCCTGGATCCCGCCCTGCTGACGGGGCGCTTCGCATCGCCGAACCGGACCTGGTTCCTGCTCGGCGCGGTCGAGGCCCTGGGTGTCGCGGTCGCGGCGCTCGGCGGGCGGCTGACGGTCCGGGTGGGCTCGCCCGACGAGGTCGTGCCGATGTTCGTCCGGGAGGTCGGGGCGGCGACGGTGTACGTCAGCCGCGACTACACGCCCTACGGCCGGCGGCGCGACCGCGCGGTCGCGGACATCCTGGCGCGCGACGGGATCGCCTTCGGTGCCGCACGGGGCGTCCTCATCCAGGAGCCCGAGGACGTCCTCAGTGGCACCGGGCGCTCACACTCGATGTTCACGCCCTTCCTGCGACGCTGGGAGGCGCTGCCCGTCCGTCCGACGCTGGCACCGCCCGATCGACTGGTCCCGCCCGACCGATCGGTCTCGAGGATGGACCTCGACGGACCCGATCCACTGGTCGTCGTCGGCCCGTTGACCCTGGCCGGCCTGGCCCGTCTCGGTCTCGAGGCGCCGAGCGCGGACGTCGCGCCGCTGCCCGCACCCGGCGAGGTGAACGCACGCCGGCGCCTGGAATGGTGGCTCGCCGGGGCCCCCGGCCACGGTCCCGCCGCGTACGCGGCGACGAGGGACCGCCTCGACGATCCCCATGGCACCTCACGACTCGGGCCCGACCTGCGCTTCGGCCTGCTGTCGCCGGTCGAGGTCGTGTCCCGAGCGCTCGCGGCGGATGGCGGGGGCGACGGTTCGCGCCGCTTCGTCTCGGAGCTCGCCTGGCGCGACTTCTACGCGCACCTCCTCTGGCATGAACCGCGCGTCGCCCGGGAGCCGTTCCAGCGCCGCTACCTGGGTCATGACTGGCCCGGTGGCATGCCGACCGGGATCGGACAGGCGTCGCCGTCCGCGACTCCTCGTCCGGCCGACGCCTGGCGCGCCGGCCGGACCGGCTATGCCATCGTGGACGCCGCGATGCGACAGCTCGCCGCCACCGGGTTCATGCCCAACCGCGCGCGGATGATCGTTGCGAGCTTCCTGACCAAGGACCTGCTGATCGACTGGCGGGTCGGCGAGGCGCACTTCATGCACCACCTGCTCGACGGCGACCGGCCTCGAACCTGGGCGGCTGGCAGTGGGCGGCGTCGGTCGGCACGGACGCCCAGCCATCCTTCCGCGTCTTCAACCCCGTCACCCAGGGCCATCGCTTCGACCCCGACGGTGCCTACGTCCGGCGCTGGGTCCCGGAGCTGTCCCGCGTCCCGGTCTCCCGCATCCACGCGCCCTGGACGATGTCCGCCGACGAGCAGGCCACGGCCGGCTGCCGGATCGGAATCGACTACCCGGCGCCGATCGTCGACCATGCCGCGGCCCGCGAGCGCGCCCTCGGATGGTTCGCCACCGTTCGCACCGCGGCAGCGGGTGGAGCCTGACCGGCGCTCCCGGCGGCCTTCGTGGCACGAGACCCTCGACAACGACTACGGTACGATCCCGCGATGCGAACGAGACTCGTCATCCCGGCCCTGCTGGCCCTCCTTCTCGCCGCGTGCGGCAGCAGTGGCACGGCATCCAGCGCCATCCCCTCGGCGCCCGGCGGCCAGGCCTCGTCCAGCCAGCAACCTGGCAGCACTGCGCCTGCAGGAAACGTCGACTGCGCCACGATGAAGACCGCAGCCCAGAAGCTGCTGATGGTGCAGCTCCTCGCTCAGCTCAGGACCCCGGACACGATCGAGCAGATCAGGACGAAGCAGATCGGCGGCCTCGATCTCGACGCGTTCCTGGCGGCCATGCACGACCTGCACGCTCTCGACGCCTACTCCTCGCCACTCGGCGACCCGAAGGCAGCGATCGACTTCTACGAGAAGGCCGGCAAGGCCGCGCAGGTGCTCTTCGCCGCCGATCCGATCACCCAGGCAGCGATCGACACGTACAACGAGAACGTCGGCACGGTCGCCGAGTTCCTCGGCCACCAGATCGCGATCGCAGGAGCAATGGACGCCGCCGGCTGCTGAGCGGCGTGGCCCGACCGGGCTGGGCGACGGGCCCGGCAACACCGAGAGCCACGCCCGACCGTGCTCGACGCCCGCCACCCACCGAAGGCCGGTCGGGATCTCGATGGCGTGATGATGGCGCGCCCGCGGCGCGCGACCCACGACGAGCGCTCGCGTTCTCAGCCGACCACGGAGTACCCTGAGCGACTGGATGCGGGAGGTGTCCGGCCATCGATCTCTTCCGTCGCCTGCTGGGATTCGAGCCGCCCGAGGAAGCCGCGGGCGAGGACCTCGCGGCCGAAGAGCAGACCCCGCCGGCCGACGTGGCCGAGGCGCTGCCGGGCCCGCCGCCGGTCGCCTCGGCGCCCTGTCCCTCCTGCGCGTTCCTGCTACAGCCGCCCCCGACGCGGAACCGCCGCTGTCCGCGCTGCCGGGAACCGATCGTGGTCCGCCGCATGGACGGCCGGCTCGTCCTGCTGACCGAGGCGGCGGTGGCGGTCTTCGAGGCACAGCGGCAACGCGAGGCCGACGTGCGCACCTGGACCGCGGAACGCCAGCGATGGCTGCGCCTGGCGATCAACGTGAAGGCGTCGCCGGCTCGCCGCGCGAAGCTCGCCGAGGCACCGCTCACGGCGGACGTGGTGCATGCCATGCGGACCCTGTACCTCACGACGGCCGAGCGAGCCGCGAAGGCGGCGCGCCACGAGAAGCGCTGGGGTGACGTCGGGCGGATTCGGCGCGAGCAGGCCGCGGCGCTTTTCCTCGAGGCTGGGTCGCCGGTGCCGCCACCCGCCGAGATCGTCGAGCTGCATCGCGAGGGCATGCTCGCCGTGCTCCACTCGCTCCAGCTGCTGGCCAAGGCGGTCGAGCTGGTCGGCGCCACGTGCTGTCCGGCCTGTCGAGCCGACGACGGAACGGCGTTCCGGATCGCGGAAGAGCTGCGCGGGGCGCGGCTCCCCCATGCCGGCTGTCCGCGGGGCCTGTGTGGCTGCGACTGGTGGCCGGCCGTGATCGAGCCGCGCAAGCGGCGCCGTCGCGCCGTCACCCCACGACCCGCCCCGGTGCCGGCCCCCAGCAGCGAGGCCGAGCCAACCTTCGAGTCGGCGGTCGAACCGACCCGGACGGCTAGGGTCCGAACGATTCGGTCAGGCTGAAGCCGCGCCGTCGCAGCTCATCGGCGTAGCGCGGACCTGGGACCGCGAGCTCCGCTGGGTGCGCGCCGCGCGGCGTGACGCCGTGCGCGTTGAGGATCGCCTTGATGGAGCCGTCCCAGCCGGTCGTCCGTTCCATGGCGGTGAATCCGGTCGCCTCATCGAAGCGGTCGACGAGCTCCACGACGACCTCGGCCGCGCGCCCGTCCTTCCGGCCCCGGGCGAGCACCCGGACGATGACGAGGTCGGGCTCGCCGGGCTTCGCCCGGAGCTTCGGATCGAGGAGGGCGTGGAGGACGTCGCGCGGCACGACCCGCGCCCCGTCGACCTCGACCGGCTCGGTCTCCAGGAGCCCGGCGTCCATGTAGGCCTTCCAGGCCGCGTAGTGGCCCGGCCAGCGCAGGGTCTTGTTCCACAGCGTCCGCAGCTTCCCCTCGAACGTCCACGGCATCGTCGACGTGCCGCCTCCCGCCACGAACGCCTCCATCCGCCCGATCGGGGCCGGGAAGTCCACGGTCTCGTAGTCCTCCTCGCGGAAGGTCGGCACCTCGACCCGCCGCCCGTCGCGCAGGAAGTGGGCGACCCCGTGGTACTCGTTCGTGAGCCCGGCGATGTTGAAGGTCAGGATGTAGTTGAAGGGCGGCCGGGGGTGGAGCGGGTTGCCGCCGTCCCAGAAGGTCACCTCGTCGGTCTCGTCGAGGAGCGACATGGCGTAGACCGTGAGGCTGGTGCCCATGCCCGGGACCTGGCCGCAGTCGGGGATCATGGCGATGCCGGCCGCCTCGGCCTCGGGAGAGAGGGCGAGCTGCCGGCGCACGAGGTCCGTGTTGCCGCCCAGGTCCGTCATGCACGCCCGCGCCTCGATGGCGACCCGGGCGATCGCGGGGTTGAGCCAGTAGGGGACGGCCGAGAGGAAGGAATCCACGGGGTCGAGGAAGGCGCGGAGTGCCGCCGCATCCGCGGCGTCGACGGCGAACGGCAGGCAGGCCGGGCGGCCCAGCAGGGAGTTCACGCGATCGGCGGCGCGCTCCGCGGCCGCCAGGTCGACGTCGGCGATGTGGACGGCCGCGGCGTCGCCGAAGCGGGCCATGTCGTAGGCGGCGGCCGTCCCCTGGCGCCCGGCGCCGACGACCGCGTAGGTGAAGCTCACGGGGCCGCTCCTGTCGGGTGGTTGAGCCTTCGAGGGACGGGACGCCCGAACAGCGTAGCGAGCCGGAGAATCGAACGAGCGCCGGTTCCGACGAACGCGGCGCCCGCGGGCGAGGTACGTGCGGCGGGCCGGGGACGAGCCGGCCGGTGGCGCCGGGTCAGCGCGACCCGGTGCGGTTGGCGGCGACGTGCGAGCTCCACTCCGAGGGGCGCGAGTCGGGCGATGCGCTGCTTCCCTGCCAGCCGCACTCGCAGGTGACCAGCTGGAGCCGGTGCCGGTACTCGGCGATCACGTGGCGGGGACCGGGATCCAGGACGGGCCGGCGGGGGATGGGAGATGCCATGGGCGGTGGCCTCCGGTGCGGGGTCGCGCAATCCGCGTCGAGCTCACGTGGACCGCGATCGGCGGGAGTCACCCGCCGCGTGGGAAGTGCCAATTGTACTCCGTTTGGCCCAAACCCGTGAACGGAGGGCCCGGGTCGTCCCCCGGGCCGCGCGCTACGCTGGCAGGGGCCAGGCAACCGCCTATCGCCCGCCCGCCCGCAGGAGGTGGCCCGATGATCGCGGAAGAGCCGCGACAGCTCCGGATCGGCCTCGTCGCCCATGACAACAAGAAGCGCGACCTCGTCGAGTGGGCGCGCTACAACCTCGCCTTCCTCTCCCGCCACGAGCTGTGGGCGACCGGCACGACCGGATCGCTCCTCGAGCGCGAGCTCGACCAGCCGGTCGAGAAGCTTCGGTCCGGGCCGCTCGGAGGGGACCAGCAGCTCGGCGCCCTCATCGCCGAGGGGAACATCGACTTCCTGGTCTTCTTCTGGGACCCCCTCGAGCCGCAGCCGCACGACCCGGACGTGAAGGCGCTCCTGCGCCTGGCCGTCGTCTGGAACATCCCGATCGCCTGCAACCGGGCCTCGGCGGACTTCATGGTCTCGTCGCCGCTGATGGAGAGCGGCTACGAGCGGACGCAGCCGGACTACGGGACGTACCTCGGGCGAGCGCTCGAGACCGACACGCCGGAGCCGGAGGTGAGCGATACGGACGCGCCTGCCTGACGTCGTCCGCCCCCGGAGGGCCGACGCTCGTTTGGGGGTCGACAGGGCGGCATCGACAGACGACCATGCCACGGTCCGGGCATCCGTCGGGTCCTGCGGACCCGGAACGCCCGGGATGATGCACCTCTCATCCCCGTCGAGGTGCCGATCCTATGACCGTCGAGGTTTCCACCCGCATGACGACGACCCAGCTCACGTCCCTGACCGCTCGCCTGCGCGGCGCCGTTACCGTCCCGGGCGATGCCGGGTACGACGACGCCCGTCAGGTCGCCAACGCGCGGATCGACCGCCGGCCAGCCGCGATCGCGCGGCCGGCGGACGGCGCCGAGGTCGCCCGTGTCGTCTCCTTCGCCAGGGATGCCGGCATGCCCCTCGCCGTCCGCGGCGGCGGACACGGACTTGCCGGCCATGGCGTCGGCCTGGCCGACGGGGCCCTCGTGGTCGACATGTCCGCGATGAAGGCGATCACCGTGGACCCGGCCCGCGGGATGGCCACCGCCGAGGGCGGCGTCCTCGCGGGCGAGTACGTGCGGGCCACCTTCGCGCATGGCCTCGCGACGCCCCTGGGCGACACGCCGACCGTCGGCCTCGGCGGCCTCACGCTCGGCGGCGGCCTCGGCTGGCTCGCCCGTAAGCACGGGCTTACGATCGATGACCTCCTCTCCGTCGAGCTGGTGACGGCCGACGGCTCGCTCGTCCGCGCCAGCGCCGGCGAGCACCCGGACCTGTTCTGGGCGCTCCGCGGCGGAGGCGGCAACTTCGGGATCGCGACCCGCTTCGAGTACCGCACCCACCCCATGGGGACGGTCCTCGGCGGGGCCCTCGTCCTGCCCGGGACGAGGGACGTCCTGCGCAGCCACGTGCCGATCGCGGCGAGCGCGCCCGACGAGCTGACGACCATCGCGATGCTGATGGCGGCCCCACCCCTGCCCTTCGTGCCGGCGGAGCACCACGGCCGGCTGGCCCTCATCGTGATGCTCGTCCATGCTGGCGAGATCGAGGCCGGCCAGGCGGCCCTGGCTCCCTACCGGTCCGTGGCCGCGCCGCTCGGCGAGGCCGTCGCGCCGATGCCCTATCCCGCCATCTTCGAGCTGGGCGGCCCCGAGGGCAGGATGGCGAGCGTCCAGCGCTCGATGTTCCTGCCCGCGCTCGACGACGCGACGATCGACGCCGTGCTCGACTTCATGGGCCGGCGCAGCTCGCCCATGGCGATGGTCCAGGTCCGGGTGCTCGGGGGGGCGATGGCGCGGGTTCCCGCCGACGCCACCGCGTTTGCCTTCCGCGACCAGCCGGTGATGGTCACGATCATCACGCCCTTCCACGATCCGGCCGAGGGGCCGGCCCACGAGGCCTGGACCCAGGGGCTCTTCGACGTGCTGCGGCCGTCGGCGACCGGTGTCTACAGCAACTTCCTCGACGACGAGGGCCCGACCCGCGTTCGGGAGGCCTATCCCAGCCTGACGTACCACAAGCTGGCCCAGGTCAAGCGCAGTTACGACCCGGACAACGTGTTCAGCGCCAACCAGAACATCGTCCCCGCGTCCTGACGGGCGGCGGCCTCGTAACCCGGGGTACCGTACGCCGATGCGCTACCTGGAGGTCGACGGCCTTCGGACGTCGGTCATCGGCCTGGGAACCTGGCAGTTCGGGTCCCGCGAATGGGGCTACGGCGAGGCCTACGCGGCCGAGACGGCCCCCGGTCTCGTACGGCGGGCCCTCGAGCTGGGGATCACGATGCTCGACACGGCCGAGGCGTACGGCCCCGGGCGGTCCGAGCGGATCATCGCCGGTGCCCTCGCGGCGATCCCGCCCGACGCTCGCGAGGATCTCGTCGTCGCAACGAAGTTCCTGCCCCTTGCCCCCGCCGAGCCCATCGTGGCCCGCCAGGCGGCGGGCAGCCGGCACCGCCTCGGGGTCGACGCGCTCGACCTCTACTACGCCCACTGGCCGAACCCATTCGTGTCGGTGCGGCGCACGATGCAGGCGCTGCGGCCGCTGGTCGCCACCGGCCTCGTGCGTCGCGTCGGCGTCAGCAACTACGACCTCGCCCGCTGGCAGGAAGCGGAGCGCGCGCTCCGCGGTCCGGTCGTCGCGAACCAGGTCCGCTTCAGCCTGGTCAGCCCGGCGCCGGCGGGCGACCTCGTCCCGTACGCGGCGGCCATGGGGCGCGTCGTCGTGGCCTACTCGCCGCTGGGCCAGGGGCTCCTTGCCGACGGGTTCGATGCCGGGGGGCGCCGCGCCCGGGGTGTGCGCTCCGTGAACCCCCTGTTTCGCGACGGTGCCCGCGCCCGGTTGGCGCCGCTCCTCGGGGCGCTCGGGGAGATCGCGGCCGCCCACGGCGCCACGCCCGCCCAGGTCGCCTTGGCGTGGGTGATCCACCATCCGAACACCATCGCGATCCCCGGCGCCCGCACGATCGAGCAGGTCGAGGAGAACGCCGCCGCGGCGGAGCTCGCGCTGTCCGACGCCGAGCTCGCGCGCCTCTCGAGCGAGGCGGGCGCCTTCGCGGGGCGCCGCGGCGCCTGATCCGCAGGCCGACCGGTCGGCCCGCGACATCGGGCCGCTCCACCCTCACGGGCACCCTGCGGCGGGCGTAGGCTGGTCCCGAGCACGAGCCAGCGAGGAACCCATGACCGCCGTCGATCCGCACGCTCCCGCCGCCGCGACCAGGACCGAGACCGACTCGATGGGTCCCATCGAGGTGCCGGCCGGGCACTACTGGGGCGCCCAGACCCAGCGCTCCCTGCACCACTTCGCGATCAGCCGCGACACGATGCCGGTCCCGATCATCCGTGCCTTCGGGATCCTCAAGCGCGCCGCCGCCGACGTGAACGCCGGGCTGGGGCTCCTCCCCGCGGACAGGCACGACCTGATCGTGGAGGCCGCCGTCGAGGTGGTCGACGGCGCGCTGGCCGCGGAGTTCCCGCTCCGGGTCTGGCAGACCGGCTCCGGCACCCAGTCGAACATGAACGTCAACGAGGTGATCGCGGGGCGCGCCAACGAGCTGGCGACGGGGAGCCGGGGCGGCAAGACGCCGGTCCATCCGAACGACCACGTGAACATGAGCCAGTCGTCGAACGACACGTTCCCGACCGCGCTCCACATGGCCGTCGCCACCGAGATCGAGGAGCGGCTCATCCCGTCCGTGACGGCGCTCCGGGATGCCCTCGACGTCAAGGCCCGGGCGTGGATGGGGATCGTCAAGATCGGGCGCACGCACCTCCAGGACGCGGTGCCGCTGACCCTCGGCCAGGAGTTCTCGGGTTACGTGGCGATGCTGGACGGCGACCTGGCCCGCCTCCGGGCGGTCCTGCCCGGGCTGCACGAGATCGCCCTCGGCGGCACGGCGGTCGGAACCGGCCTCAATGCCCACCCGCTGTTCGCCGAGCGCGTCGCGGCCCGGATCGCCGAGCTCACCGGCCTCGGCTTCGTCTCGATGCCGAACAAGTTCGCCGGCCTCGCCGGCCAGGAGGCGACGGTCTTCGCCTCGGGGGCCCTCAAGACGCTCGCCACCAGCCTCATGAAGATTGCCAACGACGTGCGCTGGCTGGGATCCGGCCCGCGCGCCGGCCTCGGTGAGCTGCGCCTGCCGGAGAACGAGCCGGGCTCCTCGATCATGCCCGGCAAGGTGAACCCGACCCAGAGCGAGATGCTCACGATGGTCGCGGTCCAGGTCATGGCCTACGACGTCGCGATCGGGATCGCCGGCAGCCAGGGCAACTTCGAGCTCAACGTCTTCAAGCCGATCATCGCCCACGACCTGCTGCACGGGATCGAGCTCCTGGCCGACGGCTGCCGTTCCTTCCGCGAGCACTGCATCGAGGGCCTCGAAGCCGACGAAGAGCGCATCGCCGACCACGTCGCCAGCTCCCTGATGCTCGTCACCGCCCTCGCGCCCCACATCGGCTACGACAAGGCGGCGAAGATCGCCAAGACCGCGCACCACGACGGCTCGACGCTCCGCGCCGCCGCCGTGGCCTCGGGCTTCCTGACCGCCGACGAGTTCGACGCCTGGGTGAAGCCCGAGGAGATGACCCACCCGACGCTCGAGGGGTAGCGGACCGGGGCCTGCCCCCCCGGAATCCCTGTTGCCGGGAGCGGCCTGCGCCCCTATCCTCCGCCCACGCCCCGGGCAGGGCCGGCCCGGTCGCGAGGGAGAGGGGAGCGCCATGGAGGGGGAGACGCCCGTCCCGCACCCGGCGCGCGGCGCCGTGCTGGCGCTCGCCGGGGCCGCGCTGGCCGTGGCCATCCTGTGGGCCGGCGGCCTCTTCGACGTGGCCGTCAGCGCGGTCGATCGCGCGGCGGACGACGCCTGCGTCAGCGTCGACGACACGATCGGCGGCAGCGTCCTGCGCTGCACCCATGCCGACGAGCCGCCACCGGGCGTCGTGGCGCGGGAGCGGTCGGCGAAGGAGCTGATCGCCGAGGCCGGCGGGCAGGGGGCGGTCGCGCGGTTCGCCTCCGCGGAGCCCGGCGCCGTGATCGACGTCGACCGGACGAAGCTCGGCGGGACGGCCGGTCCCGTCGCGGCCGGCTTCGGCAGCGCCGCCGACGGCCCGCTGGGCGTCGAGTCGACGATCCCCGCCACCGGGACGCCGGGCATCCCGTGCTGGGGCAACGGCTCGAGCGGCAACCGGGTGCAGGCGGTCTACGCGTACACGGGGACCGACCGGAGCGCGACCTACGTGCCGCTCATCCGGAAGTGGGCGGCCGAGGCGGACGTCACCGTCCGGGTCAGCGCCCAGCAGTCGGGCGGGCGGCGGCACGTCAACTGGGTCCACACGTCCTCCTGCATCCTCACGGTCCTGAAGGTGAAGCTCTCCTCGAGCGCCGCGTCGAGCTTCAGCCGGACGATCACGGAGATGGGGGCGAAGGGGCTCAAGCGGACGGACCGGCGCTACCTGGTCTGGTTCGACGCGAACAGGTACTGCGGTATCGGGACGGTCTACGCCGACGACCGGACCTCGTCGGCCAACCGCAACAACGGCTACCCGAACGGCCCGGCCGCCTGGTCGCGGATCGACCGGCAGTGCTGGGGTCTCGCCAGCCAGCAGTGGCACTCGGTCGAGGCCCACGAGCTGATGCACAACCTCGGGGCGGTCCAGTACAGCGCCCCGCATTCGACCCGGGCCGGCCACTGCTACGACGAGTACGACGTCATGTGCTACGACGACGGCGGCTCACGCTCCACGATGAAGAAGCTGTGCCCGGGCGCGAGCGACGAGAGCTGGCTGGACTGTCGCAAGGACGACTACTTCAACGTGAAGCCGAAGGCCGGGAGCTACCTTGCCACGCACTGGAACGTGGCCCGGTCGAGGTTCCTCAACGGGTACACGGCGAGCGACCCGATCCTGACCGGCTTCACGGCCGCCGCCCTGCCCGGTCCGCTCAGCGACCCGACGGGCCAGGTGAAGCTCAGCTGGTCCGTGGTGGCCGACGCGACCCTGGCGAAGACCGTGCTCGAGCGCTCGGTCGACGGCGGAGCCTACGGGCCGTGGGTCACCCTGAGCGGCACCGGGCTGACGACGACGCAGGAGCTCGACCGGGGTCACGAGTACGCGTTCCGCTCCACGGCCTACGACAGCGCCGGCCGGCGCAGCTTCACCCGGGTGTTCGGGTCGATCTCGCTCGACCGGGACTTCCCGCCCACCGTCTCCACGCCGGCCGTGACGATCGGCTACAACGCGGACACCGTCACGACCGTGCTCCTGTCCTGGACCGCGAGCGACGAGGAGGGCCAGGTGGTGCTCGCGGAGCTCGAGCGCTCGCCCGACGGGATCGCGTGGACGCCCGCCTGGTCGGGGACGGCGGAGGGGACGGAGCTGACGGTGCCGTCCGGCGCGACGTACGTGTTCCGGGTCCGGGTGAAGGACGAGGCGGGCCAGTGGAGCGCGTGGGGCGTCTCGGCGCCGCTCGTGGTGCCCGTCGGCCCGGCCGACACGCCACCGACGATCACGTCCACGCCGGTCGCCCAGGTCTGGTACGCGACCGGGACCTCCAGCCGCGTCTCCATCAGCTGGGATGCGACCGACGACCACGGGATCGTGCGCTCGCGGGTCGAGGTCGCGCAGGACGGCGCGCCGTATGCGGTGGCCACGACCGACGGCGGGCCGACGGATGCCGAGGTGGCCGTGGCCCAGGGCCACACCTACACGTTTCGGGTGACCGTCTACGACCAGCTCCAACAGGCAAGCCCGCCGGCGAGCTCGGACCCGCTCGCGGTGCCGGTCGACCTTCCGCCCGTGATCACGAGCGGCCCGACGGTCACCCTCGTGTCGACGACCTGGAACGCGCAGAGCCCACCCCGGATCGAGGCCGCCTTCGCGGCGACCGACGAGACGGCGGTCGAGCACGTCGAGCTCTGGCGCGGCCCGAGTGCGGGCGGGCCGTGGACCGTCGTCGTCGACTGGGCGGATCCTTCCTGGAGCCCCATCAGCGCCGAGGTTCCCCCGGGGGCCACGTACTGGTTCCGCCTGGTGGCGGTCGACGCGAGCGGCCACGCCACGGCCGCCGTGACGACCTCCGGCCTCGCCATCGCCGCCTCACAGCTGCCGTCGATCGCGGGCACCCCGACGGCCGCCGTCACGCAGTCGTGGGCGTGGTCAGCCGGCGAGCCCGTCGAGGTCACGGTGTCCTACTCGAGCCTCCGGACGAGCTACGCGGAGGTCTCCGCGTCGTCCGACGGCGGCGCCAGCTGGGCGCTCGTCGCCGGCGGCGACGCGACCTCGGCGACCGCCTGGGTGATCGCCGGCGGCAGCTACCGGTTCCGCGTCGTCGCCTACAGCGATGAGGGGCTGGCTTCGCCGCCGGTCACGACGGCCGGCGCGCTCGACGTGCCCGAGACCGGGCCCTGAGGCCCGCCCGCGATCGATCCCGGCGTCCCGGCGCGGCGGCGTCCTGGCCGGCTAGGCTGCCGCGGCTGCCGGCCCCGTCGCCCCGCGCGTCGACCGGAGGATGACCACGATCCAGACGGCGTAGGCCAGGGCGACGATCACCAGGGTCGCAAGGGTGAGGCCGACGAGGAGCAGCGCCGCGAGGGCGATGCACAGCCCCGCGAGAGCCAGGAACCAGCCGTCGGCCGCGCTTCGCCGACCGCCGGTGCCTGGCTGGGCGGGGGTGCGGCGTGCCACCAGCCACTCCGCGGTGGTGGCGATCACGGCCGCGACCAGCGTGAGCAGCAGGACGATCCGGGCGAACTCGCGGTACGACGCGGCGATCTCGGCCACGACGTTCGACCCGATGATTGCCCCCGGGCCGGCCTCCACCACGGCCGTGGCCAGGCCGTCGGCCGCGGCGTTGATGATGAGCCGCGCCGCGAGGAGGGCGGCCAGGCCGCCGATGCCGAGGAGGGCCACCATCCGCACGCGGTGCCGGGCCAGGGCGATCGCCAGCAGCGCCAGCAGGGCGGCGACCACGAACAGGACGACGACGAAGGCGTCGAACAGCATCACGTAGCGCTGGGCCGTCTCGAGCCTTGCCGAGTCGGCCACCGGGATCACCCCGAAGGTCGGCTTGAGCTCCCGCCCAAGGGCTGCCGAAAGCTCGGCCCGGCTGGCCGCCGGATCGTCCGGGTTGGTCAGGGTGGGCACGCTGATCGGCCGGCCGGCGATCACCAGGTCCAGCCCGTTGATGCGCTGCAGGACGGCGTCGATCACCGGGAAGAGGTTGACGACGACCTTGCCGTCCTCCACCTGCGCGATGCTGCTGTCGTTGCGCAGGACTGCGAGCAGCTGCTTGTGAACGAACCGCAGCCCGCGCTCCCAGACCTGGGCGAAGGCATCGCTGGAGTAGACCTCGCGGGCGATCCCCGCGACCACGTAGCTCCCGATCGGGCCGAGGTCGAGCGCCTCGTTGACCTGGGTCACGGTGACCTGGACGAGCGCTCCCTGGACGTCCTCGGATTCGACCAGCGGTGCGGCGAGGGCGACGAAGTTGTCGGTGTCGAGGACGGTGTCGTGCAGCCACCAAGTCGTCGTGGCGAGGACGAGGCAGAGACAGGTGAGGATGAAGACCAGCCCGATCGCGAGGCTCCGCGCCACACCGAGCGGGCCGCCACCCCGGCGTTCACCGGAGGGTGCGGCGGTGGCCTCGGGCCCGGGTCGGGCCGCCGGCTGGGCCGCCGGGGCGGCCTGTGGCATGGTCTGCTCGGGCTCCGCCGCGGGCTCGCCCGCGGGCATCGCCGGCGACCCGGTCCCTGCCGCGGCTGGCTGTGTCGCCTCGACGTCGTCCGTCATGGATGCTCCCTCACGCGATCCGGCTTCTCGAGGGAAGGATACGGCCCACGGTACCGGTCTGGACCAATGATCCGAACGACGGGCGAGCCGCCGCGGTGCCCCGGCTGATTCGCGCCGCCGCTCCTCACCAGAACAGGCGCCGCAGCCAGGGGAGGGGGCGCGAGCCGTTGGCCCGAGCGCTCCACGCCTCGAGCTCGGCGACGGCCGGCGCCAGCGCGTCGTGCAGCAGCTTCGTCGCGTCGCGGGCGGCCCGCATCCCGGCGGCGGTGTCGGGCCGGAGGGACGGGGCGGGCAGCGGCGCCAGGACCCGAAGCCGGAACCGCGTGCCCAGGCCGGTCTCCAGGAAGCCGCCGATGGCGATCGGGACCACGGGAACCCCGCCTGCCGCGGCGAGCCACGCGGCGCCCGCGGCGATCGTCCGCGTGCGACCGGGTGGGCTCGGGGGCCCCTTCTCCGGGAAGATCACCAGGCAGCAGCCGCGCCCCAGCACGGTGCGGGCGTCGGCCAGGTGGTCACGGACCGCGCCGGGTGACGCCGCCGGCGGGATCGGCAGCATCCCCAGCCGGGGGAGAAGGCGTCGCCGCCACCACGAGCGGACCATCGTCCGCTCGTCTCCGAACCAGATCAGCCGCGGGGCGTCGGAAGGCCAGGCAAGCAGCAGGAGGAACGGGTCGACCCAGCCGCGGTGCGGGGCGACCGCCACGACGCAGGGGGCCACCCGGCCGTGTCGATCACGCGGGAGCAGCTCGAGGCCCGACGGGCGGAGGCGCCAGCCCACCATCGCGAAGCCGAGCCGGACGACGAGCCGGACGAGGGCGTCCAGCCGGCCGTGGCGTGCGGACATCCGGGCCAGGGCGGCGCGCATCCGGGTCCGGTCCGTCACGGTCGGAGCGGTGCTGCCTGCCATGCCGCACTCACAGGCAGGCGGCGAGGACGCCCGCGAGCTCCACGTCGGTGAGCACGATCGGGTTCGTCCGCATGCTGCTGCCCCGACTCTCGGCCACGAGCGCAGGGAGGTCGCCGGGGGCGGCGCCGAACAAGGCGAGCCTCGGCATGCCCAGCTGGACGGTCCACGCGTCGAGTGTCACCAGGAGTGCCTCTCGGGCGGCCCTCTCGGGGAGCGTCGGGTCGCCGGCAAGGAGGCGACCGGCCTCCGCGTAGCGCCGCTCGGCCGCCGCTCCCGGCGTCCGCTCCGCCAGCGCGGCGAGGTTGGCCCGCGTCGTCGCGGCGAGCAGGGTCCCGCAGCCCATGCCGTGCGGCAGCGGGTACCGGGCCCCGAGGGCCGCCACCATCCCGTGGACCGCTCCGAGGCCGGCGTTGGCCAGGGCGATCCCCGAGCAGCACGCGGCCCAGGACATCGCCGCGCGCGCGGAGGCGCTCGCGGCCGCGGGCAGCCCTCCGACCGCGGCAGCGTGCCAGCGCGGCAGGGCGCCGGCGGCCGCTTCGAGGCCCGCCCGCGCGATGGCGTCGGTGAAGGGCGAGGCGCCGGTCGAGGTGAAGGCCTCCAGGAGCTGCGTCACGGCGTCCATGCCGTCACCGGCGATCACGGCCGGGGGGCAGCCGGCCAGGAGATCGGGGTCGAGGACCGCGACCTGCGCGACGAGGCGCTCATCGCGGAACGACTTCTTGAACGGCGGCACGCCGGGCGTCGCGCCCGGGAGGCGTCCCGAGAGGACCGCGTTCCTGGTGACCTCGCTGCCGGTCCCCGCCGTCGTCGGGACGGCCACGAAGGGGGTCGCCGGCCCCGGGTACGGAATGCCGCGCCCGACGCCCTCGAGATGGTCGAGGGCCGTCGTGCCGCTTCGCAGGAGGCCCGCGATCGCCTTCGCGGCGTCGAGGGCGCTCCCCCCGCCGATCCCGACGACGACGTCGGGCGGATCGGCACGGCGGGCGGCCACCGCCGCGTCGACCAGCGCCGGCGACGGGCTCCCCGTTGACGGCAAGGTGCTCCCACGCCAGGCCGGCCTCCTCCAGGTCGCGGGTCAGGGGCGCCCACGCGGGCCCCGCCGGGAAGGATCGAGAGCCGGTGACGAGGAGCACGCGCCGCCCGACGCCGGCGACGATCGCCGGCACCTCCGCGATCCGTCCCGGACCGACGATGAGCCGGGGGAGCCGGGCCACCGCGAACATCGGCGCCGGACTCGCGTCGCCGGCTCCGCCCGGGATCGCGGAGCCCCCGCTCATGCGGCCGGCCTGGTCACCCGGCCTCCGGGAAGAGCCCCACGTAGGGATCGCCACGGCGCGGCTCCGCCATCATCGGCGCCACGGCCTCGCGCCAGGCGAAGTAGTGGGCCGTCTCCTTGTGGGCGCCCGCGGCGTGGGCGTCGGCGTACGCCTCGTAGAGGATGAAGCGCGTCGGGTCGTCGGGCGCCTGCAGGACGTCGAAGCGGACGTTTCCCGGCTCCAGGATCGAGGCCCGATGGTTGGCCCTGGTCGCCGCGACGAAGTCGTCGACGCGGCCCGGCAGGACGCGGACGTGGACGAGCGTGACGTGCATCCGGGCTGCCTCCCTGCGGACGATCGGCTCCGGGGGCAGGATACGCCCGGGCGCGACCCGTCCGGCGCGCTCGCTCGTCGAGGCACGCCCGTTGGCCGGCATCACAGCAGGAGGCACTCGAGGTGAACCCAGGCCCCGTCCAGGTCGACTACTTCTATCGGACCCGCTGGGGCGCGCACGGCGAGTTCATCGAGCTCTTCCTGCGCAACCACTGGCCGATCCTTCGCGAGCAGCTCTCCGAGGGCCGCTTCCTCGATGTCCGGATGTACGCCCCGCGCTTCCACGGCGACGGCCGCGCCGACTGGGACCTGATGGTCACGATCGTATATCGCGACTGGGCCGCCATGGAAGCTCACTCCGAGCGGGAGATCGCGGCGCGCCTCTACCCCGACCAGGCGACCTTCCGGGCGGAGGAGCAGCGCCGGTTCGAGATCCTCGAGGCTCACTGGGACGTGCCGCTCGAGGAGCTGCCGCTCCCGCGCTGACGCTGCCGTGCGGCGTCGGCCGTGGGCATGGACCGCCGCCCGCCGCCCGCCCCGCGCCCCGGGGCCGACCGCCCGTCCCTCCGCTCGCTCGGATTCGGCGGCCTTCCGGGTGATGTCCGTGGGCGCATCACGCGCGCATCGCGTGGTGCTCCCGGGTAGACGTCAGCCATTCGCTGGATGACCAAGCGGAGTCGAGCCGACACATGCTCGCGCGGGTCGGATCGCCGACCGGGACGCCGCCGGTGCCCTCAGCCCGCGAGCGCCGCCACGTCCGCGGGAGCCGCCTCGGCCGGCCGCCCCCGTTCCAGCCCGACGAGGTTGATCACGGCCCCGGCGACCAGGAGCGCGGCCGCGGCCAGCATCGCCAGGTGGAACGCGTCGGTGGAGGCCGCCGTGATCGCCGCCGCCAGCCCGGGCGGCGTCCCGGGCGGCGGCGGCGCCAGCGGCACGATCCCCAGCGCGTCGGCCGTGGACCCGTCGAACCCGGGAACCGCCGCGACGATCGCCGGCACGAAGGTCGCCGTGATCACGATGAAGAGCGCCGCGCTCGCCAGCGGCGCCCCCACCCGCGAGATCGCGTTGTTGATAGCCGACCCGAGGCCGGCCCGCCGCACCGGCACGGAGCTCATCAGTGCCGTCGTGAGCGGAGCCACCAGGAGCGCGAGCCCGATGCCGAAGAGGAGGCTGCCCGGCAGCACGTCGACCAGGTAGTCGACGGGCGGGACCAGGCTGGCGGGGTCGCCGGGCGTGGCGACCCACGGGGCGCTCGTCGGCGGGATGCGCGAGAGCCACAGGAGACCGGCCGCCATCAGGAGCGGGCCCGCCACCATGAACGGACGCGGTCCGAAGCGCCCGGCCAGCCGTCCGGCCGGGGTCGACAGCGCCGCGAGCAGGATCCCGGCCGGCAGCGCCAGCGCCCCGGCGGCAAGAGGCGTGTACCCGATGGTCCCCTGCAGGAAGAGGCTCTGGAACGTCAGGGAGACGTACAGCGCCCCGTAGATCACGAGCGTGGACAGGTTCACGACGGCGAAGTTGCGGCGCCGGAAGAGCTCCAGCGGGACCAGCGGGTTCGGCCGGACCGCCATCAGGATCGGGAAGGCCACCAGGGCGACGGCCCCGATCCCCAGGGCGGCGAAGGCCACAGGGTCCTGCCAGTCCTGCTCCTGGCCGCGCGTCAACCCGAACGCCAGGCCGCCGACGGCCACGATCGCGACCACCGCGCCCAGCCAGTCGACGCGCCCGCTGGCCTGCTCGTCGCGCGATTCCGGGACCCGCCGCAGGGCCAGGACCGCCACGACGATGAGCGGCAGGTTGACGAGGAACGCCGCGCGCCAGGAGATGGTCTGGACCAGGAGGCCGCCGACGAGGGGTCCCAGGGTCGTGAGGGCCGACGTCGCCGCCGCCCAGATCCCGATCGCCCGGCCCCGCTCCTCGCCCGCGAACGTGGCGGTGATGATCGAGAGCGCGCCGGGGACCAGGAACGCCCCGGCCGCTCCCTGCAGCAGGCGGAACAGGATCAACAGCTCCATCGTGGGTGCCAGGCCGCAGGCGGTCGAGGTCGCACCGAATGCCAGCAGGCCGAACCCGAAGACCCGCCGCCGGCCGTACGCGTCGGAGAGGGCGCCGGCCGGGATCAGGAACGCCGCGAGGACGGCGAGGTAGCCACCCGTGACGTAGGTCAGGCCCTCGAGCGTGCCGACGAGCGTCGCCGGCAGGTCCTGTCCGATCGTCTCGAGGGCGACGTTGACGATGGTCCCATCGAGGAAGACGATTCCCGATCCCAGGACCACGGCCAGGAGGACGGGGCCACGGCGAACCGGGGCCGGCAACGCCACGACGCGTCAGCCCTTCGGGGGGAGCGTCCGGACGAAGGCGATGGCCCGGTCGACCCATCCCTCCAGGGCCTCCCGGTCCCCCACGATCGCCGGCGGCAGGACGACGTACTCCTTCATCGGGCGGCCGGTCATCGGCTCGAACAGAGTGGCACCGGGCAGCGCCAGCAGCTCGACCCGCGCGTCCCCCGGCAGACGGACGATCCAGCGCTGCTCGTGCAGGCAGGTGGTCATGTGCCCGCCGACGAACGCCGCGGGGTAGCCGAACATCTTCCGTGCCGTGAGCTCGGGCCTGCGGGCGACGAGCGCCCCGAAGGCGGCCACCAGCTCCGGCGGCGACTTCTCCCACGACGATCCGGCCATGCCCCCTCCCGACGTGTGCCGGCAGTGTACTGACGTGCGGGAGCGCCGCGACGCGCACGCCCTTCGTCGCCTGCGCCGGGAGTCGCGGGGCGGCACGCGCGAGTAGACTGCCACCGGGCTTCTGCCCGGCAGCGTAAGGCGAGGCACGATGGCGGTCGACGACGGGGCGCCGGTGGAGCGCCGGGGAAGGCTCGGGGCGATCCGACCGCGCCTGTCGCGCGCCGGCCGTCCCGGGTCACCCCTCGAGGCCCCCGGCGAGGCCCCGGCCCCCTCCGTGGCGACGGTCGAGGACAACGGTCTGCGCTGGATCCACATCGAGCGTCCGCGGCTGGCGGAGCGGGAGTGGCTCGCCGAGCACTTCGACTTCCACCCCCTTGCCTTCGAGGACCTTGTCTCGCGCAATCAGCGCCCCAAGGTGGACGTCTACGACGACTACCTCTTCATCGTCCTCTACTTCCCGAGCTACGAGAAGGCGACGGGCCGGCTCAAGGCGGTCGAGCTCGACCTCTTCGTCGGACCCGACTACGTGATCACCCTCCCCAACGAGCGGTTCGTCCAGCTGACGCGCCTCTTCGACCGGGTCGTCGAGAACGAGGAGGCCCGGCGCGAGCTCTTCGCCTACGGCTCCGGCTACCTCCTGTACCGGATCGTCGACGAGGCGGTCGACGCCGGGTTCCCGATGCTGCGCCAGATGGGCAGCAAGCTGGAGGACATCGAGGACGAGCTGTTCGGCGGCCGGTCCCGCGAGATCGTCCGGGACATTTCGCAGGCGAAGTCGGAGATCATCAACTTCCGGCGCATCGTCCGGCCGCAGCGCGTGGTGTACCGGGACCTGGAGCGCGCCGTCTCGCGCTACCGCGCCCCCGACCTCGACCTCTACTTCGACGATATCACCGACGCCTCGGAGCGGATCTGGGACGTCCTGGAGAACTACAAGGAGCAGGTGGAGTCGCTGGAGTCGACGAACGAGTCGGTCATCGGCCACAAGGGCAACGACGTCCTGCGCGTCCTGACGATCTTCTCGGTCCTGATCCTGCCCCTCACGTTCGTCGCGAGCATGTGGGGGATGAACGTGCAGGTCCCGTTCGCGGAAGCGGAGTTAGGGTTCGAGATCCTCACGGCGATCATGATCGGCGTCCTGGTCGTCACGCTCGTCGCCTTCCGGCGCCGCGGCCTGCTGTAGCCGACCCGTCCGTCGCGACGCCTCAGGGCGTGGCGAGCCCCAGCTCGGCAGCCAGCGCCTCGCCCGCCGCCCACTCCCGCTCGAACACCTGCGCCAGCCGCCGGCGCTCGCGGCCGCACCACGCCGCGAAGCCGGGGTGGGATTCCCGCAGCTCCTCGGACGCCTCCAGGCGGGCCTCCACCGAGACGTGGAAGGCGCCATAGAGCGCCATCGGATCCGCGGCCGCGACGCGCGCCTCGGCGCCGGGCGTGAAGTCGATCGGGATCATCATCCGGGCGAAGAACGCACCGACCTCGCCGGTCGACAGATCGACCGCCTGGCTGTGGCCCGTCGAGCGCAGGATCGGCGCGTGCGACGAGAGGACGACGAGCGTCGTCGACGGGTCCCGGGCGACCGCCCGGGCGACGCCCCCGAACGTCAGGAACGAGTTGAAGACCTCCAGCCGGTCGACCACCCGGATCGTGCCCCACGAGAACGGCCGCTCGAGCGGCACGTCGGTCTTCCGGGTGATCTCCGCCGGCCGCCCCCGGCCGGCCTCGGCCGCCCAGTGCTCGACCCGCTCGGGATCGAAGTGGACCAGGGTCGGGCGGTCCCGGAGTGCCACCACGAGGTTCGACCCGCCGGGCGCCTGCGGGGCGGTGCCGTTGACGTCGAGGAAGCCGAGGTGCTCCACGTGAAGCGCCGCCTCGTCGAACGTGATCCCGAGACGGGGTGGTCGTCCTCCGACCGTCGCGTCGTCCGTCATGCCGCCACCTCCGGGGGTGACCCATTCTGGCCCGGGACGCGATCCGATGGCATCCGCCGCTCCACCCCGCCACCGCGGGCCGAACGGCCCCTCCCGCGCTGCTGGTAGCCTGTCTGGCCGTGACGCTTCGCACGCGCCTCCATGACCTGCTCCTGGGCGATCCGCCGGCCTACCCGGCCGGCAGCCGCGACCGCGTCGAGCTGGATCTCCTCGGCCTCCGCGTGCCGGCGCTCGCCACCGGCTTCCTCCTGCTCGCCGTCGTCCTGTTCATGCTCGACAGGAACTACGACGTCCTGCCGCGCTTCGGTCCGATCGATCCGCGGAGCCTGCGCAACCAGGCGCTCGAGCGGGTCGTCCTCTTCGGGCTCGTTCCCCTCGCCGTCCTCCTCGTCCTCCGCGAGGACCCGCGGCGCTACGGCCTGGGGCGCGGCGACGCCCGGCGTGCCGTCGCGCTCGGCGGGCTCGCCACGGTCATCACGGTCCCGGCGATCGTCCTCATCGCGGCGGTTCCCGGGATCCGCGAGTGGTACGCCCCGTCGATGACCACGCTGCCCGACGTCCTCCTGACGAACGTCCTGGACCTCGTCCCGACCGAGTTCCTGCTTCGCGGCTTCGTCCTGTTCGCGCTGCTGCGCGCGATCGGGCCGTTCGGGGTCGTCGTGGCCCTCGTGCCGTTCGTGATGATCCACATCGGGAAGCCCGACCTCGAGGCGCTCTCGACGCTGGGCGGTGGCCTGGTGTTCGGGTGGCTCAACTGGCGGACCGGGTCGATCTGGGCCTCCGCCACGTACCACGTCGCGATCCAGACCACGGTGATCGTGGCCGCCGCCGCCTGGGCCGCGGCCCTCGGCTGAGGCTCATGCTGCGGCGCATGCGGCCGTCCACGCCACGACGGCTTCACGAGCCCCGACACCGCCCGGTAGCGCCCGCCACGCCGCCCAAACCCTCTTCCCATGCCCAAAACGATCGGCTACTGTTCGGGCGTACATCCCCGCGCCGTGCGGGGCAAGACGCTCGGCAGCACACGATCGCTCCCCAACTCACGGGCTCCCGCGAGGATCAACGGTCAAGGGTCGCGGAAGCCGGCGAGAGCAAGGAGCGGTCTTTCTTGTATTCGGACAAGGTCCTCACCTGCGCCGACTGCGGCCAGGAGTTTGTCTTCAGCGCGCGGGAGCAGGAGTTCTACGCCACCAGGCAGTTCAGCGAGCCGCGCCGTTGCGGCTCGTGCCGGGCCAGCCGCAAGGCATCGCGCGGCGAATCCAGTGGCTACGGCGACTCCGGTGGCTACGGCGGCGGCAGCTACGGCGGTGGTGGCGGCTACGGCGGCGGCAGCCGCGGTCCCCGCGAGATGTTCACCGCGGTGTGCTCCTCCTGCGGCAAGGATGCCCAGGTCCCGTTCCGCCCGACGAGCGGCAAGCCCGTCTACTGCAGCGACTGCTTCGCCCTCCGGCGCGCCTGACGCGCCGGCGCGAGGCGCCTCACACGGCAACGGCCCCGGTTCGACCCGGGGCCGTTTCGTTTTCCCGTACCCTCCCGCAATGACCGCCACCCGCGCCGCCGACACCGAAGCTCGCCCCTGGTGGGAGCGCCCGGGGCTCGAGGCGCCGGACGGGCGCCTCCTCGTCGCGGGCCGCGACGCCGAGGCGCTCGCCCGCACGCACGGCACGCCGCTCTTCGTGTACGACCTGGATCGCGTCGCCGAGAACGCGACCCGCTTTCTGGCCGCCCTCGACGGGGCCGGCGTCTCGCATCGCCTGCGCTTCGCCATGAAGGCCAACCCGATGCCGGAGTTCCTGGCCGTCCTGCGGGACCTGGGGACTCCCGGCGGTCCCGGAAGCGTGGGGATCGACGCCTGCTCGCCGGGCGAGGTGGCCCGCGCCCTCGAGATGGGCTGGCTCCCCGACGAGATCAGCTTCACCGGGACGAACGTCTCGGAGCGCGATCTCGACGCCCTGCTGGCCGCCGGACCGATCCACGTGAACCTCGACGCCGTGACGCAGGTCGAGCGGTTCGGGCGCCGGGCCCCGGGCCGGGCGATCGGGCTGCGGGTCAACCCCGGTGCGGGCGCCGGCTACAACGAGAAGCTGGAGTACGCGGGCGACCGGCCGACGAAGTTCGGGATCTGGCACGATCGGCTCGACGAGGCGCTGGCCGTCGCGCGGCGCCATGACCTGGCGGTCACGACGCTCCATTTCCACGCCGGATCCGGCTGGCTGGCCGACGGGCTGGCCTCGTTCGAGATCGCGCTCGCGGGCGCCGCGGCGCTCGCCGGGCGGCTCCTGGACGCCGGCTGCCCGCTCGAGGAGCTCAACGTGGGTGGCGGCCTCGGCGTCCCGGCCCGGGAGAGCGAGCCGCCGGTCGACCTGGACGCCTATGCTGCCGTGCTCGCCCGGCACGCGGGCCCGCTCGGGCTGACGGTCGCCTGCGAGCCCGGCGACCACCTGGCCAAGGACACGGCCATCCTCCTCGGCGAGGTCGTGGCGGTGGAGGATCGCGGCGCCACGACGTTCGTCGGGCTGGACCTTGGATGGAACGTGACCTGCTCGTACTTCATCTACAAGTACGCCCAGGAGATCGTGCCCGTCCTCGATCCCGCCGCCGCGCGGTCGCGGGTCGTCACGGTGGCCGGCCACATCAACGAGGCGGGCGACGTCTTCGCCGAGGACTACCCGATGGCCCCGGTCGCCGAGGGTGACATCGTGGCGATCCTCAACTCGGGCGGCTACGAGCACGCGATGAGCTCCACGCACTGCCTCCGCCCGCATGCGGAGGCGCTCTTCCTGCGCCGCGGGTAGCCGCGACGCCCCTCGGCCACGCGACGGCCGGCACGGGCCGTCGGACTCTGGCGGCACGGCCCGGCCGGGCGCACGCTCCGCACGTCGGATCACCCCTCCCCCTGGAGGCCCGCGATGACCGCCCACGACCCCGACCAACCGGTCCAGCTCTCGTTCAGCCGCGCCGAGCTCGACCTCGTCCGCGTCGCGCTGCGCCACCTGCTCGCGTCGGAGGACGACACGGAGACGATCAACGAGCTGAAGGCGCTCCTGGCGCGGCTCGCGAAGGCGGCCGAGGGCAATCCCGACTGACGGCTCCGTCGTCGGCGACGCCGCTCGCGTCCGGAGGCGGCCAGACCGGGATCTCGTCTGGCCTCCGCTAGACTGCGCCGCACCATGGCCCGCTCGCGCCCGCTCCCGCTCCAGCCGGACGACCGCACGACCACCCTCCGCGAGGTCCTCGTCGTGCGCGCCGGCGCGGCCCGGCGACGGCCGGACCGGCTGGCGGGCGAGGAGCCGATGGCGATCCGCGTCGCGGGGCCGGGACAGGCGCCCGTGGACGTCGCCGTCACGATGCGGACCCCGGGCCACGACGGCGAGCTGGCGGTCGGATTCCTGGTCAGCGAGGGCCTGCTCGCGCCGGCCGACCTCGTCGGGGTCGCCGTGGAGGAGGGGGACCCGGCGGGCGTCGCCACGCCCGAGAACGAGCTGGTCGTGCGGATCGGCCGCCGGTTCGACCCCGCCGCCGTCCCGGCCCGAGCCTTCGTCGCCTCGGCCTCCTGCGGGATCTGCGGCAAGGCCTCGCTGGACGACGTCGCGATCCGCTGCGCCCCGCTGCCGCCCGGACCGCGGGTCGAGGCGGCCGTCGTCGCGGCGCTGCCGGAGCGCCTTCGTGCCGGCCAGGTGGTCTTCGAGCAGACCGGCGGGCTCCACGCCTCGGGGCTCTTCGACCCCTCCGGGACGCTCCTCGCCGTTCGCGAGGACGTCGGCCGCCACAACGCCCTCGACAAGCTGATCGGCGCGGCCGCGCTGGCCGGGGAGCTGCCGCTCCACGATCGCATCCTGGCGGTCTCCGGCCGGGTCAGCTTCGAGATCGTGCAGAAGGCGGCGGTGGCCGGGATCCCGATCGTCGCGGCCGTCTCCGCGCCGACCGATCTCGCTGTCTCGGCCGCCGAGCGTCTCGGCCAGACCCTCATCGGGTTCGTCCGCGACGGAGGCTTCAACGTCTACGCCGGCGAGGAGCGGATCGCCCTCGGCTGACCACGCCCCAGGCCGGGAGATGCAGCCTCACCCCGCCAGGGTGGCCTCGAAGCCCCCCTCAACGGTGACCACGTGACGGTCGCGCTCGCGGGACGGCGGGTGAGCGTGCCTCCTCGCGACCCGTGTCAACGAGCGGGTCGAAGGCGGTGAAGACGCCCGGGGTCCGTCCGAGCCTGACGGCGAACGCGGCAAAGAACCGCTGCATCGCCACGGCGGCCACGATCGGCAGCTCGAGCTGATCGAGGCTGCCGAGATCCGTGACGGTCACGCCGGGCGTGTCCGGCAGGTCCGGGCCGGCAGCTGCGAGGAGCCAGACGGGGGCGCCGCGCTGGGCGATGCTGCTGGCCAGCTCGAGCGAGATCTGGCGACCCGCGCCGCTGGCCGCCAGCACGATGGACCCGATGCGGTGTGCCACGAGCTCGACTGGCCCGTGGCGGAACTCGGAGACGGTGGCGGCCTCGCCGGGGATCGCCAGCATCTCCTTGGCCAGCAGCGCGCCATAGCGCGCCGTCGACATCGCCGGCCCGTGGGCGAGCAACGCGACGTACCGGCAGTCTTCGAGCTGGCGGAGCGGCACTTCAACCAGGCTCTCGATCGTGCTCATCCGGTCGACCGCGGACGGCACCCGGTCCATGACGATCGCCGGGCCGCGAGGTCCAACCAGCTCGCCGGCCACCAGCAGGGCGAGCAGCTGGGTCGCCGTGAACGTCTTGCAGGCGTTCGCGTCCTCCGGGCCAGCCTCGATCGAGATCACCGCGTCGACGATGCCGGCCAGCGGGCCGGCCAGGTCGTTGACGAGCGCGATCACGGTGCTGCCACGGCGGCGCAGCGCCGCCGCGGTGGCAACTGTCTCGCGGCTCCGGCCGGTCTGGCTGGCCATCAGCACGAGCGTGCCGGGCGTCAGCGCCTCGGCACCGAAGAGGCCGAGCTCGCCGGCATCCACGAGCCCCACCTGCCGGCCGGCCGCCCGGAGCACGGGCTCGGCGATCGAGACCGCGGCGAGCGAGGCGCCCATGCCGGTCAGGATCACCGGCGCATCGGGCCGGGCTGCCTCCCGCACCGCGGCCACGGTCGCGCGCCGGTCCTCCCACGATGCGAGGAGCCGGCCCAGCACGTCGCCCTGGGCGAGCACGTCCGCGTCGAAGCTCGTCGTCATGTCGTCGTGCGCCCCGATGGCCCCCGGGCCAGCGTCGCCTGGATCCGGTAGCGGTCCGCCCGGTAGGCAGCCCATGCGAGCTCGAACGCCTTTCCGAGCTGGTCGCGCGTGACGCCCGTCGCCAGGAGCAGGCCCTTGCCGGCGGGCACGTCGAGCAGCGCGGCCAGGCGCTCGTCGGCGTCCAGCACCCCGATCGTGTAGTCCGCGCTGGTCGGGATGAGCCCCCGCTCCTCCAGCGACGCGTAGAGCGACGCGGTCCGGAGGTCGAGGTCGGCGAGCCAGGGGGCGCGCGCCACCGGGATCCGCGATCGCTCCACGGAGATGGGGATGCCGTCGAGCATGCGCAGGCGCTCGATGTCGTGGACCGGCGCGCCCGGCGCGACGCGGAGGATGTCCGCTTCCTCGAGCGTCGCCGGGCGGACCACCTGCTCGAGCACGCGCGACGACGGCACGAGTCCCCGCGCGAGGGCCATCCTGGCGAAGCTCAGCAGCTCGTTCGTTGCGCCCGTGACAGGTCCGCTCGCAACGAACCAGCCGCGCGACGAGCGGCGCTGCAGCACGCCGGCTGCGACGAGCGACTCCAGTGCTCGCCGGAGCGTGAGCCGGCTCACTCCGAGCGCCTCGCCCAGCATGCGCTCCGACGGGAGGCGGGAGCCCGGCCGGTAGGTCCCCGCCTCGACCATCTCCGCGAGGGCGGCATGGGCCTGCTCGTAGAGCGGCTGGTCGGCCGAGCCCAGGGGATCCCGCAGCGTGACGCTTGCGCCACGTGATCCGGCGGGACGGGCGTCTCGACGTCGCGTCGACGGCTTCGTGGTCCCCCCTGCGGTCGAGCCCGTGGAACGTCGCATCGGTTCTCCCGTTGACGCGGCTTGCTGCGCGCCGGGGGCCGAGTCGGCCCGTATTTGTATGTATATCGTACTTGTCGCCGGACGGCAACGGGCGGAGGCATCGAAGCCGGGCGGGCCGCGTTCCGAACGGCCGCCGACCGACGACCGGGCGATCGGGGCGCCCGCGCGGTACGAAGGCTGTTGGTATCGCGTTTGTACTGCATTGGTGTTGACGGGACAGTTGCAGCCGCGTAGCCTGTGGACGGCCTGCGACTGCACGCCACGCTCACGGTCAAGCGGAAGGCTCACGCGCGTGCTCACTCCCGCCTCGCCCTGTCAGCGCCGACCGGCTCTCCGCGCCCGGTGACCTCGCCGGCTTCGCCCGTTCGCATCGGTGTCATCGGCTGCGGCAGCGTGCTGTTCGGGCCGTACCGGCCCGAGATCGAGGACCTCATCGCGGCGGGCACGGTCCGGCTTGTCGTCGCGTGCGACGTCCGCCGCGAGGTGGAGGCCGTCGTCCGCGCCGGCTTTGCGGTCGAGCGCTTCACGGCCCGGCCCGAGGATGTCGTGGCGGCGCCCGACGTCGACGTCGTGATGGTCCTGACTCCGCCGGCAGGCCACGCGGAGCTCGCAACGGCGGCCCTGGAGGCCGGCAAGCACGTGCTGGTCGAGAAGCCCATGGCGCTCGACCTGGAGTCGGCGCAGCGAGTGGTGGCCGCGGCGCGGGCAGCCGATCGCCGGCTCGTCTGCGCACCGTTCGTGACGCTCAGCGTGACGCACCGCCGAATCGCCGCGCTCCTCGATGCCGGGACGATCGGCCGCATCCTGAGCGTGCGCGCCGTGACCGGCACCCCCGGGCCGTCCTGGGGCCGCTGGTTCTACGAGGGGCCGGGGGGCGGACCGCTGTTCGACCTCGGCGTCTACAGCCTGACGGCGCATGGTCAACCTGGTCGGCCCGGTCCGACGCGTGACGGCCGTCAGCGGCATCGCCGCGCCGGAGCGCGTCGTGGACGGCGAGCCGATGCGGCCGACCCTCGCGGACAGCTTCCAGGTGGCGCTCGACTTCGGGGGCGGCACGCTGGGCGTCCTGACGACGGGGTTCACGATGGCCAGCCTGCGGACCCCCGCCTTCGAGCTGTTCGGCAGCGAGGGGACCGTCCAGATGCTGGGGGCCGACTGGGAGCCTGCCGGGTACGACCTGTGGCGGAACGACGTCGGGGCCTGGGAGCTCGTGCCGGAGGCCGACCCTGGCTGGAAGTACGCCGCCGGGCTGCGGCACCTCGTGGAGCACCTGGTCGACGGCGCTCCCCTGGCAGTGCCGGCCGAGCTGGCGCTCCACGTCCTGGAGGTGATGCTCCTGGCCGCGGAGGCAGGCCGAGACGGGACAACGCGGACCCTGACCACCACGTTTCCGCACCGGATCCCGACTGCGGCAGGGCTGGCGCGGTGACTGCCGCCATCCACGCCCGCGGCGCGACGTCCAGGCTCTGGAAGTCCCGCTACGGCACCCGGCGAGCGTGGCTGTTCCTCCTGCCGCCGCTCGTCCTGATGATCGCATGCGTAGCGTGGCCGACCGTCTTCCTCGCCTGGCTGTCGACGCAGAAGTGGGACGGGCTGGGATCCGCGACCTTCGTGGGCCTGAACAACTTCGCCCGGGTGCTCGCCGACGACCGGTTCTGGATCGCGATCCAGAACAACCTCAAGTGGTCCGTCGCCTCGGCGATCGTCCCGCCAGCGGTCGGCCTCCTGCTGGCGATCCTCCTGTCGCGCTCGACCGTCCGGGGACGCGGGGTGTTCCGCATCGTCTACTTCACGCCCCAGATCGTGGCGTCGGCCATCGTCGCCATCATCTGGCGCTGGATCTACGCCCCGGAGGGACCGGTGAACACGGTGCTCGGGGGCCTCGGCGTGGAGAACCCTCCGCTGTGGCTGGCTGACGCCGACGTGGCCCTGATCGCGGTCTTCATCGCCTATGCCTGGGTGACGTTCGGCTTCAGCATGCTCATCTTCGAGACGGCCATCCGGTCCATCGACGAGGAGCTGTTCGATGCCGCCAAGGTGGACGGGGCCTCGTTCCTCTCCGAGGTGCGCCACGTCCTTCTGCCCGGAATCCGACCGGCCATCGGGACGGTCCTCGTCGTGAGCACGATCTGGTCGTTCCAGATCTTCGATCTCATCTACCTGACGACGGCCGGCGGCCCCGGCGACGCGACGCAGGTGCTGTCGATCGGGATCTACTCCAGCATGTTCGCTGCACGGGACGTGGGGCGGGGCGCGGCGATGGCCCTGATCCTGCTGGCGGTGATCGTCACGCTGGCCAGCGTGGTCGCCGCGGGACGCGCCCGCCGGGAGGCGAGGCCGTGAGGCGCGGCCGATGGGGCGGGCTCGCCAGGTTCGCCTCGCTGGGGGCCATCGCGCTGGCGGTCCTCTACCCGTTGGTCATCATCCTGTTCACGGCGTTCAAGACCCAGGGCGAGCTGATCGTCAACCCGACCGGCCCTCCGACCGAGTGGACGTTCGCGAACTTCGCCAAGGCCTGGACCGAGGCGGGCATGGCGACGCTGATGGTCAACAGCCTGATCGTCAGTGGGGGCGTCGTGCTCGGCACGGTGATCCTGTCGTCGCTCGGCGGCTTCGCCCTGGGGCGGCTGCGGCTGCGCGGAACGCGCGTCCTGCCCTTCCTGCTCACCATCGGGCTCGTGCTGCCCTTCGAGGTCCTGATGATCCCCCTGTTCTACTCGTTCAGGGCGGTCGGCCTGCTCGACAGCTACCTCTCGATGATCCTGCCCCAGGTTGCGCTCGGGCTGCCCTTCGGGATCCTGCTGTTGCGGACGTTCATTGCCGAGCTGCCGCAGGACTTCTTCGACGCGGCGGAGATCGACGGCGCCGGCCTCTGGAACCAGTACTTCCACGTGGCCATGCCCCTTGCCCGTCCGGCCCTCGTGGCGCTGGCGGTGCTCGAGCTCATCTGGAGCTGGAACCAGTACCTGGTGGCGCTCGTGATGGTGCAGAACACGCACCTCCGGACCATCCCCCTGGGCCTGAGCATCTTCGTCGGCCGCCACGAGTCCAACTACACGGCGCTCGCCGCCGCGGCGGTCATCGCCCTCATCCCGTCGCTGATCCTCTACATCGTGTTCCATCGCGAGGCCCTGCGGGCGAATCTCGCCGGAGCCCTCAAGTGATCCCGTCACCCCACCACGCAGGAGGCAGCCGCCGGTCAAGCTCGTGAGCCAACCACGCGTCCCAGGCGTCCCGTCGAACATCCCAGAGGAGGACTGCACGTGTCCAAGTCCAGGCGGGCTCCAGGGATCGTTGGAGCCTTCATCCTGACCGTCGCGGTCGCGGCGTGTTCGGGCCAGGCGTCCCCGTCGCCCTCGGCGGCCCCGAGCGCCACCCCGGCGCCTGCCGCGAGCGAGGCGGCTGCCACCCCGTCGGCCGTCCCCACCCTCGCGCCCGCCACCGTGTCGTTCTGGTGGGTCCAGTACGAGCAGGACACCTCGGTCGTCGAGGCCGCCGTGAAGGCGTTCGAGGATGCCAACCCCGGCGTCGACGTCGAGCTGTCGTACTACAGCTACGAGGATTACAGCAAGGCGATGCCCGCTGCCCTCGCTGCCGGCAACCCGCCCGACCTCGCCTTCGGCGACCCGACGGCACCCAACACGCCCAACTTCGTGAAGGCGGGCCAGCTCGACCCGCTGGCTCCGCTCGTCGCGAAGTACGGGTGGGAGGACCGGCTGCAGCCGGGTGTCATCACGTTCTACAACCCGCTCTACGGCGGCGAGACCTACGGCATCCCGCTGTTCGCTGCCCAGCGCGGCATCTTCTACAACAAGGACATCCTCGCCAAGGTCGGCGGCACCGTCCCCACCACCCTCGACGAGCTCGAGGCGCTCCTCGGCAAGGTCAAGGCGGCGGGCTACACGCCGTTCTTCATGGGCAGCGCCGACAAGTACGGCGTCGACTACTACTGGCTCGGCCTCGCTCTCGACTACCTCTCCGCCGGCGACTGGAAGGCTTTCACCGACGGCACCATGACCTGGAAGACCGGCACGCCATGGGGCGGCGAGGAGGTCCGCAAGGGCACCGAGCGCCTGCTCGCGTGGAACACCGCCGGGTACTTCAACGACGACTATGCGGCCCTCCCCGCAGACGATCTCTCGAAGGGGTTCGTCGACGGCACGATCTTCGCCATTGCCAACGGCACCAACCTCAACGCGTCGATCCAGGCGGCGAACCCGGCCTTCGAGGTCGGCTTCATGAACTGGCCGGCCCTCGACGCGAGCAGCTCGGAGCACCTGTACATCTCCGACCCGGGCCAGATCCTGATCCTCCCGAAGGAATCCAAGCACAAGGATCATGCCGTCGCCCTGATGGACTGGATGCTCAGCCCCGAGGTCGGGCTGATGTTCGCCAACGAAGGCCGCGTCCCGCTCCACAAGATCGACTTCAGCCAGGTGACCGGGCAGCCGGGCTGGGTGGCCGACCAGCTCGAGGTCGCCAAGAACCAGACGCCGGTCGGCTGGCTGAACTACATGGCCCCCTACGAGTTCCCCGACCGGGAGGGCAGCGAGATGCAGAAGCTGCTCGCGGGCGGCACGACACTCGATGCGTTCATGCCCTTCCTGCAGAAGACGTTCGACGAGGCGATCGCCAACGCCCAGTAGTCCCCGCGAGCCGGGCCGATCGCTCCTGCGATCGGCCCGGCTCCCAACCCCGGGAGTGACCATGGCCAGCGACCCCGTCCGGGTCGGCATCATCGGCTGCGGAAGCGTCATGCAGGGTCCGTACATGGCGCAGCTCGAGCGCCTCCGCGGCCGCGGCGAGGCCGAGGTCGTGATCGCCTGCGACCTCGACCCGACCCGCCGCTCGATGGTGCGGGAGCGCTTCCGGATCCCCGCGTTCACCACCGATCCCGGCGAGGTCATCGGCGCCGAGGCCGTGGACCTCGTCCTCGTCCTCACCTCGATCGCCGCCCACGGGTCGCTCGCCGCATCCGGCGCTGAGGGCCGGCAAGCACGTGCTGGTCGAGAAGCCGATGGCGACCGACCTCGACGTCGGGAGGGAGCTGCTGGCCCTCGCCCGCGAGCACGACCGGATCCTCGTCTGCGCGCCCCACATCGTCCTGAGCCCGACCTACCAGGCCATCTGGCGGCTCGTCCGCGGGGGCGCGCTCGGCCGCCCGTACGCGGCGCGCGCCCGCTACGGGTGGGCCGGCCCCGACTGGGACGAGTGGTTCTACTCGGCCTCCGGGGGCGCTCTCTTCGACATCTCCATGTACAACATCACCGCCCTGACGGGGCTCCTGGGACCGGTTCGCCGCGTCGCCGCGATGACCGGGATCGCGATCCCCAGGCGGACGGCGGGCGGCTCCGTCGCGACCGTCGAGGCCGAGGACAATGCCCAGCTCCTCCTCGACCACGGGGACGGCGTGCTCTCGTCCGTCACGGCCGGCTTCACCATGCAGCAGACGCGGTCGCCGGCGATCGAGGTCTACGGGGCGGAGGGCACCGTCCAGCTCCTCGGTGACGACTGGGCGCCCCAGGGCTACGACCTCTGGACGCAGCCGGTCGGGGCCTGGCGGCACTACAAGGACCTCGATCCCGCCTGGCTCTGGACCGACGGGCTCCGGCACGTCGTCGAATGCATCCGCGAGGGGACACGGCCGGCGATCCGGCCCGAGCACGCCTATCACGTGCTGGAGGTGGTGATCCGGGCGCGCGAGGCGGCCGCGACCGGGGCTGCGCAGGCGGTCAGCAGCACCTTCGGGGACCTCGACCTCGGCGCCGGCGAGTCGGGCGAGCCGGTCCATCTCCGCCACAACCTTCGGCAGTGATGGCGGGGCGAGCGGTGCCCATGAACGACGCGGCGGGCCGCGATCTCGAGATCGGCCTCCAGCTCTGGACCCTCCGCGACCTCGTGGCCAGCGATCTCCCGGCGGCCCTCGCGGCGACCCGGGATGCCGGCTTTCGCACCGTGGAGGACGAGGACGCGAGCGATCCCGTGGCCGCGGCTCGAGCCTCGAACGACGGCCTCCGGCGCCTGATCGGGCAGCCGTCGCCGATCCCCGCCAACTGAGCAAGGAGCGACCAATGGCTCGACCGCGCATCACCCTCCTCGACCCTGCCGAGGTCGAGCGGATCCAGGGCACGTCGCTGCGGATCCTCGCCGACGTCGGTGTCCACGTCCCCCACGCGGAGGCGCTGGAGCGCCTCGGACGCGCCGGCGCGGAGGTCGACCGGGCGCGCGCGATCGCCCGCCTGCCGGAGCGGGTCGTGCTCGATGCGGTCGCCGCGGCGGGCAAGCACGTACGTGCTGCACGGCCGCGCTCCCGAGCGGGTCGCCCGCTACGGGTACGGCGAAGGCAACCTCATGTCCACCCCGGGACAGTTCGCCTGGTTCGAGGCGCGGACCGGGCAGCGGCGCGATCCGACCCTGGCCGACGCGCGGGCGGCCATCACCCTCGGCGATGCCCTGCCCAACGTGACCGTGGTCGGGGCCATGGCGGTCCCTCTCGACGTGCCCGCCCCGGTCCGGGACGTGGTCGCGACGGCCGAGCTGGTCCGCGGAACCGGCAAGCCGACCCGGACCTGGCCGGTGAGCCGCGCGAGCACCGAGTTCGTGCTCGAGATCTACGAGGCGGTCGCCGGCGGAGCTGCCGCGCTGCGTGAACGCCCGATGGTCGAGACGTTCCTCGAGCCGATCAGCCCGTTGCGCTTCCCCGAGACCGGCCTCGACGTGATGATCCCGTTCATCGAGCGCGGCCAGCCGGTCAGCGTCGGCCCGATGGTCATGGCATCAGGGACCGGGCCGGCGACGCTGGCCGGCACGCTGGCGCAGGAGAACGCGGAGATCCTGGCCGGGATCGCGATCGTGCAGGCCTTCGCGCCTGGCCACCCGATGATGTACGGCGGGATCCCCCACGTCATGGACCCTCGCACCGCGACCTGCTCGTTCGGCTCCCCGGAGCAGGGCCTCATGGCGCTCGCGATGGCCCAGATCGGCCAGGACGTACGGCTTCCCCGTGTACGTGAACGCGAACCTCACCGACGCCAAGCGGCTCGACGCCCAGGCCGGGCTCGAGAAGGCGGCCTCGCTCCTCCTGGCGATCATCGGGGGCGCGGACCAGTTCGGCCACGGCGGCATCGTCGGCGCCGACCACGGCGCCGGGCTCGACTGGCTGGTGGTCGACGACGAGGCGCTCGGCTTCGTGAAGCGGATCGCGCGGGGGTTCGAGGTCGACGACGACACCCTCGCGTACGACGTGATCGCCGCCGTCGGCTCGTCGGGCGACTTCCTGGCGGAGCGCCACACCGTCACGCACTTCCGTCGCGAGCTGTTCCTGCCGAGCGCCCGATGGACGCGTGAGCCGTACGACAAGTGGTAGCGCCGGCGGGGCCCAGACCATGGGCGATCGCGCCCAGGCCCGCGTCGAGGAGATCCTCGCGAGCCACGCTGCGCCGCCGCTCGACGAGGCGCTCGACCGCGAGGTCGACCGGATCGTGGCCTCGGCACGCCGCCTGCTCGACGCCTGAGGGCCCGCCCCGCCCGCGCCTACCTCGGCGGGCGCTCCTGCACGAACTGGAAGCCGAAGCGGCCCTTGATGCAGAGGTGGCCCTCGGTCACCGACGAGTCCATCGGGCGAGGTCACCTTCACGACCGAGTTGTCCTGGACGTGGAGGGTCAGCGTGCAGCCGACGCCGCAGTACGGGCAGATCGTGTCGGTCGCGACCTGGGCCGCCTCGTCCCAGGTGCCGGCGGCCCGCATCTCGTGCTCCGAGCGGAACATCAGGGCGCCCGTCGGGCAGACGCCGATGCAGTTGCCGCAGTAGACGCAGGCCGACGAGGTGAGCGGCGCGTCGTACTCGGTCGAGATGCGGGCGTCGAAGCCGCGCCCGGCGACCGCGATGGCGAAGGTGTTCTGGGCGTCGGTGCCGCAGGCCTCGACGCACTTGTAGCAGAGGATGCAGCGCGAGTAGTCGCGCACGTAGAGGTCGTTGTCGACCTTCACCGGCTGGGCGACGGTCTCCGCGGCGGCCCCCGACGTCGGGTCGTGGCGCCCGGGCTCGCGAGCGTCGCGAATCCCGGCGTCGACGGGAGGCGCCGAGCGGCCCGAACCGGGCCGGGTCCGCCCCGTACTCGGCCATCATCCCGGCGACGCCCGGGCGCGAGCGACAGGTCGACCGACGATCCGAGCAGCTCCAGCACCATCCGGCGGCTGTGCCGGACGCGCTCGGAGCCGGTCTGGACCTCCATCCCGGGCTCCACCCGCCGGGAGCATGCCGGCACGAGCACCCGGCTGCCGGTCACCTCGACGACGCAGACGCGGCAGACGTTGACCGGGGTGAGGCTCTCGAGGAAGCAGAGGGTCGGGACCTCGATCCCCTCGGCACGGCAGGCGTCGAGGATCGTGGACCCGCCAGGCGCGGCGACGGTCCGTCCGTCGAGCGTGATCTCGACCATGGGCGGCGCGGCGGCAGGCGGCGGCTCCGGGATCCGCGACGGCCGCGCCGGCGGCTCGTAGAAGATGCGCTCGACCTCGGCGCTCACGCACGGCCTCCCGCTGCCGCCATGCCGGGCTCCCGGCGCTCGCCGAAGTCGACCAGGCCCGCCCGCAGCGCCGACTCGATCGCCGCCGAGGCCGTCTGGCCGAGCCCGCAGATGCTGGCGTCGCGCATCCCCCGGCCCAGGTCGGCGAGGAGGGCCAGCTCGTCCGCGAGCGTCCCGCGCGGCCGGCCGGCCGCAAGCCGCGCCAGCAGCTCCTCCTGGCGCACGGTCCCGATCCGGCACGGGACGCACTGCCCGCACGACTCGTCGCGGAAGAAGGCGGCGATCCGCACGAGGGCGCTCCGGAGGTCGGCGGTCTCGTCGAAGACCATCACGACGCCCGAGCCGAGCGTCGCGCCGGCGGCCCGCGTGCCCTCGAAGGTGAGCGGCAGATCGAGGGCGTCCGGGCCCGACGAACACGCCCGCGGCACCGCCGAGGAGGACCGCCGTGAGCGCTCGCCCGCCGGCCACGCCGCCGGCAGCGCCAGGAGCTCGCCGAGCGTCGCCCCGAAGTCGAGCTCGTAGACGCCCGGCCGCTCGACCGCGCCCGAGAGGCAGAAGAGCTTCGGGCCGGTGCTGCCCTCGGTGCCGATCGCGGCGAACGCGGCCCCGCCGTCGGCCACGATCGAGCGGGATGTTGACGAGCGTCTCGATGTTGTTGACGGCGGTCGGCTTGCCGAAGAGCCCGACCTCGACCGGGAACGGCGGCTTGTTGCGCGGCTCGCCGCGGCGCCCCTCGATCGAGTTGAAGAGCGCGGTCTCCTCGCCGCAGACGTAGGCCCCGGCGCCGCGCCGGACCTCGATGTCGAACGAGAAGCCCGAGCCCAGGATGTCGTCGCCGAGGTAGCCGGCGTCGCGGGCGACGGCGAGGGCGTTGGCCATCCGGTCGGCCGAGAGCGGGTACTCGGCGCGCAGGTAGAGGAAGCCCCGCGCGCTGCCGGTCGCGAACCCCTCGATCGTCATCGCCTCGACGATCGCGAACGGGTCCTCCTCCATCAGGACGCGGTCCTTGAAGGTGCCGGGCTCGGACTCGTCGGCGTTGCAGACGGTGTAGTGGGGCGTGGCCGGCTGGGCGGCGACGGCGGCCCACTTGCGGCCGGTGGGGAAGGCGGCCCCTCCGCGGCCCAGGAGCCGCGACGCGGTCACCTCCTCGATCACCGCCGCCGGCCCGATCTCGAGGGCGCGCCGCAGCCCGCGGTAGCCGCCGGTGGCGAGGTAGTCGTCGAGGCTGCGCGGGTCGGTGACCCCGGCGCGGCGCCAGGATCCGGAGCGCCCGGCTCGCCCGGCCTGGGGGATCGAGCGGCGGACGTTGGCCAGGTGCTCCTCGTCGAGCTCGATCGGGATCGGCGGCGGGACCAGCGCGCGTCCGGCGACCGAGCGCTCCAGCTCCTCGACGATCGCCGCCGCGTCGACCGGCGCGGCGGCGATCGTCTCGGGCACGAGGCCGGCGACCGTGAAGAGCGCCGTCGGGCCGCGCTCGCAGCGGCCCAGGCACGGCGTCGGGATCCACGTCGCCTCGCCGTCCAGCGCCGGCTCTCCGGCCGGCCCGAGCGTCCGCTCCAGGTCCGTCGATGACCCGCTCCGCTCCGGCCAGCCGGCAGGCGAGGTCCTCGCAGACGTGGGCCACGACCGGGGGCCGCGGGATCGTCGAGAACATCTGGTAGAAGGCGGCGACACCGTACGCCTCGGCGGGGGGGATCGTGAGACGCCGGCAGGCGTACTCCAGGGCGGGCTGGCTGATCCAGCCGACGCGGGCCTGGATGGCGTGGAAGACCGGCAGGAGGAGGTGGCGCCGGTCGCGCGCCGCATGTCCCCCCAGCGCGAACCGGTCGTCGGACGGGACGTCGCGGTCGCCGCCTTCCCAGCGGGTGGTGGCGGGGCCGAGGACGCCGTCCACCGCGGCCCGCTCCTCGGGGGACGCGCGCGGGGCCAGGGTGACCAGGTCCATCGGTGGAGTCTAGCGACTGACGGGTTGCCCGCGACGAGGGCAGACGGCGAGTGGCCTCGGGCGGCCGCGGGGTAGTCGCGGCCGCCCTGGCGGGGTCAGGCGCCGGCGCCCGGTAGGACGGGTGGCGGCGGACGGCCTCGTCGATCTCGGCAGCGGTGAGCAGGACGGTCGTCGAGACGGCCACCGCGCCGCTCGCGCCGACGGTCGCGGCGACGCTCGCGGCCGCGATGTTGTCGGGCAGCTCGGCGATGGCCACGTAGTCGTCGGCCCCGAACGCCCAGAACTGGCAGACCACGGTGCCGCCGACGCTGGCGACGACGGCCTCCACGGCGCGAGCGCGGGCCGTCCCGCCCTCCTTGAGCACCCCCTGGATCCCCTGCTGGGTGTAGGACGCGCGGATCATGTAGAAGCCCATCGTGTTCCTCCCTCCGGGCGGCTGGACGCCGCCCCAGTCGCGGGAGACTGCGCGCCGTCCCCGTGGGTGTCAAGGCCCGACGCGGGCGGTCCTCGTGCGATGCGTCCGGGGCGGCCGCGCGCCGCAGCTTCTCGACCCGGATGGCGGTCGCCTTGAACTCGGCCGTGCCGGACTTCGGGTCGGTGGCGTCGATCGTCAGGAGGTTCGTGGCGACCTCGTCCTGGAAGTGGAGGGTCATGAAGGCGAGGCCCGGCCGAAGGCCCTCGTCGACGCGGACCGGCGCCTCCACCGCGCCGCGCCGGGAGACGACCCGCACTCGCTCGCCGTCGACCAGGCGCAGCCGCGCGGCGTCCTCCGGGCGCAAGGTCGAGCGACTCGCCGCGCCGCAGCGGGGAGCGATAGCCGGCGGTCTGGACGCCGGTGTTGTACGACTCCAGGCGCCGGCCGGTGGTCAGGCGGATCGGGAAGTCGGCGTCGAGACGGTCGACGGGCGGGTCGTGGTCGACCGGGACGAACGGCGCCCGGCTCCCCGGCACCGGGTCCTCCCAGAGTCGCGAGTGGAGGAACAGCTCGCCGGGGTGCTGCTCGTCGTAGCAGGGCCACTGGAGCCCGCCCTCGGCGTCGAGGCGGGCGTAGCTCATGCCGGCGTGGACCGGGGAGAGCGCCCGCACCTCGTCCCAGACCGCCTCCGCGGACGGCTCGCCCCAGTCGGCGCCCAGGCGCTTCGCCAGGTCGAAGATGATCGCCAGGTCGTCGCGTGCCTCACCGGGCGGCTGCAGCGCCGCGCGCACCCGCTGGACGCGCCGCTCGGAGTTCGTCACCGTCCCCTCGGTCTCGGCCCAGGCGGCCGCCGCGGGCAGGACGACGTCGGCCAGCTGTGCCGTCCGCGTCAGGAAGATGTCCTGGACCACGAGGTGCTCGAGGCCGGAGAGGGCGGCGATGGCCTTGGCCTGGTCCGCCTCTGACTGGACCGGGTTCTCGCCGATCACGTACAGGGCGGTCAGCTCGCCCTGCTCCATGGCGTGGAACATGCCGGTCAGGTTCCAGCCCCGCTTCGGCGGGACGGTCACGCCCCAGGCCGCGTCGAAGCGGGCCCGGAGCGGGTCGTTCTCCACGTGCTGGAAGCCGGGCAGGCGGTCGGGGAGGGCGCCCATGTCGCCGCCGCCCTGGACGTTGTTCTGGCCGCGCAGCGGGTTGAGGCCGGAGCCCCAGCGACCGACGTGGCCCGTCAGGAGCGCGAGGGAGATCAGCGAGATGACGTTGTCGACGGCGTTGTGGTGCTCGGTGATCCCCAGGGTCCAGCAGATCATCGCCCGCGGGGCCGTGGCGTAGGCGTGGGCGAGGTCGCGGATCCGGGCGGCCGGGACGCCGGTCTCGCGCTCGGCGTACTCCAGCGTGTAGGAGTCGACGCGGGCCCGGTACTCGTCGAAGCCCGTCGTCGCGCGGCGGATGAACTCGTCGTTCGCCAGGCCGGCCGCGATGATCTCGCGCCCGACGGCGTTGGCGAGGGCGATGTCGCTGCCGACGTCGAGGCCCAGCCAGGCGTCGGCCCATTGCGCGGAGCTGGTCCGGCGCGGGTCGACGGCGTACAGGCGGGCGCCGTTGTGGACGCCGCGCAGGACATGGTGGAAGAAGATCGGGTGGGTCTCGCGCGCGTTCGAGCCCCACAGGACGATGAGGTCCGTCTCCTCCACCTCGCGGTAGGAGCTGGTGCCGCCCCCGGCACCGAAGATGGTCGCCAGACCGGCGACCGACGGGGCGTGTCAGGTCCTGTTGCAGCTGTCGATGTTGTTGCTGCCGACGACCGCCCGGGCCAGCTTCTGGGCCGCGAAGTTGACCTCGTTGGTCGCCTTCGAGCAGGAGAAGCAGCCGTAGGCCGTGGGGCCGTGGCGGTGGATCGCCTGCCGGAACCCGCCGGCCGCACGATCCATGGCCTCGTCCCAGGTCGCCGGGCGGAGGACGCCGGTCGCGCGGTCGCCGTCGCGGACGAGCGGCTGCGTGAGCCGGACGTAGCCCTTCGCCATGCGCTGACCTCCGGTGCGGGGCGGTGTTCGTGCCGCCCGCGTCCGCCGAGTGTAGTGGCGACGGACGGAGCAGGGAAGGCGGTCGCCGGCCCAGCTCCCTGACAGACGTGCGCGTGGCGCACCTTGCGCGACGTCGGCTGGCCGGAGGACGCGACAGGGACCGCGCCGCGCGACAACGTCCTGCCGAGTGGTGCATCGGGCGCCACACTAGTCCGGGTCATCGGCTCCCGGTAGACCAGGCCCCGAGGTCCCCGGCGCCGCGAGCACGACATTAGGAGCATCACCTGCTCGTCTGGCAGGAGATGAGAGCGGGATCGCAGAGTCCGCGTTGCGCGCGTCAGGCGACGGCCCGCAGCACGCGGCAGGCTCGGAGCGTCACCCAGCGGCTGGGCGCACCGGGCGTGTCGATGTCGACCCACATCTTCCCGGCGTAGGCGTAGCGGTTCGCCCAGCGGCCCTGCTCGTCCTGCTGCGCGAGCAACCATTCGACCGCATGGGCAAGCCGAGGATCCGCGCCGGCGCCCGCCTCGACGAGCGCCTCGAGCACCTGCAGCACGTCGGCGACGTACCCGGACGGGAAGCCAAGCCGGAACCACGAGCCGCTCGGCCTCGTGTTGCCGAAGCCCATCGGGTAGTCGGCGACCGCCGGGTCGCGCGAGAGGAGGAAGCCGACGGAGGCCTCGATCGCCCGCGCCACCGCCGGCGACCGGCGCTCCGGCGGGATGCGAGCGAGGGCGAGGAGCGCCTTCACCGCCCCCCAGCCGCACGGGAGCCCCTCGTTCGCGCCGCAGCGGAAGCCCGGGCCCGGGGTCACGGCGGTCCAGTGCGGCTCGCCCTCGCCGGTCGTCGCGGCCGCCTGCCAGGCGATCGCCCGCTGGACCCGCTCGTCGTCGAGCCGGCCGAAGCCGATGAGGGCCCGCAGCAGGTTGCCGTTCAGGCAGTGGATCACGGTGCTCGGCGGCGGCGGCGCCTCGCGGGCGACGCCCGAGCAGCCGAAGCCGCCCGTCCTGGCCTGGCTGTGGTCGAGGACGTACTCGCAGGCGGCGCGGATCCGCGGGGCTCGCCAGGATCGGCGCCGAGCTGGTCGAGGAAGATGAGCTGCCAGACGGTGCCGGTGTACTTCGGGCTGTACCCGGCGCCCGGCTTCGACCCACCAGCCCGCCGGGTCCTGGGCGGCCAGGATCGCCGCGATCGGATCCGCCCGCAGGGCGGCCGCGCGCGCGGTCCGCACGTCCGGGTCGTCGTCGTCGCGGCCGAGCAGGTGGCGAAGGGCGAGGTGTCGGACGGCCGGGTTCGACTCCTCGAGGAGCCAGGGAAGCGGGTCGCCGTGCAGCCGGTCTCGCCAGTCGGTCATCTCGTACCTCCCGGCGGACAGCGTGGCCCTCCGGCACCTGGCTCGCAAGGGTGATTTGGACATCCGCGACGCCCCCGACGACAACGGCGGCGCCTTGAGCCACGAGGTACGCCGGCGCGTCGCTCCAGGGTTGGCCCGGGTCGGTGACCGCCAGCCGGTCTAGGCGGGAGGGCCCGTCCGGCACGACGCCGAGCTGCTGCATCATCGCCAGGGCATCGAGGACCCCCCAGTGCTCGCGCACGAGGCCGTCGTCGTCGAAGCGGAACATGTCGATGAGCTGCACGTCGACGCTCTTCCCGGTTGCCGACATGCCCATGAACCCGCCCCGGTTGGTCCCGCTGAACCGCACGCGTGCGACCGCCTTGTCCCCGCTCGAGAAGACGTCCTCCACGTCCATGCGCAGGTCCGGGAACGCTGCGAGCTGCATCCGGAAGAACGCCTCGACCCCGTCCTTCGTCGGCGCAAGGCCGGGCGTCTCCTCGTGCTCCACGAAGTCGTCGGCCAGATGCCGGGCGAACCCCTCGATGTCGCCGGCATTGATCAGGTCGTACAGGCGTCGCGCCGTAGCCGCGTGATCCATGGTGCTTCCCCCCTGTGGGTTCTCGCGATGAGGTGGGGCGACCATCGTCGCCCCCCGCGTCAGACCAGGTCGGCGATCGCCTGGGTGGCATCCCCGACTCGTCGAATGGCCCCGGCGTCGAGGTCGGCAGGGACGACGCCCAGCCCCTCGACGACGAAGTTCGCACGCTGGATGAGGCGTACGAACTCGGGCGCCATGCTGAGCCGTCCCAGCCGCTCGGGATCGCCGCGCAACAGGAAGAAGCCGACCAGGTCGCCGCCGTGCGCCCGCAGGAGGACGGTCTCGAAGCTCTCGATCTCGCCGGCCGCCTGGAGCGTCGGCCAGTACGCGAGGGCCTCTGCGAACACCGTGTTCGCCACGGCGTTGCGGCCCGTGCGGACATCGCCCCAGCCGATGAAGAGCGCGGATTCAGCCATGCGTGAGCTCCTGCCTATGGAAAGGCGGGTCGGTCTCGCCATTGGCCCAGCGCAGCGGTCGAGGCGACCGTGATGGGACGCTGCGCTGCTGGAACCCCCCAGTTCCGTGCCCCCCTGCCGTCGTCGGAGTCTGCACCATCCTCGTCGGAATAGATACGGGCGAGTCTTGCAGCCCTCACGGCTCCTGGTCGCTGTCCCATCCCGCGAGCCGAGCGGAGGGTCGCGGCGTTGGCCCGAGGGCCCCGGTGACAGGTCAGCGGGATGCGCCTGTCGTGTGGCCTTGTCGCTGCGGGGACCGGGCCTACGGCGCGGACGGCACCCCGAGGTCCCGGTCCTCCAGCTCCCACGCATGATCCATGACGTGCTGGGCGGTCCGGCGGACCAGGAACTGGATCGGCCAGGTCCGCGCCGGCCTGCCTTCGGCGTTGTAGGCGCGGATGGCATCGAGGTATGCCCGCCGATGCGTCGCGAGGCCGTCCGGGGCGAGGACGTCGTGGAGCGGCGTGCGGACCTCGACCTTGCGGGACCACTGCTCGGGTTCGTTGGCATACACGTGGCGGATGATCTGGTCGCGACTGCGCCCAGCGCTGCGAGGTCCGGGGCGGAGCTCGCGGGAGACGCGTGCCGCGGCGTCGTCGAAGTAGGCCCAGCAGGCGCGCAGGAGATCGAGCCGCCGTTCCAGGTCGGCCGACGACAGGGCCTCAGCCTCGATCTGCGACGGCACATGAGCGAAGCCCCAGAAGTCCGTCGAGCTCGATCCGGGGACGCGTTCGACCACCTCGACCTCGCGCGCCCGCGCGAAGGCGATCCCCATGCCGGCCCGTTCGGCGACGCCCGCGTACCTCGCGTGGTACGTCGACAGCCTGGCGAGTGCGTCGTCCTCCGACGTCCCCCAGCGATCGAGGCCGGGCCAGTCCATCGCACCCGCAACGACCCTGCGCTTCTTGCCGATCTCGAGGATCACCCGCAGCGTGTCGGTCATGGCAGGCAGCCTGACCGCAGGCCCTCGCCCGGGCCGGAGTCGCCGGCGACGGCTGGCCGGGCAGACGGTGGCATGAGAGCGGAGCGCCCGGTGCGGAGCCGGGGCGGTCTCAGTCCCCCGCGAACGGAGGAGTGATCTCCTCGAGGGCTACCTCGCGTCCGGCGAGATCCTCTCGTGCGCAGGAGAGCCATAGCGCCCAGGGGCCGGCGTCCGTGGAGATGTAGTACTGGAGGTGGACGATGTCTTCGCCACCTGGGTCGGGGCTCACCATCTCCAGGCGGAGTGCCTCCCCGAGCGGGAGATCGACACGCCCCACGGAGCGGATCTGCATTCCCACCGCGCGCGGATGCATCCCGTATCGCCATCGGCGCACCGGCGCTGCAGACGACTCGGTCATCCTCATGCTCCTCTCATCGCTGGACGTGCAGATGCGGGGACGGGCCCCACCTGGCGGTGGGGGACTCGCGCACATGATCGCCCAAGTCGCCAAAGTCGGCGAGACGACGTCGGCGTGCGCGAGCGTGCGGAAGTGTCATCCGAACCCGCGTGCGTCAGCCCCGGGTCACGATCCCGAACGGGCAGATGTGGAAGGCGTCGTCCACGCCGACGCCACCCCCGAGGCTGTCGAGCACGTCCCCATCCCTGCCGACGATGTTGCCCCACGGGTCCGCCACCACGGAGCGGCCGTCGACCCGCCAGGCGGCGAATCCGCTGGGCCAGACCACCCTCACCGTGTCGCCCGACGCGACGGAGACGAGGACGAGCTCGTCGCCGGAGGTCGCTACGCGAACCGGCGCGAGCAGGGCGGTCGCGCAGCCGAGGGACAGGCTCGGGCCCTGGGTGGCGATCTGCAGGCGAGTGGCGCCCGCGGGCAGCGCCGGACCCGTGAACAGGGGCAGCACCCAGAGCGCGACGGATCCGAGGACGATCAGACCCGCTGCGGCAATCGCGACAAGAACCTTCCTTCGACCGGACATCGCCGCATTCTGCGCACGATGTCGGCGTCCCGTCGAGACCACGCTCGTGAGCCTGGGCGTCCGGTACTGTCAGCCGTGGGTGCCGAGCTAGCCTGTCGTCCGGATCTTCCAGTGCGAGTCCTTCTTCACGACCTTGCCCTCCCGGAAGGTCCACAGGTCGCAACCTCGGACTTCGATCCGCTGTCCCGCGGTCGTCGTACCGGACAGGGTCCACTCGGACGCACCGCGGTCGCCATCGACGAAGTGCTCATCCCCCTTGTAACGGATGTCTGGGATCCCAGAGAAGCGGGCAGCGAAGGCGTCGCGGATCGCCTCTTGCCCGACGTAGCGCTGGCCCCACGGGTCCGGCCCCCGCGGCCCCTCGAAGACCGCGTCGTCGGCGAAATGGGGGAGGATCTCATCCAGGTCGTGCTCATCGAATGCTGTCGCTATCGCCTTCAGCATCCGTATCGCATCGTCGTGCTCCACGACGCTCCTCCTCCATGCGCGGGATCCTCTCCGCGAGGGTACCTGACGCCCACGTGAGCCGGCGTGCGTCAATGACACCCGGTTCTTGCTGAACTCGCGACGCCAGACAGCCGGCGGGACAAGGGACCTTCGAGAGGCTCGATCTGCCCTACCACCACGGGTTCAGGTTCGTCCAGGCTCCGAAGAGCCCCGCCAGGGTTCCGAGAAGGAGGAGTGCCGCACCGATGGCGCGGCGGCGCTGCAGCTTCGCGACCCAGAGAACGAAGATCACCCCGGCGACCTTCAGCGCGAAGCCGAGATACTGGCGGCCGATGGGGTCACTGATCTGTGCGAGCAGTGGGTTGCCCTCGGCGAAGTAGCCCCTGGGCTCTGTCGAGGACAGGCCTTGGGCGGTCGCGAAGTCGAGGAGCTGGCCGCCGACGAACGCGATGGCGAGGGTGACAAACGCGATCCGCCACGCGCGTGCCCGTGACTGGACGGCCTCCGACTTGGCATCACGTTCCAGCGGCATGAGGGCGCTGCGAGGCATGGTGGCCATGCTAGACGACAGACTGGTGCGCCAGCGTGCGTCAATTACACGCGGGGCGAAGGACCTGTGAAGGAATGATCGCGCTCGGGAACCCCTGTCTCATCTGCTTGGGATAAGTAGGGCGCGCCGCGACCAAACACATGTTGAACGCGTGAAGGGCGTGAGGCCCCGAGGATCTGGTCGAGCTCCAGGTCGAACGAGTCGCGTTGAGCGGGCGAAGGGCCTCGCCAGCGCCGCGCCTTCTCTCGCACTTCGTCGGCCGCGGACGCGTCCCTGCGCGAAGCCAGCGCGAGGGCCGCCGTGAGGGCGACCAGCATTGCGGCCGGACTGCCTCCGGACGCCTCGCGCTCGACCAGCGCCACCAGCTCCCCAAGCGCCGCGAGATCGCCTTGCGTGGCGATCCCTGCCGCAGCCAGCAGCCTCGCGTCGGGATCGTCAACCCGAAGCATCGGGACCAGCGCCGCCACGACCTCTGGGTCTGGCCGCCACGACCGGAGCTCGCCGATCGCGTGCAGCCGGATCGATGCGCGACGTGACGCAAGCGCATCGATGAGCCGCCGCTTCCGCACCGCCTCCGGCTGGGACGAGACATCAGCCTCCGGACCGGCCGCGAGGGCGGCGAGGTCCGCGATCGTCTCGATGAGGCCGGCGGCGAGGTTGTGCGGGACGTCGATGGGGGCGGGGTTCGGCTCGGCCGGTGGGCGGCCCGCGGTGTCCCAGTCCTCCCACAGCTGGTCGATGCGCGGAGTCACGCGGGCGAGCCACGTCTCATCGAGACGGACGGAGAAGGGAGGCGCGTCGCGCACGGCCTCCTCGAACGCCCGCAGGTAGGTGTCGTAACGGGCATCGCAGAACGCTTCGCCATCGGACGTCAGGAAGATCGACAGCAACTTGCCATCGGTCGCCGACACGAGGCGTCCGACATCGAGCGGGCCAGTCTCGAGCATCACCCGGATGCGCCGCGGCAGCTCACGGCTCAGGAGGTTGCGCCGACCGAGCCATGTCAGCAAGAGGCCGATGTGGACGAAGCCCTGCTCCGGTGCCTCGCCGGCTTCGACGGCCTCGTCGGCGTGCCAACCAGCGTCGTCGTACTTGGTGGGAGAGGCGTCCGGCGCCGGGCCGCCGACCGGTTCGACGATGCACCGACGCGCGTCGACGGCGATGCGGTCGCCCGACTGCTCCTCGACCGCGACATGGCGAAGCAGTCCGAACGGGGGCTCCTCGCCTCGCTCCCGCAGGACGCTGATCTCATCGGCGGCGTTGCCGATGGCCGCCCAGACTCGCGACGGACGCCCGTCGAGGTCCGCGCTCGGCAGCGCCGCGTCGAGCTGGTCTATTCGTAGCTCGATGTCGAGTTCACCCGCGACGGCCTCGAGGCGTGGGCCGATCGCCTCAATCCAGCGCGGGTCGATCGAGATGCTGACGACATCGTCGGTTCGGCGCAGCTGGAGGCCAGGTCGCCGGCCGCATCCGGTGACGAATCGAGCATGCAATTCGTCCGCTTGCGCGCCACGTGCGCGAGCGGTCAGGATCAGGCGTTCCGTCTGGCGCTCCACGGAGCGGAGTGTAGGGGCGGGGTGGCCACACTCGCGCGTCAGAACGGCTGGTCGTCGAGCAGCTTCTCCGGCGGGATTATGGCATCGATCACCGACAGGACCGGTCCTCCCGTCCAACTGTCAGGACAGGTCGTCCCGGTCGGCCTCCATCAGAAGGACGGGGCACCGCTCAAGGCCTGTGGCCAGACGATGTGACGCTCGTCTGTGCCAGCGTGCGCCAACGACACTCGGTTGCCGGTCGGCCGGTTCCCCCCGGATCCGACCTGCGTGCCGGCCGAATGCTGACCTCGAGTAGGTGGATGCGGCAGGCCTTGCCTCGACGCCTCGCCGTTCTACGGTGCGGGGACGTCCGCTTGGTAGATGTTGACAAAGAAGACCACGCGGCTCTTCTCTCGGCCCGAGGTGTAGAAGGCCCACAGCCGCCTTACGCCGGCCGGGACCTCGAATGGGACCCAGCCCTCGACCGCCTGGCCAGCGGCCAGCGTTCCCCCGAGGTGCTGGAGGTCGGGTGTGATGCCGTCCGCGTCGTACCAGTCCGCCTTCTCGTCCCTGACATCCCAGTCGACCTCGTCGTAGATGAACGGCGCGACGGCCGTGTAGCGTACCCGTGCCGCGATCCAGACGAGACCCCTTCTCTCGGGGTCGATGGCCCCGGGGTCGATGGTGAAGGTGCCCACCTCCGTGTACCGCTGCACGTCGAGCACGGTCACCGTGCCCAGGAGACTGCCCTCCCCGTTGCGGATCTCGACGGCCTGACCGAGCCTTGCAGCGACCGGCATGCTGCGAACGAACACGGCGCCAAAGTTGCAGATCGGGCTGGGGAGCCGTCCGAGTTCCATGCCGGCGTCGTCACGCACCACGATGTCGCCGTCCGTGCAGCGGGTCTTGTACTTGCCAATCGCCACCCGGTGGAAGACCTGGCCTGACACGTCGCCGGGCGGAAGCCTGGCCAGGAGCTCCTCGCGGCCGTCAACGACCTGGTGAACCGTCACGTCGCTCGAGGTGTCGTTGACGATCCCGCGTGCGGCGGAGAGGTTCGTGAAGCTGTCGTCGCACAAGGGCGGCGGGATACGGGCGAGGACTCGACCGTCGGGTGCGCGGGCCACGGTGTCGGCCTCGGTGCACCAGCGGGGAGCCCGCTCCATGCCGAAGTCGACGTCGTCGAAGGTGTCCTGGTTGTCGCGGCTGGCCGTGGTGCTGTCGTCTGTTCCCAGGTGGCCGACGATGACCTCCGGGTCCACGAGGTACACGATGTCGACCGGCTCGCCAAGGTCGTTCTCGAGGCTGGCTCCCATCTCCCGCTCGACGATGCACGCGCCGAGCAACGCAGCCAAGGCGATCAGCACAGCGCCTTGCGCGAGCGCCCATGCTCTCGATGCGGGGGGATTGCGGCGCGACATCGCGGTCGGCGGTCTGCGGGCGTGCCGGCTGATCGCGGCTGGCATCGTCAATGCTCAGGCGGGGCGAATGTGATCCGGTCGGGGGGGTGACCACACATCGGCGTGAGCTCTCCCTAGACGGGGGCAGGCTGCTTGATCATGGGCCGTCGGGGCTGAGCTGGCAAGTGCCCGAAGGTCCTGAAGGCGCCATGCACTCCTTCGCGACGATGGCTAGGGGTATGGCGACCTTGAGCCGGACGCACAGCGAACGCGGATCGAGCCGTTCGGAGCTCCTCCGCAGGCCCGAGCACAGCCCGCTGTGGTGGACCAGAGTGCGCCAATAACATCTGACTCGGGGCCGGTAGCCGGCCCGCCCTGCTCCACCTATCAGGGCGACGCGCTTGACACGGCTGGGCCGCAGCCGACCGTCACGATGACCTTCAGCACCTTGCGGTGCCCGCGCCATCAAGGGAGACTCTCAGCACGACCGGCAGTCACTGCGGGAGAAGGGCGTGGAGATCGACCTGATCGGGGCCGCAGCCAGCGTGCTGATCCTTGCGGTCGTGGTCCTTGCGGGTGTCGCCCCGTTTGTTCTCATCATCGGCTTCTTCCGGGTCGGCGCTCGTCGGTTCTCCGGCCGGCGCGGTCGCCATGACGCACTGTTCGAGGGGATCGGCAGGGCGAACGCCGTGAACTCGCATCTACAGGCGGGCACGCTGCATCCCGATGACGCGGCAGTCCCGACGCCCGTGGTTGGGCCACCGGGTCCCCGTCGGCGTCGGCGCTCACGGCGCGCCTGATCGCGTCACCACGCGGATGTCGTCATAGGGCCTGTGAATGAAGGTGCTCGATCGGCGGAGGAGCGGCGACAGTGAAGTGCAGGCCAGACGTCGTCAGACCCGAGACCCTCCGGCCCGCGGTCGGAGTCTCATTCACAGGCTCTGAGGGAGGGTCCTCGAGCCAAGCGCCGCGCTGAGCGCCGCGGCCAGGCCGGCAATGACGACGGCGACGGCGTAGACCTTCCACGCGACGTCCCACGGATCCGACATCGCCACGAGACCCCAGCCCGCCAGGCCGACCCAGGCGAGGTCGGTTGCAGCGAGGAGAAGACGCCGCGGCGTCCCCGGCTGACCGCGTGACAGGCCGAAGTGCCCGATGACGACGAGCAGACAGGCAAAGAGCACCTGGTAGATGATGCCCATCCCGAACATCGCGTCGCACCCCCCGTACTCCTTGCACAGCGGGTCGGGTTGCTGGAACGGGGCGAGACCGAGCAGCAGCCACACGAACGGGACCAGCAACACGACGAGCAGGGCCGTGTGCGCAATCCTCATCCGGCGCCGTGACTCAGGCGTCATCGACGTTGCTCATGCGAATGAGGTCAGATTCCCACGCAGATAGAACAGGGGTTCGCTTGGCGTCGGCGTCATATAACGAGTGTCAGTCCGGTTCGCGTCTCGCGCAATGGCCCGAACGTCGGGTCGAGTTCATTCACAGGCTCTTAGCCAGTGACGCCCACATGAGCGAGCGTCACCTCACTCGAGCGAAGTGCCCGGCACCCTGGCGGCCTCGACCCGGCCGATGCGCCACGAGGTGACGCCGGCTGCGTGCAGCGCATCCTCCACGGCCTGCAGCGCGTCGGGCGGCACGGCGGCCAGGAGCCCACCCGAGGTCTGGGGGTCGTGGGCGAGCACGACCAGCTCGGGCGCCACCGTGGCCCCGACCGTCAGCGCCGGCGCAACGAAGCGCCGGTTGGGGGCGGCGCCGCCGGTCTCGACGCCTGCCGCCGCCAGGCCAAGCGCGCCGGACAGCGCCGGGAGCGAGGCCGCATCGAGGACGAGTCGCACCCCCGACGCCCGCGCCATCTCCATACCGTGCCCCAGGAGCCCGAAGCCGGTGACGTCGGTGGCGCCGCGGACGCCGGCCTCGACGAGCACCTCCGCGGCCGCCCGGTTGAGCCGGCGCATCGATGCGATTGCTGCCTCGAGGTCTGCCCGGGAGGTCCGCCCCTGGCGATCCCCCGACACGATCAGCCCGGTCCCGAGCGGCTTGGTGAGGAGCAGGGTGTCGCCCGGCCGGGCCCCGCCCTTGCGCAGCAGCCGGTCCGGGTGGGCCACCCCGATGACCGCCAGCCCGAACTTCGGCTCCGGGTCCCGGATCGTGTGCCCGCCGGCCAGGGTTCCGCCGGCCTCGCGCACCACCTCGGCCGCCCCGCCGACGATCGCCGCCATGACGTCCGCCGGCAGCTCCTCCGGGAAGGCTGCCACCGACAGAGCGAACAGCACGCGCCCGCCCATGGCGAACACGTCGGAGCAGGCGTTGGCCGCCGCGATCGCCCCGAATGTCGCGGGGTCGGCGACGAGCGGCGGGAAGAAGTCCACCGTTCCGATGACAGCCAGGTCGTCGGTGAGCCGGTAGGCGGCCGCGTCGTCGGGCGGAGAGAGTCCCGCGATCAGCTCGGGCGGCGCCGGCGTCGCGCCGAGCCCGGCCAGCACCTCGGCGAGGAGGTCGGCGCCGAGCTTGGCTGCGCAGCCGCCGCACTCGGTCAGGTCGGTGAGGCGGATCGCCGGGGCGGCGGTCGGGGGGACCTCGGGCTCGATCATGGAGGGATCATAGGTCGCGGGCGGGAAGCGGCCGAGTTCAGACCTCCGCGCCGGCGACCGCGGTGTCGGCCGCGCCCGCGACCGCGGTGTCGGCCGCTCGGGCCTGTTCGTCGGCCGGCGCCGACACGCGGCCCGGCGAGTCCGCCGTCGCGGCATCCATCCGTGCGAGCCAGAAGCCGGCGCCCATCCGCTCGAAGAGGTGCCGGCTCTCGTCGATTGCGGCATGAACCACGGCGTCGCGGTCTCCGACGAGCGTCGCCATCACGAGCCCCGTGAGGGCCTGCCGTCGCGTGGCCCCCAGGTCACGCAGCTCGCCGTACGCGGCCAGCAGCGGCGCCCCGCGCGGCGTCGGGCCGACCGTCGAGGGCGAGGATCCCCGCGTCGGCGACGCGGAGCGTCAGGCGGGCGATCGCAGCGTGCGATCCGGTTCCCCGGAGTGCGTCGGCGGACTCGCGGACCCGCGCGGCGTCGCGCGCGAGGAGCGCCAGGAGGCCGCCTCGCAGCAGGTGGCGACCGCGTTGTACGGGTCGAGGCGGCTGGCGTCCAGGAAGCGCGCCGCCGCCGTCGCCAGGTCGCCGCGTTGCTCGGCCCGGGCAGCCGGTTCATCGCGATGCCCGACTCGAGGTACGGCTCGTCGGCGACGTGGGCCGGCGAGCCAGGCGTCGGCCTCGTCGAGCTCCGCGTCCGCGTCCTCGCCGCCCTCGACCCGCAGCTGGACGAGGAAGCCCAGGAGGAGGATCCGCTCCTCCTCGCCGGTGGCCGCCTCGTCGAGGCCCGGCGCTGACCTCGGCCCGCGCCCACCCCCAGGCCGCCGGTCTCGATCGCGCCGACGCTGGAGTTGCCGATGAGCATCGAGACGCCCTGCCGGTGCCCGAACCGCCGAACCTGCTCCAGGCCGACCCGCGAGACTTCGAAGGCCGCCCGCGGATCGCGGTCCGTCAACGGGCCACCCATGTTGATCCGGGCCCGGATCTCCGTGGCCAGCAGCCCGTGCTGCTGGGCCAGGCGCAGGCCCGCCTCCAGGCAGCCGACCCCCTCGTAGGCCCGGCCGATGCTCACCAGGGCCACGCCGCGCGTGATGAGCGTGTCGGCGACGAGATCGACTCGGTCGAGGCGCTCGGCGATCGCGAGGGTCCGGTCGGCGTTCGCGATCGACGCCCCGAAGTCGACCTGGCGCAGCATCTGGAAGCGGGCGAGCTGGCCCAGCAGCGTCGCCAGCCCGGGATCGTCGCCCAGGTCGGCGAACTCGGCCGCCGCCGGCTCGACCAGGGCGAGGGCGGCGTCGAGGCGATACCGGCCGAACATCGCGTCGCCGAGGAGCCCCGTGACCCGTGCCGCCGCGCTGCGGTCGCCGGCAGCGCGCAGGAGGTCGATCGCCTCGCCGAGCAGCCGCTCGGCTTCCTCGTGCAGCCCGGCTGCCGACGCGGCCAGGCCGGACTGCTCCAGCAGGGCCGCTCGTTCCGGCGGCTCGCTCGTCACGTCCAGCGCGTCGCGATAGAACCCGAGCGCCTGCTCCTGCGCGCCCAGCGCGACGGCGCGGTCGCCGGCCGCCCGGAGCGCGATCCGCGCCTGCGCCGCAAGGGCATCCGCCTCGGGACCCTCGGTCGCGTTGTGGTAGGCCGCCAGGTAGTGGCTCGCCAGCGCCCCCGCCAGCTCCTGGTCCACGAGCGTCTCAAAGTGGCGGGCGGCGGCAAGGTGTCGCGACTTGCGGTCGCGCCGGGCGAGCGTCGAGTAGGCGACCTCGCGCACGAGTGACTGCACGAACGCGAACTGGCCGCGCTCGGTGGACCGCGGATCCATGTCGCGGGCAACGAGCTCGCGCCGTGCCAGCACGAGCAGCCGGCGCTCTACCTCCTCGGCGTCGAGCACGGCGACGGCGGCCAGCCCATCCACGGTGAACGAGTGGCCGAGCACCGCGGCTGCCTGGATCATGGCGCGGTCGGCCGGTTCGAGCGCATCGAGGCGCGCCGCGATGAGCGAGTGCAGCGTATCGGGGACGGCCAGGTCCGCGAGATCGCCCACCGGCCGGTAGGCACCGTCCCCGGCCTCGAGCGAGCCCTGTGCCACCAGCATGCGGACGATCTCGACCGCGTAGAGCGGCACGCCGTCCGCCCGCGCCACGATGCGCGCCGTGGCGTCGTCGGGGAGCCCGGGCACCAGGCCGGCGAGGAGCTCGTGCATCGCCGCGGCCGTCAGCGGCTCCAGGGCCAGGCTCGTGAAGTTGCGCTTGCCCGCACCCCAGTCGGGCCGCGTCTCCAGGAGCTCGGGCCGGGCCAGGGCCACGATGTAGATCGGGACGCCGCGGCTCCACTCCACGAGGTGGTCGATGAACGACAGGAGCCCGCTGTCGGCCCACTGGAGATCCTCGAAGACCATCACGACGGGCGCGTCGGCGGCGATCCGCTCGAACAGGGTTCGCCAGGCCGAGAAGAGCTGGTCCTGCCCGCCGGCCGGCGGATCGCCCACGCCGAGGAGGGCGAGGAGCGACTGCTCGATCCAGCGCCGCTCGCGCTCGTCGGGCACCCAGCCGGCCACCGTCTCCGTGATCCGGGCCCTCGTCGTCGCCTCGTCGTCGACTTCGGCCAGGCCGGCTCGCTCGCGGACCATCTCGCCCAGGGCCCAGAACGTGATCCCGCTTCCGTACGACGGGGACCGGCCCTGGTGCCAGTAGACGGTCTCGACGAGCCCGTCGATGTACTTGAGGAACTCCCAGGCGAGACGGCTCTTGCCGATGCCGCCCTGACCGGTGACCGAGACGAGGCGGACGCGCCGGTCGCGCGTCGTGGCGTGGTAGAGGTCCTTCAGGAGCCGGAGCTCGTCGTCGCGGCCGACGAACGGGGCCTCCAGCGATGCCGAGCGGCCGCGGCCGCCGCGCTCGGCCACCACGCGCAGGGCGCGCCACGCCGCCACCGGCGCCGCCTTGCCCTTCAGCAGGTGCTCGCCGGCCTCCTCGAAGGCGATCGCCCGCGAGGCCGCATGCATCGTCGTCTCGCCCACGAGCACGATGCCCGCCGGGGCTGCCGCCTGGAGGCGGCTCGCCGTGTTGACCATGTCGCCCGCGACCATGCCCTCGCCGACGGCCCCGATGGTGACGGCAGCCTCGCCGGTCAGGACGCCCGCTCGCGCCTCGACGGACGGCCCGAGGCCGCGCACGGCGGCCACCAGCTCCAGGGCGGCGCGCACGGCTCGCTCGGCGTCGTCCTCGTGGCTCGTCGGGGTGCCCCAGACGGCCATGACGGCATCCCCGATGAACTTCTCGATCGTTCCGCCGTGGCCCTCGACGATGCCGCGAGCACGGTCGAAGTAGCGGGACAGGAGCTCGCGCACCTCCTCCGCGTCGCGATGCTCGGCCAGGGTCGTGAAGCCGACCAGGTCGGCGAAGAGGACCGAGACCAGGCGGCGCTCGGCAACGGCCGCCGTGGACGCCCCGGGTGCGCCTGCGATCGCGGGCGTCGCCGGCTGGATGCCGGGAGTGGCACCGGGCTGGGTCGTGCCCGCGGGCTGGGTCGTGCCCGCGGGCGCGGCGCCGAGCCGGCCCCCGCACTCGCCGCAGAACTTGGCCGCGGCCTGGTTCGACGCCCCGCAAGACTGGCATGCGGCGGCGAGGGGCGTGCCGCACTCCAGGCAGAACTTCCGCCCGGCATCGTTCTGGGCGCCGCAGCTCGCGCAGGTCACCGAGTTCTCCCCTCCAGCACGTGGCACAGGGTAGCCCACGGCACGGAACGCGAACAGGCCCGTGCTCTGCGGCTCCGTCGTGGTCCCGCCGTCCGCGCCGTGCCGGGCGCTACCATCCCTGCCACGGGAGCGGTTGGGTCCCGGTGGGCTCCCCGGTCTTCAAAACCGGTGTGGTCGCGCCTGACGCGGCCGGGTGGGTTCGACTCCCATGCGCTCCCGCCAGCTTCCCGGCCTCAACGGACGGCCGCCGTTGGCGCCGCAGCGCCGCCGTTCCGCGGGTGGGGTGCCGGCGTCCATCTGCGATGATCGCCTTGTGACCGCGACATCCCGATCTCGGCCGCCGAGCGTCGAGCGGCTGCTCGCCGTCGCTCGCCAGCGGGCGGGGGAGCGGGCGCACGAGGCGCTGGTCGCGGCTGCCCGCGAGGCGATCGAGGAGGAGCGGGATCGGCTGGCGGTCGGACGCGCCGCCCGGTCGCCGGGAGATCTCGCGGATGCGGTGATCGCCCGGCTCGACGGGTTCGTCGCCGGCGCCCGGCCCACCCGCGTCGTGAACGCGACGGGCGTGATCGTCCACACGAACCTCGGGCGGGCGCCCTGGCCGGAGGCGGCCATCCGCGCCGCGGAGGCCGCTGCGCGCGAGCCGCTCTTCCTGGAGCTCGATCGGGCGACCGGCCGGCGGGGTCCTCGCTACCGCGCGGCCGAGGAGCACCTGGTCGCCCTGACCGGCGCCGAGGACGCCCTCGTCGTGAACAACTGCGCCGCGGCGCTCGTCCTGGCCGTCGGGCTCGCGGGCCGGAAGGGCGTCGTCGTCGGGCGGGGAGAGCTCGTCGAGATCGGCGGGGGCGTCCGGATCCCGGAGATCGTCCGGCGGGCCGGCGCCCGCCTCGTCGAGGTCGGGACCACGAACCGGACCCGCGTCGAGGACTACGAGGCGCCGCTCCGCGAGGGCCGCGCGGCGATGGTCCTCCGCGTCCACCCCTCCAACTTCACGATGGCCGGGTTCACGGAGTCTCCCGACCCGGCCGCCCTCGCCGCCCTGGCCCACGCTCACGGTGCGCTCGTCGTCGACGACCTCGGCAGCGGCGCGCTGCTCGACACGTCGGCCTTCGGCCTGGCCCACGAGCCGACGCCGGCCGAGCGCCTGGCCGCGGGCGCCGATCTCGTGGCCTTCTCCGGCGACAAGCTCGTCGGCGGGCCCGCAGGCCGGGCTGCTCGTCGGGCGGGCCGACCTCGTCGCCCGTCTCCGGAAGGATCCGCTGGCACGGGCGATGCGCCCGGACAAGGCGACCCTCGCCGGCGTCGCCGCCACCCTGGGCCTGTACCGGGCCGGCCTGGCCACGACCGCGATCCCGGTCTGGCGGATGATCGCCACGCCGGCCGACGTCACTGCGGGACGCGCGCCGATGCCCTGGCCGGCCGGATCCCCGGGGCGGCGCTCGTCGCGCTCGACGCCACCGTCGGCGGCGGGTCGCTCCCCGGCGAGACGCTGCCGTCCTTCGGGCTCGCGCTCGCCGCGCGCTCGGCCGACCGGCTCCTCGCCGCGCTTCGGGCCGGCGAGCCCGCCGTCGTCGGCCGGATCGGAGGACGGCCGGGTCGTCCTCGACCTGCGGACGGTCGACCCGGCGTCGGACGACGAGCTCGCCGAGCCCTGGCGGCGGCGCTGGTCGGGGCCGAGCGCCGGTGACCCCGGACCCGGCGTGAGCCGCGGCCGTGACCGTCGTCGTCGGTACCGCGGGCCACATCGACCACGGCAAGACGACCCTGCTCCGGGCGCTGACCGGGATCGACGCCGACCGCCTTCCGGAGGAGCGGCGGCGCGGGATGACGATCGACGTCGGCTACGCCCACCTGGTGCTGCCGGACGGCGACGTCCTCGACTTCGTCGACGTCCCCGGCCACGACCGGCTCGTGGGCAACATGCTGGTCGGGGCGGGGGAGATCGACGCGGTGCTGCTGGTCGTCGCGGCCGACGACGGGCCCCGCGCCCAGACGCGCGAGCACGTGGAGCTGCTCGACGCCCTGGGCCTGCGCCACGCGGTGGTGGCGCTCACGAAGGTCGACGCGGTCGACGGCGCCCGGGTGCTGGAAGCCCGGGCCGAGGTCGAGGCCCTCCTGGCGCCGACGAGCGCTGGCCGGCTCGCCGGTGGTCGAGGTCTCCGGCGTGACCGGCGACGGCGTGGAGCTTCTCGTTGGCGCGCTGGCGAACCTGCGGGATCGAGCGCGAGCCGACGGAGCCGGGGCGTCCGGCCCGGCTCGCCTGGCGATCGACCGGGTCTTCGGCGCGAAGGGCCGCGGCACCGTCGTCACCGGCACGCTCCGGGGTGGGCCCGTGGCGCGCGGGGCGTCCCTCCGGCTGGAGCCCGGCGGGACGGTTGTGCGCGCCCGCGAGCTCCAGGCGCGCGGGAGCTCCGTCGACCCGGGAGGACCGGGCGGGCGGCTTGCCCTCAACGTCGCCGGGGTGGAGCGAGCGCGCGCTCGGGCGCGGCGCCGTCCTGGCCGACGATGACGCGATCGTCGCCACCGACCGCCTGCTGGTCTCTCTGCGGCCGGCGCTGGACCTGGGGCCGGGCGGGCTGCGGCGAAGCCTGCCGGCCGCCGGAGCTCCGGTCCGGGTGCACCTCGGGACGGCCCAGGTCGAGGGCGTCGTCCGGCGCTCGAAGCGCGACGTTGACGACCTGCCGGACGGCGGCGCGACGGCGATCCTGCGGCTGGCGGCGCCGATCGCGGCGGCGGCGGGCGACCGGTTCGTGCTGCGCCGCCCGTCGCCGGCCGAGCCGCTCGCCGGCGGCCGGGTGCTGGATCCGCGGCCGCCCACGGGTGCCGCGTGGCGCCGCGCCACGGCAGCGGACGTGCGGGCCCTCGCGACGGGCGCGTCCTCGGCCGAGCGCGCCGCGGCCCTGCTGGCGCTCCACGGGGCGCTGCCGCGGTCGCGGCCCGAGGTCGGGGCTCTCCCGCCGGGTGGCGGCGTCCCGGCCGGCCGGCTCGTGCTCGCTCCGCCGGTCGCGTCCGGGGTGTTCGCAGAGGCGCTCGCGGCCGTGGGTGCCGCTCCGGACCGCGGGGTCGCGCTCGCGGAGCTGCGCGCCCGTCTCGCGCAGGGGCTGCGCCGGCGGGCGTCGGTGGACGCGACCGTCGCCGGCGAGGCGGCGGGCGCCCTCGTCGAGGCGCTCGTCGGCGCCGGGCAGCTGGCCCGGACTGGCGACCTCGTGCACCTGCCCGACCGGACCGTCGGCCTCGCCCGCAACGGTGCTCGCCGCGATGGATCGCCTCGAGGCCGCCCTCGACACGGCCACGCCGCCCAGCTTGCCCGAAGCTGCCCGCGCCGCCGGCTGTCCGCCGGCCGGGGTGCGAGGCCCTCGAGGCGTCGGGACGGATCGTCCGCGTCGACGAGGACCTCGCGTGGTCGGCGCCGGCGTTCGCTCGCCTGCAGACGGTCGCGCTCAGGCTGGCGACGCCCGGCCCGCTCACGCCGGCCGCCCTCCGCGACGCCACGGGGACCAGCCGGAAGTACGTGATGGCGCTCCTCGAGGAGTTCAATCGCCGCGGCGTCCTGGCCCGCACGCCCGACGGTCACGTGCGGGGTCCCCGTGCGGCGAGCTGATCGACGGCACTGATTGACATCGGAAGGCACTCCATGGCATCATGCTGCCATGCGGGAGCCCGACTACCTGACCGCCGCTGAAGCCGCCGCCAGGCTTGGGATCAGCCTGCGCACCGTTCGTCGCCGGATCGCGGACGGGTCGCTCGCAACGGTCCGGATTGGCCGCACGGTCCGCATTCCCGCCGCGGCGCTCGACCTCCCGGTAGCCCGCGCGGCCGGCGCCGGCACGCGCGAGGCGATCGTTCCCTACGCGACCGACGCGGACGAGGATCGGGCGGCCTACATCGCCCGCTGGAACGCAGCGCACTGGCCCGACACCTGGGAGCGGATGCTCGAGCGCCGCCGCCGGGCCTTCGACCGCCTCGACGCGATCCGCGCGGGCACGAAGCCGCCCAGTGGCCCCCACGACACCGTGGATGCGATCCTCGACGCAGTCCGGGAGGAGTTCGGTGCGCGGTTCGACTGGATCATCGCCGGCCTGCCCGAGCCCCCGGAGGAAGCATGAAGCCTCGACGCGTCACCCTCGACGCCAGCGTCGCCCTGCGCTGGATGCTCGACGACGAGTTCGATCGCGCTCCGGCACTCCGCGTTCGTGACGAGCTGGGAGCGGGCGAGTTGGACCCGATCGAGCCGGGCCACTTCCTCCTCGAGGTCGCGGCTGGTCTCGAGCGAGCCCACCGCGCCGGTCGGATGACGGCCGACGCCTGCCGCGAGGCCTTGCGCGCCCTCGCCGTGGTGTTCGTCGAACGAACGGACCCGTTCGCGGCGGCCGACAGCTCGCTGGAATTGTCGCTTGGGACAGGGCTCCGTGTCGCCGACGCCGCCTACCTCGAGTGTGCCAGGCGGGCGGCCACGACGCTCGTGACCGCGGATCGGCGACTGGCTCGAGCGACCGCCGCGGCTGGCGTCCCTGTGGTCGCCCTCTCCGACCTGCCGCCCTGGTGAGCCAGCCGCTCGCGACCGGGATCGTCCTCGCAGGGGGCGCCTCCAGCCGCTTCGGGGCCGACAAGCTGGCGATCGAGGTCGACGGGCGGCCCCTGCTGCACCATGCGATCGAGGCCGTAGCCTCGGTCGTCGACGAGGTCATCGTCGTCATCGCCCTCGATGGCGCTCGTCCACGGCTTCCCGCCGACGTCGAGGTCTCCGTGCGGGTCGTGCGCGACGCGGAGGCCGGCCAGGGGCCACTCGCGGGGCTCGCCGCCGGGCTCGCCGATGCCCGCGCACCGCTGGCGCTCGTCGTCGGCGGCGACCAGCCCTCGCTCGCCCCGACGCTGCTCGCCGAGCTCCTCCTGTGGCTGGGCTCCGAGATGGGCCCCGGGGCCGACGAGCCGCCGCTCGACGTGATGGCGCTCGAGACGAATGGGCAGCTCCGGCCGCTGCCCTCCGCCGTCCGCGTGGCTACTGTGCGGCCCACCGCCGCGGCCGCTCTGGACGAAGGTGTCCGCAGCCTGGTCGGACTCTTCGCACGCCTTCGCGTCGGCACCCTCGCCGCCGCACGATGGCGCGAGCTGGACCCGGCCGGCGACTCGCTGCGCGACGTGGACATCGCCGGGGACCTGCCCTTGCGCTGAGGCCGGCTATCCTCGTCGTGTCCGCCGTCCGGTTCTGCGTCGAGCGGTTCGGCACGGCGGCCGAGCTCGACGAGTCCCCGGGAGGTCCCCCCATGAGCACGGCCGTCCATCTGCTTACCGCCGGCTATGCGGACGATCGGGTCGCCAGCAGCGTTACCCTCGTGCGGGACGGCGACGCCCTGATCGTGGCCGACCCGGGGATGGTCGCGAGCAGGAGCCGGATCCTCGACCCGCTGGCGGCGCTGGGCGTGCGGCCTGACGACGTGACCCACGTCTTCCTCTCGCACCACCACCCGGACCACACGATCAACGTGGCCCTCTTCCCGAATGCGGAGGTGGTCGACTTCTGGGCGAGGTACCGCGCCGACGAGTGGCTGGACCACGACGGCGACGGGTACCTCCTGGCGCCGAACGCGGCCCTCTGGCTGACGCCCGGCCATACGGAGGAGGACTCGTCGCTCATCGTTCGGGCGGACGATGCCGTGTACGCCCTGACGCACCTCTGGTGGCGCGGCGACCGGACGCCGCTCGTCGACCCGCTCGCCTGGGACCAGGCAAAGCTCGAGGAGGGCCGGACGCGCCTCCTGGCAGGCGGGGTGGACGTGGTCGTCCCCGGCCACGGCGAGCCCTTCCGGCTGCGGTAGGGGGCCACGCGCGGGCGGCATGGTGGGCGGCTGCGCGTACCGCACGGCAGACGGCACGGGCGCACGGCACGGGTGCACGGCACGGCGCACGGCACGGCGCACGGCACGGGCCGCTCGCCGGGACCGCAGGATCCACGGCGGTACACGCACCGGTCGGCCCCCGGCCGAGCCGCGGGTCGAGCCCCCGGCCGAGCACCCTGCCGAGCCGCGGGCCAGGCCGCGGGGGTTGATGTCGGGCTTGCCGGCCTGCCGGAAGGTGGGGCGTGCCGATAGTCCGGTGAGCGGGCTTGCGTCAGATGCACGCAAGCGACCCGGCCGCTCCTCCAGCGTCCGGGTGCCTGTCGCGCCGTTGCGTTCGATGCACGGTCCCGACGGGGACGAGGGTTCGGGAGGTCCCGCCTCGCCGAATCGTTGCATCTCGCGAACGGATTGGACCTCCGTGGTCGCGGCCGGCGCCGGGACTCGTCGCTTGTGTGCACGAGATGCAAGGCGCGGTCGTGACCTTGCGGCAGGCGCACGTGTGTGGGCTATCGACAATGGATGACGCTCTGCCCGCCCCCGCCGCAGACCGCACCGGTCGGCCGCCGCCCGAACGTCCCGGTCCGGCCGGGCCGCTCGGCCCTTCCCGGCGGCTTGACGCGGCCATGACACTCGACGGACTGGACGACCGCCGGGCCCTGGCCGGGAACCGGCTCGTCCGCCGACGCCGTCGCCGGCGCGCCCGGGCGTACCAGCACACCCGACCGCGAGCGTTTCCCCGCGACGGCCTGGAGGACGGACGAACCATGGACCGCTTGAAGGTCGTGATCATGGGGGCCGCCGGGCGCGACTTCCACAACTTCAACGTCGTCTACCGGGACGACCCGGCGGTGGAGGTCGTCGCGATCACGGCGACGCAGATCCCGGGCATCGAGGACCGGCACTATCCGCCGGAGCTCGCCGGCCCGCTCTACCCGGCAGGGATCCCGATCGTTCCCGAGGACGACCTCGAGAAGATCTTCGCGAGCCAGAAGATCGACCGCGTCGTCTTCGCCTACAGCGACGTCTCCCACGAGTACGTCATGCACCAGGCCAGCCGGGTCCTCGCCGGTGGCGCCAACTTCGTCCTTCTCGGTCCCGTCCACACGATGATCGCCAGCACGAAGCCGGTGGTCGCGACGGGTGCCACGCGCACCGGCGCCGGCAAGAGCCAGACCACCCGCTACCTCGCCCGGATCCTGGAGGAGCAGGGCCTGCGCGTCGTCGTCGTGCGCCATCCGATGCCCTACGGCGACCTCGTCAAGCAGCGCGTCCAGCGCTTCGCCACCTACGCCGACCTCGACCGCCACGACACCACCATCGAGGAACGCGAGGAGTACGAGCCGCATCTCGACGCCGGGCGCGTCCTGTATGCCGGCGTCGACTACGAGGCGATCCTGCGCGAGGCCGAGAAGGAGGCCGACGTCGTCATCTGGGACGGCGGCAACAACGACTTCCCGTTCTACAAGCCCGATCTCTTCGTCGTCGTCGCAGACCCGCTCCGCCCCGGCCACGAGATGCGCTACCACCCCGGCGAGGCGAACATCCGCATGGCGGACGTGGTGGTCATCAACAAGGTCGACAGCGCCACGCCCGACCAGGTCGCCCAGGTCCGCGACGACATCACCCGGCTCAACCCGCGGGCCGAGGTCATCCTGGCCCGCTCGGCCCTGCAGCTCGTCGGCGGCGAGATCGCGGGCAAGCGCGTCGCCATCGTCGAGGACGGTCCGACGCTCACCCACGGCGGCATGACCTACGGCGCCGGGGTGGTCGCCGCGCGCCGGTTCGGCGCCGCCGAGCTCGTCGACCCGCGGCCGTACGCCATGGGCGACCTCGCCCGTACGCTGGCGAAGTACCCGGCCCTCGAGAACCTCCTGCCGGCGATGGGCTACGGCCGCGAGCAGATGGACGAGCTGGAGGCGACCCTCAACGCGATGCCGGCCGACCTGGTCCTCGCCGCGAATCCGATCGACCTGACCCGCGTCCTCACCCTGGAGAAGCCGGTCGTCCGCGTCCGCTACGAGCTGGAGGAGCTGGATCCGGAGCCCGACGCGCCGTCGCTGGCCGACCTGCTCGGGAGGATCGTCGTCCGGGCGAGGGACGCCGCCGCGGCGCCCGCGACGACGTAGGAGCGAACGATGGCCGAGCACTTCCTGACCCTCGAATTCCCTGGGCTCGGACGGAGTCCGCGAGATCCTCGACCTCTCGCACCGGTTCAAGCGTGAGCCCGGCCGGCACCGCGAGGCGCTCGCCGGGGGGCGTGTCGGGATGATCTTCGACAAGCCCTCCACGCGGACGCGGGTGAGCCTGGAGGATGCGGCGTGGGCGCTGGGGATGCTCCCCATCGTCCTGCGCCCCGACGAGCTCCAGCTGGGCCACGGCGAGACCGTGGCCGACACCGCCCGGGTCCTCTCGCGGTACCTCTCGGCGCTCACGATCCGCACCTTCGCCCACGCCCGGGTCGAGGAGCTGGCCGCGCACTCCACGATTCCGATCATCAACGCCCTGACCGACGAGCACCATCCGTGCCAGGCGCTGGCCGACGTGATGACCCTCGAGGAGGCCTTCGGCGACCTGCGCGGCCGGCGGATCGCCTTCGTCGGGGACGGCAACAACGTGGCCCACTCGCTGATCGAGGCTGCTGGCTACCTCGGGTTCACGCTGGTCGTGGCAACCCCGGAGGGCTACCGTCCCGATCCCACGATCGTCGAGGCCGCGCGGGGGCACGCCGCGGCGAGCGGCGGCGCGATCGAGCTGGCGACCGACCCCCGCGACGCCGTCCGCGGCGCCGATGCCGTCTACACCGACGTCTGGGCGTCCATGGGCAAGGAGCACGAGCGCGAGGAGCGCCGCCGGACCTTCGCCGGGTACACGGTCGATGCGGCGATGATGGCGGATGCCGCAAGCAGCGCCATCTTCCTGCACTGCCTGCCGGCGCATCGCGGCGACGAGGTCACCGACGAGGTGATGGACGGGCCGCAGAGCCGCGTCTGGGACCAGGCCGAGAACCGGATCTACACCGAGCAGGCCCTCCTGTACGCCCTCATCAGCGGCGACCGCCGAGGGGAGCGCCTGGGATGACCCGGATCGCGGTCGCCCTCGGGGGCAACGCGCTCATCCGTCGCGGGCAGCCCGGCTCCACCGAGGTCCAGCGCCACAACCTCGAGACGGCCGCCCGCGCGCTCGTCGACCTCGCCGAGCGGAGCGGCGCGGAGATCGTCCTCACGCACGGCAACGGACCCCAGGTCGGCTTCCTCGCGATCGAGGCCGAGATGGCGGCGCACGTCGTGCCGGCGCCGCCGCTCGACGTCCTCGGGGCGGAGTCCCAGGGCCAGATCGGCTACCTCATGAGCCAGGCACTCCACGCCGCCTTCCTGGAGCGGGGGATCACCCGCGAGATCGCGGTGGTGGTGAGCCAGGTGGTCGTCCGGACGGACGACCCGGCCTTCACCCACCCGACGAAGCCGGTCGGACCGGTCTACGACGAGGAGGCCGCGCGGGCGCACGAGGCCGAGCGAGGCTGGTCGATCGCCCCCGACGGCGAGCACTGGCGCCGCGTCGTCCCCTCGCCCCTGCCCCTGCGGATCGTGGAGGCGCCGTCGATCCGGACGCTCGTCGAGGCCGGCGTCCTGGTCATCGCCTCGGGCGGCGGCGGGATCCCCGTGGCCGAGCTCGCCGACGGGCGCTACGAGGGCCGCGAGGCGGTGATCGACAAGGACCTGGCCGCCGTCGTCCTGGCCCGCTCGGTCGGCGCCGACGGCCTCCTCCTGCTCACCGACGTCGACGCCGTCTACCGCGGCTGGGGCACCGACCAGGCCGAGGCGGTCCGGCGCATGTCAGCCGACGAGGCCTTCGCCGGCCTCGACGCGAAGACCTGGCCGGCCGGCTCGATGGGACCGAAGATCCGGGCCTGCGCCGAGTTCGTGCAGTCCGGCGGCCGGTTCGCGGCCATCGGACGCCTCGAGGACGCGGCCGCCCTCGCGTGGGGCCGCGCCGGCACGCGCTTCGGCTCGGGACGCCTGGGCCTGCCGCCCTTCTCCACGCCGGAGGCCGCCGCGGTCCGCTGACGGAGCGTCTCGCCAGCGGAAGTCTTGACAGTGACGCGTGCCACTGTCATAATCGGCCCATGCCCGACGGAACCTACTCCCTCCCGGACCTCTGCGACCTGGCCGACGTCACGCCGCGCACCGTCCGCTACTACATCAGCCAGGGGCTCCTCCGGTCGCCGGGAACCAGCGGCCCGGGCGCCCGCTACGACGACGGCCACCTGGCCCGCCTGCGCCTGATCCGACGTCTCCAGCGCGAGCACCTGCCACTCGCCGAGATCCGTGCCCGGCTTGCCGCGCTGAGCGACGACGAGGCGATCGCGCAGGCGGAAGGCCCGGCCCAGCCGCCGGCCGACTCGGCGCTCGACTACGTCCGTGCCGCTCTCGGGGCGCGGACGAGCCACCTGGCGGGAGCCGGCACCGGGCCCCCGGCGTCGGGCGATTCGCCGGCGCCGTCGGACGCCACCGCCCTGCGGGCTGCAGCGTCTCCGCCGCCCGCGGCCCCGTCACGCGACATGTCGGTGTCGGGGCTGCGCCGCCGGGTGGCCGAGGAGATCCCGGCGTTCGCGTCGGGGCCCGCGGCGCCTGCGGAGATGGAGGCTGCCGCCGAGATCGCCCCGCGGTCTGCGCCCGGACTGCCCGTCGCCGAGCGCTCCCAGTGGGAACGCTTCGTGCTTGCCCCGGACGTCGAGCTGCACGTCCGCCGGCCCCTCACCCGCAGCCAGAACCGCGCTGTCGCCCGTCTTCTCGAGGCGGCTCGCCAGCTCCTCGAGGAGGACCAGCCATGACCTTCGACATCCGCCAGGACCGCGCCTACCTCCGGGCTCCGGCCCGCAGCACCCGCTACGTCGTCGTGCGCCTCGTGGCGCCCGACGTCCGCAGCCGGCCCGACCGGCTGCCCGTCAACGTCTCGCTCGTCCTGGATCGCTCCGGGTCGATGGGCGGCCCCAAGATCCGGCTCGCGAAGGAGGCCGTCGATCGGGCGATCGCGACCCTCGACCACCGCGACCGCTTCTCGGTCGTGTTCTACGACGACCACGTCGACGTCGTGGTCGCGAGCACGATCGCCGACGGCGGCGCCCGGGCCGCCGCGCGCGACGCGCTGCGCCGCGTCGACGCGCGCGGGTCCACGAACCTCTTCGAAGGCTGGATGCGAGGCTGCGAGCAGGTCGCCATGCACGCCGGCGGGGAGGTCGTGTCGCGCACGCTCCTCCTGACCGACGGGCTCGCGAACGTGGGGATCACCGATCGCTTCGAGCTGGAGACCCACGCCGCCGAGCTCCGTCGCCGCGGCGTCGCGACGTCGACGTTCGGCGTCGGCCACGACTTCGACGAGGCGCTGCTCGAGACGATGGCAAGCGCCGGGGGCGGCAACTTCTACTACATCGAGGACGAGCGCCAGATCGCCGACTTCATGACGAGCGAGCTCGGCGAGGCCCTGGAGGTGGTCGCCCGCGACGTGCGCCTGGAGGTGCGGCTGCCGCATGGGGCGCAGCTCGAGATGCTGGGCCGCGAGCGTGTGGATCGCCGCGGCCCGGAGGAGTGGACGGTGGAGGTGGGCGACCTGGTCGCCCGCCAGGAGCGCGAGGTCGTCCTGCGGGTGAACTTCCCGTACGGCTCGCCGGGCGAGCCGGCCGACGTCACGGTGGCGGTTCGCGACCGCGATGCGGTGTTCGCTGGCGGCCGCGCGGCGGCCCGCTGGGTCTACGCCGACCACGCCACGAACGATCGCCAGCCGCGAACCCACGACGTCGACCGCCTCGTCGCGCGGCTCTTCGCGGCACGAGCGCGCATGGACGCGGTCGCGTTCAACAAGGCGGGTGATCTCCGCCGCGCCAGCGCGACGCTGGATGGGGTGGCGACGCGGATCCGCGGCTACGCGGACGGCGACGCGGAGCTCGTCGCCCTCGCCGACGAGCTCACCGGCCAGGCCCGCACGGAGTTCTCGGTGCGGATGTCGGCCCCGCGCCTGAAGGAGGTGCACAGCCTCGCGTCGTACGAGCGGCGCATGCGCAACGAGGAAGGCCAGGCCCTGCGGAGGTCCTGACTCGGTCGCGTCGGCGGGAACTACGACGCCCCGGCCGGATGACCGGGGCGTCGCCCTGTTGCACGGAGTGTCGCGAGCGGTGGGACGGTCTCCTAGCGCGCGACCTTGACGACGACGGTGCTCGCCTGCATGTCGTGGAAGCCCTGGCGGGTCGGGCTGTTGGCGGCGGTGTACAGGAGGTAGATCGCGTACCCGAGCACCAGCAGGCTCACGATCGCACCGAGACCACCGAGCACGAAGCTGCCAGTCTGTGCGAGCACGAACGGGCCGAACAGGAAGAGCCAGCGCCGGATCGCCTGGGCCTGCGTCAGGACCGCTCCATCTGCAGCGTTGAGCGTCTCAAGGCTGAGCACCCGCTGGCCGGGAGAGCCGCGCATCTTCGTCCAGGTGTAGATGAAGTAGATCGCGCTGCCGGCCGCGTAGATCAGCACGAGGATGACGAACCAGACGAACGACATGAACCCGAAGCCACCCAGGGCCGAGCCCAGGAAGAGGCTCAGGAAGATCGAGTACAGGATCCCGAACGCGACCCCCATGATGATCGCGTCGATGATGTAGGCGAAGATCCGGGCCGGGACATCGGCATAGGTCATGCCCGCGGGGCCCGCGACGGTCTGGGTCGAGGTGACGGTGTTCACCCAGCCCGGCATGGAGCTTGCGGCAGCCGGAGCTCCGGCCGGAGCCGCGGCAGGCGGTGGCGGCGCGGCTCCCGCGGCTGCAGGCGGCGGCGCGACCTCCGCGGGCGGCGGCGGCGGCGGGGCCTCCGGTACGGGCGCCTCGCCCGGCGGCGGGGTTCCGGTCGATCCGGTCGATTCCATCGTTCCTCCCTCTGGTCGGTGGCCGACGGTCCGCGCGACGCCCTCCCTGGCGTCCGCGCACGGGGCAACGCCCCGGCTGGGCGCGAGGATAGCGGTGCGCGCACCTCGTGACCAGCCCCTCGTGCGTTCGGCGGCGCCTGCGGGCACCCGAGACTAGACTTCGGCCATGCCCGGCCCCATCGTCCTCGTCGGCTCCGGTGAGTTCACGCCCGCCATGGAGGACGTCGACCGGCACCTGCTCGTCGCCACGGGACGGACCCGCCCGCGCGTCGCCATCGTCCCCACCGCATCGTGGCCCGACGGCGAGGAGACCTTCCAGGGCTGGGTCGAGCAGGGGCAGGCCCACTTCGCCGGGCTCGGCGCCGAGGTCGAGGGCGTCGAGCTGCGGACGCGAGAGGATGCGCTCGACGAGGCCTGCGCCCAGGCGATCGGCGAGGCAGACCTCGTGTATCTCTCGGGCGGGAAGCCGGACCACCTGCTCGACGTGCTGGAGGGCACGCCGGCCGGGGCCGCCCTTCGCTCGGTCCACGACCGCGACGGGATCATCGTGGGGTGCTCGGCCGGCGCGATGGTGCTGGCGGCCCGTCAGCCCCGCGTCCGGGGCCGCCGCTTCGTCCGCTTCCCGACCGGATGGCGGGACGCCCTCGGGTTCGTGGAGTGCGCGGCGGTCCTGCCGCACTACGACGCCTTTCCGGAGCCATTCGCCGCGGCCGTCGTCCTGGTGGCTCCCCGGGGGACCGTCGTCCTCGGCATCGACGAGGAGACCGCCGCGGTCGGGCGCGACGGCACCTGGCAGGTGCACGGGCGGGGGCGGGTGACGGTCTGGCGGGGCCGCGCCCGGACGCGCCATCGCCCGGGGGACGCCTTCCGCCTCGGCGACGAGATCGCCCCGGACGATGAAGCGTCCAGGGACGCCGAGGCGCTGCCGCGCGACGTTGACGAGCGTTAACGCGACGGAATTGCGCGGATGACCCTGCCGGGCGAGGATGTCCGTGCGCTCGCTCCTCGCGGCCAGGGAGGCGTCCTCCTCTCGCCCCCGGGCCAACCAGCCACGAAGCCCGACCGCCTGGTCGGGCTTCGTCGTGTCGTCGTGTCGTCGCCTCGCGCTGGCGCCGCCCGGGCTTCCGGTCAGCCCGCCTTCACCGCGCGGAAGCAGTCGGAGCAGTAGACGGGCTTGTCGAGGCGGGGCCGGAACGGGACCTGGGCATTGTTGCCACAGCGCGAGCAGGTGACCGCGAAGTACTCCCGATCCACCGGGTCGCCGCCGCGCTCGTAGCCGCGCGGTCCGCCGATGCTCCGCACGTCCGAGCCGTCGCCCCGTGACTGGCGCCGGCTGGCGCGGCAGCTCGGGCAGCGCTTCGGATCCGAGGTGAAGCCCTTCTCGGCGTAGTACTCCTGGTCCGCGGCCGTGTGGGTGAACGCCATCCCGCAGTCGACGCAGGTGAGGGTTCGATCGGTGTACGTCAAGGGTGCTGCTCCTCCAGGTCCGTGCGCTCGCCACCGGCGTTCGACCCGGAGGGTTCGCCGTCGCACCGGGGACGGCGGGGAAGGCGAAGGAAGCCTGGTGCCGCGCGACCCGGGTGACGTGCTGCGGGACCTCTCGGGGCGCGCACCGGTTGCGTTGGCGAGAGGATAGCACCGGACCCCGGGAGGGGCCGTCGGGCCGGACCCGAAACGCATCGCGGCGCCGCCGCCCGCATCGGTGCAGGTCTCCGCGGGCATCAGCTCGCCCTCCCGACGCGGACTCCTCGCCGACGACCCGTCGATTTGTCACAATGCCCGGGATGCTGCGCCTGCTCCACACGGCCGACGTCCACCTCGGGGCCCGCCACGCGGACCTCGGCGAGCAGGCGGTCGCCCAGCGCGAGCGCCAGTTCGCGGCCTTCCGGGCGACCGTGGACCTCGCCCTCGCCGAGAAGGTCGACCTGGTCCTGGTCGCGGGCGACCTGTTCGATTCGAACACCCAGCCGCGGCGGTCGGTGGAGCGCGTGGCGGCCGAGCTCAAGCGGCTCGCCGACGCGGCGGTCCGGACCGTGATCATTCCCGGGACGCACGACGTCTACGACGGGGCATCGGTCTACCGCGCCTACGACCTCGCCGCCCTGGCCGGCCAGCCCGCCGACTCGGACCGGATCGTCGTCCTCACGCCCGAGCGACCGGATGTCGTGCTGGGCCCGCTGGACGCCGTCGTCCACGGGCGGGTCTTCGCCACGAAGCGCGCCCCCCGGAGCCCGCTGGCCGACTTCGACGCCGCGACCGACGACCGGGCGACGTGGCACGTCGGGATGATCCACGGATCGCTCCACGTCCCCGAGCGGACGGAGCATGACGAGGTCGTCTTCACCAGCGACGAGATCGCTGCCTCGCACCTCGACTACCTCGCCCTCGGGCACTGGCACTCGACCCAGCGGGGACGGGCCGGCACCACGCTGTGGGCGTACAGCGGCGCCCCGGAGCCGGTCGCGGTCGACCAGGACCGCGCCGGGAACGTCCTGCTCATCTCCCTCGAGGAGCGCGACGGCGGGCGTCACGTGACCGTCGAGGAGCGTCGGGTCGGTCGCACCACGGTTCGAGCACCTGGAGGTCGACGCCGCGGCGGTCGGCAGCCAGCCCGCCCTCGTCGAGCGCCTCGTCGCCCTCGCCGACCCGGACCTCGTGCTCGACGTCCGGGTCATCGGGGTCCGGCCCGACGACCTCGACCTCGCGCCCGATGAGGTCGAGCGCGAGGTGGCCGACCGCTTCTTCCGGGCACGGGTGCGCGACGCCTCCTGGCGGCGCTGCCGGAGGGGCCGGCGGCTCCGCCCGGACACGATCGTCGGGGCCCTGGTGCGCGACCTCGAGGCCACGATCGCCGAGGCTGAGGCGGCCGGGAATGACGATGCCGCCCGCGAGGCCCGCGAGGCGCTCCGCCTGGCCCGCCTCCTGCTCGACGGCCGCGAGGTGGCGCTGTGAGGATCACGCGGCTCCGCCTGCGCGACCTGAAGGTCCACCGCGAGCTCGACCTGGAGCTGGCGTCCGGGATCACCGTCGTCCGGGGCCCGAACGAGGCGGGGAAGACGACGCTCCAGCGGGCGCTCGAGCTGGCGCTCTTCCGGAAGGTCACGGCGAGCGGCGCCGAGATCGACGCGCTCCGCAGCTGGGGAGCCGACGACGAGGGGCGACCGTGGATCGCGATGGACTTCGTCCAGGAGGATCCCGACGGGAACGCGTGAGGGCACCCTGGAGAAGGACTTCCGCGGCGCCAAGGGCACGGTCCGGCTCGTCCTCGACGGCGAGACGATCACCGACCCGGCACGGGTCGACGAGATCCTCGCCGACCTCACCGGGATCCCCAGCGAGAAGTTCTTCCGGTCGACCGCCTCGGTCCGCCACCACGAGGTGTTCGACCTGGCCCGCGACGAGGGGGCGCTCCGCGACCGGCTGCAGGCCTCGATCAGCGGGGCCGACCGCGGAACGAGCGTCGCGAAGCGGCGCCTGGACCGGGCTCTTCGCGAGCTCCAGGCCCGTGGCGAGCGCAACCCGGGACGTCTCCGCGTCGCCGAGGAGGCGGTGGCGCGCTCCGAGGCCGTCCTGGCCCAGGGCGAGAGCCAGCTGGCCCAGCTCGAGCGGGACCGGGACGCCCTGGTCGGCGCTCGCGAGCGCCGCGCCGCCTCCGAGCACGTGCTGTCCGAGCGCCGCTCGCTCCTGGAGAAGGCGCGCCAGGCCGAGCGGCTCATCGAGGAGCGGACCGTCGCGCAGGAGCGCTTCGAGCGCTACCGCCAGGCGGTGGCGTCGCGGCGGAGGTCGCCGAGCTCGAGGGGAGCCACCCGTCCCCCAACCCGCTTGCCCGTCCTGCGCCAGCTCGTGGAGCGCACGCGCGCGCTCGACCGCGAGGTCGGCGAGCTTCGCGTCCAGCTCGGCGAGGAGCCCTCGGCCGTCGACTACGAGGTGCGCATCCCGGAGCCGCGCTACCGTCCGTTCGCCTGGCTGGCGCTCGTCCTGGCCATCGGCGGCGTGGCCGCCGTCGCGGTCGGCGTCTTCGCCGGCATCGCTCGCCGGCGGTCGTCGCGGGCGTCGTCGCGGCCGTCGCGGGCGTCTTCTTCGCGCCTACGCCCGCGCCCGACGCACCGCGGCCTACGACCTCCGCCTGCAGAAGCAGCTCCGCGCCGACGAGATCTCGCGCCGCCTGCGCGGCCGAAGCCAGCTGGAGGACGACCTCCGCCGCAAGGAGGAGGACCTGCAGGCCCAGCTGGCCACGATCGAGGTCGACGATCCGGCTGCCGCCGAGGACATCCTCGCCCGCGAGGATGCCCACGTCCAGGCGATCGAGCGCGGGCGGGCCCAGCTCGACGGGCTCGTCGGCAAGGAGCCGGTGGAGACCCTGCCCACCCTCCGCGATGCGGCGGCCCTCGCGATCGAGCAGAAGACCGCGGCGCTCGAGGGCGCTCGGCCCGATCGCCAAGGAGCCGCGAGCGCGCGAGCGCCTCGAGGTCGAGGTCCGCGACCAGGAAGGCGGCCCTGGAGCGGGCTCGCGACGACGAGGCCGGCGCTCGCGCCCGGGTCGAGCAGAACCCGGTGGACGCGGAGGAGATCGCCGCCGAGGCCGAGCGTCTCGCCACGTCGCGCGAGCAGCTGGCGGCGCTCCAGCGGCGCCAGCGGATCTACCAGGCCGCGCTCGACGCGATCCAGCGGGCCGAGACGGCGACGATGCGGACCGCGACGCGCTACCTCGAGAAGCGCATGCGCGGCGACCTTGCCCGGCTGACGGGCGGCCGCTATCGCCGGGTCGCGGTCGACGATGCGACGCTCGACATCTCGCTGTTCGCCCCCGAGCGGGGCGCCTGGGTTCGGCTCGAGGACCTCTCCCAGGGCACGCTTGACCTCGGCTACCTCGCGGCGCGCCTCGGCATCGTGCGCCTGGTCACGCAGGACCGGCGGCCGCCGCTGGTCTTCGACGACCCGTTCGTGACGTTCGACGACGCGCGCGCGGACCGCGCCATGGCGATGCTGCGCGACCTCGCGGCCGACTTCCAGGTCATCTACCTGACGACGTCGGAGCGCTACGACGCGGCCGCCGACCGCGTCGTCGTGCTGCCCGGCCCCACGGCGGTCGACCCGGCCGAGGACGAGGAGCAGGAGACCGCGCCGGCGGCCGGCTGACGCCGCCGCCCTGCGCGCGCCCGTGCCCGCCGATCTCCTCGCGGCCGCCGGGGGCCTGCTCGCCGCCACGTTCTGGGGCGCCGGGGACTTCGGCGGGGGGATCGCCGCCAAGCGGCTGCCGGTCTTCCTCGCCGTCCTCGGCGCCCAGGTCGTCGGGCTCGTCGGCGCGCTCGCCGCGACGGCCCTCGTCGGCGAGCCGGTCCCGACGCCGTCGGACGCCGCCTGGGCCGCCGCGGCTGCCGTCGTCGGGTCGGTCGGCCTGGCCGGCCTCTACCGCGCCCTCGCGGACGGCCGGATGGGGATCGTCGCCCCCATCACGGGCGTGCTGGCGGCCGCCATCCCGGTCGCCGTGGGGTTCGCGATGGACGGCCTGCCCGGGGCCGGTCCGCCTGGCGGGCTTCGGGCTCGCCATCGTGGCGATCCTCCTCGTCTCGGTCGGCGGACGACGGCACGACCGGCCGCAGCGGGATCCTGATGGCCGTCGGCGCCGGCGTCGCCTTCGGCCTGTACAGCACCTGCGTCGGGCAGGTCGAGGAGGGCATCTTCGCGCCGATCGCGGTCTCCCGGGCGACATCGTCGGCGCTCGTCCTCGCTGATCGTGCTCGCCGGCCGGACGCCCGTCCGCGCGTCGTTCCGGGGAAGGCCGCGCCTGCTCGGGCTCGTCGCACTCGTCGGCGTCCTCGACCTCGCCGGCAATGCGGCGTTCCTGGTCGCCGCGCAGGCGGGCGGCCTCGCGCTGGCGGCCGTGCTGGGCTCGCTCTACCCGGTGTCCACCGTCGATCCTGGCCGCCGCAATCCTGCGCGAGCCGATCGGGCGTATCCATGCCGCGGGGATCGTCGCAGCGGCACTCGCCGCCGTCCTGATCGTCGGGGGCGGGTGACGCTCGCGGCGCCGTTCGGCGGCGCCACGCTTCCCGCCGCCGACGCGTCCGACGCTTCGGCGCTACCGTACGCCCGACCGACCTCGCTCTGGAGGACCCACGTGACCCAGGAGATCCCCGACGGCATCGTGATGGAGCCCGTCTTCGTCATCGAGGCGACATACGCTCCCGACGCCGCGGAGACGCGCCCCCCGCACCGGCCGACCCACCTCGCCCGGATCGCGGCGCTGCGCGCAGCCGGGATCGTCCTGGAGGCGGGGGCCTATCCGGACCTGTCCGGCTCGCTGCTGATGGTCCGGGCGGCCGATGCCGACGCCGCCATGGCCCTCGCGGCCGAGGACGTCTACATGCGCGAGGGCGTGTGGGTCGAGGCCCGCGTGCGACCATTCGTTCGTGTCGCACGGCGGGACGAGGTCGGCGACCGATGAGCTCGCGCTGCCGGCCGTCACCGGGCGGCCGCCGGATCCTCGCCCTGGCCCTCCTCGCGGCGACCGTCGCCGTCGCCGGGTGCGGCGCGACGACCGGGTCGCCGAGCCCCAGCGCCGCGCCGGCGGCGCCAGCCACCTCGCCGTCGAGCGTTCCGGGGTCCGGTGGCCCCGCTCCGAGCACCGCGCCGCTGCCGTCCGGCTCGGTCACCTTCGACCTGGCGCCGGGCTGGCGCGCCGTCCCCGTGAGCGGCAACCACGACGAGCTCCTGGCCACGCTCCGCTCGCAGAACCCGGCCTTCGCCGACGCCCTCGCGGCGCGACTCGACAACATCTCGGCCACGACCACGTACGCCGCGTTCGACCTGTCCCCCAGCACCGTGGAGAAGGGCGAGCTGGTCACCCTGCTCGTCACCGAGGTCGAGCTGCCGTCCGATGTGACGCTCGACACCTTCGCGACGACGATCGAGGGCCAGGTCGAGCGCCTGGCCGACACGGACGTCGTCCTGCGCCAGGTCCTCCTCACGGCAGGCCCGGCGTACTCGTTCGCGTACGGAGGGCAGCTCCCCGGCCCGAACGGAGAACCGGGGACTCCGTCGGTCACGGAGGTCTGCTACACGGTGCCCGGACGGGGCTACGTCCTGACCTTCGCGACGCCGCCGGACCGCGCCAACGACTACCTGAAGGCGATCGCCGACATGGCCACGTCGTTCTCGAATTCACACCTGAGCTCCACCCGCGCGCGCCTCGGGCGCCCGCTCGGCTCGTCAGTCCAGGTCGAGCGAGAGGTAGTTCCCGGGGTCGCGGAAGCCCATGCCGTGGTACAGCGGCCGCCCCGCGTCCGAGGTGCGCAGGTAGACGCGCCGCAGGCGGAGGGTCCTCGCGTCGGCCACCAGCGCGTCCATCACCGCCCGGCCGACGCCGCGGCCGCGCCAGCGCGGCAGGGTGTACACGTTGACGATGAAGCCCTCGCCGGTCCGCCGCGACCGTGGATGGGGCGGCCGGTCGACCAGGACGAGGCCGCCCATCCCGACGATCCGCCCGCCGTCCTCCACGACCCAGACGCGGTAGGTGTCGCCGTCGATGTGGGTGGCCAGGTAGTCGGCGACCTGCGACCGGTGGGGCCCGACCCGGTCGGGTGGGAGGTCGCCGCCGAGCAGCTCGCGATCGAAGGCGAGGCGCAGGTCGAGGATCACCGGCAGGTCGGCACGTCCGGCACGCCGGATGCGGTAGCGGTGACGGGGGCGCGGCGGGGCGCCCTCCGGGCTCGGCTCGGTCACCCGGGGATCGTGCCACGCCCGGCGCCCGCGCGTGGGACGCTCGGTCCGCGGCGCGCCAGCGCCTTTGCCGACACGGCAGCCAGCAGCGCGGCGCCCGTAGACTCCGGCGGTGACCCCGGAGCCCTCCGACCCGCTCGACGGCACGCACACTTCCCCCGCCGAGCCGCCGCGACCCGTGCAGGACTGGCACTCGCTCCTGCTCGTCTACGGGATCGTCTCGACGATCGAGGCGCTCGGCGTTGCCCAGGTGTTCGCGTTCCTGCCGATGCGCCTGCGCGAGGTCGGCCTGCCCGCGGACCAGATCCCGACGTTCACGGGCCTGTTCACCAGCCTCATCTTCGTCTTCGGGATCGTCCTCGTCCCGTTCTGGGGCGTCTGGGCCGACAAGTACAGCCGGCGCGCCGTGATCATCCGCAGCGCGGTCGTGGAGGCCGTGGTCTTCGCCGGCGTCGCCATGGCCGAGGAGCCCTGGCAGCTCGCGGTCAGCCTGCTCCTCGTCGGGTTCCAGCTCGGCAACACCGGCGTCATGCTGGCCGCCCTCCGCGACGTCGCCCCGCGCCACCGCGTGGGGACCGTGACCGCCCTCTTCGGGGCGACGAGCCCCCTGGGCTTCGCGATCGGGCCGGTCCTCGCTGCCTTCATGATCGACGGGCTCGGCCTGAGTCTCAGCGACGTCTTCTGGCTGGGCGCCGCGCTGTCGCTCGCGGCGGCGCTCCTCCTCCTCGTCGGGTCGCGAGAGGTCCGACCGTCGGTGATCCCGGTGGGCAGCGCGCTCAGCCTTGCCCGCCGCGCGATCACCGGCGTCTTCTCGGACCCGGCGGTGCGCCGGATCTTCGCCATCTTCGGCGTGTCGATCCTGGCCAACCAGATGAGCCGACCCTACCTGCCGCTCCTCGTCGAGGACGTCAACCGCAACCCGGCCAACCTCGCCTCGGCGATCGGCCTCGTGACCGGGACGGCTGCGCTCGTCGGGGCGCTCATCTCCCCGCTCGCGGGGCCCCTGGGCGATCGGGTCGGCTTCCGGCGGGTGCTCGCAGGCTCGCTCCTCGGCGCCGGCACGATGCTCCTGCTCATGCCGCTCGCCCCCGGGGTCGCCGTGCTGGCCGGGGTGTCGATGGTCTACGCGGCGCTGCAGGCATCGACGCAGGCGATGGTCTTCGGGCTCGTCGCGCTCGAGGTCGCCCCCGAGCGCCGGTCGGCGACCCTGAACCTGGTCCTCCTCCCCCTCTACATCGCCGGGATCATCGGCCCGACGATGGGGGCGGTCGCCGAGGGTGTCGGAGGCATCGGCGCGCCGTTCGTGGCCGCCGGGGCCGTCTTCCTGCTGGGCGGGGTCGCCGTCGCGGCTACCATCCGGCGGGGCCCCCGCGCGGCCTGAGGCGCCCCCATTCAGACGTCGCGGCTCCACTGCGGCCACTCGACCGCCCGTCGGAAGCCGTGAGCCTCGTACATCCGGAGGGCGTGCTCGTTCGCCGCCGAGACGGCAAGGGAGACGGTCGGCACGCCGCGGTCCTGGAGGTGCCGGACCCCCCAGCGAAGGAGCGCGCGGCCCAGGCCGCGGCCCCGCCACGGAGGAAGCACGCCGATCAGCTTCACCTCGCCGTACGGCGGCTCGTCGCTCGCGTACAGGCGGGCCCGACAGAAGGCGATCGGGCGCCCGGGTTCGCCGGCTGGCGCGACCAGCAGGATGTCGCGGGGATCGAAGTCGGGTGCGTCGTGGGCCGCCCGGATCACTGCCTCCGTCCACGAGACCGGCGTCGGGTGGTCCGCGAAGGTCGCGTTGGCCAGGTCGACGAGCGTCGGGATCGCGTCGCGGCGCGAGTCCCACGCCCGCGCGACGACCTCGGCCGGGAATTCCGGCACCGGGCATGGCTCGTCCGCGGGTCGCTCCATCCAGTAGAGGCTCGCCCGGTAGGCGAACCCGCGCGCCTCGACGAACCAGCGACCGGGGGTGTCGCCGGGAGGCACGTAGAGGAGCAGGTAGGGATACCCGAGCGCCTCGCGGACGAACGGCAGCGCCGCCTCGACGAGCGCCGTGCCGTGGCCGCGCCGGCGGTGGCCGGCCTCCACGTAGAGGTCGTTGAGGCGCGGCGCGACGAACCCGACGACCTCGCCTCCCTCGACCGCGACACAGGCGGACGCGGGCTCCGCGGCGAGTGCCGCGAGGTTGCGCTCGACGTCGCGGTGGGTCGCGTCCGGATACTCGCCGAGGTCGATCGCGGCGTGGCCCAGCGCCCCGATCGTCGGCAGGTCGGCGGCCGTCGCCGGCCGCACGGCCGCCGCCGTCCCGGTGGCTCCCGGATCGATCACGTCCCGCCTCTCGGTCGCCGTGGCGCTACTTCGGAAGGTCGCGCTCCTCGATCCCGACGAAGCGCGCGTCCGGCCGGATCAGGCGGTTGGCCGACGCCTGCTCGATGACATGCGCGGTCCAGCCGGCATGCCGCGCCAGGGCGAACGTGGCCGGGAAGAGGTCGGGGGTGAGTCCGACGCCCTGCAGGACGGCGGCGGCGTAGAACTCGACGTTCGTCTTGAGCGGGCGATCCGGGTACTTCTCCTCGAGGACCTTGAGGGCGACATCCTCGACCTTGATCGCCAGCTCGAGCCAGTCCGGTCGCGTCGGCATGGCCTCGACAACCTTGCGGAGCGCCGCGGCCCGCGGGTCGTAGGCCCGGTAGACGCGGTGGCCGAAGCCCATCAGGCGCTCACCCCGCGCAAGGGCATCGCGGACCCACTCCTCGGCATGCTCGGGCGAGCCCACCTTGTGGATCTGCTCGACCACCTCCGACGGGGCGCCGCCGTGGAGCGGGCCCTTCATCGCCCCGATGGCGCCGCAGACGGCGGACGCCATGTCCGACTTCGTCGACGTGATGACGCGAGCGGTGAAGGTCGAGGCGTTGAGCCCGTGCTCGGCGCCGACGATGAAGTACGCGTCCAGGGCACGCGCCGTCGCCCTGTCGGGCCGTTCGCCGGTGAGCTGGTAGAGGAAGCCCGAGACGAGGTCGAGCTTCGGGTCGGGATCGATCGGCTCGAGGTCCTGGCGCAGGCGGACGAAGGCCGCGAGCGCCGAGGGCGAGAACGACGTGAGCGCGCGGGCCTGCACCTCGTTGGGCGGCCAGTCGAGCACCTGCGTGGCGCCCCACACGGAGACGGCGGTGCGCAGGGCATCCATCGGCTTCGCCGTGCGCGGCAGCGCCCGAAGCGCGGACATGACCGCGGACGGCACCCGCCCGGCCGCGAGGCGGGCCTTCGGATCCCAGGTGCCGGTCCAGAGGAGGTTGGCGACCGCGGCGAACGTGCCGTGCGCCACGAGATCGCCGATCCGGTAGCCGCGGTACATGAGGCGGCCGTTCGTGCCGTCAACGAGGCCGAGCTCGGTCTCCGCCGCGAGAACGCCCTCGAGGCCGGGGGAGTAGGGCCGGCCGTCGACGGTGTGAGCGGGCAGCGGCACCGTCGCGTCGGCGGCGGGGACGGTCGGCTTGGCTGGCTTGTCGGTCATCGTGGACGTGTCCTCGAGTGCGGCCGGAGGCCTGATGCGGGAGACCGGGAAGGAGGACCCATCGTACCCCGCGCCCACCTCGCTCGGCGTGCCCGGCGGGCGTAGCCGTCATCCCGGCGCCGGCGCCTCGTCACCCCCGCGGGCCGAGGCAACTCGGGTGGTGACAGCTACCGGACGATCCGCGGGTCGTTCTTCGCGAGCCCGGCCGCGGTGGCCGTGTCAAGCACCCATACGGCGCCGGCGCGACGGGCGCGCAGCGCGGGCAGGCGGCGCTCGTCCCACTCCGGACCGGCGGGATCCGTGCCGAGGAGCTCGCCGACGATCCCCGCCTTTCCCGCCCCGAACACGCCGACGACGAGCGCTGGTGTCGCGTCGAGCGCGAGTGGCGTGAGGGTGACCCGGTCGAGGTGCGGCTCGACGTGCGTCGGCGCCGGAGCCCAGGTCGCCCAGCCGGGCGCGTCGAAGGCGGCACTGCCCGGGAAGACCGACAGGAGGTGCCCGTCCGGGCCGATCCCCACGAGGACCGCGTCGAAGACGGGACGCCCGGCGGCGTCGGCGGGGAGGGCGGCGCGGAGCGTCTCCTCGAAGCGGGCAGCACAGGCGGCCGGCGTCTCCCCGGCGGCGAGCGCGGCATCCGTCGGCCACGGGTGGACCCGGGCCGGATCGAGGGGCGCCGGGGCAAGGCCGCGCCGGGCGTCCCCGGGCAGGAGGATGCGGTCGATCGCACCCATGTTGCACTCGGGGTCGCCGCGCGGGACGAAGCGGTCGTCGCCGACCCAGACGTGCAGCACGTCCCAGGGCACGCGATCCCGGACAGGCTCGGCGAGGAGCGCCCGGTAGATCAGCGCCGGCGTCGACCCCCCGGTCGAGGCGAAGTCGGCCCGGCCTCGCCGTCGGGCCCCGTCGGCAAGGGCGTCGGCGAGGCGCTGCGCGACAGCAGTGGCCGCACCGGCGTGGCCGGGGCGGACGACGATCGTGGGCTCGCCGGCCGGCATGATCACGGGCCTGGCGGCCCGGCGAGGGCGGCGGCCATGGTCAGCGTCCCCTCCGCGACGGGGTCGCGGCCACCGGCCTCGATCGCCTCCGCCAGCAGGTCGGCATCCGTTCGGCGGGCCGCATGGAAGGTCCGGTCGAGCGCCTCCACCCCGTCCTGCCAGGCGCGCACGTGAACGCTCTCGGCCTCGGCCGTCACCTCCGCCCGGACCTCCGAGCCGCGGCGCTCGGCGAGCAGCTCCACGCGCAGCGTCGTGCCTCCCGGCATCCCGGAGATGACGGGTCGGACGACGACCTCGACGTCCGCCCCATGACCCCACTCCAGGACGGCCCGCAGGCCCCGTCCCGGATCGGGTGGGGCGCCGGGCGCCGGCGGGCGGGCGCTCGCGCCGGCGGTCACCGGGCGTCCGCTGCGGGCCAGCGGCCTCGCAACTCGCAGCTCGAGCCGCGAGGCGAGCCATGCCACGTGGTAGATCGGCTTCACGAGGTTGGTCGCGTCCTCCGCGCCCGACCCGCCGTGCGTGGCGTAGGTGACCGCGATCCGGCGGATCGACCGGAGGTACGGCAGGAACTCCTCGCGGTCGAAGATCGAGGCGACCGCCTCCCGCCAGCGGGCCTGGCGCATGAGCGCGAAGTCCGAGATCGGGAGCGCGGGGCGGGCAAGGGCCGCGAGCGACCGCAGCCGCTCCAGGCCGTCGCCGCTCCAGTGCGAGCCGTCGACGACCAGGCGGTCGGCCGTCCCCACGAGGGTCCGCGCCAGCGGGGTGCCGAAGGGCGGGTCTCCCGGCCACCAGACGGTCACGGGGAGGTCGTGGACGAGGAGCGGCGCCACGATTGCCTCGAGGTGGCGTCCGGTGTCGCCGCCGGCCGTCACGTAGACCTGCTCGGCGCACGTCTCCGGCGCGTCGGCCCGCGGCACCATGCAGTACGCCTTGACGTCCGCGCGGAGCCAGGCCGGACCGTCCGGGTCGGTCGGCACCAGGATCAGGGTCCGCGACGGGTGGCGGCCGGTCCCCATCGTGAGCGTCGCCGCAGCCTGCTCACCGAGCTCCGGCGTGCGGGCGACCACCACCAGGTTGAGCACGCTGGTGCGCGCCGCGACCGTCCGCTCGGCGGCCCCGTCCCGCGCCGCCAGCGCCTGGGGGAGGCTCCAGATCCGGCCGAGCTCGCGCTCGATCTCGACGACCGACGTCGCGTGGCCCGCCCAGCGGAGCGTCGGCTCGCCGGGCGTGGCGGAGATCCCGAACGGGACGACCGCCGGCACGCCGGCGCTCCCGGCCGGGCGGCTCTCGCCGCTCAGATCCGTCGCCACCGGCATCCGTCCCGGGCGAGGAGCGCGTCCGCGGCGTCGGGTCCCCAGCTGCCGGCGGCGTAGTTGGGAAAGGCCGGCGGCGTGTCGTCGGCCCAGGCCTCGATGATCGGCGTCACGATCCCCCAGGCCTTCTCCACCTCGTCGGAGCGGGTGAAGAGCGAGGCGTCGCCGAGGAGGGCGTCGAGGATCAGCGTCTCGTACGCGTCGGGGCTGTCGACGCTGAAGGCCGAGCCGTACGTGAAGTCCATGTTCACGCTCCGCACGTCGACACCGAGGCCCGGCACCTTGGCCCCGAACCGCAGGAGGATTCCCTCGTCCGGCTGGATCCGCAGTGCCAGCAGGTTCGCCTCGGGGTCGGCGTTCGACTCCTTGAACAGGGCGTGCGGGACCTGCTTGAACTGGATCGCGATCTCGGTTGCCCGCTTCGGCAGCCGCTTGCCGGCCCGCAGGTAGAAGGGGACGCCGGCCCAGCGCCAGTCGTCGACGAAGAGGCGGGCGGCCACGAACGTCTCGGTCTCGGATTCGCCGTCCACCTCCTCCTCCCCCCGATAGCCGGCGACCGGCTCGCCGGCGACCCAGCCGGGTCCGTACTGGCCGCGGACGACGTTGGCGGCCACGTCGCGCGGCGCCATCGGCTCCACGGCGCGCAGGACCTTCACCTTCTCGTCGCGCAGCGCGTCGGCGTCGAACGTGGCCGGCGGCTCCATCGCGACGAGGGCCAGGAGCTGCATCAGGTGGTTCTGGAGGATGTCGCGCGAGGCGCCCGCCTCCTCGTAGAACGAGCCGCGCTTCTCGACGCCGATCGACTCCGCCACGGTGATCTGGACGTGGTCGACGTAGCGGCGATGCCAGATCGGCTCGAAGATGCCGTTCGCGAAGCGGAAGACCAGGATGTTGCGGACGGTCTCCTTGCCCAGGTAGTGGTCGATGCGGTAGACCTGCGACTCGCGGAAGACCTTGCCGACCTCGCGGTTGAGGCGGACGGCGCTCGTGAGGTCGCGGCCGAAGGGCTTCTCGATGACGATCCGCCGCCATCCGGCCCCGTGCTGCTCGTGGTCGAGCCCGGCCCGCCCCAGGCCGGCGATGATCTCCGCGAAGGCCGACGGCTGCGTCGCGAGGTAGTAGCAGCGGTTGCCCCGGGTGCCGCGCGCGACGTCGAGCTCGTCGAGGCGGGTCGCCAGCCCGTCGTAGAGGGCCTGGTCACCGAAGTCGCCGCGGTGGTACGTGATCCGCTCGGCGAAGGACTCCCAGACGCTCGTCTCGATCGGCAGCACCCGGCTGAACTGGTCGAGCGAGGCGCGCAGCTCGGCGCGGAACGCCTCGTCGGTGAAGGGCCGACGACCGATGGCGACGACGGCGAGCTCGTGGGGCAGGAGGTTGGTCCGCCACAGCTGGAAGAGGGCCGGCACGACCTTGCGATGGGCCAGGTCGCCGGTGGCGCCGAAGAGCACGAAGAGGGCGGGATCCGGCATGCGCTCCAGGCGCAGCCCCTCGCGCAGCGGGTTGCCCGTCGTCTTCGCGGAGGGGCGCCGCTTCCCGGCCCGGGCGAGGCGCAGCGCCCGCGCCGTCATGGGCGGATCGGCGGCCGGACGAGCCGGCGCCACCGGCGCCCCGGGCTTCGCGGGCGGGGTCACGTCGTCCGCTACTCGGTCTTGACGGCGTGGCCGCCGAACTCGTTGCGGAGGGCCGCCAGCACCTTGGCGCCGTAGCTCTCGTCCTGGCGCGACCGGAAGCGGGCCTGCAGGGCGAGCGTGATCACCGGCGCCGGAACGTCGCGGTCGATGGCCTCCTGGACGGTCCAGCGGCCCTCGCCCGAGTCGGCCACCCAGTCCCTGATGCCTCCGAACTCCGCGTTCTTGGCGAGGGCGTCGTGGAGGAGGTCGAGGAGCCAGCTGCGGACCACCGACCCGTAGCGCCAGATCCCGGAGATCTGCGCCAGGTCGAGGTCGTAGTCGCTGGCATGCATGATCTCGAAGCCCTCGGCGTACGCCTGCATGAGGCCGTACTCGATGCCGTTGTGGACCATCTTCACGTAGTGCCCGGCGCCGGGGCCGCCGACGTGGGCGTAGCCGTCGGCGGGGGCGAGGGTCCGGAAGATCGGCTCGAGCGGCTCGACCGCGTCGCGATCACCACCGACCATCAGGCAGTAGCCGACCGAGAGGCCCCAGATCCCGCCCGACGTGCCGGCGTCGACGTACCGGAGGCCCTTCTCGCCGACCCTGGCGTGGCGCCGGACGTCGTCGTGGAAGTTGGTGTTGCCGCCGTCGACGATCGTGTCGCCCGGTTCGAGGAGCCCCATCAGCTCCTCGATCATCGCCTCGGTGGCGTCGCCGGCCGGGACCATCACCCAGACGGCGCGCGGCGCGGGGAGCTTCGCGACGAGCTCCGCGAGCGTGAACGCCCCCTCGGCGCCTTCGGTCATGATCTCGCGCGTCTTCTCCGGCGTGCGGTTGAACGCCACCACCTGGTGGCCGTCGCGGACGAGGCGGCGCACCATGTTCGCCCCCATCCGGCCGAGCCCGACGAAGCCGATGCGCATCTGGTGTCCTCCCTGTGGGCGCCGTGGCGTCAACGCGTCGGCGTGGACGAACGGTGCGTGATTACTGACGAAGGACGCCGGCGAACGCGGCGTCGAGGGCTGCGAGCCCGGCGTCGACATCCGCGCCGAGGTGAACGCGCAGCACCGGCAGCTCGTGGGCCTCGAGCGCCTCCATGTCGCCGCGGGCCTGGGCGTCGATGAGCTGGCCGAAGGTGTAGGGCCGGCCATGGACCGGGAGGTCCGCCGGGTGGTCGGCGGTCAGCTGGAGGAACCAGCCGATCGGCGAGCCTCCCTTGTGGAGCTGGCCGGTGGAATGGAGGTAGCGCGGGCCGAACCCGCCCGTCGTCGCCCGGCCGGTGGCGTCCCGAAGGCGGACCCGGATCCGGTCGATCACCCCGGCGCGCGCGGCCGTCGGGGCAACGAAGGCGCCGATCGCCAGGTAGCCGTTCCCGCGGACCCGGTCGAGGTGGCGGCGCAGCTCTCCGGCGAGCGTGCCGTCCCCGGCCGTCAGGCGGAGCGGGGTGTCGCCGTACAGGGTGATCCCGTCGCCGGTCGCCAGGGGCTCCTCGTGGGGGAAGCTGCCGTGGTGATGGAGCGCCTCGAGGACGCGCTTCGTGTTCTCCTTCGACTCGGTCACGTTCGGCTCGTCGAACGGGTTGACGTTGAGGAGGATCCCGGCGATCGCGGTCGCGACCTCCCAGCGGAGGAACTCGGCGGCGAGGTCGATCGGGTCGGCCAGCGTGAAGCGCAGGACCGGATGGCCGGCCGCGCCCAGCGCGTCCAGCAGGGCGTCGGCGGAGGTGCCGTCCGGCGCCGCTGCCGGCGGCTCTGCCCCGTCGAGGGCGATCCGGACGAACACGCGATCGGCTCCGTACGAGGCGGTCGTGCCCAGGGGCTCGCGGTCGACCGGCACGATGCCCGTCCCGAGCTTGCCGGTGCTCTCGGCGATGAGCTGCTCCAGCCATGCCCCGAGCGGGCCGATCGCCGGGTCGACGACGAAGGTCAGCTTGTCGCGGCCGGCTGCCGCCAGGGCACCGAGGGTCGCGCCGAGGGCGACGCCCGGGTTGGCCAGGGCGTCGGGCGCCATGCAGCGCCCGTGCATCGCGACCGCGGAGGAGATGAAGGGATCGAGGTCGACCCCGGCCAGCGACGCCGGGACCAGCCCCACGTAGCTGAGGGCCGAGTAGCGCCCACCGACCGACTCGGGGTTGAGGAAGACACCCGCGCATCTCGTCCTGGTGGGGGATCGCGGCGAGCGACTTCCCGGGATCCGTGATGGCGACCATGAAGTCGCCCGGGGATTCGCTCCGCACGCCGTGCGCCCGCAGGGCATCGTGGACCCGCTCCCGGGCGTCGGCCAGGAACGCCAGTGTCTCCGTCGTGGTGCCGGACTTCGAAGCCGCGATGAACAGGGTACCGAGGGGATCCAGGCCGTCCCAGGCTGCGCGCACGGCCTCGGGGTCGGTCGAGTCGAGGACACGGATCGCCAGCCAGTCCTCGACGTCGCGGAAGGCCGTCGCGATCACCTCGGGGGCCAGGCTGCTGCCTCCCATCCCCGCCACGATCGTCGCCGTGAAGCCGGCGTCGCGGATGGTGTCGCCGAAGGCCTCGAGGGCCGGGACCATGTCGCTGAAGTCGGCGGGCAGGTCAAGCCAGCCCAGGCGGTTTCCGACCTTCTCCTGGACCGCCGGGTCGCCCGACCAGAGCGTCGTGTCGCGCTCGTGGAGGCGCTCGCTCCAGCGCTCGTCGGCGGCGCGCGCGAGGGCGGCGGCGACGGCCGCGGCGAGGGTCGGGTCGCCGATCCGGGCGTCGAGGGTGCCCGGGGCGAACGATGGGAGCGTGGTCTCGGCCATGGACATCCTCCTGCGCGGTGGAGTCTACGCGCGGGGCGTGAGGCACGCGTGAGGGCGCTACCGCTCCTCGGCCTCGATGGCGAGGACCTTGGCGAGCCTGCGGGCGTGGCGCTCCTCGCCGGAGAAGCGTGCCGCGAGGAAGGCCCGTGCGCACTCGAGCGCCGTCGCCGGGCCGATGACCCGGCCGCCGAGGCAGAGGACGTTCATGTCGTCGTGCTCGACACCCTGGTGGGCCGAGTAGGTGTCGTGGGCGATCGCGGCCCGCACGCCGCGGACCTTGTTGGCGGCCACGCAGGCGCCGATGCCGGAACCGCAGACCAGGACGCCCCGGTCGGCCTCGCCGTCGCGGATCGCGAACGCCAGGCGCCGGGCGAAGTCCGGGTAGTCGTCGTTGGGGTCCGAGCCGTCGCCGCCGAGATCGATCAGCTCGTGGCCCGTGTCGGAGAGACGGGCGAGGAGCTCGGTCTTCAGCTCGGCCCCGCCATGGTCGGCGGCGAACGCGACGCGCATCAGTGGCCTCCTCCCGCGTGCGGGGATGGCGCAGCGGCGATGCGGCCGCGGAGGCCCTCGCGCACGACCCGCCGCCCCACGTCCGTCACGGCCTCCGCGGTGAAGCCGAACTCCTTCGAGGATCGTGCCCGCCGGAGCCGAGGTGCCGAAGTGATCCAGGGCGACGATGGCACCCTCGTCACCGGCCCAGCGCTCCCAGCCGAGCGAGACGCCGATCTCGACGACGACCCGCTTCCGCGCCGCCGCCGGCAGGACCAATTCGCGGTACGCCGCGTCCTGGGCGTCGAAGGCCTCCCAGCAGGGGAGCGAGACGACGCGGGTCGCGATCCCCTCGGCCTCCAGCACGTCCGCGGCCGCGACGGCCAGCTGGACCTCCGAGCCGGTGGCGATGTAGACCAGGTCGGGGGTTCCGCCGCCGGCCTCGGTCGACGCCGGGCGGACGACGTACCCGCCGCGGCGGACGCCCTCGCGGGCGTCCTCGACCGTGCCGGGCAGGACCGGGAGCTTCTGGCGGGTCAGGGCCAGGGCCGTCGGGCCGGCGGTCCGCTCCAGGGCCAGGGCCCAGGCGGCGGCCGTCTCGTTGGCGTCGGCCGGCCGGACGAACCACAGGTTCGGGATCGCCCGCAGGGCCGCGTAGTGCTCGACCGGCTGGTGCGTCGGGCCGTCCTCGCCGAGGCCGACGGAGTCGTGGGTCCAGTCGTAGACGATCGGCAGGCCGGAGAGGGCTGCCACCCGGACGCTGCCGCGCATGTAGTCGGAGAAGGTCAGGAAGGTCGCGACGTACGGGCGGAGCCCGCCGTGGTAGGCGATCCCGTTGGCGATGCCGCCCATCCCGTGCTCGCGAACGCCGAAGCGCAGGTTGCGCCCGGCCCGCTCGGCGGTGAAGTCGCCGCCGCCCTTGACGTCCGTGAGGTTGCTCTCCGACAGGTCGGCGGAGCCTCCGAAGAGCTCCGGCACGCCGGCGGCGAGGGCGTTGATCGTGTCGGCGCTGGCGTTGCGGGTGGCCACCTCGGCGCCTGCCTCCCAGCGCGGGAGGGCGGCGTCCCAGCCGGCCGCCAGGTCGCCGTCGAGCCGGCGCTCGAGCTCGCGGGCCTCGGCCGGGAAGGCGGCCCGGTAGCGCTCGAACGCCGCGTTCCAGCGGCCGGTCAGCTCCTCGCCGAAGAGGATCGCCCGCGAGAAGAAGGCAGCCACCGCATCGGGGACGAAGAACGTCTTGCTCCGGGTCCCAGCCGTAGGCCTCCTTGGTCAGCCGGACCTCGTCCGGGCCCAGCGGCGCGCCGTGGGCCTTCTGGCTGCCGGCCTTGTTCGGCGAGCCGTAGCCGATGACCGTGCGGACCGCGATGATCGACGGCCGGTCGTCCGAGCGGGCCAGGCGGATCGCGGCGTCGATCGCGCCGACGTCGGTGCCGTCCTTCACCCGCAGGGTCTGCCAGCCGTAGGCCCGGAACCGGGCCAGGACGTCCTCCGAGAACGCCATCGCGGTCGGCCCGTCGAGCTGGATCTGGTTGTCGTCGTAGAGCATCACCAGCTTCTCGAGGCGCAGGTGCCCGGCGAGGCTGGCGGCCTCGGACGCGATCCCCTCCTGGAGGTCGCCGTCGGAGCAGATGGCGTACGTCCAGTGGTCGACGATCTCGTGGCCCGGCCGGTTGAACTCCTCGGCCAGCCGCCGCTCGGCGATGGCCATGCCCACCGCGTTCGCGACGCCCTGGCCGAGCGGGCCGGTCGTGGCCTCCACGCCCGGCGTGATGCCGAACTCCGGGTGCCCCGGCGTCCGGGAGCCCCACTGGCGGAAGCGCTGCAGCTCGTCGAGCGGCAGGTCGTAGCCGGTCAGGTGGAGGAGCGAGTAGAGCGAGCATCGAGGCGTGCCCGGCCGACAGCACGAACCGGTCGCGGTTCGGCCAGTCGGGGTGGGTCGGCGCGTGGCGCAGGAAGCGCGTCCACAGGGTGTACGCCATCGGCGCCATCCCCATCGGCGCGCCGGGGTGGCCGGAGTTGGCCTGCTGGACGCCGTCGATCGCCAGGGTCCGGATCGTGTCGATCGCCAGCCGGTCCATCTGCTCCGGGGAGAGGGTCGTCATCGCGCAGGGCTCCCGTGGTGGGGCGGGGTGGAGTGGGGCCATTGTAGGCGGGGGTCGGAGGGACGGCCGGCGGACCGGGCAGGCGCCGGGCGTCCGCCGCCGGCGCCCGGGCCCCGGTGCGGAATCCAGGCAGTGGCGCCGCGGGCCGCGGATCGCGCGCGCAAGGATGGCCCCGAGGCCGGGTGCAGTTCATGCCTGAACTCGCGGGCCGAGCGTCAGACGGTCGCCGCCCGGGTGCGTGGGCCAAAGTGCGGGACGTGGCGCGCCAAGGGCGTGGCGACCGGCGATGGACCGGTCCCGCCACGGGCGTGGCGCCGCGGCCGGCCCCGCGATCGGCCCGCCGGCGTATCCTCGGCGCGATGACCTGCCTCGACCGACCGCGCTCCCCGTTCCCCGGTCCGGTCGCCGTCGTGCTCGGAGACCTCGCCCTCGACGTCGTTCTCGCGCCGGAGCGCCCGCTGGAGCACGGCACGGACGTCCCCGGCGTCGGTGCGGCTCCACCAGGGCGGCTCGGCCGCGAACACCGCGCGCTGGCTGGCGCGCCTCGGCGTTGGCACCACGCTGGTCTGCGCCGTCGGGCGCGACGGGCCTGGGCGCGCGCTCGTGGCCGCCCTCGAGGAGGACGGTGTCGTCGTGCGGGCGCGAAGGTCGGCCGGGCACCGCACCGCCCGCATCGGGATGCTGGTGGATGCGGCGGGGGAGCGGAGCTTCGTCGCGGATCGCGGCGCGGCGGACCGGCTGGAGCCGGGCGATCTCCGCCCGGCGTGGTTTCGGGGCGCCGGCGTCCTGCACCTTCCGGCGTACTCGCTGCTCGGCGAGCCGCTCGCCCAGGCGGGGCTCCGGGCGGCCGCCATGGCGAGGCAGGCCGGCGCGTTCGTCTCGATCGACCTGGCGTCGGCCGGTCCGCTCCTGGAGCACGGCCGGCTGGCGGCCCGGGAGTCGATCGAGACGGCCGCCCCCGACATCCTGTTCACCAACGCCGCCGAGGCGATGGCATTCCTCGGCGACGCCGCGATCGAGCGCCTGCTTGACGTGGCACCGATCGCCGCGGTGAAGCGTGGCCCGGGGGGCGCCACGCTCCTCGCCCGTTCCGCCGCGGGGCCCGCTATTCGCCTCGAGGTTCCCACGCGGCCCGTCGCGGCCGCCGACACGACCGGCGCCGGTGACGCCTTCGACGCGGGATTCCTCGCCGAGTGGCTCGCCCACGATCGGGCCGTCACGCGCGCCGCCCTGCGTCGCGCCGTCGTCGCGGGCCACCGGACGGCCGCGCGCCAGGTCACGGTGCCGCGGGCCGAGCTGCAGCTGGGCCGGGCGTGAGCGGGCCGGTCGATCCGGCGTTCGCCCGGATCCGGGCAGCCGACACGGCACACTCGGTCGCGCGGGCGGTCGAGGTCGTGCCGTGGCGCTTCGGGCGCGCCGTCTTCGACACCGCCTATCCACGCTCGTACGACAACAACAGGCTGCTCGTTGAGGCGCCGGTGGACGGTGTCCGGCTGGACGAGCTGGTGGCCGAGGCCGGCGCGCTGATGGGGCCGCGCGGCCTGGCGCACCGGAGGATCGACAACCTGGAGCCGGCCGACGACGCCCGCCTCCGCCCGGGCTTCGAGGCCGCCGGCTGGCGCCCGGACGACAGCACGTGGATGGTCCAGCGCCGGGACCCCGACCGCCACGCCCCCGCCGGCGTCGCCCGCGAGGTCTCGTGGGCGGAGCTGCGCCCGACCGCCGAACGCTCGACTGCCCGCGAGCCGTACGCCACGGACCCGGAGACGATCCGCCAGCTCGTGGACCGGATGGAGCGCTGGCAGGCGACCGCCACGGTCCGTCACTTCGCCGTCCCGGCCCCCGGCGGCGACGGGCTCGCCGCGTACTGCCATCTCTTCCTGGGCGTCGCCCCGGGATGTGCCCAGGTGGAGGAGGTGGCCACCCTCGAGGAGTGGCGCCGCCGCGGCTTCGCGCGGGCCGTCGTCCTTGCCGCCGTCGACGCAGCCCGCGCGGCCGGCGCGGACTGCACCTGGCTGTACGCGGACGCCGGGGACTGGCCGCCGGAGCTGTACCGGAAGCTCGGCTTCGACGACGTCGGCCGGACGATCACCTGGACGCTGTGGGACTGATGGTGGACGAGCCGACGCTCGAACACGGGGGCGCAGCTGCCGGCCACGCCGGCGCCGGTGACCTTCACCCGCGACGAGCTCGACGCGGCCGAGCCGGAACGCCATCCGTCGGCGCGCCGGCGGTGGCTGATCGGGTTCGCCATCGGGGTCGTGGGTGGGGTCGCGGTCGGCTACGGGAGCGCGGTCAGCCTGCTCGTCCTCCTGGCCCTGCCGTTTGCCTTCACGGTGGCGGGATCGGGGGTCCTCGTCGGTGCCGGGACGACCTGGGCGGTCGCGCTCGTGATGACAGCCGACCGGGTTCTCGGCGGGGGTCTGGATGACAGGGCGCTCGTCTTCTGGAGCCTCGGCGGCGCGGTCCTGGCGATCGGCCTGCTCGGGACGGTCGTCGTCGCGCGGCGCGAACGGACCCGGGCCGGATGACGGTGCTCGCCGTTCGCCCCGCCGGCCCGTCGGACGCCGCGGCGATCGCGGGGGTGCGAATCCGCTCCTGGCGTGCCGCCTACCGGGGGATCGTCCCCGACGCCGTGCTCGACGGGCTCGACCCGATCAGGGAGGCCGCGATCTGGCGTGAACGTCTGGGCTCAGGAGTGGCCGCATGGGTGAGGGTCGCCTTCGTCGTCGAGCCGCCCGTCCCGCCGCGCCTCGTCGGCTTCGTGACTGCCGGGTCGGCTCGCCACGCGGGCGAGGATGGCCTCGGCGAGGTCTGGGCCATCTACGTCGACCCCGAGGCGCAGGGCCGCGGGGTCGGACGCGCCCTGATGGACGCCGGCATGCGCGGGCTCGCGACGCGCGGCTTCCGCGAGGCCATCCTGTGGGTCTTCGAGGCGAACGCTTCCGCCCGCGGCTTCTACGAGCGGATGGGCTGGGCGCCGGACGGCGCGGCCAAGGCGCTGCCGATCGGCGGCGCCTCACCGATCGAGGTCCGCTACCGGTGCCGCCTCGGCGGTTGACGCCCCGGAGGATGATCGAGACGTGGCCCTGTCGCGATTGCGCTCGTGGGTGCTGTGGCCTGTCCTCGTCGGGTCGGCGGTCCTCGTCCCGGCCGGCATCGCGCTGGCGCTCCTGGCCGACAGGGCGCAACGGGAAGGCGCTGCGGTCGCGGCCTCTCAGCCTCAGATCGTGGCGGGGTCCATCGTCCTGGCCGCCGGGCTCGCCGGGATCGACCTTGGCGGGGGGCTCCTCGTCGCGGGTACCCCCCGACTCGGGTGGTGGCGTGCGCTCGGCGTCGTGCTGCTGCTGATCGCGGTGGCGTGGTGGGCCTTCATGATGGTGGTCGGCCTGCCGACGCTGTCGGCGGAGCCGCCGCCGTTCTGGGCGCTCCTCTGGAACCTGCCGCCCGCCGCCCTGGCGTGGATCGTCGGGCCCACGGCCGCGCTGCTCGTCGGCGGCGTGCTCGCGCACCTCGCGGATGTCGGCGCCCGCCACGCCTGACCGGCAGCGGCTCGGCGAGCGCCGAGGAGCTCGGTGCGACGGGTCGCCGGGCTTACCCCTTCAGGAAGCGGTCGAACCAGGCGAGCATCCGCTCGTTGCGGTCGATCCGGCGGTCCGGGCGGCCGGTGATCGCGAAGGTGTGCCAGGACTCCGGGTAGAGGACGTACTCGACCTCGCGCCCGAGCTGGCGCAGGGCGACGAAGAGCTGCTCGTTGTCGGCCGCAGGGCAGCGCAGGTCGGACTCACCCTGCAGCATGAGCAGCGGCGTCCGGATCCGGGAGACGAACCGCAGCGGCGACTGGCGCCACAGCCTGGCGACCCCGTCCTCGCTGAACGGGTCGCCGAGCAGGGCCATCCGGTCGTACTCCGGTCCCGAGTCCGAGTTGGCCCAGTCGTTGACCTGGTTCGTCACGCCGTTCTCGGAGACGGCCGCCGCGAACCGGTCGGGCGCGGCGCCGACGAGCCAGTTGACCATGAACCCGCCGTACGACAGGCCGAGGATGCCGATCCGCGCCGGGTCCGCCAGGCCGAGGCCGACGACGTGATCGACCGCGGCAAGGACATCGGCGGCGTCAACGCCGCCCCAGTCGCCGAGCTGCGGCGTGATCCACGCCTTGCCGTAGGCGGCCGAGCCGCGGATGTTCGGCAGAACGACGCGGTAGCCATGGGCCGCGAGGAGGACGTTCTCGATCGACGGGGCGGGCGACCAGGCCCCGAGTGGGCCGCCGTGGACGTTGACGACGGTCGGGAGCGGCTCGTCGCCGGCCCCGGCCGGCGAGAGGACCAGGGTGTCGATCGGGCCGCCGTCGCCCGGCGCCGCGGTCCGCCAAACGGCCGGCCAGGGGATCCCCCGGCGCCACGAGCCGCCGAGGGTCGTGCGGGTCGTGACGCCGGAGGGCGACCGGACGTCATCAGGCGAACCGACCCCGGCGCGGGGACGGGACGCCGCGCGGCCCCGGTCCACGGCCAGGAGCTCCATCGGGCGGTCGTCGAGCGTGGCGACGAGCGACACGACGCCGCCGGCGACGCCGAGCGTCCAGGCCGCGACATCGGCGTCGGTCAGCCGCTCGGGGCCGCCGGCCGCCCGGCCGGACGCCGGGTCGAACGGGAAGCGCCACGGCTGGACCCGCCCGGCGTCGCTCACCAGCGCCACGAGCGCATCCGGCGCCTCCCAGCACGGCCCCGGGCGCGACGACACCATCCAGCCGTTCATGTCGGTGTCGTTGTGGGCGCCGATCGGACGATCGAGGTCGGGGGCGAGCGCGACCGCCGGCGCCGGTCCCTCGGCGGCCGGGCGAACCGCTGCCGGTTCAAACGGCGCGACGAACAGCCCCGGGATCTCGTCGTCGAGGGGCTCGGCGACGTCAACCCCGACGCACGCGATCCAGCGCCCGTCGGGCGAGAAGGCCGGGGAGCCGGCGTACCCGGCGAGGCGGATCGCCTCCCGCGGCGCGCCGCCACGGGCCGGGACGACCCAGATCGAGGGCCGCGGCAGGAGGTCGGCATCCGGCCGCGGGTCAGCGACGAAGGCGATCGAGGTCCCGTCCGGTGCCCACGCGATCCCCTTCGCGTCGGCCTCGTGACGCGTCAGTCGGCGCGGGCGAGACCCCTCCCGCACGGGCCCGACCCAGACGTCGTCCCAGCGATCGCGGTGGCCGACCTCGTCCCAGCGCCAGTCGGTCCGCGTGATCCGGCGGGCCGTGACGACACGGCCCTTCTTCTCCTTCCCGACGATGAAGCGCGCCTCGGGCGCGGCGGCCACGAATGCCATCCGCGTGCCGTCCGGCGACCAGTCCGCCTCGGTCACGCCGTGCTCCGGGGCCCACACGACCCACGGCTCCCCGCCATCGAGTGCCTGGACCATCACCGCGGTCGCGCGGTCGGGCTCGTCCGGGAACGAGCGGAGGAAGGCCACGCGGCGCCCGTCGGGCGAGACGCGGGGGCGGGAGTCACGCACGGCGCCGGCGGTCAGGGTGCGCGGGGGTGCCGCCGTGCCGTCGCGGGCGACCCTCGAGTCGAAGGGCACCAGGTGCAGGTGGGAGCGATAGGTCTCCCCGTGGACGAACCGCCGCACGATGACGGCGCCGCTCCCGTCGGGCAGCGGGTCGTGCTCCTCGAGGACGACCTGGCGGCGGATCAGGTCGGCGGGAGCGATCGGTCGAGCCATGGCTGCAGGGTAGTCCCGTCCGCGCGGCGCGCGCTGCCCTGGTTCGCCCTGCAGGAGCCGCCGCGCTACGCTGACGCCATGCTCGACAGTCGCCGCCTCGCCGCCCTCCGCGCTCGCCTCGACCTCGCGCCGGAGGTGGCCGCCGCCGTCGCGGCCGGCCTGCCCGTCGTGGCGCTCGAGTCGACCCTGATCAGCCACGGCCTGCCGTATCCGCAGAACCTGGAGGTCGCCTCCTCCTCGGAGGCTGCCGTGCGGGAGGCCGGCGCGGTTCCCGCCACGATCGCGATCCGCGACGGGCGCATCCTCGTGGGGCTCGACGAGGCGACCCTGGGGATGCTCGCAACCGCCGACGATGTCCGGAAGGTCGCCCGGCCGACCCTCGCGGGCGCATTGACGGCAGGCGGATGGGGCGCCACGACGGTCTCGGCGACGATGGTCGCGGCCCACGCGGCGGGGATCCGCGTCTTCGCGACGGGCGGGATCGGCGGCGTCCACCCGGGTGCCTTCGAGCCATCCGCCGGCCCCGACAACCGCGTCCGCCCGCCGAGCCTGGACGTCTCGGTCGACCTCGAGGAGCTGGCCCGGACGCCGGTCGTCGTGGTGTGTGCCGGTCCGAAGGCGATCCTCGACGTGCCGGCCACGCTCGAGGTCCTCGAGACGCGGGGCGTCCCCGTCGTGGTCATCGGGACGGACGAGCTGCCGGGGTTCTTCTCGCGGCGTTCGGGCATCCCGGCACCCCAGTCCGTCCCCGACGAGGCCGCCGCCGCGGCGCTCGCGACGGCCCACCTCGCCCTGCTCGGCGGCGGCGTCCTGGTCTGCGTCCCGGTCCCGGAGGAGCACGAGCTGCCCCGTCACGAGGCCGTCGAGGCGATCGCCCGGGCGACCGCCGAGGCGGAGGCCGCCGGGATCCACGGCCCGGCCCTCACGCCGTGGGTCCTCCGGCGGGTCGCAGACCTGACTGACGGCAGGTCCGTCCGGGCGAACACCGCGCTCATCATCAACGATGCCCGGGTCGCCGGCCGTCTCGCCGCGGCCCTGGTGCGCGGCTGACCACGAGGCCGCGCCACCGCGTCCATCGGAGCCCGCGCATGCCCGCACCGCATCGACCGTCCACGTTGCCGCGCTCCCGCCACCCGGCCGTGCTGGCCGGGCTCGTCACGCTGGCGCTCGTCGCCGCCGGCCTTGCCGGCTGCGTCGTCGACGTCACGGCGAGCGGGACCCAGGACCTGGCGGTCCCCGTCGCCGCGGACGCCCCCTCCGTCAGCGTTCGGGTCGAGATGTTCAACGGCTCCATCGAGGTTCGAGCCGGAGCGGCCGGCCGGGTTGCCGCCACGGTGACGACGACGGGCGCCGGCCGCTCCAGGGACGAGGCCGAGGCCGACCGGGCGAAGATCCAGGTGACGCTGGACGCCAACCCGGACGGCTCGGTCCTGCTGCGGGCGGTCTACCAGCCCAGCCCGAGCTCGCCCAACCGCCGCTCGGCTTCTGCCGTGGTCGAGGTGCCGCCGGCCGCGGTGCTGGACCTTCGGACATCGAACGGCAACGTCTCGACGGCCGAGATTGCGGGGCCGATCCAGGTCGCCACGAGCAACGGCGCCGTCCGCCTCGCCGAGGTGGCTGCCGGCGCCACGGTGCGGACCTCGAACAAGGAGGTGGAGATCGACGGGAGTGGCCTGTTCGACGTCGAGACCTCGAACGCCGCGATCGTCCTCCGCGGGACCGGGGCGACCGTCCGCGCCCGGACCTCCAACGCGACCGTGGGCTTCGAGGGCACCTTCGCGGATGCGGCCCAGTCGCTCGAGACGTCGAACGAATCGATCTACGTCCGGCTGCCTGCCGGCTCGTCGTTCGCGCTCGACGCGAGGACGACCGGTGGCGCGGAGGTGGTGGTCCAGGGTTTCGACGTGCGGACGACGGGCGCCGCGAGCGGCGGCACGCTGCAGGGGACCGTCGGCTCGGGCGGACCCTCCATCACCCTTCGGACGAGCAACAAGGACATCGAGGTGAGCGTGCTGCGGTAGCGCCGATGCCCCCGACCGTCCGCCTCGCCGGCGCCCACGTGGCGGGTGTACGCTCGGGGCCCGCCGTCCGCCGGCATGCCGGCCCAACGGAGCGCCCATGTCCAGCCCGAGCCAGAGCAGCGCCATCGAGGCGCGCGACCTGCGCCGCGTCTACAAGGCGAAGCCGAACCCGGTGACCGCGCTCGACGGCGTCGACCTCGACGTCCCCGCCGGCGAGATGTTCGGCCTGCTCGGCCCCAACGGGGCGGGGAAGACGACGCTCATCAAGATCCTGACGACCCTGCTCCTCCCCACGTCCGGCACCGCCCGCGTCGCCGGCTTCGACGTCGTGACCGAGGCGTCGCGGATCCGGCGGGTCATGAACATGGTCTCCGGGGGCGAGCAGTCGGGCTACGGGATCCTGCTGGTGCGCGAGCAGCTCTGGATGTTCAGCCAGTTCTACGGCCTGGGTAGCCGCGAGGGCTGGCGGCGCACGGACGAGCTGATCGAGCTGGTGGGCCTCCACGAGCAGCGCGGGCAGCGCGTCAGCGCGCTGTCCACCGGCCAGCGCCAGAAGCTGAACCTGGCGCGCGGCCTCATCAACGACCCGTGGATCCTCTTCCTCGACGAGCCGACCCTCGGCCTCGACGTGGGCGCCGCGCGCGACGTGCGCGGCCACTTCCGCAACTGGCGCGCGGCGCTCCCCGGCCGCACGGCGCTCCTCACGACGCACTACATGGCCGAGGCCGACGAGCTGTGCGACCGCGTCGCCATCGTCGACCGCGGCCGGATCCTGGCCCTCGGCACGCCGGCCGAGCTCAAGAAGCGGGTCCAGAAGGAGTCGCTCTTCCGGATCGAGGTGGACCGCCTCCCCGGCGGCGCCGCGGCCCTGGCGCGGCTGCCCGGCGTCCTGTCCGCGGTCGAGAGCGCGGCGGCGTCGGGCGGCGCGCCCGCGGATGGCGTCACCGTCAGCCTCGCCCTGGCCGACGACGGCGCCCTCGCCGGCGTCGTGGGCGCCCTGGCGCAGGCGGGCGCGCACCTGCGCGGCCTGGCGAAGTCCGAGCCGACCCTCGAGGACGTCTTTGTCGAGCTCGTCGGGCGGGGCCTCGCCGAGGCCGACGAGGCACCAGGGCCGGCGGCACCGCAATGACCGCCCCGTCGCCGTACGTCCACAACCCTGCCTCGGGCCCGGGAGCGGAGGCTGCCTGGAGCCGTCGCCGGGAGCTGGCCACGAACCTGCGCTCGATCGCGGGGCGCGCCTATCCACGCGTCCGCGGCGGGCTCCGCGAGAAGTCGTGGGTCTTCTTCGAGATCGCCCTCCCGTTCCTCTCGACCTGCGCCTTCGTCCTCGTCTACCGGGCCCTCCAGGCTCCCGAAGCGTACGTCGGCTTCGCGGTCCTGGGCGGGGCCATGATCGCCTTCTGGCTCAACGTCCTGTGGGCGATGGCGGCCCAGCTCTACTGGGACCGCGGCGAGGGTAACCTCGAGGTCTACTTCACCTCGCCCTGCAGCCTGATGAGCATCCTCGTGGGGATGGCCGTCGGCGGCCTCTACATGAGCGGCACGCGAGCCGTCGTGATCATCGCCCTCGGCTCGATCTTCTTCGACGTCCACTACGCGATCGAACAGTGGCTCCTGCTGTGCCTGATCTTCATGCTCACGCTCGTGGCCCTGTACGGCCTCGGGATGCTGATGGCGAGCCTGTTCCTCTTCTGGGGCCGCGAGGCGTGGCACCTTGCGAACCTCTTCCAGGAGCCCGTCTACTTCCTGGGCGGCCTCTATGCCCCCGTGAAGGTGCTGGGGTCGCTGGCCTTCCTGGCGATCGGCCTGCTGCCGCTCGCCGTCGGCCTCGACGCCATCCGGCAGCTCACCTTCACGCAGGTGCCCGATATCGGCGTCCTGCCGCCGGAGACGGAGGCGATGATCCTCGTCGTCATGTCCGTCGTCTTCCTCCTGCTCGCCCGGGTCGCGCTCGGGTACTTCGAGCGCAAGGCGCGCGCCGAGGGGCGCCTCATGGCGCGCTGGCAATGAGCAGGCGGGTCGCCACGTGACCGCGCGCGTGGTGGACCGTCACGGCCATCGGCCCGGGATGCCGGCCGAGGGCCGGCCGCGGGCCACGTCGCGCCGCGCGACGTCGGCCTGGCGCTCCCTCACGACCGGTGTGCGGCTCGGTTGGGCGATCGAATCGAACTGGACGGACCCATTCCTGTTCACGGTCTACTCGATCGCCCGGCCGGCCGGCGCGATCCTCGTCCTCGTGGCGATGGTCTGGCTGGTCGCCGGCGGAGGACGGCCGGACTACATCGGCTTCCTCGTCGTCGGCAGCGCCTGCTGGACCTTCGTCGGAGGCGGCATGTCGGGCTTCGTGTGGGCCGTCCTCGAGGACCGGGAGCGGTACCGGATGCTGAAGTACGTCGTCGTCTCGCCGGTCAGGTTCCTGCCCTTCCTCATCGGGAGGGCGACCGCGCAGATGGGGGCCGCCGCGGCCGGATTTCTCATCACCCTGCTCCTGGGCGTGCTCTTCCTCGGCGTCCAGATCGACCCGGCCGCCGTCGACTGGCCCCTGTTCGCGTTCTCGATGACGGTGGGTCTCGCGGCAGTGGTCGCCCTGGGGCTCGCCATCGCGGGCATGTGCCTCACGATCCGCCGCGAGGCCGGGAGCTACCTGGATGCGATCGCCGGAGGCCTGTTCCTGCTGTCCGGTGCCATCTTTCCGCCGGACGTCCTGCCCGCGGCGCTCCAGCCCGTTGCCCTCGCACTGCCGTTCACCTGGTGGCTGGAGGGGGTTCGGCGGGCGCTCCTCGGCACGCCGACGCCCGAAATCCTGGCCGGCTTCTCGAACCAGATGGTGCTCATCGCCTTGTGCGCGACCACTGCCGTGCTTACACTCGGGAGCTGGGCGGTCTTCCGCTCCTTCGAACGCCTTGCACGGGAGCGGGGCCTCATCGACCAGACAACCGGCAGCTGAGGCCGGACAACGTCCCGCGGGGGGCGGGCCGGGGGAGGCGTGATGCGCATCTACGAGGGAAGCCCGCGCCAGGACTTCGAGGAGGTCCTGCGCTCGATCGGTGCATTCCTTGACCAGCGGGGGATGAGGGACGTCCTCCTCGTGGAAGCGCCCGACGGGTTCATCGTCCAGGGTCTCGTCATCTCGGGCGGCGACACCGGCACCTGGTCCGAAATCAGTCGGCCACCAGGTGAAGGAGACCCTCACCTTCCTCGACGAGGACATCGCCCGCTTCATCGACGAATCGATCGCCCGCCGGGGTGCCGAGGCGGTAACGCCGCCGGACTGGTCGAAGGCGGGCTACTATGAGAAGTCGTTCCGCGTCATCGGGCGCTGGATGGACGGACAGCGTCCGCACGACATCTTCTTCTTCGAGCAGGACGGGGCCTTCGTGGTCCGCCTCCACATGGTCACAACAGCCGGGGCCCGCCATACCCTGGCTGAGTTCACGAAGGACGACATCGAAGCGTTGGTGGCGGAGGCGCCGCAGCTCCGGCAGTAGCCGCACCACAGAAGGAGGCAGGCCAGTGAAGGCCCTCAAGACCCTGTTGACCCTCGTGGGGATCCTCCTCGCGGCCGCCGTCGTCATCCCGCTCGTGGTGCTCGCCGGCCTCTTCGTGTGGCTGAAGCTCACCGAGGAGAGCGACGAAGAGGCGCTCGAGCTCGAGCAGGAAGGCGTCTGACCCCATCGGCGATACCCGCCGGTCGTCGCGGGAGAATCGGGACCCGCGACGACTCCGGTCGTCGCGGGAGAATCGGGACCCGCGACGACCTCGGCCCCGGCGCCCGAAGCGGCCGCCGGGGCCGTTTCCGTGTCCGGGCCGCCGGCGTCCATCGCGGGCGCTGACGCCCGCCGCCTCGCGGAGGCCGGCGTCCTCCTGGTGATGGTCGCCTGGGCGGCCAACTTCGTCGTCGTGAAGACCGCGATTGCCACTGCGCCTCCCATCGGGTTCGCCTTCGTCCGGTTCCTCTTGGCGGGGCTGGTCCTCCTCGCGATCCTGCGCTGGCGCGAGGGATCGGTGGCGATCCCGCGGGAGGTCGTAGTGCCGATCGCCCTGCTCGGCGGGCTCGGCTTCGGCGCCTACCAGGTGCTGTGGGCGACGGGCCTGACCGTCACGACCGCGGGAACCTCCGCGCTGATCGTGGCGACGACCCCGATCTGGACTGCGCTGGTGGCGATTGCCATGCGGACCGAGACGCCCCACCCGGCGCGCTTCGTCGGTGCCGCGGTCGGCTTCGCCGGCGTTGCCCTCGTCGTCGCGGCGCGCGGTCTCGACCTCGCCGGGACGGGTCTCGGAGATCTGCTGACCCTCGGTGCGGCGATCTGCTGGGGTACCTACCTTGCGCTGTCCGCGCCGCTGCTGGCGACGCTGTCGCCGCTGCGCCTCACGACCTGGGCGATCCTCGCCGGCACCGTCGTGATGGCGATCCCGGGCGTGGTCCAGCTGGGGGGCGCCGGCACCGCCTGGCTGACCCCGGCCGCGGTCGCCGCGCTCATCTATTCCGGGATCATCGCGGGGGGCCTGGCGAACGTCGTGGTCTTCCGGGCGATCGCCCTCGTCGGCCCGAGCCGCGTGGCGAATCTCCAGCTGCTGGTGCCGGCGCTGACCGTGCTGCTGGCGGCGGCGATCCTGGGCGAGCCGATCCTCGTCGGCCAGGTGGTGGGCGGCGTCGTGATCGTGGCCGGGATCGTCATCGCCCGCCGCGCCCCCCTCGGTCCGCCGCCCGGCGGCCGTCGCGCGCCGGAGCCGACGCCGCTCCTGGAGGCCTGATCATCGATGTCGCGCGCGCCGATCATCCCCGCCTTCCCGGCCGGTGCTCCGGTCAGCGTGCTCATCGACTACGACGGCACGGTGTCGCGGCAGGACATCGGCACGGTCCTGCTCGCGGAGCATGCGCTGGTCGACCAGGCCGTCGTGGCGGCGCAGGATGCCGACTACGACGCGGGACGGACCGGCTCGCGCGAGCTGATGCAGTGGGACATGGAAGTCCTGCCGCGCGACGGGGAGCTCCTGCGCACCTTCGCCGCCGCCATGCCCCAGGACGGGACGTTTCCCTCGTTCGTGAAGGCCGTCCGCGGCGCCGGGGCGGCGATGGAGATCGTCAGCGACGGGCTGGGCTTCTACGTGGCATCGAACCTGGCGCGGCTGGACCCGGGGCTGGTCGACCTGCCGATCGCCACCAATGACAACGACGTCGATGGGACGGGCCGGCTGGCGTTCCCGTACGGCCACCCGGCCTGCTTCGTCTGCGGCACCTGCAAGCGCGAGCGCGTCCGGGCGCACGAAGCCGGCGGGCGCGTCGTCGTCTTCATCGGCGACGGCCAGAGCGACCGCTACGCCGCCCACCATGCCGACATCGTGTGGGCCAAGGACGCGCTCCTGGCCTGGGGACAGGCCACCGGCCGCGACTTCCTGGAATGGGACCGCTTCGCCGAGATCGAGGCCTGGTTCCGGGCCGCGCTCGCGGACGGCAGGCTCCCGGCAGCGCCAGCCGACCTGCCCGGCTGGCGGGCGACGCACCGGCCGCTCCGCCCGGACTTCATCTGCGGCCCGGAGGCCTGGGAGGTCGGCCGCACCGTTCCCCGCCCGCTCGACTAGCCTGGCTCGCCCCAGCGCTCGAAGCGGGCGAACTCCTCGAAGGGGACCCAGCCGCGCTTCAGCGAGGGCGAACGGACGTCCGGCAGCGGGCGGCCGACCGGCATGACCCCGATCGGGACGAACTCGTCCGGGATCCCGAGCTCGACCCGGAGCGCCGCCGGGTCGAACGCGCCGGCGAAGCCCGACGCGAGGCCTGCGTCGACGGCGGCCAGCATGATCACCATCGTCGTCGCCCCGATGTCGACCCACCAGTACGGGACCGGCCAGTCGATCTCGCGCCCGTCCTCGTCGACCTTGTCCGGCTCCTGGTAGCGCCGGTGGTAGATCTCCTCGGAGACGCAGGGCACGAACTGCGCGGCGCACTCGGAGATCCAGGGGCCCATCCCCAGGTCGGCGTACTCCTCCTCGCCGCAGATCCTGGCCACGCGGCGCCGTGCCTCCGGTTCCGTGACGACGACCAGGCGCTGGCCCTGGCTGAAGCCGGCCGACGGCGTGCGCTGGGCGAGCCGCGCGATCCCCTCGATGACGGCCGGGTCGACACCACCTTCTTCGAAGCGCCGGACGGCACGCCGCTTCATGACCACGTCTCGGAGCTCCATCCCATTCCTCCCGGCGCCGTAAGCGGCGCCCCCGGCAATCAATTCCGAACCGCAACCCGCCCGGGAGCCCTGGCCTCTGGCGCCTGCCACCCATATCCGGTAGCATCGGAAAAACCCCGGAGGAGCCCTGCCCGTGGCGAAGTATGTCTTTGTGACCGGAGGCGTGACCTCCTCTCTCGGAAAAGGCATCACCGCCGCCAGCATCGGCCGCATCCTCAAGTCCCGCCGGGTCTCCGTCTCCGTCCTCAAGCTCGACCCGTACATCAACGTCGACCCGGGGACGATGTCGCCGTACCAGCACGGCGAGGTCTTCGTCACCGACGACGGCGCCGAGACGGACCTCGACCTGGGGCACTACGAGCGCTTCATCGACGAGAACCTGTCCCAGCTCTCCAACGTGACGACCGGCCGCATCTACCAGGCCGTCATCGCCAAGGAGCGCCGCGGCGACTACCTGGGCGGCACCGTCCAGGTGATCCCGCACATCACGAACGAGATCAAGGAGCGGATCCAGCGCGTCAGCCGCGACGGCGGCGCCGACGTCGTCATCGTCGAGGTCGGCGGGACGGTCGGCGACATCGAGAGCCTCCCGTTCCTCGAGGCGATCCGCCAGATGCGCAAGGACGTCGGCCGGCAGAACGTGGTCTACGTCCACGTGACGCTGCTGCCCGGCCCTGCAGGCGACCGGCGAGCTCAAGACGAAGCCGACGCAGCACTCGGTCAAGGAGCTGCGCGGGATCGGCATCCAGCCCGACGTCATCATCCTGCGCTCGGACCACCCGGTCAGCGACGAGATCCGCGAGAAGATCGCCCTCTTCACCGACGTCGCCCCCGAGGCCGTCATCCCGGCCGAGACCGCCGAGACGATCTACGAGGTCCCGCTCCTGTTCGAGGAGTCCGGCCTGGGCGACCTCCTCGTGCGCGACCTGGGCCTGGCTGGCGTCGCCGCGCCGCCCGACCTCGTCGGCCTGGCGCGACCTGGTCGAGCGGATCAAGCGCCCGAAGCCGGAGCTGGAGATCGCCCTCGTCGGCAAGTACATCGAGCTGCCGGACGCCTACCTCTCGGTCACCGAGTCGCTCAAGCACGCCGGCTGGGCCAACGGCGTCGACGTCAAGGTCCGCTGGGTGAGCTCCGAGACGCTGACCGCGGAGACCGTGGAGAGCGAGCTGGCCGGGGCCGCCGGCGTCCTCGTCCCGGGCGGCTTCGGCCATCGCGGGATCGAGGGCAAGGTCCTCGCGGCCCAGTTGGGCGCGCGACCGCCGGATCCCGTACCTCGGCCTCTGCCTGGGCCTGCAGTGCGCGGTCATCGAGTTCGCCCGCCAGGTGACCGGCTCACAGGACGTCAACTCGACCGAGTTCGACATGTTCACCGAGCACCCGGTCATCGACTTCATGCCCGACCAGCGCGACCTCGAGGAGAAGGGCGGCACGATGCGCCTGGGGCTCTACCCGGCGCGCCTCACCCCCGGCTCGAAGGCCCATGCGGTCTACGGCGACGAGGTGGTCTACGAGCGGCACCGCCACCGCTTCGAGGTCAACAACCGCTACCGGGCGACCCTCGAAGGCGCCGGGATGATCCTGTCCGGCCAGTCGCCGGACGGACGGCTCGTCGAGATCGTGGAGCTGCGCGACCACCCGTGGTTCGTCGCCAGCCAGTTCCATCCCGAGTTCAAGAGCCGGCCGGAGCGGCCGCACCCGCTCTTCGACGGCTTCGTCTCCACGGCGGTGGCGCTTCGCGACGGCCTGCAGCCCGAGCTGCGGGCTCGCCCGGGCCGGGTCACGGGCGGAGTCCCCGTGATGGAGCAGTCCGGCACCCGCCGTCGCCGCGCTCGAGCCGGAGGCGGAGCCGTCCTGAGCGGCCGGTCCGGGATCCGGGCCACCCGGGGCTCGCCGCGTACAATCGGCTGACCCCCACGCCCACCTGGAGCCGCCCCCCATGAAGCTCTTCCTCGACACCGCCGACCTCGACGAGATCCGTACCGGCGTTCGCTGGGGCGTCATCGACGGCGTGACCACGAACCCGACCCTGTTCGCCAGGGTCGGCGGCTCCTACGACGACGTCCTCCGCCAGATCTGCAAGCTGACCTCGGGCCCGGTGAGCGCCGAGGTGGTCGCCGACGACGTCGAGGGCATGCTGCGCGAGGGTCGCCACTTCGCCGCTCTCGCCCCGAACATCGTGGTCAAGATCCCGATGTGCGAGAACGGCCTCGAGGCGATCAGCAAGCTCGCCGACGAGGGGATCCGGACGAACTGCACGCTCATCTTCGCGGCCAACCAGGGGCTGCTCGCGGCGAAGGCCGGCGCGTCGTTCCTTTCGCCGTTCGTCGGTCGCCTCGACGACGTGAACGAGGACGGGATGGTCGTCATCCGCGAGCTTGCCGACATCGTGAGTCTCCACGACCTCGAGTCGGAGATCATCACCGCCTCCGTCCGCCATCCCCGCCACGTCACCGACGCGGCACTGGCCGGCGCCCACATCGCGACGATCCCGTTCAAGGTCCTCCAGCAGATGGTCCACCACCCGCTGACCGACCGCGGCATCGAGCAGTTCAAGGCGGACTGGGCCAAGGCCAGCAGGGCAAGGACCTCCAAGGGCTAGCCTGCCCACGGACCGGCGCGGGAGCGGCCCGTCCGGCTGAACCCATCTCGGCTTCGTTGCATCCCGGAGCGCGAAGCCCGCCGATCTCATCGGCACGCGCGGCCTGCCGTGGCGCTTGGGCTCGCGGATCGCATGCGATTGGCACGTCAATTGGTCCTGCAAGCGGAATGGCGATGGTCGTGCTGGGACCGTGCCTAACTCTGACTGATCCGACCCCGGTCCGAGCGAAGCCGTCGCCGACGTGATCGCAAGACCAATCACGCCGCGACGTTGACCGGTCCCCGCCCCGACCAGCCCGCCACCCCCACGCCGCGCCCCGGCCGCGTCCTGGTGCTCCGGGGCACCCGTTGACGTCGCCCTCACGGCCCGCGTATGCTCCGCTCATCCCACACGCACCGCCGCCGCGGATCTGATTCCGCGCCGGTGCGCCCATCCCATCGGCCCCGTGGGCCGACTCCCTGCAGGTGACCCCTCTCCCCATGGCCAACGGACCCGATCCGCAGCGCACCCGCAACCGGCGCCCGCGCCGCCGCCCCCAGGGCGGACGCGCCGCCGGCTTCCCCGAGGTCGACGAGCTCAACGGCAGCGTCGACCAGGGCCCGGAGATCGGCGCGGCCGAGCTGCGCGACATGAGCGCCGCCGAGCTTCGCGCCACGGCGCAGGAGCTCGAGGTCGAGACGACCGACGTCGAGCGCCGCGACGACCTCGTCGACGCCATCCTCCAGGTCCAGTCCGAGCGGCTCGGCCAGTCCTACGTGACGGGGATCCTCGACGTCGTCGACGAGGGCTACGGCTTCCTGCGCCGCCACGGGCTCATGCCCGGGCCGGACGACGTCTACGTCAGCTCCAGCCAGGTGCGCCGCTTCGGGCTTCGCATCGGCGACCGCGTCGGGGGCACCGTCCGCGCCCCGCGCGAGGGCGAGAAGTACTGGGGCATGCTCCGCGTCGACACGGTCAACGGCGTCGATCCGGACACCGCCCGACGCCGGCCCCACTTCGCCGACCTCACGCCGATCCACCCGATCGAGCTGCTGAACCTCGAGTCGGATCCGAAGAACCTGAGCCAGCGGCTCGTCAACATCGTCAACCCGATCGGGAAGGGCCAGCGCGCGCTGATCGTGAGCCCGCCGAAGGCCGGCAAGACGATGCTCCTCAAGAACATCGCGAACGGGATCACGGCGAACTACCCGGACATCCTCCTCATGGTCGCCCTCATCGGCGAGCGGCCCGAGGAGGTCACCGACATGCGGCGCTCGGTCAAGGGCGAGGTCATCTCGTCGACCTTCGACGAGCCGACCGAGAACCACACCCACGTGGCCGAGATGGCCCTCGAGATCGCCAAGCGCCAGGTCGAGACCGGCCGCGACGTGGTCATCCTCCTGGACTCGGTCACGCGCCTCGCCCGGGCCTACAACCTGGCCCTGCCGCCGTCTGGCCGAACCCTGTCGGGCGGCATCGATCCGATCGCTCTCTACCCTCCGAAGCGCTTCTTCGGGGCGGCGCGGAAGATCGAGGAGGGCGGCTCCCTCACGATCATCGCGACCTGCCTCGTCGACACCGGCTCCCGCATGGACGACGTCATCTACGAGGAGTTCAAGGGGACCGGCAACAGCGAGCTGATCCTGGATCGGAAGCTGGCCGAGAAGCGGATCTTCCCGGCCATCGACGTGCAGCGCTCCGGCACCCGTCGCGAGGAGCTCCTCCTCGAGGAGCCGGTCCTCAGGATGGTCTGGACCATGCGCCGGATGCTCTCCGCCGTCGGCACGAACGAGGGGATCGAGCTCCTGCTCAACCGCCTCGCCAAGACCGACAACAACGCGATGTTCCTGGCCTCGCTGCAGAAGAGCGCGGACTCGACGACCGGGTAGGCGGTCCCGAGCGACGGGCACCGGGCGGGAAGCCCGACGCATGGCCGCCCTCGACGCGCATGGCCTGTCCCGCCCTCCGGGACGGCGTCGGAAGGGCCGAACGGCCCCTCGATCAAGGCCGGACGGCAGGGGTTCCCGGCCCGTGGGTCACGTTGCCGGTTTGCTGTTCCTCTGCTAACGTGCTCGCAATGCCCGAACGGGATACGGGCGATCTGAACGCCGTATCGAGACCCCCAGCTCCATACCGCGTCCACGGACGAAGGCGCGTTCCCCCTGCGCGTACCGCATGCACAGGTGCCGTCGTCCTCTCCAGGAGACCGTATTGCTGAACGTGACGGTCATCGTGCGCCGACTCCGGTCGGGACGGCACGACGACGGCACCTCCTCGGCCCCCCGGGTCGAATCCCCGCACCGCCCCGGCCTGGGCATCGCCC
>CAWEYP010000010.1:0-200239 GCA_963813305.1 uncultured Chloroflexia bacterium
CGTCGGACGACCCGTGCCCGAGCGCCGGGCCGCGACGGCCCGCTCCTGACGGCGTCCGCGGGGTCGCGAGGTCGCTCCGCGCTCGCTGCGACCGGAAAACTCCCTCTTGGCCAGTGGGCGTTCCGCCTCTATACTCGGTCCGATGCTGCGCACGCTTGCGGCGAGCGCACCCGGTGACCCCAGCCGTCGGGCCGCCGCTTTGCCGCACGCCGGAGCGGGCCAGAGCGAGGGAGCGGTGAAGCAGGTCGAGGACGCCACATTCGTCGATCTCATCGCGTGTGAGCGCGACTGCCGTTCCTGCAGCTATGCGGCGGCGCTCGACTGCGACGGCAACTGCGGCGTCTGCCCGCACAACGCGTACTGTCCCTGCGTGAACCCCGTCGTCGCTCGGAGCAAGACAGCCCTCCGGTTGATCGAGCTCCGGCCGATCCTGCTCCAGGACGCGCGAGGCCGGATCTAGGTGGATCGGGCCGATCTGCGCGACCTCGCCGAGCGGATCCGCGCGACCTCGGGGCGTCTTTGACCTCCCCGCCAGGGAAGCACGCCTCGCGGAGCTCGAGGGGCTGACCTCCGCCCCCGGGTTCTGGGACGACCAGCGCACCGCCCAGAAGGTCCTTCGCGAGGCCGACGGCCTCCGACCCGAGATCGAGCTGTGGCGCGATCTCGAGGCCCGGGCGCTCAGCCTCGAGGAGCTCTACGCCATGGCGACCGAGGCCGGCGACGACGACATGCTCGCGGAGATCGAGCAGGACGTCGCGGCGATCCGTGCGACGTACGAGCTGGAGCGCACCGCCCTCCTCTTCCACGGCGAGTACGACGGCGGCAGCGCCCTGATCTCTATCAGCGCGGGCGCCGGCGGCACCGAGGCGACCGACTGGGCCGAGATGCTCCTCCGCATGTACCTGCGCTGGGCGGAGCGCCACCGCTTCCGGACCGAGGTCGTCGACCAGACCGAGGGCGAGCAGACGGGGCTCAAGAGCGTGACCGTCGCGGTCGACGGGCGGCGAGCCTACGGGTGGCTCCGGGCCGAGCGGGGCGTCCACCGCCTCGTCCGGATCAGCCCCTACGACGCCCAGAAGCGGCGCCAGACGACCTTTGCCCTCGTGGAGGTGCTCCCCGAGGTCGACGACGACGTGGAGATCGAGCTCGACTGGGACGAGATCCGCGTCGACACGTTCCGCAGCCAGGGCGCCGGCGGGCAGCACGTCAACAAGACCGACTCGGCCGTCCGGCTCACCCACCTTCCGACCGGGATCGTCGCCCAGAGCCAGAACGAGCGGTCGCAGACGCAGAACAAGGAGATGGCCATCAAGGTCCTCAAGGCGCGCCTGCTGGAGCGCGCCCTCGAGGAGAAGGAGGCCGAGCTCAAGCGCCTCAAGGGCGAGCACGTGGAGGCCGGCTGGGGCAACCAGATCCGGAGCTACGTGCTCCACCCCTACCAGATGGTCAAGGACCACCGGACGAACCAGGAGACCTCGAACACCACGGCCGTCCTCGACGGCGACCTCGACGCCTTCATGCAGGCCGAGCTGGAGCGCGAGGCGACGGGGACGCCGCTGGCCGGGGCGCCCGAGCCGGCGTGACCCGAGCCGTCCTGCCGGGTCCCGGCTCCCGGTGGCCGTGAACGCCGGCCGGCAGCCGCTCGTGGATGCTCCCGCGCTTCGCCCTGCCCGACCCGACGAGCTGGCGGCCTGCGCCGACGTGTGGCGCGCCGGCCTCGACGGCTACGCAACACGGGTGGGCCGGCTGCCGATGGCGACCCCGCCGGAGTCGCTCATCCCGCTGCTCGGCCACCTGCGGTCCACCGACCCGCAGCGCTTCCTCGTGGCGGTCCGCCCTGGGCCGGACGGGGGCGAGCGGGTGGTCGCCTTCACCTCGGCGCTCCGGCGGGCGGATGTCTGGTTCCTGGGGATGCTGTTCGTCCACCCGGACGAGCAGGCCCGCGGGCTGGGTCGTGCGCTCCTCGAGGCGGTCCTACCGGCGCAGGACGACGCGGCCCGCCGGGCGACCTGCACGGACGCCGCCCAGCCAGTCTCCAACGCGCTGTACGCCCGCCACGGGATCGTCCCGCGCGTCCCCGTCCTCGAGCTGGTCGGCCGCCCCGATCCCGCGCGCCTGGCGCCGCTCCCGGGCGGCATCCGGGCGATCCCCTTCGAGGTGTTCGCTGCAGGACCGCCGGACGGTCCGGGCGCCCGCCACCTGGCGGCAGTCCTCGACGGGCTCGACCGGAGCGCGCTCGGCTACGCCCACCCCGAGGACCACGGCTTCCTCGCGGCCAGCGGGCGCCTCGGGTACGTCTACGGCACCGGCGATGGGCGCGCGGTGGGCTACGGATACACCTCTCGGGTCGGGCGCGTTGGCCCGATCGCCGCCGAGGACGAGGCCCTCCTGCCCGGGATCCTCGGCCACCTCCTCGGGGCGGTGGAGCCGGCCGGAGCCTTCGCGACCTGGATGCCCGGGGCGGCCGGGCGGGGCGTCACGGCGCTCCTGGAGGCCGGATTGCTGCTCGAGGACTTCCCGGCGCTGCTGTGCTGGGACCGTCCGTTCGCCGACTTCTCGCGCTACGTCCCGATCACGCTCGCGGTGCTGTGAGGCTGCCGGCGCGACGGATCCGCGGCGCGGTGGTAGCCTCGGGCGGATCGTGACGAGCGCAACGCTCCCCCCGCCGGCCGCCGATCCCGCCCCGGGCCCCGAGCCGGACCCGGGTGCCGGCGCCGCCGCGCGCCCCGTCCTCGCTCTCCGCGGCGTGGGGAAGACGTACCCCAACGGCAAGGTGGCCCTGCGCGACGTCGACCTGACGCTCGGCGAGGGTGAGTTCGTCTTCCTCGTCGGGCCCTCGGGCGCCGGCAAGTCGACGCTTCTCAAGCTCCTGATCCGGGACGAGCTGCCCACCGCCGGCGAGGTGGTCGTCGATGGGCGCGACCTCGCGCGCGTCTCGCGGCGCAAGGTTCCCGAGCTGCGGCGCCGGATCGGGATCGTCTTCCAGGACTTCAAGCTGCTGCCGACCCGGTCGGTCCGCGAGAACGTCGCCTTCGCGCTGGAGGTGACGGGCACGCCCCGCGGCCGGATCCACCCGGCTGTCGATCGCGCCCTGGCGGTCGTCGGCCTGAGCGCCCAGGCCGACCAGCTCCCGGTGACCCTGTCGGGCGGCGAGCAGCAGCGCACCGCCATCGCCCGGGCGCTGGTCCACGAGCCGCGCCTCTTCATCGCCGACGAGCCGACCGGAAACCTCGACCCGCTCATCTCGTGGGAGATCATCCAGCTCCTTCTCCGGATCAACGAGCTGGGCGTCACCGTCCTCATGGCCACCCACAACGCCGAGGTCGTCACCTCCCTCCGCCGGCGCGTCGTCGCGCTGGAGGAAGGGCGGATCGTCCGCGACGAGGTCGGCGGCTATCACCGCGAGGACTGACCGCCTGCCGTGAGCACGATCCTCGGCTTCCCGCGGTTCCTGGGCTTCAGCGTCGGCCGCGCCCTGCAGGGCATCCGCCGCAACGCGCTCATGAGCCTGGCCGCCATCGCGACGATGCTCCTGATGCTCCTGCTCCTGGCCGGGTTCTGGCTGCTTCAGGCCGGCCTCGAGGCCGGGGTCGCCTATGTCGAGGAGAAGGTCGAGATCGTCGCCGACCTGCGCGACGTGCCGGGCGCCGACGCGGTTCTCGTCGTGCAGGCGCGCGCCCTCGCTGCCGACGTCGCCGCCCTGCCGGAGGTGAGCGGGGTCCGCTACGTGTCGAAGGAGGAGGCGCTGGCCTCGTTCCGCGAGCGACTACGGGAGCGCGGCCAGGTCGACCTGACCGGCTACCTCGATCGCAATCCGCTCCCGGCGAGCCTGGAGGTGACCCTCGTCGACCCGCGCGACTACCAGCCGGTGGTGGACCTTCTCTCGTCGCGCCGGGAGGTCGTCGAGGACGTCGTTGAGGTCCAGCAGCTGATCGAGCGCTTGACCTCCGTGACGGACGTCCTGCGGACCGGCGGGATCGTGGTCCTCGTCCTCGTCGGCTTCGTCGTCCTCTTCATCATCGTCAACACGATCCGCCTGGCGGTCGTGGCCCGGCGGGAGGAGATCGAGATCATGCGCCTGGTGGGCGCCTCGGACGCGTTCATCCGCTGGCCGTTCATCTTCGAGGGGGCCTTCGTCGGACTCCTGGGCGCCGGCGCCGCGCTCCTGGTCCTCGCTCTCCTCGCCCAGCCGGTCGGCGACATGATGTACGGCTTCTTCCGGGTCCTGCCGCTCGAGCTCGGCACGCTGACCCGCGACCTGGTGCTGATCGTGATCGGGACTGGCCTCGGCGTCGGCATCCTGGGGTCCTGGCTCTCCGTGCGGAGCTACCTGGCGAAGTAGCGGCGGCGCTCCTCGCGGGCCGAGACCGCGCGACCGCCTGATCCGAACTCCCGTTGTACGCTTCACCCTCGTTCTCCCGACCTCCCGCCAGGAACCTGATGACCGACCCGTTCGACCCATCGCCCGCCACCAATTCCCCGTTCGGCACGGATCACGCCTCCGGTGAGCCCGCCGAGGCCGCAGCGCCCCTCGCCGCATCCGAGGCGATCGACGCGATCGAGGCGACGGCCGGCGCGCCGGCGAACCCGCCCGACCCGGCGAGCCCCGCCGGTCCGACGCCCCACCGACGGCGGTCGGTCGGTGCGCTCCAGCTGGCCATCGCCACCGTCGCGCTCCTTGCCGGCGCAGCCCTGTTCCTGTCCGGGTTCTCGCTGGGCGCGCGGACGGCCACCACGCCGGGGACCCCGGCCCAGGAGGCCGAGCTGTTCGCTCCCTTCTGGGACGTCTACGACTCGATCACCAAGAGCTACGTCGGCGAGGTCAACCGGCAGAAGCTGGTCCAGGGCGCGATCGACGGGATGATCGGGGCGCTCGATGACCCGTATTCGTCGTACATGAGCCCCGAGGAGCTCCAGCGCGCCCGCGAGTCGATCGGCGGGGAGTTCTCGGGCATCGGCGCCGAGGTCACGACGAGGCCGACGGACGCGGACGTCCAGGCCTGCGACACGATCGGGCCCGCCTGCCGGCTGGTCGTGGTCGCCCCGATCGACGGCTCCCCGGCCCTGCGGGCGGGCCTCAAGACCGGGGACGTCATCACGGCCGTCGACGGCCGCACGGTCGACGGGGAGACGCTCGAGGAGGCGATCGCCAGGATCCGGGGCCCCAAGGGAACCGAGGTCGTGCTGACGATCGTCCGCGACGACGGGTCGCCGTTCGAGATGCCGATCGTCCGCGACACGATCGTCTCGCGCCAGGTGGACACGCGGGACCTCGCGGACGGCAGCGTCACGTACGTGCGCCTCGCCGGCTTCTCCGACAGCTCGGCCGACCAGTTCGAGGCCGCCGATCCGCGCCGCGCGCGAGAAGGGCGTGACCCGGTTCATCGTGGACCTGCGCGACAACCCGGGCGGCTTCGTGACGGCCGCCCGTTCGATCGCCAGCCAGTTCATCGACGCCGGTCCGATCTTCTGGGAGGAGGCCGCCGACGGGACCCAGGTGGCCACGAACGCCGAGACGGGGGGCGCGGCGACCGGGTCGGACATCCGGGTCGCGGTCCTCGTGAACGGCGGCAGCGCATCGGCCAGCGAGATCGTCGCCGGGGCGCTCCAGGACACGAAGCGCGCCACGCTGGTCGGCGAGACGACGTTCGGGAAGGGCACGATCCAGCAGTGGCTGGACCTGACGGCCGAGTCCGGCGGCTTCCGCCTCACGATCGCCAAGTGGCTGACGCCCGACAAGCGCTGGATCCACGGCAAGGGCCTGCAGCCCGACGTGACGATCCCGGCGACCGGGGCCGGCGCCGGCGAGCCGGGACCCACCGGCGATCCGTACATCGACGCGGCGCTCGATCTCCTCGACGCACCCGCGGCCGACGCGGGCGCCGGCGGGGTCGACCTGGCCCGCGCGGCGTAGCCCGGCGGCACCGGGGCCGACGGCTCGCCCGCCGCTCGTCGCTCGCGTCCGGAACCTCGCGACGAGGAACGCGGCCTGGGCGCCAGGTTCTTGCGCGATCGCGCGTCGTCCTGTACGTTTCGCGGGACCGAAAGGAGGTGATGTGCAGTGACGGACAGTAGTCAGCGTCGTTGCACCACCTCGCAGGGAGCGGCCGCCTGACGGACGCCACCTCGCGGGTGGGCAACTTGAAACGCGTTCGAACGCCGGCCCCTCGTTGGGACCGGCGTTCGTGCGTCTGCGGCGCGCCTGCGCGATGATCCCGACGCGGCCCACCCCCCAACCCGAAGGAGCACGAGCCATGGGCGAGCAGACGATCGCCCTCAACCGCAAGGCCCGCCACGAGTTCCACATCGAGGACACGATGGAGGCGGGCATCGTCCTGACCGGCACCGAGATCAAGTCGATCCGCGCCGGCAAGGTCAGCCTGCAGGAGGCCTACGCGCGGATCGAGCGCGGCGAGGCCTGGCTCGTCGGCGCCCACATCGCGCCGTACGCGACCGGCAACCGCTACAACCACGAGGCGAAGCGGACCCGCAAGCTGCTCCTCCACAAGGACGAGATCCACGAGCTCCTGGGGACGACGAAGTCGAAGAACCTGACGCTGGTCCCGCTGCGGCTCTACATCGACGGCCGCGGGCACGCCAAGCTCGAGATCGCCCTCGCCCGCGGCAAGCAGCTCCACGACCGGCGCCGCGACATCGCCGATCGCGACGCGAAGCGGGACATCGCCCGCGAGCTGGCCGACTCACGCCGCGGCCGGTAGGCCGATCCGGCCTCGACCAAGGGTCAGGTCCCGTCCGGGGCCGGGGCTCGGTCGTGGAGTCGTCCACGACGGCCGCCGACAGGAGCCGCTCCACGATCACGACGTCGCGCCAGCGCCCGTCGAGGCGACCGTGACGCTCGTAGACGCCCACCTCGCGGAAGCCGAGCTCGCGCAGCAGCCGGCGGCTCGCGTCGTTCTCGACGAACACTCGTGACACCAGCTTCCAGAAGCCCGCGGCGGCCGCGGCCTCCACGAGGCCTTCCATCGCCAGCCGGCCGGCACCCCGCCCGCGCGCGGCACGGGCGACGTAGACCGAGAACTCGGCGACCCCGTCGTAGCAGGCCCGGGGCCGGTACGAGGACGTCGCGGCGAAGGCGACGACGACGCCGTCTCGTCCTCGATCACCACGAGCGGGTGTCGGCCGTCGAACCAGGCCGCCACGTCGGCAGGCGTCCGAGCCGGGTCTCGAAGGTGGCGAGCCGGTCCTCGATGCCCGTCGTTGTAGATCCGCGCGATCGCCGCCGCGTCGCCCGGGGTCGCCGCGCGGCATCGGAGGCCGGTCGCCGCCCGGCACCGCGACCGGCTCACGCCGCCCGCGCCTCGCGAAGCGCCCGGGCGACCTGGGCCAGGTGCTGCAGGTCGTGGGTCGCGATGTGGATCGTGTGGTTCAGGATCGTGATCCGGCCCTGTTCCTCGTGGTTGCCGACGCGCTCCCAGGCGGCCGCGGGGAGCGCCCGCAGCGCGGCCACGTGCGTCGGCCCGGTGGCCGCGCGAACGCCGCCACCGCCCGGCGCAGGTCCTCGCCCGCGTAGTCCCGCTCGACGGCCCAGGCGTCCTGGTCGTACCCGGCCAGGAACGGATCGTTCTCGTCGCGCATCGCCCGCAGGCGCTCGACAGCGCGCTCCTCGGCGTCGCGCAGGTGACAGACCACCTGGACGACGTTCCAGCCCTCGTCGCCGCCGCGGGCCCGGTCGGCGAGGTCCCGTCGACCCCGGCAAGGAGCCCCTCGAGGGCGTCCGGCGTGGAGGCCAGCGAGTCGATCAGGTCACGAGCGCTGTCGTACATGGGCGCGGTCCTCCGTGCGTGGTCGGCCGGATGGCTAGGCCGCCCGGGCGCGTTGCGCGCGATCGCCGTGGCGGTGGGCCTCGCCGGTGCCCCCGTCGGGCCCGGAGGCACGGCGAGGTAGAATGGAGGCTCGCCGGCCCGAGCGCCGGCGCGGAACGGCCGTCGCGCCGCTCCGATCGGTGGGGATGCGTGGTCTCGACGGGGCCCCGCAGCCCGGGAACGCGAGCCGAGGATGCCGCTCTGGCCTCGTTAAAAGGCGGCAAAACGAAGTACCTGCCAACAAGCAGCCTGCTCTCGCCTTCGCCGCTTAGGCGGTAAGGTGAGCGTGGAAGCGGCCTCCCCTCCGTGGGCCGTGGAAGCGTCAATCAGCGGAGGTGCAGCCCCGGCAAGCGCCGCGTAGCCGGGAGTCAAGCCCGATCTAGGGACACGCAGCTGGGCCGGTCATCGCTCCTGCCGATGGGGGTGGGCCGGCCGAGATCAAGCATCGGACACGCTCGTAGTGGGTCCGGGTCACGGGTTTCGGACGGGGAGTTCGACTCTCCCCCATCTCCACCACTCTCTCCCCGCGCGTCTGCGACTGCCGCGCTCCCGAGGCGCTCCCCCGCGTCATCGTTCGGGAGGCGTGCCCATCCCCTCCCGCGCCGCGAGCAGCGCGGCCTCGACGCGGCTTCGGACCTGGAGCTTGCCCAGGATGTTCGTCATGTAGTGCTTGATCGTCTTCTCGGCGAGGCCGAGGCGGTCACCGATCTCCTGGTTGCCCAACCCCGACGCGACGAGCTCCAGCACCTCGCGCTCACGGGCGGTCAGCTCGTCGAGCGGCGAGGACCGCGGCTTCGACATCTCGCGCAGGAGCCCCCAGGCAAGGGCCGGCGCGACGTACACCTGGCCGGCATGGACGGAGCGGATCACGCCGATCAGCTCGCTGGCGCCGGCGCCCTTCAGGACGTAGCCCGACGCACCCGCCTTCATCGCCGCAAGGAGGTCGTCCTCGTCCTCGGAGACGGTCAGCATCACGACCCGCGTTGCGGGACAGGCGCCGGTGATGTCGCGCGCGGCGTTCAGGCCGCCGCCGGGCATGGCGATGTCGAGCAGCGCGACGTCCGGGCAGGAGCTCCCGGGCCATCGAGAGCGCCTCGTCGGCGTCGCTCGCCTGGGCGACGACGTCGAGGTCCGGCGCGGCTTCGAGCGACGCGACCACGCCGGCCCGGAAGAGCGGGTGGTCGTCGGCCACCACGAGGCGGATCAGGTCGGTCAAGCGGGGCCTCCGCCATCGTCGGTGACGCCCGGCCGGCGGCCGCGCGGGAGTGGCCATCGGACGCGGACCGCTGTCCCCGCGCCCGGCTGCGAGGCGATCGCGAAGTCGCCGCCGAGCAGCTCCGCCTGCTCGCGCATCCCGGCGAGGCCCAGGCCCGCACACCGTGCCAAGGCGTCGACGTCGAAGCCCGGCCCGCGGTCGGAGACCTCGAGCGCCAGGAACGGGTCGTCCGTCTCGACCCGCAGGCGGACCTCGGCGCCGCCGGCGTGCCGATAGGCGTTCGAGAGCAGCTCCTGGATCGCCCGGTAGAGCGCGATCTTGATCGGCAGGGCGACCTGGTCGGGAGCGCGGTCCGTCGTCACGGCCACCGGCATCCCGGTCCGGCGCACGTGATCCGAGACGGCACGCGCGGCGACCTCGCGGACGTCCAGCTGGGCGAGCTCCGGCATCCGCAGGCCGGCCGCGATCGCCCGCATGTCGCGGAGCGCGTCCTGGAGCGCCCCCTCGATCTCGACGAGCTCCCGGGGCGGGACTCCCTCGCGTGTCTCCGCGCTGCCTTCAGCGAGTCGACGCGCATCAGGGCCAGCGCGACCGTCTGGCCAGGTCCATCGTGCAGGTCGGCGCTGATCCGACGCAGGGATCGCTCGTTCAGGGTGGTCGTCCGCTCGGCGGCGGCGCGGACCCGATCGTTGAGCTCGGTGTTCTGGGCCAGGAGCTCGGAGAGCTCGCCGACCTGGCGCTGGAGCGCCGACTCCTGGCGTCCGATCGTGTCGCTGCCCTGCTTGACGATCCCGAAGAGCAGGAGGAACGACAGCCCGATCGCGCCGGCGACGAGGGCCCACGAGACGAGCTGCGCCTGGCCGACCTCGCGGTCGATCGCGTCGGGCAGCTGGTAGAACTCGACGACCGCGATGATCTCGTCGGAGCCGCTCCGACGCACCGGGAGGTACAGCTCGAGCAGGCGCGACCAGTAGCGCCGCTCCACGGCGTTCTCGGTCGCGGTCAGGTTGCTGAGGTCGGCGGTGACCTGCCCGTCGAACGCCTCGGCCAGCTCGCCCTGGATCGGGAACGTCTGCCCGACCAGCTCCGGGGATCGAGCCGTAGAGGATCGTGCCCGACGGCGACCAGACCCGCAGGGAGACGACCAGGTCGCCGAGTGGGCCCGCCCTGGAGCAGGCCGTCGAGCTCGTCGACGCTCGACGGGGCAGCGATCCGTCGGCCGGAGAGGCCCTGGAGCTGCGGCTCGACGAAGCTCTCGACGTAGAGGGCCGTGACCGCCGCCGTCCGGTCGACGATGCCGCGCTCGAGCGTGCTGCCGATCCAGCTGCCGACGACGAGGCCGACGACGACCAGGATGCCGAGGTTGGCGGCGAGGAAGCGCCGGGCGAGCGTCAGGCGCGGGCCGTCGCGGGAGCGTCACGCTGCCCGCGAGCCCGCGGCTGCGACGGGTGCCGTTCGCCGGGCGGCGACGCCGCGACGATCGGGGCAGCCGACCGGCGGGGCGACAGGGGCGGACGCAGGGGGGAACGTCGGACATCGTCGGCCCATCGTACGCGCCCGGTCACGAGCGCGACAGAGACCGCGGTCCGATGCCACCTCGGACCAAGGTCCGACGCATTTCGCGACCCGGGCCCGTTCCGGCCGGCGGGGCGCATGCCCGAGGCTGTGCACAGACCGCCGGATCAAACCCGGCCTCCCATCGGACCGACTCCGCGCCGGCCGGCCAGCACCACCAGGAGAAGCCAGATGTCTCGCCTCACCCGTCTCAGCGCCACCAGGCTCGTCGCCTCGGGCGGCCTCGCCGCCGCCCTGACCCTCGGCGCGCTCGTCGCCCCTGCGGCCACCTTCGCGAAGGGCGGCAACCCCGCCGTCCGGGCAACTGGGACCTGCACGATCGCCAGCAGGGCCACACTCAAGGCCAAGCACGACAACGGCCGCATCGAGGTCGAGTTCGAGGTCGATCAGAACCGCAACAACCGGCTCTGGAGAATCACCATCACGGACGACTTCCATCGCGTCTTCACCGGCTCGCGCAGGACCCTTGCGCCGAGCGGCTCATTCACGGTCAAGCGCCTGATCCCGAACCGCGCGGGCGTGGACACCCTCCGCGCACGGGCCGTCAACGCGACGACCGGCGAGGTGTGCCGCGTGACCCTCAACGTCTGAGCTCTCCACGTCCCCACGCGACGAGGCGGGCCGCGCGGGCCCGCCTCGTCGATTCCCGGCCGCGGGTGCGTGGTGACGGAGGTGGCGTCAGGCGGCGAGGGACTCGTAGGGAGCTTCGAGAAGGGGCCGCCGGTCGAGACGCGCGACCTCCGCGCCGCTGGAGCCGGGGGTGGCCGCTCGTCTGCCGGCAGGCGGAACGACCCGGGGGTCAGGGCGTGGGCGAGGGGCTCGGCTGGGGCGCGGGCGCTGCCGCCTTCTTGCCGACGAGCACAATCCCGTTGACCCGCTTGTAGTTCGAGTACCAGGTGTCGCTGTGGATGACCCTGCCCTTCGCGTCGCGGACGGTCCGGGTCACCCAGACCTGCATCCCATTGACCGGGTACTCGATCCGCTTCGCCTGGCCGGGCCGGAGGGCGCTCGTGTACTGGACCGTGTCGATCGCCGGCACGACGTTGCGGATCGTGGGGCGCGAGAAGGTCACGCTCCGGCCGGTCGGCGGCCCCCAGATCTCGAACGTGACGAAGCTGCCGCCCGTGTACCCCTTGATGAGGAGCGGGAACTTCGTGTCGTTGCGGAAGCGCATGCTCCGCCGGGCGCCACCGGTCTTCCACACCGTGGCGTCGAGGCCCGTCGGGTACCGATCGATGTAGTAGTAGTGATTGGCGCGCTCCAGGATCTGGAGCCCGGCCCGGGCGGCCGCGTTGAAGAGCGTCGTGGAGCACGAGCAGATCCCGCCGGCCAGGGCCCCCGTCGGCTCGGTCCGTCCGTTGAGGATGGCCCCTCCGTCGCGGTAGCCGCGCTCGTACGTGATCGGGCCCAGGGCCGCCCAGAAGTCGAAGACCGCGCCCGGCTGGACGACGTAGCCGTTGATGTCGCCGGTCGGGATCGAGATGTTGTTGCCGAACCCGTTCGCCTCGTAGCGGTGGAAGTTGGTGGTCCACGAGGACAGGCGCTGCATGAGCGGGGCGGTCTTGCGGGCCTCCTCGGTGGTCAGCTTCGGCTTCACGACGCTCACCGCCAGGGCGACGCGCGGCGGCGCCCCCGTCGAGGTCGCGGCGCGGTCGACGACCGCCGCGGCGAGCAGCGCCGCGGAAGCATTGACGTCGACGGCCCGGCCGTTCTTGGCGGCCGCCACGCCGACGACGCCGGCACCGCGCCCGACCAGGAAGGTGGCGTCCTTGGCCTTCCGGTCGATCTTCTTCGCCAGGTTGGCGAGGGCCTTCCTCGGCGCGGCGGGGTCGACGGTCGGCCGGTACCCGTCGGTCGTGGTCTCGAACTGGATCCAGCCGCGGACAGTCGCCGCCTTCACCCTCCAGCGCTCCTTGCCGTGGGTCAGCACCACGTCCTGGACCATGCGGTCGGCGGCCTCGAGGGCGGCCGCGACCTCGGCGTCGGTGATGAAGGGCTCGACCAGGGTGGTCGCGTACTCGAGCTCGAGCGTTGCCGGCGCGGCGGGATCGGCGAGCTGCTCCAGGAGCGCCGCCGTGATCTCCTTTCGGGGGAACGCCCGGCCGGGGGACGCCGGGCTCGTGACGAAGCCGGTCCTGGTGACCGTGGCCGAAGCGCTCAGGGGGGCGCGATTGATGCGGAGCGCGGCGGCCGTTACCTCCCTGCCGACTGCATCGGCGTCGAGCAGCAGGGCAGGTCCGATCCGGGTGCCGTCGAGGAGGCTGCGGACGCCCTGAGCGGCGCGACCGAGCGGATCCGGGTGGCCGCGCCCGACGGACCAGGCCAGCTCGACGAGCGCGTCGACGTCGGCCCGTCGGCCGAGCGATGCGTACGGGATGGTGATCTCGGTGCCGTCGACGGTGACGACGACGTTCCCCTCGGAGTACCCGGCAAGCTCCGCCTCGAGCCTGGCCGTGGCGGCGTCGCGCGTGAGGCCGGACACGTCGACGCCGTCGACGAGGACGCCGGGGTAGACGCGGTCGGCGTACTGGCCCTGGTAGGCCAGCAGCGCTCCGACGCCGAAGGCGAGCGTGAGGGCGAAGCCCGCCAGGATGCCGAGAATCAGCTTCCCGAACGGGAAGCCTCGGCTCGAGGACGGAGCGGCGGGAGTCGTCGTCATCGGGTCGGAGAATCTACCAGCATCGTGCAAGGGGCCATGCGTCCGGGCGGCGGCCCGCGGCCAGGCTTCGCGGCTCGCGCACGTCAGCCCGCGCGGGGGATGATGACAATCCGGCGGCTCGGCTCCTCGCCGATCGACTGCGTCCCGACGGCGGGGTGGCCCCGCAGCGCCAGGTGGACCCAGCGTCGCTCGAGGGCCGGCATCGGCTCCAGCTGGAGCATCTTGCCCGTCTCGACGACCTTCTCGGCGGCGCGAAGCGCGATCTCGCGGAGCTGCTTCTCGCGCCGTCCGCGGTAGCCCTCCACGTCGACCAGGACCCGCGTCCACTCGCCCATCTGGCGCGAGAGCATGAGGTTGACGATGTGCTGCAGGGCCGACAGCCGCTCGCCCTTGCGGCCGATCAGGGCGCCCAGCGCCTCGTGCTCCTCGTCGTCGACACCGACGACGTTGAGGCGGTTGGTCTCGCCGGTCTCGACGACGACCTCCACCTCGAAGCCCATGTGCTCCATCAGCTGCTCGAGGATCGCCTTGCCCGCAGCGAGCGCCGCCGGCGACGCCTCCGCCGCCTGGAGCTCCTCGCGCTCGCGCGTCAGCGAGCGCGCGACCTGGACCATCTCCTCCTCGGCCGACGAGACCGAGGCGCCGCCGCGGGGGGCCGGTGTGCCGGTCGGGCGCGGCGCGCGCTCGTCCCGGCGCGGGGGCCGCTCGTCGCGGCGTGGCGGGCGGTCGTCGCGGCGCGGCGGCATGTCCTCGCGGGGCCGGTCGTCCCGGCGCGGGGGCCGGTCGTCGCGCGGCCGGTCGTCGCGCGGGCCGGTCGTCGCGCGGGGGGCGCGCCGGGAGCGGCGACGCCTCGGCGGCGGCGCGCTTGGGGGCCTCGCCGCCCAGGGCGCTTCTCGGCGCCGCGACGATCCGGGCGGGCTCGGCGCCCATGCCGAGGACGCCGCGGCTGCCCGGCGTGAGGATCTCGAAGTCGAGCTCGTCGAGCCCGACCTCGAACGCCTCGCGGGCGCTGCGGAGGGCCTCCTCGACGGACTTTCCGGTGAACTCGCGGTACTCGCTCATGGTGTCAGCGCTTTCTCCCTCGGCGGCCCTGGCGGCCTCGTTCGCGCGGGCGCACCGTGGCCGCCGCGGATGCGGAGCGGTCAGCCTCGGTGCGCGCGCTGGGGCGTGGTTGGGTGGTCTTGCCGGCCTTCGTCTCGCCGGGCGGCGGGCTCTTGAGCGACGGTGGCTCGACGGGGAATCGCGGGCGGTGATCCCTTGCGAAGCCCGGCGTCCAGCCGACGATCGGGAACATGGATCCCCAGCCGACGATCAGGTACTGCTGGATGATCCCGAAGATCGTGGTGACGATCCAGTAGATGAAGAGGCCGGCGGGCAGGAAGCCGCCGTACAGGATCGAGATGAGGGGCAGGAACAGGACGAGCTGGCGCTGGACGCGGCTGTTCTGGTCCTGGTAGGCCGGGTCGGCCGGCGGCATCGTCATCCGGCTCTGGACGAGCTGGAGCACGGCCGCGATGAAGGCGAGGACGCTGAAGCCGCCGATCAGCGGCAGCGCGAACAGCACCTGCGGCTTCGACACGTCCATGCCGCCGAGCCAGGGGACGATCGTGTCGATGCACGGCTTGTACGGGTTGTAGTCCGGCGTGCCCAGGCCGTTCACGCACTGGACGTCGACCACCTGGTGCCCGAAGACCGTGAGCATCGCGGTCGGGTCGGGGTTGGTCAGGCCCTGGCTGATGACCTGGTAGACGATGAGCAGGAGCGGGAGCTGCAGCAGGATCGGGAGGCAGCCGGAGGCCGGGTTGACCCCGCGCTCCTTGTAGAGCTCCATCTGGGCCTGGCTGTAGCGCGCCCGGTCGCCCTTGTAGCGCTTCTGGAGCTCCTTGAGCTCCGGCTGGATCATCTGCGTCCGCTTCGTCGACACGATCTGGCGGCGGAAGAGCGGGATCAGGGCGGTCCGCACGACCAGGGTCATGACGATGATCGCGAGCCCGATGTCGCCGGTGATCGAGTCAACCCACACCAGCAGGATGAAGAGGGCCTGGAAGATGGGGTTGAAGAGCCAGGCCAGGAGGCTCACCGGGTTCGCGCCCGGCTGGGCCGGCTCGAGCGGCGGGTGCGGGCTTGCCGAGGCGCCCGGGGAGCCGCTGCCGGCCGGCACGACGCCGGGGGCGCCGGCGCAGGCCGCCGCGACGAGGACCACGAGCACGAGCAGCCCGAGGAGGAGCAGGTGGTCGCGCCGGATGCGGGGGAAGGTCACGGATTCCTCGGCTTCAGCGAACGGGGTCGTAGCCGCCGGGGTGCCAGGGGTGGCATCGCGCGATCCGCCTTGCGCCCATCCAGCTGCCCCGCAGGAGGCCGTACTTCTCGATGGCCTGCTCGGTGTAGCGCGAGCAGGTGGGGTAGTAGCGGCAGCTCGACGGCATCCATGCGAAGACGGCTCGATACAGGTGGATGAGCCCGATCCCGATCCGCTTCACGCGTCCGCCGGTCCTCCGAGCACCCCTCCCCGGCGGAGGAGCCGCTCCAGCGCCTCGACGAGCGCTTCGTGGTCCGCGTCCACGAGCGCCGGCCGGGCGATGATCAGTACGTCCCAGCCCGGCTGGAACGAGGGCGCCATCACCCTTAGCGTCTCCCGAAGTCGACGTCGGACCCGGTTCCGAACGACCGCGCCCCCGAGGGCCCGGCCGGTCGCGAGGCCGAAACGGACGCCGTCCGAGCCGGTCTGCAGGAACCTGGCGGTCATGAGCGGATGGGACCGCGAGGTCCCGTGGGCCTGGATCGCCGCGAAGTCCGCGGGCCGGGTGAGCATCGCGAGCCGCCCGCGGGGGCGGCCCGGTGCCGGGATCAGACTGCCAGCCGCTTGCGGCCCCGAGCGCGACGAGCGGCCAGGACGCGCCGGCCCCCGGGGGTCTTCATCCGGGCGCGGAAGCCGTGCTCCTTCGCGCGATGGCGCTTCTTCGGCTGGTAGGTCTGCTTCATCGGGCGTCGTGTCTTCCTCTGCTTGTCCGGCCTCCGGATCGAGTCGCCGCGCGACTTCGGGAGGCACGTAAACGCGCCGGGCGCACGGGCGCCGGGCGCGTCAACGCCGGGCGATTATAGGAACCGTCGCTCCGGAGTGTCAAAGCCCGCCCTGGCGCGCCCGCGCGCGACGTCTCCCGGCGGCGCGCTGCCGCGCCTCGCGGGCGCGATTCGGCTGTTTTGCGCGGCGCCATCCGGGCTCCGCCTCGATACTCCCGGGGAGTATCGCCGAATCCGGGCCGAATCGCCTTGCGGTGTCCTCCGGGGCGGTGCTACCATCCAGCGGCCCACGGCGCCGGGACGCCCGCGGGCGACCTCGGGGATCTCCCCGGGGCGGCCCGAGGAGGCGGCTTTCCCAGCGCGCTGGGGCGGCCTGTTCTCGCGTCCGTCACGGTCTTCCTCGCACTCAGGCACCTCGGTCATCGCCACCTCCATCCGGCGCCCCAGCGCCGGGCCGAACAGGGTCCTCATGGACGCGAAGCACATCTGGCGCGCAGCGCTCGGGGAGCTCCAGGTCGCGCTGTCGCCCGCCAATTTCGAGACCTGGCTCCGCCACACGTCGCTCGTCGACGTCGAGGACACGCGGTTCCGGATCGCGGTGCCGAACGGCTTCGCCAAGGACTGGCTCGAGACCCGCTACCGGCCCCTGATCTCGCAGACCCTGGCCCGCGTCGTGGGCTACAGCGTCCAGGTCGAGTTCGTCGTCCGGGAGGACGCCGGCGCAGCGGCCGAGGCGTCCGGCGGCGCCGCCCCAGCAGGTCCGGGTCGAGCCGACGCGGGTCGGTGCCGACGGAGGGGCGTCCAGCCTCAACCAGCGGTACACCTTCTCGAACTTCATCGTCGGGTCGGCCAACCGGCTCGCGCATGCCGCCGCCCTGTCGGTGGCCGAGCGCCCCGGGCACGCCTACAACCCGCTCTTCCTGTACGGCGGGGTTGGCCTCGGCAAGACGCACCTGATGCACGCGATCGGGAACGCGGTGATCGCCCGCTTCCCGCGCAAGAAGGTCGTGTACGCCACCAGCGAGAAGTTCACGAACGAGTTCATCACGAGCATCCAGCAGGGCCGGATCGACGACTTCCGGGCCCGCTACCGGCGCATCGACCTCCTCCTGATCGACGACATCCAGTTCATCGCCGACAAGGAGCGCACCCAGGAGGAGTTCTTCCACACGTTCAACACGATCCACGAGGACGGCAAGCAGATCGTCCTCTCGTCGGACCGGCCGCCGAAGCAGATCACGACGCTCGAGGAGCGCCTGCGCAGCCGGTTCGAGTGGGGCCTGATCGCCGACCTCACGGCGCCGGACCTGGAGACGCGGATCGCGATCCTGCGGGCCAAGGCCGAGGAGTCCTCGGTGCCGATCGGCTCCGACGTCGTGGAGTTCATCGCCCGCAAGGTCGTCAGCAACATCCGCGAGCTCGAGGGTGCCCTCAACCGCGTCGTCGCGTACGCCAGCATGGGCGCGATGCCGATCACGATCGAGCTGGCCCAGGCCGTCCTCTCGAACGTCCTCTACAACCCGAAGAAGCGCCAGGTCACCCCGGAGAAGATCGCCAGGGCCGTCTCCGAGTACTACGGCGTCGGCATGGACGCCCTCCGCGGCCAGAAGCGCGACAGGGCGATCGTCACGCCGCGCCAGATCGCCATGTTCCTCATGCGCGAGGAGACGGACGTCTCGCTGCTTCGGATCGGCGCCGAGCTGGGCGGCCGGGACCACTCCACGGTCCTCCACGCCTGCGACAAGATCAACCGCGAGGTCGTCGTCAACGACGAGCTCCGCCGCGACATCGCGGCCGTCCGCGAGCTGATCTACGCCGACTGACGTCCGGCCCCGCGACTCCCGGCAGCCGGCGCGCCCTGCCTCCAGGACGTCCCGCGCGCGCTCCCCGGACCCCCCTGCTGTGGATAAGGGTGCCGAATCGGTGGAGAACCGTGGGCCGTTGTGGACAACCAGGCCGCCTGGCCGGGGCCGGCGTGTCGGCAGATCAGACCCTCGCGGCGGCCCTCCGGTCCGCGGCCGCGTCGCGACGGATCGTCCGTCCACCGTCCATCCGCAGCCTGCCGGGTCGCGGGGCCGCGTCGTCCACGTCGCGGGCGGCCCTCGTCCACCGCCCCGCCCCGCACGCCGCGGCACGCCCGTCCACGCCGTCCACGCCATGATGAATATGACGGTGAGGTTCATGCGAAGATGACATCCACGACGAACCCACCGGTGGGGCTCGGCCCCGCCCACCCACCGGCCCTTCCTGCCCGCGCACCCGGAGTGACACGTCCGTGAACCTGTCGGTCATCCAGGAGAACCTCGCTCGCGGCCTCTCGGTGGTCAGCCACGCCGTGTCGAGCCGGAGCACCCTGCCGGTGCTCGCCAACGTGCTCCTCCGCACCGAGGACGCGGGCCTGAAGCTGACGGCCACGAACCTCGAGATCGGGATCACGTACTGGGTTCCCGGCAAGATCGAGACGGACGGCGCGATCACGGTGCCGGCGCGCCTCCTGACCGACGTGGTCAACTCGCTCCCGAACGAGCGCATCGACCTGGAGGTCCGCGACGGCGACCGGCTCCACCTCCGGTGCGGCCGCTTCGAGACCCACCTGCGCGGGATCGATGCCGACGAGTTCCCGGCGATCCCCGCGGCCGGCGAGCGCCCGACGACCCGGGTGAGCCAGAAGGTCCTCCGGCGCGCCCTGGCCGAGGTCGCCTTCGCCGCCGCCAGCGACGAGGCCCGCCCGATCCTCACCGGTGTGCTGACCCGCTTCGAGGGCGATCGCATCACGCTGGCCGCAGCCGACAACTACCGGATCGCGATCACGACCATCCCCGGGCCTCGATGCCGTCGAGGAGACCAGCGTCGTGGTCCCGGCCCGCTCGTACAGCGAGCTGGCACGCGTCCTGACCGACACCGACGACCCGGTCGAGATCATCCTCTCGGCCCAGAAGAACCAGGTCCTGTTCCACGTCGAGGGCGTCGACCTCGTCAGCCGGCTCATCGACGGGCAGTTCCCGAACTACCAGCAGGTCCTGCCCGCGACCCACGCGACGCGCGTCGAGCTCGACCGCGACGATCTGCTGAAGGCCGTCCGCCTCGCCGCCTACATCGCGAGCGCCTCGGCCAACATCGTCAAGCTCCAGGTCGCCCCCGACGGCGCGCCGCAGGTGACCGTCGGGGCGGCCGCCGACGTGGGCGACCACCAGGGCGTCGTCGACGCGACGATCGAGGGCGACGGCACGACGATCGCGTTCAACGCCCGCTACCTGGGCGACGTCCTCCAGAACGTCGACGTCGACCGCTTCGTCATCGAGCTCAACGGGCCGCTCTCCCCGGGCGTCTTCCGGCCGGCCGACGGGCGTGACTACACGCACGTCGTGATGCCGGTCCGGACGACCTCCTAGGGCCGAGCGCGGGGAGGCCGGGCCGGGGCCCGGCGCCGACGCTGCTCACCTCGCTCCGGCTCGCCGGGTTCCGCGCCTACGCTGCGCTCGAGGCGGCGTTCGAGGCCGGCCCGCACCTGGTCTGGGGCCCGAACGCGGCGGGCAAGACGAGCCTCCTCGAGGCCATCGTGCTGCTCGCCCGCGGAGCCTCCCACCGGACGGGAACCGACGCCGAGATGATCCGCTGGGAGGCGCCCTTCGCCCGGGTCGACGGGCACCACAGCGAGGCGACCGGCGCCGCGGACGTGGACGTGACGCTCGTGCGCGACGGTCCCGCCGGCGGGCGCAAGCGGATCCGCGTCAACGGCGTCGCGCGTCGGGCGGCGGCGCTGCCCGGCGTGCTCCGGGTCGTCGTCTTCGCGCCCGAGGAGATGCTCCTGGTGGTCGGTGCGCCGACGCTGCGGCGCACGGCGCTCGACGCGCTCGCCGGCCAGCGCTTCCCGGCCTACGCCGCGGACCTGTCCGCCTACGGCCGGGCCCTGACCCAGCGCAACCACCTGCTGCGCGCCATCCGCGAGGAGCAGGCGACCCGCGACCAGCTGCCGTTCTGGGACGCCCGGCTGCTCGAGTCCGGCGCCGCGATCCTCGACGCGCGCCACCGGCTGCTCGCCGAGCTCGCCGAGCCCCTCGCCGCGGCGCACGCCGAGATCGCCCCCGGCGAGGGCGCCCTGCGCCTCGTCTACGTCACCAACGCGCCGGCCCAGGCCGGGGAGACGCCCGGGGAGGCCCTTGCTCGCCGTCTTCGCGAGACCGCCGAGAAGGAGCTCTGGAACGGCACGACGCTCGTCGGTCCCCACCGCGACGACCTGGCGTTCGAGCTCGACGGCCGTGATCTGGCGTCCTTCGCCTCGCGGGGCCAGCAGCGCACCGCGATCCTCGCCCTGAAGCTCGCCGAGCTCGACCTCCTCACCGCCCTCGACGGCCGCCCTCCGCTCCTGCTGCTCGACGACGTCTTCTCGGAGCTGGACCCGGCGCGCCGGGCCCACCTCGTGCGGCGGATCGCGACGCTGCCCCAGGCGTTCGTCACGACGACCACGCTCGACGACCTCGACCCGGCCCTGTGCGCGGCGGGCACGGCGTGGCGCGTCGACGCCGAGGGCGGCGGTGGACGCCCCCCGGCGCCCGGCTCGTGCGGGCGACCGCGTGAGCCCGGCGCGCGGCTTCGACGACCCGCGGGTCCCGCTCCCGGCGCCCGGTCCGGCGCGTCGGCGACCTGCTCCCCGAGGCCGCCCGGGAGCTCGGCCTGGAGGAGCAGCTGCGCTGGGTGCGGGCGGCCGCGGCGTGGGACCGCGTCGTCGACGAGCGCGCCCCGGCCGCCGCCGGCGGATCGCGACCCATCCGCCTCGAGGGCGACGGGACGCTGGTCGTCGAGGCGGCCGCCCCGATCGTCGGCCAGGAGCTGCGGATCCGGGCGGAGGAGCTGCTCGAGGCGTTCGCCACGGCGCCGGGCGGGATCCGGGCCGGGAGGCTGCGGGTCGTGGTGACCCACGGTATGATCCGGTCGCCCTGAGGCCGGCGCGCCCGACCGCGCTCGCCGGCCCGGGTGGCCGGCGTCACGCCGGCCCTCCCTCCACCGTCGTGAGAGCCGATGGCCGTCCGACTGCAGATGAAGCTCGGCGTGGTCGCCGAGGCCGACCGCCTGGAGGACTCCCCGGACACCGTCGCCATCGTCGAGCCGACGATCGGGGCGACGCTCCGCTCCAAGGGGAGCCTCTACGTCGTGGTCTCCGGGATCGGCCGCGCCCGGAAGCTGCAGGAGGCGACGCGCCTCGTCGCGGACACGATCCAGGGCGAGTACTACTACGACGAGTCCGCCGGGCTCATCGCCTGCCTCGAGAAGGCGATCCGGACCGCCAACCGGAAGCTGGCCGCCAACCGCGAGCGGCTCGGACTCGGGGCCACCGGCGCCGGTCCCGTCGGCCTCGGCGTCGCCGTCGTCCGCGGGGGCGAGCTGTACGTCACGACCGCCGGACCCGTCGAGGCGTACCTGGTCCACCAGGCGCACCTCCTGACGCTCCCGGATCCCAACGCCGAGCCTGGGGCTCCCCGCCGACGACATCGCGCCCCAGATCTGGCGTGGCGAGATCGCGGCCGGCGACACCCTGGTCCTGGCGTCGCGCAACATCACCGACGGCGATCGGCACGGACGAGCTGAAGGACGCGGTCAACACGCTCCACCCGCAGGCGGCCATGGAGCAGGTCCACCGCCGCTTCGTCGGCAGCCGGCGGCAAGGGCAGCGACGGCGCCCTCGCCATCGAGGCCACCGAGGTCCCGGCGACCAGCCAGCGCGGCCGCCTCGTCCCCGCCCGCCCCCCCGAGCCGCTCGCCGGGACGCCCGACCGCTCGCCCATCCCGCTGGCCGACTCCGTGGGCGGCGGCGTGGCGGCCGTCAGCGCCGGCGCCACGAAGGCGAAGAGCGCGGCCGGCGCCACGCTCGGCGGCGTGGTCGCCCGCCTCCAGGACCTCCTCCCGCGTCGCGGGCCGCGGTACCGCCGCGTGACGCCGGCCGCCACCCGCCGCGAATCGCAGCGCCGGGCGGCGGTCGCCGTCCTCGCCTTCGTCGTCGTCGCCGCGGCGCTGGGCGTGGGCCTGTGGATCGTCGGCGGCACCGCCAACAGCCCGATCGACGAGGTCACTGCCGGCGAGAAGGCGCTGGCCGCGGTCAAGGAGGACCTCAGGCTCGTCTTCAACAACGGCGCCAACCTCGTCCTCGACGATCCCGGGAAGGCCGAGGAGCTGCTGATCGACGCGCACGAGCAGCTCGTCGTTGCCGCCCAGAACGGCGTGCCGGCCTCGACCCTCGACCCCCTGCGCGAGGACGTCCTGGGCGGCCTCGACAAGATCTACGGCGTCGTGGAGGTCGGCCCCGCGGACCGCGTTCTCGTTCGCCGGCCAGGAGAAGCCCTTCGACCTGCAGGCGATGGTGCTCGGGCCCGACGGCGTGCCCTACGTCCTCGACCGCGCGTCGAAGACCGTGTACCGGGTCGACCTCCGGGCGAAGAAGGCGACAGCCGTCGTCCGCGCCGGGGCCTCGGCCTCGGGCACCAAGGTCGCCGAGCCCCGCCACCTCGCCGTCGGCGGCCCCGACGTCCTGGTGCTCGACTCCAAGAACGTCCTCTGGCGCTGGCGGCCCGCGGACGCCAAGGGCAAGGGGACGCTGGCCCGGATCCGGATCGCGGAGTCGTCGACCTGGGGCGCCGACATCCTGGGGGTCGGGACCTTCGTCCGGAACCCGGAGGTCGGGCTCTACAACCTCTACGTGATCGATCCCTCGGAGCAGCAGATCCTGCGCTACTCGCCGGCCCAGGACGGGAGCGGCTACCCGGGGACGGGATCCGGCTACCTCACGACGCCGCAGGACGTGTCGCGGGTGACGTCGATGTACATCGACGGCGAGGTCTACGTCGCCGACGCCGGGATCGTGGAGCGCTTCATCTCGGGGCGCAGCAGCGACTGGGGCCCCGACGACCCGCCGGACAAGCTCCTCCGGCCCGTGCCGGTGTACAGGCTCATCGGGTCGCCCGGCGATCGCGGCGAGGGCACGATGTACGGCTACGACCCGGGCAGCGACCGGTTCATCGCCTTCGACAAGGGCAACGGGAAGTACCTCGCCCAGTACCGGATCGCCGGAGGGCGGCGAGGACTGGGCGGACGTGCGCGGCTTCTTCGTCGTCAACCGGGCCGCCGGCCAGGCCCCGGTCCTCTACTGGATCAACCGGGACCGGATCGGGTCGACCCCGCTGCAGGACATCGCGTCCCTGCCGACGCCGGCACCGTCGGCCAGCCCGGCCGCCTCGCCGAAGGCGTCGGCCAAGCCCACGGCCAGGCCGAAGGCGACGCCGAAGCCCTGATCTGCCGGTACCGCGCCGCCGGACCGGGCGTGGGATAATCCGCCCATGGCGGGCCGCATGATCGAGATGGCCGTCGAGAGCGTGCGCGTGCACATGCTCTCGACGCAGCACGTGGTGATCCTCAAGGACCTCGAGCGGGAGCGCTTCCTGCCGATCTGGATCGGTCCCTGGGAGGCGAACGCTATCGCGATGAAGCTCCAGGGCCTGACCCCGGAGCGACCCCTGACGCACGATCTCTTCGCCGGCGTGCTCGAGGAGCTGGGGGTGACGATCCGCGAGGTGGTGATCGCCGACCTCGCCGACGAGACGTTCCACGCCCGGATCCTGCTGGAGGCCGGCGGCCGGATCCACGAGATCGACTCGCGTCCCTCGGACGCCCTCGCCCTGGCCGTCCGGACGGGGGTCCGGATCTACGCCGCGGAGGCCGTCCTGGAGCGCGCCGGCGTCGAGGGCGACCAGGCCGGCGACGACGAGGCCCCCGACGACGAGCGGCTGTCCGTCTTCCGCGACTTCGTGAACTCGCTGGACGTGGAGCCCGGCACCGACGAGGCGCGCGAGGGACCACCGCGCGACTGACGCTCGCCCGCCCGCACGCTCAGGCGTGCGGCGTCGCCTCGACGATCGCCTCGCCCCGCCGCAGCGCCCGCGCCCGGTTCGACCACAGCCGGAGGCGGAGCCCCCAGAAGTCCTTCACCGCGCGCCAGATCACCGAGACCTTCGCGCCGGTCGGCGAGCCTGCCGTCCGCGGGTAGTGCGGAACCCCCACCTCGGCGAGCGAGCGCCCCGCGGCGCGCAGCTTGATGAGCAGCTCGGCCGAGAAGAACGCGCCACCCGACTCGACCCGGATCCCCTCGAGCGCCCCCCGCCGGAAGAGCTTGCAGGCGCAGTCGACGTCGCGCACCGGAAGGCCGAACCAGACGCGGTTGGCCAGCTTGTACAGGCGTGCGTAGACCGTCCGGATCGGGGGGTCCGCCCGCTTGATCCGGTAGCCGACGACGACGTCCGGCGCGTCCGGGCCACCGATCCGGGCGGTCAGCCTGCCCAGGTCGGCCACCTGGAACTGGCGGTCGCCGTCGGTGAAGCAGACCAGGTCGTAGCGGGCGGCCCGGAAGCCGGTGCGGAGCGCGGCGCCGTAGCCGAGGTTGGTCGGGTGGTGAACGGCCCGCACCACGTCGGGGTGCGCGGCGGCCAGGCGGTCGGCGATCGCCGCGGTGGCGTCCTGCGAGCCGTCGTCGACGGCGATGATCTCGAACCGGTCGGCCAGCGCCGGCAGCGCGTCGAGCGCCTCCATCACGAGGGCCTCGAGGTTGGCCTCCTCGTTGTGGGCCGGGAAGAAGTAGGACAGGGCGGGGACGCGCGCCGCGTTCTCGGGGCTCATGGCGCCATCCTAGCGATCCCGGCCTGAACGATGGCTGACGTCCCGCCGCGATCGCCGGCCGGCCGGCGGGCCGACCACCCGGTAGAGCGGCTGCTGGCCGATCGGGTCCGGGATCACCTCGATCTCCCAGGCCTCCTCGAGCGCGGCGATCTCCGACGCGTACCGGATGAGGTAGACGGGCCGCTTCCCGACGTTGGCCCGCAGGACCTCGTCGATCGTCCCGTGGTCGTCGTCCAGGCGATCCCGGTCGTCGAGGACGCGCACGTCGGGCCGCTCGCCCCACAGCATGGTCCGGTACCAGAGGGGCGTCGAGTAGCTCCACCACGACACGATCAGGGCGTCCTCCTCCACGGTCTCCAGGACCCAGCGGCTCCAGTCCCGGGCGCGAACGTCCCGCGACTGGTCGACGCGGACCTGCGTGGCGGGGGCCGCCAGGGCCGCCGGCAGGACGAGGCCGACCGCCACGACGATCCCGACCAGGCCCGCGACCAGCCACGCCAGGCTCGCCCGGTGCGATGTCGCGACAGGGGCGGCCCCGGGCGTCGGGGGAGCTCCGTCCCCGCCCGCGCCGCCGGTCGCCGGCACCCGCGAAATCGTCGACCGTCTCCCCGGGCAGCGCCTCCGCCCGCGGGACGACGGCGTCCACGACGAGGCCGGCCGCGATGCCGAGCCAGCTGACGGCGATCAGCAGCGGGCCCAGGTAGTAGCGGTCGACGACCCCGTCGCGGAAGGATGCGTCGAACCAGCACGTGAGCACCATCGAGGTCACGGTCAGGAGCGCGTAGCGGGGCTGCCGGAACGCGACGACGATTGCCGCGGCGGGCACGAGCGCGGCCAGCACGCCGAGCTGCTGGCCGGCGAGCGTGGCGAGGTCGGCGGCCTTGCGGCCGAGGTCGTCGAACGGGTTCGTCATGAGGCCGCCGAACTGCTGGCCCAGGACGACGTACAGGAACCCGTCCAGGGTGTCCGGGTGTCCGTAGACGAGCGGGGTGCCCATCGCGGCCCGGATGGGCAGCTCGAGGTACAGCGCGACCGCCGTCCCGACCAGCGCGACCGCGCACGTCGCGACGAGCCGCGGCCGGCGCATGATCCCCGGCTCGACCGCGAAGAGGTAGAGGGCGATCCCCGGCGCCAGGAGGACCGTCAGGGCGTGGTTGCCGAGCATGACCCCGAACAGGACGGCCGCCGCAACGAGCCAGCGATCCGCCCCTGCGGCACGCGCCCGGCGCCGCTGCTCCCAGCCCACCAGGAGGACGAGGAGCCCGGCCAGGAGGGCCAGGTGCAGCGTGTGGGGATCGGCAAACGTGCCCATCCGCCACGCCAGCGGCGTGAGCGCCAGCAACAGCCCGGCTGCCACTGCCACGCTCGTCCGCCCCGCCAGCTGGCGCACGAGGACGACCGTCAGGCCGGCCGCCACGCCGAGCAGGATCGCGGACAGGAGGTTCATCCGCAGGGCGAACTCGCCGAGCGGCGCGAGGACGAGCGAGACGAGCCAGCCGAGGATCACGTAGGTCGGAAAGCCGGTCGGGTGGGCCACCCCGAGGATCGGGGCCACGGTCTGGAACTCCCCGGTGTCCCAGAAGCCCTGGCCGGGCAGGAGGACGCTGCGCGCCAGGACGAACGCCACGACCCCGACGAGCAGGGGCGCGACGGCGTCGAGCAGCGCGACGGCCGTCCGGCCGCGCCCCGCGGACGGCGGGTCCAGGGCGGCGGCGGGCAGTCCGAAGCCCGCGGCGGCGCTCACCAGCCGAGCGTCCGGGCCCAGGCGATGCCCCATGCCTGCATCGCCACCGATGCCCCGACGAGGCCGGCCACGACGGCCAGCCGCCATGGCCGCGACGCCCCGCGCGGCCCAAGGAAGCGCTCCGTCCCGAGCGCCATCGCGACGAGCAGGAACGGGGCGAAGTCGAGGCTGAAGCGGTAGCCGAACTGCACCCAGCCCTGGCTGAAGTGCATCAGGTTGACCACCGCGATCGCGAGGCTGGCGAGGAGCGCCCCCGCCACCCGCCGGTCGCGGAGGAGCGCCAGCGCCGGGAGGAAGAGGAGGTAGGCCGGGCTCGCCATGAGCAGGCTCATCCCGGCCTGCCGCGGGACGAGCCACGAGCAGCCCGCGGCGCTCCACGGCGTCCGGGTCACGCCCGCGTCGCAGGCGGGCATCAGGTCGGGGGGATTGAAGAGCATGAGCCCGAGATTCTGGGGGATGTAGCGCAGGTCCTGCAGGGACCACGCACCGTTGTAGCCGAGGTCAGGATAGGCGATGACCTCGTAGCGGTAGAGCGCCTCGTAGACCGGGTTGAACGGCGAGCCGGTCGCGGCCAGGGTGTAGACCAGCAGCCCGGCGACGGGAATCGCCATCCCGATGGCGGCGCCCAACCCTCGCCTCGGCCAGCTGCCACCGGCCCCGACGAGCATCAGGAACGGGAACCCGAAGGCGACCGTGAGGCGGCTGGTCGCGGCCAGCCCCAGGAGGATCCCCGCGGCCACCTGGCGGCCATCCACGAGCGGCCGGGGGGAGGCCGGGTCGCGGGCCGCCTCGCGCTCCTCGCCGTCGAGCGCGAGGCCCACCGCGGCCAGCGTGAGGCCGACGGCGACGACGTGGGCGAAGTACCAGGTGGAGCCAATCGACGCCGCGTACCACAGCGCCGTGCCGGCGCCGATGAAGACCGTGAGGGCGTTCCGGACCAGCGGGCGGACGGGGAGCCGGCCGAGCATCCAGAAGGCGACGGCGACGTCGAGGGCGCCGATCACGATGGCCATGAAGGTCTGGTCGACCGCCAGCCCGAACAGCGCGACGAACGGCAGGAGGACGACCGCGGGAAGGGGCGGGAACGGGATCATGCCCCGTCCGGTGTCGGCCCCGCCCGCGTCGACGACCGGGACGACGTCGTTGAAGTAGGCGTTGCCCGGGCCGCCCGCCGTCTCGGCCACCGGGTAGCGGATGGAGAACTGGCCGTCGAGCCAGCCTTCCGCCTGCCACGCGAAGTGGTTGTAGATGGTCTGGTAGGAGGGACGGGTCAGCTGGTAGAGGGCGAAGCAGGCCAGCACGAGGCCGAGGCCGACGACCAGCGCGGTTCGGGCCCGGGGGGCGGCCGCGGCGAGAAGGGAGCCCCCGGGATCGGGGAGCGGGCCCTGGGCTATACTCCGGTCCACCTCAGCGCTCGTTCCAGGAGGCCGTACCAACACCCGTGCCAGGCCCCGCAGCGGGCGAGAGCGCGCGGGCCGGCGAGCAGGCCCGGGTTCGCATGCGGGACGCGATCGTCCCGCTTGCCGTCCTTCTTGCGCTCGGCCTCGCCCTTCGCCTCATCATCGCATACGTCCTGCTGCCCGGCTCCGGGTTCAAGGTCGACCTGGGGAGCTTCAGCGGCTGGGCCATGGAGCTCGCCGCGAACGGGCCGTGGGGCCTCTACGACCGCCCTATCTTCGTGGACTACACGCCGGGCTACCTGTACGTCCTGTGGGGCCTCGGGCTCGTCTCCCAGGCGTTCTCGGTCCCCATCGGCGACCTCCTCAAGCTGCCGGCGATCGTCGCCGACCTGGCCCTGGCCCTGGCCATCTTCGCCCTGGCCGCCGAGCTGGGAGCGAGCCGTCGCGGCGCCCTGGCCGCCGCCGCCGTCTTCCTGTTCGTGCCGATCACGTGGTTCGACAGTGCCGTCTGGGCCCAGGTGGACTCGGTGGGCACGCTCTTCCTCGTGCTCGCCGTCCGGGAGCTGTGGCGCGGGAGGTCGGAACGGGCGGCGATCCTGACCACGATCGCCGCGATCATCAAGCCGCAGTTCGGGATCCTGATCCCCCTGGCCGCCGTGGTGATCATCCGGCGCCACTGGGTGGAGCGCCCCGACGACGGAAGCCGGCTCGGCGGCGGCCCGATCCGTATCGCCACGACGACGATCGCCGGCCTGGTGACCGCGGCGCTCGTGTGCCTGCCCTTCGGCCTGGCGATCGTCCCGATCCCGGGCCTCGTGGCCCTCGAGGACAGCCTGCTGGGCCAGATCCTCCAGACGGCCGGCGGCTACCCGTACGTCACGGTGAACGGCTACAACCCCTGGGCGCTCGTGACGCTGGACGGCAACGGGCTTGCCGCGGCCGGGACGTGGATCCGCGACGTCGCGAACCCGGTGAGCCCCGCGGACCCGTTCTACACGCTGCTCGGGATCCCGGCCGTCCTCGTCGGCGGTGGCGTCATCCTGGTGGCCATCGCGGCCCTCGGCGTCCTGCTCTGGAGGCGCCACGACGACCGGCGCGGGCTCCTCGTCACCCTGGCCGTGATGGCGATCGCCTTCTTCGTCCTCCCCACCCGGGTCCACGAGCGCTACCTGTACCCGTTCTTCGCGCTGGGGGCGATCCTGCTTGCCCTGCGGCCGCGCTGGGCTGCCGTCTACGCGGTGCTCGCGGCGGCGAACTTCTCGAACCTCTACGGGGTCCTGACGCTGCCGTTCTACGAGAGCCCGGGCCTGGGGCCGATGCTCGACGCGTTCGGCGGGCTGGGCACCCGCCTCGGCGAGGCGGCGCGCTCCACGCTGGGCGTCTGGCTGGCGGCGCTCGCCCACGCCGGTGGCCTGGTCGTAGCCGCGGCGTTCCTCGTGCGCCCGATCGCGGGCGAGACCGACCGGGCCGACGACGAGGCGTGGGCGACGGGCGCCATGGTCGGCCCGTCGACGGAGGCGGATCGGGCGGCGTCCCCGCCGCCGGCCGGACAGCCGGGCGCCCTGCCGGCGGATCTCACGACTGCGCTGGTGGCCGAGCCGCCGGAGCCCGATCGCGAGGCGACCCGTGGCGTGCTGCCCTCGATCGTGATCGACCCGGATGCGATCGCCTTCCCGCCGGACCCGGTGCCGGCGCCGTTCGACCGGTCCGCGCGCCTGCGCCGCGAGGCCGGCGGCCGCTTCGACCGGCTCGATCTCTGGTTCCTGCTGGTCCTCGTGGTGGCGGCGCTCTGCCTGCGGACCTTCCGGCTCGGCGAGCCGCTGCGGATGCACTTCGACGAGGTCTACCACGCCCGGACGGCGACCGAGTTCCTGCAGCACTGGAACTACGGCGAGCCGCACGGCATCTACGAGTACACCCACCCGCACCTGGCCAAGTACGCCATCGCGAAGGGGATCGACCTCTTCGGGGACAACAAGGTGGTGGCCACGAGCGACCTCGGGACGCCGGTCCGCGACGCGGCGCTCGAGCCGCGCTGGGACGACCCCTTCGCCGCCGTCGAGGACCCGGCGGCCGTCACGAGCGGCGGCGACAGGCTCTACGTGGCCACCGGCGACACGCTGGACGTGTACGACCTGCGGACCCGCGAGCGGCTGGCCAACTTCGCGCTCCCGGGAGCCCAGGCGGTCGCGATCGACACGGACACGCACCAGGCGTACGTCGGCACCAGCGCGGGCGAGGTCCTCGTGCTCGACACGGCCGTGCCGGCCGACGACCTCCGCGCGGCCGCGGGCTCCGCGCAGGATGGCCCCGGACCCGCGCCGTTCGCCGACCCCGGGGGCGCGGCCGGCGAGCCCGTGGAGCGGCTGTGGACGGTCGGCACCGGCGACTACGTCATCGCGGGCATGCCCGGCGACGCCCTCGTGACCCTCGATGCAGCCACCGCCGCCGAGCTGGCGCGGACCGTCCTGCCGGGGCGTGCCGAGGTCGTCGACGCGGGCCGGGCGGCGGCGCTCGTCGCCGTGCCGGCAGAGGTCCCGGATCCCGCATCGGCGGCCGCGGAGGTGGCCCGCCTGCTGGGCGGTGACGAATCCGTCTATCGAGACATCCTCGCGGGGGATGCGCCCCAGGTGATCATCTCCACCGACCTCGGGACGGACCGCGAGGCGCTCGACGCGGCGATCGCCGACGGCGCGCTCACGGGCTTCGCGGTCCAGGACGTGCCGCGGGTCGCCGTCGCTGACGAGGCCGGGGTCACCTTCCTCGAGCCGGCGTCGGGGACGGAGACGGGCACTGTCCCGCTCGACGCCCCCGCGACGGGGATCGTCGAGGTCGAGGGCCTCGACGCCCCCACGCTCTACGCGGCGACGGGCAGCTCGCTCGCCGTGGTCAAGATCCCCACCGCGGACTCGGCGGCCTCGCTCGACAAGACCGTCTGGATGCCGGGGGCGGTGGACCGGGTGACCTTCAACCCGGCAAGCCAACTGGTGCACGCCCTGGGGCGGACGCCGGACGGCACCGCGACCACCATCTACGTCGTCGAGCCGCGGGGCAACGCCGTCTTCGCCGACGCACGGCTGCCCTTCGCCCCGGCCGCGTGGACGGTCGACGCGGCCGCCGCGTACCCGAGCACCGACCGCCAGCAGATCCTCGTCTTCGCCGCGGACGGCGCGGGCGCCGCCGTGGACGTCGGCCAGAACGCGTTCGCCTGGCGACTCCCCGGGATGGTCGCCGGCGTCCTCATGGCGGCCCTGCTCTACATCCTGGCGCGGATCCTGTTCCGGCGGCGCGCCATCGCGGTGCTGGCGGGGATCTTCGTCCTGGCCGACGGCATGCTCTTCGCGCAGTCCCGCATCGCGATGAACGACGCGTACGTGGCCCTCTTCGTCGTGGCCGCCGTGACGCTCTTCGCCGCCATCTGGACCGGCGCGTGGCGCTGGCGGGGGGCGTTCTGGGTCGGCCTGCCCGCCGTCGGCCTGCTGCTGGGCCTGGCGCTCGCCTCGAAATGGGTCGCCCTCTACGCCATCGGCGGGATCGGGCTCCTGATCCTCCTGCGCTCGGCCCTGGGGCGGATCCTCATCGTGATCGGCCTGGGGGCGATCGCGGCCACCCTCGGCTACATGGCGATCGTCACGGGTCCCGAATCAACCGGCAACGGCAACATCCTGTTCCTGCTCCTGATGATCGGGCTCACCATGGCCGCCGCCGCCGTGGCGTCGTACCACCCGGTCGGGTGGACCGTCGAGGAGGTGAGGATCGCGGTCGCCGGGCCGGCGGCGGCGGGCGCGCTCATCGGCCTCCTCGGCGTCCTCCTCATCGGGATCGGCGCGGTCCCGCCGGAGATGGGCACGCCGTTGATGGGCGGCGCCGTGGTGCTGATGGCGGTCGGCGGAGTGGCCGCGGGAACCTTCTACGTCGCCGGCCGGCTTGGCTTCGGCCCGCTCGCCCCGCCCCCCGGCCCCGACGACCCGGCCGCGCTGCTCGAGCCGGCGGAGCCTGCCCCTGCCGGCTGGCTCCGCCCCGGCTGGCTGGCCGGGATCCCGATCGCCTGGGCCGTCGTCTGCCTGCTCGCGATTCCGGCAGCCGTGTACGTCGCGTCGTATCTCCCGTGGGCCGCGCTGGGCAACCAGATCGTGCCCGGCTGGCCGCCGGGGAACGATGGCCAGACGCTGGCCGACCTGACCCGGGGGATGTACGAGTACCACAACAACCTGCGGGCGACGCATGCCGCCTCGTCGCCGTGGTGGGCCTGGCCCGGGAACCTCAAGCCCGTCTGGTTCTACCAGCAGAGCTTCGCGGGACCGACCGTCGGCGCGATCTACGACGGCGGCAACCTCGCCACCTGGTGGCTCTCGATCCCGGCCTTCGCCTTCGTCGCCTGGCAGGCGTTCCGGCGACGCAGCCTGGCGCTGGCCCTCGTGGTGATCATGTTCGCGTCGCTCTGGCTGCCCTGGGCCCGGATCGACCGGGCGACCTTCCAGTACCACTACTACACGACGCTGCCGTTCGTGCTGCTCGCGCTGGCCTACTTCGTCGCGGAGGTCTGGCACGGCCCGTCGCGGCGCACGTGGCGCCTTGCCCGCGCCGCGGCCGCGGGCGCCGTGCTGACGCCGGTCGTGATGTGGCTGCTCCGCGCCCCGCTGTGCGTCGCGATCGGCGTGGAGACGGCCAACCCGGGTTCGCAGGCCTGCTCGGGCGCCGCGTCGCTGTCGGTCTCGCTGTCCGCGCAGCTCGCCGGCATCCTCGCCGTCCTGGGCGTTGCCGGCGGCCTGCTCGTCTGGCAGCTCCTCGCCCTCGACCGCGGCACCCGCGCCGGCGAGAGCCGCGCCGAGGCCGGAGCCCGGCTCACCCGCCTCGGCGTCACGGCGGCGCTCGGCCTGGCCGCCCTGGTCGTCGCCTGGCTCGCCCTGCCGGCGACGCCGCTGATCGTCTATCCGAGCGTGCCCGGCGAGGTCCTCGCCGTGGGGCTCCTCATCGTCCTGGCGCCGCTGGCGTACCTCGTCTGGATCACCACGTCGCCACGCCGCTTCGCCATCGGCGTCGGGCTCGTCGCCGTCTTCATGTTCGTCCTCTTCTACCCGAACCTGTCCGGCCTGCCCCTCCCGGCCGGCGTCTACAACTGGTACCAGGGCCTGCTGCCCACGTGGCTCTACCCGTTCCAGTTCCCGGTCAACACCGATCCCCCCGTCACCGCCTCCCTCGTGGGGCCGTGGCCGCTGGTGCTCTTCGGGGTCGTGATGGTCGCGGCCGCGTTCACGTCCTACTCCGCGGGCGTCTGGCGCCTCGTCATGGCCGAGCGGGCCGCGGAGGCCGCCAGCGAGGGCGAGGGGGCGACCCCGGGGCCCGCGCCGGCCTGAGGCCGCCGCCGGCGCCTGCACCGTCCCCCTGCGGGCCGTCAGCCGACGGAGAGGCCCGTGCGGGGGTCCGGCGGCACCTCGGCCCTGAAGTGGACGGGAAGCGCCCCCTGGGCCGCCAGGCGGCGGATCACGAACCCGTAGTAGGCCTCGACGCGGGCGGCGATCCGGTCCCAGCCGAACTCCTGCACGCGCTCGAGGCCGCTCTCCGCCATGCGCGCCCGCAGGGCCGGGTCGCCGACCAGCCGGAGGATCGCGCTCGCCAGCTCCCGGTGGTCGCCAGGCGGCACGAGGATGGCCTGCTCGCCGCGCTTGACGACGCCCTTGTAGCCATGGATGTCGCTGCAGACGATGGCCGTGCCGGCCGCCATGGCCTCGAGGAGGACGATCCCGAAGCTCTCGCGCCCGGTCGCCGGCGAGACGTAGACGTCCGCGGTCTTGAACAGCTGGACCTTCTCCTGGTCGGAGACCCGGCCCAGGAACTCCACGCCGCCGAGGCGGCGGGTCATCACGTAGCGCCGTGCCTCGCGCTCCAGCGGCCCCGAGCCGACCACCAGGAGCCGGCAGTCACCGCCCGCCTTGCGGACGATGCGGAAGGCCTTCAGGAGATCCAGGAGCCCTTTGCGTGGCTCCATGCGCCCCACGAAGAGGACGTTCGGGCGGCCGTCCTGCCAGCGCGCGAGGGGGACCGCGTGGGCGAAGAGCCGCAGGTCGACCCCGTTCGGGATCACCTTGTAGTCGCCGGGCAGGTAGCGATCGGCGAAGTGCCGCGCGGCCGCGCTGACCGCGATCCGCCCGTGGAGCCGGCCGGCGGCGACGGGGCCGAGCATGCGCCCGCCGAGCTGGTAGCCCGGCGCGTAGCCCGCGAAGGCATGGAACGTGGCCACGTTCACGCTGCGCGACTCGCGCAGGGCCACGAGCGTCAGGAAGGGCACGAAGGGCTCGTGGAAGTGGAGGAGGTCGAACTGCTCCCGGTGCAGCACCTCCCGGACCTGCGAGCGGTAGCGGGGCGAGATCGTGAGCGTCCCGACGGAGCCGTTGGCCGGCACCGAGAAGCCCTTCCCGATCCGGATGACGTCGCCCTCGGAGCTGCGCTGCAGGCCGTGGCTGGCGGTGAGGATCCGGACGTCGTGGCCGCGCGCCCGGAGGCTCTCGTAGAGGTGTCCGACGTGGTCGTTCACGCCGCCCGGCAGCGGGTAGACGTAGGGCGTCACGAGGCCGATCTTCACGGCTGGTCCTCCCCCCGCGGCGCGCCGAGCGCGGCCTCGTCGAGGCGCGGCGGGCGCCGCGTTCCGCCGGGATAGCCCAGGTCGCGCCCGGTGCCGTCACGGCGGACGCGCGCCAGGAGCTCGGCCCGCGTGTCGCGGCCGTACTTGCGGAGCTGGCGGCCGAAGGTCGGGAGCTGCGAGGTCGTGCCGTGGAAGCTCCCGTGCCAGCCGGTGCCGCGCTCCAGGATGGCGGCCCGGAGGTCCTCTGCCGTGTGCCCGGGAAAGGTGGTCCAGCCGCTCCCCACGCTCGACGCTTCGTGGGCGTCGCTGTTGCCCACCACGGCCAGGCCGTGCTCCGCGGCGAAGGCGACGACCCGCCGGTGGACCGGCCGCCCGAAGGTGGTGGGGTTGAAGGCCTCGACACCGTCGGGCCGGACCCGTGGATCGGGCGCGGCGAGGAGGCGCCGCAGCGCCCACGCCTGGGCGCACATCGGGTACGGGAAGAGCGGGTGCGCCGGGATGGCGAGGCCGCCCTGCTCGTGGACCAGGCCGATCGACTCGCGGAGCGAGCGCAGGGGCGGGATCGGGTCCTCGATGAAGAGGGCCAGCAGGTGCCCGCCGCGCGTCGACACCTCCTCGCCGATCACGACCTCGACCGGCAGGTCGCGCGCCCGGGCGATGGCCCGCGCCGCGTGGGCGGCGTCGACGCGCTCGTGGTCGGCGATGGCGATCACGTCGAGCTGCGTGCGCTCCATCACGAAGGCCAGGATCTCCTCGATGCCGCTCACGCCGTCGGAGGCGAGCGTGTGGATGTGGAGGTCGGCGCGCCCGTGGGGCTCGTCCGGGTCGGGGCCGTGCGCCGAGCGCAGGAGGCTCGGGCTCACGTCGTGGGCTCCGTCGAGGGCGACGTCGGGCGGGCGCCCCGGGACAGCGGCCCGACGGCCTCCCAGATCGGGTAGAACACCGCCCCCCACTGCTCCGGGGCGGGGGCGATGAGATCCTCGAACGCGCGGGCCTCGGCCTCCATCAGCGACTCGATCCGGGCCCGCCTCGGCAGGTCGGCGGGCGGGTGTGGCAGGGTCACGAGCCAGCCCCGGTACCGGCCACCAGGGATCCGCCGCGCGGCCGACACGTGGAGCGGCGCGCCCGCCTCGAGGGCCAGCCAGGCGGGCCCGATCGGGAGCGAGGCCGGCAGGCCGAACAGGGTCACCGGGATGCCGCCGCCGGTGAGGTCGCGGTCCGCCACCAGTCCCACGCCCTCGCCGCGCGCCAGCGCAGCGCGGAGCTCGCGACGGGCATCGCGAAGGTCGACGGTCCGCGCCCCGCCGTGCTCGCGCGTCCGCCGCAGGATGCGCTGCAGCTCGGGGTCGTCGAGGGTCTCCATCGGGGCGGTGATCGGGACGCGGATCCGGTCGGTGAGCACCGTGGACACCGCCATCATGGAGCCGAAGTGGAGCGTCGCGAAGACGATCGGGCCCGGCACGGCGAACGCGGCATCGACCCGTTCGGGGTGGTCGATCAGGAGGCGGCCTCGGACGTCGCGTGCCGTCGCGGCGCTCCGCAGCGTCTCCGCGTAGGTCCGCACGACGTGACGGAACGCGGCCCGGACCAGCCGTTCCAGGGCCGCCGGGTCGGTGGCCGCGGCCCGCCCCCGGGCGTTTCCGCGGCCCTCCGCCGCGAGCCACGACGCCACCTGGGCAAGGTTGCCGCGCGCGACCGCCGCCCGGTCCGGTGCCAGCCGGTACCAGAGCTCACCGATGGCGTCGCTCAGGCCACCCGACCACGGACCCGGGGAGATGCCCGAGCACGGCCACCAGCGCCGCGACGAACGCCGCGCGGACGCGCTGGAACGGTGTGCCGCGGACGACCGGCTGGTCGCCTCCCCCCGGCGTGCTCATCGGGCCGTCTCCGGCGCCGGCGCGGCGCGGGCGGCCAGGGCGGCCTCGGCGGCCGGGTCGTCCGGCCACATCGGCTTGAAGACGCACCACTGCTCGGGCGCCTCGCGGATGCAGGTCTCCAGGGCGGTGGCGAGGGCCTGGGTGGCGCGCGCGATCTCCGCGGGCTCGGTGGACGTGACGCGGATCGGCTCGCCGACCTCGCCCACGAACGTGCCGTCGGCGCGGCGGATCGTCCAGAACGGGACGATGGTGGCGCCCGTGCTCCCCGCGAGGTAGGCCGGGCCGGACGGCAGGGTCGTCCACGCGCCCATGAGACGGACCGGCTCGCCGTCGGGCCGGTAGCCCCAGTCGACGAGCAGGCCCAGGATCTCTCCCCGGCGCAGGACGCGGTAGACCTCGCGGAGGTTGCGCCAGCGGATGACCTCCACGCCCCAGGCCCGTCGCTGGGCGACGAAGCGCTCGAAGAGCTCCTCGTACGCCGTGTCGTCGGCGAGGTAGTGAACGGGCCAGCCGCGGCCGGCGAGCGCGGCCGCCGCGACCTCCCCGTTCCCGATGTGGAGCCCGGCGAGGATCACGCCGCTCGGATGCCTTCCATGCTGCGTGGAGGCGATCCGGGCCGTCGCCCGTGAACAGGGCGACGTGCTCCGGGTTCGTCATCCGGACGAGGTGCATCCCCTCGAGGACCCAGCGGACCTGGTTGCGGAAGACCGCCCGACCCAGCGCGTCGACCCGTCGATCGCCGGGAGGCAGGCCGAGGATCCGGGCGGCGTTGGCGCGGACGTAGCGCCGCTTCTCGGGCCAGAGTCGGTAGCCGCCGTCGGCGATCCAGCCGCCGACGCGGGCGGTGGGCTCGAGCGGGAGCCGGCCGAGGATCCACGACCCTCCGCGATAGGCCGTGACGACGACCTTCTCGCGGAGCCGCGGCCCGGCCGTCGCGCGACGATGGGGGGCTCGAAAGCCCCCCTCGTCGGTGTTCGCCTCGGTCCCCGGCGCGGCGGCCTGCGCCGCCCCGCCGGGGGAGCCAGGGGCGGACGTCACTTGGCGGCGACCTTGGCCGGCGCCTTGGCGAGGGTCCGGAGCTTGCGCTCGACCACCTTCTCGGTCCCGACGAGGGTCTCGTTGTCCTCGCCGCGGATGAACGCCTCGACGCGGTTGAAGGCGATGTCGTCGTGGAGCTGCGCCGGCGGGCTCTTCATGAAGTAGCTCGACGGCGCGACGAGCGTGCCCTTCAGGCCGCGGTCGAGGCCCAGCTTCAGGCAGCGGATGGCGTCGGTGATGACGCCGGCGCTGTTCGGGCTGTCCCAGACCTCGAGCTTGAGCTCGGCGCGGAGCGGCACGTCGCCGTAGGTCGTGCCCTCCATCTGGATGTAGCAGAACTTGCGGTCGATCAGCCACGGCACGTGGTCGCAGGGCCCGACGTGGACGTCGTCGGGCTCGAGCTCGTAGTCGAGCATCGAGGTGACCGCGTTCGTCTTGCTGATCTTCTTGCTCTCGAGGCGCTCGCGCTCGAGCATGTTGAGGAAGTCGGTGTTGCCGCCGAAGTTCAGCTGGTAGGTGCGGTCGAGGCGGACGCCGCGGTCCATGAAGAGGCGGGTCAGCACGCGGTGGCTGATCGTCGCGCCGACCTGGCTCTTGATGTCGTCGCCGATGATCGGGAGGCCCTCCTCGGCGAAGCGGCGCTGCCAGTAGGGCTCGCGGCCGATGAAGACCGGGATGGCGTTGACGAAGCCGACGCCGGCCTTGAGGGCCTGCTCGACGTACCACTTCGTGGCTTCCTCGCTCCCGACCGGGAGGTAGGAGACCATCACGTCGACCTCGCGCTCCTTGAGGATGCCGACGATGTCGGCCGTGGGGCCGGGCGCCTTCTCGATGATCTGGCTGAGGTACTTGCCCAGGCCGTCGTGGGTCATCCCGCGCTCGACCGTGACCCCCATGTGGGGCGACCTGCTGGAAGACGATCGTGTTGTTCGGGTGGGCGTAGATCGCCTCGGAGAGGTCCTTGCCGACCTTGGTCTTGTTGATGTCGAAGGCGGCCACGAACTCGATGTCGCGGACGTGGTACCCGCCGAGGCTCACGTGCATGAGCCCGGGGACGAAGTCCGTCTCCTTGGCGTTCTCGTAGTAGTAGCGCCCCTGGACGAGGCTGCTGGCGCAGTTGCCGACGCCGACGATCGCGACGCGGATCTTGCCGTCCTTGCGCTTCGCTCCGGCCCAGGCCTTGCCCGTGCCGCTGGTGCCGTTGCCGTTGCCGCTCACGCCGTTGCTCCCGTTCTTCTTGGCCATGGTTCCGTTCCTGGTGCCTCCTGGGGTTGGATGAAGGGGTTGGGGTTCGTTGGCTCAGCTCGCTGGGTCGACCCCCTCCGTGGTCGTGGCGGCCGCCGCAGCGGCCGAGCGGGCCTGGGCTCGCGTGTGGAGCACGCGCTGGATGACGGTGAGCGTGGCGCCGATCGCGATGATCGCGAGGGCGGCGTCGATCACGAGGATGCCCGGTGGCGTGGCTGTCTGGGGCGCGAAGCCCTCCAGCCGGCTCGGTCCTGAGCAGCCCCCCGATGACGAGGCCGCCGCACAGGATCACGAGGCGGATCTCGCGGGGCATGACCCCGATCGGCGGCCATGCCGGTGCCCGCCGAGAAGCCGAGGCCCTCGGACTTGGCCCGGGCGTAGCTGACCAGGAAGGCCGAGGCCATCGCGGCGGCCGCCAGGAGCGGTCCGAACGGCCAGCCCGCGGCGGCCAGGCCGGCGACGAGGCCGACGTAGACCAGCGCCTCGCCCCAGCGGTCGAAGACGGAGTCCATGAAGGCGCCGAGCTTGCTGACCCGGCCGGTGGCGCGGGCGAGGGTGCCGTCGAACATGTCGAAGACGCCGCCGACGAAGACGACGAGGCCGCCGGCCACCCACAGCTGGAGGCCGAGCAGGATCGCCCCGACCGTCGTGATCCCGAACCCGATCAGGGTCAGCCCGTCGGGGGTGAGGCCCGAGGCGGCCGAAGAAGAGGGCGATCGGCTCGCCGATCTTCTTGACCGAGCTGCGCGTGTCGTTCGAGATCGTCACCGGTCAGCCCATCCCCAGGATGGCCCGCTCGCGCTCGGCGACCTCGCCGAACGCCTCGGGGCGCAGCGAGCAGATCGTCTCGCGACCGGCCCGGCGCGAGACGACGAGGCCGGCCTCGCGGAGGCGGCGCAGGTGGTGGCTCACGAGCGGCTGGCTCAGGCCGACGTGGTCGATCAGCTCGCCGACGCTGGCCGGGCCGTCCGCGAGGCGACGCACGATGCGCAGCCGGTTCACGTCGGCGAGGGCCTTGTGGAAGATGCGGATCTCGCGGAGGTCGTCCGGCTGGTCGACGATCGACGCGATCGTGGAGCGGAAGCGGGCGGGCGAGGGGCTCAGGTGGGGCTCCGATCGGGATCGAGGGGTCGAGCCGCGCGCTCGGCGCGGCGCAAAGCAATGCGCGTTTATATAAAGCGGCGTTGATGGTATGCACGGCCGGCGGCGGTGTCAAGAGGCCGGCCCGGGGATCCGTGTGCGATGAATGGCGCGCTACGGCACAGCGGATCCGAGGTCGGGGGCGCGCGGGGACGCCATCGCTGCCGCCGCCAGCGGTCCGTCGCCTTCTCCCGTGCTCCCGGTTGCGGCGAGACTGCAGTTCGAGTGCATCCCGACGCTCAGCGGAGGGCAGCCTACCGCCCGGCGCGGTACGGGGCGCGGATCGCCACGGCTCGGGGGCACCCATCGAGCGCCGCGCCGGACGCGCCAGCGACAGCGCCAGCGTCGGACGCGCGGGCTCGCGACCGCGGACGTGCAAGGCGTCAGGCAGTGAAGCGCGTCGGCCGCGACCTGTCGCCGATCGCCTATTCGGGCGGGGCCGGGCGGTGCGTCCGGTGGCCGCGCTTCTTGGGGGCAGGCTCGGTCACGGCGTCGTCGTCCGCGGCGGGGCCGCCGCGTCCGCGCGGGAGCGCCGCGCGGGCTCGCTTCGCCTGCGCGTCGAGGACCTGCTTGAACTGCTTGGCGAGGCCGGTCCGCATCCCGGAGCGGGTCGCGGCCGCCGCATCGTGGTCGCGCCGTCGGGCGCGCGCCGCCTCGGTCGGCGGGAGGTCGTCGCTGGCGTCGTCGGGGTCGTCGTCGGGGCGGTTCGTTGGCATCAGCGCGAGCGTGCCTCCGACCGCCGGCCGCGTCAAGCCGGCTCGTCGGCCGAAGGTGCGTTCGACGAGTCGGGCGCCGGGTCGGGCGCCGGGTCGGCCAGCAGCGCCAGGCGGTAGTTGGCGTACGCCGGTCGGTGCTCACCTCGCGGACGACGCGGGCGGCGACGGAGGGAGGGAGGTCCGGCACCTCGGCCGCATCCTCGAGCTCCACCTCGAGGAGCACCAGCCCGGGCGGATCGCTGAAGACGTCGAGCTCGAGCGTCCAGCGGCCGTACGAGATCACGTGGCGCACCTTGCGGATGACCCGGCGGGCCGGGTCGCCCTCGGCCGCCAGCCGCGCGTACTCGTCGGGCGACACGTCGACCTCGATCTCCTCCCGGACGATCCCCGAGCGATCGCGCTTGCGCGTGAGCACGTGGCGGGACCCACCGCCGGCCTCGATCCGGCGCACCCGCCGAACCCACCCGTCAGTCGAGAGCAGGTAGACCTGCTCGAGCCGCGTGGGGCGCGCCCCGAGGGCGGCAAGCTCGGCCTCCGACGGCGCGCCGTCGAGCAGGTATTTGCGTTCGATCTCGAGTCCGTCGCCGCTCATCGTCTCCCCGGTCCTCGTCGTGCTCGCTGTGGGCGGAGTATGCGACGCCGCGCGGCGGGACGGCCACCCCCGCAGCTCGTCTGCGGCCTCGGCGCGGGCCGTGTCGGGGGCTCGCCGGTCCGGCCCTTCGGCCTCGGCCCGACCCATGGGCCTCCGCCCTCGCCTCCGCCCCCGCCCCCGCCCTCGCCCCCGCATCGGCCTGTGCACGCCACATGTTCATTCGAGGGCTTCCCGGCGCACAGCCGCCCCCGGGAGGCTCCACCGCGAGTCGCAACGGGGTAGATGCGCGTTCTTCGGGCCAGCGGCGCACACCCGGCGCGCAGGAGCGCCCACAAGGTCCGGGCGCGGTGGGTCGGCCGGCTCTCGTTCGCACCCGGACCCGTTCCAGACTCCGCAATGAACACTCGGCGTGCATCGGTCGGCAGGGCCCGCTCCAACGCTCGGCGCGCCGCCCGAGGGCTCGCCGGCCGGGCCCATCGGCGCCCTCGCCTACACTCCGCGCATGGACCGCCGGGTCGCGCTCGTCCTGCTCGCCGTCCTCGGCACCGGGGTCTTCCTCGCCGGGCTCGAGCTGATGATCACGGCGGTCGCCCTGCCGGCGATCATCGTCGACCTGGGCAGCTGGACCGAGCTCCGGCATGCCAGCTGGATCGTCAACGTCTACCTCCTCGTGTACGTCGCGACGATGCCCCTGGCCGGTCGGCTCAGCGACCTGTGGGGCGCGCGGCGGCTCTTCCTCGGCGCGCTCGTCTGCTTCACGCTCGGCTCGCTCCTGGCCGGCATGGCCCAGACGCTGGACCAGCTCATCGTCGCGCGGGCGGTCCAGGCGCTCGGCGGCGGGGCGCTCGTCCCGGTCGCCACGGCCGCCGCGTCCCACCTCTTCGACGGGCCACGATCGGCCGCGCGCCCTCGGCGTGATCGGCGCCCTGACATTCCTGGGCATGGCCGCGGGTCCGTTCCTGGGAGCCGCGATCCTCGACGCGGTCCGGCCCGAGGCCGCCCTCGTCCGCCTGGGGCTCCTCGGGACGCCGGCCGCCGACTTCCTCGCGCCGGCCTGGCGCTACGTGTTCTACGTCAACGTGCCGATCGGGATCGTGGCCCTCGCCTTCGGGTGGGCCGCCACCGCCGGCTGGGACACGCCGCGGTCGAGGGCCCGCGTCGACGTCCTCGGGGCGCTCCTGTTCAGCGTGGCCCTCGGCGGCGATCCTCCTCGGCGTCACGATCCTCGGCGAGCAGGCCGGCGACGGCGCCGGTCCTGGGCCGGACCCCGCGACCGTCTCGTTGGTCCTGGTGGGCGTCGGGGTCGCCGCGGGCATCGCCGCCGTCGTCACCGGGCTGCGCCGGCCCGATCCGTTCCTCGATCCGCGCCTGTTCGCCGACCGCGTCTTCTCGTCGGCGGCGCTCGTGAGCCTGCTCACCGGCTACGCGTTCGCCACCGCCATCGTCGGGACGGCCGTCTTCGTGGACCGCGTCCTCTACGGTGGCCCCGACGACCAGCGGATCGCGCTCGGCGCCCTGGCCGGGGCGACCGCCGTCGGGCGCACTGCTGTCGGGATGGCTCGTCCGGCACTGGTCGCTGCGCGTCGTGACCGCGCTGGGCCTGGCCGCCTCGGTCGCCGGGCTCGCCTGGATGGCGACGTGGACGCCCGAGGTGACCTACCCGACGATCGCCGCCGCCGGCGGCCTGTTCGGCTTCGGCTTCGGCCTGACCGTGACCCCGCGCAGCACGGCCGCGGTGGAGGCCGTGGGGCGCGCCCGGTTCGGCGCCGCGTCGGCGACCGTGACCGTCGCCCGGATGATCGGGATGGCCGTCGGCCTTGCCGTCCTCACCGCCTACGGCTCGACGACGATCGACCGCCTGTCGGCCCAGGTGTTCGGCTCGCCGGACGCCTACCGCGACATCGTCCCGCCGGCCCTGGCCGATCGACCGCTGCGCGACCCACTGGTCGTCGACGCGCTGGAGGCCTGGGCGGCGCAGAAGGCGGCCGAGACGATGGTGGGGCTCTTCCTGGTCGCGGCCGGCGTCACGGCCGCCGCGATCCCGGCGGGCCTCGCGCTCGGGGCGCGGCCGCGTATGCTCCGCGACGAGACGGCCGGCGGCGGTGCCACGGCCGGAGCTGGAGGTGCCGATGGCGATGGAGCCGGATCCGGTCCCGGCGGGGAGCCCGAGCCCACCCTCGCCCTCTGACGTCCCGTCCTCGTACCCGGTTCGCACTGCCGCGGAACGGGAACGCGGGACGGCGGACCTGCAGCGCGAGGCCGACGCGTCGCTCCGGATCGAGCACTGGCGCGACGGCGAGCATCGATCGCTGACCGGGCTCGAGGCGCTCCGCCATGCGGTCGGCGAGTCGACCGCGCGCCACTGGGTCGACCTGACGGACCCGTCGCCCGAGCTCCTGGGCGCCGTCGCGGAGGAGCTGGGGCTCCACCCGCTCGTGGCCGAGGACATCCTCGAGAAGAACCAGCGCCCGAAGCTGGAGCTGACCGACGGCCACGCCCACCTCGTCGTCTTCGCGGTCGCCTGGCAGCGCGAGCTCCTCGTCGAGGAGATCGACATCGTCGTGGGCGACCGGGTTCCTGCTGACCGCCCACACGAGGTTCTGGGACCCCCACGGGGCCGCGCACCTCCGCGAGGGCGTGGCGCCGCTCCTCGCCCGGGGAACGGACTACCTGCTGTGGGCGCTCCTCGACCACATCGTCGACGGGTACTACCCGGTCTTCGACCGGATCGAGGACACGATCGACGACCTCGAGGACCGGATCGTGAGCCGGCCCGAGAAGGACACGCTCGACCAGCTCTTCTCGCTCAAGCGCCAGCTCGTCGAGCTGCGCCACGTCAGCTCGCCGCAGCGGGAGGTCTTCAACCAGCTGACGAACCGGGTGCTGCCCTTCATCGCCCCCGAGCACGTCGTCTACTTCCGCGACATCTACGACCATGCGGTCCACCTGTCGGACGAGTACGACGGGTTCCGCGAGCTCGTGACGGCGGCCCTCGACGTCTACCTCTCGACGGTGAACAACAACCTGTCGCTGATCATGAAGCGGCTGACCGGGATCACCGTGGTGTTCGCCGGGCTGGGGGCGTTTGCCGGGATCTTCGGGATGAGCGAGGCGGGCGCGGCCTTCGCTCGCACCGAGGCCGTCGGCTTCTGGCTCGTCACCGCGTCGATCGTGGCGCTGTCCCTCCTGATCTTCGCGATCCTGCGGCGGATCGACTGGATCTGAGGCGCGGGCCCCGCCGCTACTGGCAGGCGATCGGCTTGGCCGTCGGGTTCGCCAGCCTCGGGTCGGCCGGCCCGACGCTGAGCGGGCGCGCGATCACCATCGTCTTCCCGATCGTCCCGCGCGGGCCCTCGGAGGTCTGGAGCATCAGCTGCTCGTCCGTCGCCTCGAAGGCGAGTCGAGGCTGCTCTGGTTGCGCAGGACCCGGGTGACCTCGTAGAGGAAGACCTGGTTGTCGTTCGTGTAGACCTGCACGAGCATCCCGAGCATCGCGCGGCCCGCGGTCTCGAGCAGAGCGGCAGGAACATCCCCTTGCGGGCATGGGCGTACAGGTAGGTCGTGCCGGGGTAGCCGGGCCGGCTGAGCTGGGGGATGTACTCGGCCACGTTGCAGTACGGGAAGTGGTCCGGGTCGTTCGGCGGCTTCACGACGGGGAGGTCGATCCGGAGCGCCGGGACGACGACCCGGGTCGCAACCCGCTCCGCCACCGGGCTCGACGACGGCGCCGGCGTCCCGGCCGGGCGCGAGCGACGGGATCGGCAGGAGGCTCGGCGCCGGCCGCGCGGTCGGGGCAGGCGTCTCCGCCGGCGCGATCGCGACCGCCTCCGGGGGATCCTGGTAGGAGATGAGCCCGGCCGCGAGCAGGGCGACGCCGGCCGCCGTCACGAGGGCGGGCAGCAGGCGGCCGCGGATCCAGTCGAGCAGCGAGCGCATCGGTGAGGGCATCCTAGCAAGGAGATCGGGCGAGGCCGTCCCGGCGGTTTGTCCGGTGCTGGGACGCCGGAACGTCCCGGCGGTGTTGCGTCCCCTGCGGCGGCATCGGCGGGCCGCGCGCCCAGGCCGGGGCGGCCCGCCAGGCTCGGCGCGCCGCGGCGGCGCCCCACGCAGCGTGGCCGGGAGTCCGCTACGCTCCGAGCCGATGCGCACCTTCGTCGCGATCGTGGCCGGCCTCGTCCTCGGCGTCGCCGCGGCGCTCGGCGTCGCCGTCGCCGTCTACTCGCTCGTTCCGCTCGCCCCGGCCCCGACGGCCGCCGCGACGCCCGACCCCGGCCGCCGTCGTCGAATCGCCGACGCCCGCTCCCACGCCGCCGGCGACCGAGGCGCCGACCGCCGGCGGAGACGCCGGGCCAGGGCGCGAGCCGCAGCCCGTCCCCGTTCCCGCTCGTCGGCCACGCCGGCGCCCCCCCTGGTCGTCACCGGCCTCGACGGCACCTCGATCGACCTCGCCGCCTACCGCGGCAAGCCCGTCTGGGTCGTCTTCACCGGCACGTACTGCCCCCCGTGCCGCGACGAGTACCCGCTCATGAACGGGTACGCCGTCCGCTACGCCGAGGCCGGACTCGTCGTGCTGGCCGTCCACGTCAAGGAGGACGCGGCGACCGTTCAGCCCTTCGTCGACGCCCTCAACGTCACGTTCCCGGTCGGCCTCGACGGGGACGGGAGCCGCGCGAAGGCATGGGACGCCGTGGCCCTGCCCGTGCACTACTGGATCGACGCGGCGGGCGTCGTCCAGGAGGCGGCGCTCGGCGGCCTCGGCCCCGACCAGATGGACGCCGGCCTGGCCACGATCATGCCGGGCGTCACGGTCGGCGAATGACCCGCGGTCGCGGCCCGGTCCCGGTCGCGACGAGCGACGGCCCACGCGCCGGAGACGGCAGCCGCGGCCGCCGCGCTCGCCGGCCTCGCCGACGTCGAGGGCCCGATCCTGGTCGTCTGCGACTTCGACGGCACGCTGGCCGCGATCGACCCCGACCCCGAGGGCGCCGTCCTGCACCCGGAGGCCCGGCGCGCCCTCCGGCACCTGGGCCGGATCGCGCGCGCGAGGCCCGGCGCGCCTCGGGCTGGCGATCCTCTCCGGGCGCACCGCGCTCGACGTCGCGGGCCGCGTCCGGATCGGCGGCGTGACCTACCTCGGCGACCACGGGCTGCAGGGAGGCCGGCTGCCGCCGGGCGTGCCGGCGGAGCGCCTCCCGGTCGCTCATGCGGCGCGCCACGCACGCCACGTCGACGCGTCGCGACGCCTCGGCGACGACGTCGGACGCCTCCTCGTCGACGCCGAGTGGCTCCACGTCGAGCCGAAGGGCCCGTCGGTCGCGTTCCACTACCGGACGGCCGACGATCCCGACGCGGCCCGGGCCCGGATCCTGGCGGCGCTCGGGGCGGCCCAGGAGGCCCTGCCGCCCGAGCTGCGGGCCGCGCGCTTCGCTCGCTCCGAGACCTGGCGGATCCTCGAGGTCCGCCCGGAGGACGCCGGCGCGAAGGGCCAGGCCGTGGAGCAGCTGATCGCGCGCCACGGGGCCGTGGCCGTCGCCGTGCTGGGCGACGACCGCTCGGACGCGGAGGCGTTCCGGGTGGCCACCGACGCGCGTCGGGCGGGCCGGCTGGCCGCCGCCGTGACGATCGGCATCCGTCGCGACGCGACCACCCCGCCCGAGGTCCTGCGCGCGGCGGACGTCATGCTCCCGGGTCCCGCGGCCACCGGCGCCGTGCTGCGCGCCCTGGCCCGGCGGCTGGAGGCCGAGGAGCGATCCGCGGGCTGAGCCGGGCCGGGGCCGCGACGCGGGCAGCCAGGCGCGGCGCCGGCCGCTCCGGTCGGGCGCCTGCGCCCGGGCGAACCTAGGGCAGCGCGGCTCCGATCGCCGCCGCGGCCTCGCCGACGCTCTGCCAGGAACGGGCCGGGGAAGAGGCCCAGCGTCACGGTCATGACCGCGGTGATCGCGAGCCCCAGGCGCAGGAGCGCGCCGTGGCCCACCGGCGCCTGCTCGCCCTGCGGCTCCCGCATGTACATGTACACCACGACGCGCAGGTAGTAGAAGGCCGCGACGGCGGCGTTGAGGACGGCGATCACGGCGAGGAGGTTCATCCAGCCGCCGGCCTCGACCGCGGCCAGGATGACGTAGGCCTTGGCGAAGAAGCCGGCCGTCGGCGGGATCCCCGTCAGCGAGAGCAGGAAGAGGACCATCAGGATCCCGAGGGCCGGCTCGCGCCGGCCCAGCCCGGCGAACGTCTCGAGGCGGCTGGTGACCCCGGGCCGCCTCTGGAGGGCCGCGATCACGGCGAACGCGCCGAGGTTCATGAAGGTGTAGGCGGCGCTGTAGAAGAGGAGCCCCTCGAGGCCCTCGATCTGGCCGTCGGCGTAGGCGGCGAGGCCGACCAGCATGTAGCCGGTGTGGGCGATCGACGAGTACGCCAGCATCCGCTTGACGTTGTCCTGGGTGAGGGCGACCAGGTTGCCCAGCGTCATCGTCAGCGTCGCGAGGACGAAGAAGACGATCACCCACTCCTCGCGGAGCGGGCGCCAGCGCCTCGGCGAAGACCCGCAGGATCACGGCGAAGGCGCCGATCTTGGGCCCGACCGAGAGGTAGCCGGTGATCGGGGTCGGCGAGCCCTGGTACGCGTCCGGCGTCCAGTAGTGGAACGGGACGGCGGCGATCTTGAAGGCGACGCCGGTCGTCAGGAAGGCCAGGCCCATCGCCAGCCCGGCGGACAGCGCAGCCTGGCCGCTGGACGATCGAGCGCGAGCTGGGCGGCGACGTCGGCGATCCGCGTCGAGCCGGTGAGGCCCCAGACGAAGGCCAGGCCGAACAGGAAGATCGCGCTGGAGAAGGAGCCCAGCAGGAAGTACTTGATGGCGCCCTCGGTGGAGAGCGCGTCGCGCTTGTGGAAGCCGGCCAGCAGGTAGCCCGGGATGACCATGAGCTCGAGGCCGAGGAAGAGGACCAGCAGGTCCGCGGAGCCGGCGATCAGCATCGCGCCGCGACAGGGCGAAGACGAGGATCGCCGCGAACTCGGCGACCGGCAGGCCGCGCGGGACGAGGTAGTCCGGGCCGAAGAGGATGCGTCAGGGCGACGATGGCGACGAAGAGGAGGTCGAGGAACGGTCGCCAGGGCGTCGACGCGGTAGGTGCCGCCGAAGGCCGCTGCCCGGCGTCGCGCCGACCCACACGACGAGGGCGCGCCGACGATCCCGAGGCCCAGCAGGCTGACGCCCGTGGCCAGCGCGGTGTCGCCCGGGCCTGATGAGGTCGGCGACGATGATCGCGACCGCGACGAGGACGGCGGCGATGAGCGGGGCGATGACCAGGAGGTCGGCGGTCGACATCGGCGGCGCTCCCGTCAGCGCCCGATCGCCGTCGCGAGCGACGGGTCGACGGCGGCGAGGACGGTCTGGACCGACCCGGCGATGAGGTCGAGGAGGAGGCCCGGGAAGATGCCGAAGACGACGGTCAGGGCGCCCAGCGGCGCCAGCGTCAGGATCTCCACGGGCCGCATGTCGGTGAGGTGGTGGCCCGAGCCCTCGCAGGAAGTCGGACAGCGGGCCGAACAGGACGCGCTGCTGCATCCAGAGCAGGTAGGCGGCGGCGAGGATCATCACGAAGGCGATCGCCGACGGCCGTCCACGGGTTGAAGGCGAAGGCGCCGACGAAGACCAGGAACTCGCCGACGAACCCGGCGAGGCCGGGCAGGCCGACGCGAGGCGAAGACGAAGAAGCCGAGGGCCGCGGCGTAGACCGGGACCGGTCCGCCGAGACCGCCCATCTTCGCGATCGTGCGGTCGTGGGTCCGCTCGTAGATCACGCCGACCAGCAGGAAGAGGGCGCCGGTGATGAGCCCGTGGTTGACCATCTGCAGGATCGCGCCCTGGCATGCCCTGCTGCTGGAAGATGAAGATCCCGAGCGTCACGAAGCCCATGTGGCTCACCGAGCTGTAGGCGACCAGCTTCTTGAGGTCGGGCTGGACCAGGGCCACGATCGCGCCGTAGATGATCGCGATCACCGAGAGCAGGATGATCAGCGGGGCGAAGGCGTGCGCCCCCTCCGGGAAGATCGGCAGCGCGAAGCGGATGAACCCGTAGCCGCCGAGCTTGAGCAGCACGCCGGCCAGGATCACCGAGCCGGCCGTCGGCGCCTCCACGTGGGCGTCCGGGAGCCAGGTGTGGAACGGGAACATCGGGACCTTGATCGCGAAGGCCAGGACGAAGGCCGCGAACGCGAAGAGCTGGAAGGTCCGATCGAAGCCGTGGCCGGCGCAGGTTCTGGAGGTCGAAGGCCCCGTCCCAGCTGCCGGTCGCCGCCTGGTAGGCGAAGGCGGTGGCCAGGATCGCGACCAGCATCAGGAGCGAGCCGACCAGCGTGTAGAGGACGAACTTGATCGTCGCGTAGATCCGGTTGGCGCCGCCCCAGATCCCGATGATCAGGTACATCGGGACGAGGACGACCTCCCAGAAGATGTAGAACAGGAAGAGGTCCAGCGAGACGAACACGCCCAGCATCCCGACCTCGAGGACCAGGAAGGAGATCATGTACTCCTTCACCCGCTCCTTGATCGGCGAGAAGCTGGCCAGGATGGAGATCCAGGTCAGGGTCGTGGTCAGGACGACCATCGCCACCGAGAGCCCGTCGACGCCGACCTTGTACTGGATGCCGAAGAGCGGGATCCAGTCGAGCGTCTCCACGTACTGGAAGCCCGTGCCGGCGGCGCCGGCCGGGGTCGTAGCCCGAGCAGGAGCGACAGGCTGCGACCCACGTGGCCAGGGCCGTGACGAGGGCGGCGCCCGCGGATCGCCCCGAGGTTGCTGCGCGGGATGATCGCGATGACGAGCGCCCCGACGAGCGGCAGGAACGTGATCAGGCTCAGGATGGGAAACGCAGCCGATGTCCATCGTCCTCCTCCCCTACCTGGCCGCGATGAGGAGGTACGAGCCGACCATCACGATCAGCCCGATCGCGATGCCCAGCGCGTAGTTCTGGACGCGCCCCGTCTGGACCCGGCGCAGGCCGCGGCCCGCGTCGAGGGTCAGGCCGGCCGACGCCGTTCACGGTCCCGTCGACGACCACCCGGTCGAACCACCAGATCGCCCCGGCGACGCGGCCGCCGATCACGATGAAGAGCAGGTGGTTGAGGTCGTCGAACCACCACTTGTTCAGGGAGGCCCGGTACAGGAAGCGCGTCGCGCCGTTGGCGTCCGTGAGCGCGACCACCCGCTCCGGCTTGCCGGCCCGCCGGAAGGCGCCGAAGAGCCAGATCCCGACGACGAGGCCGATGGTCGCGATGGCGACGCTCGTGAGGATGAGGGCGCCGTCGACGCCGAACAGCTCGTACGGCGGCTTGTCGGGGTAGAGCATCTCCTCCGACTCGACGAAGACCGGCTCCAGCCAGTGGGTGATCCGCGAGTCGCCGAGGGGCGTGCCGAGGAAGATGCCGAGCAGCGCGGACGGGATGGCCAGCAGGACGAGCGGCACCGTCATCGTCCAGGTCGACTCGTGGATCCGGTCCCAGATGCGGCGCACGTACTCCGACGGCTGCCCGTAGAACGTCTTGCCCATCAGCCGCCACATGTAGAAGGCGGTCATCCCGGCGACGACGAAGCCGATCGCCCAGACCCAGTAGAAGCCGAACTTGAAGCTCTCGCCCAGGATCTCGTCCTTGCTGAAGAAGCCGGCCAGCGGCGGGATCCCGGCGATCGCCAGGGCGCCCACGAGCATCGTCCAGTGGGTGACCGGGATCTTCCGGTGCAGGCCGCCCATGTTGTTCATGTCCTGCTCCTCGTGGACGGCGTGGATCACGCTGCCCGAGCCGAGGAAGAGGAGGCCCTTGAAGAAGCCGTGGGCCATCAGGTGGAAGATCGCCGCGACGAAGGCGCCCACCCCGAGGGCGGCAAACATGTAGCCGAGCTGCGAGAGCGTCGAGTAGGCCAGGACGCGCTTGATGTCGGTCTGGGTCATGGCGATCGAGGCCGCCAGGATCGCCGTGAAGATGCCGATCGCCGCCACCACGACCATCACGCCCGGGACCTCGGCGAAGATCGGGTTGGCCCGGGCGACGAGGTAGACGCCCGCGTTGACCATCGTCGCGGCGTGGATCAGGGCGGAGACCGGCGTCGGGCCCTCCATGGCGTCGGGCAGCCAGACGTGGAGCGGGAACTGGGCGCTCTTGCCGACCGCGCCGCAGAAGACGAGGAGCGCGATCGCCGCGATCGTCGTCGTGTCGAGCCCCTTGATCAGCTCGAACGACTCGCGGATGTTCAGCGTCCCGGTGCTGACCCAGATCAGCATGATCCCGAGGGCGAAGCCGACGTCGCCGACGCGGTTGACGATGAAGGCCTTCTTGGCCGCCAGCGCCGCCGACCAGCGGGTGTACCAGAAGCCGATCAGCAGGTAGCGAGCACAGGCCGACCAGCTCCCAGGCCGCGAAGACCGTCAGCCAGCTGTCGCCCAGGACCAGCAGCAGCATGCTGAACATGAACAGGTTCAGGTAGGCGAAGAAGCGCCAGCGCCCCGGGTCGTGGGCCATGTAGCCGACCGAGTAGAGGTGGACCAGCATGCCGATCGTCGTGACGACGATGAGGAGGCACGCGGTCAGCTGGTCGACGTAGAGACCCAGCTCCACCTGGAAGTCGCCGGCCGGGATCCAGGTGTAGAGCGTGATCCCCGCCCCATGCTCCCCGAAGGCGCCGGTGAGCGCCTCGAAGACGACCACCATCGCGAGCGCCCACGTCGCCACGATCAGCAGGAGCGGCACGAGGAAGGCGAAGCGGCCGATCCGGCGTCCGAAGAGGGCCGTGAAGACGAACCCGCTGATCGGCAGCAGGAGCAGCAGCGGGACCAGGTTCAGGACGCTGCCGGCGGTCTCCGAGATGCGGCTCGGCCTCGACGACGGCGAGCAGCGGGGCGGCGATCGGGATGAAGGGCTCGAACACGCGGGTCTCTCGGGCTCCTCGCGGGCTACTGGCGCATCGAGTCGTACTCGTCGACGAGCGGCGTCCGCCGGTTGCGGTAGATCGCCATGACGATGGCGAGGCCGACGGTCGCCTCGGCGGCCGCGACCGCCATGACCATCAGGGCGATCACCGAGGCGTCGACGTTGAGCGCCGGCATGAACGCGCCGAAGGCGACGATGGCGAGGTTGACGGCGTTGAGCATCAGCTCGATCGACATGAGCATGCTGATGGCGTTGCGCCGGGCCAGGAAGCCGAAGCTCCCGATGGCGAAGAGGATGCCGGACAGGACGAGGTAGGCGTCGAGCGACTGGCTCATGCGTCGCGGTCCTCGCGCTTGGCCAGGTAGACGCCGCCGATGACCGCGGCCAGCAGGAGGACGCTCACCACCTCGAGCGGCAGGACGTAGTCGGTGAACAGGAGGCGCGCAAGGGCATTGCGTCCACGGTCGCCGCTCGCTGGCCCGACCTCGCCCCAGTCGGTCGCCGTGACGGTGAGCGCGATCATGACCGCCAGCACGATCGCGGCGATCGCGGCCGGGATGGCCTGGGTCTGGAAGACGAGGCGGACCGGGGCGGCCTTCGCCTGGGTCAGCATGACCGCGAACAGGATCAGGACGGCGATGGCGCCGATGTAGACCAGCACCTGGGCGGCGGCGACGAGGGGCGCGCCGAGGATGACGTAGATCCCGGCCAGGGCGGCGAACGAGGCCACCATCGCGATGCCGCAGCGGATGATGTCGCGCAGGGTGACGACGAGCAGGGCGCTGCCCGAGCATGATCGCCGCGAGGACCAGGAAGAGCACGTCGTTCCACGTGATCCCAAGGACCGGCACGGTATCCGGTATCGGCACCAGTTCCCTCTCTCCGCCGTGATCTCCGCGCTCGGCCCGGGCGCCCTCCTCGCCCGGCCGCGCGTGGCTAGCTGTGCGGCCTCGTGCCCGCCGGCCTCCCCGGCGGTCCCGTGCCCATTGTTGCCGCTGGCATGGGCCGCCGCGTGGCCGTTCCCCCCCGTTGCCGCCCGCGAGGGAGGCCGGGAGGACGGGCAGCATCCGCGGCCCGATGTCGCGGCCCGAGGCGAGGGCCCGCTGGGCCCAGTCGCGCTCGCGCCGGACGTAGGTCATCTCGGTCTCGCGGTCGACGGCCGCGATGGCGATGAGGTCGATCATCGGCTCCTCGCGGCTCGTGTGGGCCAGCTCGAAGTCGGGCCCGCAGCGGAGCGCGTCGTAGGGGCAGGCGTCGACGCAGATGCCGCACAGGATGCAGCGGCTCTCGTCGACCTCGTACTTCTCGAGGATCCGCGGCTTCGGCATGAGCGCGCCCGTGGGGCACGTCTCGGCGCACCGGCCGCAGGACACGCAGGGCGTGTCGTTGAGGCTCATGTCGAGCGGTGTCGTCACCAGGGTGTCGAAGCCGATCCGCATGAAGTCGTAGCAGGCCGCCCCCACGACCTCCGCGCACACGTTGGCGCAGCGCCCGCAGTCGATGCAGCGCGACGGCTCGCGCAGGATGAAGGCGTGGCTGTCGTCGCGGATGTAGTCGTGGTTGTAGCCGGTGAAGCGGTTCTCGGTGACGCTGCGGAAGCCGGCGCCGCGGTTGTTCTGCGGCTCCAGCGTCCGCAGGGTCGTGCCGTACTCGATCCCCAGGCGGCGCAGGTCGCAGAAGCCGATCGCCTCGCAGGTGCACTGCAGGCAGCGGGTGCTCTCGGCGACGGCCTCGCTGCGGCTGTACGGGATCTCGTACTCGACGTACGACCCCCGGCGCTCCTCGCCCGGCATGCTGCCCAGGCGGTGGCGCGATTCCTTGATCTCGGAGGTGAAGGGCACGATCGAGAGGAACTCGGGCTGCGGCTCGGCCAGCGTCTGGCGCGTCCGGATCGCCGCCGAGGTCCAGGCCCTGCAGGAACGCGTCGACGGCGTAGGCCGCGCGCCGTCCGTCGGCGATCGCCTGGACGACGGTCGCGGCGCCGGTGCGGACGTCGCCCGTCCCGAAGACGCCGGGCCGGCCGGTCTCGAAGGTGACCGCGTCGACCTTGAGGCGACCCTGCCTGGTGGCCTGCGGCCCGTCGTTGCCGGGCCCCGAGCCAGGTGAGGTCGGGCCCCTGGCCGATCGCCAGCAGGACCCGGTCGCACTCGATGACGAACTCGGTGCCGGCCGCCGGCTCGGGGCGCCGCCGGCCGGACGCGTCGGGCGCGCCCAGCTGCATCCGGATGAACTCCACGCCGGACACCTTCCCGGTCGCCTCGTCGACGAGGACGCGGGTCGGGACCGGCCTGGAAGATCGTGGTGACGCCCTCCTCGATGGCCTCGTGGACCTCGCTCGCGGCCGGCATGTCCTTCATGTCGCGGCGGTAGACGAGGGTCACCTCGGCGGCGCCCTGGCGGACGGAGGTCCGGACGCAGTCCATCGCCGTGAAGCCGCCGCCGATCGTGACGACGCGCGTCCCGGCGTGGCCCGGGTAGGTCAGGCCGAGGGTCGCGATCTTGAGGTACTCGAGGCCGTCGATCACCCCGTCGGCGGTCTCGTTCGGGATCCCCAGCTTGTTCGTGTCGTAGCAGCCGATGGCGACCACGACGGCGTCGTAGCCCTGGTTCTGGAGGTCGTCCAGGCTGAAGTCACGGCCCAGCGCCTGGCCGCACACGAAGCGCCCGCCGAGGCGGGTGACGCTCTCGTACTCGGGGCCGAGGACGCGGTCCTTCGGCAGGCGGTACTCGGGGATGCCGTAGCGCAGCATCCCGCCGGGCTGCTCGTCGCGCTCGAGGATCGTGACGTCGTGGCCGGCGATCAGGAGGTAGTACGCCGCCGACGCGCCGGCCGGCCCGGACCCGATCACCGCGACCCGCTTGCCGGTCTTGCGGCTGGAGCTCGAAGGGCACGGGCGGGTCGATGTCCTGCTCGAGCATCTCCCGCAGGACCTGGTCGCCGGCGTAGCGGTGGCTGTCGCGGATGGCGATCGCCTCGTCGACCTCGTCGCGGCGGCAGTGCTCCTCGCACGGCGCCGGGCAGACCCGGCCCAGGATCGAGGGGAAGGGGATCGTCCGCTTGAAGATGCGGGCGGACTCGCGGAACTCGCCCTCGGCGTTCGCCTTGAGGAAGCCCGGGATGTCGATGTGGCTGGGGCACTTGTTCTGGCAGGGCGGCAGGCAGTAGGCGTTGTGGTCGGAGAAGATCAGCTCGAGGTTCGTCCGGCGGATCCGGCGGACCTCCTCGGTCTGGGTCCGGACCACCATGCCCGCCTCGGCGGCGCGGGAGCACGAGATCGGCGGGTGCTCCTCGCCCTCCACCTCGACGACGCACATCCGGCAGGCGCCGAAGCCCGGGAGCTTGGGCTCGTAGCACAGGGTCGGGATCTCGATCCCGTTGTCGCGGCAGACGTCGAGGATCGTCTGGCCCTCGCGGCCCTCCACGATGCGCCCGTCCACCTCGAGGCGGATGACGGGCGTCGACTGCGGCCGCTGCGGCGCCTGCGTCCGCAGGAGGCGCTCGGCAAGGCTGTCGGCCACCGGCTCGGGCGGGGTCGACGGGGTGATGTCGGGGGGGCGGGAGATCAGGTCGGCCATCGTGCGGTCGTCGCCTACCTTCCGGTGGCGGCGGCTGCCAGCCGGATCGGGCTGCAGACGCCGGCGGGGCAGGTGCCCCGCAGGATGTGGTCGTCGATCTCGGGACCGAAGTATCGCATCGCGGTCCGGAGTGGGCCGGGGGCCAGGCGCTCGTGGTCGCACAGGGCGCTCGCGGCGCAGTCGTCGGCGAGGTCCGCGAGGAGCTTCGGGTCGGTGGGCCGGGCGGTCCCGTCGGCGTAGCGCTGGCCGATCTCCGCGAGGCGGCGCAGCCCGATCCGGCAGGGGATCGTCTTGCCGCAGGCCTCGTCCGCGCCGTAGCGGACGAGGAGCCGGGCGAGGTCGACGATGCAGGCCGACCCGTCGGCCACGACGAGCGCGCCGGAGCCGACGTGGGCGCCCGCGTCGCGCAGGGCCGTGAAGGTGTACGGCGTGTCGAGCAGCTCCTCCGGCAGGAGGCCGCCGGTCGGGCCGCCGACGAGTGCCGCCTTGAAGGTCCGGCCGGCCGCGACGCCCCCGCGAGGTCGAGGATCTCGCGCAGGGTCGTCCCGGTGGCGACCTCCGCGATGCCCGGCGTCGCAACGGCCCCCGAGACCTGCACCAGGAGCGTGCCGGGCGCGTCGGGGTCGCCGATCGCCCGGAACGCGTCGGCGCCGTGCACCACGATCCAGGGCGTCATCGCCAGGGTGACCACGTTGTGGACGAGGGTCGGGTGCCCGAACAGGCCCCGCTCTGACGGGTAGGGCGGGCGCTGCTCCGGCTGGCCGCGCTTCCCCTCGAGGGCCTTGAGCAGGACCGTCTCCTCGCCCAGCATGTAGGCGCCCTGCACCGTGCGGACGGTGACGGACACGTCGCGGCCGGAGCCCAGCACGTTCGTGCCGAGGAAGCCGGCCTCCTCGGCCGCGAAGACGGCGGACTCGAGCGCGCGGACCGCCTCGGCGTACTCGGCCCGCACGGCGATGATCGCCTCGCGGGCGCCCACGGCCAGGGCCGCGATCGCGATGCCCTCCACGACCGCGAACGGGCGCGTCTCCATGAGCAGGCGGTTGGTGCCCTGGCCCGGGTCCGCCTCGTAGCCGTTCGCGACGACGTAGCGGACCGGGTCCTCGGCGGACGCCACCGCGCGCCACTTGGCGCCGGCGGGGAAGCCCGCGCCGCCGCGGCCCCGCAGCCCGGAGGCGGCGATCGTGGCGACGGTGCCGGTCGGCCCGAGATCGCCGACCACCATCCGCAGCGCCGCGAACGCGCCGGCCGCCACGGCCGTGGCGAGGTCGGTGAGCGGGGCATCTGCCTCGCCGAGGATGGGACGGGGACGGCCGGCGGGGGTCGGGAGGAGTGTCGTCATGGGCTCAGTGGACGGTTCGGGTGGCCGGGTGCTCGCCGGCGAGCGCCCGGGCCCAGGCGGTGGCGTTGGCGGCGGTCACCTCGGGCTGCGGCTCGCCGTCGACCGCGACGAGCGGCGCGAGGGCGCCGGGCGTGTGCGTCGGGAGCCAGGCGAAGCGGATCCGCCCATCGGGCGTCGGGCGGCCAAGCTCGGTCCGGAGCCCCGCGCCGATCGCCTCGGCCAGCCGGCCGCCCCCGGCCAGCAGGCAGGCCGTGCAGCGACAGACGGCGACCTCCTCCACGGTCCGCTCGAAGCGGAGGTGGTGGTAGTAGCTCGCGGTGCCGTAGATCATCGCGTACCAGGCGCCGGTCCGGTGGCTGATGCGCTTGAGCGCCGCCACCGGGAGGTGGCCGAACTCCGCCTGCACCGCCTCCAGGATGGAGAGCATCCGGTGCGGGTCGTGGTCGTGCTCCTCGAGGATGGCGTCGACGGCGGCGAGGTCGACGGGCTCGAACCGCTGGTACACATCGTCGGGGACCTCGCGGCCGGCGCGCCGGAGCGCAGACTCCTCGCGCCGCTCGCCGTAGGTCTCGGCGGCGCCCCAGTGGATCGCGAAGCGACCCTTCGTGTCGACGCCCCCCATGTCGATGCACTCGATGGGGCAGGCCTGGGCGCACTGGAAGCAGGTCTCGCACTTGAGCGTGCCGTGCTCGTCGTAGAGCAGCTGCAGCCGTCCGCGGTACTTGACCGCGATGTCCGGGTCCACCTCCGGGTACTTGATCGTCACCTTCGGGGCGAAGAAGCGCCGCAGGGTGAGACCCATCCCCTTGAGGAGGCCGAGGCCGGGAACCATGGTCATCGGCCCGCCCTCACCGGTTCGCCAGGATCGAGACCGCGATCGCGGTCGCGAAGATGTTGATGAGCGACGCCGGCAGCAGCCACTTCCAGGCGAAGCCCATCAGCTGGTCGACGCGGACGCGCGGGAAGGTGGCCCGCATCTGGACGAAGACCAGGACGAAGACGTAGGTCTTGGCCATCATCCAGACGAGGCCCACGACCCAGTCGAAGCTGATGAAGGCCCAGCCGAGGAACGCCGTGACGGCGAGCACGTTGAACAGGATGAAGCCCAGGACCAGGGCCTGGAGGGCCGAGATCCTCGACGAGCCCAGCCAGAAGGGGATCGCCAGGACGAGCGTCGCGACCACCGGCACCAGCGCGCCGGCGAAGAGGAGCCCGATGCCGTAGCTCGCCGGATCGAGGGCCAGCGACCGGGAACGGCCAGTCGAACGGGGCGTTCCAGCCGCCGAAGAAGAGGACGACGGTCATCGCCGAGACGACGAAGACGTTGACGTACTCGGCGAAGAAGAAGAAGCCGAAGCGCATCCCGGAGTACTCGGTGGCGAAGCCGGCCACGATCTCCTGGTCGGCCTCGGTCATGTCGAGCGGGGTCCGGTTCGCCTCGGCGATGGCGGCGATGAAGAAGATGATCAGCCCGAGCGGCTGCTTCCAGACGTTCCAGTCGAGGAACGAGCCGGCCTGCTGCTCGACGATCGAGTTGAGGCTCATCGTCCCGGCCAGGATGATGATCCCGACGACCGAGAGGGTGAGCGGGATCTCGTAGCTGATGGCCTGGGCCGCGGCGCGCAGGGCGCCCAGCAGGCTGTACTTGTTGAAGCTGGCCCAGCCGGCCATCATCAGGCCGACGATGTTGAGGCCGCCGATCGCGAAGAAGTAGAGCAGGGCGATGTTGAAGTCCTGCGCCACGAGCCCCGGCGCGAAGGGGATCACCAGGAAGGCCATGATCGTGGCCAGGAAGACCGCGACCGGGGCCACGGTGAAGATCGGGACGTCCGCCCCGCGCGGCGTGTAGTCCTCCTTCGAGAGGACCTTGAGCCCGTGGACCACGCTCATGGCGAGCCCCCACGGGCCCACCCGGTCGGGCCCGATCCGCAGGTTCATCGCCGCGATCACCTTCAGCTCGAGAAGGATGATCACGAAGGCCGTCGGGATCGTGAGGACGATGACCGCCGTCGCCGCGACAAGGAAGCGGACCAGGTCCACGTTGGCGCCCAGGAAGTCGAGGAGCGGCGGCAGCAGCACGACCAGCGCCACCGTGGCCACGGCGCCCAGGACGAGGACGATCGGCAGGCTGACCAGCAGGACCCGCGACGGGATCGAGAGGCGGTTCCAGTAGGAGGTGACGGCGGTCATCGTCGGGCGCCCCTCACTTGTCCACGCCGCCCATGACCGGGTCCAGCGAGGCCATGATCGCCATGGTGTCGGGGATCAGGTTGCCGGGCATGAGCAGGGCGACCAGCTGCAGGTGCAGGAAGCTCGGATCGTGGATCCGCATCCGGAACGGCTGGTCGGTGCCGTCGCTGATGACGTACGTGGAGTACTGGCCGCGGGGTGCCTCCACGGCGCTGAAGGCGCGCCCGGGCCGTGGCCGCAGCAGGCGTGGCAGCCTGGCCGAGACCGGCCCGTCGGGCATCTGGTGGAGGCACTGGTCGATGATCCGGAGGCTCTGCCGGACCTCGTCCATGCGCAGCAGGTAGCGCGCCAGCGAGTCGCCCTCGCTGCGCGTCGGGATGTCGAAGTCGAGCTCCGGGTAGACGCTGTACGGGTGGGCCCGTCGCAGGTCGAAGGGGACGCCGGAGGCCCGCAGGTTCGGGCCCGTCACGCACATCCGGAGGGCGGTCTCGCGGTCGACGACGCCAAGGCCGCGGGCACGCCGGACGAAGATCTCGTTCTCGTTGAGGAGGCCCATGCCGGCCTCCAGCTGGGCGCCGGCGCGGCTCATCCAGTCGCCCAGGCGGCTCATGAACTCGTGGTTCAGGTCGCCGTTGACGCCGCCGATGCGGAAGTAGTTGAAGAGGAGCTTCTGGCCGGTGAGGGCGGCCAGCATCTCCATGATCTCGTCGCGCTCGGCGAAGCTCCACAGGATCGGCGTGATGCCGCCGAGGTCCAGGGCATACCAGCCCATGTAGAGCATGTGGCTGGCGACCCGGTTGAGCTCGCCGGAGAGCACCCGGATGTACTCCGCCCTTCGCGGCACCTCCAGGTCGAGGAGCTTCTCGAAGGAGAGCACCGCGCCCCACTCGTTGAAGAGCGAGCTGATGTACTCGAGGGGGTCGACCTGGCTGATGACCTGGTGGTAGTCGGCGTTCTCGCACAGCTTCTCGACGCCGCGATGGAGGTAGCCCAGGACCGGGTCGAGGTCGACGACCTGCTCGCCGTTGATCTTGAGGACGACGCGCAGCACGCCGTGGGTGGAGGGGTGCTGGGGTCCCATGTTGAGGAGCAGCTCGCCGTCCTTGAGGGCGTAGAACTCCTGCTGGCGCTCGGTCCTGGCGATCGGGATCGGGTCGAAGATGCCCGCGTGGTCGACCGGGATGGTGAGCGCCGGGTCGTCGAGGCTGGGCCGGGTCGGTGTCGTCATCTCGATCTCGCCTACACCCCGGGCGACGTGCGCCGGAGGGTGGTCTCGTCGGCGTCCTTCGGGGCGCCGGCACGCTCCATCGCGCGGATCCCGCCGCCGGGCGATCGCGCGACATCGTCGGCGAGGTGGAAGTCCTTGCGGAGCGGGAAGCTCACGAAGTCGTCGGGGAGGTAGATCCGGCGCAGGTCGCGGTTGCCCTCGAAGATGAGGCCGAACATGTCGTAGGCCTCGCGCTCCATCCACTCGGCGCCCTTCCAGAGGAAGGTGATCGAGGGGATGCGGGGCTCGTCGCGGGGGATCCCGTCGGCGATGACCCGGAGCCAGTCGGGGGTCACCTCGCTCCACAGGTGGTAGACCACCTGGAAGGTCGTCCCGGTGTCGACGCCGGACAGGTCGGCCAGGTACTCGAAGCGCAGGTCCGCCTCATCGTGGAGCGTGCGCATCACCTGCGGCACGTCGCCCGGGCGGATCCGGATCTCGGTCTGGTCCTGGCGCTGGCGGACGGGGCCCTCGAGCGCGGTGCCCAGGGTCCGCTCCAGCAGCGCCTTGAACGCGCGGTCCACCGTCAGATGCCCTCCGGGACGGTGGGGCCGATGTTGCGCTCCGGCCAGTGGCCGCGGCGCTCCCTCACGAGCTGCTGGAGCTTCATCATCCCGTAGATCAGGCCCTCGGGCCGCGGCGGGCAGCCCGGCACGTAGACGTCGGTGGGAAGGACCCGGTCGATCCCCTGGATCGTGCTGTAGCTCCGCTTGTAGCGGCCCCCCGAGCAGGTGCAGTCGCCCATGGCGACGACCCACTTCGGCTCGGGCATCTCCTCCCAGAGGCGGATCAGCGGCTCGGCCATCTTCGTCGTCAGGGTGCCCGCCACGATCAGCACGTCGGCCTGGCGGGGCGACGCCCGGAACGGGAACATGCCCCAGCGGTCGATGTCGTGGCGGCTGGTCGCGGTCGACATCATCTCGATGGCGCAGCAGGCCAGCCCCGACAGGAGCGGCCACAGGCTGTTGAGCCGGATCAGGTCCAGGACGTAGTCGGCCTTCGTCGGGATGACGTCCAGGGCACCCCAGCGGGCGTCGTTGCGGCGGCCCTCGCCGGACTCGTCGTACGCCTTGAGGACGAGGGTCGGCGCCCCGTCGACCGGGACGCCGCCATACGCTTCTGGGTCGGCCGGCGTCCAGAGGGCGTTCGGCACGACGATCGCCTCGGCGAGCGCGTCGTCGGGGCTCGTGGCCGGGACGGGGAGGCGGCTGCCGGGCGCCCCGGCAGGGGGGCCGCCGGCCGGCGGGCGGGTCAGCGCCACGTCAGCACCCCCTTCCGCCAGGCGTACGCCAGGCCCAGCAGGAGGATCAGGATGAAGACCGCCATCGAGGTGATCACGCCCGGGATCGGGTCGCGCACGACCAGCGCCCACAGGAAGATGAAGACCACCTCGATGTCGAAGGCGACGAAGAGCAGCGCGTAGATGTAGTACGAGACGCCGAACCGCCCGTGGGTGTCGCCGTACGTCGGGATGCCGCTCTCGTAGGGGAGGCCCTTGAGCGGGCTGCCCTTCGTGCGGTGGCTGATCAGCCACGATGCGGCGATCGTCAGGAAGACGAACGACACGCCCGCGAAGGCGAAGCCGACGACGTACCAGATGCCTTCCATCGCACCTCTCTGCGGCCGGCGGTCCGTGCTTGCACGGGAGGTGTCCGCTGGCCCGGCGGGAAGCTCGGGTGAGACGCACGCACGCACGCGACCCGGGGGTCCGGGCGTGCGCTGGCATCGTAGCAGGGGATGCTGGCCGGCGGCGCGCCGGACGGGAGGCGGGCGGCGGATCCCGGCGTGAGTCGGGATCCGACTCGATCCTGCGGCGGTCGAGCACCGCGTGTACGCGAAGACACGGGGTTGGCAGATCCGGCACGCTCAGCAGGACCGCCCGCGAGTCGGATCGTGACTCACGGGGAAGCGGCCGGGCCCCTGGACCGGCCGAGCCGTGAGCCGTCGCCCACGGGGTGCAGCGCCGGAGCTGCTACGGCGGTCCCGGCATTCGGAACGAGAGACCGCGCAGGGGCGGCTCGGCGGCGATCCCGCGCCCGGCGAGCACCGCCCGGAAGCCGCCGAGGTGGCGCGGATCGAGCAGGCGCATGACCGCCGAGCGGAGCTCGAGGGCCGCGGCGGCGCTCGGCACCCGGGCCTGATCGCGCTGCAGCAGCTCCTGCAGCCCGCAGCCGACGAGGAGCTCGGCCTGGGTCGTCTCGCCCAGCAGGTCGAGTCCCGCGACGGCCAGCGCCGCGCCGAGGGCCGTCGTGTCGACATGGGCGGTGATGTCCCGCTCGCCGACGTCGTGGAACGGCGCGTCCGGGGTGCCGTCGGCGGCGTGGCCCCGGTACGTCATCAGCGTCCCGGCCCGGCGCCGGCTGCCGTACAGGTCGGCGGCCGGGGCGCCGTAGTCGAGGATGAGCACCAGGCCCGCCGCCAGCCGTCGGCCCACCTCGGCCGCCCACGCCCCGACCGCGGGCCGAACCTCCAGGCGCTGCCCCTCACCGAGGGCGACGCCGGCGCCGGCCAGCTCGTCCAGGCGCTCCGCGACCGCGGCGTCGGAGAGCTCGGCAGACACCTCCTCGAAGGCCCCGTCGCAGCCGATCCCCACGTGGATCTCGCGCGGCCGGCCGTCGCGGATCTCCACCAGGTGGACCGGGAGGGCGTCGAGGAACTCGTTGGCGATGACGACGCCTGCGGCCGGTGCGTCGTCCAGCGCGCCGGGATCGACCAGCGGGAGGCCCGCAGCCGCAGCCCGCTCGCGGAGCTCGGCCAGGCGGTGCTCGTTGAGCTCCACGGGCGCGTAGCGGAGCGCGGGCACCAGCGGGGAGCCGTCGTCCCGGAGCCCGGCCAGGATCGCCAGCGCCAGCGTGCCGGCCCCGGCCCCGTACTCCAGGAGCGTGAAGGCATCGGGCCGCCCGAGCCGCTCCCACGCCTCGGCGACCTGCCGTCCCAGCACGGCCCCGAAGATCGGATGGAGCTCGGGCGCCGTGAGGAAGTCGCCTCCACGGGTCGGTCTTGCCGCCGTGGCCGTGTAGTAGCCCCCGGCCGGATCGCCCAGGGCGAGCGCCATGAAGTCGGAGAAGGGGATGGGCCCGCGGCGCGTGATCTCGGCGCGGATCGCCGCCTCCGCGGGGGTCACGGCGCCCGCCCGGCGAGGAGCCGCAGCCCCGGCCCGACGAGGGTGTGGCCACCCAGCAGCACGGGGATCGGGGCGTCGGCCGCGGCCGTCGTCAGCTCGCGCAGCCACGGATCCTCGATCCGGTCCGGGAGCAGCAGATCGGAGGCGAAGCGATCCTCGGCGACGGGCCACCTCGTTTCGTCGACGCCCAGGCGATGGGCGAGCAGCACCCGCGAATCGACGACCGCGGCGTCGCCGAGCCGGGCAAGGATCCGCCCGAGCGCCTCCGGACCGTCCCGGTCGAGAAGGATCCCGAGGAGCGACGCCGCCGGCCGTGCCGGGGTTGCGCGGCCCCCCGGCGCCTGCGCGAGGAGGGTTGCGGCGCGCAGGCCGCGCTCCTCCACGAGCGCTCGGACCCGGCAGGCGGCCCCCCGCTCCAGTGCGGCCAGGGTCAGGACCGAGGTCCTGCCGGCCACCGTAAGCTCCGCTCGACGGTCAGCCATGACTGACCGAACAGCCACAAGCCGTGCCGGCAGGGCCGAGGCCCGCGCCGCGGCCGGGAGGGCGCTCCCGGCGAGGACGACGTCGGCCGGTGAGTCGAGGTCGAGTCCCAGCCGCGGGCGGCGCCGGAGGTCCGCGACGGGGCAGCCCGCCACCTCGTCGAGCCAGCGGGGCAGGGCGTTGTCGGCCGGGAGGTCCGGGAGGTCGCGCAGGACGGCGGCGCGGGAGACCGCGACCGCGTCGGCCGAGAAGCGGTTGTTGGCCAGGGCGGTCGGCGCGTCGGCCGCCGCCGCCGCGACGAAGGCGTGGTAGTCCGCGGCGCGGGCCAGCGCCATCGCCCCCGAGCCCAGGACGACGAGGCCGGGGGTCCCGATCGATCCGGCGAGCCGCCGCAACCGGGCCCCGAACGGCTCGTCGCTCGTCTCCTCGACCAGGGCGACCCCGGCCGCGCCGGCGGCGCGGAACCCCGCCACGTGGCGCGCGGCCAGCTCCCGTCGCGCCGCGTCGAGCGCAGCGGCCAGCGGACCCGCCCCGGCGGCGAGCGGCGGGTGGAGGATCAGGACCGTGACGGCGCCCACCCGCGTATTCTCGGGCCATGGCGTCTTCGCGGGGCACGACCGCACGACAGCGCGCGCGGCGCGGCCGGCGGGTCCGCGCCTACGTCGGCCTCGGGGCCAACCTCGGAGACGCCGCCGGGACGCTCGCCGCCGGCGTCCATGCCCTCGCGGCGCTGCCGGGCGCGCGCCTCGCCGGCGTCTCGCGGCTCTACGCGACGGCACCCGTCGGCGTCGCCGATCAGCCAGAGTTCCGCAACGCCGTCGTCGCGCTCGACGTCCCAGCCGGCCCGGACCCCGAGACCGGGGCCCTCGCGCTCCTGGTCGCGCTCAAGGGCCTGGAACGCGCGTTCGGCCGCCGCGAACGCGAGCGCTGGGGACCCCGGGAGCTCGACCTGGACCTGCTGGTCTTCGGCCGGCACGCGCTCCGCGTCGAGCGCCCGTCCGCCGCACGCAGCGACGACCCTTCGAAGCCCGATCTTCAGTGGCTGCAGGTCCCCCACGCCGGCGCCCGCGAGCGCCACTTCGTTCTCGCCCCGCTCGCCGACCTGGCACCCGGCCTGCGTCCGCCGGGCTGGGGCGAGACCGTCGCGACCGCCCGAGCCCGCGCCGAGGCCACCGAGGGCCCGGAGGCGGTTCGCCCGATCGGGCGGTGGGATCGCGGCCTCGGGACCTGGTCGCCGGACGGCGAGGCAGCCGTGGCCGCGGACGGGAGCCCGATCGGCGCCTAGAGCCGGACCGCCGGCGGGCGGCTGCGGTCGAACATGTGGACCGTGTCGACGAAGCGGACCTGCTTGGTCTGGAAGGCCATCACCACCGAGTGCGTGCGGGCGCCGCCACCGAAGAAGCGGACGCCCTCGAGCAGGTCGCCCTTCGTCACCCCGGTCGCCGCGAAGACGATGTTGTCCCCGGAGGCCAGCTCGTCGGTCCGGTAGACGCGGGCGGGATCGCCGTGGCCCATGCCCTCCGCGCGCTCGCGCTCGGCGTCGGAGCGGAAGACCAGGCGGGCCTGGATCTCGCCGCCCAGGCAGCGGAGGGCGGCGGCGGTGAGCACGCCCTCGGGTGCGCCGCCGATCCCCATGACCGCGTGGACGCCGGTGCCCGAGACCGCGGTGCTGATGGCCGCCGAGAGGTCGCCGTCGCCGATGAGCTTGATCCGCGCCCCCGCCGCCGCGGACCTCGGCGATGAGCCCCTCGTGGCGCGGCCGCTCGAGGATCACGACCGTGATGTCGTTGACGCCGCGTCCCAGCGCGGCCGCGATCCGTCGCAGGTTCTCGGCCGGCGGCGCCGTGATGTCGACCTTGCCGGCGACGACAGGCCCGACGCACAGCTTCTGCATGTAGCAGTCGGGCGCGTTGAGCAGCCCGCCGCGCTCGGAGGCCGCCAGCACGGTGATCGAGCCCGCCTGCCCGTGGGCGACCAGGTTCGTGCCCTCCAGCGGGTCGACCGCGATGTCGATCTCGGGCGCCTCGCCGATGGCCGCGGCCGGGTCGCCGACCCGCTCGCCGATGTAGAGCATCGGGGCCTCGTCGCGCTCCCCCTCGCCGATCACGATCCGGGCGTCGATGGGGATCTCGTCGAAGGCCCGGCGCATGGCCTCCACGGCGACCCGGTCGGCGTCCATCGTGTCGCCGCGGCCCATGAGGCGCGCCGAGGCGATCGCGGCGGCCTCGGTGACGCGAATCAGCTCAAGCGCGAGCAGCCGTTCCATGGGTCCGGACCCCCCTTGCGTGGCGCGACGCCGCCCCGGCTCAGTGCCGGAAGTGGCGCCGCCCGGTGAAGACCATGGCGAGGTGGTGCCGGTCGGCGACCTCGATCGCCATCTCGTCGCGGCGGGAGCCGCCCGGCTGGATGATCGCGCTGACGCCGGCGACCGCCGCGTAGGCGATGACGTCGGGGAACGGGAAGTAGGCGTCGGACGACATCACGGCCGTGCGCGCCCGGTCGCCGGCCCGGCGCAGGGCGATCTCCACCGCGACCTGGCGGCTAACCTGGCCGCCGCCGATCCCGACGGTCTGGAGGTTCCGGACGAGGACGATCGCGTTCGAGCGGACGTGCGCGGCCGCCTTCCAGGCGAACATCAGGTCGGTCAGCTCTTCCAGCGTCGGGCGGCGCTGGGTCACGACGCGCAGCTGGCCCCGGTCGAGCGTCGTCGAGTCGGCCGTCTCGACGAGCAGCCCGCCGTCGACGCGCTTGAAGTCGAGCGCCGCGATCCCGTAGTCGCGGAGCCCGTCCGACGGGTTCGGCGGCACCGTGAAGACCTCGAGCTCCGGTCGCGTCGAGAGGATGCGCAGCGCCTCCTCCGTGTAGCCGGGGGCCACCACCGCCTCGAAGGTCCCCTCGGCGACCTCGCGTGCCGTCGCGTCGTCGACCGGCCGGTTGACCCCAACGATGCTCCCGAACGAGGCGGCCGGATCCGTCTCCAGCGCTCGCCGGAAGGCTCCGGCGAGGTCGTCGTCGGACGCGATCCCCACCGGGTCGGTGTGGCGCACGACGACCGCCGTCGGCGCCGCGAAGTCGGCGGCGACCCGCCACGCGGCGTCGAGGTCCAGCAGGTCGTTGAAGGAAGGCTCGCGGCCCTGCAGGCGCGTGGCGTCGGCCATCGTGCCGTCGCGATGGGTGGTCTCGCGATAGAACGCCGCGCGCTGGTGCGGGTTCTCGCCGTGGGCGAGGTCGGCGACCTTCTCGAGGACGACGCTGATGTGCGGCGGGAAGGTGGTCCCGGTGACCTGGTTCAGGTAGGTGGCCACCTCGGCGTGATACGCCGCCACGACCGCGAAGGCCTCGGCGGCGAGGCGCTGGCGGAGCTCGGCCGAGACGCTCCCGCGGGCGCGGATCTCGGCGACGACCTGGCCGTAGGCCGACGGGCTCGGCACCGCCGCCACGCCGGCGTGGTTCCGGGCGGCGGACGACAGGAGCGCCGTCCCGCCGACATCGATCATCTCGATCGCCTCGTCGAGCGGGATCCGGCGCTCCCCGACCTGCGGGGCGAACGGCTTGACGTTCACGACGACGAGGTCGATGAGCCCGATCCCGTGCTCGGCCAGCTCGGCGAGCTGCTCCGGCCGGTCGCGACGGGCGAGGATGCCGGCATAGACGGCCGGGTGGAACGTCTTGACCATCCCGCCGACGAGCGGCGGGACGTTCGTGAGGTCGCTGACCGGCAGGACGTCGATCCCGTCGGCCGCGAGGTGCTCGCGCGTGCCGTCGGTGGCGTAGAGCTCGACGCCGAGGGCGAGGAGATCCCGCGCAAGGTCCGCCAGTCCCTGGCGATTGGCGACCGAGAGGAGGGCTCGCACCCGGCTGGGACCTCCATAAGGGCGCGCCGGGGGCTCGCGCGCGCCGATCCGCGCCGCCCGGGGCGCAGGGCGGCGTTCACGCTCAGACGGCCGAGTATAGCGCGCGACCATGGCATACTCGGACGGCCGTCCCGGGTGGCCGCCCGGGACCCGGCAGCGCCGGCGCTCGCCGGGCTGTCCATCGAACGGCCCGCCGGCCCGGCGCCGCGCGTTTCCGAGGAGGCTCCGCGACCGTGACGCTCCCGCCCTGGGAATACTTCTTCCTGCAGTTCAACGACGTGAACTTCCCCGACCTGTTCAACCCGATCTGGATCGTTGCGCTGATCGGGACCGCGGCGACGGTCGTGCTGTACAACGTCAGGTCGCGGCAGCTGCGGCGCCACCAGGTCTACCTGGACATGTACGAGTGGATCCTGTGGGCCGGCGTGATCTTCTTCTTCATGCTCGTCGTCTACGCCGTCTTCCACTTCATCTTCCTGGCCGTCGTCCTGTCCGTCCCGATCGGCGTCGGGATCCTGCTGTGGATCCGGTTCGTGCGGTTCCCGCCGTCACTCGCGGCATACGAGACGCACCTGGCCCGCTCGCGCTACTACTCGAAGCAGAAGTTCGCCCACCCCGAGGCGACGATCCGCCCGAAGCGCGCCGCCCGCTCGCGAACGGCCCGCACGCAGCGCCGCCGCCGCTGAGGCCAGCGGGGCGCGGGAGGGAGGGGAGCCCGTGGAGATCCGCCGCTTCGGCGTCGGCAACCGGCGCCCGGATGGCCCGCCGGGCACGTCGGGAATCGCCGGCCAGGTGATCCACTCCGACGGCCGCGGGGTCGTGTCGGAGCTCGCCTTCGCGCGGCGCGGCGCCATCGAGCCGCACTCCAACCCGAACACCACGTGGTTCGTGGTCATCGAGGGCGGCGGCTGGGTCCAGGTCGGTGACGAGCGCGCACGGGTCGCGGCCGGCGAGGCGGTCCTGTGGCCGGCCGACGTCATCCATGGCGCCTGGACGGAGCTCTCCGAGATGCGGGCGATCGTCGTCGAGCTCGCCGGGCCCGACGATGCGCACCTCCGCGGCATCATCGACGTCCGGCCGCTGCCGCTGCCCGCGGGGAGCGGCGCGGGGGAGGCGGCCGCGCCCCCGGCGACCACGGCCGACGGCGAGCTCGCGCCGGCGCCCGCCGATGCGGCCCGCGCCGCCGCCGAGGGCGAGCCCCTGTAGGTCCGCTGGCTTGGCTCGCGCGGCCGCTGACCCCCGCCTCGGCCGCGCGATCGACTGGGTGCTGGCCCGGCAGGACGTCCGCGGACGGAGGGCCAACCGGTCTGCGTACGCCGGCACGATGGTCGTGGACGTCGACATCCAGGGCGGGCCGAGCACGTGGGTGACGCTGCGCGCCTGCCGGGTCCCCAGGGCGATCGCGGGGAGCCGGTCGACGGCGGCCGGGTCGCGCACCGGGGCTTGAAGCCAGAGCCCCGGTCGGTCACCGGTCGAGCACCGCCCCGAGCTGGCCCAGGATCGCGGCCGTCGCGCCCCACACGATGCGACCCTCGACGATGTAGGCGCCGTACCGCAGTGGCCGGCCGCGCGGGTCCGGGTCGATGATGACGGGCGCGACGTCGGGCATGAATGCCGCCACCGGCGCCTCCAGGATCGCCGCCACCTCCCGGGGATCCGGCACGAACGCGGGGCGACGGAGGGCGACCGCGACGATCGGTGTGACGAGGAAGTTGCTCGGCGGGATCCAGAGCGCGTCCAGCCGTCCGACGATCTCGACGCCCGCCGCGTCGGGGTCGAGGCCAACCTCCTCCTCGGCCTCGCGCAGCGCGGTCGCGACGGCATCGGCATCGCCGGGGTCGGCCTTGCCGCCGGGCAGCGACACTTCGCCCGAGTGATGGTCCGCGCCGTACTCGACGCGCTGGGTGAGGACCAGGTGCGCCTCTCCGTCCAGTCCCGGGTAGACGAGCACGAGGGCGGCGGCCGGCCGGGCATCCGTCGGTGGCGCCGGCCGCTCGAACGGAACGCCGTCGGGCAGCCGCTCGGGGCGCAGCCACGCGGGCGGCGGCGGGAGGGGCTCCGTCGCGACGCTGAAGCGGAGGCGGACGTCCTCGGGCGTCATCCGCGCATCGTACGGGCGACCGTCCGTGAGCGGCTCCGCCGAGCACCGGAGCCCGGATCGGCCCAGCGCCACGGCACGAAACGAGCCCATTGGCATGCCCAGCCACCGCAGTCGCGTCGATCGGAACCGGCGCGGCGAGTCCTGCCAGACCCGGCCCGTCGAACGGGTGCCGCGCCGCGCGGGCGCCGGCGCCACCCGTGCCGCGCCGCGCGGGCGTCGGCGCGATCCGCGCCGTTGTCGCCCCCGGCGCCGCTGCGTGCTAGTTCAGCCGCTCCCCGTCGCCGTCCTTCTTCTTCGGGGCCGTCGTCGAGGGGAGGTCGAGGATCGACGGGTGGCCACCTCCCGCTCCCTCCGGCTCGCCGCCCGCCCGCGCGTCCCGGCGCTCGGAGGCCTCGGCGACGACCGTAGCCCCCTCCTGTGTGAAGAGGAGCGTGCCGCCCACCGGGTCGGCGTCCACGCGGATGGACGCCCCGGGGCGGAACTCCCCGCGCAGGAGCGCCCGCGCCAGCGGGTTCTCGACCAGGCGCTGGATCGTGCGCTTGAGCGGCCGTGCCCCGTACGTCGGGTCCGTGCCCTCGCGGGCGATCACGGCCTTCGCCGCGGGCGTCACCTCGAGCGCCAGGTCGTGGCCGGCCAGGCGCCGGCCCAGCTCGGCGAGGAGCAGGTCCACGATCCGCGCCAGGTCGTCCTCGGTGAGGGCGTGGAAGACGATCACCTCGTCCACCCGGTTGAGGAACTCCGGCCGGAAGGTCCCGCGGAGCATCCCGAGGACCTCCCGCTTCATCGCCTCGTAGCCCGTGTCGCCGGCCGCCGGCCGCCCCGCGTACGCCGCGATGGCCTGGCTCCCGACGTTGCTGGTCATGATCAGGACGCTGTTCTTGAAGTCCACCGTCCGGCCCTGACCGTCGGTCAGTCGGCCGTCGTCGAGGACCTGGAGCAGGACGTTGAAGACGTCCGGGTGGGCCTTCTCGATCTCGTCGAACAGGATCACCTGGTACGGCCGGCGGCGGACCGCCTCGGTGAGCTGGCCGCCCTCCTCGTAGCCGACGTAGCCCGGCGGGGCGCCGATGAGACGCTGCACCGAGAACTTCTCCATGTACTCGCTCATGTCGAGGCGGACCATGGCGTGCTCGTCGTCGAAGAGGAACGCCGCCAGCGACCGGGCGAGCTCCGTCTTGCCGACACCGGTGGGGCCAAGGAAGAGGAACGAGCCGATCGGCCGGCGCGGGTCCCCGAGGCCCGGCGCGGGCCCGCCGGACGGCGTCGGAGACCGCCTCGATCGCCTCGTCCTGGCCGACGACCCGCTCGTGGAGCGCGTCCTCCATCCGGACGAGCTTGGCCATCTCGCCCTCCATCAGGCGGCTGACCGGGATCCCGGTCCAGGCGGCCACGATCTCGGCGATGTCGTCGGCGTCGACCTCCTCCTTGAGCAGCCGCGGGCGCGCCGTCGGACGCGGCCAGCGCCGCCTCCTGGGCCTTCATGCGCTCCTGGAGCTCGACCAGCGTGCCGTACTTCAGCTGGGCGGCGGTGCCGTAGTCGGCCTCGCGCTCGGCCTGCTCGATCCGCAGCTGGAGCGCCTCCAGCTCCTCCTTCGTCGAGCGCAGGCCGCCGATCGCGTCCTTCTCCGTCTCCCAGCGCTGCTTCATCGCCCCGGCCTGCTCGGCGATCTCGCCCAGCTCCGCCTCGAGCGCCGCCAGGCGCGCCTTCGACGCCTCGTCCTTCTCCTTGCGCAGGGCCTCCCGCTCGATCTCGAGCTGGACCCGCCGCCGCTCCAGCTCGTCGAGCTCGATCGGCATGGAGTCGATCTCCATGCGCAGGCGGCTGGCAGCCTCGTCGACGAGGTCGATCGCCTTGTCGGGCAGGAAGCGCTCGGTGATGTAGCGGTTCGAGAGCGTGGCCGCGGCGACCAGCGCCGAGTCGGTGATCCGGACGCCGTGGTGGACCTCGTAGCGCTCGCGCAGGCCGCGCAGGATCGAGATCGTCTCCTCGACCGTCGGCTGGTCGACCAGGACCGGCTGGAAGCGTCGCTCCAGGGCGGCGTCCTTCTCGACGTGCTTGCGGTACTCGTCGAGGGTCGTCGCCCCGATCGTGTGGAGCTCGCCGCGGGCCAGCATCGGCTTGAGCAGGTTCGAGGCGTCCATGGCGCCCTCGGCGGCGCCGGCGCCGACGACGGTGTGCAGCTCGTCGATGAAGAGGATGATCCGCCCTTCGCTGTCCTTGATCTCCTTGAGGACGGCCTTGAGGCGCTCCTCGAACTCGCCGCGGTACTTGGCGCCGGCGATCATCGCCCCGAGGTCCAGGGCCACGACCCGCTTGTCCTTGAGCGTCTCGGGGACGTCGCCGCGGACGATCCGCTGGGCCAGCCCCTCGACGATGGCGGTCTTGCCGACGCCGGGCTCGCCGATGAGCACCGGGTTGTTCTTCGTCCGCCGCGAGAGGACCTGGATGACCCGCCGGATCTCGTCGTCGCGCCCGATGACCGGGTCGAGCTTGCCGGCCCGCGCCTCCTGGGTCAGGTCGCGGCCGTACTTCTCCAGGGCCTGGTAGGTGCTCTCCGGGTTGGCGCTGGTCACCCGCTGGCCGCCGCGGATGCCGGCGAGCGCGCCGAGCAGCGACTCGCGACCGGCGCCGTGCCGCTCCAGGAGCGCCTGGCCGTCGCCGCCCACCTCGACGATGCCGAGCAGGAGGTGCTCCGTCGAGACGAACTCGTCGCCCAGGCGGCGTGCCTCCTCGGCCGCCCGCTCCAGCACGCGGCGAGCGCGGGCGTCGAGCGCCAGCTGGCCGCCGGCCACCTTGGCCCGGCGGGCGAGCAGCGCCGCCAGCTCCCCGCGGAACGCGGCGAGGTCCACCCCGACGCGGCGGAGCGTCTGGGCCGGGATTCCCTCCTCGTCCTCCACGAGGGCGGCGAGAAGGTGCTCGGCGTCGAGCACGGGGCTCTGGAGGCGCTCCGCGAGCGCCTGGGCGCCTGCGATCGCCTCCTGGGCGCGCTGGGTGAAGTGGTCGAGGTTCATCGTCGTCGGGTGCTCCGGGTCTGGTGGCTCGTCGGGTGGCTCGTCGGGTGGCTCAGGTGCCCGTGCGGGGGTCGGGCTGGTGGATGGCGTCGAGGAAGGTCGCGGCGGCCGCCCGCGCCTCGTCGTCGAGCGTGGGCAGGACGACCCTCACCCGGACGATCAGGTCGCCGCGCGCGTCGCCCTTGAGGCGCGGCATCCCCTGGCCGGCGAGGCGAATCGTGCGGCCGGGCTGGGTGCCGGCGGGGATCTTGAGGAGGAGCTGCCGGCCGTCGAGGGTCCGGACCGGCACCTCGGCGCCCAGGAGCGCCTCGCGCAGGGTCACGGGAAGGTCGCGGGAGAGGTTCGCACCCTCCCGGGTGAAGACGGGGTGGGGACGCACGGAGACCACGAGCACGAGGTCGCGCGCCGCGTCGCCCGACCCGCCGCCCTGCCCGCGGAGCCGGATCCGGCTGCCGTTCTCCACGCCCGCCGGGATCGTCACCTCCAGGCGACGCCCGTCGATCTCGACAAGGCGCTTCGCCCCGGCGAACGCCTCCTCGAGCCCCACCTCGAGCGCGGCCTCCATCGGCGGCCGGCCGCGCGGTCCGACCGGCCGTCCCGGCGGCAGGCGCGCCCGCGGCGCCGTAGTCGATCCCGCCCATGCCGGCCAGGATGTCGTCGAGGCTGGCGCCGCGGCCGTCGGTCGAGGTCCGGGTTCGCCCGCGGCTGGTCGTCCCGCGCGTCGCCGCCGACCCTGCGGCCGCGCCGGCCATCCCGCCGGCGAAGAACGTCCGGAAGAACTCGGAGAACTGGGACGGGTCGCCGGCGAACTCGAACCGGACACCGCTCGCTCGCCGGCGCGGCGCCGCCGGCGCCGCGGGAACCCTGCGAACGGATCGGCTCCCGGCCGCCCTCCCATCCGGGCGTAGTCCTGCCAGTGCGCGCCGAGCTCGTCGTACTGCTTTCGCTTCGCGGGGTCGGCGAGGACCTCGTTGGCCTCGTTGATCTCCTTGAAGCGGCGCTCGGCCTCGGCATTGCCCTGGTTGCGGTCCGGGTGGTGCTGCCGGGCCAGCTTGCGGAACGCCTTCTTGATGTCGCCGGTCGAGGCGGTGCGCGGCACCCCCAGGGTGGCGTAGTAGTCCTTGTATTCCACGGCCTCCCCCTCAGCCGGGCGCGGCGGGGCCCCGCCCGACCGCCGCGGTCGCGACGGAGCCTCTCACCGGGCGGTCCTCAGCGGCCCGTCGCGATCGCCGGCGGCTGGTCGGCCGGAAAGCCGGGCCGGGGCGCGGGGACCGTGGCCTCGTCCTTCTTCGCCGACCCCCCGCCGGAGCCGGGGGCCTTCATGACCAGCGCCTTCGGCTTGCGCCGCAGCGCCGCGTCGAGGACCTGGTCCATCGAGTCGACCAGGATGAGCTTGATCTGCTTGCGGATCTCCTCGGGGATGTCGCGGAGGTCCTTCTCGTTCTTCCGCGGCAGGATCACGATGCGCGCCCCCGAGAGGTGCGCGGCGAGGATCTTGCTCTTGAGCCCGCCGATCGGCAGGACCCGCCCGCGGAGCGTGATCTCGCCGGTCATCGCCACGTCCTTGCGGACGGGGATCCCGGTGAGCGCGCTCACCATCGCGGTCGCCATCGTGATCCCGGCCGAGGGGCCGTCCTTGGGGATCGCTCCGGCCGGGACGTGGATGTGGAGGGTGTTCTTCTCGAAGACCTCGCGCTCGATGCCGAGCCGGTTCTCGTTCGAGCGGATCCACGAGAGCGCCGCCCGGGCGGATTCCTTCATGACGTCGCCGAGCTGGCCCGTCAGGATGAAGTCCTCGCGGCCCTCCATCTTGGTGACCTCGACGGCCACGACGTCGCCGCCGACCTCGGTCACGACGAGGCCCGTGGCGGCCCCGGTCTGGTCCTCCGCCTCCAGCTCGCCGTACTCGAAGCGCGGCGGGCCGAGGAACTCCAGGAGCTTCTTGTTGTCGACGATCGTCTTGCGCTTGCGGCCCTCGGCGACCTGCCGGGCGACCTTGCGCATGACGTTGGCGAGCTCGCGCTCGAGGTTCCGGACGCCGGCCTCGTGGGTGTAGGCCTGGACGAGCGTCACGAAGGCCTCGTCGGTGATCTCGATGTGCTTGGCCGTCAGGCCGTGGTTCGTGAGCTGCTTCGCGACGAGGAACCGCTTCCCGATCTCGATCTTCTCGAGCTGGGTGTAGCCGGGGAGCGGGATGACCTCCATCCGGTCGCGCAGCGGCGCCGGGATCGGGTCGAGGAGGTTCGCCGTCGTGATGAAGAGCACCTTGCTGAGGTCGAACGGCACCTCCAGGTAGTTGTCCTGGAACGTGTTGTTCTGCTCCGGGTCGAGCACCTCGAGGAGGGCCGACGACGGGTCGCCCCGGAAGTCCATCCCCAGCTTGTCGACCTCGTCGAGCATGAAGACCGGGTTGTTCGTGCCGCCCGTCTTGATGCTCTGGACGACGCGACCGGGCAGGGCGCCGATGTAGGTCCGGCGGTGGCCGCGGATCTCGGCCTCGTCGTGGACGCCGCCCAGGCTCATCCGGACGAACTTGCGGCCCATGGCGCGGGCGATGCTCTTGCCGAGCGAGGTCTTGCCGACGCCGGGCGGTCCGACGAAGCACAGGATCGGGCTCCGGATCGTGTCCGCCAGGGCCCGCACCGCGAGGTACTCGAGGATCCGCTCCTTGACCTTCTCGAGGCCGTAGTGGTCGGTGTCGAGGATCTTGGCGGCTTCCCGGATGTCCAGGTTGTCGGTCGTCGACGTGTTCCACGGCAGGCCGACCAGCCAGTCGACGTAGGTCCGGATCACGCCCACCTCGGGGGAGGCGGAGGGGATCCGGCTCATCCGGTCGACCTCCTTGAGGGCGCGGTTGCGCACCTCTTCCGGCATCCCGGAGGACTCGACCTTCTCGCGCAGCTCGTGGATCTCGGCCTGCTGGGGGTCGTCCTCGCCGAGCTCGCGCTGGATCGCCTTCAGCTGCTCGCGGAGGATGTACTCCCGCTGGGTCTTGTCCATCTCGGACTTGACCTCGCTCTGGATCTTCCCCTTGAGCTCCAGGACCTCGACCTGCCGGGCGAGGAACGCGGAGCAGACCTTGCAGCCGCTCGACGACGTCGATCGTCTCGAGCAGCTCCTGGCGCTGCTCCGTGGACATGTCGGGGCTGTACGCCACCATGTCGGCGAGGAGGCCCGGCTCCGCTGATGTTGCGCGCGGCGACGGCCGCCTCGGGCGGCACCGGCGCCGCCGGACTGGACGTACTGCTCGATCTGGCCCTGGACCGTCTTCATGAGGGCCTCGACCTCGACGCCCGGTCGGGGCGACGTCCGGGAGCTCCTCGACGCGGGCCAGGAGGTACGGGCTCGTCGAGGCGAACCCGTGGACGCGGAGGCGGCCCTGGCCCTGGACGATGGCGCGGACGGTGCCGTCCTGGAGCTGGACCACCTGGGCGATCTTGGCGAGGGTGCCGATCTCGTAGAGCTCGGCCGGGTCGGCGATCTCCTCCTGCTCCGCGCGACGCTGCGTCACGAGGACGATGAGGCTCTCGTCGGCGACGGCGGCGTTGAGCGCGTTGACGCTCTTCTCGCGGCCAACCTGGAGCGGCACGATCATCTCCGGGAAGATGACCGTCTCGCGGAGGGCGACGAGCGGAAGCTCGCGGATGGCGGGCCGGCCGGGGGTGGCCTTCGACTTCGGCATGCTTGTCTCCTGGGCCTCGGGCCCTGCGGGCCTCCGGGTGCTGGCGGCGGTCCGCGTGGTCCGCCCGGTCGGGGTCTTCTTCGAGGTCTGCCGGCCGGTCGCCCGGCCGGGCTGCGTGGGCGCGTCGTCCGGGTCGTCCGTCTCCGGCTTCCCGGTCCGTCCGGCCGCTCGGGGTCAGCCACGGGTAGCCGTCCCCTTGGCCGCTGCGGCGCCTTCCTCGCGGCCCGCAGCGGTACCTTCGTCGTAGAGCGCTTCGAGGATCCTGACGCCGAGACGCTCCTCCAGCTCGAAGAGGATGCGGATCCCGGCCAGGTTCACCCCGCGCTCCTGGGTAAGGTGCCGGATCCACAGGATCCGGCGGATGTCCTCGTCGGAGTAGAGGCGGATGTTCGTCGGCGTCCGGGCCGGCTCGATCAGGCCCTCGTCCTCGTAGATACGGAGCGTCCGCGGATGGACCGAGACGATCCGGGCGGCGACGGAGATGACGTAGACGGGGCGGGTGGGGTCCGGGTCGAGCCGGCCGTGGAACACGCGCGTCGGGCCGTCAGCGATCCGCGCCGGCCCCGACGAGCTCTCGCTCGGGCTGCGCATCGCCGGTGGCCGTGATCTTGACTTGCTTCGGCATCATGGTCATGTGTCTGCACCTCCGTGGTGCCTTCCGCTGCTGCTGCCCACGCCCCCCGGCGCCAGGTGCCCGGCCACCTGTCGGCGTCGTCGCCGCCGCCCGCTGCTGCCTGCGCGGATGTGACGCTTCCGGTCACGCCGGCAGTATAGAACCCTGACAATGGCATTGTCAAGAGGTCTGCAGGTTCCAGGGGTCCACGCGGCGGCCCGGGGCATCCTTCCCGGCACGGGCGCGCAGACTGCGGGCGCGGGCTCAGCCCTCGGCGACGGCCCCGATGAGCGTCTCGTGGAGGGCGGGCTCGCACTCCGGGCGCCCGGTGGCGATCACCTTGTCGCCGGCGCGCAGGACGGTGTCCGCCCGGATGGCCTGGGCGACGTCGTCGCGGACGATCGCGACGATCGCGCAGCCCTCGGGCAGCACGATCTCGCCGGGCTTGCGCCCGACGGCCGGCGAGGCCTCGTCGAGGTGCGCCTCGATCAGCTCGAAGTCGCCCGACAGCGGAGCGAGGTGGAGCAGCTCGTGGACCGGGATGTCCTGCTCGATCGAGCCGAGGATCATCCGGGTCGGCGAGATCAGCTCGTCGACGCCCAGGTGCTTGAAGAGCGGCTCGTTCTTCGGGTTGTTGACCCGGGCGATGGTCTTGCGGACGGCGAAGTGGTGCTTCGCCATCTGGCAGATGACCAGGTTGTCCTCGTCGTCGCCGGTCACCGCCGCCACGACGTCGGCCCGGTTCGCGCCCGCCTCGGCGAGCGCGCTGCCCTCGCAGCCGTCCTTGGCCACGACGATCGAGCCGATCTCGTCCGCGATCTGGTCGGCCCGCCCGCGGTCCTTCTCCATGAGGACCACCTCGTGGCCCGATTCGCTCAGCTCCTTGGTCAGGTAGTAGCCGACCTTCCCGCCGCCCACGACCAGCACGAACATGGCTCAGGCCTCCCCGGCGGTCGCTGTCGCGGCGATGGCCGTCGACGCCGGCGGCCGCGCCGGATGGGGCCGAGCCCGAGCGGCCGGCCCCGAGCGGCCGGATGCGGGTGGGCGACGGCCTCCCGGATCGAGGGCTCGCCGCCGACCGCCTGCCCGAGGGCGGCCAGCAGGGCGTCGGCCATCATCGTGGTCCGGCAGATCGTTCCGATCCCGAGCTCCGCGTAGGCCTGGGCGCGGACCGGGTCGTTGACCTTGGCGTAGACCCGGTGGATCCCGAGGGCCTCCACGGCCAGCTGGGCGGCCATGATGTTGCGGTTGTCGCCCTCGGTCAGGGCCAGGAAGAGGTCGGCGTCCTCGGCTCCGGCCCGGCGCAGGGTGTCCTCGTCCGTGCCGTCGCCCCGCACCGCGTTGCCGCGGAACGTCGCCGGAAGGCGGTCGAAGGCGCGCGTGAGGAGATCGATGATGGTGACGTCGTGGCCCGCGGTCTCCAGCGCCCGCGCCATGGTGGCGCCGACGCGACCGCAGCCGACGATGACGGCTCTCATGCTCTGTGTTCCTCGGGCATCGGCTCGCGCGCCACCCAGACGGCGCACGGCGCGTTCTTCAGGACGTAGGGGACGGTGCGGCCGATGGCGAAGTCGCCGCCGAACCGCTTGCGGTAGGGGAGGCCCAGCACCAGGAGGTCGGCGTCGCGCTCCACGGCCTCGTCGACGAGCGCCGCACCGACGTCGCGCGCCTGGACGAGGACCGCCTCGACGGTCGCGTGGAGATGCTCGGCGTGGCCTTCCGCGAGGTCGAGCACCCGCTGGGCCTCCTCGCTGATCTCGGCCACGTTGGCGTCGAGCGGCAGGGTCCAGTCGATCTCCACGACGTGGACCACGACGACCTCGGCGTGGGCCGGCTTGGCGAGCTCGAGGACCAGGGCGAGGATGCGTCGATCGGACGGTCCGCCGTTGAGCGCCACGACGGCGCGGCGGAAGGCGGGAACGGGCTTGTCGGCCACGGGACGCTGAGGTCCTCCGGGTCACGGTTCGAGCGGCGGAATGGGCTCGTCGCTCCTGTCGGGTGCGCCGAACACGATAGCACCGCCGGGCCGCACGGACCTCGACCGGGGGGTGCAGGCGCCGGGGCGATCCCGGCAGGCCGGTCGCCCCAGGGTGCCGTCACTCGTACGGCGGAGCGGGATCCTCTCGTCGCCGGAACGCCTCGGCCTCCTCGCGGCGGTACGGGACGTTCGTGACCACCGTGTTCGGGCGTCCCAGCAGGGCGCGCCGGAGCTGGTTCGTGGACTGGTTGTACAGGAGCCGCTCCCACCAGTGGCGTGGCACGAACTCCGGGATCACCACGAACGTGATCGGCGTCTCCTTGTCCGGCGACCACGCGTGATCCAGGACGTCGAGGTACGCGAGGAGCGGGCCGGTCAGGGCGCGGTACGGACTCTCCACGACGACGAGCGGCACGCCCGGCACCTGGCGCGCCCAGGCCTCCTGGATCTCCTCGGCGTACTCGTGGTCGTCCGCCACGAGCACGGCCCGGACGTCGTCCGCCATCGACCGGCCGACGTTGACCGCCTGCACGACGGCGCGGTTGAGGCCGTTCACGGGGATGACGACCCGCTCCTCGCGGTGCGGCGCCGCGACCACCTGGTCGGGGCGCAGCGCAGGTGGGCGCGAGCCGTGGCGTACTGGCGGTGGATGAAGCAGAACATCGCCACCTCCACCGGGATCAGGACGAGCACGAGCCACGCGCCGGCGGAGAACTTCACGCTCGCGACGACGAGCAGCACGACCAGCGTGAGGAGGCCGCCGAAGGCATTGACCCCGGCCCGCCACCACCATCCCGGGCTCGCGTACCGAGAACCAGTGGCGGACCATGCCCGTCTGGGACAGCGTGAAGCAGACGAAGACACCCACGGAGTAGAGAGGGATCAGGGCGTGCGTGTCGCCCTGGAAGATGACGATGAGGCTGCCCGCGATCGTGGCGAGCACGATGATGCCCCACGAGAAGGCGAGGCGGTCGCCGCGGAACGAGAACTGGCGGGGCATGAAGCCGTCCTGGGCCAGGATCGCGGCGAGCCGCGGGAAGGCGTTGAAGCTCGTGTTGACGGCCAGGAACAGGATCAGGGCCGTGGCCGCCTGGAAGGCGATGAACAGGAACGTTCCGTCGCCGAAGACGGACGCCGCGACGATGGCGACGATGGTCTGGCCGCCCTCCTCGGTCGGCCGGATGCCGAAGGCATCGACGACGACGGTGATGCCGATGAACAGCACGCCGAGGAGGAGGGCCATCGTGATCATCGTGTTCGCCGCGTTCTTCGACTCGGGCGGCTTGAAGGCCGGGACCCCGTTGGCGATCGCCTCGACGCCGGTGAGGGCCACCGAGCCGCCCGCGAAGGCGCGCAGCAGCAGGAAGATGCCGAGCGGTTCCGTCCCGAACGGCACCACGTTCGTCGGCAGCGGGAGAGGCCGGGCCCTGGCCGCTGGCCACGCGGACGAGTCCCATGCCGATCATCAGCAGGGCGAGGCCGACGAAGATGTACGTCGGGCTGGCGAAGATGAGCCCCGCCTCGCGGAGCCCGCGCAGGTTGGCGATCGTGATCAGCGCGATCGAGAGGATGGCGATCTCGATGCGGATGTCGTACAGGGCCGGGACGACGGAGTACACCTGGGCGACGGCCGAGGCCGTCGAGACGGCCACGGTCATCACGTAGTCGATCAGGAGCGCGGCGGCGGCGATGAGCCCGAAGATCTGGCCCAGGTTCTCCTTCGCGACCACGTACGCACCGCCACCCGATGGGTAGGCGCGGCAGACCTGGCGATAGGAGAGCGGAGACGACCGTCAGGAGGATCGTGATCGCGATCGCCACCTCGAGCGAGACGAGCAGGGCCCCTGCGCCGGCCAGCACGAGGACGCGAAGGATCTCCTCGGTCGCGTAGGCCGACGACGAGATGGCGTCCGAGCTGAAGATCGGGAGGGCGAGCTTCTTCGGCAGCCGCTCGAACGCCTCCTCCTCGTTCGACAGGCGGCGCCCGAACAGCGTGCGGCGGATCTGCTCCCAGGCGCGCCCGGACGCCGTCGTCGGCGCGGATGCGGCCGCCTTGGCCGTGAGCATGCCGGGGCCCGTGTAGCGGAAGTACGCCGAGTGCGGTCGCTCGACGCGGACACGTCGGTCGCCGACCTTGCGGCCCTGGAGCGGCCGCCGGCCGCCGATCATCTGGCGCTGTCCACGGAGCTGACCCTGCCTTCCCTGCCCGCGGAGTTATACACCAGCCATCGGCCTAGTCTCCGGTGGCCAGGCGGTCGGCCAGCCACGCCGGGAAGCCCGGCCGCCCGGATGTCGGCCTGGACCGCCCGGATCGGATAGTCGACCCGGCGCCAGGTCACGCGCCGCGCGTCGGTGTCGAGGACGAGGGCGCTCGCGCGCGGGTCGCCGTCGCGCGGCTGACCGACGCTGCCGGGATTGAGCAGGACGCGCCGCTCGTCGAGCGCGAGCTCGGAGCCGTCCGACGGGCGGACGGTCTCGACGTGGCCGTCGTCGTCGCGCCAGGCGATGGGGATGTGCGTGTGGCCGTGGAGGCAGTGGGTCGTCGCGATCGCGGCCAGGTTCGCGCGCGCCGCGGGGGAGGTGGTCACGTACTCCCAGGTCGGATCGCGAGGGCTGCCGTGGACGAGGGTGATCTCGTCGATCTCGAGGCGCTCGGGCAGGCTCTCCAGCCACGCCCGCGTCTCGGGAACGATCCGGTCGCCAGTCCACTCGACGGCCCAGCGCGCGGCCGGGTTGAAGTAGGTCGCGTCGAGGGTGCCGAGGGCGGCCACGTCGTGGTTGCCGCGCACGCCGACGGCATCGACCTCGCGGAGCCGCGCGACGACCTCGTCGGGATGCGGTCCGTAGCCCACCACGTCGCCCAGGTGCCAGACCGCGTCGACGTCGCCGAGGGCCGCGAGGACGGCATCGAGCGCCGGGAGGTTGGCGTGGATGTCCGACAGGACCGCGATCCGCATTGCCGCGGAGCGTACCGCGGCGTCGGCGCGCGCGCGAGCCGGATCACCGGGGGCCGCGGATCACCCCGGAGGTCGGATCACCACGGACGCCGCTTCCGCTCCGCCGGCGGCCGCGGCCAGCCGCTCCCCGTCCGGCCGCCCTTGCGGACGGCCACCAGCAGGTGATCCTCGAGGCCCGCCAGGGACGCCGGCATCGGCGCCACCTCGAGCGTCCCGCCTCCGAGGGCCGCGATCGCCGGCCGCGGCGCGCGCCCGCTCGTCGCCCGGCCCCGCGCGCTTCCAGGCGACGAGGAGCCCGCCGGGGACGAGGAGCGGGAAGGCCAGCTCCACCAGGTCGGGGAGCGACGCCACGGCCCGGGCGGTCACCACCGGCCAGCGCTCGCGGTGACCCCGGTCGGCCGCCAGCGTCTCGGCCCGGGCCGCGACGACGGCGACGCGGTCCGCGACCCCTGCGGCTGCAGCCGCGACCTGCAGGAATGCTGCCTTCTTGGCGATCGAGTCGACGAGGAGCGCACGATCCGCCGGCAGCGCCAGCGCCAGCGGGAGGCCCGGGTAGCCGCCGCCGGACCCCAGGTCCAGGAGGCTCCGCACGCCGGCTCTCCGCAGGAGCGGCACCGCCGCCAGGCTGTCGAGGAGGTGACCCGTCACCGCCGCCCCGGGGTCGCGGATCGCCGTCAGGTTGACCGCCGCGGTCCACGCGAGAAGGAGGCGCAGGTGGCCCAGGATCGCGTCACGCGCCCCCGGCGGCAGCGTCTCCCAGCGTCGAGCGCGGCGCAGCCCGCGTCGAACGCGCGCCACGGCCGCTTCGGGGAGCGGGGGGCAGAGGGACGGATCGGCCGGGAGCGGCGCGCGATCGCGCAAGGAACCCTCCGTCGCGTCGTGCGGGTCCCGTTCGTGCGGACCGCGCCGCTCCCGGCCGGTGATCTGCTCGCACCGTCCGCGACCTGGGAGGACGGTCTCACGGCGTGTCGTCCGGTTCGCGGCCCGGGTCTCCCCGTGGCCCCTCGCGTCCGCCGTCCCCCGTCATCGGGTCCGCTGTCGATGCGGACCGTGATCGTTCGTCCGTCGGTCGCCCTCGTCAACCGGGTTATCCACCGGGTTATCCACCATCTCGCGCACGGGGCCGACGGCGTGTGGACAATCCCGTGCCGCTCAGGCGGCGTCGACCACGCCCTCGCTCGCGTCCGGCTCGAGGTCCTCGGGGCCCTTGTCGTCAGCCGCGGGCCGGGATCCCCGGGCGCCGGCCCGAAGGGCCCGCAGCACCGCCCGCTCCTCGAGCGCGAGCTCCTCGCGTTCGACGGCGTCCTCGATCGCGACGGCGACGATCGCCCGGGACACGTCGGGTCCGGCCGGGAGCCCGACGATGAACGCCGAGCCGCTCCCCGCTACGGATGCGACGGCGAGGTCGCCGCCCATCGCCCGGGCGAGGTCGCGGCTGATCGGGAGGCCGAGCCCCGTCCCCGGCACGTGCGCGTGGCTCTCGAGCCGGGCGAAGGGCCGGAACGCCAGCTCGCGGTCGGCCTGCTCGATGCCGTCGCCGTCGTCGCGCACGATCACGACTGCCGCCGGCCCTTCGACGCGGGCGACCACCTCGACGAGGCCGCCCTCCGGCGCGAACTTGCAGGCGTTGGCGGCGAGATTGGTCACGATCTGCTCGACGCGGCGCCGATCCGCCCGGGCTGTCCGGATCCGCGGCGGCAGGTCGGCCACGAGGCGGATCGCTCGCCCGGCGGCGATCGGTCCCAGCGGCGCGAGCGCCCGCTCGCAGGCTTCGGCGAGCGAGATCGTCTCGACCTCCAGCCGGAGGCTTCCGGCCTCGATCCGGCTGAGCTCGAGCAGGTCGCCGACGAGCGAGGCCATTCGCTCCACGATGCCGCGGCTTCGCTCGATGAACTCGCGGCCGATCTCGGGATCGGCGACTGCGCCGTCGGCCAGCAGGTCCAGGTAGCCGCCGAGCCCGGTCAGGGGGGTCCGCAGCTCGTGGGCCACCATCGCCACGAAGCGTTCCCGTTCCAGCTCCCGGGCGTCGAGGTCGCGGCGTTCGGCCTCGTCGGCCGCCCGGTTGCTCGCCGTGGCGAGGGCTGCCAGGAGATGGCGCAGCGTCGCGGCGGGGAGTCGGCCGGCCGCCCTCGCGCGGTGCTGCGGGTCGGCCATCTCGAGGCCCAGCTGGACACCGGCAGCCGATGCATCGAGACGGATCAGCCGGTCGGCGAAGAGGCCCCGCGGCGCGGCCGCGCCCACCCCCGCCCGGCCGCCACGCGTCCGGACCACGATGATCTCGGCCGGCCCGGCGGCGGCCCGCACGGCGGCCGGCCGCGTGCCATCGGCGTCGAGCCACGCCGCGAGGGTCCGCGCGTCGGCGGGGTCCTCGCCGGGAGCCGCGAGCGCCAGGACCCGCCGAACGGGCCGATCCGTGACCAGGGCGGCCCGCCGGGCGCCGACCACCCGCGCCACGAGCGCCAGGATCTCGGCGACCTGGGTCGCCCCGTCGCCGGGACCCGCGAGCACATCGAGGGCCCGGGCGAGCAGGGCCCGGTCCTCGTGGACGGACTGGTCCTCGTCGCGCCGGAAGGCGCGCCGCCGCTCGGTGAACGCGGGGGGCGCCGGGATGCGCGGCAGGGTCGGGCGGCTGGGATCGTGCTCCATGCATTGGCGAGGGTGCGCGGCGTCACCGCCGCCTGCCATCCCCCGTGCGTCGCGCGGGCCCGCCCGGAAGTACCGCGGCGTTCGGGCGGAGGGACCTACGTGCGCGTGCCGCTCCGAACCGGCCGGCCGAGCGTGCGGCGCACGACGTCGAGCACCTCCTCGACGTACTGGTCGGCCTCGCCGCGCTCGGCGGCGGTGCGGACGCAGCCCTGGACGTGGTCCTCGAGCACCATGATCGAGACGGCGTCGATCGCGGCACGAAGCGCGGAGGTCTGCTGCAGGATGTCGACGCAGTACTCCTCGCGCTCGATCATCCGGGCGATCCCCCGCACCTGGCCCTCGATCCGGCTGAGGCGACGGAGGAGCTGGGCGCGGTCGCGCGTGTAGCTGTGCCGGAACGTGGGGTCGTCACCGGCCTCGGCCGTGTCGGCCGGGCGCGACCCGCGCGGCGGTCCAATGCTCATGTGGTCGTTCTCCAGGGCGGCTCTCGCACCGACGCATGATACTCCCGGTGGGTATCGGCACGTCGCCGCCCCGCCGTCGCCCCGGTTGCCGGGCGGACCGGCTAGACTTGCCCCGATGGATCTCCCGGCGCACCATCCCGAGCGGCCCGCCCGCGGCGACGCGGGCCCGGTCGGCGCCCCCTCGGAGACCGCGTCCCGGTGACCGACGCCCGCCCCCGACCGGCATTCGCCCACGCGAGCGAGGCCGAGCTGGCGCGGATCCTCGACTTCTACGACGTCGCCTGGGAGTACGAGCCCCACACGTTCCCGATCCTGTACGACCGCGACGGGGCCGTGCTCGAGAGCTTCAGCCCGGACTTCTACCTCCCGGAGCTGGACCTGTACATCGAGCTCACGACGCTCAAGCAGCGCCTGGTCCGCAAGAAGAACCGGAAGCTCCGGCGGCTGCGGGACCTCTATCCCGGCCTCCGGGTGAAGCTGCTCTACGCGCGGGACTTCCGGGCGCTCCTGCTGAAGTACGGACGGATCGCCTTCGCCGACGGGCTCAGCGGGGCGGAGGGCCAGTCGACGCCGCCCCGCCGCGACGCCGATGCTGCCAGGCCGTCAGGTGCCCGTGGCGTGCCGCCGGCCCGGCCCGCCGCTGAAGCAGCCCCGGCACGTCCGCCCGGCGCCCAGGCGCCCGCCCCGACCGCCGCTCGCGCCCGACGAGCCCGCCGCTCCCGCGCGGAGGCCCGCGCCCGCGCCGCAGCTCGCGCCACCGCCGCCACACCCGGCACGGAGATCACCGCATGAATCGCCCGCCGGACCTCGTCGCCGACGTCGCCGAGGTCCTCCTGTCCGAGGACGAGATCCAGGCCAAGGTCGCCGAGCTCGGCGCGCGGATCTCGGCCGACTACGCCGGCCGGGAGCTCACCCTCGTGAGCGTGCTGAAGGGGTCGCTCCCGTTCATGGCCGACCTGATGCGGGCGATCAGGATCCCGGTCCAGATCGACCTGATGGAGGTCTCGTCCTACGGCGGCACCGCCACCGAGTCGTCCGGCCTGGTGCGGATCCTCAAGGACCTGTCGTCGTCCATCGACGGTCGCCACGTGCTCATCGTCGAGGACATCATCGACACCGGGCTGACCCTCAACTACCTCGTCCGGTACCTGCGCGGCAAGAACCCGGCCTCGCTGCGCATCTGCACCTTGCTGGACAAGCCCGCCCGGCGCCTGGTCGAGATCCCGATCGACTACCGTGGCTTCGAGATCCCCGACCAGTTCGTGATCGGCTACGGTCTCGACTACGGTGAGCGCTACCGGAACCTGCGGTTCGTCGGCGTGCTCCGCCCCGAGGTCTACGCGAGCCCGGAATGACCCTTCACCGCCACCCCCTCGGCCGGGGCCGCCTCATCGCCGGCGTCAGCGCCGTCCTCATCCTGGTGGGGTGCGCGCTTCCCTGGTTCCGCGCCGGTGGCAGCGACGGCATCCCGCCGATCCAGGGCAACGCCTTCGAGGGGCCGGGGATCCTGGTCTTCCTGGCCGCCCTGGCCACGCTCGCCCTCGTCGCCCTGCCGTACGCCGCCGGTGACCGGCCGGTCGCCTACGACCGCTGGTGGGCCTACGCGGCGGTGGCGGTGGTGGCCGCCGTCGCCCTCGTGGTCCGCGTGGTGGCCATCGCCGCGGACGCGGGCGGCCTCGCCACGATGCTCCCGGACCGGGCGCCGGGCCTCTGGCTGACGGCCGTCGGGGTGCTGGGCCTCCTCTTCGCCGCCGCCGACATGTACGGCCAGCGCCGGGAGTAGGGCTCGCCGGGGTCCCCGATCGCGCGACTCCGGCTCCTCAGGGCGTGGCCGACGCCCGCGGCCCGTCCGACGCCCCCGGCCTGGGGACGACGTCGACGCCGAACCACCACTCGTCGCCCCCCGGCGCTCCCTGGCGCACCGCGAAGACGTAGCGGCCCGGAGACCACGCGGCTCCGGCCGAGTCCGTCGAACCCGGGGGAGGCCGGTAGACGGCCCCGAGGTTCGGCTCGTGCGGCATGTACGCCTCGAGGGGATCCAGGACGATCGGGACGGCCGGGCTGCGCGACGCCGCCGCCAGGGCCCAGGCACGCACCCCGGCGAGCGGGGCGGGGCCGTCGGGCCCGGAGCCGATGCAGAACCCGAGAGCCAGCACGCGGTCGGTCACGACCGTGACGAACGGGATGGCCTGATCGCGAGGGCTTGCGGCGGCCCCGGGCTCGATGCTGAGCCAGGTCCGGAGGGGCCGGTCCGCGTTCGTCTCGATGGTGAAGACGCGCCAGTCGGAGTCCGGGAAGCACTGGCCGCCCGGCGCGTCGTAGCCGGGTGGCGTGGCGGTCGGCGTTGGCGTCGGCCCGGGGGTGGCGACCACGCCACCGGGTCCACCGGACGCCAGGTCCGGGCCCGTCGCCTCCCCGGAGCCGCCGGGATCACCCCACGGCTTGAGGACGGCGAGGACGACGATCGCCGCGATGACGGTGGCGCCGACCAGGAGCCCGCGATTGCCGGTGCGCGGCACGACGAGCTGCGCCTCGGTCGGCCGGCTGCCTTCCGACGGCTCCGTCCCACCCACCGGATCCGTCATGTGTGCCTCGCTCCCGCGGCGACGCCGCGGCTCAGATCTCGCCGAGGTAGGCCCTGCGCACGTCCTCGTTGGCCGCCAGGTTGGCCGCGGTGTCGGCCAGGATCACCCGGCCGGTCTGCAGCACGTACCCGCGGTGGGCCACCTCGAGCGCCTGGAGCGCGTTCTGCTCGACGAGCAGCACGGTGGTGCCGTTGGCGTTGATCTCGCGGATGATCGCGAAGATCTGCTGGATCAGGATCGGCGAGAGGCCGAGGGACGGCTCGTCGAGCAGGAGCACCTTGGGCCGGGTCATCAGCGCCCGCCCGATGGCCAGCATCTGCTGCTCGCCGCCCGACAGCGTCCCGCCCTTCTGGCCGGCCCGCTCGGCGAGGCGCGGGAAGAGGCTGTAGACGTGATCGACGTTCTCGGCGACCTCGCGGCCGGTCCGCGTGTAGCCCCCCATCTGGAGGTTCTCCAGCACGGTCAGCCTGGAGAAGATGCGGCGGCCCTCGGGCGCGTGCGCGATCCCGTCGCGCACCATCCGGTGAGGCGGCGTGTGGGTGACGTCGCGACCCTCGAAGTGGACCGTTCCCCGCGCCGGGTGGAGCAGGCCGCTGATCGTCTTGAGGGTGGTCGTCTTGCCCGCCCCGTTGGCCCCGATCAGGGTGACGATCTCCCCCTGGCGGACCTCGAGGCTGATGCCCTGCAGGGCGTGGATCTTGCCGTAGTAGGTGTGAACGTCGCGGAGCTCGAGGACGTTCTCGCTTGTCGGTTTCGCCGCCGCGGACGGGGCCGGCCCTGGCGTCGCCATCGTGATCGGTTCGCTCATGTCGACGACGTCCCCAGGTAGGCTTCGATGACCTTCGGATCGCGGCGGACCTCGTCGGGCGACCCCTCGGCGATCTGCTCGCCGTGGTCGAGGACGAGGATGTGGTCGCTGATGCCCATGACCACCCGCATGTCGTGCTCGATGAGGAGGATGGTCAGCCCGAGCTCCGTCCGCAGGCGGCCGATCAGGTGGGTCATCGCCGACGTCTCGGCCGGGTTCATGCCGGCCGTGGGCTCGTCGAGGAGGAGCAGGACCGGGTCGTTGCCCAGGGCCCTGGCAAGCTCGAGCCGTCGCTGGTCGCCGTAGGGCAGGTTCTTGGCCAGCTCGTCCTCGCGACCCCGGAGGCCGACGAGGGCCAGCAGCTCGCTCGCCCGGCGGGCGGCCGCCTCCTCGTCGCGCCGCTGGCGCGGGGACGAGATCATGTGGTCCACCAGGTTGGAGTGCAGCTTGAGGTGCATCCCAACCAGCACGTTCTCGAGGGCGCTCATGTTCTGGAAGAGCCGGATGTTCTGGAACGTCCGGCCGATCCCCGCCGCGACGACGTCGTTGGGACGGGCGCTGCGCAGGACGCCGAACCGGTCCATGAGCCGGGTGTACCAGGCGGGCCGGACGATCGCGAGCAGCAGCGTCGCAGCGAGGACGCCGACGACTGCCATCCCGGCGATCGCCACGGCCGACTCGCCGCGGTCCTGGACCCCCAGCGCGAGCGAGACCAGGAGCACGAGGATCGCGGGGAGCACCCACGCGATCGGCTCGAGCCAGGTGCGATGCGGTCGCGAGATGAGCGTCCGGTCCCGGAACCTCACGGTGCCGGCCGTGGGATCGATGATCCCGGCCACGACGTTGAAGAAGGTCGTCTTGCCGGCGCCGTTGGGCCCGATGATGCTGACGATGCTCCCCTTCGGGATGTCGAGGTCCACGTCGCGGACGGCGACGAGGCCGCCGAATCGCCGGGTCACGCCGCGGGCCTGGAGCAGCGCATCGCCGCTCGTCGGGTCGTAGGCCGCCGTCGCGGGCGGAGTGGGGGTGAGGGCTGCCGATTTGGCGCTCATTCCGGCGCTGCTCCCATCGGGTCGCCCTGCTCGGCGAACACCTGGTCCTCCTCGGTGTGGAGCTCGCGCCGTCGGCGCCGGCTCGGGAAGAGGCCCTCGGGGCGCAGCAGCATCATCGCCACCAGGACGATGCCGTAGAGGAGGAACTGGTACTGCAGGAAGTCCAGGTCGCTCAGGATCGGGACGTGCACCTTGTCGAAGAAGATGTTGAGCTGCTTGAGGAACACGCTCTGGAGCATGAAGACGATGAAGGCGCCGACGGCGACGCCCCAGATGTTGCCCATCCCGCCCAGGACGACCATGGCCAGGACGGTGAAGGAGACGTCGAAGCGGAACAGGTTGGGGGTGACGGTCTGGAGCTTGCTGGCCATGAAGACGCCCGGCCAGCCCGGCCGTCGAGGCGCCGAGCGCGAACGCCAGCAGCTTCGTCGTCACCGTGTTCACGCCGTTCGCCGCCGCGGCCAGCTCGTCCTCGCGGATCGCCATCCAGGCGCGCCCGAGCCGGGAATCCTGGAGCCGGTAGATCAGGATCATCGACACCGTGATCAGGGCGATCATCGTCAGGTAGAACGGCCAGGGGTTGCCCGTCGTGGGAAACGTGAAGTCGCCGATGCTCGGCGGCGAGATCCCGCCGATGCCGTTGGGGCCGTCGGTGTACTTGCTGGAGTTGAGGATGACGATCGGCACGATCTCGCCGAACCCCAGCGTCACGATGGCCAGGTAGTCGCCCCGCAGGCGCAGCGTCGGCGCGCCCAGCAGGATGCCGAAGGTGGCGGCCATGAGGGCGCCCACGATCAGCATCGGCCAGAACGGGAAGTCGTTGCCGGTGAACGGCGAGGCGGCGAACGCGTAGGTGTAGGCGCCGATCGCGAAGAACGCCGCGTAGCCCAGGTCCAGCAGGCCCGACAGGCCGACGACGATGTTCAGGCCCAGCGCCAGGAGCACGAAGATGCCGGCGATGGTGAAGCCGTCGATCCAGACGTTCATGCCGCTGAAGCTGTTGAACGGCGGAAGCAGCGCGACCATGGGCAGGACGACCGCCACGATGGCCATGCCGGCGAGGACGGTCGTCGAGCGATGACGCCCCGAGAAGTCGGCGAGCCGGCTGCGCAGGCCGGGTGCGCCGGCCGCCGGGGCGGTGGGCTGCTGAAGCGCGGCGCTCATGCCCGCTCTCCCAGCTGCTGCCCGAGCAGGCCGGACGGCCGGAAGACCAGCGTGATGATCAGCACGCCGAATACCAGCGCCTGCCCCCACACGTAGTACCCGAGGGCCGCCGCGATGACCTCCACGAAGCCGATCAGGAAGCCGCCGAGCGCCGCGCCGGTGATGTTGCCGATGCCGCCGAGGACGGCCGCGGTGAAGGCCTTGAGGCCGGCCTGGAAGCCGAGCGTGAACTGGATGTTGCCGAAGTAGAGGCCCTGCACCACCCCGGCCGCGCCGGCGAGCGCCGACCCGATGAAGAACGTGATCGCGATCGTCCGGTTGATGTCGACGCCCATGAGCTGGGCCGCCTGGCGATCCTGCGCCGTCGAGCGCATCGCGCGGCCGATCCTCGTCCGGCTGACGAACAGCTGGAGGGCGACCATCAGGATGAGCGCCGTCGCGATGACGAACAGGTTCACCCAGCCGACGCTGACCCCGAGGATGTCCACCCGCGCGTTCGGATCGATGACCTGCGGGGTGTTGATCGGCGACGGCCCGTAGATGATCTGGATGATGTTCTGCAGGATGAACGAGACGCCGATGGCCGTGATCAGGGGGGCCAGGCGCGGCGCGTTGCGGAGCGGGCGGTAGGCGAAGCGCTCGATGAACGTCCCGAGCGATGCCCAGGACCAGCATCGTCACGGAGAAGTCGATGAACAGGACCACCGCCAGGGTGACCGGGTCGTTGATCGGTCCGTCCTGGCCCAGGACCTCGCGTCAGGACGAACATCGAGCAGAAGGCGCCCACCATGAAGACGTCGCCGTGGGCGAAGTTGATGAGCTCGATGATGCCGTAGACCATCGTGTAGCCGATGGCGACGAGGGCGTAGATGGCGCCGATGGTCAGGGCGTTGACGAACTGCTCCGGCCCGATCACCAGGTAGGCGACGACGGCGAACCCGAGCGAGAAGAGGTACGGCCCAAGGTGGAGCGCCTGGAACCGCCCGAGGGCGCTCGGCGGGGGAGCGAGCACGTTGGTCGTCATGGCAGCTCCGCGACCTCTCCTCCCTGGATAGGGAAGCCGGGGGACACGCGCCCCCCGGCTTCCGAGCTACACGGTCTACTTCGTCCCGAAGTCGATCTGCTCCTTGAAGACCCAGTCGCCGATGCCGTCCTTGGCCGCCGGATCGACGGTGTAGAACGAGATGAACGGCAGCTTGGTGTCGCCGTTCGCGTCGAACGACTCAGCCCCGAGGACCGTGTCGAAGGAGTGCGAGGGATCGGCCGCGTAGGCGCGGACGCCCTCGCGGATGGCCGCCATGTCGGCGTCCGGGTTGGCCTTGAGGAACTCCTCGAGCGACTTCAGGATGACCGTGGTGCACGCGTGCCCGGGTCCGCTGTACGCGCCGGGCGTCTTGAACGTGGAGTCGTTCTTGAAGTGCTCGATGAAGGCCGCCTCGAAGTCGGCCCTGCCTGGGAAGTCGCCGATCGCGGCGACCGTGCCGTAGGAGCCGGCCGCGTTCTCCTTGCCGGCGATCCCGATGAGGGATCCCTCGGCGTCGCCGGGGCCGTTGACGATGCCGTCAGGGCCCATGAACGGGATGGTCAGGCCCTGCTGGCGCATCTGCTTGAGGAGCAGGCCGGCACCCGAGGTGACGACGCCGCCGTAGTACACGCCGTCCGGGTTCTTGCCCTTGGCGGACGTGATGATCCCGTTGAAGTCGGTCGTGTCCGGGCCGGCGCCCACGCGCTCGGCGACCGTGCCGCCCAGCGCTTCCCACTTCTTCTGGAAGTTGTCGGCGACGCCCTTGCCGAACGTGGTCACGTCGTCGACGATCAGCAGGTTCTTCAGGCTCAGCTTGTCAAAGGCGTACGTCGCCATGGCCGGGCCCTGGATGTCGTCGGTCGCTGCGACGCGGATGTAGTTGATCCGCTCCGGGAAGTTCTTGCGGTAGTCGAGCGCGCCGAACTCGGGCTTGGTCAGCGACTCGTTGGTGTTGGCCGGGCTGCACTGGAGCAGGCCGGCGTCGTTGCTGATCGGGATCTGGACCTTGGCGACGGCGGAGTTGTAGGGCCCCATCACGCCGATGACGGCGGCGTCGCCGACGAGGGTCTGCATGTCCTGGGCGCCCTGCTGCTCGTTGTACTTCCCGTTGACCGAGTGGTCGAGGGGAAGGACCTCGAGCATGTAGCCGCCGATGCCGCCGGCCGCATTGGCCTGGTCGACGGCGAGCTGCGCACCCTTGAGCGTCGGCTGCCCGTCGGCGGCCGCGCCGCCCGACAGCGGAAGCACCACGCCGACCTTCAGGGTGCCCTTGCTGGCCGCGGCGCTGCTGCGCGGCGCGGCCCGAGCCCGGTGCGGCGGAGCTGCCGGAGCTGCACGCAGCAGCCACCAGCACGACGGCGCCCGCGAGGGCACCGATCTTCGCGTATCGCATAGCAGCGACTCCTCCTCGATTCCTCCCGCGCGGCCCTCCCAGGCCACGCGACCCTCCAACCGATCCGACGCTGCGCCGCCTCCGACTCCTCGTCCCGGGGGGCGCGACGCGCCTCCAGGGGGGGAGGTCGCGTCTGGGTCGAGGCCGACCGGCGCTCTGTGCGTCATAGGTGGAGCGATGCCGTATATTAGGCGACGGCGACCCGAATGCAATACGGGCGTCGTGCGCCCCGGCGTGGCCGGGCGAGCGCGATTGCGCGCTCCCCGCCCCGGTGCGGCGCCAGACGCCGGAGCCCGGTCGAGCCCGACCGCCAGCTCCGATCTCGAATCGGGGGTCGCCCTCCTGTGCGAGGTCAAGCCCTCGGAGTGGAATACCAGGTTCGGGCGGCACGGATCACCGACGTCGAGCGCATCGTCGCGCTCGTCGCCGCGTCCGCGCCGGCGGCGACCGCCGCGACCCTCGACGCCGCGGACCTGCTCCGGCAGCTCGTCTACCTCCCGCAGGCGAGCGTGCTGATCGCGGAGACGCTCCGCACGACGGCGGGGGTCGCGGTCCTCGCGCTCCGGCCGTCCGTCCGTTCCAGCGGCTACGTCGGGACGATCGACCTGCTCGTGGTCGACGGTCACCACGACGAGGAACGCGTCACCGGGCTCCTGCTGGAGGAGCTGCTCCGGTCGGCACGCAACAAGGGATGCACCGTCGTCGAGGCGACGCCTCCCGCGGACGGCTCCGCGCCGGCCGCGTGGGAGCGTCACGGCTTCCGGCCGGCGGACCAGCGCATCGAATGTCGAATCACGGCGGACCGGGGCTCCGCCGCCAAGGGGTGAAGGCCGTGGCGCGCGACTCGCGCGACCGGCAGGCGGGAGGCCGGACGACCGGCGCCCGCGCAAGCAGCAACTGAGGAGTACCAGTGGGCAAGAACGTCGCCGTCTTCGTGGACGTGGCGAACATCTTTTACGCGGCCAAGGCGGCCGGGGTGGACATCGACTACGTCCTCCTGCTGAAGGCGGCCACCGCCGGCCGGGACCTCGTGCGCGCGTACGCGTACACGGGCCTCGATCCGGACAACGAGAACCAGCGCAACTTCCATTCCTTCCTGGCGCGGAACAGCTTCAAGGTCGTCAGCAAGGACATCCGGAAGTACGGCGACGGCAAGGTGAAGGCGAACCTCGACATCGAGCTCGTGGTCGACCTCATGAAGACGTCGCGCAACCTCGACGTCGCGGTCGTCGTCTCCGGCGACGGCGACTTCGCCCCGGCCATCCGCGCGGTCCAGGAGACCGGCGTGCGGGTCGAGGTGATCAGCTTCCGCGGCAACACCAGCTCCGACCTCATGGAGGTCGCCGACAAGTTCACCGACATCACCCAGCTCGCCAAGGTCGAGAAGGGCTCCACCGTCTCCGGCCGGCGCGTCGCCTCGGACGACGAGGACCTCTCCATGACCGAGGTCCCCGACAAGGAGTCCGAGGGAACCGGGCGCGGTCGAGGCCGCGGGCGCGGTCGCGCCCGACCCGAGCGGGTCGAGGAGCCCGTCGCCGAGGCGGCAGGGACCAGTCGCGGTCGCGGCCGAGGTCGCAGGATCGCCGCGGAGCCTGCCGTCGTGCCCGTCGCGGCCGGTGGCGGCGCCCTGGTGGCGCTGCCCGGCGAGAAGCTCTCGAAGGCCGCCGCCGCGCGACTCGCGGAGCAGGAAGCCGTCGCGGTCGAGGACGAAGCCGAGGATCTCGTGGCCGGTGAGGCCGTCGAGGTCGGCGACGCCGAGGGCGAGATGGCCGAGGACGGCACCGGCACGCACCGCCGCCGCCGACGTCGCGGGGGCCGCGGTCGCGGTCGTGGCCGGGGCACCGAGCAGGTCACGGCCGACGGCGCTCCCGTGACCGACGAGGAGCTCGCGGAGGACGAGGAGGAAGAGGAAGAGGAAGTCGGGGAGCCGGCGCGTCCCGCGCCGCGACCGGCCGCGTTCGGGTCCGTGTGGGACTCCCAGATCGGCGTTCCCAGCGCACCGCGTGCCGCGACGCCGGGCGACGACGAGGAGTACGACGACGAGCCGGCGATCCCGGAGTACCTGCTCGCCGAGCGCCGGGGCGGCCAGCGCGGCGGCCAGCGGTCGGGCAGCGCGGCGGCCAGCGCGGCCGCGGCGGCGCCTACGCCGCTGCGGTCGATCGCGAGCGCTACGGCAGGGGTGGCACCAGCCGCCTCTCCGAGCCGGCGGGTCGCAGCCGGCCGGGTGGCGGCCAGGGCGGCGGCCAGCGGGGCGGCCAGCGTCCGCCGCGCCCCCCGCAGCAGGCGCCCATGCGCGACCGCGCTCCCGAGCGGCGGACCTCCGCCGAGCCGTGGAGCGAGGTGCCTCCGGAGCTCGAGGAGCTCCTGCGCGCCCAGCTGGCCCAGAAGCTGGCCCGCCAGGACGCCCCGGCACCGGCAGCGCAGGCGCCGGCCCGGAAGCCGCGCACCCGCAAGCCGGCCGCCGAGGCGCCCGTCCAGGAGTCGGCCCATGCTGCTCCGGCAGCGGAGGCGCCGGCCCGCACGCCGCGCACCCGGAAGCCGGCCGCCGCGGGATCGGCCGCCGAGGCGCCCGTCCAGGTGTCGGCCCATGCTGCTCCGGCAGCGGAGGCGCCGGCCCGCAAGCCGCGCACCCGGAAGCCGGCCGCCGCGGGATCGGCCGCCGAGGCGCCCGTCCAGGTGTCGGCCCATGCTGCTCCGGCAGCGGAGGCGCCGGCCCGCAAGCCGCGCACCCGGAAGCCGGCCGCCGCGGGATCGGCCGCCGAGGCGTCGGCTCCGGCAGCGGAGGCGCCGGCCCGCAAGCCGCGCACCCGCAAGCCGGCACCGGCCGAGGGGGCCTGACCCCGGAACGCCCGGTCCCGAGCCTGCGTCGATGCCGGCAGCGCGCTCCCGCGGCCGCCAGCCCGCCGAGGTCCCGCCGCGCCCGCGGCCGGGACCCCGGCTGCGGACACCCGGGAGCACGCGGTTCGCGACGCGCGGCCAGCCCGTGGCCGTCGCCGCCGTGGAGCGGATGCTCGAGGTCGGCGCCCCGCAGGCGCTCCTGCTCGTCGGCCCCGGGTCCGTCGGCAAGACGACGCTGGCGCTCGACCTGGCAGCGGGCCTCCTGTGCCACGCGGCCGAGCCGGTCAGCCGGCCGTGCGGCAGCTGCCGCTCGTGCCGGCTCATCGACGCCGGCGAGCACCAGGATCTCCACCGGCTCGTGCCCGAGGGACCCGGCCTCCAGGTGCGAATCGGCGACCCGGCGGATCCCGAGCCGGGGACGGTCCGCCACCTCCTCCGGGAGCTCGCGCGCCTCCCGGTCGAGGGAGCGCGACGCGTCGCGCTCGTCGAGGGCGCCCACCGCCTGAACGAGGACGCCCAGAACGCCCTCCTCAAGACCCTCGAGGAACCGCCGGCGAGCGCCACCCTCATTCTCTGCGCCGACGAGCCCGAGCGGCTGCTGCCGACCGTCCGCTCGCGGACCGCGGTGCTGCGCCTGGGTCCGGTCGGGATCCGGGCCATGGAGGAGCTGCTCGCCGAGCACGGCGTCGAGCCGCCCCGCTCGGCCCGCCTTGCTCGCCTCGCCGACGGGCGGCCCGGCCTCGCCCTTGCCCTGGCCGTCGCTCCGGAGGCGGTCGCGGCCCGCGAGGAGGTGGCCCGGTCGCTGCTGGACCTCGCCGCGCTGGGGACGGCCGAGCGGCTGCTCGCCGGGCGGGAGCTCCTCGCCAGGTCGGCCGACCTGGCCCGCCTCGGTGGCGCGCCGGCTGCCGCCCTCGCCGCGCTGGCCTCGCCCGACGCGGGGACCGTTGACGCCGACCCCGACGCCCGTCCGGCGCGCGGCACCCCGGCGGAGCGCCGCCTCGCCGCCGCCGCCCTCCTGGCCACGTGGACGGCCGTCGCCCGCGACGTCGCCGTCGTCGCCGCCGGATCACGGGCCTCGGTCCGCGATCCGGCGCTCCTCGACGACCTCGAGGCGGTCGCCTCCCGGATGCCGCACGGTGCCCCGGCGGCCTTTGCCGGCCGCCTGGCGCGCTCCGCCGAGCTGCTGGAGGCGAACGCCAACCCGGAGCTGCTCGTGGACGTCCTGGTCCTGGCCTGGCCCCGCCTCGAGCCGGCGATCCCGACGCGATGAGCGAGCCGATCGGCGGCCCGGTCGGCGAGGAGCGCCGCGACCCGGACGCCGCCCGGATCGACGCGACCGTGATCGGTCGCGTCCAGGGGGTTGGCTATCGCTGGTTCGTCCTCGACGCCGCGCTCCGCCTGGGACTGCGAGGCTGGGTCGCCAACGAGGCGGACGGCTCCGTCCGCTGCGTGGCCGAGGGGCCGCGGGAGGACCTCGAGACGCTGCTCCTCGAGCTGGCTCGCGGGCCCATGGATGCCCGGGTGGACCGGGTGATCCCGCGTTGGGGCCGCGCCGGCGGCGAGGCGGCGCGCTTCGAGATCCGCTCCCGGGCACACTCCGGCGACTGAGCCGCGACTCCCGTACCTTCGGGGGATGGCCGCGACCCGGTGCCGAGGGCGACGCTCCGGCCATGCATCCCGAAGCGTCCATCGCCGAGATCCTGCCGCGCGTCTACCGGCGTGTCCTCGACTCCGTGGAGACGCTCGAGCGGCTCGGCGGCCGGAGCGAGGCAACCCGGCTTCGGCATGCCGCAGTCAAGGTCTACTCGGGTTCCTGGGACGCGAAGAGCCATCGACGCCTCGAGGAGATCGCGACCAGGGCAGAGCTGGCCGCCAGGGACCAGGAGCGCCGCGGCGGCCCGCGAGCCGCCTGATCGCGGCCTGTGTCGCGCCCTGGCGCGGCACAACCGCCACTCCCGCTCCGCCCGGCGCCACTCCCGCTCCGCCCGCCCGCCACCAGGTCGCCCGCGGCGCTACGCTTGCCGGGATGCCCGAACCCGCCCCGGTCACGCAGAGCGAGCCGATCCCGTCCAGGGGGGCGGCGCTCGATGCCGCGCTGGCCGCGCTCGACGCACTGGCCGTGCTCGGTGAGACGATCGAGGACGAGTGGTCGTACGTGACCGCCCTGGCCGACGCGGGGCGCGCACGCCTTCGGGCCGCTGCCGGGCCGGACACCGGCGCAGCCCTTGCTCCCGACCGCGGTGCCGCGGTCGCAGCCGCCTGCGCCGAGACGGCCCGGATCGACGATCCGCACCGGGCGATCGACTGGCTCTCGACCTTCCCGGCGGTCGTGGAGCTGGCCCTCGGCCCGGCTCTCGACGCCGCTGCGGCGGGCGCTTCCGCCGCGCGGGCCTGATCCGATGCGCTTCCAGGATGCGGCGAAGGACGCCCGCGCCGTCGTCTACGCCGGGATCCAGGCGGACCCGCTCGTCGGCCGGCTGGCCACGCTGGCGGCCGACGCGACGTACCCGCAGCGCCTGATGGCGCGCGCCGTCATGAACGGCGAGTCGACCGACCCGGCCGCCTGGCGCGCGATCTTCCCGACCGTGCTGGGCCCCGACGCGCCGGAGCGCGACCGCGCCGAGGCGATCCTCGCGGCCAGCCTGGAGGTCGCCGGCCGCGGCGAGCAGGCGCGCTCGCAGTACCGCGGCGCGTTCGTCGAGGAGCTGACCCAGGCCCTCGTGCGGCGTCGCGTCGGGGCCGCGGGCGGGGCCGCGGCCGGGGAGGCAGCCGGGCCCGCGGTCCGGCGCGAGCGTCGGGTGCTCTTCGACGGCGTCGCTGCCGAGATCCATCCGTACGACGTGACGGTGGAGGTCGCCGGGCGCGCGGAGGCATGGGACTGCAAGTGGGGTGCCCGCGGGATCAACGCCGACGTCCTCAACCAGCTCGACGACGCGCGGCGTCACGCCGCCGACGAGGAGGCGACCCTGCGCGTCGGCCTGGTCGTCTACGACGTGCGGACCAGCTGTGCCGTGCGCCTGGCGCAGCAGACGGCGCCGAAACAGGGCACCGTCGTCGTCACCCTCGAGGCGCTCGACGCCCTCGCGGGCCGGAAGGCGCGATGAGCCCGGTCGACCCCAACCTGTCGCTCCGCCACGCGGCGGACTACCGGGTGCGCTTCGACGAGGCGACGCCGCAGGGCATCCTGCGCGGCTCGGCGTTGCTCGGCTACGTCCAGGACGTCGCCTGGCGCCACTCCGAGGCGCTTGGCTTCCCGCGCGCCTGGTATCGCGAGAAGGGCGTCGCGTGGCTGGTTCGCGCCGTCGAGGCGCGGATGCTCGCCCCGATCCGGGACGGCGACACCGTCACGGTCACGACGCGGCTGACCGGCTACCGGAAGGTCCTCGCCCGCCGCGAGACGGCGGTGTCGGGACCGACCGACGACCTGCGCGCCGTGGTCGTGATCGACTGGGCGATGACCGACGGCCGGGCCCCGGTCCGCATCCCCGCCGAGTTCGAGCACGCGCCGATCGACGGGCCGGGTCCCTTCGCCCCGGTCCGCGTCGACCTCCCGCCGACCCCGCCGGGCGCCGTGCGGATCCGCTTCACGCCGCGCCTCCGCGAGCTCGACCCGATGAACCACGCGAACAACGGCGTCTACCTCGACTGGCTCGACGAGGCCGTGGCGGCGACGGGCCCGGCCGGCGCCGCTGCCACCGTTGCGGCGCACCGAACGTACCGGCTCGAGTACCTCCGTCCGGCGGGGCCCGGTCAGGCGCTCGTGTCGGAGGCGTGGCGCGACGATGCCGGGTGGGCCTACCGCCTGTCCGACGCCGACGGGGGGCCGGGCCTTCTGTGCGGGACGATTCGCACGGTCCAGCTGGGCGGGACCGTCAGGCCACGACCTTGACGCTCAGGTGTCGACGCCGGCCAGCACGACGCGGTTGCGTCCGGTTGACTTCGCCACGTACAGGGCCCCGTCGGCGCGGTGGAGGAGCGTGCCAGGGGTGTCGCCTGGCTGCGCGATGGCCCCACCCAGGCTGATCGTCACGGCGATGTGACCGCCGTCCTCCGCGGGCACTTCGGTTGCCGCGACCAGGACCCGCAGGCGCTCGGCGACCTCGCGGACGTCCTGCTCGGCAGCGTGCGTCAGGATCACGCCGAACTCCTCGCCGCCCCACCGGGCGGCGAGGTCGGCGGACCGGATCGCTCCCTGGAGGGTCGAGGCGACCGCCCGGAGGACGGCGTCCCCCTGCGGGTGGCCGTGTCGGTCGTTGACGCCCTTGAAGTGGTCGACGTCGGCGATGAGCAGCCCGACAGACGTGCCGTAGCGCGAGACGTCCTCGAGGCGGGCCGCGAGCATGACATTGAGGAGCCGCCGGTTCGGCATGCCCGTCAGCTCGTCGGTGAGCGCGTCGTGCCGCGCGGAAGCCGCCTCGTCGCGTGCCGCACGGAGGCTCGCGGCGTCGTCGAAGACCTCGACGGCGCCGATGACCCGGCCCTTCTCGACGATCGGCGCCGTGCGAACGCGGACGGCCCGCCGCGAGCCGTCGCGATGCCGGAGCCAGACCTCGAACTGTCGCTTCTCGCCGTCGCGGATCGTGGCCGCCAGCGGGCAGCCGTCGTGGCACAGCCCGTGGCCCTCGTCGTCGACGTGCTTGAGGAGGTTGTCGAAGCAGTGGCGGCCGACCACCGCCTCGGCCGGATAGCCGGTGAGCGCCTCCGCGCCGTGGTTCCAGTAGGTGATCCGCCGCTCGCGGTCGACGTAATAGACCCCGTCGGCGAGGTTGTCCACGATCGCCTTGTGGAACGCGCTGTCGAGGCTGGCGTCGGTGAGGTTCGCCGCGCCCGCGGTCCTGCTTGCCATGTCGTCTCGCGGTCTTCGGGCGACCTGCCGGGGATAGAGCCGTCGGGTCGCCGCGGGTCGTACGCGACCGCGGACCGGCCGGGTCGTCGGGCAGACCTTGGCACCCCTGACGCGGGCCGGCGATGCCCCACACGTCACCCCGGACCCGCCATCGGTACGGGCGCCCGGACCGCCGGCACTGCTCGCCGTTACGCGGGCTGGCAACATCGGGCCGGCCGAGGATTTCGGGCGCGGACGAAGATGGAACGAATCGACCGCGCCCGTTCCCAATGAGGCGCAACCGGCGCATGATGCCGGCTCACGCGAGGCACGCCATGCAGCGAGACCTCGTCGAGAGAGCCCGCGGGGGCGATCGCGACGCGTTCGCGACCCTCGCGGCCGATCGCATCGGCCGCCTGTTCAACATCGCCCAGCTCATGCTGCGCGACCGCGACCTCGCCGACGACGCGGTCCAGGAGGCGCTCGTCCTCGCCTGGCGTGACCTGCGGGGGCTCCGCGACCTCGACGGCTTCGACGCCTGGCTGCGCCGGGTGCTGGTCCGGTGCGTCTACCGCGAGGCGAACCGCGAGCGACGCCGAGCCGCGAGAACGGTCCAGGTCCTCGAGATCCCGAGCCACCCGGACACGGCGCGCGGGGTCGAGGACCGCGACACCCTCGAGCGGGGCTTCCGCCGGCTGCGCCCGGAGCACCGGGCCGTCCTTGTCCTCCACCACTACCTCGGCTTCTCCGACGACGAGGCGGCCCACGCCCTTGCCGTCCCCGCCGGGACGATCAAGTCGCGGCTCAACCGCGCCACGTCCGCGCTGCGCGCGGAGCTCGAGGCCGACGCGCGGAGCGTCGGCCATCTCGCCGTGGAGACCGTCCGATGACCGCCGACCGCGACTTCGACCGCAGGCTCGGCTCGTGGTTCGACGAGACAGCCACCCGGGTCGCCCCCGACGGGCTGCTCGCAGCGAAGCATCGAGCGCGTGGGTGCCACGCGCCAGCGCCCCGGCTGGCTCGTCAGGGACCGGCGCGACGTACGCATGCCGCAGCGCTTCTCGACGATGAACCTGCTCGCCGCGGCCGCCGTCATCGGCGTGCTCGCGATCGGCAGCGCGCTCCTCGTGCTCGGCCCCGGCCCATCCAGGATCGGCGGCCCGGGCCTGACGCCCGGTGCCAGCGCCAGTCCCGCCGAGCCGTCCCCGACGCCGTCGCCTGGACCCAGCCCGACGCCCACGGCGCAACCCGGCGGGCGACAGATCCACACGTCCACAGAGCTTGCCGACGGTCGCGTCCTGGTGGTCGGGGGCTACGATGCCAACGACATTTCCCGAGCCGCAGCCGAGCTGTACGACCCCGCGACCGACAGGGTCAGTCCGACTGGCTCGCTTGCGACTGCTCGCGGCCTGCACACGGCGACCCTGCTCCCGGACGGACGCGTCCTGATCGCCGGGGGCGGCCCCGCGAGCTGGGCCGTCGAGGGCTCCTACCTCGCCTCGGCCGAGCTGTACGACCCGAACACGGGCACGTTCAGCCCGACCGGCTCGATGACGACGACCCGCGAGGACCACACCGCGACCCTCCTCTCCGACGGCCGTGTTCTGATCTCCGGGGGCAACGACGTCGGCGACCACGGCGTCGCCTCGGCCGAGCTGTACGACCCCGGGACGGGCACGTTCAGCCCCACCGGGTCGATGAAGACCGCCCGCGGCTTCCACACCGCCACGTTGCTCGCCGACGGCCGCGTCCTGATCGCCGGGGGCGACCCCGCCGCCTGGACGAACGCTGGCCCGTATCTCGCCTCGGCCGAGCTGTACGACCCGAAGACCGGCACGTTCAGCGAGACCGGCTCCATGGTGGCCGGTCGCGGCTATCACGCCGCCACCCTGCTTGCCGACGGACGTGTCCTGGTCACCGGAGGCATCATCGACAGCGGGGTGACCAGCCTCGCCTCGGCCGAGCTGTACGACCCGAGGACGGGCAGCTTCACCGCGACCGGCGCGATGATCGACGGACGCGTCTACCACACCGCCACCCTGCTCTCAGACGGTCGCGTCCTGGTCGCAGGAGGCTGCCCCAACGGCCGGGTCTACGCGAACAACCCCCAATTCCTCGCCTCGGCCGAGCTGTACGACCCGAAGACCGGCACCTTCACCGCCACCGGCTCGATGGCGGAACGGCGCACCTACGGCAGCGCCACGCCTGCTCGCCGACGGCCGGATCCTCGTGACCGGCGGGTATGGCGACCCGGCCCCGCTCGCCACCGCCGAGACCTACGACCCGACGACCGCCACGTTCAGCCCGGCCGGGGCGGGCGACTGACCGCCGCCCAGGACCACGTCGACCCCCGGAGCGGGGATGTCGTCCAGGCGAGTGCGATCTCGCCTCGCGTTGCAGGCAACGATCAAGGAGGGCCATGCCATCAGAACGGTCACGGCGCGGAAGCTGGCCCCAATCGACCCGAGGGGGCGACATGGCTCCGGAGAGGCGGTGAGCGACGACGCAGACACCCTCATCGAACGCACCGTCGGGGTGGTCCCGACCCGATCGAGCAACGATCGATCCAACCGTCGTCACGCTGGAGGACAGACCATGCATCCCACGAAGCGACTGCTCCTTGTCACGGCCACGATCGCCGCGCTCGCGTTGCTCGCCCCCTCGGCCGCGGCAGCCTCGGGGGGCTCATCGCACAGCAGGGACCTCCACATCACGAAGGAGTGCTCGGAGTACACGCGCCTCGCCGGTGGCTTCTGCACGATCACGTCCTCGAACCTCGCGGCGATCCCGGTCGGCTCGAAGGTCGTCTACGAGCAGGCGCTGGGAGTGGGATCAACGGTGCTCGAGACGGACATCACCCTCGATCCTCCGGGCCCGGGCGACGTGGCGTTCGGCCACGTTCACCTCGATCTCGCGGCCGGGCTCGGCGTGGCCACCTTCACGGGCGGGACCGGGAAGCTCACCGGGTTCACCGCCTCGGTGGTCGTCACGCCCCAGGCGGGCGTCTTCAGGGGCTGGCACTGGGACGGGACGTACCGCTTCAGCCACGACAACTTCTACCTCGACAAGACCTGTGGCCCGTCGTCCGACCCCGTCGCTGACCCCCTCGGCTACGTCTGCACCATCCAGCACTCCAGCTTCAGGCTGTTCCCGCCCGGCACCGAGGTCCACTACCTCAGCCAGACCGGGAACGTGGTGAAGGCGATGATCAAGATCCGGAACGGCAGCACGACGGGCGCCTGTGTCTGGAGCAGCGACGTCGACGCGATCTGCACGTTCAGGAACGGGACGGGACGCCTTGCCGGGCTCCACCTCAGGGTCGTCGTGACCGCCAACGCCGACCAGAGTGTCTGGTACTGGGACGGCAGCTACTGGCTCAAGCATCACCACGGCCACGGCCACGGCCACGGCCACGGCTGAACGAGGACCGGGAACCGCGCGCGGAACGCGCCCGGTTCCGGAGCAAGGCTCCGCCAGGGGCCCCGGTCGGCGACCGGGGCCCCTCGGCATGCCAGTGCAGCGACGGGACCTTCTGCCCGGCGGCGACGAGGATCCCGGCCGCGACGGGGAACGACCCGACCTGCCCGCGGCTATCCTTCACCGCAATGCGAAGGACGCCCGGAACCACTTCCGCCACCCGGGAGGCGTCCGCAACCCGAGGGCCGCGACACCCATTGCCGGCGCTGGCCGGCGACCTCCGGAGACTTGGATGACGGACGCCAGACCGATCCACTGCGTGGTCCTGGTCAAGCAGGTGCCTGACACGCACAACATCACCGGCGACGTGATGACCAAAGACGGCACGATGAACCGTAACGCCCTGTCGGCCATCTTCAACCCGGAGGACCTCAACGCCCTCGAGATGGCCCTCCAGGTCAGGGAGCGTCACGGTGGGACGGTCACCGTGATCACGATGGGCCCACCCAAGGCGGCCAACATCCTGCGCGAGTCGCTCTGGCGCGGGGCGGACAGGGTCGTCCTGCTGACCGATCGCAGGTTCGCCGGAGCCGACACCCTGGCCACCTCGCTCGCCCTGCAGAAGGCGATCGAGAAGCTCGGCGGCTACGACCTGGTCCTGGCCGGGCGCCAGGCCATCGACGGCGACACGGCCCAGGTTGGCCCGCAGACGGCAGAGAAGCTGGGCATCCCCCAGATCACGTACGCGGAGTCCATCCTGGAGATCGCCGACGGCCGGATCACCGCCGAGCGCGCGCTGGACTCCGGCTCGGAGATCGTCCGCTGCCAGATGCCGTGCCTGCTGACCGTCGTGGGCACGGCCAACACGCCCCGCCCGCCGTCGGTCCGCCGGCAGATCGCGCTCAAGCTGGCCGCAACCTCGGGCGAGCTCGCCGAGCTCCATCAGCGGTGGCCCGAGTTCGAGACGCAGGCGGCCCTCGAGGAATACGTGCGGGCCCACGACCTCGAGATCCCGGTCTGGACGGCGGACGACATCGGCGCCACCGCCGAGAGCATCGGTCTGGCCGGCTCGCCGACCCAGGTCCACAAGGTCAACTTCGTGGTCCTGGAGAGCACCGAGAGCAGGACGGTCCAGCCCACCCCCGAGGCCATCGCGGCCATGGTGGCGGAGCTGGTCCACGAGTACATCGTCGGGTAGGCGGCCATGACCGAGCAGAAGAGCATCTGGGTATTCATCGAGCACACGGACGGCCGGATCGCCGATGTGAGCCTGGAGCTGACCGGCCGGGCCCGCGACCTGGCCGATCAGCTGGGCTACGAGGTGGTGGGCCTGCTCTGCGGGCACCACGTGGAGGAGCTGGCCCGGGACGTCATCCGCCACGGCGCCGACCGCGTCCTGCTGGCCGACCACCCGGAGCTGGCCCAGTACCGCACCCTCCCCTACGCGCGGGTGGCGATCAGCGAGGCGCGCAGGCGCAAGCCGGAGATCTTCCTGGTCGGCGGCACGCCCAACGGCCGGGACTTCGCGCCGCGCGTCGCGAGCGCCCTGCGCTGCGGCCTGACCGCCGACTGCACCGACCTGCAGATCGGCGACTACCACGTCAAGCGCGAGGACAGGACCTACAGGAACCTCCTGTACCAGATCCGACCCGCCTTCGGCGGCAACCTGGTCGCCACGATCGTCAACCCGCGCACGCGGCCCCAGATGGCCACGGTCCGGGGGGGGGTCATGCACATGCCCGCCGCGGACCCCGGCCGGACCGGGGTCGTGGAGGCGGTGGCGCCCGAGTTCGAGCCTGGTGACTTCGCCCTCGAGGTCCTGAGCCGGCAGGTCCGGCCTTCCACCGTCAAGCTCAAGGACGCGGCTGTCATCGTATCCGGCGGCGCGGGCATCTCCGACGCCGAGGAGTTCGCCCTGTTGCGCGACCTGGCCAACCTGCTCGGTGGAGAGGTCGGCGCCTCGCGCGCCGCCGTTGACGCGGGGCTGATCGGCCGCGACCACCAGGTGGGCCAGACCGGCACGACCGTCCGGCCGCGCCTCTACATCGCCGCGGGCATCTCTGGCGCCATCCAGCACCGGGCGGGCATGGACCAGTCGTCCAAGATCATCGCGATCAACACCGACCCGAACGCGCCGATGTTCGGGGTCGCGCACTACCGCATCGTGGGCGACGCCGGGGAGGTCCTGCCCATGATCATCAAGGCCCTGCGCGAGCGCGCTATGGACCAGCGAGAAGCCGAGTGAGCGAGAACTTCTTCCTCGACAACCCGGACCTGCAGTTCCGCCTCGAGCAGCTCGACCTGCGCGAGGTCCTGGAGCTCAAGGAGAAGGGCTACGCCGAGTCGCGCGTCCACCCCACCGCCCCGCGCAACTACGCCGACGCCAAGGACAGCTACCGCATCGTGCTCGACGTCCTAGGCGAAGTCTGCGGCGAGCGCGTGGCGCCCCGGGCCGCGGAGGCGGACGAGGAAGGCGCCCACTACGACAACGGCGAGGTCACCTACGCGGCACCCACCCTGGCCGCGATCGAGGCCCTGCGCCAGGCCGAGCTCTTCGGGGCCATGCTCCCGCGCGAGTACGGGGGCCTGAACCTGCCCGAGTCCATCTACCAGATGCTGGTCGAGGTCGTGGCGCGCGCGGAGAGCGGCCTTATGACCGTGTACGGCCTCCAGGAGATCGCCTCCCTGATCGAGGAGTACGGCGACGCGGAGACGAAGGCTCGCGTCCTGCCCCGCTTCGCGCGCGGCGAGGTGTCCGGGGCCATGGTCCTGACCGAGGCGGACGCCGGCTCGGACCTGGGGGCCGTGGCGACGCGAGCAACCCTCGACGAGGCCACCGGTCAGTGGCACCTCAACGGCGTCAAGCGCTTCATCACCAACGGGCTGGCCGACGTGTCGCTGGTCCTGGCCCGCAGCGAGGAGGGATCCACCGACGCCCGCGGCCTCTCCATGTTCCTGGTCGAGCGCGACGACACGGTCAGGATCCGGCGCATCGAGAACAAGATGGGGATCCACGCGTCGCCGACGTGCGAGATCCAGTACGCCAACACCCCGGCCATCCTGATCGGCAAGCGTCGCTTCGGGCTCATGCGCTACGCCATGAACCTGATGAACGGGGCCCGGCTGGCCGTTGCCGCCCAGGCCCTGGGCATCGCGGAAGCCGCCTACCGGGAGGCCGACAAGTACTCGCGCGCGCGCATCCAGTTCGGGAGGCCGATCCGGAACCTGCCGGCCGTGGGCCGGCTGCTGCTCTCGATGCGGGTGGACCTGGAAGCCACGCGGACCCTCCTTGCGGAGACGGGACGCTGGGTGGACCTGTGGAAGGTCCACGAGCGGGCCCTCGAAGAGGGTGGCTCGGAGACGGACCCGGCGATCCGCGCCCGCCACAAGCAGGCCCAGGCCCTGGCCGAGACCCTGACCCCGATGATCAAGTACTGCGCCACCGAGATGGGCAACCGGGTCTGCTACCAGGCCATGCAGGTCCACGGCGGCGCGGGCTACATGCGCGAGTTCAACATCGAGCGCCTGTTCCGGGACGTCCGCATCACCAACATCTACGAGGGCACGAGCCAGCTGCAGGTGGTCGCGGCCATCGGCAAGCTGCTGAACCGGTCGCTCGATCCGCTGCTGGCCGAGTGGCAGGCCGCCGAGTACCCGGCCGACATGGCCACCGAGAGGGCAATCCTGTCCGAGCTGACCGGGCTCCTGGACCAGGCCACCGGGGCGCTGAAGGCGCTGCCCGAGCGCGACCGCGTGGACTACTACGCCGTGGACCTGGTCGAGATGGCGATCTGGGTCGCCGGCGGCTGGCTGATGCTTCGCGACACCAGCGCCGCCGAGGACAAGAAGCCCATTGCCCGGGCGTACGTGGCGTCGGTCGCGCCGAAGGTTCGGGCAGCGGCCGAGGTCCTCCTCGCGTCCAGCCCGGTTCCGCTCGAGGCGATCGGGGTCCTGCTGCCGTAGCCATGACGCGCGCTCGGCTCGACCTGACGCGCGAGCACGTCCTCACCTACCGACGGGCCGTCGGTGCCCTCGACGAGCGCCTGCCACCTGGCCCGACGTCGCTCAGGCGCGCGGCCTGGGCGGGCCTGCAGGACAGCATGCCGCGCGCGGCCGTCCTGTCGATCCATGCCCGACTCCACGGGACCGGACCGGACACGTGGGACGACCCGTCGCTCGTGCAGCTGTGGGGGCCGCGGTACAGCGCCTACGTCGTCGCTGCGCGTGACCTCGCGGTCTTCTCCCTCGGGCGGCTCCCCGACGACGCGGAGGGGCGACGCGAAGCAGACGATCTCGCCCGCCGGCTGCATGCTCTTCCTCGACGGCGGAACGATGGCCTACCGCGAGGCGGGGCGCGGGCTCGGCGAGCACCCGAACCGGCTGCGGTACGCCGCGCCGACCGGCACGGTGCTGATCCGGTGGGACGGGGCACGTCGGCCCACCGTCTGGACCGTGCCGCCGCCGGGCGTCGAACCCCGCGACGCGCGCCTCGAGCTCGCGCGCCGATACCTGCACGTCTTCGGTCCGGCAACGCCCGCGGCATTCGCCCAGTGGGCCGGGATCCGGCCGGCGGCGGCCGGCCGCGCCGCCTTCGACGCGCTCGCCGAGTCGCTGACGCCGGTCCGAACGCCCGTCGGCGATGCGCTGGATCCTGAGCCGCGACGAGCCGGCATTCCGCGCCCCGGGCGGACCGGCTGCGTCCGCGCGGCTTCTCCCGAGCGGGGACGCGTACTTCCTCCTGCAGGGAGCCGATCGGGAGCTCCTGGTCCCGGACTCCGACCACCGTCGCGAGCTTTGGACCACCCGAGTCTGGCCTGGCGCCGTCCTCGTGGAGGGCCAGATCGTCGGGACGTGGAGACGCGCGAAGGCCGACGTCACGATCGACGTATGGCGTCGGCTCTCGCGCGCGGAGCGCGAGGCGGTGGAGGCGGAGGCTGCGTCCATGCCGCTGCCCGGCATCCGGCAGCGCGTCCGGGTCCGCTGGGACGACTGAGGACGGGGAGTTAGGGTGCCGCGCGTGGCCACGAGGGCACGGTGCCGCCTCCGACGAGCGCCTCGTGGCCCTCGCGGATTGCGTCGACTCATGCATTCGCGAGCGAATTCGCCCCGCGCTCGCTGGCCAGGTCCCCAGGGACACCCTTGTCGGCAGTGTCCATGGGAATCACACCTGGATTGGCGACCCAGCGTCCGAGACAGTTGACTCGAGGGCCCGCGCGATCCCGTCGAGGATGAGGTCCAGCCCGTACTCGAACTCGGCGGCGTAGTCGAAGCCGGACGCGAGGAGCTCGGCCCCGACGCGCACGAAGCTCGGGTACTCGTCCCCCGGCACCTGGGCGAGCAGCTCCTCGCCCACCGCCGCCAGCTCCTCCGCGTTGCTGAACGGGAAGCTCGTCTCCTGGAGGGCGAACCCAAGGACGTAGCTGTCGACTAGGTTGGAGGCGTGCGTCGCCATGGCCGCGGAGAACCCAGCGTCGAGCAGGACGGCGAGCATCTCATCGTGGCTGCGGAGGTTCGACGGGCCGGGCGCCATGCGCGACTCCATGAGGGTGATCGCCCAGGGATGGCGCCGCAGGGCAGCGCGGGTCGAGATCGATCGCGCGCGGAGCACCAGGCGCCAGCTCGAGCGATCCGCCGGCAGCTCGATCTCGGCGAACACGAGGTCGACGATCCCGTCGAGGATGTCGTCCTTGTTCCGGACGTGCCGGTAGAGCGACATCGCCTCGACGCCCAGCCGCCGGCCGATCGCCTGCATCGTCAGCGCCCCGATGCCGCCCTCGTCGGCCAGCTCCAGGGCGGCCCGCAGCACGCGGTCGCGGCTGAGCGGCGAGCGCTTCCGGGTCCTACGGCCTGTCATCCACGTTCTCCTCGGCAGCCCTTGACAGCATCATAGCTTATGCCATATGCTTATGCCATAAGCTTACCACGCGAGATCAACAGGAGAGATCGGTGCAGGCAATCGTCCACAAGCGGTACGGCGGGCCGGAGGTGCTCGTCAGCCGGGAGATCGACCGGCCGGGGATCGGCGACGGGGACGTGCTCGTGCGCGTCCACGCCGCAGGGCTCCACATCGGCGATGTGTTCGGCGTCCGGGGCTCACCATTCCCGGTTCGGTTCACGAGCGGCCTGCGCGGGCCGAAGCTCGGCGTGCCGGGGTTCGACATCGCCGGGACGGTCGAGGAGACCGGCCGGTCCGTGACCCGGTTCGCGCCGGGTGACGAGGTCTTCGGTTGCTGCAGCTGGCCGTCGTCCGGCGCGTGCGCCGAGTACGCTCGGGCCGACGAGGACAAGCTCGTCCGCAAGCCGTCCGGCATGAGCTTCGAGCAGGCTGCGGCCATCCCGACGTCGGCGTCCGCGGCACTCCACGGCCTCCGCGATGCGGGCCGGCTGCAGGCCGGTCAGCGGGTCCTCATCAACGGCGCGTCGGGCGGCGTGGGCACGTACGCGGTGCAGATCGCCCGCGCCTTCGGCGCCGAGGTCACCGGCGTGTGCGGCCCGACCAACGTGGAGCTGGTCCGCTCGCTTGGCGCGCACCACGTCATCGACTACACCCGGGAGGACTTCACCCGGGGCACCGCACGCTACGACGTGATCCTCGACAACATCGAGAACCACTCCCTCGCGGACACTCGACGAGCCCTGGCGCCCGACGGCACCCTTGTCCTCATGAGCGGCACGGGTGCGAGCGGCCTGGGGCTGCTGGTCCGGCTGATCCGACCGGTCGTGATGTCCCCCTTCGTGAAGCACAGCCTGCGCCGACCCTACTCCAACCCGAACCACAAGGATCTCGAGGTCCTCACGTCCATGGTCGAGGCGGGGACGCTCCGGTCGGTCATCGATGCGACGTATCCACTGTCCGAGGCGGCGGCGGCCATCCGCCACATCGAGGCGGGGCACGCACGAGGGAAGGTCGTCGTCGCGATCTGAGGCGCCTGGGAGTCAAGCTGCTCGCAGGGCACGCCCGAGGACAATTGTCATCAGCATGAAGCAGAGCAAGGCTCAGGAACGAGGCAGCTGAAGTCATGGCGGATGTGAGGATCATCCTCTCGGGGTTGTGGGTGGCCGTGATGCTGACCTACCTCCTGGGGGATGTCCTGCGCCTGTTCGCCGGCGACATCACGCCGGGGGAGATCGAGGGCCGAAAAGCCAGCCAGGGAATGTGGCTGGGGATTGCCGTGATCATGCTGATCCCGATCATCATGGTCGTCCTGTCCCTGACGTTGCCGTATCCCGCGATCGGCTGGGTCAACATCGTCGTGGCCGTGCTCGTCGTCGTGTTCAACTTGTTCGGCTTGCCCTACAAAGGCCTCTACGACAACTTCCTGATCATCGTGAGCTTTGTCTTCAACGCATTGATCGTCTGGTACGCATGGACGTGGGTCTCCACAGCTGCCTGAGCCCGCGAGGGCCTGGCTTGGGTGCCTGCCGACGTGGGCCGCGAGGTGCTTGCCGGTGAGGGTGGAGCGGGCCGCGACGAGGTCGGCCCGTGCGCCCTCGAAGACGATCCGGCCGCCGTCGTGGCCGCGCCGGGGCCGAGGTCGATGATCCAGTCGGCGTGCGCCATGACCGCCTGGTGGTGCGCGATGACGATGACCGACGTGCCGGAGTCGACGAAGCCGCGCCCGGACGTCAGCGGAGGGCTTCGCGAGCGAGCTCGTAGGCGCGCTTCGTGTCACCCTGGTCGGCCAGGACCTCCGACAGCTCAATGAGGCAGTCGCGCAGCTGCGCCGAGCGCCCGTGCTCTCGGGCGGACCCGATGGCAGCCTCGAGGATCGCCACCGCACGCTCCGGCTCGCCGAGCCTCCTCGCGATGCGACCCCGCGTCAGGGCCGCGCTGATCCCGGCCTTGTGGTTGCCAGTGGCCCCGGCAGCCTCGATGGCTCCCTGCGCGAACTGGTCGGCGGCGGCCGGGTCATCCATGGCGAGAGCAATCTGGGCCTCTGTCTCGAGCACGCTGGCGAGGCGGGTCGTGCTGCCCATCGCCGCGATCCGCTCGTGCGCCGCTGCGGCGTGCGCCCGCGCTCGCTCGAGCGTCCCGAGAGCGAGATGCGTCAGCGCGAGCTCGTTGTCGAGGACGGCGACCTCGAGCGCATCTTCCGCAGACCGGAAGTAGGTGATGGCCTGCGTTGCGGCCGTGACTGCCGCCTCGAAGTCGCCACTCTCGCGATAGCTGATGGCGAGCGACTCGAGGAATGCCGCCCGCCGCCGGTCGTCGAGCACGTCGACCTGGGCGCGTGCCTCCCCGAGGTAGGTCAGGGCGTGCTCGGGGTAGCCTTCCCGCGAGTCGATCATCGCCAGCGCGATGAGGGCCCGGATCTCGAGGTCCGGCTCGACGCCGGCACCTCCACGTGCCACGTCGAGCACACCTCGCAGGAGCGACCGCGCCTCATCGGTGTTCTCGAGCCGGTACAGGCCCGAAGCCTGCCAGTAGCGCGCCGGCGCGGCCTCTGCCAGCAGGCCGCGGGAGGCGAAGGCGGCGGCTGCTTGGGCGCCCGCGGTCACGGCGTCCGCCGGCCGGTCGAGCCGGCTAAGGGCCTCGGCGCGACCACGCTGAACCTCGGCCCGGCGCACCGGGTGCTCCTCCTCCTCGAGGAGTCGATCGTAGGCGTCGAGGGCAGTCTGCCAGTCGCCCGCCGCGAGGCGCAGGTCGGCCTCGACGCGAGACCACCGGGTGGGCCCGTCGCCCAGGAGCTCGGTCGGCGACATCCCGAGCCGGGCGGCGAGGAAGTCGAGGGCGACGACCGAGGGTCGCGACAGGCCGTTCTCGAGCGCGCTGATGTAGGCCTTCGTGTAGCGGCCGTCAGCGAGGGCGGCCTGGGTCAGGCCGGCCCGCAGCCGTGCCGCCCGCAGGCGGCTCTTGAAGTCGCTCGTTATCGACGCCCGCTCGACCTTGCCGTTGGCTCCCGCTGGTTTCGCCATGACCCGCAGTGTACCCGGTCGACACAAGGAAGTTGACGCCCGCAAGGAGATCCGCTGGCGTCACCCCGAGGCGTGTTGCCAGGAGCACCAGGGCCGGGAGCGATGGGATGACCTTGCCGTGCTCGATGGCCGACACGTAGGCGGCGCTGAACGGGCCGGCCGCCTCCGCTTGCGTCATGCCGGCCTCGAGGCGCAGGCCGCGAACGCGGGCACCGAGGGCAACGAGCGCCGGTGTCCCACTCCGAAGAACGGAGAGTTTAGAAATAGTTGACATTCTCATGATGTGCACTGTACTGTCGCCGACGAACTCCCGCCGGGTCGGGGGACGGGAAGGAGATCCCGATGCCCCAGACCAGGTTCTCTCGTCTTCGTGTCCTAACCAGCTCCCTCCTGATCGGCCTGCTGTCGGCCCTCGCGTTCGCCGCGACGGCCTTCGCCGACGGAATGGGGGGGTCGTTCCCCAAGTAGCGACCCTCACGCAATCAGCTCGTTCGACAGCGTCTCCTGGCCCGGCGGTGATGTTCCCGAAGACGTCGGTACACTACGACTCGACGCGCTGGTCATACAATGCGCGTCAGTCATCGATCGGGAGCCGTGGAGTCGCCGGGGCGTGGATCGCGTGTACCAGGCAATCACTGTCGGCGACGCGCTCGCCAAGATGCGTGCGGACGCTGCCAGGCTCAGCGCCGAGTACCGGATCGGGTGGACGACCCGCGACACCGTGTTCCCCACCCCGGCCGGCCTTCTGTGGCTCACGGCGGCGGCCGGGATCGCCGTCTTCGCGGTCGGGGTCTGGCTCCCGGCACTTGTCGGGTCGGGCCTTGCGTTCCTGGTCGGAGTCCTGCGGATCCGCGAGTGCAGCGTCAGCGTGACCTACATCCCCAACGAGGAACCGGCAGCGAGGGTCCGGGCGACTGGTGGGTAGTGCACCCCGGGGATCGAGCACCGGCGCGACTGTCGGGGAGACTCCGCTCCGGCGGCGATGGGACGACGCCCCGCCCGGGAGCGCGCCGGGGCCCCGCGGACGGACCAGGAGCGTCGCGTCCCGGGCGTCGTGGGTCGGGCGCGAGCTAACGCCGGCCATCCTGCCGGGGCTGGTCTCGCCGCTCGCGGGATGGTCGGCCGTCGTTGTCCTCAGCATCTTCGCGTTTGGAGTTGTCCGGGCGACGGGCGGCTCGCCCAACCCTCTGAACCACCTCGGCTACCTTCCGGTCCTCCTCGCTGCGTACCTCTTCGGAGCTCGGGCCGCGGTGGCCACGGCGATCGGCGTGGCCGGGCTGCTCGGCCCGATGGCCGCGAGCTCCGACTGCCCGGCGGGACCGAAGACGTACTGGCGTGGGCGTCGCGGGGGCTCATGTTCGTCGTCGTTGGGCTGGCAGTCGGCGTCCTCTTCGACCGTCTCGGTCGCGCTGTCGGCAACCTGGAAGCTGCCGCGATCGAGATCACCGAGCGCCAGCGGCAGGGGATGGTGGCCCTCGCCCGAGGGGCCGAGGCGCGCGACCACGCGACCGGCGAGCACATCTTCCGGTGCCGCGCTCTTGCGACCGCCCTGGCGCTCGAGACCGGCGTCGCGCGCGACCTGGCGGACGACATCGGGTGGGCGGCGATGCTCCATGACATCGGCAAGCTCCACATTCCCGACCGCATCCTGCTCAAGCCTGGGCCGCTCACCCCCGAGGAATGGGAGGTCATGCGCCGGCACCCGGTCTGGGGCGAGCAGATTCTCGAGGGCGGCATGGGTTTCGAGGTTGCCCGCCGGATCGCCCGTTGGCATCACGAGGACGTCGACGGCCGCGGCTACCCCGACGGGCTGAAGGGCGACGCGATCCCGCTCGAGGCCCGGATCGTCCGCGTGGCTGATGCCTACGACGCGATGACCCACGATCGCCCGTACAAGCCGGCCGCGCCACCCGAGTGGGCGCTCGACGAGCTGAGGCGCTTCGCGGGCTCCCAGTTCGATCCCGAGCTCGTGCTGCTCTTCCGCACCCTGCTCGAGCGCGACGAGCGCCTGCGAATGGCTGACGGCGTTCGCGTCAGAATCCTTGATGCCGCCGTGCCCGAGCGACGAGCGGCGTCGGGAGCAGGGGGAGGCCGCGAGATTCTGTAGCCGCGGCACCGACGGCGTGGGGTCGGTCTCCACGGACCCCTCGTGCCCATGGGCCGGTCCTCGACATCGTCCGAGCCCCAACACGGAGAGAGGCGCCCTCGGCCGGACCATCGTGGCCAGCGCGTGATTCCATGTAAAAGATAGTTGACAGTGTGTTGGCTATCCTTGTACATTGCCCATGTCAACGATTTTTGACATGGGAGACGCCGATGACATTCCTGGAGAAGAGCAACTGGGTCGTGCTCATCGTCGCGGTGCCGACGCTTCTCGTCTACGCTGGCCCTGGTCGTGCCGCAGGTGCTCAGCAAGCCGATGGCCGAGGTCTCCTGGGTCCAGCCGATGATCTTCGCGATCGTCGGCTTCATCGTGGCGAACGTCCTGGGCAACGTCGTGGCCGCGGCCTCGAACCCGGGCGAGGCGGACAAGAACGACGAGCGCGACCGGGAGATCGACCACGTCGGTGAGCGGGTCGGCAACTGGCTGATCATCGCCGGCTCGATCGCCGCGCTCGTCCTGGCGATGACCAGGGCGGACCACTTCTGGATCGCCAACGCGATCTTCCTCGGGGGCATCGCGGGAGCCCTTCTCAGCTCCGTCACCAAGATCGCGGCCTACCACGGGTCGTTCCAGCGATGGTGAAGCCGACGCTCGTCACCAACTCGATCCGATCGCTCAGGTTCGCCAACGGCGAGATGACCCAGGCGGACCTGGCCGATCGAGTCGGCGTGACCCGCCAGACGATCATCGCCATCGAGCAGGGCAAGTACTCGCCCACGCTCGAGATGGCCTTCCGGATCGCCCGGGTCTTCCGCGTGCCGCTCGACGAGGCCTTCCAGTACTCGGACGAACAGGGATGACCAGCCGACCGCCAGCCCCGGCCTCCGCCGGACGCGACAACCACCCTCACACCGACTCGGGAGCACACCATGTCGGAACCGTCGAAGAAGTCACCGTCTCTGCCGCCGCGCTGGTTCATCCGCTCGTTCTGGGTGGTGCAGCGTGCCGTCTATTCGGTCACCGGCGGCCGGTTCGGCCTCCGGACCGCGACGGCCGACCGCTGGGGCATGATGCGCCTGCGGACGGTCGGGCGCCGCAGCGGCGAGGAGCGAGTGGCCATCCTCGGCTACTTCGAGGACGGTCCCGACCTGGTCACCATGGCCATGAACGGCTGGGCCGATCCCGAGCCCGCCTGGTGGCTCAACCTGCAGGCTCATCCCGACGTCACCGTCGATCTGCCCGGTGGGTCGCGCGCCGTCCACGGACGTGCAGCGGACAAGGACGAGCGGCCGCGCCTGTGGGCCGTTGGGCCCACTACGACAAGGATCTCGACGGCTATGCGGCCCGGCGGTCCCGAGAGACCGCGGTCGTGATCCTGTCGCCCCGACCCGAATAGGGGTCCTCACCGGACCTCAAGGATCTCGAGGCCCACGCCCCGCCGACCGAAACGAGGCGGGGTCCGACTTCAGCCACATGGACGAGGCCTGTTCGGCCTGTCCCAACGATCGGAGAGACGAGCGTGAACACGAACCGAACGATCGCCGCAGCTCCGGGGAAGCCCGGCATGAGCGCGGATCGGAAGGCCGCCGTCTGGATCGGCGTGCTGTACATCATCGGGACGGTTGCCCTGGTCCTGAGCTTCGTCGTCACGGGCGCGGTCCTGACAGGCCCCGCCTACCTGGCCCAGGTCGCCGCGCAGCCGAACCAGGTGGCCGTCGGAGCCCTGCTCGTCCTGCTGGCGGGCTTCGCGCTCGCGATGGTCCCGGTCGTGTTCTGGCCGGTCGGCAAGCGGTACAACGAGACGCTGGCCATGGGCTACGTCGTCTTCCGCGGCGCGACTCGAGACGGTCATCTACATCGTCGGCGCGCTCGGGTGGCTGCTGCTGATCGCGCTCAGCACGGAGCCGGATGCGGGACCGCTCGCCGGCTTCGTGCGCACGACCGAGGCCGTGATCTGGGACCAGCTGATCGCCATCCCGTTCGCTCTCGGCGCGCTGATGTTCTACGTCCTGCTCTACCAGTCGCGGCTCGTGCCCCGGTGGCTGTCCGCCTGGGGGCTCGTGGGGGCCGCGCTCTACATCGTGCCGCCGCTTGGGAGCATGTTCGGGCTCTCGCTCGGCGTCCTCATGGCCCCGCTCGCCCTGCAGGAGATGGTCATGGCGGTGTGGCTGATCGCCAAGGGCTTCAGCCCATCTGCCATCGCCGCCGAGCCTGCCGGTGAGACGTCGAGGTGGCAGACCGCCGCTCCGAGGACTGCCGATCGGGCCGACGTTGGCCAGGCCGGCCCGTTGTCCCGCCTCAAGGCCCTCTCATCGCGACGAGAGCGACCCCGCTTCGGACCACGCACATGCGCCGAAGCGGGGTCCTTCCGGGTCGGCGCCCCACCGATCAGTGTCCGGCGGTGTCCCGGAGACGCTCGAGGCCGTCGAGGATCAGGTCCAGTCCAAACTCGAAATCGACCGGGACGCCATGCGGGGCGGTCGTCACCATCTCGGCCATGGCGACGAGGTTCGGGTAGTCGCCCGCGGGAAGGCCCCGCGCGAAGCTCGCCGCCACCTCCGGAGCGTTCTCGACGTCGAACGGCCAGGCCAGCTCCTGGAGCACGAAGCCATAGGTGTGGCTGTCCAGCGCCATGATCGCGCGCATGACCATCGGCATCGTGAACCCCGTGGCCGAGAGGACGCCGATCACCGCGTCGAGGTAGCGCAGCCTCGCGGGACCGGCGTTGAGGCGCGACTCGATCAGGCTGCTCGCCCAGGGGTGGCGCAGGAGGACCTGGTGGGCTGAGATCGCACCCCGCCGGACGGCCGTCTTCCAGTCGAGGTCCCGGGAGGGCACCTCGAAGTCGCCCATGACGAGGTCGGCGATGCCGTCGAGGATGTCGTCCTTGTTGGCCACGTGCTTGTACAGCGACATCGCTTCGACCCGGAGCACCTGGCCGAGCTTGCGCATCGACACGGCCTCGAGGCCGCCGTCGTCCGCCAGGCGGATGGCGGCCCGCAGGACCCGGTCCCGGCTGAGCGGCTTGCGTCGGCGGGCCGCGGCTCGAGCGGGCGGCGTCAGCGGATTCGTCATCCGATCCTCACCTCTTGACAGGCTTACGGTGTAGTCGTAGGCTTACACCGTAGGACTGCAGTGTAGCAGGCCGCGACGGATTGAGGAAGGCATTGATGTTGACGCAGGTGGCGACCCTCGCGGTCGCCCTGTTCGTGGGACTGATGGCAATCGCGCTCGTCTTCCTGCTGGGGATGCGAGCGAAGTCGCCGCTCGTGCTCGGCCCCCTCATCGGGCTCCAGCGCGCGATCATCAACCCCCGCCAGATGCGATCGGCGGGCACGCCGGGAGCGTATGCATCCGTGATCCGGCATCGCGGCCGGGTCTCCGGCCGGCAGTACGAGACGCCCGTCGGGGCGGTTGCCGCCGGCGACGTGTTCGTCATCGGGCTCGTGTACGGTCCGCGCGCGAACTGGTGCCAGAACGTGCTGGCGAGCGGGTCCGCGACCATCCTCCATGAGGGGCAGACCCACCAGGTCGATCAGCCTGAGGTCGTCTCCATGCAGACGGTTGAGGCGCACTTCTCGGCCGGCGATCAACGAGGCTTCCGTCGGTTCGCCGTCGATCAGGCGCTCCGGGTTCGCCGGGTCGAGCCGGGAGAGGCCCGCATGCAGGCCACGGAGGCCCACGAGACGAAGGCGCGAGGGGCCCCGCAGTCGGCGCAACCCGGCCGATGGAGGCGCAGCATGCCTGATGCGGCGTGCACGGTGGTCAGGAACTTCCGCCCCGAAGATCGCGATGCAGCCATCCAGGTGCTGGCCGCGTCATTCGAGGGCTTCGGTCCGCTGGACCAGGTGGTCGGCGATGATGACAAGGCACCCGGCCGACGTCGCCGCATGTACGAGATGGCACTCAAGGAGGGTGCGAGGCAGACCGTCATCGTGGCCGACCGTGACGGCCAGATCGAGGGTGTCCTGACCTACGCGGATCGGCCCGACTGCATCCCCAGCGCCCGCGACAGTCTTGCCGCCGTGCGCATTGCGGGCCCGAGGCTGCTGACCCTCCTTCGTGACTTCCGCGTGGTCGACAAGGCCCACCCCAGGACACCGCATCGCCATCTGCCCGCGTTGGGCGTCCGGCCCGAGGCGCAGGGCCAGGGTGTCGGGGGGCTCCTGATGAGCGAGTATGCCCGCCGCTGCGACGAGGCCGGGCTCGAGGGCTACCTCGAGACCGTCCGCTGGGCGGACCCGTCGAGGCGCGCCCAGGAGCGCCTGTATGAGCGCCACGGCTTCGTCGTGGCCGAGGTGGTGCCGATGACCGACGACTGGTCGATGGTCACGATGAAGCGGCCAGCGGCCACGACGCCAGGCGACCTTCGGAGCGCTACGGCACGGTGATGACCACGTTGCCGCGCTTGTGTCCGTTGTCCACGTACCTGTGTGCCTCGACGATGTCGTCCAGGGCATAGCTGCGGTCAATCACGGGCCTGATCTCACCCTTCGTGGCCAGCTCCCCGAGCAACGCAAGGTCTTCGCGACGGAGCTTCGGCGTCCCGTCGTCGACCGAGACGCAGGCGCCGCCGGGAGCCAGCACCTCTCGGCACCGCCGAAGAGCCGCAGCGCTCTTCCTCTTGCCCACGGCGTCGAGGATCAGGTCGTACCGCTCTTCGCTGTTCGTGAAGTCCTCGCTGGTGTAGTCGATCACCGCGGTCGCGCCGAGCGATGCCACGAGGTCCACGTTCGCAGTGCTGCATACGCCCGTCACCTCCGCGCCGAAGTGCCGAGCCAGTTGCACTGCGGACGTGCCCACCGCTCCGGAGGCCCCGTAGACGAGGACCCGTTGGCCTGCCCGGACGCCGGCCTTGCGCAGGAAGTGGAGCGCGAGGAGGCCACCGTACGGAATGGCCACGGCCTCTTCGTCACTGAGGTTGGCCGGTCGCGTCGCCAGGAGCCCGTCCTCCGGCCAGCACACGTACTGCGCGTACGTTCCGAAGCGGTGTCGATCGAAGCCGAAGACGCGGTCACCCACTTCGAACGACGTGGCGTCCGGCCCGACCGCGTCCACCTCTCCGGAGAGCACCATGCCGAGCACCGGTTGCCTGGGCGCGTTCCACCCGAGCGCGAGTCGCGCCATGATCCGGTAGGCGAGGTTCAGGTTGAGCCCCCGGACATAGCAGTCGCTCGACGTCACCGCGGTTGCCAGGATGCGGATGCGCACCTCGTTCTCCCGGGGAACCGGGGTCGCGCGCTCCTCCACCCGGAGGACGTCCGGCGGACCGTACTGCGTGCAGACGACGGCCTTCATGCCCGAGCGCCCTCGGCCTGCGGATCCGCGTCCCGCTTCTCGCCCGGCAGGCCTGCCCCGGAGTTGACGACCTTCACACCCTTGACGAGGAGCCACAGCGCCAGCCCGAGCTCGGCGGCGAAGCTCAGAGCGAGCCCGGGGTAGTGGATCGCGGGGTAGTCCGGCAGCAGCAGGGCCTGGAGGAACCAGACCAGGACGGCGATTCCGTCGAGCACCAGGAGGACGCCCAGGAACCGGGGCAGGATCCCGGACTTGTAGACCAGGTAGCCGAGCGGGAACAGCCACGTGCCGAAGAACAGCTGGGCCGTGACCCAGCCCGTCTTGTAGACGTTGATGGACAGGTATGCCAGCCCCTCGAGCTGTGCCGCCGAATAGGCCTGCATTTGGTTGGCCGCGTCCCCCTGCAGCATTGCCGAGACCAGCCCCAGCATGCTCGCGCCCTGGATGGCGACCCCGACAGCGTTGAGCACCAGGAACAGCAGCGCGAGGTCCTTGTTGACCGGCCGCAGGAGCACGTACAGACCCCACGCGACCATGACGAAGAGGAACCCTGAGATCAACGCGATGACGAGACCCAGCCGGAACGATGCGGGATCGGTGACGATCGCCTGGTAGACCTGGGGCGCCGTACCGAACCCGATCTGTCCCAGCATGGTGGCGAGCACCGAAGCCACGATGTATGCGAGGTAGAAGCCGCCGGTGATCCTGGCGAGCTTGCCCAGTGGCAGCTGATCGCCGTCCGTGATCATTCGATATCTCCCGGTCGCCGTTGACGTTGACGTGGGTGAGCAGGTTCGACGACAGCACAGGCACTGAGGCTGACGACCTCGTGACCGCGCAGCGCCTCGAGGAAGGGCTGGAAGCTGCCGCACACCAGGCAGCGCACGGTCCGGCCGTCAACTTCCACGTCGCTGACGCCGGACGCCCGCTCGATCTGCCGGGCCGGCGGGGCGCCGACAAAACTCACTTCGACTCGTTGGGTCGGTTGCTCCCTGGTCATGCTCGCCAGCCTAGGAGGGGCACACCGGAGCAAACATCGACGGCATTCGTGATTGGGTAGTGAGTCCGGCCCGTCGGCCGTCGGCGCCCGCCACTCGGCCAGCGCCCGCTACTCGGCCGGTGACGCCATCCAGGCGGCGATCTGGGCGCGTGAGTTGCAGCCGAGCTTGTTCAGGATGCTGCGGACGTGGCTGTCGACGGTGTGCTCGGAGATGAACAGGCGAGCTCCGATCTCCTTGTTGCTCAGGCCGTCGGCGACCAGCCGTGCGACCTCGGCCTCTCGCTTCGCGAGCAACCCCGCGCCCGCACGGTCCGAAGCCGCGGCGGCAACATGGGCGGGTTCACCGAGTGCGAGCCGCACCGCGGCGTCCCGGCTCAATCGGCTTCCGGCCTTGAATTCGGCCTCGAACCTGGATGCGCCAAGCGCTGCGTTCGCCGACGCACTCGGCTTGGCCCATCAGCGGAGCAAGGAATGGCATGACGCTGGCGCCGGTCCCCGTGCGGACGGTATCCGCGGCTCCGAGCAGCTGCGCGGCGAGCCGCGCCTGCCCGGATCCGGCGGCATGGCAGCCCAATGCGTCCAGCAGGTAGGCCAGCTGTACCCGGTCATCGATCTGCTGGGCGATCCGCAGCGCCTCGGCGAACAGGGGCTTTGACGCAGCAAGCTCACCGGCGATCAAGGCGACCGTGCCCAGGTTCAGCAGCCAGACCTTGAGCGTGTAGAGGTCCCCCACCTCTCGGCTGAGACGCTCGCCCTCCGAGGACGCGGAGCTTGCCGCTTCGAGGTTGCCCTCGAAGAAGCCATCGAACGAACGAGCCAGCAGCAACGTGAGCGCAGCCGTGACGTCATCAACGCCCGCTGTCACGGCCTTAGCCTCATCGAGCAAGCGCCTGGCGGAAGCTCGATCCCCGGCCATGTTGGCAGCGATCGAGGACATCGACAGCGCCGTTGCCAGAGGACGAAGGCGACCGGCCTCTCGATCGGCCGCCGCCGCTCGTTCGAGGGCCGGTGTGGCAGCGGTCGGATCGACCAGCAACACGGCCATGAACCCACGCAGGTACTGGGCCCGAGCCTGGGGCTCTGGATCACCGCCCTCGGTCGCGAGGAACTCGTCCAGCCACCGAACGCCTTCAGTCGTCGCACGCGTGGCCCAACACCAACGAAGGGAGGTGGTGAGGTCCATTCCGCGTGAGATGTCCGCATGGACCAGGCACCACCGAAGGACCCAGCGGATGTTGTCGATCTCGATGTCGATCCATTCGAGCCACTCGACCAGCCGGTGCCGGGTCCCCTCCTCAGATCGCCGACACTTCGAGACGTAGTACTCGACGCATCGCAGCTCGACGGCGTCCTGCTCACCTGCCTCCCGCAACTCGAGGGCGGCGAACTCGCGCATCGTCTCGTGCAGCCGATAGCAGGCAGCACCCGCTGCGTCCTGCTTCAACACCAGGGACTTGTCGACCAGCGACGACAGCACAGCCAATGCCCGCGCTGCCGGCACGTCGTCGGATGTGCACACCGACTCGACGTCCTCCAGCGTGAACCTGCCTGCGAACACGCACAGCCGCCGGAGGAGCGTCCGCTCGTCCGATTCCAGCAGATCGTGGCTCCATTCGATGGTGGTTCGCAGCGTCTGGTGACGCGGCAGTGCCGCTCGACTTCCGCCCGTGAGCAGACCGAACCGGTCGGCCAGGCGATCGAGGATCTGCACCACGGAGAGGACCCGCGTCCGGACCGCCGCGAGCTCGATCGCGAGAGGCAGCCCGTCGAGCCGGCGGCACAGCTCCGCGACCGCCGCCCGGTTGGATGCGGTCAGCTCGAAGCTGCCCGATGCGGCTGCAGCCCGCTCGACAAAGAGCTCGACCGACTCGTTCTGGCGGAGCTGATCGAGGGACTCGTCGGCCTGGGCTCGAGGCAGCTCGAGCGGCGGGATCGGCAGGACGTGCTCACCCGGAATCGACAGCGGCTCCCGGCTGGTGGCGATGACTCGCACGCCGGGCGCGGCCCTGAGGATATCGGTCACGAGCAGCGCGGCCGCCTCGAGCAGGTGCTCACAGTTGTCCACCACGAGCAACAGCTCCTTGTCCCGCAGGTACGAGAGCAGGAGGGCCCGTGGCTCGGTTGCGGCCTGGTCGCGCAGGTCCAGGGCCGCCAGCGTGGCGTTGCCGATCAGCGCGGGATCCCGAACCTCGGCCAGCTCCACCAACCACGTGCCATCGCGGAAGCCGCGCCTGAGATCGGTCCCAATCCGGATCGCAAGGCGTGACTTGCCGACACCACCCGGGCCGACCAGGCTGACGAGGCGGGCCGTCGTGAGCTTCTTCCTCAGCTCGGCAAGCTCACGGCGACGGCCGATGAAGCTCGTCGCTTCAGCCGGCAGGTTGCCCGGGCGGCGGATGGGCCTGGCCATGGTGACTTGCACGGTACTCCGAGCCGTGCGCGCCCATGCCGGTCAACTAGCTGACCGGATCACGAATTCCGTCGATGCCGGCCTCTCCCGGTCGGTTCTAGCGTGGCGGAGCATGCGACTGGACCCCGCGGCTCGCGGAACCCGATACCAGTTGTGCCAGTGTCAGGACAGGGAGCGAACATGAACACGAACCGAAGGATCGCCGTCGTCGCGGGCGTGGCGTTCCTCATTGCGACGCTTGCCCAGCTGGTAGGCGTCGTGCTGGTGTCCCCGATCCTCAGTGCTCCGGACTATCTCACCAGGATCTCGGCGAACGAGAGCCAGGTCGTCCTTGGGAGCGCTCTTGCTGTTCATCGGGGCTCTTGCCTGCACGGGCATTGCCCTTGCGCTGTACCCGGTCCTGAGGAAGCACAACCACGGTCTGGCCATTGGATCGGTTGGCTTCAGGACCATCGAGGGCGTGCTCCATGCCCTCATCGCGTCTGCTGGCTGTTGCTGGTGACCGTCAGCCGGCAGGCCGTGAGCGCTGGAGCTCCGGCATCATCGGCCTACCAGGTCCCGGGTGCGGTGCTCACGGCAGCACCCGATTGGCTGGCCCCTCTCGCGCTACTGGCCTTCGGTCTCGGGGCCCTCTGCTACTACTGGGTGTTCTATCAGTCGCGACTCATCCCTCGATGGCTGTCGGCCTGGGGCCTGGTGGCCATCGCGATGGTCATGGTGTCGGCCGTCTTCGTGATGCTCGGTGTCGTCGAGAACTTCTCGACGCCGCAGCTCGTCCTGGCTCTTCCCATCTTCGTGCAGGAGATGGTCCTGGCCGTCTGGCTGATCGCCAAAGGCTTCAGTCCACGGGCGATCGCCTCAGCGCCTGCCATCGCAGCAGCGCCCGCGATTGAGCCTTCGTTGGCCGGCGTTGGTGCCCTTTGATGACCGAGTCGACCCGACCTGCGGCCCTCCCGCCCCGCTGGTTCATCCGCGCCGCGTGGGCGGGCCACCGGGCTATCTACTCGATCACGGGCGGCCGGCGCGGCCTGCGAAGCCCGACGATGGAACGCTGGGGCATGCTGCGCCTGCGGACGGTCGGGCGCCACACGGGCGAGGAGCGCATCGCCATCCTCGGCTACATCGAGGACGGGCCCAACCTCGTTACCAAGGCCATGAACGGCTGGGCCGATCCCGAGCCCGCCTGGTGGCTCAACCTCCTGGCGCACCCGGACGCCATGGTCGACCTTGTGGACGGGTCACGGCCCGTCCGAGGACGCGCCGCGACCGACTCCGAGCGGCTCCGCCTGTGGGCCAGATGGGCCGTCTACAACAGGAAGCTCGATGCCTACGCCGCCTTGCGATCACGGCAGACCCAGGTCGTCATCCTGGAGCCCCTGCCCGAGTGATCGAGCGGTCACCGGATCATCTCGGCGGTCAGCATGTTCATCGGCTGGCTCCACCGGGACGGACGGTCGCCGCGGATGGCGCCTTCGCGTCTGGCTCACTCACCCGTTCGCCACGACGATGATGACCTTGCCTTGAGCGTGACCCTGGTCCAGGTACCGAAAGGCCTCAGCGGTCTCTCTCAGCGGATACGTTCGGTCGATGACCGGCGTGACCCGTCCGGCCTCGACCAGCTCCTTCAGGGTGATCAGGTCGTCCTGGTTCGGTGAAGAGACGAACGGGCGCTCCACCTGGCGCACGAACAGCGGCAGCAGGAACGCCTTGATGACGTAGCCCATGCCGGCATGCCCGCTGTTGGGCATGAGAGTCCCCCCGGGCTCGAGCACGCGCCTGTACTCCGCGAACGAGTGACTCGCAACGTTGTCGAGGATCAGGTCGTAGCGCGGCTCGCCCCGCGTGAAGTCCTCCTTGGTGTAGTCGATGACATGGTCCGCTCCGATCGATCGGACCATGTCCACGTTCGCCGTGCTGCACACGCCGGTCACTTCTGCCCCGAGGGCCTTGGCGATCTGCACGGCGAAGGTTCCCACGCCCCCCGACGCGCCGTTGATCAGGACCTTCTGCCCGGGCTGCACCTTGCCGTGATCGCGAAGCGCCTGCAGAGCGGCCAGGGCCGACGTGGGCACGGCCGCGGCCTGCTCGAACGTCAGGTTGTGCGGCTTGGGAACGAGCTGGTCCTCCTTGGCACACGTGTATTCGGCGCATGCGCGGCTGCACCCGCCGAACACCTCGTCGCCCGGCTTGAAGCGCGTCACGTTCTTGCCGACGGCCTCGACGCGCCCCGCCAGATCGACCCCGACGACGAAGTCCTTCTTCGGCCTTGGGAACCCGACGTACATCCGGATGGGGAAGGGCGCGCCCCGCATGGCGAAGTAGTCACCGGCGGCAAGCGATGCCGCGTGGACGCGCACCAGCACCTCGTCATCGGCGGCAACCGGCCTGTCGATCTCCTTGAACTCGAGCACGTCCGCCGAGCCGTAGCCGACCTGGACGACCGCCTTCATGGCGTTCCCCCGATGACGACAACGATGTTCCCCAACTTCTGGCCGGTCTCGGCGTACCTGTGAGCCTCGACCATCTGCTCGAGCGGGAAGCTCCGGTCGACGACCGGGTGCAGCCGTCCCGCTTCGACCAGGCCGCGCAGGTAGGCGAGGTCCTCGCCCGTCAAGCTCGATGCCGAGAACGACACCCGCTTCCTGCTTCCCCTCGCCGCCCACCTGGCGCGAACGATCTGCAGGAAGCCCGGATTGGCCATCAGCAGCCATCCGTTCTCGGTCAGCGACCGCACCACGCGAGCGGACGGTGTGCCGCGGACCACGTCGAAGATGACGTCGTAGGTCTCCGGGCTGTCGGTGAAGTCCTCGTGGGCGTAGTCGATGACGCGATCCGCGCCGATCGTGCGCAGCATCTCCAGCTTCGGCGCACTGTCCACCGCGGTCACGTGTGCCCCGAGGACCTTGGCGAGCTGGACCGCGAACGTGCCGAAGCTCCCGCCCGCGCCGTTGACCAGGACCCTCTGTCCGCTCCGGACGTCCGCCTTCCTCAGGAACACCAGGGCCTCGCCTCCTCCATAGGGCACGGCCGCAGCCTCCGCGTAGTCCAGGTTCGCCGGCATCGTCGCGATCGCCCCGGTCTGGGGGTTCTCGCGCAGGCAGATGTACTCCGCGTAGGCTCCCAGGGGGATGCCCGTCGTCGCGAAGACCCGGTCGCCCTTCTTGAGCGACCTGACCTTCGTGCCTACCGCGTCGATGTCACCGGCGAGATCCTGCCCGAGCACACGTCGCCTGGGTCTCCAGATGCCGAACGCCAGCCGCATCGGCACCCAGATCCAGGGGGCGAAGTCGAATCGCCGCAGCTCGCAATCGGCCGCGCTGACCGTCGTGGCGCGGATTCGAACCAGCACTTCGTTGTCCTTCGGAACGGGCTTCGGCACGTCCCTGAGCTGAAGGACATCCGGTGCTCCGTAGCCCGTGCACACGATTGCTCTCATGGGTCTCCCGTTCGTGCGTTCGCCGTCTCCACGTCGCCAGGACGATGCCTGCTTCTGCCGGTGCGGTCGAGAGGCGAACGGCCCCGCCTGGCGGAGGCGTTGGCCCAGGCGGAGGCGCCGCCGCCGGTCGGCTCCCGCTGGCCGCCGATGTGGACGGGCCAACTTCGTGAGCCGGAACGTTGGTGCGGTCGGTCAGTGCGGCGGCGCGGATCGCCTTCGGGCTGGCCTCGCCGGCTTCGTCGGGAGGCTGACGCCGATGTGCATCGGCGCGAGGGTAGGCCCGCGGGCGAGCGTTGCGAGCATCCGGTAGCGTTGCCGCATGAGCCGGGAAACCGAGGAGCTGAACCGTCGCCTGCTGCGCGCCCGTGACGCGATGGACCGCGCCTACGCCGAGCCGCTCGACGTGCGCGCGGTGGCCACGGTGGCCTGCCTGTCGGAGGCCCACTTCATCCGCAGGTTCCGGGCTTGCTTCGGCGAGACGCCGCACCGCTACCTCCAGCGACGCCGGGTCGAGCGTGCGATGGCCCTGCTGCGCGAGACCGAGCGGAGCGTCACCGACGTCTGCTTCGACGTCGGGTTCACCAGCCTTGGGACCTTCAGCCGCACGTTCCATGAGATCGTCGGCGAGACGCCGTCCGCCTACCGCGACGGCCACGACCCGATCGAGGCCCCGCACTGCTTCCAGATGGCCGCCACTCGCCCGCGGGTCGCGGCTGGAGCGACGGCGGGGCGATCGAGCAGTTTTGGAGAAGCCGCGGCCGCAGCGGTTCCCTAGCCTTGCGCCGTCGGCATCACTGACAAGGAGAACGCCCGATGATCACGAAGCTGAACGTCGCCTCGATCTACGTCCTCGACAAGGACGAAGCGCTCGACTTCTACGTCAACAAGCTCGGCCTGCAGAAGGGCAACGACGTGCGGCAGAGCACGTACCGCTGGCTGACCGTTCGCGTGCCCGGCGACGTCACCGAGATCTCGCTGGAGGTGCCGGGCTCCCCGCTCCACGACGAAGCCACTGCCGCCCAGCTCCGCGAGCTCATCACGAAGGGCGCCCTGAACGGCCTCGTCTTCAACGCGGACGACGTCCAGAGCCTCTACGAGACCCTCAAGGCCCGCGGTGTGGCCGACTTCACCCAGGAGCCAACCGAGCACTTCTACGGCACCGACATGGGCGTCCGCGACCCATTCGGCAACGCCATCCGGATCCTCCAGCAGGGGAAGACGGCTCAAGGGGCAACGGCGTAGCGTCCAGGACCCGCAACCCCGGCAAGGACTGGCGTCGCCGCGGCACGTGGCTCGGCCGGGGTTCGAGCAGATGACGGATCGCGCGATGCCGATCGTGCGTCTGACTCGCGACCCTGGGCGAACGGGAGGTGGCTCGGGATGAGCGGATCGGCTGGGCACCGGATCTTCACCACGACCCTGGCCTCGGTCTACCCGCTCTACCTCGCGAAGGTCGAGAAGAAAGGCCGCACCCGGGAGGAGCTCGATGCGGTAGTCCGGTGGCTGACGGGGTACGACCAGTCCGAGCTGGACCAGCACCTCGCCGCCGGCTCGACCTTCGCGGACTTCTTCGCAGGGGCGCGCCTGCACCCCAACACAGCGTTCATCACGGGCGTTGTCTGTGGGGTGCGCGTCGAGTCGATCGAGGACCCGCTCATGCAGCGAATCCGGTACCTCGACAAGCTGGTGGACGAGCTCGCGAAGGGTCGGGCGCTGGAGAAGGTGCTGCGCACCTGATGGCGTTCGGGCGGACGGGTCGGCGGGGTTCCCCGCCGACGCGCAGGTCACCCAGTTGGACTCCCTTGTCAATCAGGCCGGCTTCCGCGGTTGGCTGCCCCACAGGGCTCCCGTCGGCGACAGGAGAGGCGGACCGCGAGGGGTCCGGCTTCGCCGTGTCTCGAGAGTGGTCGGGGCGAGAGGATTCGAGCCTCCGGCACCCGGCAGATCCGCGGCTGCACGGTCGTTATGGGTGGCCAGTGCCCGCCGCCAGACCAGGCGCGGATCGCATGAGGCCGCGGCGTTCCCGCCCCGCCGGACGCGCCACGGACCGTGAGGTCGGGGTGGTCGCCGCGGTCCTCGTTGCCGGGTCGGAGAAGGCTGCAGCCCACCGACTCGGCCTGTCGCACTCCACCGTGAAGCACCACCTCGCGAACGCGCGGTCCAAGGTCGGCGCCGAGACGACGGCGCAGCTCGTGTGGATCCTCGCGCCGCGGTTGCCGGAACCCGTGGGACCGGCGGTGGTGCGATCGAGCAGGTTCGAGGAAGCGGATCGCGAGCCGAAGGGCTGATACCGTCTCAGCGTCGCGGATGTCGTCTGCGACTGCTGTCTCTTCTGCTGACCTGCAGGGGCGGCCACCTACCCGCTGTGCGCAGTTGGGGGCGACGGGCGCGCCGACGAAGTCGCCCGGACTCTTCGTCGAGGGCCGTCTCCATCTCGTCCAGCCAGACGGTCGTCGGCAGGCTTCCCTGGGGGGCGGGATCGCCGCGTCGAATTGACCGCCGGCGTCGCGCCTCGTCGGTTCAGCCGCATCGCCTTGGGGCAGATGGTCCGAGGTCGGTCATCACCCCGTCCTGCCAGAGGAAGGCGTGTTCGTCCCCGGACTTAGTGGTGCTCAATCCGACCACCTGTCCAAGGTCGTTGATAGCGGGGCCCCCGGCGCTGAGTTCCACCGTCCCGCCGAGGGTCCCGAGGTCCTTCATCACCCCGTCCTGCCAGATGAAGGCGTGGGTGTCCCCGGACTTGATCTCGCTCGACCCCACGACCTGGCCTCGGTCATTGACGGCGGTGGCGTAGCTGTCCTTCCCGCCGAGTGTCCCGATGTCCCTCATCACTCCGTCCTGCCAGATGAAGGCGTGGTCGTCCCCAGACTTGGTGATGCTCCCTCCGACGACCTGGCCAACGTCATTGACGGCGTGGGCTTTGCTGTCATTCCCGCCGAGCGTGCCGAGGTCCTTCATCACCCCGTCCTGCCAGATGAAGGCGTGGTCGTGCCCAGATTTGGTGGCGCTCCAGCCGACCACCCGGCCAAGGTCGTTGATCGCCATCGCAGTCGTGAATTCGCCGCCGAGCGTCCCGAGCTTCGTCTTCACTGCTTCCTGCCAGATGTAGTCCTGCCCGGTCACGATCTGGCTCCGGTTGTTGATGTCCAGGAAGGTCGAATACCCTCCGAGATCGGTCATGATCCCGTCCTGCCACAGGAAGAGATGGCCCCCGCCTGGGGCGGTGTCGCTCCACCCGACGACCTGACCCTGGTCGTTGACCGCGACGGCCCCGCTCCACTCGCCGCCGAGCGTCCCCAGGTCGGTGATCTTCCCCCCGTCGATGAGCACCGCGTGTGCCGTGCCCGAGGGGGTCCCGCTCGAGCCGACGATCTGGCCCCGGCTGTTGATGTCCACCGGCGTGGTCCCGCTTCCGCCGAGCGTCGGAAGGTAGTCCGCCGGGATCCTGATCGCGTCACCAACATGGATGAGGCTGGGGTCCTTGATCTGCGGGTTGGCCGCGAGGATGTTGCGGAGAGTCACGGCGAAGCGCTTGGCGATGCCCGAGAGGGTGTCCCCCTTCCTGACGGTGTACACGGCAGGAGGGGTGGCAGACGTTGCTGGAACGGCCGCCACCGGGCCACCGCCACACCCGGATACCGCTGCTGGGCTGGGAGTGGGAGATGGGCGGGGATGCGGGGTGGGTCTGGGCGTCGGTGCGGGGGTCGGCGTTGGCTCCACCGTCGGTGACGGGTGGGTATCTGGCGTTGGTCGCGCTGTCGGAGGCGGCGAGGTCGTAGGCGACTGTAGGGCCTGCGGTGGCGAGGTCGTCGGCCCGATCGTTCCGGCCCCACTCACACAACCCGCCAGGAGAACGGCCGCCGCGAGCACCGTTGGCGCCTGAAGTCGACCACGCGCCTGCTGCCGGTGTTCTGCGCTCATCACGGTCTCCAACCGGGACGCTCGTCGGTGTAGCGCCCATGAGACGCCCAGCACCGGGGTGGTGTTGCACCGTGACGTCGTCCTTCGGGCGCGGCCAGACCCACTCCGGCGCCGCGAGCCCGCCTGGGATAAGCCGCGGATAAGGGGCGGATGGGACGATCCGGCCGGCGCGTGAGCCCGGGGGCTTTCCCGTCACGGCGTTCGCAGGGGGCACGAAGGAGGCTTCGCTTGCCCACGAACGGGCTCACCAACCGGGGGATGGTCGGGGCGAGAGGACTCGGACCTACGCGATCCCGATATGGGCCGTGTGATTCCACCGCCGGGGTTTCCGCCTCCTCCGGGAGGACTCCGCCTGGGGAAGCGTCCCAACTTCCGTCGATCAGCTCGATACCGAGCGGATCCGCTCCGTGCTCTTCGGAATGGCGTGCTCGACCCGCTGCCAGCCACCGTCGCGCCAGACCTCGTATTCGCGAAAGGCGCACGGGATCCCATGCGCGGTCAGCGGGTCGGGGCCGTCCATGAGCTGGAAGTGGAGGTGGGGAGCCGTCGAGTTGCCCGTGTGCCCGACCCGTCCGAGCACCTCGCCGACCCGCACCTGCTGGCCAGCCTCGACCGCCACGGAGCCGGTCGTCAGATGGGCGAACCCGGCGTAGACGTCACCGCACCTGAGGATGACGTGGTTGCCCATGACGCGATGCAGGTGGTCTGGGGTCGGGCGGAACGTCAGGCCGTTCTTGAGGACGAGCCCGAGCTCCCGGACGGGGTGGATCCGGCTGCGCTCCTGGAGCCCGTCGCGGGCCGCGACCACCTCCCCGTCGAGCGGGGCGTGGATCGGCTCGCCCCAGCCATGACACTCGTGCGTGGGCACGCCGAGGAGCAGCGTCCTCAGGCCACTGGCGGGGTGGTACCGGGAACCACTTCCTGGATCGAACCGCATGAGGTCGAACGCGTAGCGCTGGCCCAGCATGTCGGTGCCGTGGCTCGGGATCCGGCTCGCCGGGGTCTGCACGGCCATCCACTCGCCGCGCAGCGGGAAGTCGACGATGCGGGCGCCCTCGAGCTCGGCCTCGACCGCTGGCGTTGCCATGACGAGCATTATCCGGTGCAGCGACGGCGGTCCGCTGGTTCGGCGGGCGCGCCCGCTCGCGTGGTCATCGCGGACGCCCTGGAGCCTGCAGCGCGAGGTTGAGGGTATGGCCCAAACGGCCGAATAGAAGCCGCGGCCCGCCGACCCCACCCTTGGGGCATGACGGCGCGCTGGTCCGATCCACACCGGCTCCCGGGCCCCCCGGCCTGCTGCGACCCCGGGTAACGCCCGCGCGTCCCCGAGCCCCGATGAGCGGTGACGAGCCCGGCGTGACCGGGCTCACGCAGCGGGAACCCGACCCGACTCCGTGACACGGTCGATTGGCAGAGACCATTGGCATAATGAAGCGAGTGTGCAAGCAGTCACTTCGGAGGACGTCGATGGCCGTTCGGGTGGACCTGAACATCTCGCTGGACGGCTTCGCGACGACGACCGACCAGACGCCCGAGAATCCGTTCGGGCACGACTGGGCGCGCCTCGTCGAGGCCTACGTCGCGACCCGCACGTTCCGCGCCCGGGTGCTGCACGAGACGAGCGGCGAAGGGACGACCGGCGTCGATGACCAGTACGCCGAGGCGTACTTCGCCGAGGTCGGCGCGGAGATCATGGGCGCCGGCATGTTCGGGCTCCACGCCGCTGCGAATGATCCCGATTGGCGTGGGTGGTGGGGCGACGAGCCCCCGTTCCACGTCCCGGTGTTCGTGCTCACCCACAGGCCGCGCCCGGTGCTCGAGATGGCGGGCGGCACGACGTTCCACTTCCTCGCCGCGACGCCCCGCGAGGCGCTCGACCTCGCGTCGGACGCAGCTGGCGGCAAGGACGTGCGGGTCGGCGGCGGCCCCACCGTGGTGCGCGAGTTCCTCAAGGCCGGGCTGGTCGATCAGCTGCACGTCGCGATCGCCCCGATCCTGCTCGGTCGGGGTATCCGTCTCTGGGACGACCTCCGCGGGTTCGAGGACGGCTACAGCGTCACGTCGGAGGTCGCCGCGAGCGGGACAACGCACCTGACGTTCTCGCGCTGGCTGCGTACGGGCTCGGCGTCGGTGTCCCCCGCGACCTGACCGTCGATCACGTCGTGCCGCTCGCGGCAGGCGGTGCGCCCTTTCAACATCGCCAACCGCGCGGTGCTGTGCCGGTCGTGCAACTCGACGACGTGCGCATCGACCGACAAGAATCGGGGTAGCCCATAGGTCGACGCGCGTGATCCCCGACCGCGCCTCCCGTCTTGCAGTGGCGCGCCCGACAGGTGTTGGGCGCGCGTTAGCAACCTACGATCCGATCGAGGGTAGCGATGAGTGGCTGGCGGCGGCGAGGCGGCTGGCGTGAGGGACGGATACCGGCGCGGCGCACTCTCCCGGCCCGCGACTCCGCGCCAGTGGGACGTACTCGCCGCATACGTCGCTGCGGGTGGTTTGGTGTCGGACGCGGCTCACCTCGTGGGCATCCGGCGGAGCACCGTGAACGGCATCTCGCCGACCTGCGCGCCCGTTCAGGGCTCACCACGAGCAGCTGATCTACAGCGGTCGGGCTGGCGGCTGGCTCGTCGTCCCGAGCCCGGAGCCCGGCTGAGCTCAGATGTGTCGAGCGGAGCGCGCTGCTGAGTGGAGGCAATCCTCCGCCGGCCGGCCATCTGCTCAGGCACCGATCGACGCCTCAGTCTCCGAGGGCGTCCGCGGTCTCGACCGGCATTGTGAGCATGGGCCAGTGCCCGGTCGGGAGAATCTGGACCGTCCAGCCCGGAGCGTCGGCCAGGATGCGAACGGGACCGTCCGCCTCGCAGTGGAGGTACGTGCGCGGCACTGAATCGGCCGGGAATGCTCCTCCATGCAAGGGTTCGCGGAACGTCTCGATCGGGTGCGGAACGGCGCTGTCGCGGAAGCGGTCGAATAGCTCTCCCGTGAGCCCGTGCTCGCCGTAGAACATGTCGAGCTCGGCCTGCCCCGGCACGGGCAGCCGGTCCGGGTTCCCGGCCGCGGCCGCAGCCGCCGTCAGCCCGTTGGCCGCATCGGGTCCCATCAGGTCGAACATCGACATCCTCGGCAGGCAGTACCGCGCCGGCCACGTATACGAGGCGCCGGACCCGCGGCGCGGCACTGCATGACGACTCCGGTGACGACGGCGCCGCCGTACGAGTGCCCGACCAGCACCACGTCTCGGAGTTCGCGCGTCCACGAGCAGGTCGACGACGTGCGAGACGTGCGTCTCGAGGACCGATCTCGGCGGCCGGGGCCGTCGCCTCGTCGCCGAGCCCGGGAAGCGTCACCGCGATGACCTCGTGGCCGGATGCCACCAGTTGCTCCGGGTTTCGTCCCAGACCGCTCCGCTGAGCCAGGCGCCTGGCACGAGGACGAACGTGGCCATGTGCCTACCCTCCATTGGTCGATCCGTCCGATGTCGACGACACGCGCATCGATCCGTCGATGTCCATCACGGTATCGGTTAATGAGGGCCGTTCATGTCCTCATTTACTGCTAGTCTGGCGACATGCCGGCATCGTCCCGCGTGCTCTCGCTGCTGCACCTGCTTCAGGGCCGCGAATGGGCCACGGGCCCGGAGCTTGCCGAGCAGCTCGAGGTCGACCTGCGCATGCTCCGTCGGGACGTGGTGCGGCTCCAGGACCTGGGAATCCCGGTCGAATCGAGGCTCGGCCGACACGGCGGCTATCGGCTGCGCCCGGGCTACCGGCTCCCGCCCCTGATGCTCACCGACGACGAGGCGACGGCGGTCACCCTGGCCCTCCGGGCGGCCCAGCGCACCGGGCTCGGCCTTTCGGCGCCGGCCATCGAGGCGGCGCTCGCCAAGATCCGGCGCGTGCTTCCGCCACGGCTCAGCGAGGACATCAAGCACCTCGAGGCGTCCCTCACCTTCGCGGAATCGGGTCCGGAGCGTGAGATCGTGGCGGCAGGAACACTGCTGTCGCTCGCGCGCGCCATGACGGCGCAGCGGCGCATCCACATCGCCTAGTTGCGCGCGGTCGAGCTGCGACGAGCCGGGACGTCGATCCCTACGGGTTGGTTGTGTTCCGGGGCCGGTGGTACCTGGCCGCCTTCGATCACATCAAGCAGGCTCTTCGTACGTTTCGTGTCGACCGCATCACCGCTATCGCGCAACTCGGCATGCCCGCCGTCGTCCCCGCCGACTTCGACGCGACGGCGTTCGTGGAGCAGACGCTTGCGCGCGTTCCGTGGGGCTGGGAGGTCCAGGTCGTCGCCGCGGCGTCGGCGGCGGACGTGCGCGTGACGCTGCCGGGTACGCTCGCGGAGCTCCGCGAGACTGGCTCGTCGACGACGATCGTCCGCTTCCACGCCGCCAGCCTCGACAGTGCCGCGCGAATGCTGGCCGCGATGCCCTGGGCGTTCGAGATCCGACAGCCCGACGAACTGGCCGACGCCCTCCGAGTACATGCGCTGAGCCTGCTCGCGGCTGCTACGCGCCCAAGCTGACGTAGACGCAGCGCCACGTGGACGTCCCTGCCGCCTTTGTCGCCGCTGGCGGATCGGTTTCCGAAGCGGCGGCTCGTGTCGGTGTCCGGCCGAGCACTGCGAAACGCCATCTGGCGGACCTCCGCGCCCGTTCCAGCCTGTCGACCGAGCAACTGATCTACCGCGGGCGGGCGGAGGGCTGGCTCGTCGTTCCGAGCCTCGATGCCCATGGATCGGCTCTCCCATCGTCCGCGGGCGACTCAGCCGAGCCGGTACGTCATCCAGCCTGCCGCAGCACCGACCACGGCGGTCCAGACGACCGGCACGAGGTACTCGATGGGGTCGCTGAGGTTCGTAAGCGTGATCGTCGCGAACGCGACCAGCCACACCGCCCCAGTGGCGGCGCTCCACCTCGCGAGGCGGTCACTCCGCCGGAGGAGACTGGCGGCGGCGAGCACGATCCCGACAACGGCTCCGATCGCGAACACGGCCAGCAGGAGCCGGTCGGTCATGAACGGGACAAGGAACGCGCTACTCAATCCCGCAACGAGCCACAGGACCGCGGCGGTCCGCCACGACACCATCGTCTACCACGCCAGGCCGCAGCCCACGCCAACGAGGGCGATTCGCGCGGCGGCCTGTTGCTCGGTCCCCACGCGGCTCAAGTCCACGGTTGTGGTGCTCATGAGACCTCCGGTCGTGCGACGTGGGAGTGCTGCCGACGGGAACTCCATCCCGTCCTCGAACTGCGCGCGCTCGTTCAGCAGGCCGCCGACTTCGCTTCGCGAAATCGACGGCGATCGACGACAAGGATGGCCGCGGAGAGGACCGCGAAGATCGGGCCGGAGATCATCGGCGGTGCCGGCGGGACGTCGGGCGCGAGCCCGAACGCGAGGTACATGATCGGCACGGACGCCGCCCAGGCGGGAAGGATGAAGGCTGCCTTCCAGGCCCAACGCTGACCGCCGCGATACGGCCACAAGAGGACGACCGCGAGCAGGAGTCCGAATGCGGCGAGCGTCACGCCTTGGGTACGGACCATGAAGTCGGCCAGTCGATAGCCCTCCGGACTGGCAGCCCGGAGCTCGTCAGGCGTGAGCCCGGTGATCGCGACGGTGATGCCCGGGTCCGCGGTGATGCCGATCAGGACATCCGAGACGCCGAACAGCGCGAGGACGATGGCGAGGATCGGGAGCAGCAGCCACGATCGGTGCGGGCGGTGATCCATGCGTCGAGGCCCATCTACTGACGATCGTTCTCACTAGCGCGTGAGTGGCGGACGAGCTCCGGTCCGGTGGCGTTCCCACGCTCGAGGGCGTCGGCGGCCGCCTGGCTTGCCGGCTCCTCCAGGATGTCCTTCAGCCGCGCGAGGTTTGCCTCGACGTCGCGGCTCAGGCTGCGAGCCACCAGAGGCGCGGCAACCGTCATGATCCCGGAAACGTCGAGCTCGATCGTGGCCGTCAGGCGGGCGCCCGTCGATCCTGGCGCGACGTCATAGGACGCGAGCAGCCCGGGGCCGGACGTCGTTCGGAACGCGACCCGCCGGCCCGGGACGAACTCGACGTACTCGTTCTCGCCTGTCACGCGGCGGCCCATCAGGGTCCGGGTGAACGCGTGCCTGGTCCCGACGCCCGGCGGACCGTCGGTCAGCCTCCGGACCTCGAGGATCCCGGACTGCCAGCGTGCCGCGTTCGTCTGGTCCGCCACGAAGGCAAACACGTCGTCACTCGATCGGGCGATCGCGACGCTTCGCTCCACGTTGACCATGCCCCGACCTCCCGCTCTGTTAGTGTGTGACCTTAGAGTCCCACTCTAGATGGTGGTTTCGGGTACTCTGAGCGCTGCCATGGAGCCTGTCAAGCCCAGCACTGATGAGCGACCGCCCCCGCGTGCCCGCTCGCGGGCGACGCGGCTGCGCATCACAAAGGCGGCAACGTCGCTGTTCCGTGACCGCGGCTACACGCGGACGACCATGGCCGACATCGCGCAGGCGGCCGGCGTCGCGGTCCAGACCGTGTACTTCGTGTTCCATACGAAGACCCAGGTCCTCAACAGCGCCTACGGATTGGCCGTGATGGGTGAGGACGAGCCAGCGGTGCCGCAGGAGCAGGCGTGGTATCGCCAGGCGGTCGCCGAGCCGGATGTCACTACTGCGGTCCGGCTGGTGGTAGACGGGTTGGGCGAGATCCTTCGTCGCGTCGAACCGCTCGATCGCGCCGTCCGGACGGCGGCCGCGGGCGACCCGGATGCCGCCTCATTCCTTGCCCAGAACGAGGCGTGGCGGGCCCAGGGCTACCGGGAGATGGTCTCGTTCCTGCAAACCAAGCGCGCGTTGCGCGCCGGCCTGACCGAGGATCGGGCCACCGACGTGATGCTGTTTCTGGCCAGTGCCGGAGCGTACCGGGCGCTGGTGACCGACCGCGACTGGACGCACGCCGAGTGGACTGTGTGGACGAGCGTTGCTCTGGTCGAGCAGCTGTTCGGGACCAGACACGACGACGGGGCGAAGCTCGCGTCCGCTAATCGACCGGGTCGCACCCGTTGACGACCCTGGCGACCCGCGGGCGTGGAGTGTCGGATCCTGGTGGACCCGGTGTTGGCTCGACCCAGCGGCGGGTCGCGATCGACAAGGCGCGGATCACGGTGGCTGGCCCAGAGATCGGGGTGTCCGGCTGACCGCGGCGGCCTATGCGCACAGACTGGCGCTGGCGCTGCCCGTGAAGGTTGAAGTGGCGCGCCCGACAGGATTCGAACCTGCGACCTTCGGCTCCGGAGGCCGACGCTCTATCCACTGAGCTACAGGCGCGCGCGACTCTGATCATACCGGGTCGGGCGTGGATCGAGCCTCGGCTCCCGGTGCGCGTCCCGGCGCAGGCTCGTGACCGCCGCACGACCCCACTCATCCAGCCTGGAGTGCAGGGTTCCGCTCGTACAGCCTCCTCGACCAGAGGTAGCCGGCGACCGAGATGCCGACGCACCAGGCGACGGCGAGCACGCCGCTGTTGCCGATGGGCGTCCCGAGCAGGAGGCCGCGCACGGTCTCGATGATCGGGGTGAAGGGCTGATTCTCGGCGAACCAGGCGAGGGCGTCCGGCATCGAGTCGGTGGGGACGAAGCCGCTGCTGAGGAACGGGAGCAGGATCGAGGATCATCGGCAGGTTGCTGGCGGTCTCGACGTCCTTGGGCACCATGCCCAGGGCGACGGACAGCCAGGACACGGCCAGGGCGGCGAGGGCGAGGATGCCCGCCGCGGCCAACCACTCGGCCGGGCCCGTCGTGGGCCGGAACCCGATCAGCACGGCGACGACGGCCACGATGGCGAGGGCCAGCATCGTCTGGATCACGCTGCCGACGACGTGGCCGGCCAGGACCGACGAGCGCGCGATGGCCATCGTGCGGAAGCGGGCGATGATGCCCTGGGTCATGTCCATGGCGATCGAGATCGCCGTCCCCTGGGCGGCGCCGGCGACGGTGATGACCAGAATTCCGGGAATGACATACCTGACGTACTCGTCGCGGCCGCCGGAGACCCCGCCGAGGCCGGCGCCGAGGGTGCCGCCGAGGACGTACACGAACAGCAGCAGGAAGACCACCGGCATGCCGGCGATGAAGACGGTCAGGGACGGATAGCGGCGCATGCGGCGCAGGTTGCGCCGCAGCATCGTCGCCGAATCGGCCAGGGCGCGCGAGCTGCTGGTCATCGGACGGGAACCTCCTCGGCGCCTGGGTGGCCGGTGAGCGACAGGAAGACATCGTCGAGGTCGGGAGTCTCGACGGAGAGCGAACCGACCTCGATCGAGCCGGCGTCGAGCCGGTCGAGCAGGGCGCGCAGTGAGCCGATCCCGCCGTCGCCCGGGACCTGCAGGCTGAGCGTCTCGTCGTCGCGGGACGCGCCGTCGAAGATCCCGGCGGCCCGCTCGAGCTCGGCCGCGTCGGCGAACGAGAGCCGGACGTGACCTCCTGGGACGAGCCGCTTCAGCTCGTCGGGCGTCCCCTCGGCGACCAGCACGCCCCGGTCGAGGACGCCGATCCGGTGGGCGAGCCGATCCGCCTCCTCCAGGTACTGCGTCGTGAGGAAGACCGTCACGCCGCCGGCGACGAGATCCCGGATCGTCTGCCACATCACCCGGCGGCTGCGGGGGTCCAGACCGGCCGTGGGCTCGTCGAGGAAGATGATCCGCGGGTCGCCGACGAGGGTCATCGCCAGGTCGAGGCGCCGGCGCATGCCCCCGGAGTAGGTCGCGGCCGGCTTCCTGGCCGCCTCGACCAAGTCGAACCGGGCCAGCAGCTCGTCGACGCGGCGGCGGCCCTCGCGCTTGCCGAGGTGCCGCAGGTCGGCCATGAGCCGCGAGGTTCTCCTCGCCGGTAAAGAGCCCGTCGAGCGCGGAGAACTGGCCCGTGACGCCGATGACGGCACGGACCGCGTCGGGCTCGCGGGCGACATCATGGCCCGCGACCCGCACGTCGCCGCCGTCGGCGGCGAGCAGGGTCGCCAGGATCCGGACCGTCGTGGTCTTGCCGGCACCGTTCGGCCCGAGGAGGGCGAAGACCGTGCCTGCGGCGACCTCGAGGTCGATGCCGTCGAGGACGACCTGCGTGCCATACGACTTGCGCAGCCCGACGGCGCGGATCGCCGGCATCGTCCCGATGGCCGTCATGCGTCACCTCCTCGCGGAGCGGCGACGCGCGGCCGACGGTCAGATGTCGAGGTCCTCGATCGCTGGCCGGTCGGCCGAGGCGGCGACCATGTCGTACAGCTGGGGTGGGATCTTGTCGCGCAGCTCCTCGAGGGAGTCGACGACTTCGAGGGTCGATTCGGGCGGCCTGCTCCCGTAGCTGACGTCGCCCAGCCCCAGGTATCCCCGCCAGCCGGCCGGCCTGCCCTGGCCGTCGACCATCGTGAACTCGGCCGACCGATCGACATGGAGGACGTACCTGCCGGTCCGGCTGCGGTAGACCCGGAAGGTCTCGAACACGCCCGATGTCGAGCTGGCCCACTCGCCGAGGAGCACGCCGCTGAAGCGGACCTTCCGGCGAGATGCGCCCGAGCGGACCCGCACGATGACCTCGTCGAACCCCTCGCGGCGGCCCTGCTCGACGTCGACGTACCGGCGCAGGGCGCTGGCGATCGCCGCCGAGAGGTTCCCGCCGCCGAGCTCCTGGGCGCGCTGGTAGAGGTCGAGGTCCCCATCGGAGACGTAGATCGTCTTGTTCGGCACCTGCACATCGTAACTCCCAGACGGCGAACGTGGTTATGCGTAGGAGTATACGTATAGTGCCGCAAGATGGCAAGACCCAGCTGGCACGCGTCGTCGTCGCCGTCTGCGACGGCCGACCCCAGCACCCCGTTGACGGATGGGCTACCGTCGAGGCCTCGTGGGCTTCGAGAAGGGTGGACGGATGGCTCGGGCGGGGCAGGGATCGTGACGCTGGCGCTTCGAACGTCGTCGACGCACGCCTCCACTCGTCGCGCCGCCGCGGCGCGACACGGGTCCACCTCTCCGCCGTCGCCCCTCGTGGACCACGTCCTGGACGTCCAGCGGCGGGCCGGCAACCGCGCCGTCGCGTCGAGCATCGCGGCACTCCAGCGCCGCAAGAAGCGCGGGCCCGTCGAGGTCGATCTCGGGGGAGGAGATCCTCGGCGCCGACGCGCTCGAGGCGATCCTCTTCGAGAGCGCGCGCGAGGAGCGCCTCGGCGACCTGCCAGCGTCGGTCCGCGCTGCCGGCGAGCAGATCCTGCGCTGCCTCCACGGGCGCACCGCGGACGGCGCGCCGCTGCCCCTCGAGGAGCAGCTCTCGCTGTACGAAGCCGCGCGCGGCCCGCTGGAGGCGATGCTCGGGCGTGCCCTGGCGGCCTCGGACGGCGACCTGCCGCAGGCTGCCCACGCCCGGCGCGGCCTCGCCGGGCTCCACGACTCGCTGGTGGCGACGCGGGCCACGAGCCGGGCGGCCGAGGAGGCGAAGGCCGCCGAGCTGGTCTCGCCGCGCGTCAAGGCCGAGCGCATGACGCTCGCCGGGCTCGCCCGCAAGACGCTCGACGTCTACGTCATGTCCGAGGAGCTCCTCGACAAGTCGGACTTCGGCGAGAGCGCCTCCAAGGAGCTGCGGGCGACGCGCATCGCGGGCCTCAAGGGCATCATCGCGCTCTGCGACACCGACGACTGGCCGTCCTACACGAAGCTCGTCGACGACGTCGACAAGCAGCTCGCCCGGACCGACCCGGATCGCATGCTCGGCGCCGGGGCGGCCGTCCTGGACCACGTCAAGAAGGCCGTCGAGTGGACCACCTCGTCGCTGACCGTCGTCGGCATGGGCATGCGGGCGGCCCTGATGGGCCGAGGCATGGTCCAGGCGGCCTCGGCGGTCGGAGACGCGCTCGCGGGGCTCGAGAAGCTGTCGGGGGCGCTCGCCGTCATCGACGTCCTCCACGGGGCGATGGTCCTCCTCGACAGCGAGGCGGCCGGCTCGGAGAAGATCGGCGCGGCGCTCGAGGTCGCGTCCGGCGGCATCCAGGTGACCGGGGTGGCGGCCGGCGCGGCGGGTGCGGAGGGCGTGGCGGCGGTGGCCGGGCGGGCCTCGCCGTGGGCCATGGCGGTCACCATCAACTACAAGGCCTACAAGGCGCTCGCCGAGTACACCTACTCCAGCGTCGTCGGCGGGCTCGCCATGGTCGACGTCAGCGAGTCGCTGGAAGGCGCCCCGATCTCGACGAAGGCGGGCACGTTCCGGCCGGGCGGCCTGGACGACCTGGGCAAGGCCGTGACCGAGGCCCGGCTCCGGGTGGAGTCGCTGGACCGCCAGCTCGGCGCGGCGCCGGCGGGCGAGGGCGGCGGCGTCCAGCGGGCCATCAGCGACCAGGTGAGCCGGCTCCAGCGCGCCGTCCTCGGCCTGCAGCACCAGTGGTCCATCGCCCCCCTGGATGCCGTCCGGGCCTACATGCCGACGTGGGACCTCGGGTCGCAGAACGCCATGGACCCGGCGGCCGAGCCCCAGATGGCCATCGACGAGGCCCGCCGGTGGGAGGAAGCGCTCCTCGCGACGTTCATGCACAAGCAGGAGATCGTCGAGGCCACGATGCACCAGGCGATGGCCCGCGGCTGACGCCGACCCGGAAAACGTCGAAGCGGCCCCCGAAGGAGCCGCTTCGATGCTGTCCCGGTGAAGCGGGCCCGTTGCCGGACCACTTCTGCCACGTTACAAGGGCATCTATCACGCCGGCTGCACCGGCTACCCTGACCCTACCTACCCATGACCTTGCAACTAGGGCAGCGGTCGCTTGCGCGACTGGGTGCGAGTCTAGCCGACTGGCGTGCTCGACTCAAGGGTTTCTGCGCATTTCGCGGTTAATAATCCGCAACCTTCTCGTGCCGAGCACGAATCAGCCGCAGCCTCGTCGACGGTGACCTTCGTCATCGTCACCGGGGCATGCGGGTAGTCGCCGCTGTCACGCGGCGCGGTCGCGATCGCGTCGACGACCTCTATCCCCGAGAGGACCTTCCCGAAGACGGTGTAGTTCCTCGGGAGCTTCCCGCGCAGGTCGGCGTGGCAGATGAAGAACTGCGAGCCGTTCGTGTTCGGGCCGGAGTTCGCCATCGCCAGCGCGCCGCGCTCGTAGTCGCCGCTGAACGGCTCGTCGGGGAACTTGTAGCCGGGGCCGCCCTGGCCGACCCGGTTGCGGCTGCGGACCTGGCCCTTCTCGTCGACCCGGCCGAACTCGCCGTCGCCGCCCTGGATCACGAAGCCCGGGATGACGCGATGGAAGACGACCCCGTCGTAGAAGCCCTCCTTCGCCAGCTTGGCGAAGTTCGAGGCCGCCTTCGGGGCGTCGGCGTCCGCCAGCTCGACGACGATGTCGCCGGCGCTGGTCGCGATCGTGGCCTTGGTCATGGTGCCTCCAGTGCATGGGCCGGCGGCGGTGCCGGCGGGTGGTCAGGGCCGGGTGACGGTCGCCGTCGTGATGGCGACGGGCTCCAGGGCCCGGCTCTCCTGGCCGCCGGTGCTCGGCCCCGTGGAGATCGTGTCGGCGACCTCCATCCCCGAGACGACGGAGCCGAAGATCGTGTAGTTGGGGTCCAGGGCGACGTCGGCCACGCAGATGAAGAACTGGCTGCCGTTCGTGTCGGGGCCCGAGTTGGCCATCGCGACCGTGCCCCGCTGGTACGGCGTCGTCACCGGGTCGTCCGCGAACGAGTAGCCGGGACCGCCGCCACCGACCCGGGTCGCGTCGACGTTGGGCTGGCGGCCGTACTGGACGTCGCCCGACTGCACCATGAAGTCCGGGATGACGCGGTGGAAGATGACCCCGTCGTACGCGCCGCACTCGACAAGCGCCACGAAGTTGGCGGCCGCGGTGGGACCGAGGGCGCCCTTCACCTCGATGACGATGTCGCCCTTCTCCGTGGCGAGGGTCACGGTGGCTGTCGCATCAGCGGCCATGGGCGGCGGGGCGCTCGTCGGGCAGCCCTCGGGCAGGCCGCCGGCTGCCTGGCTGGCGGGCGGCTGCGAGGGAGCCACCGAGGATTGCGGGGTCGGCTCCCCGCCGGGCAGGATCGGGGCCGCCGACGACCCGCCCGTGCAGGCCCCCGCGGCGAGGGCGGCGACGACGGTGAGGGCGGCGAGGCGGCGGAACGGTGCGACGGTCATGCGGCGGCCTCCATGGCTGCTGGATACGCGATTCGGCCGGTGAGGAGCGCCTCCCCGAGGACGAGGCCGGTTGCCCCGGCGTCGCGGAGGCGCCGGATCCCGGCGAGGTCGATGACACCGCCGGCGACGAGCACCTCGAGGTCGAGGTCGCGGACCAGGCGGCCGATCAGCGCGGCGTCGGGCTCGGCGCCGCCGTGGGAGAGGACGAGGCGGCGCACGCCGACCCCGACGAGCTCGGCGGCGACCTCGTCGACCGTCGGGCGGCGACCGGAGCGCCACGGGAACTCGGCGAGCCGCTCCGGCCGCGGGTCGAGGCCGACGGCCAGCCAGTCGCCGGCGACGGCGAGGCACTCGCGCAGGGTGGCGTGGTCGTCGGCCAGCTGCATCGGCACCACGGCACGCGTGGCGCCCGCGGCGAAGGCCAGGCGGATCTGCTCCGGGCCGTCAAGCCCGCCGGCGACCTGGAGCGGGACCGCGACGCGGGCCGCGATCCGGCCGATGGCATCGAGGTTGGCCGGGCGGCCCTGCTGGGCGCCGTCGAAGTCGACCAGGTGGATGAGCCGGGCCCCCTGTTCGACGAACCGGGCGGCGATCGCCTCGGGCCGGTCCGTCGGGCTGCCGACGCCGGTCGAGGCCCCGGGCCAGAAGACGATTCGGGAGCGTCCGGCCGACAGGTCGAGCGAAGGGATGACGAGCACGCGATGTCGGGGGGTCAGCCGTGCGGGACGCCGGCGGGCGCGGCCGCCGACCAGGCGCCCGTGGACGCGACGGCCTCCGCGCCGGCCGGCGGGTGCGTCCCGGCGGTCTCGCCGAGCGCCTCGCGGACCGCGAGGATCGTGGCGTCGACGTCGGCCTGCCCGATGCCGAAGTGGGTCACGGCCCGGATCGTGCCGTGCGGGTACGAGACCATCAGCACTCCGCGCGCCTCCAGGGCGGCCAGGAAGGCGCCCCGGTCGCGGGCGACGCGGAAGACCACGAAGTCGGTCACGGCCCGGCCAGGGTCCAGGTCACCCGGCGTCGGCTGGAAGATCCCGCCCGGCGACTCGACCCCATCGAGCGCGGCCAGGCCCTCGGCGAGGCGACGGGCGTTGGCATGGTCCTCGGCGAGGCGGGCGACGGTGCCGTCGGGGCCGCCGGAGAGAGCCACGAGGCCGGCCGCCGCCAGCACGCCGGCCTGGCGCATCCCGCCGCCGAGGAGCTTGCGGGCGCGGCGCGCGCGCCAGATGAAGGCGGCGCTGCCCACCACGACCGAGCCGACGGGGCAGGCCAGGCCCTTGCTCAGGCAGAACGTCACGGAGTCCGCCGGGCCGGCGAGGTCGGCCGGGGTGACGCCGAGGGCGACCACGGCGTTGAAGAAGCGGGCTCCGTCGAGGTGGAGCGCCACGCCGCGCCGCCGGGCGACCTCCGCGACTGCCTCCTCGTAGGCCACGGTCAGGGGGCGGCCCATCGAGTGGGCGTGGGTGTTCTCCAGCGCGACCAGGCCCGTGATCGGCTCGTGCGGGTCGTCCGGGTCGCGGAACGCCGCGTCGATCGCCGCGGGGTCGATCGTCCCGTCCGCGTCCTCGGGCAGGGAGCGCACGGAGGCGCCGACCACGACCGCGTGGCCGGCAGCCTCGTCGATCACCAGGTGGCTCGTCGCCGCGGCCACGACCTCCTCGCCCCGCGCCAGGTGGGCCATCTGCGCGACGAGGTTGCCCATCGTCCCGGATGCGACGAACAGGCCGGCCTCCTTGCCGAGGAGCTCGGCCGCACGCTCCTCGAGGGCGTTGACCGTCGGGTCGTCGCCGAAGACGTCGTCGCCGAGCTCGGCTGCGGCCATGGCGTGGCGCATCGCCGGGGTGGGGTGGGTGACGGTGTCAGACCGCAGGTCGATTCGGGGCATCGCGGGCAGGATAGCGCGGGGAGGCCGGGAAGGCCGCCGGGACGCCGGGGGCCGTGCTGCGCCGGTGTCCCACGCTGCGTCCGCCGCGGCATCGTGCTAGATTCCGCCGGCCGCGGACCCGTGGTGTAGCGGCCCAACATGCCAGCCTGTCACGCTGGAGATCGCCGGTTCGAATCCGGTCGGGTCCGCCATCCCCACCCCACCGCCGACGCCCCTCTCGCCGGAGCGAGCCCGGTTTCCCTGCAGTCCGGCAGCAGCGCGGCAATCCCAGGCGATCGGCGAAGCGCGCGCTCGATCCCCGGGCGCCATCGAAGAATCGCCGACGCTCCGACCCCGGACCCCCGGTCGATGACCGGACGCCGATGGAGACGGAGCGTCGTGGTACGACGTGCGGGCGGGAGCCCGCGTCCTAGAAGGGTCGTACCGACGCGATGCCCGCGAACGCGAGCGCCGCGATGGCACAGACGCGCACCAGCGCGTCGAGGCACCGGCGGCCGTGAGGCACACCAACCTCCTGACTTCGGCAGCCCGGCTGACTCGCACAAGGCGAGTCCCGTGGCTTTGCGTCCCCGGGTCGCCCCGGGTTTGCCGTTTCGGGCCAGCCGCCTGGCTGGGACGGCTCTCGCCGCCTGGCGTCACGGTAGCGGCGCCGTGGCCGGCTGGGCAGCCTCCAAGTCGTTCCGCGGCGGCCGGTACCTTGGATCGATCGTGCGGCAGGACCGGCGGCGAACCCTGCCCAATGGGTCCGACCCCCGGGCTCAGCCGAGGCCGGCGAAGAGGTCCGTCTCGGGCAGGTTCGTGCCCAGGGGGACGCGAGAGGCGCGCAGGATGAACGTCTCCTCGCCCCACAGCTCGGTGAGCGCCTCCCGTCCGAGCGCCATCAGCGGGCTGTCCGTGAGCGAGATCTGGGTCCGGTGCGCGAGCAGCGCCGCCCAGCGCTGGTCGGCGTGGGCGCGGACGTCGATCCGGGTCGTGATCAGGGCATCGTCGACGGTCGAACGGCGCATGAACTCGTCCCAGCCGGCCAGGTCCTCCGGGCTCGCGTCGGTGGGCCGCGACCACCACGACGCCGTCCCCGCCGCCTCCGCCCGGGCGGCCATCGCCTCGCGACGCGAGCGGGAGATCGCCTGCTCGTAGAGCTTCGCCGGTGCCCACGGCTCCAGGCCGCCGTCCGCCGCCGCGGGGCCCGAGCCGCCGTGCTCGGGCGCAACCTGCGCCGGGTACCACTCCGGATCGCCCGCCCGGTAGTAGGCGCCGACGGCCACCTGGTGGGCCCGGATGTGGTCGGGGTGGCCGTACCCGCCGAAGTCGTTGTAGTGCGTCACCACGTCGGGGCGGTGGACCCGGACGAGCCAGACGAGGCGCCGGATCGCCTCGTCGAGGTCCGCCTGCCAGAAGGAGCGCGGGTCCTGGTTGCCCGGCGTTCCCATCATCCCGGAGTCGCGGTACCCGAGGTTCTCCCACGTCTCCACGCCGAGGGCACCCATCGCGGCCTCGAGCTCGGCGGCCCGGATCTCGGCCAGCCGGCGCTGGTTGGCGGGCGTGTCCAGCTCCGGCACGACGATCTCGCCCAGCTCGCCGCGCGTGCAGGTCACGAGGACCGCGCGGTGGCCGTCGGCGACGGCCTTCGCCATCACGCCTCCCGTCCCGATCGTCTCGTCGTCGGGATGGGCATGGACGGTCATCAGGGTGCGGTGGACAGGGGATGGCCGGGACGCAGTCATGCGCGGATCGTACTCCGACATTCGGCTTGCTTGGCCGAAACGCCTCCGTGCGCCATCATCTGCACTCGCGGCCGGCGTTCACGTTCGGCCCACATGCGGGGGATGGTCGCCATGCGCGCGTTCGATCGACACCCCGGCCCCGCCCGGGCGGCGGGCCGGCCCAGGCACCTCGCGGCGCTTCTTGCCCTCGCCATCGTGGCATCGGCCTGCACCGCGGCCCCGGGATCGGGCGACGGATTGGCCCCGGGGTCCGTCGACGCATCAGGCGGCCAGGCCGCCGGTGCCCGCGCCCCGCAGGCGATCGCGACCCCCGCGGCCCCTGCAGCGATCGCGACGCCGAGCCCGACACAGCCGGCCGCGGCGTCGCTCTACGTCAGCCTCACGAGCGTGCGCGGCGGGTTCACCCGACCGGTGGCCATCGCCAACGGGCGCGACGGCAGCGGCCGGCTCTACGTGGTGGAGCAGGCCGGGAGGATCCGGATCATCACCCGGACCGGGTCGCTTCTGTCGACCCCGTTCCTCGACATCCGGTCGCGCGTCCTGTGCTGCGGCGAGCGAGGCCTCCTCGGCCTCGCCTTCCATCCTTCCTACAAGACGAACGGCCGCTTCTACGTCTCGTACACGGACGGGACAGGGGCCCTCGTCGTCGCCGAGTACCGGCGCTCCACGAGCAACTCGAACCGCGCCTCCACGACCGAGCGCCGCCTGATGCGCATCGGCCACCCCGGCCAGGCCAACCACAACGGGGGCCAGCTTGCCTTCGGGCGTGACGGGTACCTCTGGATCGGCACGGGCGACGGCGGCGGGAGCGGCGACCCCGGGGAGAACTCCCAGGACCGGAGGTCCCCCCTCGGCAAGCTGCTGCGGATCTCGCCCAACGTCACGAGCAGCTCCCCGGCCTACCGGATTCCGTCCTCCAACCCGTGGGCGACGAGCACGACCTATCGCCGGGAGATCTGGGCCTACGGCCTCCGCAACCCATGGCGGTTCAGCTTCGACCGCAGCACCGGTGACCTGTGGATCGGTGACGTCGGCCAGGACCGGTACGAGGAGGTCGACCGCGCCCTCCGGGCGAGCGGCACCGGCAAGGGCGCGAACTACGGCTGGGACGTGATCGAGGGCGACGCCTGCTTCGAGCCGTCGTCCGGTTGCAGCACGACGGGCATGACGGCGCCGATCGCCATCTACGCGCACGGCGACGACGGCTGCTCGATCACGGGCGGCTACGTCTACCGGGGGTCGAAGTCACCGGCGCTGCGCGGCCTGTACCTGTTCGCCGACTACTGCTCCGGCCGCATCTTCCGGCTCGACGCCGACGGGCCCGCCCGCCAGGCGCGGGTGCTCCTCCGCGACACGAGCCTGAGCATCAGCGCGTTCGGCGAGGACGAGGCGGGCGAGGTGTACGTCGCGGACCTCACCCGCGGCGGGATCTACCGGGTCACCGGGAGCTGACGGCGGGCCGGCCGGGCGATGCGAAGGCCATGACGTCCAGCTCGCCGAGCGGCCCGCTCGCCGGGCTCCTCGTCGCCGACTGCAGCACGGTGCTCGCCGGGCCGTACGCGACGATGCTCCTCGCGGATCTCGGCGCCGACGTCGTGAAGGTCGAGCCGCCGGAGGGCGACGCGACCCGCGGCTGGGGACCGCCGTGGGTGGGCGAGGGCGAGGCGCGGACCGCCGCGTACTTCCTGGCCGCGAACCGCAACAAGCGGTCGCTCCGCCTCGACCTCAAGGCGGAGGCCGGTCGCGACGTCCTGCGCCGGCTCCTTGGCCGGGCCGACGTCCTCGTCGAGAACCAGCGGGTCGGCGGCTTCGCCCGGCTCGGCTTCGACGACGCCACGCTGGAGGAGCTCAATCCTCGGCTCGTCCACCTCGCGATCTCGGGCTACGGACCCACCGGCCCGGAGGCGGGGACCCCGGGCTACGACTTCATCGTGCAGGCTGTGTCCGGCCTGATGTCGATCACCGGCTTCAGCGACGCGGAGGGCGGCGCGCCGACGAAGGTGGGAGTGGCGGTCACCGACCTCGCGACGGGGATGCTTGGCGCCACGGCGATCCTCGCCGCGCTGGTCGGGCGGGACCGGCCCGGCTCACCGGCCGCCGGCCGGGGCCAGCAAATCGACATCTCGCTCCTCGACTCGACCCTTGCGTGGCTGGCGAACCAGGCCCAGAACTACTTCGTGACGGGCGAGCCCCCGGGCCGGCGCGGCAACGCCCATCCGAGCATCGTCCCCTACGAGACGTTCGCCACGGCCGACGGGGCGATCGCCGTCGCCGTGGGGAGCGAGCGCCAGTGGCCCCGGTTCGCGATGGCAATCGGTGCGCCGCAGCTCACCGATGATCCGCTGTTCGCACGGAACGGCGACCGGGTCGCCAACCGGAATGCGCTGCGAGCGCTGATCGCGGCACGGCTCGCAGCCGAGCCGACGGCGACCTGGCTGGCGCGCCTCGCCGCGGCGGACGTGCCGGCGGGACCCATCAACGACCTGGCGGCGGCGTTCGCCGCGCCGCAGGTCGCCGCCCGCGGGCTGCTCACGGACGTCGAGCACCCCGTCCTCGGGAGGCTTCGGCAGGTGGGGCCGCCGTTCGAGCTGCACGCAACGCCGGCCAGCGTGCGCACGGCGCCGCCGCTGCTCGGCGAGCACCGCGACGCGATCCTCGTGGAGCTCGGGTACACGGTCGACGAGATCGTCCGTCTCGGCGCCCAGGGCGTCGTCTGACACGACGGACTGCCCGGCGAACGAGCGCCTGATGGCGCCCGGCCCCGGACGATCGTCTGGGGCCTCTCTACCGAGGGTGTGATGGCGTGCGCGCACCATGCGGTCGAGGATGCACCTCGATGAACCGTAACCCGCGACTGGACCACGCGATCGGAGCCCCGGCACCGCCGGCCTTTCGGGACGGCCGCCGGCCGGAGCGGGAGTCACCGCGTCGCCTGCTCCTGATCCGCGGTGTGGCGCTGGCCGCCCTGGCGGTCACCGCCGCCTACCTGACCTGGCGCATCGCTGCCGGGACGGTCAACCTCGCCGTCTGGTGGGTCGCCGTGCCGCTGCTCGCCGTCGAGATCCACAACGCGTTCGGGCTCGTCCTGTACACCGTCGCGGTCTGGGACGTCGACGGGGGGCCCCGCGCCGTGCCCGACGCCCGCACGTCCCGCGCGCGGAAGGCCGGCCTCCGGATCGCGGTGCTCATCCCCACCTACAACGAGCCGGTCGAGGTCCTCATGCCCACGGTCGCGGCGTCGGTCGCGCTGGCACCGGCCCACGAGACCTGGGTGCTCGATGACGGCCGACGGGAAGAGGTCCGGCGTCTCGCGGAGCGGCTTGGAGCCCGGTACCTGACGCGACCCGACAACGCGTTCGCGAAGGCCGGGAATCTCAATCATGCGCTCGGCGTGGTGGAGGCCGACATCGTCGCCGTCCTCGATGCCGACCACGTGCCGACGGCCGGCTTCCTGCAGGCCGCACTACCGTATTTCGACGACCCGGAGATCGCGTTCGTCCAGACCCCGCAGGACTTCTACAACCTCGACTCGTTCGAGCACCAGCACCGCGGCAGGGGTCGGGTATTCAACGAGGAGGCGGTCTTCTACCGGGTCATCGCCCCGGCCAAGAACCGCTGGAGGGCGCCCTTCTGGTGCGGGACGTGCGCGCTCGTCCGGACGGCCGCCCTGCGCTCGGTCGGCGGCGTGGCCACGGAGAGCGTGACCGAAGACATCCACACCTCGATCCGGATGTTCCGGGCCGGCTGGAAGGGCGCCTACCACAACGAGGTGCTGGCACGCGGCCTCGCGCCCGACGACGCCGCCTCCTACCTCCTGCAGCGGAACCGCTGGGCGCTTGGAGCCATGCAGGTGCTGCGTGGCGAGAACCCGCTGTTCGGGCCGGGCCTCGCGCCGGCTCAGCGCCTGGCGTTCATGACCACCCTCTTCGGCTGGTTTGACTCGTGGCGCACGTTCGCCTACCTGGTCATCCCCCTCGTCGTCGTGGCAACCGGCGCCGTGCCGATCCTCGCGCCGGGCCTGGTCTTCGTCCCCTTCTTCCTTGCCACGATCGTGATCCAGTTCGTGGCGCTGCGCCTCCTTGCCCGCGGCCACTACCCGCCGGTCCTCTCCGTTCTGTTCGAGGTCCTGCGGATGCCGGCGATCCTCCCGGCGACGCTCGCCCTGGTGATGCCGCGCCGGGACGTCCGGTTCCGCGTCACTCCGAAGGGGCGCCAGGGAGACGAGCGCGCCCGGATCCCAGTGCCGCGTCTGCACTCGATCCTCGCGGCGGCGTCCGCCATCGGCCTCGCCTGGTTCACCGCGACGCTCGCCGGTCTCGGGCCGCTGCGCTACGAGGCGCCGTGGGCGGCTGTCGGCGCAGCGTTCTTCATGGCCATGAACCTCGCCTTCCTGATCGCCGCGATCGGCCGGATCCGCTCGTCCCGCTTCGCAGGCAACCGCCGGGCGAGCGTGCGTCTTCCCGTCAGCCTGCCGGCATCGCTCGGGGGCCATCGTGTCGAGCTTCGCGACCTGTCGCTGACCGGGGCTCGCGTCGCCGGCGACGAGGACGCCCTGCCGTCCGATTCGGCGGGGCCAGCGCCCGTGCGTGACCTGGTCTTCGAGCTCCACGGCGGGCTGTTCCAGCTCCGCGCGGAGCCGCGCCGGCGTGCCGTCGTCGAGGACGGGATGGTGGAGCTGGGTCTCGAGTTCGCGGTGGGCCAGGACGCCGAGATCGCCCGGCTTGCCATCGCCATCTTCCAGGGCTCCACGGCGCTGCAGGTCGTGGACGCCCCTCCTGGCCGCCGTCGCCGTCCCGCCCAGGCTGCCGCCTGACCCTCGCGCCGCTGCGCGCCCAGGGCACCCCGCGACAGCCGCGACATCCGCGAAGGAACGGCGAACCGGGCGTCCGCCGGGGGGAGTGGACGCCCGGTTCGTGGGTCGCCAGCGCCCTCGTGGAGCCGGCGCAGGGAGATGCTGGCTAGTTCTTCGGGTCGCCGTCGCCGGCCTTGAAGAGGCCGAGAGCGCCGCGCCCGACGAAGTTGAAGGCATGGGTGACGATCGGGTAGAGGCCGTCCTCGGCCATGGTGAACTCGACCATCGCGCCCTGGGCGGGCGAGAGGTCGACCGCCTGCGAGCCGAAGCCGCCGGCGTTGCCGACCTTCAGCTCGACGCCCTCCTTGATCACGCGGTCGAAGATCGTGCCCACGATGTGGAACGAGCTGTCGATGCTGGGGCCGGCGTCGAGGATGAAGACGCGGACCCGCTTCCCCGTCGCGATCGCGATCGGGTTGTCCTTGTACTGGTTGGCGACGCCGTTGAAGAGCACGAAGTCGGGGGCCGGCGCGGCCGCCGCCGCCTTCGTCAGCGAGGCCGGCTCGCCCTGCGGGCCGAGGTACCACTCGCTCTGGACCAGGGCGAACTCCTGGTCGACCTTCGCGAGGCCGCCCTTCGGCTCCACGATCATCATCCCGTACATGCCGTTGGCGATGTGGTGCAGCGCCGGCGCGGTCCCGCAGTGGTACATCCAGACCCCGGCGAACTCGGCCCTGAACTCGTAGAGCTTCTCCTCGCCCGGGTTGATCGAGGTCATCTCGTCGTTCCAGGCCACCAGCGAGCTGTGGAAGTCGACGCTGTGGGGGAGCTTGCTGGTCGCCGGGTTCTTGAGGTGGATCCGGATCAGGTCGCCCAGCTTCACCCGGATCACCGGGCCCGGGATCGAGCCGCCGAAGGTCCAGACGGCCTGGCTGAAGCCGTCCGCGACGGTCATCAGCTTCTCCTCGACCACGAGATCGATGTCGTGCGTGTCTCCCGGCAGGAGCGCCGGCGCCGTCGGGTCGCGGGGCACGTACTTCGGGGCGTTGGGGTCCGGCTGCACGTCGGTCGCCGGCGCCGGCCCGCCGTGGCTGTCGCCGCCCGCGGCCGTGCCCTTGACTGAGATCGTGCCCTTCATCCCGGCGTCGGCATGGCCGGGAATGGAGCAGAGGAACGAGAGGCCCTCGGCCGGAACCTGGACGACGGCCGACGCCGTCTCGCCGGCCTGGGCCTGGATCTTCGTCCCGTCCGGGAAGGTCATGTCGTGGACGATCGAGCCGGTGTTGACGAGCTTCACCTCGTACGCGCCGACCGCGTCGACGAGCAGCTCGGAGGGCTTGAAGCCGAGGTCGACGCCCGTCACCTCGAGCGTGCCGAGGACGTCGCCCGACGGCGCCTGGCTCGCGGCCGGGGACGCGCTGGCGGCGGGTGCCTGGCTGCCAGGTGCCGTCGACGGCTGGGCGGCGACACCTGCGGACGGGGCCGGTGCGTAGGTCCATTGGGGTGCCGCCGCGCCACCGCAGCCGGCGAGGCTGACGGCCAGCACGATGGCGAGCCCGGTCCATGCCTGGGTTCGCTTCATCGGTTGGTCCTTTCCGGGCCCTGGTGCCCGTTCCCATGCGCCGCGCGCTGGCGCACGGCAAGCTCGGCGATCGACGCCCCGGCCAGGATGTCGACGAATGCAGCCTGGGCTTCGGCCCAGACGGGGTGGAGGGCGCAGCCGGGGTCGCCGTCGCACGACGAGTCCGTGGGAACCGGGGCGCGGCGCCGGTCGGTGCCCTCGACGGCCTCGACGACGTCGAGGAGCGAGAGGGTGGCGGGGTCGCGCCGCAGGCAATAGCCCCCGTGCTTGCCGCTCGTGGCGCCCACGATGCCGGCACGGGACAGGTCGGCCATCACCTGCGGCAGGAACGAGTCGGGGATCGCCATCTGCTCGGCGATCTGGCGCCCCGGGATCGGGCAGTGCCCTTCCACCGCGAGGTGCAGGCAGGCCCGGATCGCGTAGTCCGTCCGCTTCGTGAGCTGGAGACGCATCGTGCCGCCTTCGTCGTCGGGCTCGGTCCATCCGGTCTGCGTGTAATCTATCACCAAGTTAGTTAGTGTTGTCAATAGAGCCGATGGGAGGGACTGCACGGGCCGATCGGCCTGCGTCGCGTTGCCTCCACTCCGGGGCCGCCACTCCCCGCCGCCACCGTGCTCCGGGATGCCGACCGATCGGGCCCGGCGGTCCGCCGGAGCAGGCCCGCCGGCGCACCCGGCGGGGCGCAGGTCGCGGCCGGCCTCGCGACGTCACCCGTCCCGATGGCCGGCGCCCTGCTCCTCGTCCGGGAGGCTGCCCGCCGCGACGCACCGGCAGCTCGGCGATTCGGGCCGCCGCGAGGGCGTTGAGCATGGCGTCCTGGGCCTCGAAGAAGACGTCGTGGACGTCGCAGAAGCCGTCGAGGCCGCACGGGCCGCCCCGCAGGACGCAGGTCCGGCGCCGGCTGTCGCCCTCCACCGCCTCGACCACGTCGAGGAGCGAGATCGCGTCGGCCGGCCGGGCCAGCCGATAGCCGCCGGCGCGTCCCGTCGTCGCCTCCACGAGGCCGGCCGCCACGAGGTCGCTCATCACCTGGGGCAGGAACCGGACCGGGATCGCCATCTCCTCGGCGATGCGGCGGACCGAGAGCAGCCTCCCGCCGGGCGCGCGCGCCAGCGCGAGCACCGCCCGCACGCGCGTAGTCGCCCCGCTTCGTCAGCTCCATCCGCACGGGCCGAGTATGGGACCGCGGGGCCGGGCGGCGCGGTGCGCCCGAGCCGGGATCCCGTGCAGGGTTGCATGCGACCGGGCGGAGGATCCGCGGCCCGCTGCTAGACTCCCCGCCACGACGAGCGCCCCGCGCGCTCCCCGGACGGGCGGCTCCGGACGGGGCCACGAGGGAGGAACCGATGGCGGACGACCGCGAGCGCTGGGCGCTGATCCTGGGCGCCTCGAGCGGGATGGGCGAGGCGGCCGGCCTGGCGCTGGCACGGGCGGGCTACCGGATCATCGGCGTCCACCTGGACTTCCGGGCCGGCCTCCACCACGTCACGGAGATCAGGCACGCCATCCGGGCATGCCGGGTCCGAGGCCCTCTTCATCAACATGAACGCCGCCGACGACCACAAGCGGGCCGACGCGATCGCCCGGCTGCTCGAGCGGTTCGAGGCCTCGCGGGCGGCCGGCAGGCGGCCCCACCTGCGGGTCGTCATGCACTCGCTCGCCTTCGGCTCGCTCCTGCCGTTCCTCGCCGAGGACCCCAAGGGCGCGATCAGCCGGAAGCAGATGGAGATGACGCTCGACGTCATGGCCAACTCGCTGGTCTACTGGGTCCAGGACCTGTGGCGGGCCGGGCTGCTCGAGCGCGGATCGAAGGTCTATCGCGATGACCTCCGAGGGCTCGGCCCGGACGATCCCGTCGTACGGCGCCGTCTCCGCGGCCAAGGCCGCTCTCGAGTCGCACTGCCGCCAGCTCGCCATGGAGCTCGCGCGGCTCGACGCCGGCGTGGCCGTCAACGCCATCCGGGCCGGCGTCACGGAGACCCCGGCGCTCCGCAAGATCCCCGAGGCGGCGCGCGTCATCGAGCACACGCTGCTCCGCAACCCGCACGGCCGGCTCACGACCGTCGAGGACGTCGCCGAGGCGATCGTCACGCTGGCTTCGAGCCGACTCCGACTGGATCAACGGCAACGTCATCAACGTCGACGGCGGGGAGTTCCACACCGGGTAGCGCGGGTCAGGCCTCGGCGGCGCTCCACGCGGTCCGCGACGCGGGCGGCCGGGGTCATCTCGAGGTCGCCGTCGTCGCGGATCCACCACGCGGCGAGGCCCAGCCCGCGGGCCCGCGGCCCGATCCCGCGCGAGCCCTCCAGGAAGAGCGTCTTCGACCAGACCTCGGCCCACGCGGGGTCGGGGCCGGCGACCGTCACGGAGACCAGGCCGCCGCCGCCGGGCTCGCCGGTGCGCGGGTCGAGCAGGTGGTGGACGGCCCGCCCGTCGTCCGTCGTCCAGGCGTGGACGCCGATCGACGAGGTGCAGACGGCGCCGCCGGCCAGCTCCAGGACGGCGATCTCCGCGTGCGACCAGGGGGCTCTCGATCCCGATCAGCCAGCGGACCCGGCTGGGGCGCCGGTCCGCGGGCGACGAGGTCGCCGCCGGCCTCGAGCAGCGCGCCGGCGACACCGTCCTCGAGCCCGGGAACGGCCGCGCCGAGGACGGCGAACGCCCAGCGGAGCGCCAGCCCCTTGCCGATCCCGCCGAGGTCGACGGGGGCCGCGATCGCGACCGAGCGCGACCGCGGATCGCGGCGGAGCCAGCGCCCGTCGGGGAAGGCGGCCGCCCGCGCCACGGCCGGGTCGCCCCGGCCGTCGGGGGCCCGCGGCCCCGCCGGCTCCGGCCCCGCGGTAGCCGAGCCGTTCGAGGTCGCCGAGGACGCGCGGGTCGAACGCACCGCCCGTCCGGCGCCATGCCCGCTCCGCCGCGGCCAGGGCGTCGTACAGGCGAGCGGTGGACCGGCGCGCAGGCGGGATCGCCGGCCCGGCCGTTGAGGGCCACGAGGTCGGCCGTGGGCCGGAACCGGGAGAGGGCCTGCTCGAGGTCCTCGATCGTGTCCGAGACCCGCGCCCAGGCAGCGGTCGCCTGCGGCTCGTCGACGCCGACCAGCGTCAGCCGGAGCGGCGAGCCCATCGCCCGTCGCTCGAAACGAGAGACGGGCGGAGTCAGCAGGGCTGTCCCGGAGCGCCGTCGTGCACGCGTTGGTGGCCGGCCGGGTCACGTAGACGGTCCCCGACGACACGGACGGCAGGCTGCCGACGGTCGGCACCCGGAGCGACGACGCCGAGCCCTCGACGGCGGCGACCCGCTTGCCCAGGCCGGTGAGCGACTTCTCGTGAGCGCCGATCGCGGCCGCGATCTCGCTGTAGGTTGCCGCCGCGCCGGCGTAGGAGGCCTCCATGAGCGCCAGCTGCGCCTCCACCGCGGTCGTGGGTGTCGCGCAGCTCGTCGACGGCGGCTGCGGCCGGGGCGCGGTCGGCCGTGAGCCGGGCATCGGTTCCCGCCTGGAGGGTGGTGACGCCGGCGAGGGAGACGGCGTAGAGGCCGGCCGTCACCCCGACCGTGACCGCGACGTGGACCGGTCGCCTCGTGGCGACGGACGGTCGGGTCAGCGCCCGGGCCGCGGGGACGGCCAGCAGCGTCCGCTCGCGCGCCGTCGCGGGAGGGAGCCGGAGGACGCGCTCAGTCATCGTCTTCGGGCTCCTCGGTGGGCCGCGGTGCCGGGGCGGTCGCAGCCGGCCGCGTGACCACCACCGTCCGCGCGGGCGGCGGCCTGGCGCGCGGTCGCCGCGATCTGGCGGTTGAGCGCCGTGAGCTTCTTCTTCGCGGCGGCGATCCTGGCCTTGAGCGCCTTCGCTGTCGCGGTGTCCTTCTGGAGCTGCCCGTTGGCCGCCTCGAGCGCCGCCTGGAGCTCGACCGTCTGGCTCGCCATCGCCTCGAGGCGGGACGTGATCGCGGCGGTCCGCTCGCGCTCGACGGCGAGCTGCGCCGACAGGCTCTCGACCGTGACCGGCGGGGCGGCGAGCGGAGCCTCGGAGGCGGTCCACTGGCCGGCAGCACGGATCGTGGCAGCGCCGACGACCAGGCTCCCGACGACGACGCCGGCGACGACCGTCCGCCTGAGCAGCAGTCGTAGCGTTGATCTTCATCGGGAGGGTTCCTCCGATGGCGGGGGCGGGGACGACGGCCGGGCGCGCGGGACGGGTGGCGCCCGGGAGGCTGGTGGCGAACGTCGGGCGCGCCTTCCTGGCGACCCAGTAGCGGTAGGCGCCGGCGCCGACGACCAGGATCCCGGTCGCCAGGTACATCGGCAGGAGCGCGGGGCTGTCGGTCCCGGCCAGGAGCCCGTGCATCCAGGACAGGACCCAGGCGACCAGCGCGAAGCGGTGGAGCTTGAGCCAGAGGCCCTGCGGGAGGAGCTTCGTCCAGCGCCCCGTGATGCCTGACACCAGCGCCGCGTAGAGGCCCAGCGTCCCGAGCGCCACGGGGGCGGACCGGTACGGACGAGAGGCCCGGGACGAACGAGCCGGGGATCCCCACGCCGGCCCAGGGGTCCAGGATGATGCTGACGACGTGGGCGACGAGGAACGCCACCACGAAGACGAAGAGGTTCTCGTGCCACGGGAAGAGACGCTTCGAGAGCTTCCACGTGGACTGGTTCGTCGGGTGGGACAGGATCAGGCCGAGGCTGACGAGACCGGTCAGCAGCAGGTAGGCCGTGATCCCCGTCGCCCGGCCGGCCAGCCAGACCCGCATCTGGGCCTGGTAGGCGGAGGTCGCGGGCAGGATCTGGTCGGTCGAGAAGACGACGAGAAGGCCGAGGGCCGCCCCGAGGACGAGCCAGGCGCGCGCGCTCAGGCGCATCGGGTCGTCCCGGGGTTGGCGGCGGCGAGGCGAATTCGGTCATGCGAAGCTCCCGGCGGCAGATCGACGCGGAGTCGTCGTACCCGGTCTGAGTCTGCCGGGCGCGCGAAGGTTTCAGCCCCGGGACCTTCGTTTGCGGCGACCGGCCGTTTCGGGCTACCGTGACGGCCGGAGGTCCCGATGGCAGAACCCGTTCCCCACCACCCGCTCGGGCAGCACCCGCACGTGCATGACCGGTACTGCGGGCACGCCGCGGTCCCCCACGAGGATCACGTCGACTTCCTGCACGACGGGCACGTCCACCACGTCCACGAGGATCACGTGGACGACCTCGATGCCGTGCTCGACCCGGCCGACCGCCACCTCCCGCACGCCGGCCACATGCACGTCCACGAGGACGGCTGCGGGCACGCGGCCGTGCCCCACGACGACCACGTCGACTACGTCCACGGCGACCACCGCCACGCCGGGCACCACGTCCACTACGACGAGCACTGACCCGGATCCGGGCCGGGCGGCGGCGAGCCTAGGGGGCGATCTCCGGCCCGACGTCGACGATCTGCGGTGCGCCGCGTGCCCGCTCGGCGATGACGAATCGTCCGCGGTGCTCCTCGTGCGGATCGCGCACCAGGATGCCGAACGTCTCGAGCAGGCGATCGGCGGTCAGCACCTCGGACCCGGGCCCGAGGGCGACCACGCGGCGCGCCAGGAGCAGCACCTGGTCGTACTCGGCGGCCTCCGCGATGTCGTGGGTGGCCGTGACGAGCGTCGCGCCGCGCGCGAGCTCCCCGGCGAACGCCTCGAGGTAGAGCCTCCCTCCCGCCGGCGTCGAGGCCGGCGGTCGGCTCGTCGAGCACGATGAGGTCGGCTCGTCGGGCCAGCGCCTGGGCCAGGTAGACGCGCTGCTGCTGGCCGCCGGACAAGCTGCGCAGCGGCGACCGGGCGAGGTCGCCGACGCCCATCGTCTCCATGGCCCACTGGACGAGGTCGCGGTCCTCGGATCGAAGCCGCCCGAGCAGCCCGCGCTCCGGGTAGCGCGCCATGCGCACGACCTCGATCGCCCGTAGGGGCAGGATGAACCCGGAGGCGTGGAACTGCGCCAGGTAGGCCAGGCGTCGCGGCGACCCGCCGGGTCGCGCCCCCAGGACGACGAGCGAGCCCGCGACGACGGGCAGCAGGCCGACGAGGGTCCGCAGCAGCGTCGACTTGCCGGATCCGTTCGTGCCCACGAGCGCGAGCGAGCTGCGCCGGAGGCACGACGAGGTCGACTCCCGGGACGAGGGGCACGCCCCGGTAGCCGACCGAGAGGTCGCGGGCGGCGATGAACGCGGCGTCGCCGGCCGGTCGTGCTGCGCTCACGCGGGGCCCGTCGCCGGGGCATCCGGCTCGCGATCGTTCGCGGTCAGGCGCTCGCGGATGTTCGTGCCCGCCAGGACCGCGAAGAAGATGACCGACGCGACGAGGACCATCGTGGACGCCCGCCGCGACGTCGAAGTGGTAGCTGATCAGGAGCCCGACGTAGGAGGAGATCGCCCCGATCAGGGCCCCGATCGCCATCATCGCCCCGACCCGATGGGCCAGCAGGGCTCCGGCTCCGGCCGGCGCCAGGAGCATGCCGAAGACCAGCAGCGTGCCGACCGTCTGGAACGAGACGATGACCGTCAGGGCGATCAGGAGCAGCATGATCGCGTGGTAGCGCCGCGACGGGAAGCCGGCCACGTCGGCCTGCTCCGGGTCGAAGCTGAGGAGCAGGAACGGCCGCGCGCAGACGAAGGCAGCACCGCCCACCACGATCGTCGCCACGGCCTGGACGACGAGGGTCTCCGTGCTGGTGCCGAGGATCTGGCCGAAGAGGATCCCGACGAGGTCGCCCGCGAACGAGCTCGAGCTCGAGACGATGACGACGCCGAGCGCCAGCATCGCCACGAACAGCAGGCCGATCGCGGTGTCCGACGAAAGGCGTGAGCGACGAGTGATCAGGCTCACGCCCGCGATCATGGCCAGCGCGCCGACGGTCGCCCCCACGATCCCCGGCAGCCCGAGCAGGAGGGCCCCGGCGATCCCCGGCAGGACGCCGTGCGCGAGCGCGTCGCCGATGAAGGCGAGGCCACGCAGCACCACGAACGTCCCGACGATCGCACAGGCGATCGAGACGAGCACGCCCGCGAGGAGCGCGCGGAGCAGGAACTCGTTCTCCAGGAACGGGTCGAGGAACGGGCCCATCAGCACTCTCTTGGGGCTCGCGGGCGGGCGCGGGAACGGGCCGAGAATAGCATTGCGCCGGAGGCGCGCGGACGGGTCGCCACGGGAGGGCGCGATGGAGAGGAAGCCCGGTTCAGCGCAGGCCGTCCGCGATCAGGGTGGCGATCTCCTTCACGAAGGAGCCGTAGGAGCCATCGGCGGGCAGGGCGTGGGTGTTCAGCTCGACGACCTTCGCACCGGTCTCTTCGCCGATCGCCTCGGCGACCTGCGGCGGGGTCCCGAGCTCGGTGAAGATCGCCGGCACCGCGGCGACCCGGATCTTGTCGGCGAGGGCGGCCAGGTCGGCCGCCGACGGCTCGGCGGAGGATGACAGGCTGGGGATGATGGCGCCGACCACCTCGAAGACCGTAGCGGTCCGCGAAGTAGCCCGAGCGACTCGTGGCCGGTGACGAGCGTTCGCCGGGCGTCGGGGACCACCGCGAGGAGCGCGGCCACCTCGTCGTTCAGGCTTGCCAGGCGGGCGTCCAGGTCCTCGGCTCGGGCAGCCACGTCGATGCCGAGGTCGCTCTTCAGCTGCCCGCGCGAGGGCGCCCATCGCGTCGCGGACGGTGAGGGGATCCATCCAGAGGTGCGGATCCTCGGCGCCGGGCGCCTGGTCGGGGTCCTCCGGATCCGCCCCTTCGCTGGAGCCGACCCGCCGCACCGTGACGTGGTCGCTGGCGACGAAGCGCTTCACGCCGGCCGCCTCGGCCTGGGCGAAGGCGTTCGTCATCCCGCCCTCGAGGCCCAGGCCGTTCTCGACGATGAGGTCGGCCCTCGTGAGCGTCTCGATGTCCTTGGCCGACGGCTCCCATTCGTGGGGATCGGCGCCGTTGGGCATGAGGACCCGCACGTTCGCCGCGTCCCCGACCAGGTCCTGCGACGACGGCGCCGAGAACGGAGTAGGTGACGACGATCGTCGGTCTCGGCAGTGCCGACGATGCGCCGGACGATCCGCACGCTGCGGCCAGCAGGGCCGAGACCGCGAGCGCGGCAACGATACGTAGTCTCATGCCGAGTCTCAACTGGGTGCGGTCGTCCATGCGATGGGATCCTCCGGGTGGCGCGGGTCAGGCCGGGGCGCCGGCGCGCTGGCAGGCAGGGCAGAGCCCGAAGAGCTCCAGGCGGTGCTCGTCGACGCGGTACCCGGTGCGCCGGGCGACCTCGCGTGCGACGGCGCCCAGCCCGAGGTCGCCGATCTCGGTGGCATTTGCGCAGCGCGCGCAGATGACGTGGTGGTGATGCGTGGGCACGCACGCCACGTAGGCGTGCGTCGCCGTTCTGGAGATCGATCCGCTCGACCGCACCGACGCTCACCAGGAGGTCGATCGCCCGGAAGACGGTCGCCCGGCCGATCCCGAGCCGCCGCGCCCTGACGTCCGCCACGAGGTCCGCGGCGGTGAACGCCGAGCCACCACGGACCGCGATCAGGTCGGCCAGGGCACGGCGCGGCCCGGTCAGCCGGTATCCGGCATCCTCGAGCGCGGCGATCATGGGCGTGGGCGGGACCATGGCCGAAGGCTAGCACCACATCACCCTCTTGTCGAGACCATGTCTCATTTGGTGCGAGCGACCGCGGCATGGAGGGGCCCGACGGGAGGATCGCGTACCATCCCGCCGTGGTCCTGACCGCCGCCAGCTCCCACGTCGCGCGCCAGCTCCGGACTCTCCGGTTCGGCGCTCTCGTCGTCGTGGGGGCGCTCGTTGCCCACGACGCGATCTTCGCCGCCCAGTACGGGCTCGGGGAGCAGCGCGAAGCCGCGCTCGCCGCGACCGCCCACGGCTACTGGCCGGCGTTCGCCGCGCTCGCGCTCCTCGTCGGTGGCCTCGGCCTGGCCGCCGCGGCCTCGGTGCTCCTGCGCCTGCACCGCGCCCTGCGCCGCCTGCCGGCGATGCCGACGACCGGTCGGGACGCCGGGCTACGCCGGGGAGCTGCTGCGCCTCTGGCCGCGGCTCTTCCTGGCCGTCGCGCTCGCGTTCACGCTGCAGGAGAACGTCGAGCACCTGGCGGCCGGGCAGGGCCTGCCCGGCCTATGGGTCCTCTCGTGGCCGGAGTACCCGCTCGCCCTGCCGGTCATCGCCGCCGTCTCCGCGCTGCTCGCCGCGGCGGGGGCCTGGCTGCGCTGGCGGACCGAGGTCCTCGCCGGCCGGCTCGCCGCCGCCCGGGCCGCGACCCGGCGCACCACGAACGATCCCGCTTGCTCCGGCGAGCCGCTGGCGCCTCGTCGCCGCGATCGTCGCCCACGCCCGAATCCTGGCCCGCTCGGATGCCGGGAGAGCCCCGCCGGCCTTCGCCGGCGCCTGACATCCCCGCGGCCGCGCTTCTCGGCCGCCTCCCGGTGCGGCCGCCGGCCACGGCGCCGCCGATCGCCCGCACCGCCGCAATGAGCCCTTCATGCCCATGCATCATCCTTCGGTCCGCGTGACCAGGCCCCGGTTCGCGTTCCTCATCGCCGTCGCGGTGTTCGTCGCCGCCTGCGGCGGGGGCGGAGTTCCGGGGTCGGCATCGCCGGACGTTGCTCCAACCACCTCACCGCCGCCCCTCGGGATCCGCGAGACGGCCTACGACCCGCCACAGGCCGCGCCGCCCTTGCGCCTCACCGACCATGACGGCCGGCCCTTCGACCTGGCATCGCTCCGCGGCGAGCCGGTCCTCGTCTACTTCGGCTACACGCACTGTCCCGACGTCTGCCCGACGACGCTCGCGGACATCCGCGACGCGCTACGCCTGGTGGACGTCCCGACCCGGGTGGTCTTCGTCACGATCGATCCCGCCCGCGACGACCCGGCCGCGATGAAGCAGTACGTGGACTACTACAGGTCCGGCTTCATCGGGCTCACGGGAAGCGAGGCGGAGATCGCCGTGGCCGCCGACGCCTGGGGCGCCTCGTACCGGAAGCTGGAGTCCGACTCCGCGTCCGGGTACGCCATGGCCCACTCGACGGAGACCTACCTGGTCGACGCCGAGGGGATGCTTCGCCATCACCTCTTCTTCGGCGCCGGCCCGGAGCTGTTCGCCGCGAAGATCCGCGAGGTCGCCGGCTGAGCGCCGGCGGCGCATGATGATCGCGCACTACCGGAGGAACCTGATGACCCCGATTCGTTCGCTCGCCCGCCTGGGCGGGCCCTTGGTGGCCGCCCTTCTGGTGGCCTCGGTCGCTGCCGGATGCTCGTCCGGCGGCAGCGCCTCCATCACGGTCACCGGCCCGTGGGCGCGCGCCTCCTCCGCGATGGCCGTCGCCGGCGCCGCCTACATGACGATCCAGAACACCGGGTCCGCCCCCGACGCGCTGATCCGCGCCAGCAGCCCGGCCGCCCGGACGACCGAGGTCCACGAGACCGTCGCCTTGGAGAGCGCCGCGCCGTCCGAGGGGACGGGCATGGGAAGCCCGGATCCGTCCGCCTCTGCTGCCCCCGGAGGGATGATGGGCATGCAGCCGGTCGCGCGGCTGGAGATCCCGGCCGGCGGCACCGTGGAGCTCAAGCCCGGCAGCTACCACATCATGCTGATCGACCTGACCCAGGAGCTGAAGGCCGGCGACAAGATCGAGATCACCCTGACGTTCGAGAAGGCAGGCCAGATCACGGTCACCGCCGAGGTCCGGGAGAGCTGACACGACAACGTCCATGACGGACGGCACCCCGGGGACGGCGCAACGGCCCTCCCCCGCGGGCCGTCCCCACCTCGACACTCCGGCGACCATGGCCGCGTCCCCTCGTCCCGTGGCGCCGACGCGTCTTGCCCTGCTGGCCGCCCTGGCCCTGGGCTTCGCGGCGCTGGCCGGGATCGCCGTCGGCGCGGTCGCGTGGCTCTCCCTGGCGGCCCAGGCGCCCTCGCCAGGCGGTGACGGCGGCGCCTACATCTGGCCGGTCTCGCCGACCCCGGAGGGCATGGACCGGGACAGCGCGATCCGCCCGGCCGTCGCCGCGCCCGCGCTGCGCCTCACCGACCAGGAGGGCCGCCCGTTCGACCTGGCCCAGCTCCGCGGCGAGCCGGTCCTGGTCTTCTTCGGCTACACGCACTGTCCTGACGTCTGCCCCACGAACCTGGCCGACGTCCGGGATGCCCTGAAGCTCGTCGACCAGCAGGTCGGCGTCGTCTTCGTCACGATCGACCCGGCACGGGACGACCCGGCCGCCATGAAGCAGTACGTCGACTACTACCAGGCCGGCTACCGTGGCCTCACCGGCACCGACGACGAGATCCGCGCCGCCGCCGGTGCCTGGGGCATCTCGTACGCGAAGGTCGAGTCCGACTCGGCATCGGGCTACGCCATGGCCCACACCGCCGACACGTTCCTCGTCGACGCCGAGGGGCGCCTGCGCCACCGCATCTGGTTCGGCGCGGGGCCGGAGATCATCGCCGACCGGATCAACGGGCTCGCCACCGAGGCCCTCGAGACGCCCGCCCCGACGCCGGTCCCGACGGCTGCCCCGACCCCATCGCCCACGCTCGTGGCGACGCCCGCTCCGACGGGCTCCGCGCCGACCGCGCCACCGGGCGCCAGCCCGTCGCCCCAGGTCGCGGTGCTGGCGAAGCTCCAGTCGTCGGTGGTCCGGGCCGGCACCAACCGGATCGTCGTGACGGTCAGCGACCCGGACAACCGCGAGCTGGCGAAGCCGGACGTCGTCGCGTCGTTCTCGTTCCGCTCGACCGACGATCCGTCGTTGGCCCCGGTGGACGTGCCGGGCACGTTCATCTGGGTGGTCCGCGGCGGCAAGGCCGCCTACGTCGCGGAGATGACCCTTCCCCGCGCCGGCGGCTACGCGGCCACGATCGCGCTCGACGGGCCGACCGGCCGGATCGGGTCGGCCGACTTCGCGATGGTCGCCCAGGAGCGGAGCCCCACACCGGCGATCGGGTCGCAGGCGCCGAGCGTGCGCACGCCGATCGCCTCTGACGTCAACGGCAACCTGCACCTGATCTCCAGCGACGTGTTCCCGGACCCGCGGTTCTACGATCACTCCGTGGACGAGCTGCTGGCTGCGCACAGGCCCTTCGTCTTCACGATCTACTCGCCCGCCTTCTGCCCCACGACGGCCTGCGGGCCGCTGCTGCGCTACCTGAAGGAGATCGCCACGGAGTTCCCGGCGATGACGTTCGTCCACGCGGAGCCGTACGTCATGCGCGACCTCGGCGGCCGGATCCAGCCCGAGTACGAGGGCGGCCGCTTCGCCTGGGCGTCGTGGAGCACGGCCTACGGCATCCCCGTCGAGCCGTACGTCTTCGTCGTGGACGCGAACGGGACCATCGTGGCGAGCTTCGAGCTGATCGTCGGCTCCGACGAGATCCGGGCCGCGATCCATGCCGCGACCGGGGAGTAGACCTCGCCCGGGAGGTCGTGTCAGGGCACCCTGCACGATCAACTAAAGGCCACTTGACCTCCGGCCGCAGGCGAGGGTAGATTCCCGCCGTCCGGCCCGTGGGCGGCCGGCGTCAACCCGGCCCGGCATCCGTCCGTGGCACCCGCCTCCCGCGTCCCCCGCGTCCCCCGCGTCCCATGAGGAGCCCGCGCCATGTTCGATGTCGGAGCGTTCACGAGCGGCCTGCTGACGGGCCTGCGGGAGGGCGTCGAGGCCGCCCTGATCGTGGCCATCATCTGCGCCTACCTCGCGCGGACCGGCAACACCCGCCACTTCGGGAAGATCTGGGTCGGCGTCGGCGCGGCGGTGGCCGTGTCGGTCGTGCTGGGCGCCGCGATCTTCCTGACGCTCGGCGAGCTCGAGGCGCCGTACGAGCAGGTCTTCGAGGGCCTCGCGATGCTCGTGGCCGCCGGCGTCGTGACGTGGATGCTGTTCTGGATGCGCCGCCAGGCGAGCTCCGTGAAGGGCGACCTGCAGCAGGCCATCGACCGCGTGCTCACCGACGGGACCGCGTGGGGCCTGGCGGTCCTCGCCTTCACCGCCGTGATCCGCGAAGGCGTGGAGACGGCGCTCTTCCTCGTCGGGCAGGCGACCGCCGCCGCCGACGGCGAGGCCGGCGAGGCCGGCAGCTTCGCGGTCCTGGCCGGTGCCGTCGTCGGGCTCGGGATCGCCGTGGCCCTGGGGTACGGGTTCTACCGGGGCAGCCGCGGCCTGAACCTGCAGCGGTTCTTCCGCTGGACGGGCGTCCTCCTGATCTTCATCGCGGCCGGTCTCCTCTCGCACGCGGTCCACGAGTTCGTCGAGATCGGATGGATCTCGTTCGGGACGGCTCCCGCCTTCGACCTCGCCGGGGTGCTCCCGCACGACCAGGGGATCGGGCTCTTCCTCCGCGCGATCTTCGGCTACTCGGCCTCGCCGGAGTGGATCACGCTGATCACGTGGGCGACCTATGTCGTCGTCGTCCTGGCCCTGTACCTGCGCCCCGTGACGCCGCGGCCGTCCGCACCCAGGGTCGAGCCGTCGGAGGCGGCGCCCGCCGCGGGGTCGTGATCCGGCGCGGGCGGGCCGGCGTAAGGAACGGTACGCTTCCCATCGCGTCCACCGCCCGAGCGCGGCCTCCCACCCCAACCTGAGAACGTCCATGTCGAACACTCAGCGCCCCGGCGACGCCCAATCGTCCCGCCGTGACCGCCGCGAGGCAGCCCGCCGCGACCGCCGCCTGGCCGACGCCCGCACTGCGGCGCCAAAGCCCGCCTGGCAGTCCCCGATGTTCCTCGTCTCGCTCGGCGCCGTCGCCGTCGGGCTCGTCGTCATCCTCTTCGCCTCCGGCGTCCTCGGCGGCAGGGGCGGCTCGACGTCCGAGCTGCTGGTGCCGCTCCGGCCGACCCCGCCCGAGCTCGTCGACCCGACGAACGACCGCGCGCTCGGGACCGCGGCGGCGCCGGTGACGATCGAGGTCTGGTCCGACTTCCAGTGCCCCGCCTGCGGCGCGTTCGCCAAGTCCATCGAGCCCGGCCTCATCGAGGAGTTCGTGCGGCCCGGCACCGTTCGCCTGGTCTACCGCGACTACGCGTTCATCGACGGTGGCAAGCCGGAGGGCGAGTCGCACCAGGCCGCCGCTGCCGCGCGCTGCGCCGGCGAGCAGGACAAGTTCTGGCAGTATCACGACTACCTGTTCGAGAACCAGAAGGGCGAGAACAAGGGCGCCTTCCGACGCGAGCGGCTCGACCAGATCGCCCAGGCTGTCGGGCTCGACATGACCGCCTATCAGTCCTGCATGGGCGGCGACGCTCCCGAGAAGGCGGTACAGGCGGAGACCGCGGTGGGTGCGGCCGCCGGCGTGGGCTCCACGCCGACGCTCGCCATCAACGGGGTGGTCCAGCAGCCCGGCGCGCTCGGGATCGAGGCCCTCCGGACCCTGATCGCCGCCGAGCTGGCGAAGGTCTCGCCGGCGCCGGGCGCCTCGTCCTCGCCGGCTCCCTCCGTCACGCCGGCGCCGTAGCGCGTCTCCGGCGCCGGCCGGATCCGGCATCGGGCGAACCCCGGCCGGCCGGGTGCCGCCGACCGGCTCCCCGCGACCCGGACCATCGACCCACTCCGCAGCGGCCGGGGCGCTTCGCACAATGGTGTCGGCGGCCACGCAGCCGCTGGCGGCTTGCCGCCCCGCTGCTCGGAGCGCCTGGGGACGATGACGTTCGGGGGCCTGACCCGTCGCTTCCGTGGCTCGACCCGCCTCAGGGGCCGGGTGCACGACCCGCTGATCGGCGCGGCCGACCGGACCTTCTCGTGCCCCGCATGTGCCCGGCCGCTGCCCATCGGGCAGGGTCGCTGCTCCGGCTGCGGCAGCTACCTCTTCGTCGGCATCCTGGTGCGAACCGCGCTCTTCCTGATCCTCGTCGGAAGCGTTCTCGGGATGATCGGCGGCGCGATGATCGCCGGCGTGGCGATGGCACCGCGCCTTGCGGTCGCCGACGAGGCGCAGGCGGCTGCGGCGGCAGCGAGCAGCGCTCCCGCGGCCCAGCAGATCGCGACGCCGGCGCCGGCGAACGGCACCCGGCTTCCGTCCGGCGTCGCCGCGGGCATCCTGCAGGTCGCATCCGTGAACGAGCGCCTGGCGCGCTCCAGGAGTTCGCTCAGCGCCGCCCTCGCCGCCCGAGGCGCCGGGGCCGCCTCGATCGCGCCGATCCTGCGCAAGGTCGCGGCCGACGTCCGCTCGGGCGAGCCGGCGGCCGGGAGGCTGGCGTCGTGGGATCCCGCCCGCGCACTCGTCACGGACGTCACGGCTCTCTACCGATCGGTGGCGGCAGTCGCCGCCGACGGCCTCGGTGCCCCCCTCTCGGACAATGCCGCCTACGTGAGGGCCGGCCGCCGGATGCTGACGGCCCTCAAGCCGCTCGCGGCGGTCGACGCCGCGACGCACGCGCTCGCAGGCACGGCCGGGATCGGCCTCTCGGAGGAGTCGCCCGCCCCGTAGGTCCGAGGGACGGCCCCGCCGTCGCCCGGCCCCGCCGTCATCCGGCACTCGCCATCCGGCCTTTGCCGGCGAGCGAATACCCTGACACCATGCACCGCGTCCCACGGACCCCGCCGCCCGGCCTCCTCGCGGCCGGCCCTGCGCTTCTCGTGCTCCTGCTCGGGCCCCTGGTCCTCGGCGGCCCCGGCATCCTGGAGGCCGTCGCCGACGCGGTCGTCCGCGCCACGCCGATCGTGCTCTTCGAGGGCCTCCTCGGAGCCCTCGGCTCCGCCGCCAAGGGGCTGCTGTTCGGCGCCGTCGCCATCGGCGCGGTGCTGGCCGGTGGCGTCCTCGGGGCGATCATCGGCCGGTCCGTCGGCCCGGCCGGGCCGGACCGCGACGTCCCGGTCCGGACGCTGCTCGTGGCCCTGATCGCGCTGGCCGTCGCGGAGGTCGTCGTCCTGCCGCTGGCGGGTGCCGGCTTCTTCGGGACCGCGTCGACGGGTCCGGCGCTCCCGCTCCACGTCCCGATCGTCGCAGCAGCGCTCCTGTTCGGTGCCACCCTCGCGATGCTCGAGCCGCTGCCTCCGGCCCGTCGGCTCGCCGCGCCCGCGGATCAGCTCGTCGCGCCCGACGCGCTCCCCGGCGCGCTCCCCGGCGCGCTCCCCGGCGGCGCGACGGATGGCGCCGGTGCCGCTTCGATTCCGCGCCGGTCGGTCCTGGCAGGGATGCTCGCCCTCGGTGGGCTGGCTGTCTCCGGGCTGGTCGTCGCCGGCCGGATCGTCGGTGCCGTCGGCGCCGGCCGGGCCTCGGAGCGTCCGGCCCCGGCGGCCGGTGGCTTCGGCCCGACCCCCGCGATCACCCCGATCGAGGACCACTACGTCGTCGCGAAGGGGCTCACACCGCCGTCGATCGACGGTGTCGCCTGGCGCCTGGCGGTCGGCGGGCTCGTCGGGCGCGCGACCGAGCTGTCCCTCGACGACGTGCGGGCGCTCGCGGCCGAGTCGGCGCCGCGGACGCTCATCTGCATCAGCAACCCTGTCGTGGAGTATGGGTCGTACGCCGGGACCCAGGTCTGGACCGGGACCCCGGTGGCCGCCGTCGTTGATGCCGCCGGCGGTCCGGCCCCGGATGCGCGGTTCGTCCTCTGGACCTCCGCCGACGGGTACACGGAATCGATCCCCCTCGACGTCGCCCTCGACCCGCGAAGCCTCCTGGCCTGGGGGATGGGCAAGGACGGCGCACCGCTGCCGCCCGACCACGGCTTCCCGCTGCGGGTGCTCCTGCCCGGCCGCTACGGGATGAAGCAGCCGAAGTGGCTGACCGCGATCACGCTCGCGGCCGAGGATTTACCCGGCTTCTGGGAGCAGCAGGGATGGGATCGCGAGGCCGTCGTGCGGACCTGGTCGCGGATGGACGATCCGCGCGACGGCGCCGAGGTCGCCGCCGGGTCGCCGCTGTCCGTCTATGGCGTCGCGTTCGCCGGCGAACGCGGGATCCGCGCCGTCGAGGTGAGCCCCGACGGCGGGGCCTCGTGGGTGGCGGCCGAGCTGGAGGCACCCGCCTCGGCGCTCAGCTGGGTGCGCTGGCGGGCGACCCTGCCGGCCCCGTCGGCCGGGCCAGGCGTGCTCCGGGTCCGCGCCACCGACGGCACGGGGTCCGTCCAGTCCGAGGTGCCGGAGTCGCCGGTGCCGCGCGGCGCCGCCGGCTGGCAGGAGGTCCGCGTCATCGCCGTCTGAGCGATCGCGTACTCCGGGACCACCTCGGGCCGCCGGCACGTGGCGCCCCGCGCCGTGATCCGATCGGGTGGCGGCGAAGGCCGCCGAGTCGGGATCCGACTCAACGCGGGCGTGCCTGAGCACCGCGGATTCGCCAGGGCGCCACGTTCACGCACGTGTCGGGCGTGGGCGCCCCGCTCCCGAGTCGGAATCAGACTCAAGGCGGGCCGCGGCCATCCCCGGGCCGCCCCGGACGGGCAGGGTCGCCTTCGCCGGTCGGTCCCGGTACGACAAGAACGGCGTGGTCAACGCGCGGATGCCGCTGCTATCATTCCGCGCGTCCATCCGCTGCGCGGCCACGGGTCGCGGCGGGGACAGCCCAGCGTCCCTCCGCGGCGCGGCCACGGCGGGACCGACCAAGCCCTCGGTGCGGAGGCCGACCCGGTGCAGTTCTTCGTCACGGCGCTGCAGCACCCGATCCAGTACGCGATCGCGGTCATCCTGGCGGGCGGCTTCGTCCTGGTCTTCCTGCGCGCCGCGATGTCCCCGGAGCGCAAGTCGGGGTCGATCGGCTGGGTCCGCGCCCTCACCGGCCCGAGCACCCGCTACCTGTTCGGGTTCCTCGCCATCGTCTGGGTGATCGGCTTCGGGATCCTGATCCCGATGTTCCCGAACACGGCCGCGTCGCCCTACGGCTCGGTGGCCCTGATCGCCATGTTCAGCGGCTTCTTCATCATGATGGGGCTGCTCTGGAGCGTCATCGGCGAGTAGCCGCGCGCCGGGGGCCCGCGGCCCGCACACCGACTCGACCGACCCGACCGGCGCCCCCGGACCTCCCCGGGGCGTCTCGATTCCCGGCGATGCGTCAGGCCGTCGCGACCGCGCCCCGCCGCCCCGCGCCGACGAGCGCCTCGCCCAGGCCGATGGCCACGATCCCGACGAGCAGGTGGGCGATCTCCACGACGACGTGGACGCTGCCGAGGCAGGACCTGGGCCTGGGTCATCCCGAACACGAACATGAGCACGCCCCAGCCCACGGCCACGATCGGGAGGACCGGCCTGACGCCGGCGCGCAGGGCCAGCACGGCGGTCGCCCAGAGGGCGATCACGAGGGCGACGCCGATCAGCATGTGGAGCGGCACCAGCGCCCGCGCCACGTTGGCCCAGATCAGCAGGCCGAGGACGAGCATGACGGTGCCGGTGACGCGGACGGTCCAGCCGGCGGCGGTCAGGGCGTTCATGGGCGGTGGGATTCCTCCGGGGGCGGCCGGTCGATGCGGGGGACGGGCACCGCTGCCGGCCCCGGGCGGCGCCGCTCGACAGTGTCGCCGCTTCCGGGCGATCGTGCCGGGATCGCCGGCCGAGCCCCTCCGCCGGCTCGCCGCCCGCGATCGCGGCCGGCGCGCTCCCTTCGCCCGCGTCAGGCCCGCTTGCGGGCGATCCAGACCTCCTCGGACGGCCAGCGCCGCGCCCACTCCGGGGTCACGAACGGGTACCGCGTCGTCGCGTCCTCCGGCGCCCGGATCTCGACCAGGTTCTCGATCTCGAAGCCGTTCGCCCGCAGGAGGCGGATCCAGTCGCCGTAGCCGAGGTGGAACTCGACGCCCTCGTCCTCGCCGGGCCAGGCGAAGCGGTGCATCCCGAAGTAGTCGCGGACCAGGCGGTCCTCGGCCGGCGCCTCCTCGTCGGGGGAGCACAGCATGAGGATCGTGCCGTTCACCAGGAAGACCAGGCGGCCGCCGGGCCGGAGGAGGCGCGCGGCCTCCGGGATCCAGCGGTACGGGTCGCACCAGATGCTGGCGCCGTACTCGCTGATCGCGAGGTCGAACGAGGCGTCGGGCAGCGGCACGTCCTCGGCGCTCGCCTCGAGGAGCGGGAAGCGAGATCCCGTGCTCGGCCTGGAGCATCCGCGCCGTCGCGAGCTGGGCCGGCGTGATGTCGACGCCCACCGGCCGCGCGCCGCGCCGGGCGAGCCACGCCGAGACGTAGGCCGTGCCGCAGCCCAGCTCGATCGTGTCCAGGCCGGCGACGTCCGGCAGGATCCGCAGCTCCGCCTCCGGGACGCCCCAGATCCCCCAGCTCGGGTCCGGCAGGGCCCACTCGCGGCGGCCCGGCGCGACGTAGTCGGCGGCCCGCGGGTCCAGTCGACGCGGTTGACGACGACGTGGTCGGGAAGGTCGTGATCGGTCATGCGTCACGGTAACGCAGTGGTACCGCAGCGGACGCGGACAGGCCCGGCGCGCCGGCCGGGCCCGTCGAATGGTCGGTGATCGGGCCGCCGTACGGCCCTCGTGCGGCCGCCGCGCGGCCGTCCGGTCAGGGGAGCTGCTGGAGGATGCCCTCGGCGAGGGTATCTCGTCCCGAATGCGAGGACGTAGTAGATGACGTCGTCCTTGACGTAGAAGTAGGCGCCGCCCACACCCTCCACCACGGACCCGTAGACGTCCTTGCCGCCGACCGTGGTCTTGGTGGCGCTGCTGTCGCCGAGCTGGTTCGTGGCCCAGGCCTCGAGCCTCGCGGAGTCGGCTCCCTTGATCTGGAGGGCCATCACCATGTTGCCGGCCGTGGCGGCCGACGCGTCTGCCGGCGTGGCGATCGCAACCCGCACGTCCTGCAGGCTCTTGCCGCTGTCCTTGAGGAGCTGCTCCATCTCCGTGTCGCCGATCGGGACGCCCGCCGGGAACGAGTTGCCGTCGAAGCTGGTCTTGGTGAACTTGACGCCGTTGACCTCGTCCGGCAGCTTCGCCTCGAGGTCGCCCGCGGCGCCGGGGACGAGCGACGCCTCGGCCCCCTCGGTCGGCTCGGCGGTCTCCGTCGGCTCCTGCGACTGCGCCGGCCGGCGTCGCCGTGGCGCCCGGCGCCGCCGTGGCGCCCGGCACGGTCGTCGGCGCCTGGCTGGCGGACCCGCCGCAGGCCGCGACGAGGAGGAGAGCGGCGAGGGCGCCGGCGAGCGCCCTGCGATCGATGGTCATGTGGATACTCCCCGCAACAATTCCCGTGCCGGTTCGGCACGAGCGGGATTGTAGACCCCAGTCGCATTGCATCGACACCCCCCGATCGGGCCATGCCGCCCGGACCCGCCGAACGCCGGAGTCTGGACCCCGGCGGCGCCGGACCGGTATGATCCGCCGGGACCATGCACACTGCATAGGATCTATGCACCAGCGAGCAGGGCGGCACCGGCGGCGGCGGGGCGACGGCGGCGGCACGAGCAGGCGACGAGCGCGGAAGGGGATCACGGCACGATGGACGCGACGGAGATCACGGCGGCGGTCGCCGCGCGGGCTGCCGACGAGGCGCCGTTCGTCAACCTGCGTGACCCCGCCCGCCGGCTCGGCCCGGACGGCAAGCCGGCGGTCAGCCGGCGCGCCCGGATCTGGGAGGACACGCCGGACGAGAAGTGGAACGACTGGCGCTGGCAGCTCTCCAACCGCCTGAACACGCTCGAGGAGCTCGAGCAGGTCCTCAACCTGACCGACGACGAGCGCGAGGGCCTGTCGGCGCCGGACAAGTTCCGGGTGGACATCACGCCCTATTTCGTGTCGCTGATCGACCCCGACGATCCCGACGACCCGATCCGCCGCCAGGTCATCCCGGTCGGCTCGGAGCTGCGGGCTTTCACCGGGATGATGGAGGACTCCCTGGCCGAGGACCGCCACTCGCCGGTGCCGGGCCTCGTCCACCGCTACCCCGACCGCGTCCTGCTGCTCATCACGACCCAGTGCGCCAGCTACTGCCGCTACTGCACGCGGAGCCGGATCGTCGGCGACCCCACCCAGAACTTCAACCGCCGCGAGCTCGAGGCGCAGCTCGACTACATCCGCCGAACCCCGCAGATCCGCGACGTCCTCATCTCCGGCGGCGACGGCCTCACGCTGGCGCCGAAGCTCCTCGAGTCCGCCCTCCGGGGTCTGCGCGAGATCCCGCACGTCGAGATCATCCGGATCGGCTCCCGGGTCCCGGTCTTCATGCCGCAGCGCATCGACGACGAGCTCTGCGAGATGCTGGCGAAGTACCACCCGATGTGGCTGAACATCCACGTCAACCACCCCAACGAGATGACGCCCGAGCTCGCCCGCGCCTGCGACAAGCTCAGCCGGGCAGGGATCCCCCTCGGCAACCAGTCGGTGCTCCTCGCCGGGGTCAACGACTGCGTCCACATCCAGCGCGACCTGGTCCAGAAGCTCGTCGAGATCCGCGTGCGGCCGTACTACATCTACCAGTGCGACCTCGTCGAGGGCGCCGGCCACTTCCGGACGCCGGTCGGCAAGGGCCTCGAGATCATCGAGGGCCTGCGCGGCCACACGTCCGGCTACGCGGTCCCGCAGTACATCGTCGACGCGCCCGGCGGCGGCGGGAAGATCCCGGTCATGCCGAACTACCTGGTCTCGTACTCGGACCACAAGGTCGTGCTCCGCAACTACGAGGGCTACATCACGACCTACGAGGAGCCGACGGCCTACACGCCGCACGATCGGGCGGGCTGCCGCTGGTGCCAGAACCCGCGGCCGGAGCCGGGCCAGGAGGGGATCACGGCGCTGCTCGACGGGAAGCGGATGTGGATCGAGCCGGCCGGGTTCGTCGAGACGCACTCCCGCGGCAACGACGAGGCGCACCGCCTCCAGGATCCCTCCAAGTGGGTGCCCTACGGCGTCGGCGCGCTCGAGGGGCAGGCAGGACAGCCGCTGCCCGTCCTCCACGCGGGCGCCGGGGACGGCGATCCCGCGCCGTCGTACGGGCCCGGCGAGGAGCCGCGCCCGGCCGAGGGGACGCCGACCGCCACCGCCAACCACGAGCTGCTCTGACCGGAATCCTGCCCGGAGCCCGCGTGCGCACGACGCCGTCCGCACGGAGGTCGTCTTCCCGCTCGCCGGTGACGCCTGACCGTTGAGCCGCGCCGCGGGGCGGGTTCGGGTAGCCTTCCGCGGATGACCACCACCGGCCGCCGGCGAGCACCCGCGCGCAGGCCCGCCCCCCATGCGCCCGACCTCGGCCCGGCCGACGGCGGCCTCGAGTCGACCGGGCACGTCGTCGTCAGCCGCGACAAGGCCTTCGGGCGCGTCGTCGGGAACGTGCCGGCCACCGCGCCCGGCGACGTCCAGGCCGTCGTGGACCGGGCGGTCGCGGCATGGCCCGCGTGGGCCGCGACGCCGCTGCCGGAGCGCCTGCGCCGCATCCGCCGCGTCCGCGAGCTGGTCCTGAAGCGCATCCCGGAGCTGACCCGGCTCGCCTCGCTGGAGACCGGCAAGACGATCGTCGAGGCCGTCCCGATGGAGATGGCCGTCGTGGTCGACACGTGCGCCTGGCTGGAGAGCCACGCCGAGCGCCACCTGCGGACGGTCGACCCGGGCACCCCGCAGACCGTGATGCTGTTCGGGCGGACGCACCGGATCCACCTGGACCCGTACGGCGTCCTGGCCGTGATCGCTCCCTGGAACTACCCGCTGGCGGTCGCCTCGGGGCCGGTCCTGTTCGGCCTGGCCGCGGGGAACGCGATCGTCTACAAGCCCAGCTCGCACACGCCGCTGCTGGGCCAGGCGTTCCGGGACCTCCTGGTCGACGCCGGGATCCCGGCCGACCTCGTCGGGATCGTCCACGGAGGGGCCGCCGTCGGCGAGTCTCTCGTCGGCTCGCGCGGCGTGGAGAAGATCTTCTTCACCGGCTCGGAGCCGGTCGGGAGGCGGGTGATGGCGCTGGCGTCGGCCGCGCCCGACTTCCCCAAGCCGGTGGTCCTGGAGCTCGGCGGCAAGGACGCCATGCTCGTCCTGCGCGACGCGGACGTCGATCGGGCCGCCGCCGGCGCCGCGTGGGCCGGCTTCGGCCACGCGGGCCAGACCTGCGGCTCCGTCAAGCGGATCTACGTCGACCGGCGCGTCGCGGCCGACTTCGAGCGGCGGCTGGCGGCCCGGGCACGCGACCTCGTGCCCGGCGACCCGATGAACCCCGCGACCCAGCTGGGGGCCGTCGCGAACGCCGAGAGCCGGGACCTCGTCGTGGACCTGGTCCGGGACGCGCTCGGGCGCGGCGCCCGGCTCGTCGCAGGCGGCCCGGACGCGCTGCGGCTGCCCGGCGCGGAGCCCGACGCGGTCGGCCACCTCCAGGCGACCATCCTGGCCGACGTCCCGCCCGACGCCCGGCTCTGGCACGAGGAGCTGTTCGGGCCCGTGATCGCCATCGCGCCGTTCGGCGACGAGGAGGAGGCCGTGCGGCTGGTCGACGCGTCCCGGTTCGGCCTCTCGGCCTCGGTGTGGAGCCGCGACGAGGGGCGCGCCCGGCGCATCGCGGAGCGCCTCGACGTCGGCTCGGTCCTGGTCAACGACCACCTCTCGACCTACGGCATCAGCCAGGTCGGCTGGACCGGCCGCAAGGCGTCGGGCTTCGGCGTCGGGCGCTCGCGGTTCGGGCTATGGGAGGTGACGCGACCCAAGTCGATCGGCACGGCGCCCGGCTGGTACCGGCCGGCGTGGTGGCACCCCTACGACCGCCAGGTCGGCGACGGGTTCACCGCGGCCCTGCGTGCCCTCTACGGCACCGATCCCGGCGCGCGCATCGCGGCCCTGCGCGCCGATGCGCGCGGCGTGCGCCGGCTGGTGCGGCGGGTGCTCCGCTCGGTCCGCCGGCCCGGCTGACGAACGCCCGGTCAGGCGTTCATCGCCGTTCTCCGGCCGGTATGCCCCTCGCCCGTGAGCGTGGCGGTCTCAGGCTGCCCGGTCCAGCACCCCGCCCGCCCCGGCCTCCTCGCGGTCGAGCGCCACGAGCGCGGCCTTCAGCTGCGCGTCGTCGGTTCCGGCGATCCCGCCGGCGCCGAGGTTCGCGAAGTCGTCGGGCACGACCAGCGTCGCGCCCTGCGGCAGCTCCACGACCTCGTCGGGCTCGAGGCCCTCGCGCCAGATGGCATGCCCGTCGGGGGTCAGCCAGCGCTCCGTGCCGATCGTCAGGGCCCCGCCGTCCTTCATCGGGAACGTGCTCACGACGGTTCCCGTCCCGTACGTCTTCGTGCCGACGACCCACACCCGGTCGGCGTCCATGAGGGCGCCCGTGAGGATCTCCGCGGAGCTCGCGGTCTGGTCGTCGACCATGAGGACGAGGGGCAGGTCGGGCGCCAGGGGGTTTCCCAGCACCTCGTGGGCCGTCTCCTTGCCGCTGCGATCGACCGAGCGGTAGACGACGCCCTTCTCGAGGAACTGGCTGGCCGTCTCGACGGGCTCGTTGACGTAGCCGCCCGGGATTGCCGCGCAGGTCCAGCACGGCGCCCTCCGCGCCCTGGTCGAGCGCCTCGCGGAGCGGCCTCGGTGACCGCCTTCGCGGCACCCGACGAGAAGGACTCCAGGCGGATCACCGCGTTCTTCGTGCCGGGCGCGAACGACCACGACACGAGCGGCAGGTCGAGCTTGGCGCGGGTGATCGTCACGGTGCGCGTGACGCCCCCGGGGCTCTTCAGCTCCAGGGTGACCTCGCTGCCCTCGGGTCCGCGCACGCGGTCGACCACGTCGTCGACGGTCAGGCCCGCCACCCCGACGCCGTCGACGGTGAGGATCTCGTCGCCCGCCTTCACCCCCGCGGCCTCCGCGGGGCTGTCGGGCAGGACGCGCACGATCATCAGCGAGCTGCCCTGCTGGTCGAGCACGGCGCCGATCCCGACGAACGTCCCCGAGAGGGAATCGTCGCGGGCCTTCACCTCGTCGGGGGTCAGGTACCCGGTGTGGCCGCGGTCGTCGAGGATGCCGGTCATCCCGTCGATCGCCCCCCGCTCCAGGACGAGGGGATCGAGCGCCTCGGGGTCGACGTAATGCTCGTCGAGGAGATCGTAGGCCTCGTCGAGGAGGCGCCAGTCGGGCCGCTCGGCCGACGGCGAGTAGGCGGGCGTGGCATCGGGGCGGGGCGCGCTACCGGCCGTGCCGATGGAGACGCCGAGGGAGAAGACGACGACGGCGGCGAGAACGACCGCGGCGATCGCCAGCACGCGACGCCCACGCGGGGCCCGCTCCGGGGGCGGCGTCCACCCGGCCGTCGGTTGCGCGGACGGGGGCGTGGGAGGGATCCAGCCGGGCTGCGGGGCGGAGGGGGCGGGGTCGGGCGCGTCGGGCGCGCGGAAGCGGTCGTCATCCATGGTCCCCGAACCATGCACCATCCGCCCACCGAGTGGGTGGCGGCCGGGTCAGGACGCGATCAGGATTCCTTCACCTCCTCGGCGAGCGCCGGCGCCCCCAGCTCGACGGCCACGTGCCGCGCCCAGCGCTCCACGGCGGCCCGGTCCCGGTGCTCGGCGAAGCTGGCCCGCGAAAGCCGGGCGAGAATCCGCAGGGCGGCCCCCAGGTGGTGCGGCTGGAGCGACCCGGCGAAGAGGGCCACGTCGCGCGGCCCGATCCGCTCGATCACGCCGACCAGCTCCAGCGGCACGTCGACCGTGGCGCCCTTCCGGCAGCGGCTCGGGCGGTCCCGTCGCGAAGAGCCAGACCGGCATCGCCTCGAGCTGGCGCTCGTGGGCGACCAGGAAGGCGTGCGCGCCGGGCATCCACACTCCGTCGTAGACGGTGCAGCCGATGATGGCGGCCCGGAACGAGCGCAGCTCGTCGATCGCGTCGACGGAAGCGAGCCGGACGGCGAGGCCCTCCTCGTCGAGGACGCGGGCGATCTCCGTGGCGGTCCCGCGCGTGGATTCGTGTCGCGTCGCGTAGGCGACGAGCACCTCGTCCGACATCGCAGCACCTCCCGCCGGTCTCGCCGCCCGCCGTCGCGCGCCTCGCCGCACCGACGCGACGGCCGCGGCGGCGCGCGCCGGCCGCCCTCATTCTCGCCCCGGACGCGCGGCCCGGGCGAGTGCCGGAGGTCCGCGCGCCCGGCGGACCGAATGGCCCATCGGACGGGTCCGGGCTCCCGTGCTATGGTCCGGCGAGTCCCCGAGGCCAGAGGAGGGATCGCCCGCGTGACCGACCGACCCGTCGCCGCCCCCGGCGACCTCCGGCTGCGCCCCGCGCCCGACGGCCTCCCGGCCGTCGACCTGGCGCCGCCGGTCGTCGCCGAGTCGGGCGACCCGTTCGCGGCGATCCGGATCATCGACCTCGTGGCCCGGCTCGAGCGCGGCCGCCCGGCCCGCCTCGACGACCTGGTCGACGCGCTCAACGCGCGCCACCTGGACTGGCTGTTCGATCGCGCCGGTCGTCGCCGACGCGCTCATCGCGCTCCAGGCGAACTGGATGGCCGACTACCGCAACGCGTCGGGGATCGTCCTCGAGGACGGGCCGTACGGGCCGACCGTCACGCTCGAGGACTCGCCGCGGGTGGATCCGTGGATCGTCCGCCAGGCGCTCCGCGAGGAGGCTGCCTGCCGCGAGCGACTCGCCGAGTTCGCCCGCCGCGACGGGACGAACCGGCTCGGCTGAGCTCGCGCCCGGGAGCCGTCAGGCCGGGGCGGCGTCCGAGTCGACGCCGGGCGCGGCCGCGGCGGCGGCGGTGCCGCGGGCCGCCGATCGCCCGGCCGAGGCCGGCCCACGGCGTGCCAGCGCCTCGTCGAGGCGGTCGAGCAGTGCCCTGGCGCGCAGCTCGGTCATGATGGAGCGGGCCTCCTCGACGAGCGCGGCCGCATCCGGCTCGTCCGTCCCGAGCGTGGCCGCGACGTCGATGCCGACGAACATCTGCGAGAGCCGCAGCCCGAGGCTCGCGGAGGCGCGCCATCGCCTCGACGAAGCCGGCGATGCTCTCCGGCCGGCGCCCGTCGAGGGCGGCCGCGGCGGCGCTGGAGGGCCACCCGGTTGCCGTCGAGCTCGAAGCCGCGGATGTGGGTGGCCTCGAGGCCCTCGGTCGCGCGCCGCAGGGCGGCCGCGTCGCCCGCTCCACGCGGCCGCGTGCGCCACCACCACGAAGGCCGCGCGGGGCGGACGGCGGGCTCTGCTCGGCAAGCTGCGTCGCGGCGACGCACCGCATCGTCGAACCGCCCCGCGACCAGCCCCAGGCTTGCCCGGGCGTCCAGGAGCACGAGGGCGCCAAGCGTCGGATCGAGATCGCGAGCCTGGTCGGCGAGGGCGTCGAGGTCGGTCGGCTCCCCGCGGAAGGCCGCGACCTGCAGGAGATTCCCCTGGAGCACCGGCGAGGCGGTCACCGACGCCGCGGCGGACCTGATCTCGGCGAGGAGCTCGTCCCACTGGCCCAGGCCGAGCGCCGCGAAGGCGTAGTTGCCGAGGATGCTGGCCTCCGCCCGGCGGTTGCCGATCCGGCGCGCGGTCTCCATGGCCTCCCGGGCCACCGCCAGCCCGCTCCGCGGCTCGATCGACGGGCTCCCCGACAGGTTGATGCGACCCCGGAGGCCGATCAGGACGAGGTCGTCCTCGTCGGCGATGCGGATGCCGGCCTCGAGGAGCGCCCGGCCCTCGATGGCGCGACCGACGTTGCTGTAGTTGACGCCCTTCGTGATGAGGAGGTCGGCGATCGCCGGGCGCAGGGCGAGGGCCTCGGCATCCTCGAGCGCGCGATCCGCGAGGGCGGTCGATTCGTTCGAGCGCTCCCGGAGCATCTCCACGCGCGCCAGCTCCCCGACCAGCGCCACCCCGTCGGCGGTTCCGCCGAGGTCGCCGAACGCCTCCAGGGCCGGCTCGAGGAGCGCAACGGCATCGTCCAGGCGATAGAGGTTGCCGAGGGACCGGGCGATAGGCGACCGTGCATCGAAGCTCGGCCGACCGGTCGCCGACCTGGCGCCAGAGCTCGATCGCCCGGAGGAAGTGCTGGCCGGCCCGTGTGGCGTCGGCCCGGGCGTCGGCCGCCGCCGCCGCGCGCTGGTGCAGGTCGGCCTCGTCGGCGGGATCGGTGGTCACCTCGAGCGCCGACTCGAGATAGGCGAGCGCCTGCTCGCTGGAGCCCAGCGCGGCGGCCCGCTCCGCTGCCGCCCGCAGGGCGATCCGGGCCTGGCCCGCGACGGCCTCGCCCTCGGCTCCCTCGGGTGCGGCCCGGTAGGCGTCGAGGTAGTGGTAGGCGAGCGCGCCGGCGACCTCGGGGCCCTCGATCGCCTCGAAGTGCCGCGCCGCCGCGAGGTGCCGTGCCCGCCGGTCGCGACGGCCGAGGCTGCCGTAGGCGACCTCGCGGATCAGCGCCTGGCTGAAGCTCCACTGGCCGCGCTCCGGCGACCGCGGATCGGTCACCAGGTTCACCACCTCGCGCCGGGCCAGGGCGCGGAGGCGTGTCTCGACCTCGGCCTCGTCGCGCCCGCTGACCGCGGCCAACGCTGCGACGGCGAACGACTGGCCCAGGACGCCGGCGTCCTGGAGCAGGCTCCGGTCGGCCGGGTCGAGGGCGTCCAGGCGGGCCGCGATCAGCGCCTGCAGCGTCTCGGGGACGGCCAGCGCGTCGAGCGGACCGGTCGGGACGTAGATGCCGTCGCGCTCCTCGAGGCGCCCCTCGGCGATGAGCATGCGGACCGTCTCGACGGCGTAGAGCGGAATGCCGTCGGCGCGGGCGACCACGGCGTTCGCCGCCGCCTCCGGGATGCCCGGGACGAGGCCGGTGAGGAGCTCGAGCATCGCCTCGTCGGGCAGCGGGTCCAGCGACAGCGCCAGGAAATCGCGGCGCCCCGCGCCCCAGTCCGGGCGCCGTTCCAGCAGCTCGGGTCGCGCCAGGGTCACGAGGTACAGCGGGTAGCCCGCCGACCACTCGAGGAGGTGCTCGATGAAGTCGATGAGCCCGGCGTCGGCCCACTGGAGGTCCTCGAAGACGAGCACCGTCGGGGCCGCGGCGGCGATCCGCTCGAAGAACGTGCGCCAGGCCGTGAAGAGGGCGTCGCGCCCGCCGGCCGGCGACTCGCCGACCCCGAGCAGCGCCAGCAGCGCCGGCTCGATCCAGCGTCGCTCCGCCTCGTCGGGGACGTACTCCGCCAGCGTCGCTGCGATGCGGGCGCGGGTCGCCGCCTCGTCGTCGGACTCCACCAGCCGGGCGCGCTGGCGGACCATCTCGCCGAGGGCCCAGAAGGTGACGCCCTCCCCGTAGGCCGGCGAGCGGCCGTCGTGCCAGTAGACGGTCTCGACGAGGCCGTCCATGTAGATCGAGAACTCGCGAGCGAGGCGGCTCTTGCCGATGCCGGCCTGCCCGGTGATCGACACGAGCCGGGCCCGCCCGTCGCGCGACGTGGCGTGGAAGCGGTCCTTGAGCAGCCGGAGCTCGGTCTCGCGACCGACGAAGGGGGCCTCCAGCCCCGCGGCCCGGTTGGCGCCGCCGCGCTCGGCCACCACGCGCACGGCGCGCCACGCGGCGACGGGGGCCTCCTTGCCCTTCAGCACCTGCGGGCCGGCCTCCTCGAAGAGGATCGCGGCGCTGGCCGCGCGGCGGGTCGCCTCGCCGACGAGGACCGCGCCCGCCGGGGCCACCGACTGGAGGCGGCTTGCCGTGTTCACGAGGTCGCCGGCGACCATCCCCTGGTTCGTGGCCCCGATCGTGACGGCGGCCTCACCGGTCAGGATCCCGGCCCGCAGGTTCAGCTCGAGGCCGGCCTCGCGCCCGATGTCGCGGACGTTGAGGACCAGCTCCAGGCCGGCCCGGACCGCGCGCTCGGCGTCGTCCTCCTGGGCCACCGGCGCGCCCCAGACGGCCATGACCGCGTCGCCGATGAACTTCTCCACCGTTCCGCCGTAGCGCTCGATCGTCTGGCGGCTGGTCTCGAAGTAGCGGGTGAGGAGCTCCCGGACGGCCTCGGCGTCGCGGCTGGCGGCGAGGGCGGTGAATCCGACGAGGTCGGCGAACAGGACGCTGACGAGGCGGCGCTCGGTCGCGAGCCCGGCCTCGGGCGCGGCAGGTGCGACCACGGCCCCGGGGAGCGTCCCGGCGGCCGGGAGCGGCTCGCCGGCGCGCAGGAGGGTGGCCGCCGCGACGGCACCGGCCAGCGGTGCGCCGCATTCCCCGCAGAACTTGGTGCCGGGCGCGTTCTGGGCCCCGCACGACGGGCAGCCGGGGACGAGCCTGGTGCCGCACTCGCCGCAGAACTTGCGGCCGGCCTCGTTCGCCGAGCCACAGCTGGAGCAGATCACGCGCGTCCCCTCACCCTTGACCCCCCGGTGACGCGACAGCGTAGCCCAACCGGCGCCGCGCGCACCAGCCCCGTCTCAGGCCGGGCGCGCCTTCGGGCCCGCGGCCGTGGCGGGCCATGATCTCCACGACCCGCTCGCCGTCGAGGCCGTGGGCCGTGATCCCGTCGGCGCCGGTCATCGTCCCGGCCACGAGCAGCGCGTTCACGATCGCCTCCTCGACGGCCTCGACCGCGGCCTGGAAGAGCGGGGTGATCCGCGTGTCGTCGAGCATCCGGACGTCGCGGACGACGGCGGCCGCCGAGCCGGCCTCGGAGGCGGCCCCGGCAGTCCGCGGTTGCCCGTGGCGAACGCGATGAAGATGTCGCCCGAGCCGTTCGAGGCGATGCCGCCCATCCGGGCGATCCCGAGGCCGGCCCGCTGGGCCAGCCGCTCGCACTGGTGGGGCAGCAGCGGGGCGTCGGTGGCCAGGACCACGATGATCGAGCCGGAGCCGGCTTCCAGCGTGCCGCCGCGCCCGCCGGCGCGGGAGCGTGCCAGGGCTTCGGCCGCCTCCCAGGGGCTCGGCACGTCGCTGGTGGGGATCGCCTCGCCGATCGGGACGCCGTCGATCCGCAGGAGCTCGCGGGACGCCGTAGTTGGCCTGGACCAGGGCGCCGACCGTGAAGCCGCCCGCCGTCGGCCGGGACGACGCCGCGACGCCGTGCCGATCCCGCCCTTGAACTCGTGGCAGATCATCCCCGTCCCGCCGCCGACCGAGCCCTCGGCGACCGGGCCGCCGGTCGCCGCCGCCAGGGCCGCGTCCAGGTGCTCGGGGCGGACGTGGAAGCCGTTGATGTCGTTGAGGACGCCGTCGTAGGTCTCGCCGACCACCGGCAGCGACCAGAAGTCCGCGTGCGGCCCGTGGGCGCGGACCGCGTGGACCAGGAGCGCGTCGTGGACCACGCCCACCGAGTGCGTGTTGGTGATCGCGATCGGGCTCGTCAGGAGGCCCGACTCGCGCACCCACTCGAGGCCGGTCAGCTCGCCGTTGCCGTTGAGGCGGTGGCAGCCGGCGAAGAGCGGCTCGATGAAGGCGTCGCCGTCGTGCGGCACCACCACGGTGACGCCGGTCCGGACCGGCCCCTGGCCGACGACACGCGGCCCCTCGCCCGCGGATCAGCGTCGTGTGCCCCACGCGCACGCCGGCCACGTCGGTGATCGCGTTGAGCGGTCCCGGCTCCAGCCGGCCCAGGACGATCCCGTGATCGCGCGCGCGCATTGCCCCTCCGTCGGTCGGCGATCTGGTGCCCCCGCACGAGTCTACGCCGTCGGCCGAGCGCCTTGCGGGCCTCTGGCGGCCGTGACCCCTCGGTGGCAAGCGCCGGATCCCGTCACAGGCACGTTGACTGTGACGGTTTAGCGCGCATACTGACTGTCAACCCGTCAAAGCGAATGGAGCCGTGACGCCGTGGGCCACTTCGTCGAACGCCGCTGGGAGGGTGACCCCTCGGCCTACGGGCCCCGGAAGGCGCGCGCGTCCTTCACGTACCGCGCGTTCGTCCCCGACCCCGTCGAGCGAATCGCGCCGGCCTTCACCTTCGAGACCCACGCCCTGATCGGGGCAGCCGAGGCCGCCGTCGGGGGTCTCAACACAAGCAGCGGCTCGATCGGGCTCGAGGCCATCGGACCGCTCCTCCTGCGATCAGAGGCGATCGGGTCCTCCGCGATCGAGGGACATGCCGTCTCGCAGCGGAACCTGGCTCGCGCGCTCGTCGAGCCGGACGCCGCCCGCGGCGCGGCCCGCATCGTGGCCGCCAACGTGCTCGCGATGGAGGAGGCAATCGCGCTCGGCGAGGTCGAGCGGCCCCTCACGGTCGGCGACGTGCTCGCGATCCATGCCCGGCTGATGGCCCACGACCCCAAGGCTGGCCCCGGGCAGGTTCGGGCAGAACAGAACTGGATCGGCGGCCGCGTCCTCACGAGCCCGTACGATGCCCGCTACATCCCGCCGCCTGAGGACGAGGTGGAGGCCCTGCTCGCCGACCTCGTCGCCTTCATGAGCCGTGACGACCTCCCGGCGGTCGCGCAGGCGGCGATCGCCCACGCCCAGTTCGAGACGATCCACCCGTTCGCCGATGGCAACGGCCGGGTCGGCCGCTGCCTGATCCACGTCGTTCTGCGCCGCCGGGACCTGGCACCCCGGTTCGTGCCGCCGGTGTCGGTCGTGCTCGCGGCGCGTCCGGAGGCGTACATCGCCGGGCTCGAGGGGTTCCGCGGCGACGGTCTCGAAGCCTGGTGCGCCGCCTTCGCCGAGGGCACGGAGCGCGCCGCCGTCCTCGGCATGGAGGTCGCGGCCGAGATCGCGACGCTCGTGAACGAGTGGTACGGGCGGGCCGGCCGTCCGCGGCGGGACTCGTCGGCCGCGCGGATCATCCCACTGCTGCCAGCTCAGCCGATCACGTCGGCCGCGACGATCCGCGCCGCCATCGGTGCCCGCCATCAGCGAGCGCTGGAGGGCCTCAAGGTCCTGGCCGGCGCCGGGGTGGTTCGCAAGCTCTCGGGGCGGGACTGGGACCAGCAGTTCGCGGCCGACGAGATCTTCGACCTCGTCGAGCGGTACGAGGCTCGCGCGAAGGCTCCGTTGGTGCACCCGGTCGCATAGACAGGCAATCGCCTTGGCCGCCGGGCGGTCGCCGCCGATCCCAGGCAGAGGTCCGGGTACGGGCCTGTCCGCGCAGTCGACGAGAGCGTGCCGATAATCAACCCCATGTCGATGCGCGCTCCCCTCGCGTCCCCCGTCGTCGAGCGGCTGCCCGCGCTCGACGGGGTGGCGCCGGCCGACGCCGCCGATGCGTTCCGCGACCTGCCGGGGCTGGCGCTGCTGGAGAGCGCGCGGCGCGGGCGCGCCGGGCGCTGGTCGTTCCTGGTCGCGGAGCCGGTGGCCGTGCTGGACGGCTCGACCCCCGGCGACGATCCGTTCGCCGAGGCACGCGCTGCCCTCGTCCGGCTCGACCGGTCGCTGCTGCCGCCGGGCGCGCCGCCGTTCGCCGGGGGGCTCGTCGGCCACCTGGCTACGACCTCGGGCGGCGCCTGGAGCGCCTTCCGGCGGGGGCGATCGACGACCAGGGGCTGCCCGACCTGCGCCTCGGCCTCCACGCCTGGGCGATCGCCTGGGACGGGCGCGACGGGCGGGCGTGGCTGGCCGGCCGGGCGCATCGACGGCGACGCCGTGGCTCTCGAGCGCGCGCTGGACGGCGTGCGGGCGCGTGCGGAGGGTGCGCTGCGCGTGCCGCTCCGCGGCGAGCCGGCGTTTCCCCGGCTGACCTTCCGCTCCGAGGTCGACCGGGCCGAGTGGATGGCCCGCGTCGAGGCGGTCCGCGCCGCCATCGCGGCCGGCGAGCTCTACCAGGCGAACCTGACGCGGCGCCTGGTGGCGCCCTTCGACGGCGACCCGTGGCCGGTCTTCCGCCGCCTGCGGGCCGGCGAGCCGGCGGCCTTCACGGCGTACCTGGACCTCGGCCGGGCGCCGTTGGGGCCGGAACCGCGCCGGGGCCGATGCCGGGCCCGGAGGCGGCGCCGGGGCGCGCCGCGCCATCGTCTCGGCCTCGCCCGAGCCGTTCCTCGCCCTCGACGCCGCCGGCGGGGTCCGGACCGACCCGGTGAAGGGGACGCGCCCCCGCGGGCGCACGCGCGCCGAGGATCGCGCCCTGGCGGCCGAGCTGCTCGCCTCGGAGAAGGACCGCGCCGAGAACACGATGATCGTCGACGTCCTGCGCAACGACCTCGGGCGGGTCTGCCGGCCGGGCAGCGTGCGGGTGCCCCGGCTGTGGCGCCTGGAGCGGACGCCCTCGGTCCAGCACCTCGTGTCGACCGTGACGGGGCGGCTGGCGGCCGGCCTCGACGCCTTCGACCTCCTGGCGGCCACGTTCCCCGGCGGCTCGATCACCGGGGCCCCGAAGATCCGGGCGATGGAGCTCGCTCGAGTCGCTCGAGCCGGTCCGCCGCGGTCCATACTGCGGCGCGGCCCTCTGGGTCGACGCCGGCGGCGCGATGGGCTCGTCGATCCTGATCCGGACCTTCGTCGCCGACGGCCGGCGGCTGACGCTCCACGTCGGCGGCGGCATCACCTGGCGCAGCGACCCGGCGGCCGAGTGGGAGGAGACCCGGACGAAGGCACGCGGCCCGCTGCGGGCGATCGGGGCCGTCGTGGACGGCGAGGAGGTCGGATGACGGACCGGGCGTGGATCGACGGGCGGCTGGCGGCGGCGGACGAGCCGGCGCTGCTCGTCGGCGACCGGGCATTCCAGCTGGGCGACGGCCTCTTCGAGACGCTTCGCGTGCGACGCGGCGTCGCCATCGAGCTGGGGCTCCACCTGGCTCGCCTCCGCGACGGGATGCGGCTCATGGTGATCCCGATGCCCTGGAGCGACGACGAGCTGGCGGCCGGGATCGCCGCCGTCGTCGAGGCCAACGCGCCCGCGGATGCGGCGGTTCGCATCACCGTAAGTCGTGGCGCACCGTCAGGGCGCGGCCTGCTGCCGGCCGGCTGGCGTGACCTGCGGCCGACGGTCGTGATCCAGGCCTGGCCGCACGTGCCGCTGCCGGAGGAGATCGCTGGCCCGCGGCGTGCGTGCCGTGATCGCGACCGGGCGGCGCGACCCGGCCCACCCGCTCGCCTCGGTGAAGACGACCTCGCGGGCCGACCACGTGCACGCCAAGCTCGAGGCGGAGCTGGCCGGGGCCGACGACGCCATCACGCTGACGATCGACGGCCACGTCGCCGAGGCGACGACGTCGAACGTCGCGATCGTCGTCGGTGAGCGTGTGCTTACGCCTCCGCTCGCGGCAGGGATCCTGGCCGGCACGACCCGGGACTGGCTCCTGCGGCCGGAGGGCGCCGCGTCGCTGGGCCTGGTTGCCGCCGAGGCCTGGCTGACGCGAGGACGACCTCCTCGCGGCGGACGAGGCGCTCCTCTGCTCGTCGGTCGCGGGCTTCCAGCCGATCGTCTCGCTCGACGGCGCCCCGATCGCGGCCGGCGTCCCCGGGCCGTGGGCCGCGCGGCTCCGCGCCGCGCGCGAGGCATGGATCGTGCGGATGTCGGGTGGGTAGGTCGGCAGCCGCGCATCCCGGCGTCTGATCTCGGTGTCCCCGGGCGGTAGAGGACCACCAGCGCCCAGCCAGTAGGTAGCCTGCTATTGCCTCGGGGGGGGGGGGGCGGTCAACGACGCGTCGCTGCTCGTGATCGAGACCTTCGGGTTCTCGCCGACGCCGTCGCGGGAGCTGATGATCGACTGGCTCAGGCTGAGCGTGCACGGGGGCGAGTGACCATGGAACGGTGGAGGCGAGATCCAGCGGGTCGACCACTGCCCGGCCGCGGGTCCGCTCTGCGGTCCGAACCTCGTGTGTGGCGCGGCATCGCCCTCACCCTCCTCGCCTGCGCCGTCCTGCTGGGCGGCTGCGACCTCCACCGGAGGATGGGGATCGTGATCGAGAACGACCTCGGCGAACCGGTAGAGATCGTGTACCTGGCCGACCCCGGCGTCGTGGTCGGGCGGCTCGGCACGGGCGAACGCGACGACGAGGCCGACTTCACGTTCGGCCTGAAGGACGCTGACCCGGCTACCGCCGGCGACAGGAGGTGTACCACCGCCGAGGTCGTGGCCCGGGCACTTGACGGTCGCGTCCTCGCCCGTATCCCGCCACCCCTGTGCTGGGACCAGAGCCTGAGCCTTTCAACGTTCCTGGTAGTCCACCCGCGGAAGACCGGCATCCAGCTCATTAACAACCTCGGGGAGCCCGTCGACATCGTCTACCGGGTCGATCCCGAGGTCGTGGTGGGCCGCATGGGCACAGGGGACCGCGAGGAGAGGGAGGTCTTCGACTTCGGCCTCAAGCCCAATCCAAGCGCTGCTCCCGGCGAGACGCCCTGCACCACCGCCGACATCGTGGCACGAGCGCTCGACGGACGCGTCCTCGCTCGCATCCCGCCACCTGCGTGTGAAGGCGGGATCGGCATCTGGCTGTCGTGGTTCCCTGGACCATAGGCAACCGACGAGGCGGTGCCGCACCGACGCGGCCGCGGAAGCCGATGATCGGCTGGCTCTAGGCTGAGCCTCCGGGGTTCCGGGAGCCCGCTCCTGCGCGAGGTGCCGTCCGCGCTCGATCGCGTCGCTGTGATCTAATTCTCCACGGTCGGCGAGCTGGGCTCCTTCGCTGGCGACCCGGTGACGATCGCGGGGTTCAACCGCCATCCCGACCCGCAGAACCCGGGCGCCTGCGAGCCGCAGCCGTGGTACCTCGGTGGGCCACCGGTCACGGATGGGACCGCGACCGCAGCGAGGCGAGAACTGGACGCCGGCATCAGGCAACAGCCTCTCGAGGTGCCGCCCCGAGGTCGGCCGCAAGCGTCGAGGTCGCCGGGTCGAAGAGCTCGGGCCGGTGGGTGAGCACGACCACGGTGCGGTCGCCGGCGCGACATCGCGCATGTGTCCCGCGTCAGGATCTCCTGGACCCGTTCGGGCGGAATTGGTGTGGTTCGACGGGTTCCGCGAGATAGCGGCTCAGCGGTGTCGCGAAGTCGAGTGCCTCGTGCGGGCGAACCTCGTTGTGGAGGGCGAGGTGGGAGGCGGCCTATTCGGCGGGCTCGACCCCATGTTGCGGATCTCGACGAACGCAGGCGGATAGGCGCGGAGCGACCCAGCACGATCTCCTCGTACACTCAGCGCGTGACCCGCGACGAGCTGCATCGAGCAGACCAAGCACCTCATCGCCGAGGGTGAGCGCCTGCAGGCGGCCCCCTCGATGGGCGCGCTGCGGCTCTGGCTCCAGCTGTCCGACGACACGCTGGCGGCGGCGTGGGGGAGCATGGATCGCTACCACCTCGCCTGGCTGTCGGTCGGCAAGCCGAAGGAGACCGTCCGGGGTCGGCCGATGACCGCGGACGAGGAGGCGGCCTACGTCCGGGAGGTCGCCGAGCCAGAAGACGGCCGCCCTGCGGATGAGCCTCGACGCGGTCGAGCGGCAGGGGATGCCGTTCCGCGGCGAGACGGGCGGCGTCGGGGCGGGGCAGGGGATGGGCGAGGTGCCGGGCGCCGGGCTCGCCGGGGCGCCGTCGGCCGGTCGCGCCCGGTTCGACGTCCCGCCCGAGGCCGACGAGCTGTCCGCCGCGGTGCGCCGGGCCCGCGACGAGGCGGCCCGCCACGACGCCGACGCCCACCGGCTGCGGCGCGCCGCGGCCGGAGAAGCTGCAGCGATGACCGGGCCGCTCACCCCGGCGGTCGGCGGGCAGCGGCAGGTCCCCGTCCCGGACCCGGTCGCCCGCGACTACCTGCTCCTCGTCCTGCGGCTCGACCGCCAGGTCGCCGGGCCTCGTCGACGGCTACTTCGGTCCGGCCGACCTCAAGGCACAGGTCGAGCAGGAGCCGCTCCGCCCGGCGGGGGGCCTGGCCGACGACGCCGCTGTCCTCCGCGTCCGCCTCCCGACGGAGATCGCCGAGCCGGACCGCCGTCGCTGGCTCGACGCCCAGCTCTTCGCCCTGGAGGCCCAGGCGCTGGCGCTGGCCGGCGAGGGGCTGCCCTATCTCCAGCACGTCACGGCCTGCTTCGACTATCGCGCCGACGCGCACGCCCGAGGCCGAGCTTCGACGCCGCCGCGGCCGCGCTCGAGGCGCTGCTCCCCGGCGACGGCCCGCTCCCCGCTCGGATCGCGGCCTGGGACGAGCGGTTCACGATCCCGGTGGACCGCGTGCAGGGCGTCGTGGACGCCCTGCTGCCCGGGCTCCGCCGGCGGGCCGACGTGACCTCTTCGGCCTGCCCGACGGCGAGGACCTCGCCGTCTCGCTCGTCCGCGACCAGCCGTGGAGCGGCTACAACTGGTACGACGGCGGGCGCCGCAGCCGGGTTGAGCTCAACACGGACCTGCCGATCCGCGCCGCGGACCTCCTGTCCGTGCTCCCCCACGAGACGTACCCCGGCCACCACCTGGAGCACGCCTGGCACGAGGCGCACCTGGTCGACGGCCTGGGCCGGATGGAGGCGAGCGTCCTCTGCATCAACGCGCCGGAGTGCCTGCTCTCCGAGGGGCTGGCCGACCTCGGCCGGCGGTTCGCCGTCCCACCGGACCAGGAGGTCGACATCCTGGCGGAGGTCTACCGGCTGGCCGCGCTCCCCGACCTGGGCGACGCCGCCGCGGCGCGGGAGACCGCCGAGCGCCAGGTCGCGATCAGCCGGGCCCTCGCCGCCGTGCGCGGAGTGGCCGGCAACGCCGCGCTGATGCTCCACGCGGACGGCGCTGCCGCGCGACGAGGTCCTGGCCTACCTGGAGCGGCGCCTGCTCTCGACGCCCGAGCGGGCGGCCAAGCGCCTCGAGTTCATCACGCACCCGCTGTGGCGGACCTACGTCTTCGTCTACTTCGAGGGCGAGCGCCTCCTGCGACGCTGGCTGGAGATGGTCCCGGCGGGGGAGCAGCCGGCCCGTTTCCGGCGCCTCCTGGCCGAGCAGCTCACCCCGTCGGCGATCGTCGAGGAGATCGGGCCCGGAGCCGCTCCGGTGCCCGGCGCCTGACGCCGCCACGCTCGAGCTCCCGGCGATCGAGCTGCGGCGGCCCCGTCCAGCCCTGCGACCGAACTGCGGCGCCTGGGCGGGGCGGTCAGCCGGAGGTCGCGCGCAGCAGCAGCACCCGGTCCTCACCGTCGCCTTCCCAGTCGGCGAACGCGGGCATCCCGTAGAGCCGCGTGCTCCCCGGTCCGGCCTGGGGGGCGAACCCGAGCGCCTCGAAGAAGGTCAGGGCGATCCGGTCGTCGGGACGGCAGGTCGCCTCGACCGTCGTTGCGCCGGCACCGGCCAGGTCGGCCGCGAACCGCTCGACCAGGTGCCGGCCGATGCCCCGGCGGCGGACGGCAGGATCGACCGCGACCAGGTGGATCACCGCCTCCGCCGGCCGGTCGGCCGACCGGAACCCCAGGAGCACGCCAAGCGGCCGGCGGTCCGCCGTCGCCTCGGCGACCCACGACGTCCCGCCGAAGTGCCGGAACCAGGCCCGCCCGGCCCCGCCCCGCCCCGGGCGCTCCTCGCGCCAGTCGCGGATCCGGGCATCGAGCGCGGCCAGGTCGTCGTCCGCGAGGTGCCGCGTCTCGTACGGCGGCGCCGGGCCCCGGGCCGGCGGCGGCGCCTGCGGGAGCCAGTGCTCGAAGGTGGGGAAGTCCGGCATCAACGCGATCCCGCGACGGCGCCGACGGCGGCCAGCAGCAGCTGCAGCGGCACGAGCAGGCCGTAGACCTGGTCGACGAAGTCGAGCGGGCCGAGATACATGCCCGACTGCGACCCAGCTCAGCCCGACGGCGAGCGTCACCGAGGCGAGCGCGAGGGCGACGGCCAGGGCGCGGCGCGGCCACGGCCGCAGCGAGCGCCCCGCGCCGAAGGCGACGGCAAGGCCGACGACGATCCCCATCGTGACGGCGACGATGAGCAGCCCGCCCGTCCACAGGAGCAGGGTCGCTGCGGCCAGGTGGGCCAGGGCGCCGGAGAGTGCCGCCACTCCGCCGTAGAGGACGGCCCGGGCGGGCGATCCGGCGGCGGCTTCGTCTGCGGACCTCGTGGCGCCGCGCGCCGCCGCCAGCCGCTCCGACGGCGCCCGGTCCAGCAGGCGCTTCGGGGGCCGCTCGCCGGGAACGTCGCGAGGGCGGGCTGCAGCAGCGGGTTCGCCTGGGTCGGCCGGGAGCTCGCTCATTGACGCATCGTAGACGCAGCCGCGCCGCCATCGCGCCAGTGACGGTCCCGGAGAGCCGCGGCGCGACCGCCGGTGGCCGTCGCGGTGGATCGTCGGCCATCGCCAGTGGCGGCTCAGTGAAAAGCCCCGCGGAAGTCACTGGTCCCCGCTGATGCCCGTGGGCGCATCACGCGAGCGACGGAGGCTGGAGTTGACCAGCTCGGCCGGCGTGTGCGCACGCGTCATCGTCGGGTGATGCGCCGCTTATGCGCCCACGGGCATCACGTGGAGGGGTCGAGTCTCGCGGACGAGGTGGGCCGGACCGGGATTCGCGACTCGGCGCCCGAAACCTCTCGCCCCGCGGCGGCGAATAGCACCCTGAGATGAGCACCTTCCCCAACCCGCCCGACGAAGCGGCCGGCCCGGGCGGCGACCCGAGCCCGGCACGGGCGGCCATGCCACGCCGCCAGCCAGCGCATCCCCGCCCGGAGGCGGACTTCGAATTCATGCTGGTCCTTCGCGGGGCGGCACGAACGCTCGGGCTGCGCAATCGCGTCGTCCGGGGGCGTCGTCGCCCGCCTTCGGCCCGGCCCGGTGAGACGGGCGACCCTCCGCCGCCCCCCGATCCCGCCCATCCCGCCTGACGGAGCGGGTATCCTTTCTCGCCGTGAGCCATTACGCCCTCGGCCTTCCCGATCCGGACATGACCGCCGGCTTCCCCGACGCCGCGGCCCGCATCCGCGCGGCGCGCGAGCGTCTCGGGACGCGCGCGCTGGAGGCCGCCCTCCACCGCGACCCGACGCTCCGGGAGCGTCTCGGCGAGACGGGTCTGCGAGCCCTGCTCCGCGACACGGAGGTCTACGTCGACCGCGTCGCCCGCGCCGTCGCATCCGGCGACCCGGGGCAGGTGCGCGAGTGGGCCGACTGGGTGGCGCCGGTCTATCGCCGCCGCAAGGTCCCGATGGACGACGTCGTGACCCTGAGCGAGGGCCTCCGGAGCGCGCTCGCGACGATCCTGGCGCCCGACGAGCAGGTCTCCGCGGACGCCGCGCTCGACGAGGCGATCGCGACCTTCCGCCGCTACCGACGGCTTGCCGGCGACGCCCGGAAGCGGAGCAAGATCCTCACCGCGCTCTACAAGGGCGGCTGAGCGAGGTCACGCGATGACGATCAAGTGGGTCCAGGCCGACCCCCTCGTGATGAACGGCGAGCCGTTCTGCTACGGCAGCCGGGTCACGGTCCGGCAGCTCCTGGAGATGCGCGCCGGGGGCTATGACCTGACCCGGATCCTCACCGACCACCCGGAGCTGCGCCGGGTCGGGGTCGCCGCCGCCTTCTGCTACGCGGCGGATCACCGCGAGCGATACGCCGCGTTCTTCGCGACGGACGGCGGCCTGGTCGGGCCCGGCTACACCGACGAGGAGGCCGCGACGCTCCCCGAGGAGCTCCGCCGACCAGGCGTGGTCGTCGCCACGGGCGCCTCGACCCCGTCCTGAGCCCGCCGAGCCCGCCCGGGCCCGGGCTAATTCCGAGTAGCGCGCTCGACTATCCGGGCATCGGTGATACCCTTGCCGCCACACGAGTCCGCACACGGAACCCTCCTCGCATGACCGACCAGCCGACCACCGCCCCCACCGCCGACGCCGCGCCCGCGTTCGATCCCGAACGCCGCGCCAAGGAGCTCGCGATCCTCGACGCGCTCCGCAACGTCGTCGACCCCGAGATCGGGATGAACGTCGTCGAGCTGGCGCTGATCAAGCAGATCCTGCTCGGCGAGACGGAGTCGGAGGTCAAGATGATCCTCACGACGCCGTTCTGCCCGTACGCCGGCTCGATGATCCAGCAGGTGCGCGAGCAGGCCGAGTCGGTCCTCGACCACCCCGTGAAGGTGACGCTCCTCGCCGAGCGCTGGGACCCGCGCGACGCGGGCCTCATGTGGTGACCGAGGAGCCGTCGACCCGGGGCGCGCCCGCAGCCGGGCCCGCGCCCGAGCCTGTCGAGGCGGCAGCGCCCCCCGAGCCCTCCGAGCCCGCGCCCCCAGCTGCCGAGCGACCCGCCCGCGCGTCCGCGGTCGCCACGGGACGCGGCGACGACGGCACGACCGGCCTCCTGTTCGGGGGCGATCGCATCCCCAAGGACGACCTCCGGACCGAGGCCTACGGCACGCTCGACGAGGCGGTCGCCGCCCTGGGGCTCGCCCGGGCCGAGCTCGACCTCCGGCGCCGGCTCGACGTCCTCCCGCCGGCGCTGGCGGAGATCGAGTCGCTCGTCCTGCGGATCCAGCGCGAGCTCTTCGTGGCCGGGGCGGAGCTGGCCGCGAACCCCGCCGCCTGGTCCCGCCTCCGTGACGGCACCACGAAGGTCTCCGCTGAGATGGTCGCGGGGATCGACGCGGTCCTGGCCGACTACGAGGCCCGCATCGAGTTCCCGACGGAGTTCGTGGTGCCCGGCGAGACTCGGACGAGCGCCGCGCTGGAGCTGGCCCGCACGATCCTCCGGCGGGCCGAGCGCCGCGCCGTGACGCTGGACCGCGCCGGCCTGGTCCCGGGCGCACACCTGCTGGCCTACCTCAACCGGCTGGCGGACCTCCTGTGGGTCCTCGCCCGGGCAGCCGAGCAGGCCGAGGCGCGCACGGCGACCGCGGCGCGAACACGGGCTCCGCGATCCCGCAGGCCTCGCTGAGCGAAGAGAGAGGCAGGGGCCGTCGATCGGCCCACCTTGCGAAGGTTCGGCATACTCTTGGGACCGGGAGCCGAGCTCCCACCCTGACGATGGAGAAGCACGCACGATGACCCAGATCCCCACCGGGCAGTACATGGCCCCGAGCCAGGTCGGGGTGCGCCCCGACGCCCGGCTCGCCCAGGCATTCCTCACCCAGTCGTTCTTCTGGATGTTCCTCGGCCTGCTGGTCACCACCGGCGTCGGCGTCCTGATCGCCTCGCTCCCGGAGGCGACGCTGGTCAAGTACGCCTGGCTGGCGCTGCCGATGATCATCATCCAGCTGGTCGTGGCCTTCGTCCTGGGCCTCGCGATCCGCAGGATCTCGGCGACCGTCGGCCTGCTGCTCTTCTTCGTCTACGCGGCGATCACCGGCGTCACGCTCGGGATCGTCCTGATCACCTACGAGCTCGGCAGCGTGCTGGCCGCCGGCTCCTCGGCGGCCGCCGTCTTCGGCGCCGCGGCGATCTACGGCGCGGTCACGAAGCGCAACCTCTCCGGCCTCGGCCCCTACCTGTTCATGGGCCTGATCGGCCTCGTGGTCGCGATGGTCGTGAACATGTTCATCGGCTGGACCTGGCTCTCGTTCGGGATCTCGGCCTTCGGCGTGGTGATCTTCACGGCCCTCACCGCCTACGACGTGCAGAAGATCCAGCGCGGCGACGTCGCCGCCTGGACGCAGTCGATGGAGAAGGGCGCCGTGATGGGCGCCTTCATGCTCTACCTCGACTTCATCAACCTGTTCTTCCTGCTGCTCCGCCTCTTCGGCAGCAGCCGGTAGGCACGGCGGCCGCGCGCCGCCTTGGCGCGGACGGCCCGGTCGGACGACGAGCGGGCCGTCGCGTGGCTGCGTCAGGCGGCGCGGTCCGCCAGCAGCGCCGCGCCGGCCTCGGCGGCCGGAGCCGGCCGCGCGAACAGGAACCCCTGGCCGCGGTCGCAGCCGAGCTCGCGGAGCGCCTCGAGCTGGTCCTCGCGCTCGATCCCCTCGGCCGTCACGGCGATCCCGAGGCCCTGGGCCAGGCCCACCACGGCGCGGATGATCGCGAGGTTCGCCGGCGCCTCGTGGATGCCCGCGACGAACGAGCGGTCGACCTTGATCACGTCGAGGGGGAGCTGCGAGAGGTAGGCCAGCGACGAGTACCCGGTCCCGAAGTCGTCGAGGACGACGCGGACGCCGAGCTCGTGGAGCGTGCGCAGGGTGACGCCGGTCGCCTCCGCGTCGCTCATCGCCGACGATCTCGGTGATCTCCAGCTCGAGCGTCTCCGGCGGCAGGCCGGACTCGGCCAGCACCGCGGCCACGCGCGCGGCCAGGTCGGGCCGGGCGAACTGGCGGGCCGACAGGTTGACGCTCACGACCAGGTCGGCGAAGGCCGGGTCCTCCAGCTGCCACGCGCGCCCCTGGCGGCAGGCCTCGGCCAGCACGACGTCGCCGAGGGCAAGGATGAGTCCGCTCTCCTCGGCCAGCGGGATGAACGAGAGCGGCGGCAGGAGGCCGCGGGTCGGGTGCTGCCAGCGGACCAGCGCCTCGTGGCCCACGTGCGGCCGGTCCGGAGGTCGACCAGCGGCTGGTAGTGGACCCGCAGCTCGCCACGCTCGATCGCCCGGCGGAGGTCCAGCTCCAGCTCGAGGCGATCCATCGACGAGGCGCTCATCCGGGGGTGGAAGACGGACACCCGGTCGCCCGCGTCGGCCTTGGCGCGGTAGAGGGCGATCTCGGCCTCGCGGAGCAGGTCGGCCGCGCTGTAGGAGCCGGCCCGCGACAGGGCGACGCCGACGCTCGCGTTGACGTACGTCTCGCGGCCCTCCACGAGGAACGGCGTGGCCAGCGAATCGACCATGCGGCGGGCGAGCCCCTCGGCGGCCGCGTCGCCGGCGAGCCCGTCAACCAGCACGGCGAACTCGTCACCGCCCAGGCGGGCGATCGTGTCGGCAGGCCGGAGCGCGTCACTCAGGCGGCGCCCCACGGCGGCGAGGAGCTGGTCGCCGACGGCGTGGCCCGAGGCTCTCGTTGATGACCTTGAAGCGGTCCAGGTCGAGCAGCAGGACGGCCAGCGGCGTGGCGTCGTCGGGGCGGGCCCAGCCGAGCGCGTGCGTGACCCGGTCCATGAACAGCGAGCGGTTCGGCAGGCCGGTCAGGGTGTCGTAGAACGACTGGCGGGCGAGGCGCTCGGCGACGGCCCGGCGCTCCCGGATGTCACGGATGGCGGTGGCGCGCGCCGGGACCTCGTCGGGGTAAGGGATCGTCCTCCCGATCAGCTCGACCGCGGCCTCGGACCCGTCCGCCAGGAGGGCGACCGTCTCGAAGGGGGTCTCGTTGTCGACCGCGAGCTGGAGCGCCAGCGCGGCGCGCGCGGACTCGGGGAAGAGCTCCAGCACCGGCGCCCCGAGCACCTCGTCGGGGGCGTGGCCGAACAGCTCGGCGAACGCCGTGTTGACCTCCAGGACCCGCCCGCCGCGGTGGATCACGAGCGCCTCGAACGAGGCGTCGGCCAGGCGGCGCAGGCGGTCCGTGCTGGCCCGGAGCTCCTCCTCGGAGCGCGTGCGGGCCGCGAGCTCGGTCCGGGCCGCGGCATGGAGCCGGGCGTTCTCGAGGGCCACGGAGGCGAGCTGGGCGAACCGGCTGAGGCCGGCCACGTCCGTCTCGTCGAAGACGCGGCCCGAGTCGCCGGCGGCGAGGCCGATCACCCCGATGACGTCCAGGCCGGCGGTCAGCGGCACGCCGACGACCGAGCCGATCCGTCCCAGGCCGGCCAGCCCGGGGGCATGGCCCTCCCAGGCGTCGTAGTCCTCGATGCACATCGCCTCGCCGGATGCCCACACCCGGCCGCCGACGCCCTCGTCGCGGGTGATCTCGAAGCCGGCGACGCCCCG
>CAWEYP010000011.1:0-44522 GCA_963813305.1 uncultured Chloroflexia bacterium
CTCGGCGCGGCGGTGGCGGTCGCCCGCGTCCTCGGGATGGGCCTGGCCCGGCCGGAGCCGCGCGTGGTGGCCGCGGGCGGTGAGCTGGCCCGGGTGCCGGCTGGCCTGCGGGCCGCAGCACGAGCATTCCGGACGCCGGAGGGGCGGCGCGCGGCGACGCTGCGCGCCGCTGCCCGCGAGGCGCGGCCGCTCCTCGAGATGAACCGCACCCCGCTGCGGGCGCTGCTCGTGGTGATCCTGGCCGGCGTGGCCCTGATGGCGGCCGCGGGGTCCTTCGGGACGCGCGAGGCGGCCGCCGCGCCGGACATCGCGATCCCCGTGCCGGCCGCGCCGACGCCCGACCTCCCGCCGGTCGCGACGCCGGCCCCGGAGCCCGAGGAGCCGTAGGGGCGCCGGGGCGGGATGCTGCCGGGTGGCGCCCGCGGGCGGTCTCAGCCCTCGGGCGAGAGCACCCAGCGATCGATGTCGCGGGCGTAGTCGAGGACGCCCTCCGGGAACCAGAGGGCGAGCTCCGTGGCCGCCGTCTCCGGGCCGTCCGAGGCGTGGATCAGGTTCTGGGCGACGACGACGGCGAAGTCGCCGCGGATCGTGCCGGGCGCCGCCTCCCAGGGGCGGGTCGCGCCGACCATCGCGCGCACGACGGAGATCGCGTTGGGCCCCTCGACCGCCATCGCCACGAGCGGGCTCGAGGTGATGAAGTCGACGAGGCCGGCGAAGAAGGGCTGCTCGCGGTGGATGGCGTAGTGCTCCTCGGCGAGCTCGCGGCTCACCTGCACGAGCTTGAGGCCTACGAGCTTGAGGCCCTTGTCCTCGAGCCGCGCGATGACGCGGCCGACGAGGAGGCGCTGGACGCCGTCGGGCTTGATGAGGACGAGGCTGCGTTCGGTCACTGGGAGCTCCCTGGGGGTCCGGCCTCGGCCGGCGCGAGGGCAAGACGTTCGGCCGAAGCGTAGGCGATCCGGGCCTCCTCGTGACGCCCGGCGGCCCGCAGCGCCTCGGCCCGGACGAAGGCGAGGGCGGCGGCATGGGTGGCGCCGGCGGTCGAGCCGCCTTCGGGCGCGCCGGCGGCGGCCCCGGCGTCCGCGGCGTCGAGCGCCGCGAGCACGGCCTCGGCCGCGGCGCGATCGGCGCGCAGGGCGAGGGCGAGGAGCACGGCGGCGCGCTCGGGGGCTTCGCGGACGAGCGCAGCGCCCGCCTGCGCCAGGGCGGCCGCCGCCGGGGCGACGGATGCGCCCCGGGCCGGCACCTCGGATGGCGCGCTCGGTGCGGCTGGCGTGACCACCGCCGGCTCGATCGGCGCGACCTCCGCCGCCGCGGCAGGCGCGACCGGCGAGGGCGCGAATGCGGCGGCAACCTCCACTGCCGGCGGTTCCTCGAGCACCGGCGCATCGCGGACCGCCTCCGCCTGCCACGGCCAGGCCGCGCGGGCCGCGATCCCGGCGAGGATCGCATCCAGCGTGGCACGGTCGCCAAGTCCGGCGGCGGCGGCCTCGACGTGGGCCTCGGCCTCGCCGGCGCGGCCGCGATCCGCGGCGGCTTCGGCACAGATCACGTGGGCCAGGACCAGCGGCGCGCCCGCCGATTCCCCCTCCTCGAGCCACGCGGCGGCGGCCTCGGCAGCCCCGGCCAGGTCGCCGGTGCGCCAGCGGACCTCGGCCAGGTCGATGACCGCATCGGGGTCCAGGCGGTCCGCGCCGGCGAGCGCCTCCAGCTCGGACCGGGCCAGGGCGTACGTGCCGCTCCGCAAGTGGAGCCGCGCCAGGCGGAGATCGGCGCTCCGCCCGATGCCCGTGCCGCCGGGCGTGGAGGATCCGCCGGCGTCGATCCGGTCATCGCGGCGGCGGGATCCGGAGCGTCCGCTCCAGCGAGCGCCCCTTGCCGGCGGGTGCCACCACCGCCAGGCGCAGGCCGTCGTCGTGGAAGAGCCGTCCCGCGAGCGCGGCGACCTGGTCGGCCGTGACCGCCTCGATCGCCGCGAGTGCCTCGTCGGGCGTCATGACCCGGTCGTGGAGCGCCTCCTGGGTGCCGATCCACGACGCCAGGTAGCGGGTCTCGTCGAGGCGCAGCTCCAGCCGGCCGGCGAGGTACGCCTTGACCTTGGCCATCTCGACGTCGGGCACCGGCACGTCGCGCAGGCGGGCCAGCTCCTCGAGGACGGCCGCGATCGTCGGCCGGATCTTGCCCGGGTCGACGCCGGCGTAGACGGACACGACGCCCGCGTCGGCGTAGCTGACGATGGAGCTGCCGACGTCGTAGGCCAGCCCGCGCTCCTCGCGAACCTCCAGGAAGAGGCGGCTCGACATGCCGTCGCCGAGGACCGCGTTGAGGACCGAGAGCGCCCACTGGTCGGGATGGTCGCGCCGCAGGCCGGGCACGCCGACGACCAGCTGGGCCTGCGTCGTGGCCCGGGTCGCCCGCACGAAGCGCTCGCCGGCCGGGATGGCGGGGGCCGGGGCATAGGCCGGGCATCGTGCCGTTCCCCGTCCCGAAGGCGGCGGCCGCCATGTCGACGAGGTCGGCATGGGCGATGTCACCCGAGGCGGCCACGACGACGTTCGCCGGGCGGTAGTAGGTGTGCCAGAAGCGGTGGATCGCCTCGGCCGGCAACGTCCGGACGGTCTCCTCGGTCCCGGCGATCTCCCGGCCCAGCGGGGTGTCGTCGAAGACCGCCAGGTCGAACAGCACGTTGACGTGCTCGGCCGGGTCGTCGAGGTACGAGCGGATCTCCTCGACGATGACGTCGCGCTCCTGCTCGATCTCCTTCTCGTCGAGCAGGGGCCGCGCCACGAGCTCCCCGAGGACGGTCATCGCCAGGGCGACGTGCCGCCGCGGCACGCGCACGTAATAGACGGTCGACTCGCGGTCCGTCGAGGCGTTGAACGTCCCGCCGATCCCCTCGACGGCCTCGGACAGGGCGCGGGTCGTGGGGAACGCGGCGGTCCCCTTGAAGGTCAGGTGCTCCATGAAGTGGGCGCAGCCGGCCTGGTCGACGTCCTCGTGGCGCGAGCCCGCGAGGACATGCGCCTCGATCGTGACCGACCGGGATCCCGCAAGCCGGGAGGAGATGACGCGCGGCCCGTCGGGCAGCGCCGTGCGCTCGAACATCGGGCCGAGGGTATCGGAAACGGAGCATGCCGGCCGGGCCTGCGCGGTGGACGCGACGCGGATCCGCCGCGAGACCCCGGAGGGGGCCCCGGATTCACCACCGGTTCGCAACCGGAGAGGGACCATCCCGGCCCCCGAAGAGGGTCCAACGGCCCATCCACGCCCCCCGCCGGGGGCTATCCTTGCAGTGCGTGATCCGGCCCGGGTCCGGGCCCGTCGCCGGGCGGCAGGCAGCGCCGGAGCGCCCCCAGCGCGCTTCGCCGGCCCGCCTTGGTGAGCGCTTGGAGGAGACGACACGATGGCCACCCGACTCCGGATGCCCCTTGCCCTGATGACGGCGGGGGTGCTCTTGGTGAGTGCCTGTAGCGGAGGAGCGAGCCCGTCTGCGTCGAGCGCGACCCCCGCGCCTTCCGCGTCCGCGGCCGCGAGCGAGACACCCGCCAGCGCCACCCCGGCGCCATCGACCGCCGTCGCCTGCGAGGCCGCCGCGGCAGCCGGAACCCAGATCCCCGACGTCGTCGAGGGCAAGTTCAACGTCGCCATGGTCCTGATCGGACCGCACAACGACGGCGGCTGGAGCCAGGCCCACTACGAAGGCCTCATGGACATGTGCGCCAAGGTGCCCGACACGCACGTCGCCTACATCGAGAACGTCCCCGAGGGCACGGACTCCGAGCAGGTCTTCCGGAGCCTGTCGCGCAAGGGCTTCGACTTCATCATCGGCACATCGTTCGGCTACATGGACCCGATGGCGATCGTGGCCGAGGAGTTCCCCGACATCACGTACCTTCACCTGACGGGGTACAAGTCGAACTTCAAGAACTTCGGCAACTTCTTCGGCGCGATCGAGGACTTCAAGTACCTCGCCGGCATGCTGGCCGGCTCGCGCGCCAAGCTCGACGGCAACACCAAGCTCGGCTACATGGCGACCTTCCAGATCCCGGAGGAGATCCGGCTGGGGAACGCGATCATGCTGGGCGCCAAGGTGACCTGCCCCGAGTGCACGATGGACGTCAGCTGGATCAACACCTGGCACGACCCGATCAAGGAGAAGGCGGCCGCCGCGTCGCTCTTCGACGCCGGGGCCCAGGTGGTCTTCACCGGCGCCGACACGCCCGCCGTGGCCGACGTGGCCCAGGAGAAGGGCAAGTGGGGCGTCACCTATGACTACGTCGGCTCGTGCAAGGTCGACGCCTGCCTGACGGCTCCCTACTGGATCTGGGGTCCCGAGTACACGCGGATCGCCGAGCAGGTGAAGGCCGGCACGTACAAGGCCGGTTTCGAGTACTTCGACGCCGACTCCAAGTCGATGGGCCTCTTCGGCTTCATGGAGGGCCAGACGCCGCAGCCGGGCATCGCGGACCTGCCCGCGGCCGACGTCCAGCTCGTGAAGGACACCCTGGCCAAGATGCTCGCCGGCGAGTTCACCCGGTTCGACGTCTTCGCCGGGCCGATCACGGACAACGCCGGCAAGGAGATCCTTGCGGCCGGCCAGAAGCTCGTGCAGGCCGACCTCGACCAGTTCCCGCCCGGCGCCGAGACCAACCCCTGCACCGTCTGCATGAAGTGGTTCGCCGAGGGCATCAACGGCGAGCTGCCCAAGTAGCCCTACGACCACGAGGCCCGCGACGACGCGCTCGTCGCGGGCCTCGTCGTTCCACGGAGCCGTCGTCATCGCATGACTGCCGCGCCGGACGCCCTCACACCGCCACCGGACACCCCGGGCACGCTCGCCGTCGAGATGCACGGCATCGTGAAGCGCTTCCCGGGCGTCGTCGCGAACGACGGCGTCGACTTCGACCTCCGCGCCGGCGAGGTGCACGCCCTCCTCGGCGAGAACGGGGCCGGCAAGAGCACGCTGATGAACGTGCTCGACGGGCTCTACCGGCCCGACGCGGGCGAGATCCGCGTCTTCGGGGCGCCGGTGGAGCTCCGCTCGCCGCGCGACGCCATCGCGGCGGGGATCGGCATGGTCCACCAGCACTTCGCCCTGGTGCCGACCCAGACCGTCACCGAGAACGTCCTCATCGGGCTGGACCGGCCGCGCTTCCGGGTCGACCTCGGGCGCTTCGACGACGAGGTCGCGGAGCTCGCCGGCCGGCACGGCCTGGCCGTCGATCCCCGGGCCCGGATCTGGCAGCTGTCCGTCGGCGAGCAGCAGCGCGTCGAGATCCTCAAGATGCTCTACCGCGGGGCCCGGATCCTCATCCTCGACGAGCCGACGGCGGTCCTCGCGCCGCAGGAGGCAGCCGACCTCTTCGCCACCCTGCGCGGGATGGTCGCCGCCGGGACCTCGGTCGTCTTCATCAGCCACAAGCTGGCGGAGGTCACCCGCATCTCCGACCGCGTGACCGTCATGCGCCGCGGCAAGGTGACCGCGGCCGGCGTCGCGACGGCCGGGACGACGACCGCCGGGCTGGCGCAGCTCATGGTCGGCCGCGAGGTCGTGGAGAGCATCGAGCGCTCCCCGTTCGCCCCCGGGCCGGTCGTCCTCGCGATGCGCGACGTCGAGGCGGACAGCGACCGGGGCCTGCCCGCCCTGCGCGGCGTCTCGCTCGACGTCCGGGCCGGCGAGATCCTCGGCGTGGCCGGGCGTCGCGGGCAACGGCCAGTCCGAGCTCGCGCAGGTCCTGACGGGACTTCGTCGATGCACCGCCGGGTCCGTCACGATGAACGGCGTCGAGGTCGGCAACCACACCCCGCGGGAGGCGATCAGCCTTCGGATCGCCCACGTGCCCGAGGACCGGACCGGCGTCGGGAGCGCCCCCGACCTCTCGGTCGCCGACAACCTGATCATGAAGAGCTACCGGGACGCCCCCATCGCGCGCCGCTGGTCGATCGACACGGGCGCGGTCCGGCGGTTCGCCGACCGCCTCCGCGATGCCTACTCGATCGCCGCGCCGTCGGTCGACACGGAGGCGCGCCTGCTGTCGGGCGGCAACCTCCAGCGCCTGATCCTGGCCCGCGAGATCGCCTCACAGCCGCGGCTGATGGTGGCGGTCCAGCCCACCCGCGGGCCTGGACGTCGGCGCGATCTCGACGGTGCACCGCCTGCTGCTCGAGCAGCGGGAGGCCGGGTCGGCCACGGTCCTGATCAGCGAGGACCTCGACGAGGTCCTCGCCCTCGCCGACCGCATCGCCGTCATCTACGAGGGCCGGATCGTCGGGCTCCTCGATGCCGCGGACGCGGACGTCGCGACGATCGGGCTGCTCATGACCGGCGGGGCGGCGGCTCCGACCGTGGAGCCCGGCGACGCCACGAGGATCGTGCCGTGACCGCGCAGGCACCCGTCCGCCGGCCCGGTCGCACGCGCGCCCTGCTGCCCTGGACGATCCGGATGGAGCGGCGCCTCGAGGTGCCGCGCTGGCTCCCCGTCGCGACGACGATCGGCGCCGTGGTCGTGGCCTTCTTCATCAGCGGCGCTGCTCCTCTGGCTCGCCGGCGGCGACCCGTTCGCGATCTTCGTCCACATCGTCAAGTCGTCGTTCGGGAGCCTGGGCGTCCTCTCCGACACGCTGGTCAAGGCGACGCCGCTGATCCTGACGGGTCTCGCCTGCGCCCTCGCCTTCCGGATGCGCCTGTGGAACATCGGGGCGGAGGGCCAGTTCCTGATGGGCGCCTGGGGCGCCTCGGCGGTCGTCCTGATCCCGATCGTCCCGGTCGGGACGCCGGCGCATCGTCACGATCCCGCTGATGATGGGCGCCGGGATGCTCGTGCGGGGCCGCGTACGGCGCGATCCCCGGCGTCCTCAAGGCCGTGCGCGGGGTGAACGAGATCATCGTCACCCTGATGCTCAACTACATCGCCGCCCTGTGGATCTCCTACTGGGTCTTCGGCCCCTGGAGCGAGGGCGGCTTCCAGCTCACGGCGCAGTTCCCGCGCGAGGCCTGGCTGCCGCGCCTCTCCGACTACGCCGAGCGCGGTGCCGGCCTTCTCCGGCCTGACGGTCCACCTGGGGCTCGTCTTCGGCCTCGTGGCGGCGGTGCTGGTGCGGTTCCTGCTCTTCCGGAGCCGGCGCGGCTACGAGATCCGGCTCATCGGCGACAGCCCCAAGGCTGCCCGGTATGCCGGGATCGACGTCGCCCGCAACACGGTGATCGTCTTCGCCATCTCGGGGGCGCTGGCGGGCCTGGCCGGCATGAGCGAGGTGTCGGGCGTGGTCCACCGGCTCCAGCTGTCGATCTCGCCGGGCTACGGCTTCACCGCGATCATCGTGGCCTACATCGCCAAGCTCCACCCGTACGGCGTCGTGGTGGCCTCGATCCTGTTCGGCGCCCTCATCCTCGCCGGACGCGAGATCCAGCCGTCCGGCATCCCGGCGATGATCCAGGGGATCATCCTGTTCTGCGCTGATCGCGAGCGAGGTGGTCCTGCGCTACCGGGTCCGCGTCGAGCGGCGGAGCGCCTGATGGACCTGACGATCATCCTGGCCGCCGGGATCGCCACGGGGACCGTCTACCTGTTCGCCGCGGTCGGCGAGATCTTTGCCGAGCGGGCCGGCGTCCTGAACCTGGGCGTCGAGGGCATGATGCTGATCGGGGCGGTCGTGGCCTTCGGGACGGCCGTCGCGACGGGGAACCCGTGGCTGGGCCTCGTCACGGGCACCCTCGCCGGCGGCCTCCTCTCCGTCCTCCACGCGATCATCACGATCAGCTTCCAGGCCGAGCAGGTCGTCTCCGGCCTGGCCCTCACGTTCCTCGGCACCGGCCTCGCCCGCGTCATCGGCGAGGACCTCAGCAAGGCCGGAGCGATCGCGCTGCTCCCGACGTACACGGTGCCGGGCCTCTCGTCGGTGCCGGTGATCGGGCCGATCCTCTTCACCGACCAGAGCGTCCTCGTCTACGTCGGCTTCGCGGTGGTGCCGCTGGCCTGGTACTGGATCACCCGGACGCGCCCCGGCCTCCACCTCCGCGCAGTGGGCGAGAGCCCGACGGCGGCCGACACCCTCGGCGTCAACGTGTACCGGCTGCGCTATGCGTACGTGATCGTGGGCGGCCTATTCGCCGGCCTGGCCGGCGCGACGATCACGCTGGCCGTGTCGCCGGGGTGGTTCGGAGACCTGACCGTGAACGGCGCGGGCTGGATCGCCGTGGCGCTCGTGATCTTCGCCCAGTGGAGCCCCGGCCGGGCTGCCCTGGGCGCCTACGCCTACGGGGCGATCGGGCGGATGGTGTACGACTTGCAGGGACCAAAGGAGCTCTTCGGCTTCCAGAACCCCTTCTACTACGACCACACGCTGACGTTCTTCCTGGAGATGGTCCCGTTCATCCTGATCATCCTCGTCCTCGTCGCCGTCTCCGGCGACGCGATGCGCAAGCGGATCGGCGCCCCGGCGGCGCTGGGCGTGCCGTACGTGCGGGGCGAGCGCGGCCAGTAGGCGCGGCGCAGGGGCGGCGCAGGGGCGGCGCAGGCGCGAGCGCGGGCGCGAGGACGACGCCGTGGTCAGGCGCTCTCGTCGACCTCCGGGCCCATCAGCTCCATCTGGACGAAGCCGCTGGTGTCGAAGGCGAGCTGCTCGGGAACGTCGGCGGCGGCCTCGCCGAGGGGCGCGAACTCCAGGAGGACCCGCTCGTCGCCCTCCACGAGGGCGTACGCGATGAGCTGGTCGGGCCGCGTCTCGAACTCGAGGTGCTCGAACGAGTCGACGTTGAGGCAGATCGAGACGGGCGTGAAGTAGGTCGACGTCTCCGGCTCGTCGATGACGACGCGCTCGACCCATCCGGTGCCGTGCCCGACGAGGTCCCGGCCGCGGAAGTAGCGGTACGAGACCGTCTGCTTGAGGAGCGGCCGGAGCAGGTTCAGGATGTCGGTCCGCGACGACACGATGCCGCTGTTCACGAAGAACTTGACGGGGGTCGGGCGCGCCATCGGGGCACCTCCTGGGCGGGCCGGGCAGGGACCGTGCGGCCGCTCCCGGGCAGTCCGTGGGCCGACCCCGGCGCGACGCCGGGATCGTAGCGCACCGCGGAGGCCGCGGGGAGGCGCTCGCGGCCTATCATCCCCGCATGCTCCTCGTGATCGACGTCGGCAACACGAACCTGCGCCTCGGAACCGCCCGGGACGGCGTCCTGGCCGGGACCCGGCGCGCCGCGACCTCGCCCGGCGCGACGCCGGACGAGCTGGAGCTCCTCCTCGACGGCCTTCTCGGGCTCGACGGCCATCGACCTCGCCGACGTCGCCGGCATCGCCCTCGCCTCGACGGTCCCGCCGGTGACCGCGGCGATCGAGACGATCGCCGCGCGCCGGACCATCGCCTGCGTGACGGCCTCGGCCGGCACGATCCCCTTCCCGGTCCGCGTGGAGCGGCCGGGCGAGGTGGGGCCGGACCGCCTCGTGAACGCGTACGCCGCGGCCCACCTGTACGGCACGCCCGCCGTCGTCGTCGACTGCGGCACCGCCACCACGCTCGACGCCGTCGACCATGCCGGCGCCTTCGTCGGCGGGGCGATCGCGCCGGGGATGGTCCTGGGCCTCGAGGCCCTCGCGGCGCGCACGGCGCGCCTGCCGCGGGTGGAGCCACGCCTCCCGGACGGCCCGATCGGTCGCGACACGGCGTCGGCGATCCGGGCCGGGGCGGTGCTGGGCCACCGCGCGATGATCGAGGGCCTCGCTGGCCCGGATGCGGCGCGAGCTGGCCGGCGCCGCGGGCGTGGCGCCCCACGACGTGCGGGTCGTCCTGACCGGGGGGCTCGCCGCGCTGCCCTGGGCCCGGACGGTCGACGGCGTCGACGCGATCGACCCCGACCTGACCATGCGCGGCCTGGTGCTGTTCCACCGGGCCGTCACCGGGGTCGACGAGCCATGAGCGCCGCGCCGGCTGGCCGGCCGCTTCGTCGGCCTCGGGATCACCGGCTCGATCGCCGCCTTCAAGGCCGTCGACCTGCTGCGCCTCCTGCGCGCCGAGGGCGCCGAGGTCCAGGTCCTCATGACGCCCTCCGCGACGCGCTTCGTGGCCCCGCTCACCCTGGCCGCGCTCTCGCGCCGCCACGTCGACGCCGAGGTCCTGGACCTCCTCCCCGACGGCCGGATCGGCCACGTCCTCACCGCCGATGCTGCCGACGCGATCCTCGTGGCGCCGGCGACCGCCCACTGGCTGGGGGCGATGGCGCACGGCCTGGCCGCCGACGTCGTGACCGCGACCTGCCTGGCGACCGCCGCGCCGGTCGTCGTCGCGCCGGCCATGGACGGCGACATGTACGCCCACCCGGCGACGCAGGCGAACGTCGCGATCCTGCGCGACGGCTTCGGGTACGCGATCGTCGAGCCCGAGAGCGGGCCGCTCGCCTCGGGCCAGGTCGGCCCGGGCCGCCTCGCCGACCTCGACGCGATCGTCGACGCCGTCGTCGCCGCCATCGGCGATCGCCCGGTGCGCCGCCCCGATCCGGCCGACCGCACGCCGCTCCTTCCCGCGGCCGAGGCGGACGGCATCGCCCGCGACGGGGACGACCTCGTCGGCCGCCACGTCGTCGTCACGGCCGGCGGCACGGCCGAGCCGATCGACCCGGTCCGCTACATCGGCAACCGCAGCACCGGCACGATGGGCGTGGCCGTCGCCGAGGCGGCGCGCGACCGCGGGGCCCGGGTCACCCTCGTCGCCGCGATGGTGAGCGTGCCGCTGCCGGACGGAGTGGAGATCGTGCGCGCCGAGACGGCCGGCTCGATGCGGGCGGCCCTGCGACGCCTTCTGGAGGCGCCGGACGGCGGGGCCGGCTTCGACGTCCTCGTCATGGCGGCGGCCGTCGCCGACTTCCGTCCGTCGGCTCCTGTTGACCGTAAGCTGTCGCGCACAGATGCCGGGCTGACGCTCGAGCTGGTGTCGAACCCCGACCTGCTGGCGGAGATCGGCCGCCTCGTCCGGGGGCTCGACGACGCAGGCGCGCCGACGCGCCGGCCGCTGGAGCCGCGGCCCGTGCTCGTCGGCTTCGCCGCCGAGACCGGCAGCCTCGCCCGGGCCGCGGAGAAGCTCGCCAGGAAGCGCGTCGACCTGCTCGTCGCCAACGACGTCGCCGAGGAGGGGTCCGGCTTCGGGACCACCACCAACCGGGTCACGATCCTCGCCGCGGACGGCACGGAGGCCGCCCTGCCGCTCCTCGCGAAGCGCGAGGTCGCCGAACGGATCCTCGACCGCGTGGTCGCGGCGCTGGACGCCCGCGACGCGGCAGCGCAGACTGGCGGGGTTGAGCCCCCACAGGAGAACCGCGTCCCGTGAGCGCCACCCCCAGCGGCCCCGCCCGCCTCACCGTCCTGGACTTCGCCCGGATGTACGCCGACGGCGAGCGCATCGCGATGCTCACCGCCTACGACTACCCGACGGCCCAGCTCGTCGACGAGGCCGGGATCCCCTCGATCCTGGTCGGCGACTCGCTGGGGCAGGTGCTCCTCGGCTACGACACCACGGTGCGCGTGACGATGGAGGAGATGCTCCACCACACGAAGGCCGTCGTGCGCGGCACGCGGCGCGCGCTGGTCATCGGCGACATGCCGTTCCTGTCGTACACGACCCCGGAGGAGGCCCTCGTCAACGCGGGTCGCTTCCTGCGCGAGGCCGGCGCCCAGGCGGTCAAGATCGAGGGCGGCGCGCGCTCGGCACGGATCATCGAGGCCCTCGTCAAGGCGGGAATCCCCGTCATGGCCCACATCGGCCTTACGCCCGCAGGCGATCAACGCGCTCGGCAAGGTGCGGGTCCAGGGCAAGAGCCGGGAGCAGGCGCGTGCGCTCCTCCACGACGGGCTGGCGGTCCAGGAGGCGGGCGCCTTCGCCGGTCGTCCTGGAGCTCGTCCCCGAGCAGCTGGCGGCGGCGATCACCGCCCGCCTGCGGATCCCGACGATCGGCATCGGCGCCGGGGCCGGGTGCGCCGGGCAGATCCAGGTCATCACCGACGTGCTGGGCCTCGGCTCGTTCGTGCCGCGCCACGCCAGGCCGTACGCCGACCTCCGCGGCACCATCCTGGCGGCCGCGACGGCGTACCGCGCCGACGTCGAGGCGGGCACGTTCCCCGGCGACGCGCAGGCGACGCGCATGGACGAGGCGATCCTCGACGAGGTCCTCGGGCGCACGGTCGCCGACCGGGTCGGGACCGCCGACGCGATCGCCGGGGGGATCCCGCTCGACCGCGACCTGTGACCGCGGGAGCCGGCACGAGCCGCGATCCTCGACCGGCCCAGGGCCTCCTCGTCGTCCGCTCGCGCGCGGAGCTGGCCGGCGCGCTGGCGCGGGCGCCGCGGCCGCTTGGCCTCGTCCCGACGATGGGCTGGCTCCACGACGGCCACCGCTCCCTGATCGCGCGGGCGCGCGCCGAGTGCGCCAGCGTGGCGGTCTCCATCTTCGTCAACCCGCGCCAGTTCGGCGACCCGGCCGACCTCGCCCAGTACCCGCGCAACGAGGCGCGCGACCTCGACATCTGCGCCGAGGAGGGCGCCGACCTCGTCTGGGCCCCCTCGGTCGACGACGTCTATCCGCCCGGCTTCGACACGCAGGTGAGCGTCCCGGAGCTGGGCCGGCCGCTGGAGGGGGCGGCGCGCCCGGGGCACTTCGACGGCGTCACGACCGTCGTGGCGGTCCTCTTCGGCCTGGTCCGGCCCGACCGCGCCTACTTCGGGGTGAAGGACGCGCAGCAGATGCGGGTGATCGCCCGGATGGCGGCCGACCTCGCCCTCACGACCGTCGTCCCCTGCCCCACCGTCCGCGAGCCCGACGGGCTCGCCATGAGCTCGCGCAACGTCCACCTCGCGCCCGCCGAGCGCGCCGCCGCCCCGGTGATCCATCGCGCGCTGGCAGCCGGCCGGGCCCGCTGGGAGGCCGGCGAGCGCGACGCGGAGGCGATCCGGGCGACCGTCCGCTCGGTCGTCGCGACCGAGCCGCTGGCGGCCCTCGAGTACGTCTCGCTGGCCGACGACGCGACGCTCGCGGAGCTGGACCGCGTGGACGGCCCCGCGCTCCTCTCGATCGCCGCCCGGCTGGGGTCGACCCGGCTGATCGACAACCTCGTCCTTGGCTGACCACCCGGCGGCCCGCTCCCCGGCCGCGTCGCCCGACCCGGAGGATCTCGCGGGAACCGGCGCACCCTGATCGCCGTCGGGGGGCTGTGACGCGGGCCGAGCCAGCACCGCGTCCGCCACAGGGGTTACCCCGATGTCCGCTCCTCTCCCGTCCGCCGCCCCAGGGCCGCGGACCGTCCGCTCCCCCTTCGTGCGCCTGGGCGCGCTCGTCGCCCTCGCCCTCGCCCTCGCCGCCTGCGGCGGCAGCGCCTCCATCCCGTCCTCCGTCGGAGGGCCGGTCGACGTGAACAGCGGCGCGGGTCGCGTGGCCGCGCCGAGCGCCGCGCCGGCCGAGGCCGGCGGCAAGTCCGGCGACGAGGCCTACCGCGCCGCCGACATCGACCTCGTGAACGGTCCTCTCATCGTCCGCACGGGCCAGCTGACCCTCGAGGTGACCGTGCTCGACGACGCCCTCGCCGACGCGGATGCCGCCGTCACGGCGGCCGGCGGGTACGTCGCCGCGTCGCAGCGCCAGGGCGACGGCGACACCGCCAGCGCCACCGTCACCTACCGGATCCCCGCCGAGCGCTGGGAGGCGACCCTCACCGCGCTGCGCGCCGTCGGCACCAAGGTCCTCTCGGAGCAGACCGCCAGCGAGGAGGTCACGAGCCAGGTCGTCGACCTCGGCGCGCGGCTGGCCAACCTGCGGGCCACCGAGTCGGCCCTCCAGTCGATCATGACCAAGGCCACCAAGATCCCCGACATCCTCGAGGTCCAGGGGCAGCTCACGACCGTCCGCCAGGAGATCGAGCAGCTCACCGCCCAGAAGCTCTCCCTCGAGAAGCAGGCGGCCCTCGCGACGCTGACGGTCGGGTTCTCCCTGCCGCCCACCGTCGCGGTCGCCCAGGTCCAGGAGGGCTGGGACCCGGCCGACGAGGTCGACCGGGCCGCGGCGACGCTCGTCGGCGTCGGCCAGGGCGTGGCCAACGCCGCGATCTGGGTCGCCATCGTCTTCGTTCCGCTGGCCATCGTCCTCGGGATCGCCATCGGGATCGCCTGGCTGGTCGCCCGTCGCCTTCGCCCGCGCTCGACGCCGCCGACGGCGCCGACGCCGGCCGCACCCATGGACGCCCCGGCGGCCTAGAGCTCCTGGCGGCGGAAGCTCCACCAGGCGAGGCCAATCGCGCCCGCCACGAGCGCAACGTTGAACAGCACCGGCCCGAGGAGCGGGTCCGGAACGGTCCCGAGCGCGAGCGCGTTGGCGGCGCCCCACAGGCTGGTCGGCATGTACGGCCCGATCCCCGGCAGCGCCGACAGGATGCCGACGACGAGGAAGAGGCCGAAGCCGGCACCGCCGGCGACGAGCGACGACCGGGTCGCCACCGAGGCCAGGAACGTCAGCGCCGCGAAGACGGCCAGGGAGAGCCAGATGAGCGCGACGGCGCCGACGAACCCGGCCACCGGGAGCGGCTCGAACAGGATCGCGGTGTAGATCCAGCAGAGGGCCCCGCTCACGCCCATGGCGAGGCCCAGCAGCGCCCCGATCGCGACGACCTTCGCGGCGACGAACGCCCCGCGGCCGATCGGCTTCGTGAGCAGGAAGGCGGCGGTGCCGCGCTCCTTCTCCGTGGCGACCGAGCCCATCGTGACCAGGATGGCGATCAGGACGCCGAACTGGCCCATGTTCTTGGTGAACTGGATGACCGCGTCGCCCACGACCGGCGCCGGGATCATGCCCTCGAACTGGCCGCCGCCGACCGCCTCGACGATCTCGCGGACGTAGCGGGCGAACACCGGCGACAGGAGTCCGAGGATCGCGAAGACGGCCACGACGACGACCAGGCGCATGGTCCGCACCTGCTCGGTGAGCTCCTTGCGCAGCAGCAGTCCCATGCCCGTCATGCGGCGGGCCCTTCGTCGTGGGGCGGACGCCGTCTCCACGGTCGCCATCGGCGCGTCGGCCGGTCCGTTGCCGACGAGCTGGAGGAAGACGTCCTCGAGCGTCGGGCGGACCCGCTCGAAGCGCGCCAGCCGGACCCCGGCAGCCACCACGAGCGGCAGCGCCTCGGCCGTCGCCCGTTCCGTGTCGGAGACCGTGACCCGGATGATCTCGTGGTCGAGCCGAACGTCCCGCGTCCAGGCGGCCGCGCGGAGGCGCTCCAGCAGGCCGGCCACCGCGGCGTCCTGGCCCGGCTCCGGGTCCAGCTCCAGGATCGGCCGGGCGTGGCGGGCGAGGAGCTCGTCGATCGGCGCCTCGGCCACGAGGCGCCCGTGGTCGAGGATGGCCACCCGGTCGCAGATCCGCTCGACGTCGGTGAGGATGTGGGTGCTCATGAAGACGGTCGCCGAGCCGCGCAGCCGGCCGATGAGCTCCAGGACGTCGCGGCGGCCCGCCGGATCGAGCGCGCTCACCGGCTCGTCGAGGAAGAGGACCGCGGGCCGGGGCAGCATCGCCTGGCCCACGCCGAGCCGCTGGCGCATGCCGCCCGAGTACCCGCCGACGCGGCGACGGGCGGCCTCGGTCAGCCCCACGATCTCGAGGACCTCGTCCACCCGCGCGCGGAGGGCCGCTCCCGCCATCCCGTAGGCACGGCCCACGAAGGTGAGCAGCTCCCGGCCGGTCATCCAGCCGTAGAAGCGCGGATCCTGGTCCAGGTAGCCGATCCGCGTCGTCAGGTCCAGGGTGCCCCTGCCGACGGGAACGCCGCCCACGCTGGCGCTGCCGGCGGTCGGGTGCCCGAGGCCGGTCAGCAGCCGCAGGGTCGTCGTCTTGCCGGCGCCGTTGGGACCCAGGAACCCGAAGACGGACCCGGCCGGCACGGCGAGGTCCAGGGCGTCGAGCGCCAGGACGTCGCCGTAGCGCTTGGTCAGCCCGCGCGCCTCGATCGCGGCCGGGACGGCCGCTCCCGCGGAGCCGGCTCCCGGCGCTGCGGCTCCCGGCGCTGCGGCTCCCGGCGTGGCGGTCACGGCCGTCTCACGACTCCTCGCGGCCGACGAGGAAGTAGAGGATCGGCCCGATGAAGCTGATGAAGATGATGATCAGGGCCCAGACGACCTTGCTGTCGCCCTTCACCTTCCGCCCTGGCCGGGTGAGGTCGTAGAGGGCCCAGACCAGCAGCCCCAGCTGGATGACGAGGATCGGGATCAGGATCGCGAAGAAGGTGCCGAAGTCCGCGTTCACCGTGCCTCCCGGGGGCCGGCGGTGTCCGTGGCCACCGCCAGCATGCGCTCGGCGTCCAGCGACGCCGCGACGATCGACTTGATCATCTCGATCTTGCCTCGGTCGGAGGCGTGCGTCTTGACCAAAAGGTCATGAACATCGGAGGCCACCATGTACGTGTCCTCGTCGAGGAAGCAGGCGAAGAGGTCGGCCCGCCGGATCTCGTCGATGACGGCCGGCCGCGGCCGGTAGCCGGACAGGACGAACCCGACGGTGGCCGGCTCCGCCTCGCCGCGGATCACGGCGGGCCGGCGCATCTGGGCCCGATGCGCCCGCGAGAGGGCCACGATGACGTCCTCGCGATCCCCGGCGACGATGACGATCCTCCGCCCGATCACGTGCTGCAGGACGTGGTGCGGCTCCATCGCGGCGACGCTGATGCCGCCGATGATCAGGTCGAGGTCCGGGCCGGCGTTCAGCAGGTCGGCCCGCGTGCCCTCCAGGATCATCGCCAGCGACGGGTTCGACAGGATGGGCCGGTACGGGATGACGCCGAGGAGCGGGATCCCGTGCCGCGCCAGGCCCCGTTCCAGGATCGAGGCGATCCCCGGCTGCGCGTCCACGTTGACCTTGTTGACGATCGCCCCGGCGACCGCGACGCCGTGGGCGGTGAAGTGGCTGGCGTTGAGGACGATCTCGTCGATCGGCCGCCCGACGCCGCCCTCGCTGACGATGACGGCCGGGGCACGCAGGAGCGCCGCGACGACGGCGTTCGAGAGGCCGATCACGGCGCCGACGCCGGCGTGGCCGGTCCCTTCGATGAGCAGGACGTCCTTGTCGGCCGTGAAGGTCGCGTGCGCGTCGACGATCCGGGCGCCGAGGTCCTCGACCACCTCGCCGGCGATGTAGGCCTTCGTGAAGCCCCGCGGGATGTGCACCGGGCTCATGGCCGTCATCGGCTCGCGCAGGTCGTAGACGGCCTTCACGAGGACGGCGTCCTCGTCGGCCGGGACGCCCGATTCGTCCACGATGGTCCGCTGGCCGACGGGCTTCATGAAGCCGGTGCGAAGGCCGGCCCGCAGGAAGAGGTCCAGGAGGCCCAGCGACGCGGTGGTCTTGCCCCGGTTCTGGCCGGTCGCGGCGAGGTAGAGGTGGCGCATCGTCAGGCGGGGTCGGCGGTTGGCGGGGGTCGGCGGGCCGCTCAGCGCGGCGTGGTCTTGCGCTCCACCAGGGCCAGCCCTTCGCGGAGACGGCCGATCGTCTCGGGATCGACGCTGTCCGGCTCGAGATACGGCCCGAGGCGCTCCAGGACGTCGCCGACGAGGCCAAGGAAGACGCCCGCGTCGGCCACGAAGAACTGCGGCTCGTTGTTGTACCGGACGAGGGTGAGGCGCCCCTGCAGCACGCGGCGGTCGTCCACGTGCGCGATCTGGGTCGCGAAGCTGTGCCCCTGGATCCCGTCCGGGTTGTTGAGGAAGTTGAGGGCGTTGTCGATCGCCAGGCCGAAGCGGGCCCGCCACGCGGTCAGGCGCTCGTGCACCTCCGGCGTGATCCGGACCTCGGCGACCTCCTCGAAGACCTCCGGCGCCACCGTCAGCAGCCCGACCAGCGTGGACCCGGCGCGTGCGCCGAGCATGACCTGGAGGGATCGCTCCAGGGTGAAGACCTCCGAGTCGAACCGCGGGCTGGTGATCACGTCGGTGAGGAGGTCCTCGACGTTGTCGAGCACGGCCGAGTCCGACATCGCCCCGGCGAGATGGAGGATCTCCTCCTTGAACAGGAACTTCTCTTCGTGGTCGAGCATGGGCCGATGGTACACCGGGAGAATCCCCGGAACGCCGCGAACCCCGGCCGGTCGGCCGGGGTTCGCGGTGGTGCAGCCGGCGGCGCGTGCCGCGTCGGGTTACGGGTAGAGGCCGCGGAGGGCGGTGGTGTCCGCGACGCGCTTGACCGCGACGAGGTAGGCCGCGGTCCGCATGTCGCACTCTTCGAGCTTCGCCATCGCGAGGACCTCGCCGAAGCTCCGGTCCATGATCTCCTTGAGCTTGGCGTTGACGACCGCCTCGCTCCAGTGGTCGCGGTTGAGGTCCTGGACCCACTCGAAGTAGCTGACGGTCACGCCGCCGGCGTTGGCGAGGATGTCCGGGATCATGAAGACGCCCATCTTCGCCAGGATCAGGTCGGCCTCGGGCGTCGTCGGCCCGTTGGCGGCCTCGGCGACGATCTTCGCCTTGACGTTCGGCGGCGTTCTGGGCGGTGATCTGGTTCTCGTAGGCGGCAGGGATCAGGATGTCGACCGGGAGCTCGAGGAGCTCGCCGTTGGTGATCGTCGTGCTGCCGGGGAACCCGACGACGGTCGCGTGCTCCTGCTTCCAGGCGAGGACGCGGTCGACGTCGAGGCCGGCCGGGTTGTGGATCGCGCCGCCCGTGTCGGACACGGCGACGACGGTCGAGCCCTCGTCACGCATGAGCTGAGCTGCGATCGCGCCGGCGTTGCCGAAGCCCTGGACGGCGACGGTGGCCTTGTGGAGATCCATGCCCAGGTGCTCGGCGGCGTCGACGATCGTGAAGACGCAGCCGCGGGCGGTCGCCTCGTTGCGGCCTTCCGAGCCGCCGAGGCTGATCGGCTTGCCGGTGACGACGCCCGGGACCGTGTAGCCGACGTGCATGGAGTAGGTGTCCATGAACCAGGCCATGATCTGGGGCGTGGTGTTGACGTCCGGCGCCGGGATGTCGCGCTCGGGCCCGATGAGGACCGAGATCTCGGTGAAGTACCGGCGGCTGAGGCCCTCGAGCTCCTTCTTGGAGAGCTTCTTGGGGTCCACGCAGACGCCGCCCTTGCCGCCGCCGTAGGGGATCCCGACGACCGCGCACTTCCAGGTCATCCACATCGCGAGGGCCCTGACCTCGTCGATCGAGACGTCCTGGTGGTAGCGGATGCCGCCCTTGGCCGGCCCGCGGCCGAGGTTGTGCTGGACGCGGTAGCCCGTGAAGACCTTCACGGTCCCGTCGTCCATGTGGACCGGGAAATGGACCGTCAGCTCGCGGCGCGGCTCGCGGAGCACTGCGCGCAGCCCCGGATCAAGCTTGAGGCGCTCGGCCGCGAGGTCGAACTGGTGCTGCGCGACCTCCCATGCGTTGATGGCGGGCGCCGCCTGCTCTGTCGTCATCGGAGTGGGGTTCCTCCTGCCCGGGGCCCCCGGCCGGGGTGCCGCCGTCTTCGTCCGCCCCCGCGGGGCGGCCATGCTGCCGCCTCCGGGACGGCTGCCGGCCGCGGCGCGCGACCTGCCACGCGCAGGCCGTCGCGGCGCGACGGAGTTCACACCGGGCCGATCATCGGGCCGGCCGCTCCCCGCCGCATAGGGCCGAACGGGGACGCTTCCCCCGGGCGGATCGGCCCGGGAGATCGGGCGCAATGGTACCGTTACCGGCCCGTACCCGTCCCGCAACCTGCGTCCGGCGCCTGGCCCGCGGTGGCGCGCCGGGGCGCCGGGCGCCGCGGTCGTGGCAGTCGGGCGCAGGTCGGGCGGACGTGGGTCGGCGCGGGGCGCATGCGGGTCGGACGCGAACGGCCCCCGAGGTGGCGGCCCTGCCGGTGGGAGCCGGGAGCGGCACTCCCGGAGTGATGCGCGTAGGCGCATCCCGATGCACGCGGCCCGCGCGTCCCCGGCGTGGTCAGCGATCACGCCGCGATGCGCGCGCTGATGCGCACACGGGCATCGCGGGGGAGAGGGCGCGTCGCCGGCGACGGGAGGCCGGGCGCGGCGGACGCCGGGCGCACGGGACGCCGGGCGCGGGCAGCTTCAGCGCCGGAGGAGCACCACGCCGCCGAGGCAGCGCGGCCCGATGTGCGGCCCGACCGACGCGCCGACGACCGCGGTCGTGACGTGGGCCGGGTCGACGCCCCCGGGCAGGCGCGCCAGGACGTCGGCGCGGAAGGCGTCGACCTCCGCCGTGGGGGTGTGCAGGATCGCGATCCACTCGACCGGCCGGGCGACCAGGAGCTCGATCACCCGCTCGCGCGCCTTGGCCCGGGTTCGCACTCTGTCGGCGGTCTCGACGAGGCCGTCGGTGACGGTGATGATCGGCTTGATGGAGAGGACGGTCGCGATCGCGGCGCGGGCCGGCGAGAGACGGCCGCCCTTGCGCAGGTACTCGATCGTGTCGAGCGCGACGTAGAGGTCGATGTCGCGGACGCGCGCCCGCAGCTCGGCAGCCACCTCCGCGGCCGGCACGCCGGCGTCGACCATCTCGGCTGCCAGGAGGGTCAGGATTCCGGTCCCCAACGACGCCGAATCCGAGTCGACCACGTGGATCTCCGCGCCCGGCAGGCCCTGGGCCGCAATCTCGGCGCTCTTGAACGTGGCCGAGAGCTTGCTGCCGACGGTCACGCAGATGACGGCGTCGGCCCCGCCGCCGAGCTCCGCCTCGAAGGCCCCCTTGAAGTCGCCCGGCGAGGCCGCCGCCGTGGTCGGGAAGGGCGCGTCGGGCGCGACCATGCGGGTCCAGAACTCCGCCGTCGACAGGTCGATGCCGGCCCGGAACTCCTCGTCACCGAAGCGCACATAGAGCGGGACGATCCGGATCCCGTGTGCCGCCGCCACGTCGGCGGTCAGGTCGGACGTCGAATCCGTGACGATCGCGACGCGCCCCATGGGGCCTCCCTCCTCGTTCCTCAACGCTCGTCCGCCGGGAGCGGCGAGGGCCCCCGGCGGACGGGTTCCGCGCATCATACGGGACGCCTGCCAGCGTCCCGGCGGGGCGGCGGCGGCGCAGGGGCTGGTCAGCGACGGCGCAGGAAGGCGGCGCCCATCAGGCCCGGGCCGAGATGCGGGCCGGTCGTGGCGCCGAGCAGCCCGATGGAGACCATCGCCGGGTCGATGCCGCCCGGGAGCCGCGCGACGACCGCGTCGCGGAAGGCCTCGACCTCCTCGCGCGAGCTGGTCGGCGTGTGGATGATCGCGAGACGCTCGACGGGCCGCTCCGTGACGAGCTCGATGATCCGCGCGCGCGCCTTGGCCCGGGTCCGCGGCTTCTCCGCCATCACGACGATCCCGTCGCGCACGGTGATGATCGGCTTGACCGAGAGGACGGTGCCGATGGCCGCTCGCGCCGGCGAGAGTCGGCCGCCCTTCCTGAGGTACTCCAGGGTGTCGACGGCGACGAACAGGTCGACGTCGGGCAGGCGGTCGCGGACGGCGGCGGCGATCTCGGCCGCCGCGGTGCCGGCCGCCGCCATCTCGGAGGCGAGGAGGGCCGGGATGCCGGTCGACATCGACGTCGACCCCGTGTCGATGACGTGGATCTCGCGGCCCGGCAAGCGCCTGCGCGGCAAGGGTGGCGCTCTGGAACGTGGCCGACAGCTTCGATCCGATCACGGGGCAGACGATCGCGTCGGCGCCGTCGGCGAAGCAGGCCTCGAACACCTGCCCGAACGTGCCGGGCGACGGGGCGGCCGTGCTCGGGAACGGCGCGTCGGGGGCGAGCATCCGCGCCCAGAACTGCTCCGTCGTGAGGTCGACACCGACCTTGAGCTCCTCGGCGCCGAACCGGATGAACAGCGGGACGACGACCAGCCCGGCCCCCGCGGCGACGGAGGGCGCCAGGTCGGCGCTGGAATCGGTGACGATCGCGACGCGTCCCATGAGAACCCTCCTCGCCCTGCCCCCTCCGCCGATGATACGGCGGCCGAGGCCTCGGTCGACCGTCGGCGCGGCTCAGCCGGCGGGCACGTCGGCTTCGACGACCCCGGCGCGGCGCTCGTAGGCCCGCAGCCGCCAGAGCGGCAGGAGGGCCACCCCGAGGAGGGCCAGGGTTGCCACCAGCAGCCCGTCGATGCCGCGCGCATCGGCCGCGAGGCCGCCGACGAGGCTCCCGATGATCTGGCCGATCGCGAGGAAGACGGAGTAGAGCCCCATGATCGCCCCCCGGTCGCGTGGGTAGGGCTCGGACATGTCGGCCAGGAGGCCGAGGGCCGCCGGCGTCGCGCCGGCGAGGACGAAGAGGCCGCCCACGATCAGGACGAGGAAGGACGCCAGGATCACGAGCGGGAGTCCCGCCCCGTGGTTGAGGGCCAGGGCCGCAGCCGCCAGCACCACGCCGCCGGCGATCCCGTAGCCGATGATCGTCGTCCGCGGCATGCGCTTGAAGCGATTGCCCCAGTAGACCAGTCCGATGAAGAAGATCACCATCCCGACGCCGAGCCCGGCGCTGACCGCCAGCGGCGTGAAGCCCTGCATCAGGAGCTGGTCGGCGAACTCCGGCTGCGGCTCGCGGATGAGCTGGAAGATGGACTGCGCCGTCCACAGGCCGATCACCGCGTTGATGGCGATCCAGGTGGGGGCCAGCAGCCAGACGTGGGCGCCCCGCAGGATCTCCCAGTAGCGGGCCACGGTCGTGCGGCGCTCGTGCTCGTGCCCGCCGTGATCGACCCGCGGGTCGCTGATCCCGAAGCGGTAGATGCACCACGAGACGCCGTACAGGAGGGCGTTGGCGAAGAACGCCACGTTGCCGAGCGCGGTGTAGACGACGCCGGCCGCCACGATCCCGCCGCCGAGCCCGGCCAGCGTCGCCGCCTCGAAGCGGGCGACGGCGCGACCCCGAAGCGCCTCGTCGCCGATGGTGGCGACCGCCAGGAAGCCGAGGATCGCCGGCACGCTGGCCGCGGTGGAGGCTCCCTCCAGCCAGCGAGTCGCGCCGAGCAGGACGAGGGAGGTGGTCAGGCCGGTCAGGATGACCGCGACGGCCCCGAACAGCGGGCCGAGCTCCATGATCCGGTGGTAGCCGAACCGGTCGGCCAGCGTCCCGAACACGGGCGACAAGAGCAGCTCGGCGGCGAAGAACGACGCCGTGAAGAGCCCCAGGACGACGGCGTCCACCTCCTGGCCGCCGTAGCTGGGCAGGTCGGCGAGGTAGTAGACCAGCATCGCCCCGGTCAGGCCCGTGCTGAACCGGAGCGTGAAGGTGCCGACCACCACGGCCCACAGCGAGCGTTCCATCCCGCGCAGGGTACGCGGCGGGCGGCCCATCCGCGAGGGCGGGCGGAGCGGGGCGACGCGAGCCCTGCGGATACAATCGGCGTCGTGGAGTCGCCTCGCCCGCTGGTCCCCGCGCCCCTCGCCCGCGGCGCACGGGGGGCCGTCGTCGCGCCCCATCACCTCGCGAGCGCCGCCGGCCTCGGGATCCTGCGTGCCGGCGGCAGCGCCGTGGACGCGGCGATCGCCACGAACGCCGTCCTGGCGGTCGTCTTCGGGGAGGCGTGCGGCCTCGGCGGCGACGCGTTCTGGCTGATCTGGGACGAGGCCGCCGGGACGCAGGTGGCGCTCAACGGCTCGGGCAGGTCGGCGGCCGCGGCCGACCCGGCCGCGCTGCGTGCCCGCGGCCTCTCGACGCTCCCCTACCGTGGGCCGCTCTCGATCACCGTGCCGGGGGCCGTGCGCTCCTGGGGCGACGCCCACGCGCGCTTCGGGCGGCTTCCGTGGGCCGCCCTCCTCGGCCCTGCCATCGAGCTGGCGGGGCCGGCTTCCCGGCCGACGAGCACTTCGTCCGGGCGGTCGAGGGCTCGGCGGTCATCTTTCAACGCGAGCTCGGGGACGGCGCGCGGGGCTGGTCGGCCACGTACCGTCCCGCACGGCCGGTCCTGGCGGCCCGGCGAGCGCGTCCGCCTCCCGGCGCTCGCGGCGACGCTCGGCCGCCTGGCCGAGGCCGGGGCCGACGACTTCTACGGCGGGGACCTCGCCGACGCGCCAGGCGGCGGGCCTCGCCGCTGCCGGCAGCCCGATCACGGCCGCCGACCTCGCGACGCACACCTCCACCTGGACGATGCCGCTGGCGCTCGACTACCGGGGCGCGACCGCCACCACCCACCCGCCGAACAGCTCGGGGGTCGTCGCGCTCGAGATCCTCAACATCCTCCGGGCGCTGGAGCCGCCGCGACCCGATGCCTTCGTCCCCGGCGACGGCGGGGCGACGGCCGGCGCCGACCGCCGCTGGGTCCACCTCGGCATCGAGGCGACGAAGCGTGCGCTCGGCGACCGGGACGCCCATCTCTCCGATCCCGCGTTCGTCGACGTGCCCGTGGCCCACCTGCTGGACCCGGCGTACGGCGCCGAGCTGGCCCGCGGGATCGACCCCGCCCGGGCGTCCGCGCCGCCGGCCTCGCGAGCCCCCCGCGGCGGCGGCACCATCTGGCTCGGCGTCGTGGACGGCGCCGGCAACGCGGTCAGCCTCATCGAGTCGAACTACGCGGGCTTCGGGAGCGGAGTCGTGGACCCGGCGACCGGGATCGCCTACCAGAACCGGGGCAGCTACTTCAGCCTGGACCCCGACCACCCGAACGTGCTGGCCCCGGGCAAGCGGACGCTGCACACGCTGCTCCCCGGGATGCTGCTCCGCGACGGGCGGCCCTGGGTCGTCCACGGGAGCATGGGCGGCGACGCCCAGCCCGCCATCTACGCCCAGGTCGTCTCGGCGCTCGTGGACGGCGGCGTCGACGTCGCCACGGCCGTCGCCGCGCCGCGCTGGTTCCCCGGGCCGCCGGCGCACTTCGCCCCGCCGGACGTGGTCGAGATCGAGCCGCGCTTCCGGGCCGGGCTCCTCGACGAGCTCGCCGCGATGGGCCACCGCCTCCACGTCCGCGAGCCGTTCGACGGCGGCCTGGGCCACGCCCACGCCATCGAGCTCGTCGACGGGGGTCCCGCCCGCGACGGCACGCTCGTGGCGGCCACCGACCCGCGCTCGCCGGGCCTCCCGGCGGCGTGGTGAGCGCAGTCACGGCCGGGGCTACGCCGATGACGGAGCGACGTCCCTTCCTCTACCCCGGCCCCCGGACGGCGCTGCTCCGCCGCATCGCCGCGCTGACGGTCGACGACCTGCACGGCCTCGACGCGGCGGTCCGCGCCCTCGCCGCCGAGAAGGTGCACAAGCAGGTCGACAAGGGCTTCTTCTTCGCGTGGTGGGAAGGGCGGAGGACCGAGGACGAGGAGGAGCGCGAGCTCGAGGACCTCTTCTCGGCGGTCGTCGTCGCCCTCGCCTCCGGCCTGACCGGCATCGACGTCGAACAGGTCGGGGCGCGGTTCGCCCCGAAGCCGTCGATGTCCGAATCGCTCATGCGGTGTTCATGCCGCCACGGCGGAGCCGCCAGCTCCAGGACGCGTCGATCGGGCTCATCGAGGACCACCTCGCCCCGTGGGATCCCCGACGGGCCGTCGTCGCCACCTGGAACATGGCCTGCGCGGCGGCGCTCCGGGACCGCGTCCCGGCGACGACGCTCACGGTGCTGGAGGCGCCGTGGCGCCGGGCGCTGGGCGAGCCGCCCATCTGACCGGCGCCCGACGGCTGCCCGGGCCCGATCCTCCGTGCGATACTCGCCGGGGTCGACACCCGCCCGTCCACGACCTCGCCGGAGGCCCGCGTGACCTCGAACGTCTCCCAGTCCTACCCGTACTCCTCCGAGACCGACGCCGAACGCGCCGCCGCCGTCGCCGCGACGGTCGCCGCCCACGAGGGCCTCGACGTCACCCTTGCCGCCGAGTCGCTCCCGCTCGACGCGGGCGACCGCTGGTGGACCTATCACCACGCCGGCTGCGGGGGGACGCTGCACGTGGCGGGCTATGCCCGCGATCGCCACGCGGTGGTCACCGTCTGCGACCGCTGCGGGAAGACGGCCCTCCGCTGACGGGTCCCGGGACCGGCGCCGAACGCGGCGTCACGCCGGCTGGCCGCCTCGGCCCCGACGCGCCGAGGCGCTGCGCGCGTCCCGGCGGCGCCTGGCCGTCGACATGACCGGGATCGTCGCCTCTGCCGCCGGCTTCGGCGTCGTCTTCGGGCTGACCGCGCGCGGCGCGGGGTTCTCGATCGTGGAGGCCGTCGCGTTCTCCACGATCGTGTTCGCGGGCGCCTCCCAGTTCGCGGCCGCCGGGATGGTGGCGGCGGGCTTCGGCTGGCCGGCGATCGTCCTGCTCACCGGCCTCGTCAACGCCCGGCACGCCCTGTACTCGGCGGCGATGGCCCCCTGGCTGCGGGCGACGCCGCGTCCCGAGCGCGCGGCGATGGCCCACGTCCTGACCGACGAGGCGTTCGCGCTCTCGCTGGTCCACTTCCGCCGCCTCGGCTTCACCGACCGTCGCGGCTACTGGCTGGCGGCGATCGGCGGCGTCTTCATCCCGTGGAACCTCGCGACGCTCCTCGGCTTCGTCGGCGGGCAGGCGATCCCGGACCCGGCGGTGCTCGGCCTCGACATCGTCTTCCCGGCCGCCATGGCCGGGCTCGCCGTCGGCCTGGCGACCGGCCGCCGGGAGATGGTCGCCCTCGCTGCCGGCGTCGCCATCGCGCTGGCTGTCAGCCTGGCGATCGACCCGCGCGTCGGCGTCGTCGCCGGCGGCCTGCTGGGTCCGGCCGTCGGCATCGCGGTCCCGCGCCGCGAGCCGCGCCGTCCCCGAGCGCGACGAGCTGCCGGCCGACCCGGGCGCTTCGCCCGCCCCGATCGCAGCGAGGACGGGATGGTCCCGTGAGCGTCGAGCTCGTCGGCCTCGCCGTCCTGATGTTCGCCGTGACCTACCCGTCGCGGGCGATCCCGCTCCTCGTCGCCGCGCTTCGAGCAGCTGCCGCCGCGGGCGCTGGAGTACCTGCGCCTGGTCGGCCCGGCCGTCCTCGGCGCGATCGCGGCGACGGAGGTCCTCGTCGCCGAGGGACCGGAGGGCAGCCACGTGCTCTCGATCGGCCCCGAGGTGCTCGCCGTCCTCGCCTGCGCCGCGATCGTCGCCTGGCGGCGCAACCTCGCGCTCGGGCTGCTCGTGGCGATCGTGCTCATCGCCGCGCTGCGCGCGGCCGGGCTCGCCTGAGCCGGGCTCGCCTGAGCCGGCTCGCCGGCTCGCCATGGAGTGCGCGCCCCTCGGCCGACGAGCTCAGGGGCGGCGTGCCTCCGCCTCGATCTCGACGCGCAGCGAGGGATCGATGAGGCCGCGGACAAGGACGAGGGTGGCCGCCGGCCGGATCTCGCGGAACCGGCGCCCGTGGGCCTCCGCGACGGCCGGAATGTCCGCCTCGTCCACGACGTACATCCGGGTCCGGACGACGTCGGCGAGGCGGAAGCCCGCGGCGTCGAGGGCAGCCTCGATCCGTCGAGGATCGCGTCGGCCTGCTCGCCGGCGCCGGCGTGGCGCGCCCGGCCGTCGGGGCCGGCATCGGTGGTCCCGAGACCAGGCAGGCGTCGCCGGTGACGATCGCCCGGGCGTAGCCGTAGCGCTCCTCCCATGGCCCGCCCGTGAAGACGCGGGTTCGCCCGTCCGGGCCAACCGCCACGCGGATCCCGCCGTCGTCCGGGTCAGGCCCGCCGGCTCGGTCACCCGGCCGCCTCGCGCCACGCCCGCACCTGTGGGTCGCGCCCGGTCGCCAGCAGCAGGGCCGCGAAGAGCGCGGTCCGGGGCACGATGCTGGTCACGTCGAGCCACTCCTGGGGCGAGTGGTCCATGCCGCCGATCGGACCCAGGCCATCGAGCGACGGGACGCCCAGCCCGGCGGTCGTGTTGGCGTCGGAGGCGCCGCCCGTGGCCGCGTCGCGGACCTCGAACCCGAGCCCAGCCGCGAGGTCCTGTGCCAGCTCGACGAGCCGCCCGGAGCGCGGCAGCTTCTCCATCGGCCAGTGGCGGTGCCGCAGCTCCACGTCGACGATCACGTCGGGAACGGCGGGAGCGGCCGCCAGCGCCCGGATCGCCGCGTCGGCGGCCTCCATCGCCGTCCGGTCGACCGCCCGGAGGTCGACCTGGAGGAGCGTCCGCTCGGCGACGACGTTCGGGCGGATGCCGCCCTCGATCACGCCGACGTTGCAGGTCACCCCGGGCCAGCGCCCGTTCAGCCCGTGCAGGCCGACGACCAGGTGGGCGGCGGCGAGGATCGCGCTGCGCCCCTTCTCCGGCTCCACGCCCGCGTGTGCGGCGCGCCCGTGGACCGTCAGGACGTAGTCGCCGGTCCCCTTGCGCGACGAGACGATGTCGCCGTTGGCCCGGGCGCACTCCAGGCTGAACGCCACGTCGCTGGCGCGGGCGACCCGCTCGATGTGGGGCGTCGAGGCGGGCGAGCCGATCTCCTCGTCGGGGTTGGCGATGACGGTCAGGCGCTCGAACGGGAGCGGGCCGGCGGCGAGGGCGGCCTCCAGGCCGTACAGGAGCGTGAGGAGGCCCGACTTCATGTCGGTGACGCCGGGGCCGCGAGCGATGCCGTCGGCGATCGCGAAGGGTCGACCCGCGGCCGTCCCCTCCGGGAAGACGGTGTCCGTGTGCCCGAGGAGGATCGCCCGCGGGCCGCCGGGTCGACCGCCGAAGACCGCCTCCACGGTGTCGCCGAGGACGCCGTCCGGGTCGGGATGGCGGGTCACGTCCCCGCCGAGCCGCGCGAGGAACGCGGCCACCCAGGCCGCCACCTCGTTCACGCCGTCGCGGGTGTAGCTCCCGCAGTCGAGGTTGACGAGGCGCTCGAGGTCGGCCAGGAAGGCCGGCTCGGCCGCCGCGAGGCGGGCGCGGATTGCGTCCAGCTCGGCCGGGGTGACGAGATCGAGGGCGTGGTTCGGCATGCGCCCGAGTCTAGCCGTGCGCGGCCGGGCCCCGCGTGCGGCTGGTCGCCCGGTATCCTCCGCGCACCGTGCGCCTCGTCGAGATCCGACTCCTGGAAGGCCCGAACCTCTACCGCCTCGAGCCGGCGGTGAAGGTCGAGGTCGCCGTGGGCGCCGAGGAGGCCTGGCACGGCGAGCGCGACCCCGCCGAGGGCGTGGCAACGCGCCTCTGGGCCAACGTCCCGCCGAGCCGCCGGCCGGCGTCGGTGGCGCGGCTGGCCGCCTGGTGCGGGCGCCTGCGGGTGGAGGCGGGCAAGGGACCCGCCGACGAGGTCCACGTCCACCGTGGCGCCGACCCCGGGCACTGGATCGTCTCGTTTCCGTGGCGCGGTGCGGAGCGGGCCCGGACCCTCGCAGAGGCCGCCTGGCGGCTCGCCGCCGAGGAGGGGCTCGACCCCGACGGGGTCCCGTCCGGCCACCCCGACATCGTGGCGGCGACGTGGCGCATCGCCGGCGCCTTCGCCCAGGGCCCCACCATGATCCGCGACCGCGCGCGACGGATGCCCATCGTCTCCATCTCGGGCACGAACGGGAAGAGCACGGTCACCCGGATGATCGCCCACGTCCTGGGGCAGGCCGGGCGGCGCGTCGGCTACACCACGTCGGACGGGATCATCGTGGACGGCCGGATGGTGGAGCCCGGCGACTGGACTGGGCCGGGCGGGGCGGCGGCAATCCTTGGCCGCGCCGACGTCGAGGTGGCGGTCCTCGAGACGGCGCGGGGCGGGATCCTGCTCAAGGGCATCGGCTACGAGAGCAACGAGGCGAGCGTGCTCACGAACGTCAGCTCGGACCACCTCGACCTCCAGGGGATCCACACCCTCCCCGAGCTCGCCGCGGTCAAGGCGACGATCTGCCGGATCACGAAGCCCGACGGCTGGGTCGTGCTCAACGCCGACGACCCGCACGTCGCGGCGGTGGCCGGGCTCGTCGCCGCGCAGGTCGCCTACTTCTCGCTCCAGCCGGAAGACTCCGACCTGCTCCGCGCCCACGTGTTGGGCGGCGGGCGCGCCTACGTGATCCGGCGCGGCGCCCTCGCGGAGATCGACGCGGGCGAGACCCGGGCGATCGTCGACATCGACGAGATCCCCGTGACGCTGAGCGGGCTGGCGCGCCACAACGTGGCCAACGCGCTGGCCGCGGCGGGCGGGGCACGGGCGGTGGGCGCGACGCTGGGGCAGGTCGCCGACGGCCTGCGCGACTTCCGGCCCTCGGCGGAGCGCTCGCCCGGGCGGCTCAACCTCTTCCGGCACGGCCGGCGGGTCGTGATCGTCGACTTCGCCCACAACGAGGCCGGGCTCGACGCGCTGCTCGACGTCGCCGACGGGATCGCCGCGGGCGGCGCGGCGCGGACCTGGCCCGTGACGCTCATCGTCGGGACGGCCGGCGACCGCCCGGACGACACGATCCGCGGGATCGGGCGGATCGCGGGCGCCCGCGCCCGGCGCGTTGCGATCAAGGAGACGCTGAGCTACCTGCGGGGACGTGACCGCGCCGAGATGGTCGAGGTGCTCCGGGCCGGCATTGCCGAGGGCGCGGCGGAGGCCGCGACGCGGGGGAGCCCGGCCGTCGATCCGGCTGATGTCCCCGTCTACGAGACGGAGGTCGCCGCGGTCCGTGCCGAGCTGGCGCTGGCCGGCGGCCCCGACGCCCACGGCCGCCCCGACCAGCCGGCCGTCGTCGCCCTGATGTGCCACGCCGAGCGGGAGGACGTCTTCGCGCTCCTGGCCGAGCTGGGGGCGCGCCCGGTCGACACCCCCGCCGAGCTGCGCGAGCTTGTGCCGCGGCTGACGTCGCGCCCACACCGCAGGTAGGTCGGCCGGACGCGACGTTCTCGGGTGACCGCCCGCGTGAGCTCGTGCCTACCGCTCGGCGAGCACCACGACGCGGTCGCCGCGGGCGAAGGTCACCCGCGCCTCGCGCGCCGGGTTCAGCACGACGCCGTAGGCGGCGCTCGCGTCACTGGCACGCGCCGCGATGCGATAGCCGAGGGCGACCTCGTCGCGCGCCTGCGCCGCCGCCTGGAGCGTGGCGAACGACACGTCACGGTCGAGGGCCACGTACTCGTGCACGTCGCGCAGGTAGATCTCCGCGCCGTCGGCGTCGAAGAGGTCGCGGAAGACGTCGGCCAGCTCGGGCGTCTCGGCGATCTGGGCGAGGAGCAGGGAGAGGACCCGGGCGCTGACGATGAAGTCGTCGGCCCGCGCGACCTCCGCCAGCTCGCGGTTCCGGATGTCGAGCATCTCGCTGACGATCGAGAAGGACCGTCCCAGCTTCGCCCCGATGTCGCGCAGGTGGAGCAGGGTGACCAGCGTGCGGGCGTCGGCCGTGCCCGGGTCCCGGTCGTCCGACTCGCACAGCACCACGACGTGGTCGAACGAGGCGATGTCCAGGTCGTCGAGCACCGGCCGGCTGGTGGTGTCGCCGACGCGCCCCTCGGCCTGGACGTGGCGGAGGCCGCCGACCTGCGTCACGTCGTGCATGACCCGCGAGAGCGCCGAGACCGCGACCACCTCCGAGCCCGGGGCGACGTACTCGTCCAGCTCGCGGATGACGATCGGCCCGCGCCGGTTCCAGCCGAGGATGAGCGTCCGCTCGCGGGCGGCGTCGCGCGGCAATGGCCGCACGACCGCCTCGCCGTCGACCTCCGCGGCGGCGGCCGCCAGCCGGGCCGAGTCGTGATCCTCGGCCAGCACCACGATCCGGTCGCCGGGCTGGATCACCTCGAGGGGCGGCGGGCAGAGCTGCGCCCGGCCCGACGCGCACCAGGCCCGCCGGGATGCCGCCGACGACACGCGCCACCGCCTCGCCGAACGTCTTCCCCACCAGGTCGGGGAAGTCCATGACGTGGAGCTCGTCGCCGGCGAAGTCGAGCAGGTCCAGGTAGACGACCGAGAGCCCCGACTGGCGGCACGTCTGGGCGACGATCCGGGCCACCAGCTCGTCCGCCAGCAGGAGGTGCACCTGGTCCCCGCCGACGAGGCGGGCGATCTCGGCGTTGGCGCGGTCGCGGACCTCGGCCACGATCCGGTACGGCTCCGCGCGGCGGTCGGGACGCCCGGTGAGGGCAAGGATCGTCTTGACCACCTCGACGTCCGGGTCCTCGCCCTCGGACTCCAGGATCACGATGGCGCGGGCCTCGTCCGGGTTGCCGATCGGAAGGTCGGCGAGGTCGGACGGCCGCCCCGTCCGGCACACGACGCGGGCCCGCCGGGGGATCGTCACCCGGTCGCGGATGGCGTCCTCCATCTCGACCCGGTCCCGGTCGGCGAGGATCACGATCGACGTCCGCGGCCGGCTCACGCCGGCCTCGATGAGCTCGGCCAGCACGGTGAAGATCTGCTGGCTCCAGCCGAGCACCAGGACGTGATCCCGCTCCAGCACCCGCGAGCGGCCCTTGCGCAGCTGCGCCAGCTTCCCCTCGAGGCCGGTGTTGAGGATGCCGATCAGGGCGCTGATGACGAAGATGCCGCCGAACGTGACGATCAGCATCCCGAGGACGAAGCCGGCGCTTCCCTCGTCGCCGCCCATCGTCCCGGGGTCGAGCGTCCGCAGCAGCGCCATCCAGAGGAGCCGCGGGATGTCCCGCCCGTCGTCGCCGCGGATGACCGCGAGGACGAGCACGACGCCGACGATGATCAGCACCGAGACGACGAAGAGCCCCGCGATGAGCGCAATCGTGCCGCGCTCCATGAACCGGTCGAAGCGGTAGCTGAGGCGCTCCCGCAGGCCGGCGTGTCGTGCCGGGCGTGTCATCTCCCCCCTCCCCCGTGGCGGCCGCCGGGCAGCCTACCCGACCGGCGCGTCGAGCTCACCCGGATCGCTGATCGCGCTGGCGTCGCCCGGCACGCCGAGCTGCTCGTTGGCGAGCCGGTAGACCCCCACGGCATCGTCGACGCAGCAGACGACCAGGTCGCCCGGGGAGGCGCGCCGGATCGCCATCCGGACGGCGGCCGTCTCGTCGAGGATCTTCTCGACCTTCGTGGTGACCGCATCGCCCTTGGCCCGGGCCGCGCGCACGCCGCGGATCACGTTCTCGGCCGACTCGCCGGGCTTGCGGCCGCGCAGGTTGCGGTCCTCGCGGACGTAGATCTCGTCGAAGGCGCCGGCCGCCAGGTAGCCGTAGTCGTGCTGGTCCGCGTCGCGCCGGTCGCCCGGGATGCCGATGACCCCGATCGCCCGGCCGCGCTGGGCCGCCGAGCCGCCCTTCACCGGGGACGGCTCCACCATGCGCCGCACGAAGTCGGCCAGCTGGCGCATCCCGTCGACGTTGTGGCTGTAGTCGATGACCAGGCGGACGCCGCCCTGCTCCACGAGGTTGAGGCGCCCCGGCGCCTGGAAGAACGACGTCGTGAACGTGCGCAGGCCCTGCCGGATGTCGTGGAGGTGGGCGCCGGCGGCCCAGGCCGCGGCGGCGGCCGCCAGCGCGTTCGCCACGTTCATGCGGGCCTTGCCGCCGAACGTCGCCGGGACCAGGTGCGTGTAGAGAACCGGCATCGTCCGCGGGCCCAGGCGCAGGACGATCAGCTCGCCGTCGGCCGCCGGCTGGAGGACGAACGCGGCGCCACCGCGCCCGCAGTGCGAGTCGACCCGGTCCCAGCCGTCGCTTCCCTTCTCCGTCGCCATGCTGAAGTAGACGACCCGGCCCTGGCAGGCGCGGGCCATCCGGGCCACGAGCGGGTCGTCGGCGTTGAGGACCGCGGTGCCGGTCTTCGGCACGGCGTCCACGAGGACGCTCTTCACCGACGCCAGCTGGCGGATCGTGTCGATGCCGCCCAGGCCCAGGTGATCGCCGGTGACGTTCGTCACGACGGCCACGTCGTTGCGGTCGTAGCCCAGGCCCTCGCGGACGATCCCGCCGCGGGCCACCTCGAAGACGGCCATGTCCACGGTCGGGTTCTGGAGCACCATCTGGGCCGACTTCGGGCCCGACATGTCGCCCTTCTTGGTCAGCCGCCCGTCGATGACGATGCCGTCCGTGGAGGTCATCCCGACGCGGCGGCCCATCAGCTTGAAGACGTGGGCGATCATCCGGACCGTCGTCGTCTTGCCGTTGGTCCCGGTGACGGCGACGATCGGGATGCGGGCCGGGGCGCCGGCCGGGAAGAGCAGGTCCAGGACCGGCTTGGCGACGTACTGCGGCTCGCCCTCGGTCGGATGGGTGTGCATCCGGAAGCCGGGGGCGGCGTTGACCTCCACGATCCCGCCGCCGGTCTCGCGGACAGGCTCGGTGATGTCGGGGCAGATGAAGTCGATCCCGGCGATGTCGAGGCCGACGACGCGGGCCGCCGTCTCGGCGATCTCCACGTTGTCCGGGTGGGCCTCCATCGTCCGGTCGATCGACGTCCCGCCGGTGGACATGTTGCCGGTGAGAGCGAGCTTGACCCAGGTCGCCGTCGGCGGGACCTCGTCGAGGCCGAAGCCCTGCTCGGCCACGATCGCCTCCGCCGCGCCGTCGAGCCTGATCCGGGTGAGGACCTTCTCGTGGCCGATGCCGCGCCGGGGGTCGCTGTTGGCGGTCTCGACGAGCTCGCGAACCGTGTGCGCGCCGTCGCCGGTGACCGAGGCGGGAACGCGCTCGGCCACCGCGGCGAGCCGGCCGCCGATGACGAGCACGCGGTAGTCGTTCCCGGTGATGAACGACTCGACGACGACGTCGCCGCCCCGGCTCTGGCGCCTGGCCTCCCCGAAGTGCCCACGCACGGCAACGGCATCGCGCAGGTTCAGCCCCACGCCCCGCCCGTGGTTGCCGTCGAGCGGCTTGACGACGACCGGGTAGCCCAGGCGCTCGGCGGCCGCGACCGCCTCGTCCTCGGTCTCGACCACCTCGGCCCGCGGCACCGGCAGCCCGGCCGCCGAGAGGAGCTGGTTGGTGAGGCTCTTGTCGGAGGCGACGTCGACGGCGATGCCCGAGGTCTTGCTGGTCATCGTGGCCCGGATCCGCTGCTGGTGGACGCCCTGGCCCAGCTGGACGAGGGAGAAGCGGTCCAGGCGGAGGACCGGGATGTCGCGCGCGATGGCCTCGTCCACGAGGGCCTGGGTCGACGGCCCGAAGGCGAGCCGCTCGGCCAGCAGGATGAGGCGCTCCATCTCGGCTTCGAGATCGAAGGCGACGTCCGGGTCGTCGGGATCCACGAGGTGGTTGACGAGGCGGACGGCCATCCGGCCGGCCTCGAGGCCGACCTGCTCCTCGCCGTACTCGTAGATGACGTGGTAGCGGCCCTCGGCCCCCGCCGAGCGGGTCTTCCCGTGGCGGGCCTCGGTGCCGGCGAGGTTCTGCAGCTCCAGGGCCACGTGCTCGGTGACGTGCCCCATCCACGTCCCCTCGCGCAGGCGGCTGATGAAGCCGCCCCGCCGGCCCAGCGAGCAGGCGTGGTCATCGAGGGTCGGCATCATGCCGACGAGGGCGTCGGTGAAGTGCGGGATCGTGTTGCTGGGCCAGCGCTCCAGGTCGCCGAGGTCGACGAGCATCCGGACGACGGGCTTGGGCGACCAGTAGTTGGGGCCGCGGAGGACGCGGCTCTCGAGGACCCGGAGCGTCGCGCGGGCGCGGTCGCCGGGGGCCGGCGCCGGCTCGACGGACGCGGTCGACGGGCTCGTCGTCACGGCCGCCCTGGCCCCGCCCGTCTTCGCCGCGGCCCCGGCCCTTGGCTCCTTCGCGTCCCGCTTGCGGCTCGTCCGGGCCACGCTTTCCTCTCCCTTCGTCGCCCTGCGCCGGGTCGGTCGCCCGCGCGCTACTCGGAGGCTGCCTTCTCGCCCGCGATCGCCCGGAGCGCGGGGGTCGCGATGCGCACGCGGCGCCGCAGGTCGAAGCGGTAGCCCGCCGGCAGCGAGTGCATCACGACGTTGCTGATCATGAGCGGTCGATGGCCGGCGACCTCCCAGGCGTCGGTCTCGGCCGCGGTCCCGTCCACGATGGTGACGCTGCCCCGACCGATCACCTCGAGGACCTGGTCGGGGGTCACGACACCCGCGGTGTCCTCGTCGATGCCGATCCCCAGCAGGCTCGGGTTCTGGGCGACGAGCGCGAGGAGCCGACCCAGCCGGTTGCGCTGCTGGAAGTGCTGGTCGATGATCACGCCGGGGAGGAGCCCGAGGCCCGCGCTGATCTGGGCCATCCGCTGCTTGGGGGTCAGGCCCGACGCGCCGAAGGCGATCATGTGCGTCGAGAGCGCCGACGCCCCCGCGCTGGTCCCGGCGACCACGGCGCCCGCATGGTAGCGCTCCTCGATCGCCCGCGACAGCCGCGTCCCGCCGATCGTCGACGAGAGGCGGAGCTGGTTGCCGCCGGCGAGGAAGATCCCCGTGGCGCCGTCGACCAGGGCCACGAAGGTCTCGTCGTTGGCGGCCGGGCGAGCCTGGGCCAGGATCGGGTCGACGTGGGCCGCACCCAGGTCGGTGAACACCTGGCGGTAGCGCTCCCCCACCTCGACCGCGAACGAGGACGCGGTCGCGACGACGGCGATCCGGGCGGCGCTGCCACCGGCGAGCGCGACGAACCGGCTGAGGATGACCCGGTCGCGGATCTTGTCCTCCGCGCCGCCGATCACGATCAGATGGCCGGTACGCATGGGTCCGGGGAGTATACCGGCGCCCGGAACGCCCGTGCGATACTCGCGCGGCGATGTCCCACTCGGTGGCGTTCCCCGACAGCGCGCGCGCGCGAGCGCGCCAGGGCGTGCTCCGACGCGCCCTGCGCCGGGAGCGGGCGCGGCTGCGCCAGCCGCGCCACATCGTCGCGATCCTGCTCCTGGGGCTCGCGGTCGGGGTCGGGTTCGCGGTGCTCTTCGCCCGCGGCGAGCTGGCCGGCGCCGACGCGCGCGCCTACTGGGCCGCGGTCCGGATCTGGCTGAACGGCGGCGACCCCTACCATCCCAGCGGCCCGTTCATGCCGTACGTCTACGCCCCGTGGCTCCTCCCGGCATTCGTGCCCTGGGCGCTGCTGCCGTGGGACGTCGCGTGGTTCGTCTGGCGGGCGGCGAACCTGGTCCTGCTCGCCTGGTCGGTCGGCTGGGCCTATCGGCTCCATCCCCTGGCCACCGCGGTGACTGTCGTCGTCCTGGGCTTCTCGTTCATCGCCAACCTGGACACGGGGAACATCAACCTGCTCCTCGTCTACATGATCTGGGCGGCCCAGTTCACGTCGCCCCGCACGGCGGGACTGCTGTGGGCCCTCGCCACGGCCCTCAAGTGGGTGCCAATCGTGTTCCTGCCGCTGCTCGCGCCGCGGGGCCGCGCCTGGGGCGTCCTGTTCCTCGCGATCGCGGGGTGCCTGTCGCTGCTCACCCTGAGCGCCACGCTCGTCCAGCTCCAGGTCCTCTTCGCGTTCCCGCGGCCGGCCCGGGTCGACTACCTGGTCTTCCTGTGGTGCCTCGTGCCCTGGCTGTGGCGGGACCCGGACCCGGCCCGCTACCTGCGGCCGGCCACCTGGGTCGCCTGGGGCCGCGGCTGGCTGGTCGACCTGCGGCACCCGCCGGCGTTCCTCGCCCGCTTCCGGCGAGCGTTCGGGCTGCCGACCGCGCCGACGACTGACGAACGGCTGGCTGCCGAGTCGCCACCGGGCTGACCGCGGCCGCCCGGCCGCCACTGCGGCCGCCGGGTGACCACCGCGGACGCCGCGTGAGGGCTGAGCCGTGCCGGCGACCCGCGCGATGTCCGCTCCCGCGGGGCGGGCGGGCCCGGGGCTCGGCAACGGGGTCGACGAACCGGACGACGCGGGAGCCGACCCGCCATGCTTGCACCGGGGGACCGTTGGGCATGTCGTCGACGGTCGCGCCCCGAGCCGTGCCCTCGCCGTCATTCCGGCCACGTCGTCGTGCTCACGACGAGCGCCCCCGAGCGCGCCCGCGGGAACGAGCGCATCACGCCGGCCCTCGGTTGGGCCGACGACCTGCATAACGGTCCGTGGGCGCAAGCTCGACGAAATCGGCCGCGCGCGCTCCGCGCCTCGATCTGGCGTCGCGAGGGCGACACCTGGCAGATGGTCTTCCACCAGGGCACGCCGGCCGGCTGACGCGCGCGTCGACCGTCGACGCAGCCCTACTCCGCCAGGCGGCCCCGGACGTCGGCCTCCCAGCCGGGGAAGTAGCGGCCGATGACGGGGAGGTCGAAGGTCCGCAGGATCGAGGAGGCCGGCTCGCGCTCCAGCAGGAACGCGAACGCCGCGCGGACGAGGCGCTCCGGGTCGGCCGCGCCGGGGTCGAGCCGCGGCCAGGTCGGTCGGATCCACCGTCACGCGGTGCTCCGTCGCGAAGGGGCCCTCGCGGACGCGGACCAGGCAGAGCCAGGCGGGGCCGTCGTGGCCGCAGCGCACGTCGACGGTCCGGTCGGTCATCGTGGCTCCTTCCTGGGGACCTGCTCGGCCCCCGCCCCGGCACCGCCGCCGGCCGGCGGCTGGCAGCGCGGGCACCAGTACGTCGTGCGGGGCAGGTCCCCGTGGCGCAGCGCCCGGATGATCGTCCCACAGCGCCGGCACGGCCGGCCCGCGCGACCGTAGACCCATGCCCGCGCCGCGCGCGGGCGCGCGGCGCCCGGACCCACGGGAGAGGGAGCCCCGCCGCCCGCCGTTCCCGTCGTCACGCGGGCGACCGCCTCGCGGTTGGCCAGGAGCAGGGCGCGGGCCCGGTCGACGAGCCGGCCCAGCGCCTCGTCGGATAGCTGGTCCACGCGCGCGAACGGGTCGACTCGCTCGATGAAGAGGACCTCGCTCTTGTAGACGTTGCCGATGCCGGCGAGGGCCCGCTGGTCGAGGAGCGCCTCGGCCACGGTGAGCCCCGCCCGTGCGGGGGCACGGAGGCGACGCAGGGCCTCCTCCCGGTCGAAGCCGTCGGCCGTGGCGTCGGGCCCCAGCTCGGCGAGGGGCGGGTGGAGGTGCTCGGCCCGCGTCTCGAGCAGCTCCACCACGGGCGCGTCGAAGCAGACGGCGACCGCGTCGGGGACCTCCAGGACGAGCACCGCGCGGCCGGCCGGGCGCCGCCACGGCTCGCCGGGCCAGTAGCGGTGCCACGACCCGTACATCCCCAGGTGCGTCCGCAGCTCCACCCCCGTGTCGAACCGGACGAGGAGGTTCTTCCCGACGGCGTCGACGGCCGTCACGGTCGCCCCGACGACGCGGCCGATCTGCGGGCCCGGGACGCGGCCGCGGGCCGCGGTCACCACGCGCCCCACCAGGTGCGGGCGCAGCCCGGCCGCCGTCCGGAAGAGCGTGTCCCCCTCGGGCATCGGGATCCCGCGCCCTTACCCGCGCGGCCGGAGGGCCATGCCCCGGTAGCCGGGCACGAAGCCCGCCTCGACCAGGCGCGCCCGCCACGGATGCTCGGGCGCCAGCGGCGCCCCGTCCACCCGCGCCAGGACGAGCTCGCGGAGCCGGCCGTCGCCGAGGAGCCCGCCGAGCGCCGCCAGCGCGAGCGCCGCGCGGTCCGGATCGTCGGCCGCCGGGAAGGTCGCGAGGCCCTTGCCGCCCCGCTCCACGTAGAGGACCGCCGCGCCGTCGACGAGCACGACGTGCGCGCCGGCCGCCCGCTGGAACGGGCGCCGGTCGTCGTCGCCGCGCCGCGGCCAGGGCAGCGCCGCGCCGTAGGGCTGGGCCGGGTCGGCGGCCGCCAGGAGGTCGACTCGCGGGCGATCGGCATCGGGCTCCCGGGCCGCGCGGAGGCGGTCGATCGCGCCGGCGAGGGCGAACTGGGCAGCGCCAAGCCCGTCGACGAAGTAGCCGCGCCGGATGCGGCCGGCCTCCTCGAGCGCCCGCAGGACCGGGTAGACGCCCGCGAACCCGCCCTCGACGCCCTCTCCCATCACGGCCTCCCGGGTCAGCACGCCGTGCCGGTCGAGAAGGACCAGCGCCAGCGCGTGGAGGCGCTCCGTGGTTCCGGGCATGCGCGGCGCAGCTGCCCCGCGCCCGGCTCCCCCGGGCCCGGCGCCCCCGCGCCCACCAACGGCGCCTCGCCGCCGTCGACCAGCGACCAGCGGCCGGCGGCCTCCGGCGGCCCCAGCGTCGCGAGACGGCCGGGTCGGGGCCGCCGGTCGCCCCCGGACGCTTCCAGCGCAGCGCCCGCAGCGGGGCGAACGTGTCGTTGGTGACCTCGCCCGCCCACGCCAGGTCCCACAGCGCGTCGAGCACCTCCCGGTCCGAGCCGCCGCCGGCGGCGCCGAACAGCTCCCGATAGAACGAGGCGCCGCGCCGAGCAAGCCAGGCCCGGATCGCCGCGTGGCGCTCCCCGTCGGGACGCTCGCCTGCCGCCGCCTGGCCGGCGACGAGCGCCGCCCGCAGGACGTCGCCGCGGCCCGGCCGGAAGAGCGCGATCCGCCCGTCGTCGCGGCCAAGCGGCCCGCATCCCACCCAGGCCACCTCGCCGAGGGCGCCCAGCTCGTCGAGAAGGCGGGTGCAGCCCCCACACCATCTCGCCGCATGCAAAGAGCCCGCTCAAGTCGGTCTGCCCTTCCTCGTCGGTCCGCACCCCTCCCATGAAGAAATGGACGGCAGGCGAAATGCGGATGGGCCGTTGCCGACACTCGGCCCTGAAACGCTTGAGGAGGCTCAGTGGATGGACTTCCCACTTCTCATCAGGCACTGCCCGAAGATCCATGCAGATTGGCCCGGCCTTTCCTCCGTCTATCAGCATGGCGGAGAAGCATCACGTTTCCGGATGATAGCCTGATTGATATTGCCCAGGTCGTGCTTCTGGAGGAGATCCTCCTCCGCCGGACCGGGATCAGGCGTAGCCTCCTGCGGATACGGGGGGTAGATCATCATCATCGGCATGTCGGGCTCGTCGAGGACGATGGGATAGCACTGGATGAACTCCATGTCCCACAGATCAGCCCGGCGCATGCGGCCAGGTAATTACCCCTGCCCATGAGGATGGATGCCTGGTTGTCATGCTTCGCGTAGATGGCGCCCGCCCCGCCGCAGGCCAGGATCGTCGAGTTGCCGCGAATCTCGCGCGCCTCGCCGCAAAGATCGTGCCCGCACACACCCACGATTCGACCGGAAGCCTGCAGGAGTGTCGAGACGTAGACGCCCCGCTCCACCCGGATCCGATTCCGGGCCAGCACCTGCCGGACCACCCCCTGCACCAGCGTCACCCCGGGGATCGTCTCTGGCTTCGGCGACCGCACCGCCCACTGGCCGGGCGTCTTCGCGATCTCCACACCCAAAGAGCACAGGAATTCGACGGCGGCAGGCGCGTCGCGCGCGATCTGTCGCACGTAGCCGGGACGGTTAAGCCCCCTGCCGATTCGGACCACCAACTCCACGTACTCCTCGGCCCGTTCCGGCGATACCGGCCCTCGAGAACACCCGGTTCGACAGCGCGGAGTTGGTCCCAGTCCCGATCGGGCCGCGATCCACCAGAATTACCTCGGCTCCGTTTTGCTTCGCCGCCAGGGCCGCCGTCATCCCGGCAAGCCCCGCCCCGATCACGATCACATCCGCCCACATAGCGGCTCCCTTTTCCGGTGATACTGCCCGACTTCCGCCCCACTAAACGGGGCCGCACGGATTTTCAATTTGCCTGAGCCGACTCCCATGTTCAGGGCAATGCAGGACAGCGAATCCCATAGTCACACGGCGGACCCTCGTCAGAGACATGACCTGTCGGAGTTACTCAGACTTCTACGACGCACAAACCGGTTTGAGGGATGTGTCTTAAAATACCCGTCTCCCATTCCTCCTGTGCGTCTGTCCCTTACCGAGTTATCCTCGGCCCATGAGAGGCGCTCCGGACTCGGTCGTGTCCCGCGCAGGGCGGTTCGCCGGCGTACTGCTCTTCTGGACACTTGTGGGTGGAGGCCTAGTTTTGCCGGCCACGATGGAAGGGACACCCGCGACGCCGGACGCGGTGGCCAGGAGGCCGAAGCGGCGTTTCGATCCGCCATGGAAGCCTGGGCCTACGACGAGTTCTGGCGTTTGTGGGATATGGGATCGAGCGCGAGCCGCCGGGCCCTGTCGCAAGGGGACTTTACGGATCGGATGCGGGCCGGGACGACCCGACCTGCGGCGGGGAAGCAGGTCGAGGCCATCCGGGTGACCCACAATCTCCCGACCTTGCCATCGTCTATGTCCGGTTCGGCCTGGAGGACAGACGCCGACCATGGGCGGAGAGTACCGACCGGCCAGATTTTCTCCGGGTTCGAGGACGGCCGGTGGACCGTGAACCTCTGGGACTTTGTAGGCCTCGCCTCCTATTTTTCACCGGACTTCATCCCTGCGCAACCCCTGTTTGTCCCGCCCCCGCGTCCACCGCGACCCAAGGGGCCGACGCGCTAAGTTGGCCTCGCAGCCTCGCGATTCTCGCCTGTAGATTGCGGGACGGCAGATTGACGGACGGTTTAAGGATGACAACACCCACCTACATATCATCTTAGCGATTCAGCGCGATGTACTTGCCTGAGCCGCGATCGTAGCAGGGCGCGCGCAGATCGCGCATCGCAAAGGGTTGTCCCTCCTGGGCGGCCTTCCTCATCGGCTCCCGTGCCTCGACGCAATAGCCGCCAAAATGACCAGCGCCCGCGCCAGCATGGCCGTGGCGTTGACCCGCAGGTCCCGAACGTTTTGCGCCTCGCGGCCACCGACTGTGGCGCGCATCTGTCGAGCTGCGGTACCGCAATGCGCAGGTCGTCGATCGCGGCCGCCCAGTTCAGGGAGCGAGCCATGGCCAACCCGCGTTGCGCCCGGGCAAATGTTTCCTCGCGAGAGCCCTCTGGCGACATGATGATGACAGAGGTGAACGCCGCCGCCCGGGCCGTCACCGTCCGCGCACGGGAGGCGGCCAGCACGGCGTTCCAGTAGCCGCCGTCGCAAGCGATCGGCCCGTCGCACAGCGCCTTGTTGAAGTCCACGGCGCTGTCCCAGGCCTCGCGTGTCAGCGGATAGATGATGGCCGGGCTGGAGACACGCTCGAACGCGACACGAAAGTCCTGGGGGTTGACGAGCAGGCCGCCGGCGGCAGCATACGCCTTGAGGAATCCGTCGTTGGCGCCGAACATCTGGAGTATCCGGGCGGCCACGTACCCCGCGAGCACGCGCGGTAGCCGTTCGCCGAAGAACTCGGCGTGGAAGATCTCGTCCTCGGGCAGGTTGCCATGGACGCTGTACACGAAAAACGTTGCCGCCGCGTCGACCGCGTCGGGCCTCGCGGAGGTCACGAGAACCCGCCCATCAGCGTCCTTGCTGTACCAATCGCTCGCAGCAAGCCGGTAGTCTCCCGTCAGGGGCACCAGCGTGGGCGTCACCCAGACGAAGGTGGCGAACAGGTACGTCGGCGAGCGCAGTGTGGTCGCGGAGAAGCCCGTCCGGAAGTCGGCGGCCTTCGCAAGCACGGCATCCAGGTCCGGCGGCGGCGCGTACGGGCGCAGCAGATCCTGACCGAGCGTGCTGCCCAGAACGTCGGATCGAATGAGGTGAGGGGGCGGCGGTTGTCGGGGTCCGTGGGATCGAGGGGGACTCGCGCGCACAGATGGGCATCGTCGTTGACGAATAGCGCCGGGCGGGGCATCAGCTCGAACGCCCCCGGCCAGGTGAGGATGACCGCCCTCAGGTCCTGGGAGAGCGTCGAGGTCACAACGTTGACGAAGCGATCCTTCATCCCCTCGATCTTGCTCCACCACCGCCGCCACACCTGGTCGTTGCGAAGCGTGGTGTTCTGTGTCGGCTGGACGTAGCCGGCCTGAATCATGCGCAGCATCTCGCAGCTGCCTTCCAGGGGAGAGCCGAGCACGGCGAGGGCGATCACCCGCGTGTCGCCCAACCAGCCGTCACGCGTGTAGTCCTGGTGCCAGCTCCACGTCACAAGCCCGCCCATGCTGTGGGCGACGACGATCAGTGCGGTCGCATCCTTGAGGTCCGGATGGGTCGTGATGCACGTGTGCAGTTCCCGCGCGCCCCAGCGGATGTCCCGTCGCCAGTCGTACCCGCACGCGACCACCCGCTTGTCCGGGATGCCGAGCTTGCCGGCGCTCTGACGGAGGAGACGAAACGCCTCGCGGTACAGATCCACGGGGCCGAGGGAGAGAGCGAGGCCGGTGGTCACATCCGACGGCGCGGTCTCCGCGATGAGCGCGGGGTCGAGGCGCAGGGCGTCCTGATCCGGGATCCCGAATCCCCAGAGCCTGCCCCTGCTCGCGGATTCGAGCGTCGAGCCGAGAATGCCGGGCACGAAAACGATCCCGAAGGAGGCGCGCAATCTGGCCAGTTCGGTCGCCACGCCCTCGTGGTCTGCTCCGACCTTGTCAAGCGTCGCCGCAGGTCGCGAATGGTCGAGCCGTGGTTGAGCGTGTTGTCGTTGACCGAGATCCCGCGTGGGGCCCTGCACAGACGACACGGACGGCGGTACAGGAGAGCGAAGACCACGAGCCATGGTCGACACCGCGGCACCGATCGCTCATCGTCGTCTCCTTTTCCGCGCGAGTGGCGCCCCGGCGGCGCGCATCCATCGGGGACTTGGGCCGCCGGAACGTCCGCGCACCACTACCTGGGTGAATGTCCCGCGAACCGGATCAGGCTGTCAAGGGCTATGCTGGATGAAAAGGCGCGCACCCAATAGATTCGATCTGTCGTCAGGAAGAGGAGCGAGACAGGATGGGGGACGTCCATAAATCCATAAAGGTTTCCCTTACCATTTTTCATGGAGATATGTTTTATACTTTTATGGACGTCCCCCGGTGACGTCT
>CAWEYP010000012.1:0-83962 GCA_963813305.1 uncultured Chloroflexia bacterium
CTCGGCACCGGTCGCCGGCCCGAGCGAGGCGTGGCTCGAGCGAGCCACGGAGATCGCGCGGACGTCGCTCGTGGCTGCCCCGCCGAGCGACGTCGAGACGTTCGTCGTGGGGCTTCGGCGCTGGTGGAACGACCTCTGGGAAGGGCTCATCGACCCGTACGGCGGTGATCCGCGGTTCGATTCGAACCTGGAGGCGCTGGTCGCGACCCTTGCCGACCGGTGGGCGGAGCGATCTCCTGAGCTGCGGCTGCTGGACCGCCAGCGGACCGTCCGCCCGGACTGGTTCCAGGTCCCGGAGATGGTCGGCTACGTCTTCTACGTGGACCGGTTCGCCGGCACGCTGCGCGGCGTAGAGGAGCACATCGGCTACCTCGAGGAGCTCGGCGTGCGGTACGCTCCACCTCATGCCGCTCCTGCGGACGAGGGCCGGCGACAACGACGGCGGCTACGCCGTGGCCGACTATCGGGAGGTGGAGCCGCGCCTCGGCACCATGGCCGACCTGGGGCACCTCGCCCGCGAGCTTCGCGGGAAGGGGATCAGCTTGTGCATCGACCTCGTCCTCAACCACTGCGCGGCCGAGCACGTTTGGGCGGTCCGGGCCCGCGATGGCGACCCCGAGGCGTCCGAGCTCTTCTGGATCTTCCCGGACCGGGAGCTCCCTGACCGGTACGGGCGATCGCTGCCCGAGGTCTTCCCGGACTTCGCGCCCGGCAACTTCAGCGCGCTCCCCGACGGGCGCTGGGTCTGGACGACGTTCAACGCGTTCCAGTGGGACCTCAACTGGTCCAATCCCCGCGTGTTCGTCGAGATCGTCGATGTCCTTCTCGAGCTTGCGAACGCCGGTATCGACGTCTTTCGGCTGGACGCCGTCGCCTTCATGTGGAAGCGCATGGGCACCAACTGCCAGAATCAGCCGGAGGTCCACAGCCTGCTGCGCGCGCTCCGGGCATGTGCGCGGGTGGCGGCTCCCGCCGTGATCTTCAAGGCCGAGGCGATCGTCGGCCCCGACGACCTCGCCCCCTACCTGGGGGTCGGGCAAGACCAAAGCCTGGAGTGCGACCTCGCCTACCACAACAGCCTCATGGTCCAGTACTGGTCGGCCCTCGCGACGCGCGATACGCGGCTGATGACGCACGTCCTTTCCGCGTTTCCGAAGAAGCCGCCGACCACCTCCTGGGGCACCTACATCCGCTGCCACGACGACATCGGCTGGGCGATCACCGAGGAGGACGCGGAGGCCGTCGGGTGGACCGGTCCCGATCATCGGGCGTACCTCTCGATGTTCTACGCGGGGCTCTTCCCGGGTTCGTTCGCGCTCGGTGAGGTCTTCCAGCAGAATGCCGTGACCGGGGACTCGCGGATCAGCGGCACCTTTGCCAGCCTCGCCGGGCTGGAGCGCGCGCTGGCCGCCAACGACGCTGCGGCGATCGACCTGGCGATCGCACGCGTCCTCCTTGGCCATGCCCTGATCCTCGGCTGGGACGGTCTGCCGCTCCTCTACATGGGCGACGAGATCGCGATGCTCAACGACCGGAGCTATCTCCGGGACCCGAGCCGCGCCACCGACAACCGCTGGATCCATCGGCCGCAGATGGACTGGACGCGTGCGGCAGAGCGGCACGGGACCGGGCCGGTGGGCCGGGTGTTCGAGGGGACCCGGCACCTGGTCGAGGTCCGCAGGTCGCTCGCGGCGCTCCACGCGGCGACACCCCTCGAGGTCGTCGACGCCGGCGACCCGTCGCTCTTCACCTTCGTTCGCCCGCACCCGTCGGGGCCGCTCCTGGCCGTCCACAACATGACCGACGCGCCGCAGGCCCTGGACCGGCGGGTCCTCGAGACGGTCGAGCTCGACAACGTGGAGGATGCGATCTCCGGGGAGACGCCCGTCGAGCACAAGGGAACGCTCCTGATGCAGCCCTACGCCGCCTGGTGGCTTCGCCCGGCCCGCCGATCGCGCGAAGGCCTCCGTGCACCGCGGTGAGCTCGCAGCAGCGGCGATCACCGCGATCGGGCGTGCTACACTCCGGCCCTCACGGCGGTGACCGGGAGGAGTAGCGCCGGCAGGGGCCGAAGCGAGCGCGGGACGGTGCGAGCCGCGCGGCAGACCCCGGCGTGAACGTCGCTCGCGAGCCGTGCGGCCGGCGCCCGATAGCGCGCCACGAGGGGAGCCGGAGACCGCGCCCGCGATGAGCGGCCCGCGCCGGCGCCCGAACCAGCAGGTGGTACCACGACCCCGTTCGTCCGCTGGACGAGCGGGTCGTTCTGTTTCCAGGGAGCGGCAAGATGTCGGACCGGGCAAGAGCTCCAGGGGAGCCGACCGGCGGGCTCGCGAAGGCCTACCGGCCGAGCGAGTTCGAGGGGCCGATCTACGAGCGCTGGCTGGCCGCGGACGTCTTCGCGCCGGATGGCGCCGGCAGCCGCGCGGACACCGGCAAGCCTCCCTTCGTGATCATCCAGCCGCCCCCCAACGTGACCGGCAGCCTGCACCTCGGGCATGCCCAGCGGAGCGCCGTCGAGGACCTGATGATCCGCCACGCGCGGATGCAGGGGCGTCCGTCACTCTTCCTCCCGGGCCTCGACCACGCGAGCATCGCCGCCCAGGTGGTCCTCGACCGGATCATCGCCGCCGACGGCGAGACGCGCGCCAGCCTGGGTCGGGAGCGCTATCTCGAGCGCATGTGGCGGTTCGTCGACGAGACGAAGCTGGTGATCCTGTCCCAGCAGCGCCGGGTGGGCGCCAGCCTGGACTGGAGCCGCCTCCGCTTCACGATGGACGACACCTCGAGCCGCGCGGTGCGCGAGGCGTTCCACCGCCTGTATCGCGAGGGCCTCGCATATCGCCACGAGACGCTGATCAACTGGTGCCCGGGGTGCCGGACGAGCCTCTCGGACCTCGAGGTCATCGCGACGCCCGAGACGGGCACGCTCTGGACGATCCGCTACCACCTGGTCGATGCCGACACCGGCACCGACGAGCCCGGGGCGGTCATCTCCGTCGCCACGACTCGCCCGGAGACGATCCTCGGCGACACGGGCGTGGCCGTCCACCCGGACGACCCCCGCTACCGGGACCTCGTCGGCCGCCGCGTCCGGATCCCGTTCGTGGACAGGATCGTCCCCATCATCGCGGATGGCGTGGTGGACCCCGCCTTCGGCACCGGCGCCGTGAAGATCACGCCGGCCCATGACAACGACGACTACGCGACGGGGCAGCGGCACGACCTCCCGTTCGTGGACGTGATGGACGACGGCGGGCACATCTCGGCTGCCGGTGGCCGCTATGCCGGACTGGAGCGCTATGCCGCGCGGCAGCGGATCCTTGCCGACCTCGACGCGGCCGGGGATCTCGTCGGCAGCAAGGCACACGAGATGATCATCGGGCGCTGCCAGCGGAGCCATGACGTCGTGGAGCCGCGCCTCAAGACCCAGTGGTTCGTGCGCACGAAGCCGCTGGCAGAGGCCGCCCTCCTCGCCACGCGCACGAAGCGAACGGTCATCCTCCCCGAACGCTTCGAGAAGGTCTGGGAGCACTGGCTTACGGAGATCCGCGACTGGAACGTGAGCCGCCAGCTCTGGTGGGGCCACCGGATCCCGGCATGGTACTGCCCGGATGGCCACGTGACGGTGAGCCCGGCGAAGGAGGGGCCCGACGCCTGCGAGGCCTGCGGCTGTCCGGCAGCCGAGCTGGCCCAGGACCCCGACATCTTCGACACCTGGTTCAGCTCGGGGCTCTGGCCGTGGTCAACCCTCGGCTGGCCGGAGCAGACACCCGACCTGGCCCGCTACTACCCCGGAACCGTCATGGAAACGGCCTACGACATCATCTTCTTCTGGGTGGCCCGCATGATGATGCTGGGCATCCACCTGGCGGGCGAAGCGCCCTTTGAGGTGGTCTACCTGTCGGGCCTGGTGCGCGACCCGTACGGCCAGAAGATGTCCAAGACGAAGGGCAACGTCGTCGATCCGCTCGAGACGATCGACGAGTCGGGCGCCGACGCGCTCCGCTTCGCGCTGATCCACGGGGCGGCTCCCGGCAACGACCAGAAGTTCAATGCCGAGAAGCTCGAGAACGCGCGCAACTTCGCCAACAAGCTCTGGAACGCCGCCCGGTTCGTGCTGGGCGCGCGGCCCGCGTCGATCCCCGCCGACGCCGCGCGGACGGCCCCCGACCCGGCGCACCTGGGCCCCGCGGAGCGGTGGCTCCGCAGCCGCGTGGCTGGGACGGTGGCCGCGGCCGACCGGGCCATCGCCGACTACGCCTTCGGCCAGCTGACCGCCACGCTCTACGATGCGATCTGGGGCGAGTACTGCGACTGGGCGCTGGAGCTCGCCAAGGTCCGCCTCGTCGACGAGTCGCTCGCCGCCGCCGATCGCGAGGCCACCTGGTGGACGCTGGTGGAGGCGCTCGACACCTACGTGCGCCTCCTCCACCCGGTCATGCCGTTTCTCACCGAGGCGATCTGGGGCCAGCTGCCGCGGGCGGCCGGCGACCCGGAGCTCCTGATCGTCGCCGACTGGCCGGCACCCGGGGTTGTCGACCGCCGGGCCGAGGCCGACACGGCGGCGCTGCTGGACCTCGTGCGCGCGATCCGCAACGCCCGCAGCGAGGCCCGGGTCGCCCCGACGACATGGCTCCCGGTGGACGCTGCAGTGCCGGGAGCGGCCGCGGCGGCATTCGACGAGCTCCGCCCGGCGCTGGAGCGCCTGGCGCGCGCCCGGCCGCTGCGCCGTGTCGCCGATCCGGCGGCGCTGCACCCGACCCCGCCGGGGGGCCTGGCCGTGGTGGCGGGCGACCTGGAGGCCGTGGTCCTTCCCGCGGCATCTGCCGCGGCGGATGACGGGGCGGCCGGACGCGATCGGGCGCGGCTGGAGAAGGAGCTCGCGGACACGGACGCGCTCCTGGCGTCTGCCAGGGCCCGTCTCGCGGATGTGCGCTTCACCACGAAGGCGCCGTCGGCCGTCGTCGAGGGTGCTCGCGCCCGCGAGGCCGAGCTGGCGGAGCGAGCCGGGAAGCTGCGAGCGCGGCTGACGGGCTGACCGCTGACGGGTTGGCCCGGGAGGCCGGGGTGCGGCAGGACCACGGAGGTCGAGTCATCGGCATGAGCGCGGATCCGGGCCGCAGCGCCGCAGAGCCCGTCACGCCCGCCCCCGCCTGGTGGCGGCGCGCGGTCGTCTACCAGGTCTACATCCGGAGCTTTGCCGACGCGAACGGCGACGGCATCGGCGACATCGCCGGCATCCGGAGCCGCCTGGCGTACCTGCGGGACCTCGGCGTCGACGCGATCTGGGTCAACCCGTGGTACCCCTCGCCGATGGTCGACGGCGGGTACGACGTGGCGGACTATCGCGCGATCGACCCGCTGTTCGGTACCCTCGATGACGCCCGACGGCTCATCGAGGAGGCCCATGCTCACGGGCTTCGCGTCCTCGGCGACATCGTTCCGAATCACACTTCCTCGGCGCACGCGTGGTTCCAGGAGGCGCTCGCGAGCGCGCCGGGCTCCGCGGCGCGTGACCGGTACGTCTTCCGCGACGGCCGCGGCCCGCGGGGCGGGCAACCGCCGAACAACTGGCCCAGCGTCTTCGGAGGGCCGGCGTGGACCCGGGTGCCATCGCCCGGCGGCGGCCCGGCACAGTGGTACCTGCACCTCTTCGACCGCGGGCAGCCGGACCTGAGCTGGGACAACGACGAGGTCCGGGCGGAGTTCGAGTCGATCCTCCGGTTCTGGCTCGACATGGGCCTCGACGGGTTTCGGATCGACGTCGCGCACGGCCTGGCGAAGGACGGCGACCTGCCCGACCTGCCGGCGGGCGCCGACCCGTGGGCACCCGTCGACGACCACCCGTTCTGGGGGCAGGAGGGGACGCACGAGGTCTACCGCGGCTGGCGCCGGATCGCCGAGGCGTACGCCGGCGATCGGGTCTTCATCGGCGAGATCGGCCCGATGGGTCCCGACGGGCAGGCCCGCCTGGCCCGCTACCTGCGCCCCGACGAGCTCCACCAGGCCTTCAACTTCGACTTCCTGCGCACGCCCTGGGATGCTGGCAGGCTGCGCTCCACCGTCGATGCGACCATCGCGCCACTCGCGGGGGCCGGCGCGCCGGCGACGTGGGTGCTCTCGAACCACGACGTCACCCGCCACGCCACCCGCTATGGCCGCGCGTACTCGGGCCTCGAGACCTGGGAGCCCTGGGTGGAGCGCCAGGCGACCGATCGCGCGCTCGGCGGGCGGCGGGCGCGTGCCGCTGCCCTGCTGATGCTCGCGCTCCCCGGCGCGGCCTACGTGTACCAGGGCGAGGAGCTGGGCCTCTGGGAGGTCGAGGACCTGCCCGACGAGCTCCTGCAGGACCCCACGTGGGACCGATCTGGCCACGAGCACCGCGGCCGGGACGGCTGCCGCGTGCCCATCCCGTGGTCGGGGACCGCGCCGCCCTTCGGGTTCGGGCCGCCCGGCTCCGCGCCGTGGCTGCCCCAGCCGGTCGAGTGGGCGAGCCTGTCTGCGGAAGCTCAGGCCGGCGTCGAGGGGTCGATGCTCGAGCTCTACCGCCGGGCGCTCGCCCTTCGGCGCGACCACGCAGGCTTCGCGGGCGAGGCGTTCCGCTGGCTGGAGAGCCCGGACGGCGTGCTGCACCTGGAGCGGGAAGGCGGCCTGCGATGCGTGGTGAACCTCACCGGGACGACGTTCGCGCTGCCGCCCCCGACGGCCATCCTCCTGCGCAGCGATGCCGGCGGCGAGGACGAGCTCGAGCCGGACGCGGCGGCCTGGTACGTCGTGGACTGACGCTCGGCGCCGGGACGGCATGTCCGGTCCGGCCGCTGGTAGGATTACGCCCGACCGATCCGAGGAGGTTCCGTTGCCGCTCGAGTTCCTGAAGCGCAAGGGTCGCGACGACGAGGTGTCGACCACCACGGCCATCGTCCCGGAGGATGCGTCCGCCCAGGAGTACATCCTCAAGCTCTACTACGCGGGCAAGAGCAGCGAGGGCGTGCGCCTGCAGGCCGGGCCCCGCGCGCTCGCCGAGCTGCCGTCGATGCTGGCCGGGCTCCCGCGCAGCGAGATCGAGGTCGTCGAGCCCCTCCCGATCGAGTTCAGCGAGGCGTCCCCGCTCATCATCCGGTCGTCGGAGGCGATGCAGTGGGTGAACGCCCACCACGGCCACGGGCCGATCACGCGCCACGCGATCTACGTCCTGGAGTCGCTCGACGCGATCGACCTGGCCTTCGACACGCTCGCGGTGGCGCTCCTCGACGGCGAGGTCGACACGTCGGGCTATCCCGAGTACAGCGCGATCATCGGCGGCGTCGCCTCGCACTGGGACGAGGGGACCGGCGACATGCTGGTCCGCGCCGTCGTGGGCTGGGGTGGCCGCGGCGTGCGCGGCGACACCGACCGGATCGCGGCGCGCATCCTCGGGGGCCTGTTCCAGAACATCCTCGCCAACCAGTACGCCCTGGGGATCGCGCCGCCCGATCGGCCGGTTCCCGCGGCGGGTCGCGGCGGGCTGGTGTGCGCCCACTGCGGCTTCTCGTCGGCCCACGAGCGGGCGTTCTACTGCCCGAAGTGCGGCATGCGCCTGCTGCGCGGCTGAGGCCGGCGCGGGAGCGACGTGCCGATCTACGACTACGTCTGCAGCGACGTGCGGCCACCGGTTCGAGGTGCTCCGTGGGCTCAACGAGGCCGGGCCGGGCCAGTGCCCCCTGTGCGAGGGTCCCGTGACGCGGGCGTTCGCCCCGCCGACCATCCACTTCAAGGGCAGCGGCTGGGCCAAGGTGGACCGGAGGTATTCCGGCGCACCGACGCGGAAGGGCGGGTCCGGGAGGCTCGACCCCGGATCGGCGGCTCCGGGCAGCGGGACGACTCCGGCGGCTCGGGGCAGCAGGATTCCGGCACGGGCGGCTCCGGCATCGGGCGGCTCTCGCCGGGCGGCTCCGGCGACTCCGGATCGGGCAGCTCCCGGGCAGCGGGACATGCCGGCTCCGGTGGCTCGGGCTCGGGCGAGCGGCCGGCTCTGGCTCCGGCGACTCCGGCTCGCCGCCAGCCGCGCCGGCGACCGGCACGGACGACTGAGAGCGACCCGATGAGCCGTTCGACAGCCGACTGGATCACGCTCGCCGAAGCGGTCGAGATCATGGCGGCAGCCAACATCCACCTGCGTCCTGCGACGCTGGGCCGCTGGGCGCGCGAGGGTCGCCTCCAGACGCTCAAGCTGGGAGGGCGGCGCTACGTCCGGCGGGCCGAGGTGCGGGCGCTCCTGCGTCCTCGCCGGCGGGTGCCCGCCGAGGCGCTCCAGCCGGGCCTGTTCGAGGAGCTCTGAGCGTGGTCGCGCCGGGGCCGGCGGGCGACGACGCCCGGCGGCCGGCGCTCGAGGAGCGGCCCGGCCTCGTCCAGCGGGCGGCGACGCCGCGTCGTGGGCGTCGTCGAGCCGCTGGTGGCGCGCGTCCTCGGCGTTCCGCGCATCGGGATGGCGCACGCCGTCTACATGCGCTTCTCGGCGTCCAGCGGGCCGGTGCTGGCGCGCGGCCTGGCGTACGTCGCCCTGTTCGCCCTGGTCCCGGCGCTGCTGGTGGTGCTGGCGGTGGCCGGCTTCTTCGTCAGCGACCCCGCGGTGCGGGAACGAGATCGTGGCGATCGTGGCGGAGTCGTTCCCGCCCCTCGGCCCGGTCATCGACGAGGCGCTCGCAGGGCTTCTCGGGGCTCGCGGCCACGACCGGGATCGTCGGCCTCGTGCTGCTCATCTGGTCGGCGAGCTCGCTCGTGCGCGCGCTCGACGGGGCGTTCCGGGTGGTCTTCGAGGACTCGGGCGAGGGCCGGACGCCGATCCGCGACGTGGTCGCGGTCGCGGCGGTCGCGGGCGGGACGTTCGCGGCCGCGGTGGTGCTGGTCCTGGTCACGCTGCCCGGGCCCGATCGGGGACATCATCGGGGCCCCCGGGCAGGAGGCCCGATCGCTGGGGTCGCTGCTCGCGGTGACGGGGCTCGTGGCGCTCGCCTACCGGTTCGTGCCGCGGCCGCGGCCCGGCTGGCGGATGCTGGGGCTCCCGGCGCTGGTCACCGGGCTCGCGATCTTCCTGCTGACCTCGCTGTTCGCGTTCCTCGGGCCGCTGCTCTTCGGATCGGCGCAGCTGTACGGCGCGTTCGGCGCGCTGTTCCTGGGCCTGATCTGGCTGGGCATACGTGACGCAGGTCCTGCTGCTGGGCGCGGCCTGGGTTGCCGAGCGCGACCGACGGGCGCGCACCCGCGCCGCGGCGGAGCTGCAGCCGGGGAGGCCCCGGGGATCTGACGCTGGGCAGCCGGTCGCGTCGCAGCCGGTCGCGGCGCCGGCTCGACTTCTCGTGAGGACGGCGGCGCGCGGCCGTGCGGGAGCGTCAGCCCTGGCGCGTCCCGCAGCGGCGGCAGAAGCGTGCGTTCGCCGACAGGGACAGGCCGCAGCTGACGCAGGACTGGACCGCCGGGGCGCCGTGGGGCGGCGTTCGCGCCGACCGGCCCGCCGAGGACCTGCTGGGCCGACGCCGCCCACACGCTCGTCGGTCTCCGGGCGGGCTGTCGCGAGGCGAGCAGCCCACGGCGATGCCCCGGGTCCCGGGACCTGGCCCGGCTTCGCCGTGGGGGCCGGTTGCGTCGGCCACGCCGGCGGTCTCGGGCCACGCGGCGGGCTCGACGGGCCGGCCTCGGGAGCGACGACGCGCCACGTCGGCTGCTCGATGGTGTCCTGGCGCGGGCCCGCCTCCGGGGCGGCGACCACGGGCGTCGGCTCGGGCTCGGCGGCAGCGACGGCCTCGGCTCGGCGGCAGCGACCGGCTCAGGCTCGGGCTCGGCGGCCACGGGCGTCGGCTCCGGCTCGGCGGCGCGACGGGCTCGGGCTCGGGCTCGGCGGCCGCGATGGGACCGGCGCTGGCCACGGGCGTCGGCTCCGGCTCGTGCGGCAGCGACGGGCTCGGGTGTGGGCGCCGTCTGCTCGGGCGCAACGGCGGCGGGCCGGCCGGGGCGGAAGCGACCAAGCAGGCTCCTGGTCTGGCCGCGCCCGACGTCCATCTGGTCGGTCGGCGTGGCAACCTCGGCGGCCGGCTCGGCGGCAGCAGCGGCAGCGATCGAGGCGTCGGCCTCAGCGTCGGCCGCGGGCCCTGCGTCGGGCTCGGCGACGTCTGGCTCGGCGACCTCCGCGGCCACCATCTCGGCGGCCACGACCTCGACCGCGTCGAGTGCGGCCATCGGCTCGCCCTGCCGCGGCCACGACCTCGGCCCCGGGGACCACCTCGGCGACCACGGTCTCCTCGGCGGCCGGGTGCGTGGCGGCGAGCGCGTTCTCGATCTCGGCCAGCTCGTCGGGCGTCAGCTCCTCGACCGCGGCATGCGGCGGCGTCGCCACGAAGGCGTCCAGGCGGGCCAGGACGTCGGGCTCCTCGGCCACCGTCCGGTCGACCTCGAAGCGCGGTCTCGGCGGCCGCATCGGCCTCGGGCTCCGCTCGCCGCGATCGAGGTCGACCCGCGGCCAGGCCATGGCGTCGGCCGTCTCGTGACCGTTGCCGGCCGCGACCGCCGCGTGCCGCGGCAAGCTCGGGGAAGGCGGCGGGCAGGACCTCGCGGGTGAGGTCGGGAGCGCAGGTGAGGCACTCGCCGGCCTTCTCGTTCCAGCAGTTGGGGCAGGTGTACTGCCGGCACGACATGCAGAAGTTGAAGGTCTTGTGGAACGCGTCGAGCTGCCGCGCGACCCCGGCCCGCGCCTCGTCGTCCCGGGCGACCGCCATCGCCTCCGCCATCGGCATGCCGTCGTTGGCGACGTAGTTCTTCAGGCCGCGGCCCAGCGACCCGGACACGGCCGATCCCGCCGCGGCGTAGTCTTCGCGGTCTGGTCGAAGGAGTACCGCGTGCCGCAGCGTTCGCAGAACGATTCGGTGATCGTGTCGGTCATCAGGCCCCCGGTGCAGCGCCCACGGGCGGGTCGCACGGACCCATCCGCGGGGCCGAGAGTATACCGTAGGGGTCCGAACGCCCCGGGGACCGAGGTACCCCCGGACCCGCCCGATCGTCCCCTGTCCGCGTCCTCGGCGCCCGAACGGAGGCCCGCCGCCGCACATGCGACCGCTCGCCGCCCTCGAACGCTTCCTCGAGCGCCTGTTCGAGCGTCCCGCCGCCCGCCTGATGGGCGCCCGCCTGGAGCCGGTGACGCTCGTCCGCCGGCTGGAGCGGTCGATCGACGAGGAGCGCCGGGCCGGCGCCGACGGCATGCTGGCGCCGACGCGATTCGTGATCGAGGTCAGCCCCGCGGACGCGGCGGCGCTGGCCGGCATGGCGAGCCTCGAGGACGACCTCGCGGCGGCCGCCCTCGACCACGCCCGGCGGCGCGGGTACCGGATCCCGGAGCGCCCGAGCGTCGCGCTCCTCGGCGTGGCGACGCTCGACCCGGGCGACGTCCGGGTCACGGCGACCTTCGCCGACGGACGGCGCCCGCTGGAGGCACCGGACCTGCAGCCGGATCGCACGCTGGTCCATCCGGTGCCGCCGGCCATCGCCCCCGGGGCCGTCCTCCGCGTCCACGCCCCGGGTCGCCCGGCGCGCGACGTTGCCATGGACGGCCACCCGGTGACGATCGGGCGCGCCTCGGACGCCGACGTGGTGATCGCCGACCCCCTGGTGTCCCGGCGCCACGCGCGCCTCGCGCCGCGGGGCGGGCGCCTCGTCCTGGAGGACCTCGGGAGCACCAACGGGACCCGCGTCAACGACCAGGTGGTCCGGGAGGCCGTCGTGGCCCCCGGCGACCGGATCCACGTCGGGGCGACCCGCCTCGAGATCGTCGTCCCGTCCGCCGGGTGGCGCCGCGTGACCGACGCCGCCCTCAACCTCGCCCTGTGGGGCGTGCGCCTCGCCTTCCTGGCGCTGCTGTGGCTCGCCCTCGCGCTCATGGCGCGGGCGCTGCTGCGCGACGTGCGCGCCGCGACGCGTGATCCCGCGGCCGCCCTGGGCCGGCTGGTGGTCGTCGCGTCGGCCGGTCAGCCGCCGGCGGGCGCCGTCTTCGCCCTCGATGCGGTGACGACCCTGGGGCGCGACCTCGGCAGCAGCGTGGTGCTCGACGACCCGTACGCGTCGGCCCAGCACGCGGTGCTGACCTTCCGGGGCTCCGCCTGGTACGTGGAGGACCTCGGGAGCACGAACGGCACGTACGTCGCACGGGACGCTCGTGTCGCGGCATCGCTCGCCTCGGCTACGGCGACGAGATCCAGATCGGCGAGGTCCGCATGCGGCTCGAGCGAGGGCGCGGGTGACGTGGGCTGGCGGTCGACGTCGGCGCTCCCGCGCTGCCCGGATTCCCGCGGCCCCGGGCCGCGGCGGCGCGAGCTGCTCCTCCTCGCGGCCGTCGTGGCCGCCCTTGCGGTGGGAAGCCTCTCGCTGGGCCTCCAGCGCACCGGCCGCGTCGAGCTGGCCGATCCGGGTGCGTTCGCGCTCTACGCAGCTGGCCTGCTGGCGGCACACCTCGTCCTGGTCGTCTCCGGGCGGCGCCTCGACGAGGTGATCCTGCCGGCGGCCGCCTTCCTGGGCGGCCTCGGGCTGCTCCTCATGGAGCGGCTCCCGCAGGACCTCGTCGTCCAGGACGTGGGACCCTGGACGCTCGGGCTCGGCGACCTCCAGCTGCTGTGGCTCGGAGTGGCGCTGACGGTGGCGACGACCGTCGCCGTCGGCCTCCGCTCGGACCGCTGGCTGCGCCTCTACAAGTACACCTGGGCGGCGGCCGGCGTCGGCGCTCCTGGCGCTGACCTTCGTCTTCGGCTCGGACGTCAACGGCTCACGCCTGACGCTGTCACTCGGCCCGTTCAGCGGCCAGCCGTCGGAGCTGCTCAAGGTCATCCTGGTCGTCTTCTTCGCGGCGTACCTCGCCGAGAACAGGGTCCTGCTCGCCGACGCCCGGGTCCGGCTGGTCGGCCCCGTCACCGTGCCGCCGCTGCCGTACCTGGCGCCGATCGGGGCGATGCTCGCCCTCGCCCTCGTGATCGTGGTCGTCCAGCGCGATCTCGGGGCGGCGCTCCTCTTCTACGCCGTCTTCCTGGCGCTGCTCTTCCTGGCGACCGGTCGCCGGACCGACGTCGTCCTGGGCCTCCTGCTGTTCGCCGCCGGGTTCGCCCTGCTGGCGTTCCTCTTCCCGCACGTCCAGCAGCGGATCGCGATCTGGATCGACCCCTGGTCCGACCCGCTGGGGGACGGCTTCCAGCTGATCCAGGCGCTCCATGCGTTTGCCCGCGGCGGCCTCCTCGGCACCGGCCTGGGCGCGGGCCTGCCGGAGATCGCCGGCCGCCCGCCGATCCCCGCGGTGCACACCGACTTCCCGCTGGCCGCGATCGGCGAGGAGCTGGGGATGGTCGGGGTCGTCGCCGTGCTGGCCGCCTACCTGGTGATCGTGGAACGGGGGCTCCGGATCGCCGCCTCGTCGCGCGACGACTTCCGGGCGCTGCTGGCGGCTGGCCTCGCGCTGGTCGTCGGCGTCCAGGCGGCGATCATCGCCGCCGGGAACCTCAAGCTGATCCCGCTGACCGGCATCACGCTCCCGTTCGTCAGCTACGGCGGGTCGTCCCTCCTGGCCAACGCCCTCGTCGTCGGGATGCTGCTCGCCCTGTCCGATCGCGGGCCGGCGCCGCCCGCGCCGCCGCGTCCGCCCCGCCTGGCCCGGTTCCGCCGCTGGGCCCGTGCGCGCCTCCCCGGCGGCGTCGCGAGGCGTCCGCGTGATGCCCCGCGAGCGGCCGCTGGCAGGCCGGATGGTGGGGCTCGCCGTCGCGCTCGTCCTGACCTTCGGCTTCGTGACGGCCGGCGCGACCTACTGGCAGGTCGTGCGGGCCGACGAGCTGGCCTCGTCGCCGACCGACGCGGCCGTCCTCGCGGCCTCGCGCACCGTCGCCCGGGGCAGGATCCTCGACCGGGACGGGCGGACGCTGGCGACCAGCCGCAGGGCCGCGGACGGGACGCCGTACCGGGTCTACGCGGACCCGTCGATCAGCCACCCGGTGGGCTACGCGTCGGCCCGCTACGGCGCGTCCGGCCTGGAGCTGGCCTACACCGCAGCGCTGACCGGCGCCCGGGGCGGCGACCCGCTCTCGCGCGCGCTGGCCAAGTTCCTGCCCCCGGAGGATCGACGACAGCGACCTCCACACGTCGCTCTCGCTGGCGTTCCAGCGCCTGGCCGTGCGGCTCCTCGGCAAGGACCGGGGCGCGGTGGTGATGCTGGATCCGCGGACCGGCGAGATCCTCGCCATGGCCTCCACGCCGACGTTCGACGCCTCGGCGATCGCCGATCCGGCGACCGCCCGCGACGACGTTCGAGGCGCTGCGCGCCGCCGCCGACGCTCCGCTGCTGAACCGGGCGACGCTCGGCCGCTACGTCCCGGGCTCCGTCTTCAAGATCGTGACGGCGATCGCCGGCCTGGGGAGCGGCTCGGTCGCCCCGACGACGACCTACCCGGAGCAGCCGGGGGCGGAGGAGGACGGCCTCGTCGTGGACGGCTTCACGATCCGCGACGGCCACCACCCGTTCACCGGGAACCAGGCGCTCGACCTGCGTCGACGCGACCGAGGTCTCCTGCAACATCTGGTACGCCCTCGACGGGGCTCGACGACCGGCGGGGCGAACCTTGACGCCTTCGCCCGGCGCCTCGGGTTCGGCGCGCGCGCTCCCGTTCGACCTCCCGACGGCGATCTCGCAGCTGACCAACGGCGGCGGGTCGCTGCCGGGCGGCTTCGCAGACGACGTCGAGCTGGCCAACGCCGCCTACGGCCAGGGCGAGGTGCTCGCCACGCCGCTCCAGATGGCCCTCGTCGCGGCCGCCGTGGCGAACGGCGGCGAGCTGATGGAGCCGCGGCTCGTGACGTCGCTGGTGGACGCGAGGGGGTCGCGTGACGACGATCGAGCCGCGGTCGATGGGCCGGGTGCTCGACGGCTCGGCCAACGCGGCGCATCGTCGAGGCGATGACGCGCGCCGTGGAGGGCGAGTACGGCCGGCTCTTCACGGAGGGCGCGAAGGTGCCGGGCGTGCCGACGGCGGGCAAGTCGGGCACGGCCCAGCTGGGCGGCGAGCGGCGAGCCCCATTCCTGGTTCATCGGCTTCGCGCCCGCCAGACGCCCCGACGGTGGCGATCGCGGTGCTCGTCGAGCAGGGCGGGCGGGGCGGCCAGCGGGCGGCCCCGCTGGCCGGCCGGATGCTGCGGGCATACTTCGCGGCACAGCAATGAGCGACGACCGCCCGAGCCACAGCGGAGCCGCAGCCGCAACGCTGCCGCGCGATTGCCCGCGCCGTCCGCCGTTCCTGCGCCGGAGCCGTCCCGACGCCGCCCGCGGACCTCGCGCCGGCCGGCGCGGCCGGCCGCCGCGCCCCGCGGCGGCCGCTCGTCGAGCGGGTCGGGATGGCCGCGATCGCGGCCGTGATGGCGATGCTCTTCGCCGGCGTGGCTGCCCTCTCGTTCGGGTCCGGCGAGCCGTTCCTCGGCGTGATGGCCGCCATCGGGACCCTGATGACGGCCTGGGTCGGCCTCCTGACGCTGGTGCGCGGCTGACGACCGCCGACGGCCGCGACTCCCGCTCCGGAACCAATCCGGCCGATCGGTCGTACTATCTGCGGACCCCGAGTCCGCCAGCACCGCACGTCGAGCGGGTGTCACGACCCCGGAGCCCACCGTCGGTCGCCCCCGCCGCACCGCGAGGAGCCCGATGACGAAGATCCAGGAGTCCGGCGACCGGGTCGTCGCGAACGTCGAGCGCGTGATCGTGGGCAAGCACCACGAGGTCCAGCTGGCGCTCGTCGCGCTCCTGTGCCGGGGCCACCTCCTGATCGAGGACGTGCCCGGGACCGGCAAGACCGTCCTGGCGAAGGCGATCGCGCGGAGCCTGGGCTGCACGTTCCGGCGCATCCAGTTCACGCCGGACCTGCTGCCGTCCGACGTCACCGGCCTCTCGATCTACAACCAGAAGACCCAGGAGTTCGAGTTCCGGCCGGGCCCGATCATGGCCCAGGTGGTCCTCTCCGACGAGATCAACCGGGCGACCCCGAAGACCCAGTCGGCCCTCCTCGAGTGCATGGAGGAGCGCCAGGCGACGATCGACGGCATCAGCCACATGATGCCCGACCCGTTCCTGGTCATCGCGACCCAGAACCCGATCGAGTACGAGGGCACCTTCGCCCTGCCCGAGGCGCAGCTGGACCGGTTCCTGCTCCGCCTGCGGATGGGCTATCCGACGCCGACCGAGGAGATCGTGATCCTCGACGAGCAGAAGCGGATCCACCCCCTCGACGCCCTGGCCGAGGTCTGCCCCGTCAACGAGCTCCGCGAGATGCAGGCGGCCGTCCGCGAGATCTACGTCGACGCCAGCGTCTCGGAGTACATCGTCCGCCTGGTCAACGCCACCCGGACCCACCCCGACGTCTACCTGGGCGCCTCGCCCCGCGGCAGCATCGCCCTGTACCGGGCCGGCCAGGCCCGCGCCGCCCTCCTCGGCCGGGACTACGTGATCCCCGACGACGTCAAGGTGCTGGCCGGGCCGGCGCTGGCCCACCGGCTCATCATCAAGACCAGCTCGTCGATCCGCGAGGTCGATTCGGAGACCGTGGTCCGCGAGCTGCTCGAGACCGTCCCGGTCGACGCCCCGACCCGGCCCGGCGGCCCGCGCCGGATCGAGCCGGAGGAGTCGCGAGCCCGCTAGGGCACGCGGGACTCGTCACCAGAGGGGGCCGGCCGTGCACATCCTGCGCCGCCTGCCGTTCCTGATCGTCGCGACGGTCCTCGTCGTGGCGGCCTTCAGCACGGGCGCCCCGTTCCTCTTCTTCCTGGTCTACCTGGGCCTCGCCGTGCTGGGCGGCAGCTACCTCGTGACGCGCTTCGGCCTGACCGACCTGGAGGCCGGCTACGCGGTCAACCAGCTCCAGGCGCACGTCGGCGAGGTGCTGCGGGCCACGTACACGCTGCGCAGCACCAGCCGGATCCCGAAGCTCTGGCTGGAGGTCCACAACCCGTCCACGCTGCCCGTGCCGCTCCCCGGCCGCGTCATCTCGCTGGGCCCGCACGGCGAGCGCTCCTGGATCGCCAAGGTCCCGCTGGGCCGGCGCGGCCACTTCCGGGTGGACCCGCTCCAGATCCGGACCGGCGACCCGTTCGGCTTCTTCGAGGCGAGCGCGACCGTCGGCCACGGCCTCACGCTGGTCGTCTACCCGCGGATGGAGCCGATCCCGCGCTGGCGCCTGCAGGCGGTCAGCCTGGAGGGGAGCCGCTCCACGCCCGTGCGGACGCAGCAGACGACGCCGCTGGCGACCTCGGTCCGCCCGTATGCCCCAGGCGACGGGTTCAACCGGATCCACTGGCCCTCGACGGCCCGGACGGGCGAGATCCAGGTCAAGGAGTTCGACCTCGAGCAGACCGCGGACGTCTGGATCATCCTCGACCTGCAGCGCGGATCGCAGGTGGGGACCGGCGACGACAGCACGGTCGAGGTCGGCGTGCGCGTCGCCGCGGCGATCGCCGAGCGGGCGATCGAGGAGAACCGGGCGGTCGCCCTCACGACGACGGGCAGCCGCGTCACGGTGCTCCCGCCGGACCGCGGCCCGCGCCAGCGCCAGAAGATCCTCCAGCTGCTGGCCGCCGTCGACGGCGACGGCGGCACGCCGCTCGCGGAGGCGCTCGTCGCCGGGCTCCCGCTCCTGCGGCGCGGCATGTCCGCGATCGTGATCACCGCCTCCACGGAGATCGGCTGGGTCCGTCCGCTGGCCACGCTGCGGCCGCGCGGGATCGGCTGCCAGGTGATCTGGCTGGACCCGGCGGTCTTCGCGCGCTACGCGGCCCAGGTCGACGGGAGCATCGGCGACCCGGTGACGGCCGCGGCGCTCGCGGAGCGCGAGACGGCATCCCGGAACACGCGGCACGGGATCGCCGAGTTCGACATCCGCACCCATGCCGTCCCGCCGGGCGTCCCGCTGGGGGAGGTCCTCGCCGGATGAGCGCCGCCCGGACCCCGTTCGACCTCGGCGCCAGCTACACGGCCTCGCAGGCCGCCGAGCGGCGCATCCCGCTCGCGCCCGCCGAGGGCTGGTCGAGCATCCTGCTGCTCGTCCTGATGTGCGCCATCCTGGGATGGGCCGTCGACGACGCCCAGTGGGTGCTGGGCGACCAGTCGAACACGGACTTCCTGCCATGGGCCGGGGCCTTTGCGGTGCTCTGGGGGTTCGCGGCGGCGAAGCTCGGGCGCGGCCGGCTCGTGGCGCACGGCCTCGGCGCGATCATCGGCGTGGCGTTCCTGCTGTACGCCGTCGGGAGCCAGCTCGCGCCCGGCGAGGACCTGGCGACGATGATCCGGGTCACCGCCGACGGCGTCTGGGGCGCCGTCGACGACCTGGTCATCCGCGGCCGCGCGACGACCCAGGAGATCTCGCACTACCTGTTGGTGCTCGGCGGCCTCGTGTGGGCGACGGGCCAGTTCGCCGGCTACGCGGCATACGCCCACCATCGCCCGCTGTCGGCGGTGGTCCTCCCCGGCACGATCCTGGTCCTCAACGTGTCGATCACGATCCTCAACCAGTACGCCGCGCTGGCCCTGTTCTGCCTCGCGGCGCTGCTCTTCCTGGTCCGCTTCCACGTCGCCGACGAGCAGCGGGCGTGGGCGCGCCACCGGATCGCCGACGTCGGCAACGCAGTCGGCCTGTCGCTGCGGGCCGGGCTCGCCTTCGTCGCGCTGGCGCTGGTCGGGAGCCTGGTGCTGACGTCGTTCGCGAGCTCGGCGCCGCTCGCGGGCTGGTGGCAGGGGCTCGACCAGCGCTTCATCGACTTCGGGACGCAGCTGGCCCGCTACTTCCCGTCCGGCGGGCCGGGCACGAGCCTTGGGTCGGCTAGCTTCGGCGACACGGTGACGATCGAGGGCAAGTGGACGTCGGACGCCACGCCGGTCCTCTCCATCAGGACCGAGCCCGACGCCCCGCGGCAGAAGTGGCGGGCCGCCACCTACGAGACGCTGGTCGCGAGCCAGTGGAGCCACGGCGGAGCGGACGTCTCCGTGCCGGCGAGCGAGGCCCTCCTCGCCGGGACGTCGGAGCTGCCGACGGAGACGGTGGCCACGATCCCGATGACCTACACGGTCACCGGGATCCGCGGCGACCCCGGGCCGCTCTTCGCGCCGGGCTATCCCGCTTCGGTGGACCGTCCGTCGCGCGTGAGGATCGTTGGAGAGGAGTGGTTCGGCGGCGCCCGCGTCGACGGGGCGCGGTCGTACACGGCGACGGTGGCGATCCCGATCGTCACCGAGGGCGTCGACGGCGCGCTGACCGCGAACCGCCTGCGCGCCGCCGGCACCGCCTACACCCTCGGGATGCGGGCCATCTACCTCGACCTGCGGCCCGGGACGGCCGAGGGCGACGTGAAGGCGCTCCTCGGGACGATCCTCGAGGAGTCCAAGGCCACGAACCCCTACGACATCGCCCGGGCGATCGAGCGCCAACTCGGCGATCCCACGATGTTCGAGTACGACCCGGACGTCCTCGACGTCGACTGTGGCGGGCGCGGCATGGCCGACTGCTTCGTCTTCTCCCGCAGGGGGTACTGCGAGCACTTCGCGACGACGATGGTCGTGATGCTCCGCCTCGCGGGGGTCCCGGCACGGATGGTCGAGGGGTTCCTCCCGGGCGAACGCGACGCGTCGTCGGGCATCGAGACGATCACCAAGGCCCAGGCTCACGCCTGGGTCGAGGTCTTCTTCCCCGGCTACGGGTGGGTGGACTTCGATCCGACGGCGAGCGTCGGCCAGCCGCAGGCCATCGACGACGGCCCGCCGGTGGCGACCCCGACGCCCGGGCCAAGCGGGGCCGGCACCACGCCCCGGCCAAGCGTCCGCGACCCGCGCGACGAGCCGGCGGGCCCCACGGGCGGCAGCACGACGCCGCGAACGCCGGGCATGGGGCCGATCATCCTGGTCATCATCCCGCTGGCGGCGGTCGCGCTGGTGCTCGGCGTCCGCTGGTTCCGCCGGCGTCTCGCGCGCCCGGTCCAGCCCGAGATCGTCTACCGGACGGTCGCGGCGATGGCCGGCCGCCTGGGCCACCCGCGCCGCCCCACCCAGACCGTGTACGAGTACCTCGGGACGCTGTCCGACGCGGTCCCGACCGCCCGGCCGGAGCTGCAGCTGGTCGGCCGATCCACGGTCGAGACGACCTACGGCCGGCGCACGCTCGGCCCCGACCGCCTGGCTGCCCTGGGCGAGGCCCAGCGCCGGCTCCGCTTCGCGCTCCTGCGGCTCCTCCTCCCCCGCCGCCGCCGATAGCCGGGCGGCTGAGCGGCGAGGCTGCCGCCTACAGCGCTCCGGTGCGGGCGCGCTCGGCGGCGGCGTCCTCCTCGGCGCGGGTCGCCTCGGAGGACTCGATCTCGAGCGGCGCCAGGTGCTCCGTACGGTTCCAGGCCCGCAGGATCGTCCGCCCGTTGCGGATGTCGAGGACCGCGATGCCGGTGGTCGTCTGGGTGAAGGTCCAGAACCGGTCGAGCGGGAGGCCCAGGAGCGCCAGCAGGGCAACCTTGAACGCCCCGTCGTGACCGACGAGGACCGTCCACGGCCCGGCGTGCGGGTCGTAGTAGGACGGGGTGCCGGCCGGGCCGGGGCCGCCGGCCGCGGTGAGCTCCTCGAGCACGCGCGCGAGCGCCGCCCGGACCCGGACGTCCACCTCGCCAAGCGACTCGCCGCCGGGGGCGTGGACGCGCACCGGGTCGCGCCGCCAGCCGGCGATCTCGGTGGGGTAGCGCTCCTCGACCTCGCGCTGGAAGAGGCCCTCCCATGCGCCCTGGGCGATCTCGGCGAGGCCCGGCTCGGGTCGGAGAGGCGGAACCGGGCGGCCGCCAGAGGCGAACGCCGCGGCCACGGCCTCGGCGGTCTCGCGCGTCCGGGCGAGGGGCGAATGGACGATCGCGGTGGGCTCGCCCGCCGGGACGGGCAGGCGCGGCGGCGCGTCCGGGGCGGCCAGCCGCGCCCCGGCGAGCCCAGCCTGGCGGAGACCCAGGGGCGAGAGCGGCGTGTCAGCCCGCCCCTGGAAGCGGCCCTCCGCGAGCCAGATCGACTGGCCGTGGCGCAGGAGGACGAGCGTCGCCGCGAGCTTCGGCGGGACGGCCAGCGGGGCCGGCGCGCGCGTGCCGTGGTCGGTCACTCGGCCGGCTCGAGGTCGATGACCCACTGGTCGGTGACGCCGTCGATCGCCCGCAGGGCGGCCTCCGTCGTCGCCGGGACCGGGTCGTCGAGGGCCAGGAACATCACCGCGTCGCTGCGCGGCGCGCTCCGGCCCAGGTGCATCGCGCTGATGTTGACGTCGGCCGCGCCGAGCGTGCTCCCGACGCGGCCGATCATGCCGGGACGGTCCTGGTGCCGCGAGACGAGCATCCACGGCGCCGGGGCGACGTCGAGCCAGTAGTCGTCGAGCCGGACGAAGCGCGGTTCGCCGTTCGCCAGCGTGCCGGCAACCGTCCGCTCGGCCCCGTCCGATCCGGTCCCGGAGATCGTCACGAGCGTCGCGAACGGCCCGGCGTCGGGCGTCTTGCGCTCCACGATCGTGATCCCGCGGGCCTTGGCCAGGATCCCGGCGTTCACCAGGTTCACCCGCTCGTTCGTGACGCCCTGGAGGAGGCCGCGCAGCACGGCGGCCTGGAGCGGCGTCACGTCGTGCTCGGCCAGCTCGCCGGCGACCTCGAGGGTCACGGTCCGGACGCCGCCCCGCGAGTACTGGGCATAGAAGCGGCCCAGCATCTCGGCCAGCGGGAGGTAGGGGGCGATCGCTCGCGCCGTCTCCGGCGTGAGCAGCGGGGCGTTCACGGCGTAGCGGGCCGGGCGCCCCTCGAGGACCTCCAGCACCTGCTGCGCCGCCTCCTCGGCGACGGCGACCTGGGCCTCCGCCGTCGAGGCGCCCAGGTGCGGTGTGAGGACGGTGTTCGGCGCCGCCAGGAGCGGGTTGTCGGCCGCGGGGGGCTCGGTGGAGTAGACGTCGATCGCCGCTCCAGCGATCGTCCCCGTCGCCAGGGCGTCGGCGAGGGCCGCCTCGTCGACGACGCCGCCCCGGGCGACGTTGAGGAGGAACGCGGTCGGCTTCATGCGGGCCAGCTGGGCCGCGCCGATCATGCCGGCCGTCGTGCCTTGGTCTTGGGGACGTGAAGGGTCACCACGTCGCTCCGCGTCGAGGAGCTCCTCGAAGGGGACCAGCTCGATGCCGTGGTTGGCGGCTGCCTCGGACGGTGACGTACGGGTCGCTGCCGAGGACGGTCATCTCCATCGCCCGGGCCCGGTCGGCGATCGCCCCGCCGATCTTGCCCGAGCCCGACGATGCCCAGCATCTTGCCGCGCAGCTCGACGCCCGTGAAGGCGCTCCGCTTCCACTCGCCGCGCCGGATCGACGCGTCGGCGGCGGCCACCTTGCGGGCCAGGGCGAACATCAGGGCCAGGGTGTGCTCGGCCGCGGCGATCGTGTTGCCCGGTCGGCGCGTTGACGACGGTGATGCCGGCGTGGGTCGCGGCGTCGAGGTCGACGTTGTCGACGCCGACGCCCGGCCCGCCCGATCACCGACAGCCGGGTCCCGGCCGCGATCATCGCCGCGTCCACCTTGACCTGGCTGCGGACGAGGAGGGCGTCGTACTCGGGCAGGATGGCCTGGTACTCCGCCGACGTGAGGCCGATCCGCTCGTCGACCTCGTGGTGCTGGCGCAGGAGCTCGACGCCCGATTGGGCGAGCGGCTCGGCGACGAGGATCTTCATGCCGGCGTCCCCGCGGGCGCGACGTGCACGCCCGGCGTCTCGAGCACGGCCAGGGCGGCCCGCTGGGCGGCGGCGACCGCGGCTCCCGGCTCGACGACCCGGCCGACCCGCAGGCTGGCCTCCTCCATCACCGCGATGGCGCCGAGGATGTCCTCCAGCTCGACCGACCCGAGGTGGCCGACGCGGAAGATCCGGCCCTTGAGCTTGCCCTGGCCGCCGGCCAGGACGAGGCCGCGCTTCTTGACCTCCGCGTTGAACGCCTTCCAGTCGAGGTCCTCGGGGACCCAGGCGGCGGTGACGGTCTGGGACGCGTGGGCCGGGTCGGCCAGCAGCGCGAAGCCCAGCGCCGTGAGCCCGGCGCGGGTCGCGGCGGCGCAGGCGGCGTGGCGGGCGAAGACGCCGGCCGGCGTCTCCTCCTCCATGAGGCGCAGGCCCTCGTCCACCTGGTACATGACGGCGACGGCGGGCGTCCACGGCGTCTGGCCGGTCGCGGCGCTCTCCTTCGCTCGCTGCAGGTCGAAGTAGAAGCGCGGCATCCGGGCGCTCTCCATCGCCGTCCAGGCGCGCTCGGCGACGGCCGCGAAGGCCATGCCCGGGGCGCTCATCCAGGCCTTCTGGGAGCCGGTGACGACGAGGTCGAGGCCCCAGGCGTCCATCTCGAACGGGACGGCGCCGAGGGCGCTGATCGCGTCGACGAGGAGCAGCGCGTCGGGCGCCAGCTCGCGGACGACGGCCGCCAGCTCGGGGATCGGGTTCGTGATCCCGGTCGACGTCTCGTTGTGGGTGAGGAGGACCGCCCTGACGTTCGGCTCCTCGAGGAGCGCCGCCCGCACGGCGGCCGGCGTGGCCGCCTCGCCCCACTCGACCTCCAGGCGCCGGACGTCGGCCCCGTAGACCTCGGCGACCTTGGCGAAGCGGTCGCCGAAGACGCCGACCGTCACGGCCAGGACGCGGTCGCCGGGGGAGAGGACGTTGACGACGGCGGCCTCCAGGGCGCCCGAGCCGGCGGCGGTGAGCAGGAGGATGTCGGCCTCGGTGCCGAAGAACGGGCGCATCCGGCGGACGATCCGCTCCATCAGCGCGGCGAACTCGGGGCCGCGGTGGTTGATCATCTGGCGCCCGCCGGCGGCCATCACGGTCGGCGGCAGGGCGGTGGGCCCGGGGATCCGGAGGTTCTGCTCGAAGCGGGGCACGGGATCGGCCTCCTCGGCTGCGAGTCGGTGGCTCGGCTCGGTCGGGGGTCTCGTTCCATCGTCGCCCGCGCCGTGGCCGAGGTGCGGTGGAAGGGGAGGGTAGGGGCCGGCGCCGGGCGCGTCCACCGTGGTATATATGACGACATATGACACAGCTCAAGCGGACCACGATCCTGGCCGACCCGGACCTGCTCGACCGGGTCGATCGCCATGCGCGCCGTCTCCCGGACGACGAAGACCGCGGTGATCGCGGCCGCCCTCGAGGCGTACCTCGCGGCGCACGCCGCGCCGGCGGAGCTCCCGTTCGTGGCCATCGGGCGCAGCGCCCACGGACGCCTCTCGCTCGACGCCCGGCGGATCGCCGGGCGCGAGATGGGCAGCGCGGCGCCGGGCCGACGCGGGGTAGCGCGGACGTGGCCGTCCTCCTCGACGCGTCGGCGATCCTGGCCGCCGCCGACACCGCCGATCTCAACCACGCGGCCGCCCGCGCCTGGTTCGCCCGCGTCGACGAGCCCCTGCTGATCGGGGCGCTGACCCTCGCCGAGGCGGACCACGTCCTCCAGCGCGAGCTGGGACTCGCCCGCGCACGCTGGCGCTGCTCGCGTCGATCGCGTCCGGCGGCGCGTCCGGGTCGTGCCGCCCACGGAGGCCGACCTCGAGAGCGCCGCGACGCTGCTGGCTGCCGCCGCCGAGCACCGGCCGCGGCTGTCCGACGCCCTCCTCGTCGTCGGCGGCCCAGCGCCTCGGCGGTGCGCCGCGTGGCGACCTTCGACCGCCGCCCGCTCGCGGTGCTGGCGCCGCGCGGGCCGCGCGGCGAGCGGCTGATCGACCTGGAGCCGTAGGAGCGCGCGCGCCGCCGGCTCCGCCCCGGCCCGCCCCGGCTCCGCGGCCGGCGGCGCCGCGCGCCGCGCCGCGTACCATGGCCGCGGTGCCCCCGCGACGCCCGGCCGGCCGGGCCCCCGACCCGCTCTTCGCGCCGCCGCCCGAGCTGACGCCCCTGGCGGCGCGCATGCGCCCACGCACGATCGACGAGGTCGTGGGCCAGGCACACCTGCTCGGCCCCGGCGCGCCGCTGCGGCGCCTGGTCGAGGCCGGCCGCCTCCCGTCGATGCTCCTGTGGGGGCCGCCCGGGTCGGGCAAGACGACGATCGGCCGGCTCCTCGCCGAGGCGGTCGGCGCCCGCTTCGAGTCCCTGAACACGACGATGGACGGCGTGGCCGCCCTGCGCGACGTCGTCGCCGAGGCCCGCAGCGAGGCCGCCTTCCGCGGCTCGACGACGGTGGTGCTCCTCGACGAGATCCATCGCTACAGCAAGGCCCAGCAGGATGCCCTGCTGCCGCACGTCGAGGCCGGGACGATCGTGCTGGTCGGCGCGACGACCGAGCCGCCGTTCGGCGGCGGGATCACCCGGCCGCTCCTGTCGCGGCTGCGCGTCTTCCGCCTGGAGGTGCTCGGCGACGCCGAGCTGCGCGAGATCGCCGCACGGGCGCTGGCCGACGCCGAGCACGGGCTCGGCGGGCGCGTCGAGCTCGACGAGGTGGCGCTGCGCCAGCTGATCGGGTATGCGTCGGGCGACGCCCGGCGCCTGCTGGGCATCCTCGAGACGGCGGTGTCGCTCGCCTCGGCGGACGGCCGGACCGCCCTCGACTCGACGGACATCGCGCGGGCGGCCCAGTCGGCGACGCTGGACTACGACCGCTCGGGCGTGATCAGCGCCTTCATCAAGAGCATCCGCGGCAGCGACCCGGACGCCGCGCTGTACTGGCTGGCGACCGCGCTCGAGGCCGGCGAGGACCCGCGGTACCTCGCCCGGCGGCTCATCGTCAGCGCGTCGGAGGACGTCGGCAACGCCGAGCCGCGGGCGCTGCCGCTGGCGATCGCCGCCGCTCGACGCCGTGGATCGGATCGGCGCCGAGACGAACGACGAGGGGCTCTACGCGCTGGCCCAGGCGACCGTCTTCGCTGGCGTGGCGCCCCGAAGTCCGCCGGCGGCCGGCCGGGCGTTCTTCGCCGCCCGCGAGGCGGTGCGGACGCGAGGGGACGCGGCCGGTGCCGTCGCACCTGCGCCCGGCCGCGAAGACGTACCGCAACCCGCACGACGATCCCGCGGGAGCGGCCGGGCAGCGCTACCTGCCGCGAACGATGGAGGGGCGTCGCTTCCTGCCGTCGATTCCGGTGCCGCGCCTGCGACCGACGGGCGAACGAGCGACGGCGGGCGACGGCAGCGCGACGGGCGAACGAGCGATCCGGGACCGGGCGAGGAAGCGGCCGGCGACGGGAGCCGGGCCGGCCCGCCGGGGGCTAGACCTTGACGACCGCGACGACGACGATCAGGAGCCAGCTGGCGAGCAGGACGCTGAAGATGCCGGTGAAGACGACCGCGATGCGGCGCAGGTCGCGCACGACGTAGCGGTACTCGTCCTCGGAGACGGCGGTGAGACCTCCCGCGGCGCGGCTGCGGGCGGCGGGGCTCTCCGAGGTGACGCGGCGCCGGTCGCGGCCGCGGCCGACGGCCGCGGTGGCGGCTCGCTCCTCGGCGACGATCGCGGCCTCCAGCTCGGCGGCGCGCGCCAGCTCGTCGTCGCTGAGGCTTCCCGACGGCCGCGGTGGCGTCGCGGCCTTCGCGGCCGGCTTCGCGGCGGGATGGCTGCCGCGCTGGAGGGGGGCACGCTGGCCCGGTCGTGCGCCGCCGCGCTGCCGCTTCGCCATCGTGTCGAGTGGTCTCCTGGTCTCGGGTGGGATGGGTCCGCGGCTGGCGGCGTCGCCCGCCGCGCGGAAGGATACGCCATCGCGGCGCGGGCGGCGGGCGGGTGGCGCCGCCGGGCGGGCGCCGGGCGCCCGGCCCGCTCGGATACGTCCCCGGCAAGCGCGCCCTGCTAGACTCGGAGGCCCCCAGCGGAGGACCCGTGAGCGATCTCAACGCGCTCGTCACCGAGAACGCAGCCTTCTTCATCGCCGGGCTCGCTGCTCGCCCTCGGCGCTCTCGCCCTCGCGCTCGTGCTCGTCGCGCGCCGCGCGCGACGGCTCGAGCAGCGCCTCGACGCGCTGACCCGTGGCGAGGACGGCCGGGACCTCGCCGGCGTGCTCGACGCCCACCTGGCGAAGGTGCTCGCCGTCTCGCGCCGCCAGGACGAGCTGGACGCCCACGCGGTGGTGCTCGATGCGCAGGCCGGGCGCTCGGTCCAGGGCGTCGGCGTCGTCCGGTTCAACACGTTCGAGGACACGGGCGGCAACCAGAGCTTCGTGCTGGCGCTGGTAGATCCGGCCGGCAACGGGGTGATCCTCAACAGCCTCCACGCCCGCAACCAGACCCGCCTGTACGCGCGGGTCGTGCGCGCCGGCGCCGCCGAGGGAACCCTCTCCGCCGAGGAGGCCGAGGCCCTCCAGCTCGCCGCGACCCGCGCCCGCGGGCACTGAGCAGGAGCCGGCCGCGATGACGCGTGCCGGGACGGGCCGCTCGCCGCACGCCGGGTCGAGCGTCGGGCGCGCGGCGGGGAGGCGTCGACGCGGCGAGCCCGCGGACCTCGAGCAGATCCCCGTCTGGCGGGAGCACGTGGCCAGGCCGGGAGAGCCGGGGGAGCCGGAGGGTCCGGCCGCACCCGTCGGCGTCGACGCCCTGCTGGCCGGCCTCAACGCGGAGCAGCGGCGCGCGGTGACGCACGGCGACGGGCCGCTCCTCGTGATCGCCGGCGCCGGGACCGGGAAGACGCAGGTCGTCACGCGCCGGATCGCCTGGCTGATCGCGACGAAGCGGGCGAGGCCCAGCGAGATCCTGGCCCTCACCTTCACCGACAAGGCCGCCGAGGAGATGCAGGTCCGGGTGGACCAGCTGGTCCCGTACGGCTACACGGACACGGTCATCTCGACCTTCCACGCCTTCGGCGACCGGGTGATCCGCGAGCACGCCCTGGAGCTGGGCCTGCCGTCCGAGCCGCGGGTCCTGTCGCGGCCGGAGACGGTGATCTTCCTCCGGGAGCGCCTCTTCCGGTTCGAGCTCGACGAGTACCGTCCGCTCGGCAACCCGACGCGCTTCCTCGACGCCCTCGCGACGCTCTTCTCGCGCCTCAAGGACGAGGACGTCTCGCCGGCCGCCTACGCCGCTCACGCCGCCCGCCTCGTCGCCGAGGCCGAGGCGCAGACCCGCGACCTGCCGGCGCGGGACGCGCTCCGGGAGACCGCCCGCAGGCAGGCCGAGCTGGCCGCCGCCTACGCGCGCTACCAGGAGCTCCTCGGCGAGGCCGGGGCGATCGACTTCGGCGACCAGGTCGCCCTGGCGCTGCGTCTCCTCCGCGAGCACCCGGCCTCCCGGGCGGAGCTGCAGGCGCGCTTCCGCTACATCCTGGTCGACGAGTTCCAGGACGTGAACCGGGCCCAGGCGGAGCTGGTGGCGCTGCTCGCGGAACCGCGCCGGAACGTCGCCGTGGTGGGCGACGACGACCAGTCGATCTACCGCTTCCGCGGCGCGGCGACCGGCGCCATCGTCGACTTCCTGGAGCGCTTCCGGGGCGCGCGGACGATCGTCCTGCGCCGCAACTACCGCTCCCTGGCGCCGATCCTCGACGCCTCGTACCGGCTCATCCGGTTCAACGATCCGGATCGCCTGGAGGTCCAGCAGGGGATCACGAAGCGTCTCGTCGCCCAGCGGCGCTCCGGCTCGACCGGCGCCACGGCGGCCCGGCGCGCTGCCGCCGCCCCGGTGCGCCACGTCGCCTTCGGCACCGGCTCCGAGGAGGCCGACTGGGTCGCCGCGGAGATCGCCACCCGGGTCGCCGGCGGCGCGGCCCCGCGCGACTTCGCCGTCCTGGTGCGGGCCAACGCCGACGCCGACCCGGTCCTGCGAAGCCTCAACCTCGCCGGCGTGCCGTGGCGCTTCTCCGGCGCGTCGGGGCTGTACGGGCGCCCGGAGATCCGCGTCCTGCTGGCGTTCCTGCGGGCGGTCGGCGATCCCGGCAGCTCCGTCGACGTCTACGGCCTGGCGGCCTCCGACGTCTACGGCATGGGCGGCGAGGACCTCGCGGCGCTGGCGAACCGGGCGCGCCGGACGAACCGCTCCCTGTGGGAGACGCTCGTCGAGGTGGACGGCCAGCCGGGCCTCCTCCGCCTTCGTCCCGACACCCGGACGTCGCTGGCGCGGCTCGTCGCCGACCTGCGTCGCTTCAGCGAGCTGGGCCACCGGCGCCCGGCTGGCGAAGTCCTATACGACTTCCTGCGGTCATCGGGTTCACTTGCCCGGCTGATGGAGGCGCGGCACGACGGCGGCCGACGAGGCGATCTCCAACATCGCCCGCTTCTTCGAGATCGTGCGGGCCCAGTCGGACCTGCTCGCCGACGACCGGGCGGTCTTCCTCGCGCCGCACCTGCAGACGCTCATCGAGGCGGGCGACGATCCCGGCGACGGCCGACCTCGACCCCGACGCCGACGCCGTCGCGGTCGTCACGGTGCACAAGGCCAAGGGCCTCGAGTGGCCCGTCGTCTTCCTCGTCGGCCTCGTGGACGGCCGCTTCCCGGCCCGCGGCCGGCGCGAGCAGCTGGCCGTCCCCGACGCCCTGCTGCGCGGCGTCTTCCCGACGGGCGACGCCCACGTGCAGGAGGAGCGGCGGCTCTTCTACGTCGGCATGACCCGGGCCCGCGACGAGCTCGTCCTGGCCCACGCGCTCGACTACGGCGGGCAAGCGGACGCGACGCGCGTCGCCGTTCGTGCTGGAGGCCCTCGACCTGCCGGCGGGATCCACGCGCGCCGACCCGCGCGACCAGCCCGGCCGAGCGCCTGGCCGCGTTCGACGCGCCGCCGGCGGAGGCGCCCGCCCCGCAGCCGGCCGACGGGGAGCCGGCGGAGCCGCTCGTCCTCTCCTTCTACCAGGTGGACGACTACCTCACCTGCCCGCTCAAGTACAAGTACGTCCACGTCATGCGGGTCCCGATCGCCCCGCACCACGCGATCGTCTACGGGGCGGCCCTCCACGTGGCCGTGCAGGAGTTCCACCGCCGCCATGCCCGCGGCGACGTGATGACCGAGGAGGCCCTGATCGCCGCGTTCGAGGCGGCCTGGTCGACCGAGGGGTTCGTGTCGCGCGAGCACGAGGAGGCGCGCCTGGACGCCGGCCGCCGGGCCCTGCGCCGCTTCCGCGAGGAGCAGCTGGCGCCGGGCGCCGTCATCCCGGCCTACGTGGAGCGCGAGTTCGCCTTCACGCTCGACGGCGACCGGGTGCGGGGGCGCATGGACCGCGTCGACGTCATCCCCCTGGCCGCGGGCGCCGAGCCACCGGCGTCACCGGCGGCACCGCGCCGCGCTCCGCCAGGAGATCCCGCCGGGGGCGGAGATCAGCGAGCGGACGATCCGCGGCGCCGACGTCATCGAACCGACCCTCCCTCTCCTGCCGGAGCGGGTCGTGATCACCGACTACAAGAGCTCTGACGTCCGCGATCCCGCCCGGGCCCGCGAGCGGGCCCGGGATTCGCTGCAGCTGACGATCTACGCCATGGCCTGGCAGGCCCAGACCGGGCGGCTGCCCGACGCCGTCGCCCTCCAGTTCCTCGAGTCCGGCCTCGTCGGCCTGGCCGACGTCGACGCGGAGCGGGTCGACAGGGGAGTCGCCGACATCCGCACCGCCGCGGCCGGGATCCGCGCCCGCCGGTTCGACGCGACGCCGTCGTACATGGCCTGCTCGTGGTGCGCCTTCCGCGAGGTCTGCCCGGCGAGCGTGGCCCGGTGAGCGGCGCCATGAGCCCTCGATCGGTGCCGGGCTCGCGGCCGCCGCTCGCCGCGATCACCTTCGACTTCGGCAACACGCTGGTCCCCGTCGACCGGGCGGCGCTGGAGGCGGTCGTCGCGGCGCTCGCCGACGCGGCCGCGCCGGCCTACGGGGTCGACCGTGAGGCGTTCCTCGTCGCCTGGGCCGAGGAGCGCACGCGCCAGTTCCGCGAGGAGGTGCCGCGGTTCCGCGAGGTCGATCTCACGGTTCGCCTGCGGCGCGTGCTGGCGGGGCTCCGCGGCCTGCAGGCGCCACCGCCCGACGAGCCCTGGGACGACGACGCGGCTGCGGCGCGATCGACCGCGGCGGAGATCGCGCTCGGCATCGACGTCTACAGCCGCGCCTTCGTGGCCGGCCTCCCGCCCGACCCGGCGATCGGCATGCTCCTGGCGAGGCTGGCGCCGGAGTACCGCCTGGGGATCCTGTCGAACTGGCCGCTGGCCGCGACGATCGACCGCTACGCCGAAGCGGCCGGCTGGCTGCCGCACCTGGCCGCGATCGTCGTCTCGGAGCGAGTCGGAGCGATCAAGCCGCACCCGGCCATCTTCCGCGCCGCCGAGGTGGCGCTGGGCGGGGCGGGGGAGCCGCCGCTCGACCCGGGCTCGATCCTCCACGTCGGCGACGACTGGGCGGCCGACGTGGTCGGCGCGACGGCGGCCGGCTGGCGGGTTGCCTACCTCCGCTCCCGGCCCGCCGACTCGCCGCTGCCGTCGAGCGACCCCGACGGCGACCTTGCGCCGGATCTCCTCCTCGACCGCCTGGCCGACCTGCCGGCAGCCCTCGACGGGCTCGCGGACGACGCGTAGCGGGGCGCCGCGTCCCCGGCCCGCACGCCCGGGGCGCGGTGGCTAGACTCGACCGGGTGGAGACGCGCGATCGACTGGCCAACCTCGGCATCCTCGCCGCCGCCCTCGCCGCGTGGGCCGTCGTCGCCCTCCTCGTCCTGTACCGCGACCCGCGGGAGGATCCCGTCGCCGGCGTCCTGGGCGCCGTGGCGATGGGGTCGGCCGTCGGCCTCACCGCCACGCCGCTCTTCTGGCTGGCCGCCTTCGCCCGCCATGGCCGGATCGCCTATCGCGGCGACTGGCTTCGGGCCGGGCGGCGCGGCCTGTGGGTGGGGCTCGTCGTCGGGATCCTCGTCGAGCTGCGCGTCCTCGGCGTCTTCTCGCTGCCCATCGCCCTGTTCATCGTCGTCCTCGTCCTGTTCGCCGAGCTGACGCTCTCCATCGAGCGCTGACCCGGCTCTCGCCACGGGAGGTTCACCCATGCCAGCCGCCCCCGAGCTGAAGGCTCGCGCCGCCGCCGCCGTCGAGGCCGCCCGGCCCGAGATCCTGGAGCTCTCCGCCCGCATCCATGCCAACCCGGAGCCAGCCTTCGAGGAGCTCCAGGCGGCCGCCTGGTGCGCCGAGGCGATCGAGCGCGTCGGGTACGTGGTGGAGCACCCCGCGGGGCGCCTCGCGACCGCCGTGCGCGGCCGGCTGACGGGCGGCAGGGGGCCGGATGGGCCGCGGATCGGCGTGCTGGCCGAGTACGACGCGCTGCCGGGCCTGGGCCACGGCTGCGGCCACAACACGATGGCGGCCTCGGGCGTCGGCGCGGCGATCGCCCTGGCGGCGCTGCGCGACGAGTTCGCGGGGGAGATCGTCTTCCTCGGCACGCCGGCGGAGGAGCGGGGGAGCGGCAAGCAGTTCATGCTCGACGACGGGCTCATGGACGGGCTCGACGCGGCGCTCCTGTTCCACCCCGGCGACCGCGACATGGTCGGCTGCATGCTCCTCGCCAGCGAGGACGTCGACGTGACGTTCACCGGCAAGGCGGCCCATGCGGCCGGCGAGCCATGGGAGGGCAGGAACGCGCTGGACGCGGTCGTCCTGCTGTTCTCTGCGATCGGGCTCTGGCGCCAGCAGCTTCCGCAGCACGCCCGGGTCCACGGCATCGTGCGCGAAGGCGGCACCGCGGCCAACATCATCCCGGACCGGGCCACGGCCCGGTTCATGATCCGGAGCACGAACCAGGCCTTCTACGAGTCGATGCGGGATCGGTTCCAGGCGCTGGTGGCCGGCGCGGCGATGATGGCCGACGTCACGGGCGAGGCGGTCTTCTCGGGCGGCTCGACGACGATGAAGGACAACGCGGTCCTGGCCGGTCTCTGGCGGGCGAACCTCGAGGCGGCCGGCCGGGTCGACGAGGGGATCGACCCGGAGCACATCGGCAGCTCCGACATGGGCAACGTCTCGCTGGTCCTGCCGACGATCCACCCGACGCTGGCGATCTGCGACCACGGCGTGCCGTGGCACTCCATCGAGTCGCGCGACGCCGCGGCCACGCCCCGCGCCGACGAGACCACGCTCCTGGCCGCGACACTCGTCGCCCAGACGGCCCTGGACCTGCTCGCCGACCCGTCCCTCGTCGACGCAGCGTGGCGGGAGTTCCGCGGCGAGGGCTAGGCCCGGCGGCTGATCGACCGCCGGCCGCGGACCTCGTGACGTTCGGCACTCGCCGGCCGGCCGGCACGGGGCGATCGTGCGGTCGGGGGCCCGCGGGTGGAGGCCCCGGGACGAGGGTCGGCCATGATCGGCGCGATGATCCTCAAGCGGGGAGCGGGCTCGGGCTGGGCAGCGGTCAACCGGCGCGACGTCGCGCCGCTGCTCAAGTACGTCGACGACGACTCGGTGCTCGAGGTGTCGGGTCGGCCGCCGTGGGGCGGCACGTTCGTGGGCAAGGAGGCGTGGCGCGCGTGGTTCGACGCATGGTTCGCGGCCGTCGCGACGTTCGAGTATCGCGTCGTGCACGAGGCGCTCGTGAACCCGTTCGCGCTCGGGTTCACCAACACGGTGCTGACCGAGTTCGAGGTCGACGCGACGACGCATGACGGCCGCGCGTTCCACGGCCGGGGCGTCGACGTCTCGGAGATGCGCCGCGGCAGGTATGTCGCCGACCGGACCTACCTCTTCGATGTCGAGATGAACGAGCTGATGCTGGCCGGGGCCGTGCCGCCCGCCGTGGCCCCGGCCCCCGGCGCGCCCACCTCGTAGGTCCGCTCCCGGCCCGCCGCGCGCTATCATCCCCGCGCGCCCCGCTGGACGGCGGACACGAACCGGCGGCGCCCGCACCGGCGGCCGACGCATCCCGCGACGCCCGGGCCCAGCGCCCGCTCCGTCGCCCGGTCGCCAGGAGGTTTCGCGTGACCGACCGGCACGGCCACGATCCCGCCGCAGGGGGATCCGAGGGCTGGCGCGCGCCCGACGCGTTTCCCGACCCGGACTACGGCCACCTGAACGGGTGGGACCGCGACTTCGAGGCCTTCTCCGACTTCGACCTGCCGACCTACGTCGGTCCCACGACGTTCTCCAACCTGCCCTGGGTCACCGACCCGGCCGAGATCCGCCGGCGCGGCGTCGACGTCGCGATCGTCGGGGCGCCCTTCGACGATGCGGTCAGCCATCGGCCCGGCGCCCGCTTCGGCCCGCGCGCGATCCGGGCGGCCAACTACTCGTCCGGCTCGATCAACTCGCTCCAGCTGGGTCACGTCGAGCCGTTCGAGGTGCTGACGGTCGTCGACGCCGGCGATGCCAACATCATCCCGGCCTGGATCGAGCGCGGTCACGCCTTCATCTACCGCAAGGTCCGCGAGGTCGCGGAGACGGGCGCGATCCCGATCGTCCTGGGCGGCGACCACTCGATCACCTGGCCCTCGGCCACCGCGATCGCCGAGGTCCGCCGGCCGGGCAGCATCGGGATCGTCCACTTCGACGCCCATGCCGACACGGCCCCCGAGGACTGGGGGGTGCTGGCGGGGCACGGGACGCCGATGCGGCGGCTCATCGAGAGCGGCGCCGTGACGGGCAGGAACTTCGTCCAGGTGGGCCTGCGCGGCTACTGGCCGCCGGTCGACGTCTTCGAGTGGATGAAGGCCCAGGGGATGCGCTGGCACCTCATGCGCGAGATGGAGGAGCGCGGCGCCGATGCGGTGATCGACGACGCGATCGCCGAGGCGCTCGACGGGGCGGACGCGGTCTACCTCTCCGTCGACATCGACGTGATCGATCCGGGGATGGCGCCCGGCACCGGGACACCGGAGCCCGGCGGCATGCTGACCCGCGAGGTCCTGCGGGCGATCCGCCGGATCGTCGGGGCCGTGGAGCTGGCCGGGATGGACATCGTCGAGGTCTCGCCGCCCTACGACCACGCGGAGATCACCGCGGCCGCTGCCAACCGCTGCGCGCTGGAGACGATCTCGGCGCTGGCGGTCAAGAAGGCGGCCGGCCGCGAGGTGCGCTTCACGCCGAGGTAGGCGAGGGGCCCGGCGTCTCCGCCGGGAGGAGCTCCGAGCGGCTGGGCGCCGGGGGTGCGGCAGGGCGCCGCGTCCGGAGTCGGCAGCGCCCCGGCGTGCGGCCCTCGGCGTGCGGCCGGGCGCGGCCGGCGTCCCGGAGGCGGCGTGCGGCCGGCGTCCCGGCGTGCGGCGTGCGGCCCGCGTCCCGGCGTGCGGCCGGCGTCCCGGGGCGCGGAGTGCGGCCCGCGTCCCGGCGTGCGGCCGGCGTCCGGGCATCCCGGAGTGCGGCCTCTCGCGGACGTCGCTTGGACAAGCCGGTGCCAGCGGCCAAGCTGCTGGGATCCCCCGCCGGCATGCACCGAGGTTGACGACGAACCTCGACTCCAGCGGACGCGCCGTGCGTGATCCGCCCGATTCCCGAGCGGTCACGCCGCGGGACCGGCCCGCGCAGCGACCGAGGTTGCCGGGCGCGGCCGACCGCCGTCCGCCGTCGACCCGGGGCGCGTCCACGGCGTAGGATCATCGCATGACCGCGTCGAACGACCGGACGCCCACGGAGACCCCCGCCGAGGCGCTGGCGCGCCTGTACGACCTGGACCTGCAGGACGACCCCGGCGACCTGGACATGTGGACGGCGCTGGCGGCCGAGGCCGACGGCCCGGTCCTGGAGCTGATGGCCGGGAGCGGCCGGATCGCCGTGCCGCTGGCGGAGACCGGCCACCCCGTCACCGCCGTGGACCTCGATCCGGCGATGCTCACCCGCGCCCGCCGGCGCGCGGAGGCGGCCGGCGCCGGGACGGCCGCCCGCCTCGAGATCGTCCTGGGCGACGTGGCGGCGGCCGACCTGGGGCTGGGACGGCGCTTCCGCCTGGCGTTCATCGGCCTCAACTCCATCCTTCTCCTGCCGAGCCGCGCCGCCCAGCGGGCCGCCTGGCAGGCCCTCGCCGCGCACCTGGAGCCGGGCGGCCTGGCCGTGGTCGACACGTGGCTGCCCGACGCCCACGACCTGGCCCGCTACGACGGCCGTCTCCACCTGGAGTACCACCGCCCGGACCCGGAGACGGGGCGCTGGGTGACCAAGACCGCGGCCGCCCAGCACGACGCGGCGACCCAGACGGTCGCCCTGACCACGATCTACGAGGAGGGGGATCCCGGGGAGCCCGCCAGCCGCTGGGTCCGCCGCGACGTCGTGCGTCTCGTGACCGTCGAGGAGCTGCGGGCGATGGCCGAGGCCGCCGGCCTCGGCGTGGAGCTGATCGCCGGCGGGTACGACCTCGAGCCGCTGGGACCCCATGACGATCGGGCGGTCGTGATCGCCCGAATGCCGGGCTCCGGCGAGGCGGGATGAGCGTGGTATCGTCCGGCGCGATGTCCGCTGCAGCCGGTCCGATCCGCCTTCTCCTCGTGGAGGACGTGCCCCAGGTCGCGCAGTACGTGCGCGGCCTGCTCAATGCCCAGAGCCAGATCAAGCTCGTCGACGTCGTCACCGACGGTGGGCGCGCCGTCTCGCAGGCGCGCCAGCTGCGGCCCGACGTCGTGATCGTCGACTGGCTCCTGCAGGGACGGACCAAGGGCGAGAAGGTCGTCGCGCAGATGCGCGAGGCCGGCCTCGGGATCCCGGTGGCCGTCGTGACGGTGCCCCAGAGCCCGGTCGTCAAGAACCCGGCCGCCGGCATCGATGCGGTCCTGGGGATGCCCTTCTCGGGCTTCGAGCTGGTGAACGTCGTCGTCTCGATCCACCAGGCGGCCCAGGTGGCGAACGACTCGATCCGCTCGAAGCTGCTCGTCGTCTATGCGCCGAAGGGCGGCGTCGGCAAGACGACCCTCGCCTTCAACCTCGCGGTCGCCCTCGGCCAGGCCGGCACCCGGACCGCGCTCGTCGACGGCAGCCTCCAGTTCGGCGACCTCCGCTCGCTCCTCCGCGTTCCCGCCGACGCCCCGTCGATCCTGGACCTGCCGACCGACCGGATCGGCGAGTCCGACCTCCAGGACGTCCTCTGGCGCGACCCGTCGGGGATCGACATCCTCCTCGCCCCGCCGCGCGTGGAGATGGCCGAGATGGTGAGCGTGCGCGACGTCGAGAAGGCGCTCTCGCTCCTGCGTCGCCTCTACGGGGCCGTCGTCGTCGACATGCCGTCGGCGCTCGGCGACATCCCGCTGGCGCTGCTCGATGCGGCCGACACGATCCTCGAGATCGTGACCTACGACTCGACGACGATCCGCAACACGCTGGCGGTCGCGGAGGCGTTCCGCGCCATCGGCTACCCGGCCGTCCAAGGTCCGCTACGTCGTCAACCGCGCCGACTCGACCGGCGGGATCGCGGCCGAGGACCTCGCGCGCGCGCTCGGGCGCGTGCCGGAGCACACGATCGTGTCCGACGGCATGCTCGTCGTGCAGGCCAACAACGAGGGCCTGCCCTTCGTCCTCGCCAACCCGGACGCCCCGATCAGCCGCGACATCGCCCAGCTGGCCGCCGTCCTGGTCGAGCGCCGACTCCCGTCCCCGCCGGGCGGCGCTGAGCCGGTGGCCGACCCGCGCCCGATCGGCGTCTTCGACTCCGGGGTGGGGGGCCTGACCGTCCTCCGCGAGATCCTCCGCCGCCTGCCCGGCGAGTCCACGATCTACCTGGGCGACAACGCCCGGGCGCCGTACGGCATCCGCCCCGACGACGAGGTGCGGCGCTTCAGCACGGAGGCGCTCGACCGGCTCGTCCGCGAGGACGTCAAGGCGCTCGTGGTCGCCTGCAACACGTCGACGGCCGTGGCCCTCGGGCGAGTACCGGCGGCGCTACGACACGCCCGTCCTGGGCGTGATCCGGCCCGGGCGCCCAGGCCGCCGCGCTCGCGACGCGGACCCGGCGGGTCGGCGTGATCGCCACGCCGGCGACGATCCGGTCGCACGCCTACTTCGACGCGATCAAGGAGGAGAACCCGGCGGTCGAGGTCTACGAGCACGCCACGCCGGCGCTGGTGCCGCTCGTCGAGGCCGGCGGGCTCGCCGGCCCGGAGGCCGAGGCCGCCGTCGCCGACGCCCTGGCGCCGCTGCTGGGCCGCCGCGACGAGAACGGGGAGTTCATCCATCCGCTGCCGAGCTCGGCCAGGATCGACACGCTCCTCCTCGGCTGCACCCACTACCCGCTGCTGCGCCCGGTCCTGCAGGCGGCGGTGGGCGAGGGCGTCGCGATCGTCGACTCCGCGACGGCGACCGCCGGCGCCCTGGCGGAGCTGCTCTCGGTGAACGGCCTGGAGGCGCCGGGCTCCACCCGGGGCACGGCGGCCGACGCCGGTCGGGAGGGGCACCACCCGGCGGCCATCCGCGCAACCCCGCCGATCCACCGGGTCATGACGACCGGGGACGTCGCGGCGTTCGCGCGGATCGCCGCGCGGATGTTCGGGGACGCCTTCCCGGCGGTCGAGTCGATCGAGCTGGAGCCGGTCGCGCGATGAGCGCCGCCGGGCGTCGATGACCGGACCGCGCCGCTCCGGCCGGCCCTCCACCAGCGGCACCTGGCAGGCCGGCTTCCTGGTGGGCGCCGCGCTCGGCGCCGCCGTGACCGTCCTGGGCCGCCGCGCGGAGGCGCAGGCGCGGACCGGCCTGGTCGACTGGAACGCCGTGGAGCGGCTGGCCGAGGCCCGCCTGCGCAACGCCCCCGGGCGCCTGGAGCCGGCCGAGATCGCGGCCGCCGGCCCGCTCTACGTGGCGTCGATGCACCGGGTGGTGCCGGCGCTGGAGCATGCGCTGGAGACGCCGCTGCCGGGGATCGTCGAGCGCGTCGCGGTCGTCGACCGCGCCGGCTGGGTCCGCGCCAACCTCTCCACCTTCTCCGGGCTCTTCGGCCGTCTCGAGGGCGACCTCCTCGACCAGATCGTGCCGCCCGGCGCCGGCCTCGGGAAGGCGTCCATCGCGCTGGCCAACCGCTGGATCACGACCCGCCAGTTCGGGCTCCTGCTCGGCTTCATGGGCCAGCGCGTGCTCGGCCAGTACGACCTCGCGCTCCTCTCGGCCGAGGCGGAGCCGGGCCAGCTCCTCTTCGTCGAGGAGAACATCCGGCACACGGCCCGCGCGCTGGGCGTGCCGCTGGAGCCGTTCCGGACCTGGATCGCGCTCCACGAGACGACGCACGCCTTCGAGTTCGAGGCGCACCCCTGGCTGCGCCCGTACCTGGCCGAGCGCCTGGAGAAGCAGCTGGGCGGTCTCTCCCACAGCGCCGCGGACCTGGGACGGGATGCCTCGCGGGCGCTCGGGCGCGCCATCCGCGGCGGCGACGGGCACTGGCTGGAGCGCCTGATGTCGGACGAGCAGCGGCGCCTGTTCCGGGAGACGCAGACGGTCATGAGCCTGCTCGAGGGGTTCTCCGATCACGTCATGGACGAGGTCGGCCGCGACCTGGTGCCGGACGTCGAGACGATCAGCCGGCGCTTCCACGCCCGGCGGGCGACCCGGACGCCGATGGAGCGGGCGATCCTGCGGATCACCGGCCTCGACCTGAAGATGGAGCAGTACGCCCGCGGCGAGCGCTTCGTCGCGGCCGTGCGAGCGCGCCGCCGGCCCCGCCGGCCTGCGCCGCCTGTGGGAGGGACCCGAGACGCTGCCGCGAGACGGCGAGCTGGAGCGGCCCGAGCGCTGGGTGCGACGCGTCGTGGGGGCGCGGCCGTGACCGGCCCCGGCCGCGGCCCGGGCGGCGTCCCGCGGGCGATCGCGCTCACGCCGGTGCTCTCCGCGCGGTACCGCGCCGAGGACATGGCGGCCATCCGGGCCGCGGCACCCGGCTCGCGGATCGTCTCCATCTCGCGCGAGGGGCTCGCGGACGGCCCGATCGACGACGTCGAGGTGCTGCTCCACGGCTGGCTCGCCACGGACGCCTTCGAGCGCCTCCTGGCGCGCGCCCCCGACCTTCGCTGGGTCCACTCGGCCGCGGCCGGCATCGAGCGGCTCCTCACGCCGGCGGGGCAGTCGCGAGGGCTGACGATCACGAACGCCCGCGGCGTCTTCAGCCGCCCGATCGCCGAGTACGTCCTGATGATGGTCCTGGCGGTGAACCGTCGGCTGCCGCAGCTCCTCGAGCTGGCTGCCGAGCGGACCTGGCAGCCCCTGGAGGGCCGCGAGCTGCGCGACACGACGCTGGGGATCATCGGGTTCGGCAGCATCGGTCACGCGATCGCCGAGCTCGCGGCGCCCTTCGGGCCGCGGATCCTCGCCACGCGGCGGTCGGGCGCCGCGCGCCCCGGGGAGCCGCCGCTTCCACCGGGCGTGGAGCTGGCCGGGCCCGAGGCGTTCGGCGACGTGGTCGCCGCGTCGGACTTCGTGATCCTCGCCGTGCCGCTGACGCCGGCGACCGAGGACCTGGTCGACGACCGCGTGCTGGCCCTCATGAAACGCACGGCATGGCTGGTGAACGTCTCCCGCGGCCGCCTCATCGTCGAGCGCGCCCTCCTCCGCGCGCTGCGCGAGGGCACGATCGGCGGCGCCGTCCTCGACGCGTTCCGCGAGGAGCCGCTCCAGCCCGACTCGGCGTTCTACGGCCTGCCCAACGTCATCGTGACACCGCACACGTCGTGGTCCAGCGGGCGCGTGCTCGACCGGACCGTGGAGCTGTTCGTCGAGAACCTGCGCCGCTACGCCGCCGGTGAGCCGCTCCTCAACACGGTCGATCCCGGCGCCGGATACTGACGCCATGCAGATCGCGATCGTCGGTCTCGCCGGCGCCGGCAAGACGACCGTCTTCAACACGCTCACGCGCGGCGACGCCCAGACCGGCGGGTTCGGCGGGATGGAGCTCCACGTCGGCGTCGTCAAGGTGCCGGACGTGCGCCTCGACCGCCTGGCCGAGATCTTCCACCCGAAGAAGATCGTCCACGCCGACGTCACGTACATCGACCTGCCGGCGCCGCCGGCCGTCGTCCGAGGGCCGGATCGGGACGGAGGAGCTGCCGGCCGAGCACCTGGGCCGGCTGCGCGACGCCGACGCCCTGCTCCACGTCGTCCGGGCCTGGGACGACCCGCACCACCCGCATCCCGCCGGGTCGGTGGACGCCTGGCGCGACCTGGAGCAGCTGGACCTGGAGTTCGTCCTGGCCGACCTGTCGATGGTCGACCGGCGCCTGGAGCGGCTGCGCGGCACCGGCCGCCACGGCACGCCGGCGGAGCGCGAGGCGAACGAACGCGAGGCGGTCATCCTGGAGCGAATCCGGGTCGGCCTCGCCGAGGGCCATCCGATCCGCGACGCCGGCCTCGACGCGGACGAGGAGAAGGCGCTCCGCGGCTTCCGCTTCCTGACCCAGAAGCCGGTCCTCGTCCTGCTCAACGTCGGCGAGGGCGAGCTGCCGGGGGCGCGGGCGCTGGTGGCCGAGATCGCCGGCCGCTACGACCACCGCCACGCCCTCGTGGATGCCCTGTCGGCCCGGATCGAGATGGAGCTCGGCCAGCTCGAGCCGGACGAGGCGGCCGTCTTCGCCGAGGAGCTGGGGATCACCGAGAGCAGCCTGGATCGCGTCATCGCCCTGTCCTACCGGCTGCTCGGGCTCATCAGCTTCCTGACCGCCGGGCCGGACGAGGTTCGCGCCTGGCCGGTGCCGGACGGGGCGACCGCGGTGGATGCCGCCGGGGCGATCCACACCGACCTCGCGAAGGGCTTCATCCGCGCCGAGACGGTGCCCTACGAGGACCTGATCGCCCTCCGCACCACCGCCGAGGCGCGCAAGCACGGCAAGCTGCGCTCCGAGGGAAGGACGTACCGCGTCCGCGACGGCGACGTCATCGAGATCCTCTTCTCGAAGTAGGGGACGGACGGGGTCCGCCCGCGAGGCCGGTCAGTCGTTGCGGACGTCGTCGTCGCCGGCGTATTCCACGAAGACGCCGCGATAGTCGAGGCCGCCCTCCAGCGACTTCGAGCTCGTCGTCGCTCGTCGCGATCAGGAAGTTCTCGTCCTCGTCGGTCGACACGTTGACCGCGGCGACGAGGCGCTCGTCGGAGACGTAGATGAAGCCGCACTCGCGCTCGAGCTCGACGGCGATGGCCTCGATCAGCGTATCTTCCTCGAAACCGGTCGCGATCCGACGGCGGACCGCCTGGACCAGGTCGAAGAATTCCTCCGGCGCGATCTCCTCCTCGCTTGCCAGCAGGACGTCCGAGTAGGTGGCGTCGTCGCCCTCGTGGAGCTCGTAGAAGTACACGTGGTCTCCTCGTCTCTGGAACCGCCCCGGCCAGTATACGGACGGTCAGGCACCCTCCCGGCCATCGCACCGGTCCAGGCGGCCGCCGACGGCGTCCCGAAGGACGGTCCGGCCGCGCCGGCCGCGAACCCCGACGTGGCCCAGCCCCGGCGTGCCGCGGCCGACGGGCCGGCTCCCGCGATCGTCGTGGTCGGCGCCGCGTCCCGGGACCTCGACCCCGGCGACCCGCGCGGCTGGCGCCTCGGCGGCGGCGCCACCTACGGCGCGCTCGTCCTGGCCCGGCTGGGCCTCCGCGTCGGCGTCGTGCTCGGCGTGGACGCGCCCGCCGCCGATGCGCACGAGCTCGACCTCCTCCGCGACGCCGGCGCGGAGATCCACCCCGTCCGGCTGCCCGAGCGGCCCGGTCTTCCAGCTCGCCTACACGTCGGCGGGCAGGACCGTCCGGTGCGAGGATCCGGGCGGCCCCCTGCCGGTCGCGGCGCTCCCGCCGTCGTGGCGCGCCGCACCCGCCTGGTACCTCGCGCCCGTCGCCGACGAGCTCCCCGACGGCTGGGCCGCGATCCCGCCCGGCGCGGTCGTCGCGCTCGGCTGGCAGGGGCTGCTGCGCGACCTGCAGCGCGGCTCGCCGGTCCGCGCGCGATCCGCCGGTCCGCGGGCCCTCCTGCGGCGGGCCGACCTCGTGTCGGTGAGCGTCGAGGACCTGGACCCGGCCGTCGACCTGCGGGGCCTGCTGCGCCTGCTGCGGACCGGGACGCTCTGCACGCTGACGCGCGGACCGCGCGGTGGCGTCGCGTTCACGGTCCGCCCGGGCACGCCGCGCATGCGCTCGTTCCCGGCGCTCCCGAGCGGCGGCGAGGTCGACACGACGGGGGCCGGCGATGCCTTCCTGGCGGCCCTGCTGGCGGCCCGGATCGCACCGGCGCTGGCCGGCCGCCAGCCGCACCTCCCGGCGGCCCTGAGGTTCGCCGCCGCGGTCGCCGCGGTCCACGTGGGCGGCCTCGGCCTCGCCGGCGTGCCGACGCTGGTCCAGGTCCGGGACGCCCTCAGGCGGCCCCTGCCGGGCTGACGGCCGCCACCGCCGGACGCCCCGCCCGCCGCAGTCGTCGCAGCAGCCGCCGCCGGCGGATCGCCAGCGCGGCCTCGAGCGCCGGCTCAGGCGCGTCGAGCGAGCGCAGCCAGTCCAGCAGTCGTTCGGCGGCCGCGGTCGCGTCGAGCGCGCCGGCCGGATCGCGCAGGAGGTGCTCGCGGAGCTTGGCCACCTCGACCCAGGCGCGCACGGCGTCGGTGCGACCACCCCGGGCGATCGCCTCCCAGGTCGTGACGGCCTCGTCGTGGCGACCCATGCGGCGGAGCGTCCGGGCCCGCTCGGAGCGGATCTGCTCGCTCGAGACGGTGGTCGGCGCCGGCAGCGGCGCCCCGTACGGCCATGCCGGGGATCCGAGCGCCGGCGGCCGCCAGCGCGCCTCGGCCGCGTCGAGGCAGCCGAGGGCGTCCTCGAACCGCCTCTCGCGGGCGTACCCCCGCGCCAGCGCGAACAGGTCACCTGCGGGCGCGAACGGGCGGCGGTCGGCGTCGGCGTAGTGCACGTCCAGGTGTCGGAGGAGGCGCGCCAGGGACCGGACGTCCTCTGCGTTGTGGGTCACGATGGCCGCGATCGGCTCGGCCGGCCCGCCCCGCACGAACGCCAGGAAGCGATCCGGGATCTCCCAGCCGGCCACGTCCTCCTCGCGGTGGACGTCGAGCATCTCCCGCTCGACGGTCTGCAGCCGGGCATCGCCCAGGCGGTGCCGGAAGAGCCGGCGGACGTGCGGCAGCAGGTCGAGGTGGCCCGCGTGCGCGGGCGCATCCCGCCGCAGCAGCCGGTAGCGCGTCGTCAGCAGCGGCCAGTCGAAGCCGCGCCCGTTGTACGTCACCAGCCACGCCTCGGGAGGGATCGCGGCCTCGACGGCCGCCAGGAGCGCCGGCTCGTCGCCGTGGTCGGGGCAGAGCAGCTGGAGCTGCTGGAACCGGTCGCCCACCCACCAGCCGAGGCCGACGAGGAACGCGAGCGTGCCGGCGCCGCTGCCGAGGCCGGTGGTCTCCGTGTCGAGGCAGACGAGCGGCACGTCGGGCGGCGGCTGGCCCGGCAGCGTCGCGAGGCGGGGTCGCTCGAGCGGGATCGTGGCCGTCGGCGGCTCGACCCGGACGACGTACCCGGCGGCCGTCCGGACGACCTCGCCATCCACGGCCGCGGCGAGCCGCTCCGCGAGCTCGGCGCCCCGGGGCCGGGGGAGGGGAGCGATGGCCGCGGGTGGCGCGGAGCCCTCGTCCGCCCGGCGCCTCGCCGCCGCTCCCGCCCGCAGGAGCGCCAGCCGCCGGGCGATCGTGGCGGCGTCGCTCACGCCACGGCCGTCGACGTGATCGGGGTCGCGGCCGGCGCCCCGAGGTCGGCGAGGAGCCGCAGGGCGAGCCGCCGGGCATCGAGCTCCGCCTCCGCCCCGGCCGGGCGGGGCCCGGTGCAGGACGGGCAGCCGGTCTCGCAGCCGCAGGCGGCGATCAGGTCGGCGGCGCCCGCCACGAGGTCGTCGTGGCGGCGCCAGAGCCGCTCGGCCATGCCGACGCCGCCCGGCACCGCCTCGTACAGGTAGATCGTGGGCGCCTCCGCGTGCGGCGAGCGGACCTGGGTGACGAGACCGAGGTCCCGCGGGTCGACCATCAGGAGCACGCTCGCGACGGTCTGCATCGCCCGGCCCGCGCCGAGCAGCGCGACGTCGAGCTCCTCGCGCCGCCACGGCCCGCGCAGGCCGTCCGCGGCGACCCAGTAGGCGGTCGTCTGGAGCTCGATCTCCGGCAGGTCGATCGGCCCCCAGCCGACGTTCTCGTCGGTGCCGAACTTGAGCTTCTTGTAGAAGGTGACGAGGCTGGCGACCATCACCTCGCCGTGCAGGCGGCGGCCACCCGTGACCGGCGCCTCGGCGAAGACGTCGAGCGGCTTGAGGGTCACGGCCCGGTTCGCGTACGTGTAGTGATCGGCGTCGATGCGGTGGACGTACGCCTTGCGCTCGCCCCACTCGAGCCGGTCGACGTGGTACTGGGCCGACTCGTGCATGTAGATGGCGTGCTGGTGGACGAGCACCTGGGCGGAGAACAGGTCGACCTCGCCCAGCACGCGCGGGCGGTCCGGCGTGGTGTCGATGATCACGACGTTCTCGGGGGCGGCGGTGCGCAGCGAGATCTCCGAGGCGGGGAAGTTCTCCGAGCTCCAGTACCAGCGGCCGTCGTCGCCCTGGTGCACGTGCCCGCTCTCGGCGAGGAAGGCCAGCAGGTCGTCGACGGGCGCCGGCCCGAAGACCTCGCCGGGCTCGAACGGCATCTCGAAGGTGGCCGCCCGCAGGTGCGCGAGGAGGACGTGGAGGTTGTCGGGGTCGATCCGGGCCTCCTCCGGCGGCTGGTCGAGGAGGAACTCGGGGTGGTGGACGACGTACTGGTCCACGGGTGCGGCCGACGCGACCAGGATCGCGGCGAGACGGTCCTGGCGCCGCCCGGCGCGCCCGATCTGCTGCCAGGTCGCGGCGATCGAGCCGGGGTATCCCGCCAGGACGGAGACGTCGAGGCGCCCGATGTCCACGCCGAGCTCGAGCGCGTTGGTGCTCACGACGCCCATCACCTCGCCGTCGCGAAGCCCGGCCTCGATCGCACGGCGCTCCGGCGGCAGGTAGCCGCCCCGGTAGCCGCGGACCCGGGTGCGCGGCCCGTGGTGCTGGCGAAGGGCCTCGCGGAGGCCTGTCAGCACGACCTCCACGGCCGTCCGGGAGCGGGCGAAGACGATCGTCTGTCGGCCGGCCCGGATGAACGGGAGCGCCCAGCTGCTGGGCGAGCGTCAGCGCGGAGCCGCGCGCGCCCGACGCGGCATCGATCACCGGCGTGTCGACGAACAGGACGTGCCGCTCGCCGCTCGGCGCCCCGTTGCGGTCGACGACGACCGGGGCCCGGCCGGTGAGGAGGGTCGCCAGCTCGCCCGGGTTGGCGATCGTGGCCGAGCAGGTGACGATCACCGGATGGGAGCCGTAGTGCGCGCAGAGCCGCAGGAGCCGGCGGATGACGTTGGCGACGTGGCTCCCGAAGAGCCCGCGGTACGTGTGCAGCTCGTCGATGACGATCACCCGGACCTGCTCGAAGAGCTGGAACCACTTCGTGTGGTGCGGGAGGATCGCCGCGTGGAGCATGTCGGGGTTCGTCACCACGACCTGGCCGGCGGTCCGGATCGACGAACGGATCGGCGTCGGGGTGTCCCCGTCGTAGGTTGCCGTCGCGATCGCCAGCCCCGCCGCCTGCGTCAGCTCGCGGAACGCCGTGACCTGGTCCTCGCCGAGCGCCTTGGTGGGGAACAGCCAGAGCGCCCGCGCGGCAGGATCCTCGGTCAGGGCCTGGAGGACGGGCAGCTCGTAGCACAGGCTCTTGCCCGACGCCGTCGGCGTCACGACGCAGACGTCGCGGCCGGCCCGGACGGCCTCCAGGGCCTCCGCCTGGTGGGTGTACAGAGCGTCGATCTCCCGGGCGGCGAGCGCGGCGCGGATCCGGGGATCCAGCCAGCCGGGAAAGGGCGCGGTGACGGCGCCGCGCGCAGGCTCGACGGCGTGGTGCAGCACGCCCCGCGCGAGCGACGGCTCTTCCAGGGCACGGGCAAGGACGGCCTCGACGTCGGCGGGGGCATACGTTCGCATCGCGGGTTGCCTCATGGAAGAACGAACAGGTGTTCGAAATGGCGGCGAGTGTAGCACTCCGTGGGGAGCACGGATGGCGGCAGGTTGCACGCACGGCGTGCCACCTCGTCTGGCACGCGCCGCTGCGGTTGACACTCCGTGCGTGCGCAGCTACGCTTCCCGAATGCCGCGGCACCCCAGCCCAGCACCCCACGAGCCAACGGCGTCGACGACACCGGACGACGCGCCCGCGATTGCCGCCCCCGAGGCCGGAGACACCGCGCCGTCGCCGTCCCTGGCGGGCCTCGGGATCGCCGGGATCTCGCGGCGGCGGATCGCCTGGGTCGCGGTCGTCGCCCTCGCCGCCTGGATCGTCGTTGCCTTCGCGGGCCAGGCGGCCGCGGCCTCCCAGGCGACGGCGGACGTCGCCGCGGATCGGGCGCGGAACGCGGCGGCCGCCGCGAAGACCGAGGCGCTGCGCCGCGAGCTGGCGCTCGTCACGCAGGAGCGCTGGGTCCTCCAGCAGGCGCGCGCCTACCAGCTCGGATCGCGCAAGGAGCGCCCCGTCGCGCTTGCGCCGGGCGCACCGTCGCTGGCGCCGGACGCACCCGGCTCGCCGGCGCGCCGGCTCGGCGCCGACGAGGAGGCGCCGACGCCCCTCGAGTCGTGGCTCGAGGTCCTCTTCGGGCCCGGCCCGGATCGCTGACGGGCCTGGGCATCCGGGGAGGCCGGCCGGACCATGGTCTATACTTGGCCGCCGTGGCAGGGTAGCTCAGCGGCAGAGCAAGCGGCTCATAATCGCTAGGTCACAGGTTCGAATCCTGTCCCTGCTACCACCCCGTCTCCCATCCTGGCCGGCCCCCGGGCCGGCCTCTTCGCGCCCGGCGGCCCGCGCTCGAACGCGGTTAGCTGTGAGACGTATGGAGGGGCGGGTCGCCCCGCTCGAGGACCACTTCGAAGAAGTCCCTGCTCAGCTCCCAGCGCGGGTAGCGTCCCAGGACGTGATGGAACCGCTCGTAGAGCTCCTCGTCGAGGGGCGTCTCGCGGAACCTCAGGGCGAGGATGCGGAACCCGACCTCCCGGAAGTAGGCCTCGTAGTGGGCCCAGGTGAGCCGGTTGACCCAGGCGGCCCCATCGACCTCGACCCCGCGGCGGGCCAGCGCGTCGGCGATCACGTCGTCGCTGAAGAGCAGGTGGGGGAACGGGAACAGGATGTGGCGGTACAGGTGCGAGGCCTGGGGACCCCGGTGGAGGTTCGCCTTCATCCAGAAGAGGCCGCCCGGGCGCAGCACCCGGTGCGTCTCGACGAGCATCCGGTACGGGTGCTCGATGTGCTCCCAGGCCGTGAACGACATGGCGCGATCGAAGGTCCTCTCGGCGAACGGGTTGCTCGCGGCCATGTCGACAACCTGGAGGTGGACGCGCTCGCCGGCGAGCGCCTCCCAGGACCGGCGCTCCACGACGTCGATGCCCCAGGCGTCGGCGCCGAGGCTGCTGGCGGCGTACCAGAGCTCGTAGCCGCCGCCGCAGCCGATCTCGAGGACGGTCTTGTCGCGCAGGTCGGTCGCCCGGTGGACGGCGCGCAGGCGCGCGATCGCCGACGCGAGCATCGCCTCGTGGTCGTAGCGGCGCGGCTCCGGGACCAGGGGGCGGGACGCGTACTCCGCGTTGAGCTGCTCGAAGAGGTCGACGTCGTAGCGGATGCGCGGGACAACCGGCAGGATGGTCCGGACGATGTGCATCGGCTCCTCGACGACCGGCGGGGGCGGCAGCTCGGCGGGCAGCGGCTCGGGGGCCGGCCGTGGCTTGTGGACGATGGGGATCACGCCCCATGACGTGGCGGGCGGTGGTGGCGGCGCCGGCAGCACGCCGCGGTCGAGCCGCGTCGCGATCCGCAGAAGGCTCCGGGCGAAGGCGTGCCGGACGCGCCGGACGGCCCGGGCGACGCGACGGACGGCCCGGGCGACGGGCCGGAGCACGGGCGCCAGCGGCGACGACCGGAGGCGACCGCGCAGCCGAGCGGAACGGCCGGCGCGGGACGGGGGTCGGTCCGATGCGGAGGTCACGTCGGAATGCTACCGGGCGCGGGAACATCCGCGGCGCGGCCGCATGCGTAAGGGACGGTGACGCAGCGCGCCCGGGCCGGCGCTCCCCGCCGGGAGCCCTCGAAAGGGCGGGACGTCGACGCGGGATATACTCGTCTGGAAGCCGTCCGGAGCGCCGGCGGCTCCGCTGCCCCGGAGGCCAGGTTGAACGGAAAGTTCATGCGCAACGGCATCGTGATGCTCGTCCTCGTGGTGGGCACCGTGGCGTTGCTGTACACGTTCCTGATGTCGTCGCCGAGCGACACGTCGGTGCCCTACTCGACATTCCTCGGCAACGTGTCGAAGGGCGACGTCAAGGAAGTCGCCCAGCAGGACCTGCGGCTCAACGTGACGCCCACCGACGGCACCAAGTACACCGTGGTCGTCCCGGGCATCGGCTTCACCGACGTCTACGGCGACGTGCTGAAGGCGGCCGAGGCCGGCGGCCAGGACCGCGTCGTCGATCATCTTCTCGGGCATCGAGGCGTCCCAGACCGGGCAGTGGATCAGCCTGCTCGTCGGCGCGCTGCTGCCGGTGCTGCTGATCGGCGGGTTCCTCTTCTTCATGATGCGCCAGGCCCAGGGCACGAACAACCAGGCCATGAGCTTCGGCAAGAGCCGGGCCCGGATGTTCCTCGGCAACAAGACCGTCGTCACGTTCGCGGACGTGGCCGGCGTCGACGAGGCGAAGACGGAGCTCCAGGAGGTCGTGGAGTTCCTCAAGTACCCCGAGAAGTTCAACTCCCTCGGCGCCCGCATCCCGCGCGGCGTCCTCCTCGTGGGCCCTCCGGGCACGGGCAAGACCCTGATGGCCCGCGCGGTCGCCGGCGAGGCCGGGGTGCCCTTCTTCAGCATCTCCGGCTCCGAGTTCGTCGAGATGTTCGTCGGCGTCGGCGCGAGCCGCGTCCGCGACCTCTTCGACCAGGCCAAGCGCAACGCCCCGTGCATCGTCTTCGTCGACGAGATCGACGCGGTCGGCCGGCAGCGCGGCGCGGGCCTCGGCGGCAGCCACGACGAGCGCGAGCAGACCCTCAACCAGATCCTGGTCGAGATGGACGGCTTCGACACGAACACCAACGTGATCGTCGTCGCCGCCACGAACCGGCCGGACGTCCTCGATCCGGCCCTTCTCCGGCCCGGCCGCTTCGACCGCCAGGTCATCCTCGACCGCCCCGACATGAAGGGCCGCGTCGAGATCCTGCGGGTCCACACGAAGGGCAAGCCCCTCGACAAGGCCATCGCCATCGAGGACGTCGCCAAGCAGTCGCCCGGCTTCTCCGGGCGCCGACCTCGCGAACCTCGTGAACGAGTCGGCGATCCTCGCCGCCCGCCGCAACAAGAAGCTCATCGGGATGTCCGAGTTCCAGGAGGCCCTGGAGCGGATCGTGGCCGGCCCCGAGCGCAAGAGCCGGGTCATCTCCGACGCCGAGAAGCTGATCATCGCCTACCACGAGGGCGGTCACGCGGTCGTGCAGCGGATCCTGCCCAAGTGCGACCCGGTCAGCAAGGTCACGATCATCAGCCGCGGCATGGCCCTCGGCTACACGATGGCCCTGCCCGCAGGAGGACCGCTACCTCCAGAGCAAGACCGAGTTCGAGGACAAGATCGCCGGCATGCTCGGCGGCAACGCCGCGGAGCGCCTCGTCTTCGGCGACACGACGACGGGCGCCAGCAACGACATCGAGAAGGCCACCGACCTGGCCCGCCGGATGGTCACCGAGTTCGGCATGAGCGATCGGATGGGGCCGCGGGCCTACGGCAAGCGCGAGGAGATGATCTTCCTCGGCCGCGAGATCGGCGAGCAGCGCAACTACTCGGACGACGTCGCGCGCCAGATCGACGAGGAGGTCCGGAGCATCATCGAGACCGCCTACGCCCGTGCCCAGGACGTCCTGACGGCCACCGGGACAAGCTCGACAAGCTCGCCGAGACGCTCGTCGAGAAGGAGACGCTCGACGGCCTGGAGTTCGAGGCGCTCTTCTCGGACCTGCCGCCGAAGGAGCCGATCCACGGCGTCGTCCCGAAGCTGGCCGAAGGGCCGGCCGCCGGAGCCGACGGCCCAGCCGGCCTGACCACGCACAACCGCGTACGACCGAGGGGCGGGCTCCGGCCCGCCCCTCGGCGCGCTCGGGCCGCCGTTGCCCCGGCCCAGCGCCGATAATGCCGGCGCACCCGGGTGGTTCCGGGCCCCCAGCGGAGACGTGCCGTGACCTCCTCCCTCGTCGACGTCGAGGCGTATCTCGATTGCCACCGCGGGGCAGCGCGGCTGGAGCGCTACCTGCAGTTCCTGCGCATCCCGAGCATCAGCGGGATCCCCGAGCACGCCCCCGACTGCCGGCGGGCGGCCGAGCAGCTGGCCGGCGACCTGGGGGCCGTCGGGATGGAGCACGTGGAGGTCGCGCGAGACCGGCGGCCATCCCGATGGTGTACGCGGACTGGCTCCACGCGGAGGGCGCGCCGACGGTCCTCCTCTACGGGCACTACGACGTGCAGCCGGTCGACCCGCTCGACGAGTGGGAGGCCGCGCCGTTCGAGCCGATCGTGCGCGACGGGCGTGTCCTCGCCCGCGGGGCATCCGACGACAAGTGGAACATCGCCGTGGCCGTGGCCGCCGTGGAGGCGCTCCTCGCCACGCGGGGCGCGCTCCCGCTCAACCTCAAGCTCGTCTTCGAGGGCGAGGAGGAGTCGAGCTCCGTCCATCTCGACCCGTGGCTGACGGCCAACGCGGCCCGCCTCGCCGCCGACGTGGCGCTGGTCGCCGACTCGGGCTTCTTCGAGGGCAATCTGCCGGCGATCACGGTGGGGCTTCGCGGCATCTGCGCGGCCGAGATCCACGTCCGGGGCCCGTTCCAGGACGTCCACTCCGGGCGTCAACGGCGGCGTCATCGAGAACCCGATCAACGCGCTGGCGGCGATCATCGCGCGCCTGAAGGGTCCCGACGGCCGGATCCGGATCCCGGGCTTCTACGACGACGTCGTGACGCTCTCGCCGGCCGACCGCGAGGCGCTGGCCGCGCTCCCGTTCGACGAGGAGGTCTACCGCGCGGCCCTCGACGTCCCGGCGCTCGCCGGCGAGACGGGCTGGACGACCCTGGAGCGCCGCGGGGCCCGCCCGACGTTCGACGTGAACGGGATCTGGGGCGGCTTCTCCGGCGAGGGAAGCAAGACGATCATCCCCGGGCGGGCGTCCGCCAAGGTGACCTGCCGGCTCGTCGCCGACCAGGACCCGGAGCGCGATCTTCGCGCCTCCTGCGGGACCATGTCCTGGCGATCGCCCCGCCGGGCGTCCGCGTCGAGGTCGTCTACCAGGGCGGGGGTCGCCCGACCCTGACGCCCACCGACCACCCGGCCACGCGCGCCTACGCCCGGGCGCTCGAGGCGACGTTCGGCCGGCCCCCGCTCTTCGTCCGCGAGGGTGGCTCGATCCCGGTGGCCGCAAGCTTCGCGTCGATCGTCGGCCTGCCGGTCACGGTCATGGGGTTCATGCCGCCCGAACGGCAACTTCCACGCCCCGAACGAGTGGATGGACCTCGCCAACCTCGAGGGCGGCATCCGGGCGCTGGTCCGGTTCTTCGACGAGTTCGCCTCCGCGCCCGCCTGACCCGGTCGGCTGGGGGGTCGGGGATGGTACTCCGGTAGGGTGTTCGGCGCCCGCACGGGTGCTAGGATCCGGGTACGGGGGCCTGCCCCGCCGTCCGCTACGCCAGGGGAGCGAGTGCACGCGTGAGCACCGAGATCGAGCAGCCCGCCGCCCGCGGGCCGAAGACGCAGTGGCGCCTCGACGCCGACACCGGGAGCCTCGTGCCCCGCTCGGCGCTCGACGTGCTCGTCAACCTGAACGACCGGATCACGTCCGGCGACCTCTCCGACTACCAGCCGATCCCGCTGGGCTTCACGCCCCTCGACAAGACGATCGGCGCCGGGCATCCGTCCCGGTGAGCTGTTCCTCATCGGCGGGGCGCAGGGCACCGGCAAGACGACGATGGCCCTCCAGATGGCCCGCAACGTGGCGTCCGGCGGCCAGGCCAACGTGCTCTACATCTGCTTCGAGCACGAGGAGCACTACCTCCTCAATCGGCTGATCGCCATGGAGTCGGCGCTGGCCCACCTGCCGCACAAGACCGGGGCGATCAAGATCCAGGACGTGCGGCGCGAGATCCTCGGCTCGTGGGTCGCCGAGGGGCAGGGCGGAACCGGGCCCGCAGCTCGCCTCGAACCCGCGGCTGCGACCGAGCCTCGACCGGATCGGGCGCTACGGCCAGAACCTGTTCCTGATGCGCGGGACCCAGACCGCGAGCACCGTCGACAACATCCGGCGCCTGGTGCAGATGCACAAGGACCTCTCCGGCGGCCGCCAGCTGCTCGTGTTCGTCGACTACCTGCAGAAGGTGCCGCTGATCCCGGAGCCGAACACGGAGTCGGAGAAGGTCACGATCGTCGTCAACGGCCTCAAGGACATCGCGCTCACCGAGCAGGTCGGGATGATCGCGATCGTGGCGGCTGACAAGGAGGGCCTCAAGGCGGCCCGGCTCCGCAACCACCACCTGCGCGGCTCGTCGGCCATCAACTACGAGGCCGACATCATCGTGATCCTCAACGAGAAGTACCACATCGTCGCCAAGGTCAACATCGAGTTCAACCCGTACCAGGCGCAGCGCTTCCGCGACTGGGTGGTGCTCTCGGTGGAGAAGAACCGCGGTGGCCAGGACAACGTCGACCTCGAGTACGAGAAGCACTTCGAGTTCTCCTGCTTCGACCCCAGCGGCCGAACGGTGCAGGAGAAGCTGATCGAGGAGCGCCTCTACAACGAGTAGCGGCGCCGCTGATGCGGCGTTCGCGTGCGTTGTCGCCTGCGGTTCTCGCTCACGCACCTTGGGTGCGCTCGCTCCGGTCCTCGACTCCGCCTTCGCGCACGCTCGCCTGAGCGGCGCGGCTTCGTCACGGCTGATGCGGCGTTCGCGTGCGTTGTCGCCTGCCGTCCCGCGGGTCGCCGGAGGGGCTGCCCCGCGAGGGCCGCGTGCCGTATCGTGTCGCCATGACCGAGCAGCACGAGGCCGCGTTCCCGGAAGTCGTCGAGATCGTCGTCGAGATCCCACGGGGGAGCCGCAACAAGTACGAGTTCGACGAGGAGGCCGGCGTCTTCCGGCTGAACCGGGTCCTGTCGTCCGCCGTCTTCTACAACTTCGACTACGGCTTCATCGAGGGGACCCGCGCCGACGACGGCGACCACACCGACGCCCTCCTCGTGATCGACGAGCCGACCTTCACGGGATGCCACGTCTGGGCCCGCCCGATCGGCGGCCTGGAGATGCGCGACGAGATGGGCTTCGACTTCAAGGTCCTGTGCGTCGCGATCGGCGACCCGCACCAGGCCCACATCGAGCGCCTGGAGCAGGTGCGGCCGCACCGCCTGGTCGAGATCGAGCACTTCTTCGAGACCTACAAGCTCCTGGAGAACAAGGCGACCGACGTGGTCGGCTGGCGCGACCGGGAGCGGGCCCTCGAGGTCCTGCGGGCCGACCGCGAGGCATGGCGACGGGAGCGGGCCGACGGCCGCTGAGCATCGCGGCGGCGGGCGCTGGCGCTACCCGCCCGGGGAGCCCGGCGACCTTCGCGTCTTCGTGGCCGTCCCCCTCGGCGACGCGGCCCGCGACGCGGTCCGGGCCCTGGTCGACGCGGTCGCCACGGACCCGCGCGTGCCCGCCGCGGGGCGGCTCCGCTGGGCCGTCACGGAGAACCTGCACCTGACGATCCGGTTCCTCGGCCCGACTCCGCCGGATCGCGTGCCCGACGTCGCGGCCGCGGCCGAGGCGGCCGCCGCAAGCCTGGCGCCGTTCGCGGTGCGGATCGGCGGCGCAGGCGCCTTCCCGACGGCGGCGCGGCCCCGCGTCGTCTGGCTCGGGATCCCCGCCGGGACGCCGGAGCTGACCGAGCTCGCCGCCGCGCTCGGCGATCAGATGGCGGAACGCGGCTGGCCGCGCGACGAGCGTCCGTTCCGCGTCCATCTCACGCTGGCGCGCGCCGACGGGATCACGGGCGCGGCCGGCGCGGTCGCGGCGCTCACGGAGGCGGCGGCCGGGCTGGATGCCGCGTGGACGGCCGACCGGCTCGTCGTCTACCGGAGCGAGCTGGGTCGCGGCGCGCCCCGCTACCTCCCGCTGGCGACGTCCCTGCTGCGCGCGGACGCCTTGCACGGACGACCGTCGCTGGGGTAGCCTCGGCACCCGGCCACGCCGCGGCGGCTGGCCGGCGACTCGCGACCACCGACCCTGCCCCCAGGAGGCGACCAGTGGCGACCGATCAGACGAAGTTCGTGCTCGACGAGGACCGCATCCCGCGCTCCTGGTACAACATCGTGGCCGACCTCCCCGTCCCGCCGGCGCCGGTCCTTCACCCGGGGACCATGCAGCCCATCGGGCCCGCCGACCTGGCCCCGCTCTTCCCGATGGCGATCATCGCCCAGGAGGTCAGCGCGGACCGGGCGATCGAGATCCCGGACCCGGTTCGCGAGGCGTATCGGCTCTACCGCCCGAGCCCCCTCTATCGGGCGCGGCGGCTGGAGAAGGTCCTCGATACGCCCGCCCACATCTACTACAAGTACGAGGGCGTGAGCCCGGGCGGCAGCCACAAGCCCAACACCGCGATCGCCCAGGCCTTCTACAACAAGGAGGAGGGCGTCACGCGCCTCGCGACGGAGACCGGTGCCGGCCAGTGGGGGACGGCCCTGTCGATCGCCGGGGCGCTGTTCGGCCTCGAGGTCAAGGTCTACATGGTCCGGGCGAGCTACGACCAGAAGCCGTATCGCCGGATGCTCATGGAGGCGTACGGTGCGTCGGTGGTCGCGAGCCCGTCGCCGACGACGGAGGTCGGCCGCAGGATGCTCGCGGAGTGGCCCGACAACCCGGGCTCGCTCGGCCTTGCCATCAGCGAGGCCGTCGAGGACGCAGCCATGCGCGAGGACACGAAGTACTCGCTGGGCTCCGTGCTCAACCATGTCCTGCTGCACCAGACGGTCGTCGGCCTCGAGGCGCTCGAGCAGTTCGCGCTGGCCGGGGAGGAGCCTGACATCCTCATCGCCTGCACCGGCGGCGGCTCCAACTTCGGCGGATTCACGTTCCCGTTCATCGGGCGCAACCTCCGCGGCGAGTCGTCGGTGCGGGTGATCGCGGCCGAACCCGAGGCGGCGCCGTCGCTGACCCGCGGCGTCTACGCGTTCGACTACGGGGACACGGCCAAGATGTCACCCATCGTCAAGATGTACACGCTCGGCCACGGCTTCATGCCGGAGCCGATCCACGCCGGCGGGCTGCGCTACCACGGGATGTCGCCGCTGGTCAGCCTCCTCAAGGACCAGGGCCTCATCGAGGCCCGGGCGATCCACCAGAACGCCAGCTTTGCCGCCGGCGTGCAGTTCGCCAGGAGCGAGGCCATCCTGCCGGCGCCCGAGTCGAACCATGCGATCCGGGTGGCCATCGACGAGGCGCTGCGCTGCCGCGAAGAGGGCGTCTCGCGGGTCATCGCCTTCAACCTGTCGGGGCACGGGCACTTCGACCTCTCGGCCTACGAGAAGTACCTCGCGGGCTCGCTCGAGGACTACGAGTACCCCGCCGAGGCCGTCGCCGCGGCCCTGCGCGAGCTCCCCGTCGTCGGCTGACGCCGGGCGGAGGGGCGCTCCGCCACGCCGCCCAGGCGCCTGAAGCGCCCGCCCGCCTCGGCGCGCGCGGCGTAGGATGAGGTCATGCCTCGCCTCGCCTGCTGGAGCTGCGGCCGCCAGATCTACGCGACACAGCCGCTCGGGTCGCTCTTCTTCGAGGAGCGACGCTGCCCGCGCTGCGGGGCCCCGATGAACCTGGACCGTCGCGACATCGAGCGGCGCGAGTGGATCCGGCGCCAGAACCCGCCGAACGATCCGGGGCCACCTGCCGGCGAGGGCGAGCGCCGCGTGGCCGAGCGCAGGCGCGGCCGGCGGCGACAGCCGACGTGACCGACGCGCGCGTCGCGCTGCTGGGCCTCGGGCTCATCGGCGGCTCGCTGGCGCGTGCGCTCCAGCGCAGCGGGCTGGCCCGTGCGCGCGTGGACGCCGAGCGGGGACGGGCCGCGCGCCGCCCTCGCCGCCGGGGTCATCGATTCGGCGGCCGGCTCGCTCGAAGGCGCCGTCCGGGGCGCCGACCTGGTGGTCCTCGCGGCGCCGCCGAGCGCCTGTCTCGACCTGCTGGCCGAGCTCGCCCGCAGCGCTCGCGACGTGCTCCCCCCGGGGACGGTGATCACGGACGTCGCCAGCACCAAGGTCCTGCTCGTCGAGCGGGCGGCCGAGCTGGGGCTCCGGTTCGTCGGGGGCCACCCGATGGCGGGCCGCGAGACGAGCGGGTTCGGCGCCGCCGACGCCGATCTCTTCCGGGGCCGGCCCTGGGTCGTCGTGCCGCCCGAACCCGCCGACGAGGCCGCGATCCGCGCGGTGGAGGCGCTCGCGGCTGCCTGCGGGGCGCTCCCGGTGCGGTTGACCGCCGCCGACCACGACGCGGCCGTGGCGGCGATCAGCCACGCGCCGCTCGTGCTTGCAGCCGCCCTCGTCGAGGCGATGGCCGGGGGACCGGGGGAGCCGGGCGCCGCCGGATGGGAGACGGCCGCCCGCCTGGCGTCGAGTGGCTGGGCTGGCGCCACGCGGCTGGCGCGCGGGGACCCGGCGATGGGCGCCGGGATCGCCCGGACCAACGCCGTTCCGCTCGCCGGTCACCTGCGCAGCGTCCGCGACCGGCTCGACGAGTGGCTCGACCTCCTCGAGGCGACAGGACCCGACGGCCTCCCCGACGAGGCAGGCCTTCGAGCCCGGCTCGCCGCTGCGCGGGCGCGCCTCGAGGACGCGGAGTGAGCGAGGAGCAGGTTCTCGTCGTGCCGCGCGACCGGATCATGGGCTCCGGCGGCTGGCGCGGCATCCTGGCGCCGGGTGCGGCGCCGTACCTGGACGTCATCGCCGCCGAGGGCCGCTTCGCGCCGCGGGCGGCGATGGAGCGCGACCCGCGCTTCAAGCAGGTCATCCCGTACCTCGTCCTGCGCGACCGGGGCCGCTACTTCCTGATGCGACGCACCCGCGCGGGGGGCGACGAGCGGCTCCACGATCGCTTCTCGATCGGCGTCGGCGGCCACCTCAACCCGGGGGACGCCGACCTCGCCGGCGGGCTCGTCCGCGAGTGGAACGAGGAGCTGGCGGCGGACTTCGTGCCCGAGTTCCGCCTGCTCGGGCTGCTCAACGACGACGAGACCGACGTCGGCCGGGTCCACCTCGGCGTCGTGTACCTGGCCGATGCCGAGGGCCGCCAGGTCACCGTTCGGGAGACGGAGAAGCTCGAGGGGACGTTCGCCGCCCCGTCCGCGCTGCTGGCCGTCTATGACCGGATGGAGACCTGGAGCCAGCTGGTGTTCGACTTCGTGAGCGGCCGCGCGGCGGGCATCCGCGGCGAGGGGTCGCGAAGCGGGAACCAAACCCTGCGCGGGTCCTGACACCCGGCACTGTCGGACCGCTCCACTGCGGATGCGATACTTGCGGCGAGCAAGCATGCTGCGACGCCTGGCGACCCTCGCGCGCCTCCTCCCGCTCGTGCCCCTCGGGCTCGGGACGGTCGGCCTCGTGCTGGGGGCCGTCGCGCCGGTGCGCGCCGCCGACGGGAGCGGGGAGGCCTGGGTGCTGCCGACGACGGGCGTGGTGGACGCCGTCATGGCGGGCTATCTCTCCGACGGCGTGGCCAAGGCCGCCCGCGAGGGCGCCGAGGTCGTGGTGGTCAAGCTGAACACGCCGGGCGGGAGCCTCGACGCCACCCAGCAGATCACGAGCACGTTCCTGGAGGCGGACCTGCCCGTCATCGTCTGGATCGCCCCGGCCGGCGGCCGGGCCGCCAGCGCCGGGACGTTCATCACCCTGTCGGCGAACCTCGCCTGGATGGCGCCGGGGACCAACATCGGCGCCGCCAGCCCGATCTCGAGCAGCGGCGAGGACATCGGAGGGACGCTGGGCGAGAAGGTCAAGAACGACGCCATCGCCAACATCACCGCCATCGCCCAGGCCCGCGGGCGCCCGGTCGACTGGGCGGTCTCGACGGTGAGCGAGGCGAAGAGCTACTCCGCGGAGGAGGCGGTGGCGGCCGGCGCCGTCGACGGAATCGCCGCGACGATCGAGGAGGTCCTGCGCGACGCAGACGGCCGGACCGTGACCGTCGCCGGCGGGCAGGCCGTCACCCTGGCGACCGCCGATGCCGTCCCCGTCGAGGTGCCGATGAACCCGCTCCAGGGGTTCCTGCACCTCCTCTCCGACCCGAACATCGCCTTCATCCTGTTCACGATCGGCTTCTACGGGCTGATCTTCGAGGTGCAGAACCCGAACTTCGCCACCGGGATCATCGGGGCCATCTGCATCGTCCTGGCCTTCATCGGCTTCGGGAGCCTCCCCCTCAACGTCGCCGGACTGCTCCTGATCGGCATGGGCCTCGTCCTCGTCCTCCTCGAGACCCAGATCACCAGCCACGGCCTCCTCGCGGTCGGGGCCGTCATCTGCGTGGCGCTGGGCGCGGCCGCCCTCTACACCGAGCCCGGCACGCCGACCGCGCCCGACGTCAGCGTGGCCCTGCCGGTTCTCCTTACCGTCGTCGGCACGACCGGCGCCTTCGCCGCCCTCATCACGGTCGTGGCCTACCGGAGCCGCCATGCGCCACAGAGCCCCATCCTCGTCGGGTCGCTGCAGGTGGTGGGCCAGGGCGGAAAGGTTGCCCGGCCGATCGACCCCGTGGGCTCGGTCCTTGCCGTCGGCGAGGAGTGGACCGCCCGCAGCACCGACGGCCGCGCGATCCCGCGCGGCGCATCCATCCGGGTCGTCCGCGTGGACGGCCTCACCCTCTACGTCGAGCCGGCCGACGCGGCGCCGGCAACCTGACCAGTCCCGTCATCGCAGCAGTCGAAAAGGAGCCCGCCCGTGGAGCTCGGCATCACGATCGCCACGTTGGTCTTCCTCCTGGCCATCGTGCTGGTGATCCTGTACCTCTCGGTGCGGGTGGTCCAGCAGTACGAGAAGATGGTCGTCTTCCGTCTCGGCCGGACCAACGAGCACCTGGTCCGCGACCCGGGCCTGCGCTTCCTGATCCCGATCATCGACCGGCCCGTGAAGGTGGACATCCGCGAGCAGTTCATCGAGGTCCCGAGCCAGACGACGATCACCAAGGACAACGCCCCGATCAACGTCGACTTCCTCATCTACTGGCGGATCAACGACCCGCTCAAGAGCATCGTCAACGTCGCCTACTTCGCCGGCGCCCTGCAGGGCGTCGCGACCACCACGCTGCGCGCCGTCATCGGCGACATCCTCCTCGACGAGGTGCTCTCCCGCCGCGAGCAGATCAACGAGGTCCTGCGCACGAAGCTCGACGAGGTCACCGAGCGCTGGGGCGGCAAGGTGACGACGGTCGAGATCCGCGAGATCACGCCGCCCCGCGACGTCCAGGAGGCGATGAACCGGCAGCTGTCCGCCGAGCGGACGCGGCGCGCCGTCATCACGGAATCCGAGGGGCGACGCCAGTCGGAGATCAACATCGCCGAGGGCGCCAAGCAGGCCGCCATCCTGACCGCCGAGGGCGAGCGCCAGTCGAACATCCTGCGGGCGGAGGGCACGCGCCAGGCCCAGATCCTCAACGCCGAGGGCTTCGGCCAGGCCCTGGAGCGGATCTACGCCGCTGCCAGGACGATCGACGAGAAGACGATGCTGCTGCAGTACCTCGACGCCCTCAAGGTCATCGGGGCCAGCCCGTCGACGAAGTACGTCATCCCGGCCGAGTTCACCAAGCTCGTGGGTCCGCTCACGGCCGGGCTGGGCGCCGCGATCGCGGCCGGCTCACAGGCGGGGGAGGAGCCGTCCACGACGGGCGCCTGAGCCTCCGAACGTTGGTACCACCGGGCGGGGGTCGACCGGGACCCCCGTCCGGTACCATAGGGCGCGTCCGGGCGCGCGACGTGCCGTCCCGGCCCAGCCAGAGAGGTCCGGATGGCCGCGAAGATCCTCGTCGTCGACGACGACCCCAACGTCCAGCGACTGCTGAGCTACACGCTCAAGCAGGAAGGCTATGACGTGGTCGTCGCGTCGGACGGCGCCGAGGGCTTCAAGCTGTGGGGCCAGGAAGACCCCGCGCTGATCCTCCTCGACGTCATGCTTCCCAAGCTGGACGGCTACCAGGTGGCCGGCAAGATCCGGGCGGAGGAGGGGAGCGGGTCGCACGTCCCGATCATCATGCTCACCGCCGAGGCCGAGGTCGAGCAGAAGATCAAGGGCCTGCGGGCGGGCGCCGACGACTACCTGGTCAAGCCGTTCCATCCTGCCGAGCTGCTGGCCCGGATCAAGAGCCTGCTGGCGCGCTTCGCCCCGCGGGACCTGCTGGTCGGCCGGCCCCCGCTCGGACGCGTCATCGCGTTCTACGGCGCCAAGGGCGGCGTCGGCACGACGACCATCGCCATCAACGTCGCCATCGCGCTCCAGCGCGAGCTCGGGCGGCGGGTCTGCCTGGTCGACGGCAACCTGCAGTTCGGCGACCACCGGGTCTTCATGGACCTCGGGCTCGACCGCAAGAGCATCGTCGACGTCGTGAGCGCCCCGTCCATCGACGCGGACCTCCTGCGGGGCGTCATGGTGGAGCACGACTCGAAGATCGACCTCCTGCTCGCCCCGCCATCGCCCGAGACCGCCGAGCTCGTGACGAAGGAGCACATGGCCACGATCATCGACGTGCTGCGCGGCATGTACGACTATGTCGTCGTCGACGTCGACAAGCGCCTCGACGACCTCAACCTCGGCGTCTTCGACGCCGCCGAGCACCTGTACGTCGTGCTGACGGCGGACCTCTCCTGCCTCAAGAACGTGCGCCTGGTGCTCGAGACGCTTGGCCACATCGGGTACGAGGGCGATCGGATCAAGCTGGTCCTCAACCGGGCCAACGCCTTCACCGGGATCAACGCCAAGACGGCCGAAGGTGCCCTCAAGCGGCCGATCGACCTCCAGGTGCTCAACGAGTACCGGGGGGCGATCAGCGCCCTGAACTCGGGCGCTCCGGTGATGCTGACGAAGTCGGACTCCCCGCTCGGGCGCTCGTTCCACGACATCGCCCGCGCCATCGACAAGACGGCCGCCTCCGCGTCGGCAACCGCGCCCGCCGCGGCGCGCTGACGCCCGGGCGTCCCCGGCGCCGGGGAGCGCCCCCGCCGTCCTGGCGCGTCGATGAGCCGCGGGCAAGCGGCAGATAAGCGGCCGATGAGCGCCCCGGCCTACCGTGCGGCGCATGCTCGCAAGCGTCCTTGCCGCCACGCTCCACGGCCTCGACGGGCGACCCGTCCGGGTGGAGGTCGACGTCGCGCCCGGGTTGCCGGGCTTCACGATCGTGGGGCTGGCGGACGCTGCCCTGCGGGAGGCCCGCGAGCGGGTTCGCGGCGCCCTCCGCAACAGCGGCTTCGTCCATCCGCCTCGACGCATCACCGTCAACCTCGCCCCGGCGGACGTCCCGAAGGCCGGCTCTGCGCTCGACCTCGGCATCGCGATCGCCATCCTCGTCGGCTCCGAGCAGGTGCGTCCCCGCGGGACCTGGGCTCTTCTCGGTGAGCTCGGGCTCGGCGGCGAGGTCCGCCGCGTCCCGGGGCTCCTGCCGATGGTCGCGGCGCTGGCCCGCCGCGGGGCCGGCCGGGTGGTCGTGCCCGAAGCCTCGGTCGCGGAGGCCCGCCTCGTCGCCGGAATCGAGGTCGTCGGCGTCGCCACGCTGGCCGAGGCCGCCGACGTCCTGCGTGGGCGCCGGGTCGGAGGGCACCGGCCGGGACAGCGCACGGAGATGGTCCCCGAGGAGGTGTCGACGCCGCCCCGGGGCGACGCGCCGGCCGACCACCCCGACCTCGCGGAGGTGCGGGGCCTGCTCGAGGCGCGCCGCGCGCTCGAGATCGCCCTTGCCGGCGGCCACGGGCTGGTGCTCATCGGTCCACCGGGCTCGGGCAAGACGATGCTGGCCTCGACGATCCCGGGGATCCTGCCGCCGCTGGACGACGCCGAGGCGCGGGAGGCGACGGTCGTCGCGTCGGTGGCCGGCACCGGGCCCGTCGACGGGCTGGTCCGGCGTCGCCCGTTCCGGGCGCCGCACCACACCGCGTCGTATGCGGCGCTCGTCGGCGGTGGCCCGCGCATGACGCCCGGCGAAGTCACCCTGGCGCACCATGGGGTGCTCTTCCTCGACGAGCTGCCCGAGTTCGATCGTACCTCGCTCGAGGCGCTCCGCCAGCCGCTGGAGGAGGGGCGCATCAGCGTCGCCCGCGTGGGGCGGGCCGTCGACTTCCCGGCGCGGTTCCAGCTCGTCGCGGCGATGAATCCCTGCCCCTGCGGGTGGGACGGCGATCCGGCGGACCGCTGCAGGTGCCCGGCTGGACTTGCCGAACGCTACCGAGGGCGCATCTCCGGGCCCCTTCGCGACCGGATCGACCTGTGGGTCGGCGTCCCGCGCCTCGCACCGCGGGAGATGCTCCGCTCCGCGGACCCGGAATCGTCGGCTCGCGTCGGCGCGCGGGTCGCGACGGCCCGGGCGCGCCAGATCGCCTCCCGTGGCCGCCTCAATGGGCGCCTGCGGGGCCGCGCGCTCCGCGACGCGGCGGGGCTCGACGAGCGGGCCGAGCGTCGGGCGATCGCCCTGGCGGATTCCGCGGGCATGACGGCCCGCGCCACCGAGCGCCTCGTCCGCGTGGCCCGCACGATCGCCGACCTCGCCGCCGAGGACCGCGTGGCCTCCCCGCACCTCGAGGAAGCAGCCCGGTACCGGCCGCCGGCGACGGATCGGGCCGTCGTCGCCCGCGGAGCCGCCTGACGTGCTGGGCGTCGGACGGTCGGGCCCGCTCGGCGGATCGCCGGTCGCGGCCGGCGGAGCGCGGGCATCCCACGATGAAGACGGGGCGTCGCGGAGCAGGGATGCGGCGCCCAGGACCCCCGTCGAGCCGTCTGCGGGTCGCCGCGCGACGCCGAGTGGTGCGCTTTCCGAGCGCGACGCCTGGATCGTGCTCGCCTCCGTGGAGGGAATCGGACCGGTGACCTTCGGGGCGCTGCTGCGGGCGGTCGGCAGCGCCCGCGGCATCATGGCGGCGGCGGGCGGCCGGGCGGGGGCGAGGCGAATCGCGGCCGCGGCCGCCGCCGAGGGTCTTCGCGTGTCGCCGGAGCTTGCCGCGGCCATCGTCGCCGGCCGCGACGACGCACCGGCCCTCCTGGCGCGGCTCGGCGCGTTGGGGGTGCGGGCCGTGACGGCCGACGAGGACGCCTATCCGGCCCGCCTGCGCGGGATCGAGCTCCCGCCGCCGGTCCTCTTTGTCCGGGGGAGGCTGGAGGCGCTGGCGGCCGATCGGGCCGTTGCCATCGTCGGGACGCGGCGGCCCACGGATGACGGGCGCCGGGCGGCTTCGCGGATCGCGGCCGCCCTGGCCGCAACGGGGGCGACGGTCGTCTCGGGGTTGGCGGTCGGCATCGACGGATCCGCCCACGCCGGGGCCCTCGTGGCCGGCGGGACGACGGTGGCCGTGCTGGGCAGCGGCCACGCGCGCCTCTATCCGGCAGCTCACGCCGAGCTGGCCGGCGAGATCGAGCGCTCCGGCGGGGCCGTCATCGGTGAGCTCCCCCCGGACACCGAGCCGCGGCCCGCCGGGTTTCCGCGGCGCAACCGGATCATCGCCGGGCTGGCCGACGCGACGATCGTCGTTGAGGCGGGCGAGCGGAGCGGAGCACTCATCACGGCCAGCTGGGCCCTCGAGCAGGGGCGCACGGTCTTCGCCTGCCCCGGGCCCATCGACCGGTCCCAGTCGGTGGGCTGCAACCGGCTCCTCCGGGACCACCCGGGCGAGGTCCGGGTCGTGGCCGGGATCGACGAGCTGATCGACGACCTGGGGTTCGGCGTCCCGCTCGCGACCCGGCGCCGGCGCCCGGACCGGAGCGAGGCCGCGGGACCCGACGCGGGAGCGGTCCTCGCCCGGCTCGGCCCGGCGGAGGCCGCCGTCATCCGGGGTCTCCTCCGCGGGTCCACGACCGCGGACGCCCTGGCCGATTCGGCGGACCTTCCCGGCGCGACGGTCCTGGCTGTCCTCACGCGCCTCGAGGAGGAAGGCCTCGTGCGCGCCACCTTCGGTCGCTACGGGCTCGCCGGCTCGCTGGCCGGCGTCCGGGCGGATGGGTCCCTCCCGTGACGATCGTCCCGTGGCGACGGCCGCTGCCCGATGCTAGCGTCGGAGGCCATGATCCGCGATGCCGTCATCCACCTCTTCAACGAGCAGCCGCTGGTGGCGGACCTGCTGGAGACGCCGCTGCCCGGCGACGTCACCCTCGTCTGCACCAACCTGCGCACCATGAACCGCAAGCGTCCGATCTTCGTGGATCACAGCGAGTCGACCTTCGTGTTCCCGTACACGCAGATCCGGTTCGTGGAGCTCCCCGCGGGGCAGGGGAGCGGGCCGACGAGCTGCTCGCCCTCGCCGCGTCCTCCGACGACTCCGAGGAGATCCTGCTCGACGAAGAGCTCCTGCGCCGCGTCCGCGAGCTCTGAGATCCGGGTCGGGCCGCCCGGCTCCGTTTCGGCCCCCGATCTCCGTCGCGCGCCCCCGCGGGCGCGGCGGCGAAGCCGCGAGGCGCCGACCGGCCGGACCCCGGTGCTAGACTCGCTCGCCATGAGTCGAAACCTCGTGATCGTGGAGTCGCCCGCGAAGGCGAAGACGATCGAGCGCTATCTCGGGCCGGGCTATGCCGTGCTCGCCTCCTACGGCCACGTCCGGGACCTCCCCGAGAACCCGGGCAAGGGCAAGTTCGGCGTCGACGTCGAGCACGGGTTCACGCCCGAGTACGTCATCCCCGACGATCGGACGCGGCGCCACGTCGGCGCGATCGAGAAGGCGGCCCGCTCGGCCGATCGGATCTTCCTCGCCACCGACCTCGACCGCGAGGGCGAGGCGATCGCCTGGCACGTCGCCGAGGCGGCGTCGCTCCCGGAGGCCAAGCTCTCCCGGGTGACCTTCAGCGAGATCACGGAGTCGGCGATCAGGGCAGCCTTCGCCAACCCCCGCGCCATCAACCGCGACCTCGTCGACGCGCAGCAGGCGCGCCGCATCGTCGATCGGCTCGTCGGCTACACGCTGAGCCCCCTCATCTCGCGCAAGGTCCGCTCCGGGCTCTCGGCCGGCCGGGTCCAGTCGGTCGCGGTCCGCCTCGTGGTGGAGCGGGAGCGCGAGATCCGCGCCTTCGTCGCCCGCGAGTACTGGACGATCGAGACGACGCTCCTGGCCCCGGACGGCACGCCGTTCGGGGCGGACCTCGTCCGCATCGACGGCGCCAGGCCCGAGATCGGCGACGGCGCGACCGCCGAGGAGCACGTTCGCGCACTTCGCGCCAGCCGGCCCGTCGTGGACGAGGTCGGGACGAAGTTGAGCAAGCGCAGCCCGGCCCCGCCGTTCACGACGTCGACCCTGCAGCAGGAGGCGAGCCGCAAGCTCGGCTTCAGCCCGAAGCGCACGATGTCGGTCGCCCAGCGCCTCTACGAGGGGGTCCAGACGCCCGACGGGCAGGTCGGGCTCATCACCTACATGCGGACCGACTCGGTGGCGCTGTCGGGCCAGGCGCTCGGCGAGGCCCGCGAGGTGATCGCCGCCCGCTACGGGACGGCCTACACGATGCCCCAGGGGCGGGTCTACCGGACGAAGTCGCGCAGCGCCCAGGAGGCGCACGAGGCGATCCGGCCGACCTCGTTTGCCCGGGAGCCCGAGGAACTCGCGCCCCACCTTGGCCGCGACGAGGCGCGCCTCTATCGCCTCATCTGGCAGCGGGCCCTGGCCAGCCAGATGAAGGAGAAGGAGCTCGAGACGACGACGGTCGACCTGGCCGCCGGCGCGTACGGCCTGCGGGCGACCGCGACCAGGACGCTCTTCGACGGCTTCGCCGCGGTCTACACGGAGGGGCGCGACGACGCCGAGGACGAGGCCGAGCGGACGCTCCCCGCGCTGCACGCCGGCGACGTCACGACGGTGTCGGAGGTCGTCCCGACCCAGCACTTCACCGAGCCGCCGCCCCGCTACACGGAGGCGAGCCTGGTCAAGGCCCTCGAGGAGAACGGGATCGGCCGCCCGTCGACGTATGCCGCCACGATCTCCACGATCGTCGATCGCGGGTACGTCGCCATCCGGGAGCGGCGTCTCTACCCGGAGCCGGTGGCCGAGATCGTCACCGACCTCCTCGTCGACCACTTCGGCGCGTACGTCGACCTCGAGTTCACGGCACGGATGGAGGAGGAGCTCGACGAGGTCGCCCGCGGCGAACGGGCCTGGGTGCCGCTCCTGGAGGCCTTCTACGAGCCGCTCCGGGTGCTGGTCGAGACGAAGCGGCGCGAGCTCCGCCGCGCCGACTTCACGACCGAGGCGACGGACGAGGTCTGCTCGCTGGGCCACCCGATGGTGATCCGGCTCGGGCGCAACGGCCGCTTCCTCGCCTGCAGCCTCTTCCCCGAGCACAAGGAGTCGCGGCCGCTGCCCGGCGAGGAGCCGGAGACGCCGGCCCTGCCCGGCATCGGCGAGGCCTGCCCGACCTGCGGCGAGACCGACGGCGGGGAGCTCGTCGCCAAGCGCGGCCGGTTCGGGCCGTTCGTCGGCTGCAATCGCTACCCGGACTGCAGCTACATCAAGAAGGATGGCCCGCCGCCGCCCGCCCAGCTGCCGTTCGAGGCGGCCTGTCCCACGTGCCAGAAGGGCCACCTCGTGGCGCGCCGGGCTCGGCGCGACGGATCGGTCTTCTGGGGCTGCTCGCGCTACCCGACCTGCCGCTACACGACCTCGCGCGAGCCACTGGGCCCGGTCCACGACGCGGATGGAGCGCCGCTCAGCCGGGTCGACGACGACGCCGCCCTGTGCCTGGCGTGCGGGGCGACCGTCCCGCTCGCGGGCGAATCCATCGAGCCGGGCCGCCGGATCGCCGGAGGGACGCCGAACCCGGCCGCTCTCGCCCGGCCCGCGCGGGGGCGTGCCGGCGGGCGCGGGAAGGCTGTCGCCGGCTCGGATCGACCACGCCGGACGAGGCCCTCGCGGGCCAAGGCGGCGCGCCCGGCGTGAACGGCGAGGACGCGCTCGAGCGGTTCCTGGCGAGCCTCGCCGCCCGCGACGCCTCCCCGCACACCCGACGGGCCTACGCCACGGCCGTCTCTGCGTACCTGGCCTGGCTCGACGCCGCCGGGATCGACTGGCGGGCGCCCGATCGAGTCTCGCTCCGGGCGTACCTTGCCGAGCTGTCCGAGGGGCACGCCCGCACGACCGTGGCGCAGCGCCTCGCGGCGATCCGCTCGTTCCACCGCTGGGCGCGACGGACGGGCCTCGCGGCGAGCGACCCCTGGGCGGCTCTCGCGTCGCCGCGCCGGCCCCGCCGGCTGCCGGCCGTCCTAGCCCGTGACGAGGTGGAGCGGCTCCTGGACGCAGCGGCGGCGGAGCCGGTTGCGTCGGGGGCCCGGGCAGATGATGGCGCGAGGACCGCGCTCACCGCGCTGCGCCACGCCCTCGCCCTGCGCGACGTCGCGCTCGTCGAGACGGCCTATGCGGCCGGCCTCCGGATCTCCGAGCTGGCGGCGGCGCGCCTGGGCTCCCTGGACCTGGCGCGGGGCGAGATCCGCGTCGCCGGCAAGGGCCGCAAGGAGCGGGTCAGCCTCCTCGGGCGTCCGGCTCGGGCAGCCCTCGCGCGCTACCTTGCCGACGGGCGGCCCGTTCTGCTCGCGCAGGGAGACGCCGACCCGCGGCGAGCGGACGCCGTGTTCGTCAACCATCGCGGGGCGCCCCTCGGGGCCCGCGGGATCCGGTATCGCCTCCACCGTGCCGGCGTCCGGGCCGGCCTTCCCGACGACGCCTCGCCGCACACCCTGCGGCACTCGTTCGCCACGCACTTGCTCGACGGTGGCGCCGACCTGCGCGTCGTCCAGGAGCTGCTGGGCCACGCCGACCTCGCGACGACCCAGGTCTACACGCACGTCGCCCCGGCGCGGTTGCGGAGCGTCTACCGCCGGGCCCACCCGCGGGCGGGTGGCACGGAGCCGGGGTGAGCGGCACCGCGCGCGACCTGGCGCGGGCTGGCATGGTCGTGACCAGCGCGCTCTTCGTGTCCCGCATCCTCGGCTGGGTGCGGGTGGCGGTGATCGCGGCGAGCCTGGGCATCGGGCGCGAGCTCGACATCTACACGGCGGCGTTCCGGATCCCCGACTTCCTCTTCCAGCTCGTCGCGGCGGGCGCCCTCGCCTCGGCCGTCATCCCGACGATCGCGGCCCTGGTCACCTCCGGGGAGCGCGACCGGGCCTGGCGCGTCGTCTCGACGATCGCGAACCTGCTGATGGTCTCGCTGGCCGTGCTCGCGATGGTCACCTTCGCGCTGGCGCCGCAGCTGGCGCCGCTGATCGCACCGGGCTTCGGGCCCGCGGAGACCGAGCGTCTCGTCGAGCTGACCCGGATCCTGCTCCTCGCCCCGATCTTCCTGGCCCTGTCCGCGGTCGCCACCAGCATCCTGAACTCGGCCGGGCGCTTCGCGGCGTCGGTCGTCGCGCCGATCGCCTACAACCTGGTCGTGATCGCGGCCGCGATCGTGCTCGTCCCGCGCTTCGGGCTCGCCGGGCTTGCCTGGGGGACCGTCGCCGCCGCGGTCGCGACGCTCCTGGTCCAGGTCGGGCCGGTCTTCCGGCAGGTCGGCTTCCGCTACACGCCGCGCATCAACCTGCGCGATGCCGAAGCGCGCCGGACGCTGGTGCTGCTGGGTCCCCGGGCGATCGGCATGGCCGGCAGCCAGCTGACCCTGGTGCTCCTGACGGTCCTCGGGTCCACGCTCGAGCCCGGGGCGATCGGGGCCTTCGGCCTGGCCTTCGTCATCTTCCAGATCCCGCTTGGGACGATCGCGTACCCTCTGGGCATCGTCGCCCTGCCGGCGCTCTCCAACCGGGTGGCCGCCGGCGAGATCGACGAGTACGTCGCGCTCGTGACCCGGGCCCTCCGCCTGCTCGGCTTCGCCATGATCCCGATCGCCTGCATCGCGGCCGGCGTGGGGCTCCAGGTCGTCGACCTCGTCGTCGACTTCGGGCGCGTCGAGGACAGCGGCGTCGCCCTGACCGGCGCCGCCTTCCTGGGGTTCCTCGGCGCGCTCCCGTCGGAGGCCATGATCATCGTCCTCTCCCGCGCCTTCTTCGCCGCCCGCAACACGTGGATCCCGGTCGGTGCCGCGCTCGTGTCGGTCGTCGTCGCCGTCGGGACCGCGGCCCTGCTCATCGACCCGCTGGGCATCTTCGGGCTCGCCCTCGGCGTGACCGTCGCGTCCTGGGTGGAGGCGATCCTGCTGCTGGCGGCGTTCCGGTTCCGGCACGCCGGGTTCGGGCTGCTGCGCCTGGGGCGCGCGCACCTCTGGTACCTGGGCGCCGCGGTCGCCGCCGGGTTCGTCGCCGACCGGGCCTACGATCTCGTCGCCGGCGGGCTGCCGCCGGATCCCCCGGCCATCGAGGCCGTGCTGGGGCTGGCCTTCGCCGGGGCAGCCGGCCTGGCCGTCTACGTCGCCCTCGCGGCGCTGCTGCGCGTGCCCGAGCTCGGGGCGATCGTGCGCCTCGTCCGGGCGGGCCTGCGGCGGAGCGCGGCATGACCACGGAACCCGATCTCCGTCGCGACGCGGCCGCGTGGGACGCCTTCGTCGAAGGCACCGAGCACGGGTCGTACCTGCAGCTCGACGGCTGGGCGCGGGTCAAGGCGCCGAACGGCTGGCTTGCGCGCCGGGTGGTCGCCGGCGGGCCGGGGGAGCGGATCGGGCTCCAGCTCCTGCTGCGGCGGCCGCGTCCGCTCCCGTGGGCCTACGGCTATGCGCCCCGGGGACCGGTGGCCGAGGCGTGGACGGCGCCGGCGATCGGCGCGCTGACCGCGGCTCTGCGCGAGGCGGGCCCCGGCTTCGGCCGCGTCTCGCACGTGCGCATCGATCCCGAGGTGGAGGCCGACGGGCCACACGACACCGGCGGAGCCCTCCGCGCCGCGCTCGAGGGCGCGGGCTGGCGGACCGCCCCGTCCATCCAGCCGCCGACGAGCCGGGTCGTCGACCTGGCGGCCGGCGAGGACGCGCTGTGGTCCGACCTGCGCAAGAAGTGGCGCCAGTACGTGAACAAGGCGCGCACGAGCGGCGTGACCGTCGTGGAGCTCCCGGGCGACCCGATCCCGCCCTTCTACGAGATCTACCGGGAGACCGCGCAGCGGGCGGGGTTCCTGATCCGGGTGGAGCAGGCCTACCGCGACGTCCACGCGGCGTTCGCCCCCGACGGCCGGGCGAGGATCCTCTTCGCCGTCGCCCCCGACGGCACGCCGCTCGCCAGCCTCTTCCTCGTCCGCTGCGGACGCCGGGTCGTCGAGCCCTACGGGGGCATGACCGCCGTCGGCGCGGAGCTGCGGGCCAACTACCTCCTGAAGTGGGAGGCGATCCGGCGCGCCCGCGACGAGGGCGCCGCCACCTACGACCTGTGGGGCCTGGCGCATCCGGGGATCGCCCACTTCAAGGCCGGCTTCGGCGGCCGCGAGGTCCGCTACGTCGGCGGCTGGGACCTGGTGCTGGACCCGCGCGGCCGGCGCGTCTTCGAGACGGCCCAGCGCGCGCGCGTCCGGTGGGCGCGGGCGCGGGCAGGCCTCGGGCCCGGCGGGGCCGCGTCCGGCTCCGCGACGGGCGATGGCGGGGACGCCGGATGAGCGCCGTGGCCGGGCCGACGGGCGCCCCGTCCCCGTCCGTCGGCGTGCTCCGCGAAGCGGTCCAGGCCGACCTCGACGGCTGGGACGCCCGCACGGTGGACGTCCCCGGGGGTGATGTCCAGCAGTCGCTGGCCTGGGCGGCGCATCGCGAGCGGACTGGCTGGGAGGCGCATCGGCTGCTCCTCGACGACGGCTCCGCGGCCCTCGTGCTCGGCCGCCGGTGGCGGATGCTCGGCGGCGGCCGCGCCTACGTCCCGAAGGGGCCGGTCACGGGCGGCGCGTCGCCGGAGGCAGTTGCGGCCCGCCTGGCAGGGATCGCCGCCTGGGCCCGCGGAGCGGGCTTCGACGTCGTGACCGCCGACCCCGAGATCCCGGCCGCCACCGGGTTCCCCGCGCTCCTTGCCGGGATCGGGTTCCGGGAGGTCGAGGAGATCGGCCCGTCGCGCCACCGCGTGGGCGTCGCGATCCCCCCCGGCGCGAGCGATCCGCTCCTCCTCGACGGCATGGCCCCGAAGACCCGCCAGCAGCTCCTCGCGGCCGAGCGACGCGGGGTCCGCGTCGTGCGCTACGACCGCCTCGCCGGTGACGACCCGGGCCCCGGCCTCGAAGCTCCGGCGCCCGCCCGGCTGGCCGACGCCGCGGAGGACGCCTTCGGCCGATTCCATGCCCTCCTCGTGGCGACGGGAGCGCGACGCGGCTTCCGGGTCGGCAGCCCGCCCGTCGCCCTCGCCTGGTGGCGTGCCGCGCTCGAGGCGGGTCACCTGCTCCTCCTGGAGGCACGGGGGGCCGAGGACGAGCCCGTCGCGGCGGCGATCTTCTACCGGCACGGCGAGCGCCTGACCTACAGCCATTCCGGCGACGTGGCCGCCCTCCGGTCGGCGTACCCGGGCTCGATGGGCCTCGTCCTGTGGCGCGCGCTCCAGGTCGCGGCCCGCGAGGGCCGCGGCGAGCTGGACCTGGGCGGCGTCGACGTCCGGGGCGCCCGGCGCGAGCCGCTGCCGGGCGAGCCGACGTACGGGCTGCTCCGGTTCAAGCAGTCCCTCGGGGGAAGCTGGATCGAGCTCTCCGGGGCGCACGAGCGCGTCCTGCGACGCCCGCGCCACGCCATCGCCTCCGGGACGCAGCGGGCCGCCCGGGCCGTCCGCGCCGTCCCGCGCGCCCTCGGCCGCCGCGGCGGAGCGGCATGAGCGGGCGGCGGGCCCGGCCGGTGGGCAGCGGGGAGCGTCGTCGATGAGCGATGGCGGCGAAGCGGCACTGCGGGCGGTGCTCGCGGCGGCCGAGCCGGCAGGTCCGCGGGCCCTCGGCGAGCTCGTCGCACGGCTGGCCGCGTCGGGACGGCTGCGCTCGCCCGCCCCGTCCGGGGCCGGCGAGCTGCCGATCCTCGGCATCGCCTACGACTCGCGGCGCGTCGTGCCGGGCGGTGTCTTCGTCGCCGTCCCGGGTGCCCACGCAGACGGCCACGACTTCGTGGGCCAGGCGGTCGCCCGCGGCGCGGCCGCCGTCGTCGTGGAGCGACAGGTCCCGGCCGCCGGGGATGCGCTCCAGCTCCTCGTCGACCGGAGCCAGCACGCGCTGGCAGTCGTCGCCGCCTGGTGGTACGGCGACCCGGGGCGGGAGCTCGGCGTGATCGGGATCACCGGCACGGACGGCAAGACGACGACCGCCGGCATGGCCGTGGCGGTCCTCGAGGCATCCGGGATCGCGACCGGCCTCGTCAGCACGGCGGAGCAGAAGATCGGCCCGTTCCGCGCCGAGACGCTCGCCCATGTCACCACGCCCGAGGCGCCCGAGCTGCAGCTGGCCCTCCGGGCGATGGTGGCGGCCGGCGACGCGGCAGCCGTCGTCGAGTCGACGTCGCACGGCCTGGCCCTCGAGCGCGTCGGCGAGATCCCGTACGACGTGGCGATCTTCACGAACCTCAGCCACGAGCACCTCGAGCTCCACGGCACCTACGAGGCCTATCGAGCGGCGAAGCGGTCGCTCTTCGAGCGTCTCGCCGGCGCGCCGGACCGCCCCGCGAAGCCGGCGACGCTGCCGGGCCGGCGGCCCTGGCCGCGGGGCGGGATCGTCAACGCCGACGACCCCGAGGCCGACGTCTTCGCCGCGGCGACGCGTGCCGCCGGGGCGCGCCTGGTGACCTGCGGCGTCGGCGGCGGCGCCGACGTGCGCGCCCTCCGCGTCGCGGAGTCGGCGGCGGGCCTGCGCGTCCAGGTGGCGACACCCCGCGGGACGGTCGACCTGCGGCTGCCGCTGGTCGGGCGCTTCAACGTCCACAACGCGCTCGCCGCCGTCGCCCTGGGCGAGCTCCTCGAGCTCGACGTCCAGGCCGTCGCCGCCGCGCTGGCCGCCTTCCCGGGCATCCGCGGTCGCATGGAGCGCATCGATCGCGGCCAGCCGTTCGCGGTGGTCGTCGACTACGCCCACACGCCGGCGTCGCTCGCGACGGCTCTCGACGCCCTCGCTCCGCTGGCGACCGGCACCGGCGGGCTGATCGCCGTCTTCGGGTCGGCGGGCGAGCGCGACGTCGCCAAGCGGGCGATCCAGGGACGTGTCGCCGGGGAGCGCTGTCGCCTTGTCGTCGCCACCGACGAGGATCCGCGTGGCGAGGACCCGCTCGCGATCCTGGGGCAGATCGCATCGGGCGCCGAGGAGGCCGGGAGGCACCGCGGCGAGAGCCTGCTCCTCGTCCCGGACCGCGAGGAGGCGATCCGGGCCGCCTTCACGAGAGCTCGTCCGGGCGACGTCGTCCTTCTTGCCGGCAAGGGCCACGAGCGGAGCATCCTCTACGCGGACCACGAGCGGCCGTGGGACGAGCGCCGGGTCGCCGAGCGGCTCCTGGCCGAGCTGGGGTACGCCGGCCCCGTGGAGGAGTAGGCTCGATCCCGGCGCGGCGGGTGCGTGAGCGCGCCCTGCTATTCTCGGCGGACCGATGTCGCTCGAGCAGCTGCCCGCCGCCGCTCCAACGCCGACCGAACCGCCGGCGGCAAAGCCGCGTCGCTCCTCGTCCTCGCGCCGCGACCGCCCGGAGCTCCGGCCGCTGCCGGTCCTGCGCCGGGAGCTCGTCGCCGCGGTCGCCGCCTCCGGGCCGAACGTCGACACGACGTCCGTCGGCCGTGCCTTCGACTTCGCGGTCGCCGCCCACGCAGGGCAGGTCCGTGCCACGGGCGAGCCGTACGTCACCCACCCGATCGCCGCCGCCTTCACGCTCGCCGACCTGGGCCTCGACTCCACCGCCATCGAGGCCGCCCTGCTGCACGACGTGCCCGAGGACACCGAGCGCAGCCTGGCCGACATCGAGGAGCAGTTCGGCGCCGAGGTGGCCCAGCTCGTCGACGGCGTCACGAAGCTGTCGAAGTTCTCGACCCACTCCCACGAAGAGCAGCAGGCGGAGAACATCCGGAAGATGCTCCTGGCGATGGCCCAGGACATCCGGGTCGTCCTCATCAAGCTCGCCGACCGCCTCCACAACATGCGCACCCTCGGCGGCCTGCCGCCCGAGAAGCAGCAGCGGATCGCGCGCCAGACGATGGAGATCTACGCGCCGCTGGCCGAGCGGCTGGGGATCTGGCAGGTCAAGTGGGAGCTGGAGGACCTGTCGTTCAAGGCGCTCGATCCCGAGCGCTACCGCGAGCTGGCGGCGAACCTCGACGGGCGCCGGCGCCACCGCGAGACCTACATCGAGCGGGCGATGGCGATCCTGACCCCTGAGCTCGAGAAGGCCGGCATCGTGGCGGACCTCAACGGCCGCCCGAAGCACCTGTACAGCATCTGGAAGAAGATGCAGCGCAAGACAGCGGCCTTCGGCGAGATCTACGACGTCTACGCCATCCGGCTCCTCGTCGACGAGGTGCGCGACTGCTACGCCGCCCTCGGCGTCGTCCACAGCCTCTGGAAGCCGATCCCCGACCAGTTCGACGACTACATCGCCGTCCCCAAGCCGAACGGCTACCAGAGCCTCCACACGGCCGTCATCGCCCTCGAGGGCAAGCCCCTGGAGATCCAGATCCGGACCCACGCCATGCACGCCGTGAGCGAGGTCGGGATCGCGGCCCACTGGCGCTACAAGGAGGGCTCGCGGGCCGAGCGCGACTACGACGCCAAGCTTGCGTGGCTGCGCCAGCTGATGGACTGGCAGCGGGAGGTCTCGGATGCCCGCGAGTTCGTCGAGGGCATCAAGCTCGACATCTTCCAGGACCAGGTCTTCGTCTTCACCCCGAAGGGCGACATCAAGGACCTCCCGGCGGGCGCGACGCCGCTCGACTTCGCCTACCGGATCCACACCGACGTCGGCCACCGGACGATCGGGTCGAAGGTCAACAACCGCCTCGTGCCGCTCGACTACCGCCTGCGCAACGGCGACATCGTCGAGATCGTGACGACGAAGGCCGAGCACGGCCCCTCGCGCGACTGGCTGTCCATCGTCCGGACCTCCCACGCCCGCGAGAAGATCCGCCAATGGTTCAAGAAGAAGGACCGCGACGAGAACATCGTCCACGGCAAGGAATCGCTGGAGCGCGAGCTCAAGCGACTGGCCCGGACGTCGATCTCGGCCGTCGGCCACGACCGGCTCCTGGAGGTGGCGAAGCACTACAACCAGGAGTCGCTCGACGACTTCTACGCCTCGATCGGCTACGGCGCGGTCTCCGCCCAGTCGGTCGTCATGAAGCTCGGCGTCGTCGACGACAGCCAGCTGGCCCTGCCGGTCACCGCGCCCCCGCAGGCACGCACCGGCGGCGTCCGGGTCAAGGGAGTCGGCGACCTGCTCGTCCGCTTCGGCAAGTGCTGCCACCCGATCCCCGGGGACCCGATCGTCGGCTTCATCACCCGGGGCAAGGGCGTGACCGTCCACCTGAACCGATGCCCCACCGTCGTCAACGAGCGCGAGGTCGCCCGGCTCATCGACGTGGAGTGGGAGGCCGCCCCGGCGCAGACCTACCCGATCGCGATCCGGGTCGAGGCCCACGACCGGACCGGGCTCCTCAACGACATCGCGGGGGCCGTCGCCGAGAGCAAGGTCAACATCGTGGCCGCGAACGTGTCGGTGACCCAGGATCACACCGCGATCGTGATGGCCACGCTCCAGGTCGCGTCGGTCTCCCAGCTGGCCCGGGTCATGGGGCGAATCGAGCAGGTGAAGGACGTCATCTCGGTCCAGCGAGACCTGGGCTGAGATCGAGGGGAGGGGAGGATGGCCATGGGCGGGATCGTCGAGCGACTGCGCGGGCTCCTGGGTGGAGGCGACGGCGATGTGACCGACATCACGCAGGATCCGCGCGACGCGGACTCCGAGCTCGCGATCGACGCCGTCGACGAGGCGGTCGAGGACGCGCAGTCGGACGCGCCGCTCGCTCTGACCGACGCGGCCGGCTCGCTCGACGACTAGGCCAGGACGCCGAAGAGCCACCAGCCGGCGACGATCCCGAGCAGGATCGCCGCGAGGACCAGCAGGAGCAGGATCCGGCGCTCCGTCATGCGCCGGCTCGTTCCAGGAGCTCGGCCTTCGCCCGGGCGTACTCGTCGTCGCTGAGCGATCCGGCGCGATGCAGCGCCGCGAGCCGCTCCAGCCGGTCGACGAAGGCCTCGTCGGTGACGCCCGCGGAGACGCCGTCGTCATCGACGGGCGCTGCGGCGATCGTGGGCGCCAGCGGCGGCAGCGCCGAGCGTCGCGCATCGCGGGCCAGGCGGGCGTCGCGGATGGCCACTCCGAGGCGAGGCCCGCCGGGGGCCGCCCGGGACGCGCGCGACGCGGCCGCAGCGGGGCCGGCGCCGGCCGCCGCGCGAGCTCCCCAGGCGCCGATGAGGAGCGGCCCGAAGGCCATCGCCTCGAAGACCACCCCGCAGATGATCCAGCTCCACGCCCATCCCGCATCATCACCGGGCGGTGAGAAGCCGTACTGCAGGAAGTTGAAGCCGAGAGCGCCGAAGAGGGCCGGCCAGGCCAGGAAGACGACCGAGACCGCGCCCTCGCCGATGGCCGCCCCCTTCCAGGCCGCCAGGAACAGCGAGGCGATGCCACCGAAGATCCCGAGCATCATCGCGAGCGACGTCCCTTCGGGGCAGGTCGTCTCGATGACGTACGGGCCTCCCTCGGCGCACATGCCACCGATGTCCATGACCGCGCGCATGCCGAGGAAGAGGAGCGTGATCCCGGCGGCCACGCCGGCGATCCCGAGGAGGTAGAGGAGGACGTCGGCGACGGAGGGGACCGGCCGCCCGAGAGGATCGCGCACGGCCGGATGGTAGCCGCGGCGCGCGGCCGGCGGAAGCCCCTGCGCCGCCGGCGGAAGCCCTCCGGTCCCGGCCGCTAGACTTGCCGCCGATGCCGACCTTCCGCGCCCCCCGGGGCACTCGCGACCTCCTCCCGGCCGAGCGGGCTGCGTTCGCCCGCCTGGAGCGGCTCGCCCGGGACCTGGCCGCGCGCTACGGCTACCGCGAGATCGAGGTCCCGCTCTTCGAGCAGGGCGCGGTCTTCGAGCGCGGGATCGGCGAGGTGACCGACGTCGTGGAGAAGGAGCTCTTCCGCGTCTCGCCGAGCCGAGGCGAGGAGCGCGAGCGATGGGCGCTGCGGCCGGAGGCGACCGCCGGCATCTGCCGCGCGTACGTGGAACACGGGATGCAGACCTGGCCGCAGCCGGTGAAGCTGACCCTGACCGGCCCGATGTTCCGCTACGACCGGCCCCAGGCGGGTCGCTACCGGCAGTTCTGGCAGTGGAACGTGGAGGCGATCGGCGACGCCGGCCCCGCGGTCGACGCGGAGCTGATCGAGCTCGGGATGCGCTTCTACCGGGAGGCCGGCCTCGGCGACGTCGAGGTCCTCGTCAACTCGATCGGCGATCCTGCGTGCCGACCCGCCTACATCGCCGAGCTCGCGACCTACTTCGGACGCCACGAGGGGGCACTGCCGGAGCTGGAGCGGCAGCGCCTCGCGACCAACCCGCTCCGTCTCCTCGACTCAAAGGAGCCGGCGATGGCTGCCCTCATCGCCGCCGCCCCGAGGAGCATCGACGGCCTCTGCGACGCATGCGCTGCCCACTTCGCAGCAGTGCGGGCGCACCTCGACGCCGTCGGGATCGCCTACCGCGTTGAGCCGGCGCTGGTGCGCGGCCTCGACTACTACACCCGAACGACCTTCGAGTACTACCGGCGCAGGGCCCAGGGCCAGCAGCAGGCGCTCGGCGGCGGCGGCCGCTACGACGGCCTCGTGCAGCTCCTCGGCGGCAAGCCCACGCCGGGGATCGGGTTCGCCCTGGGTCTGGACCGGGTGGTCCTCGCCCTGGAGGCCTCGGGGGCGCTGCCCGTTGCCGAGGGCGCCCCCATCGCCGTCGTCGTGGGGGTCGACCCGGCGGACACGGCCGGTCGCCTCGCGGTGGCGACGCGCCTGCGGGGTGCCGGCCTGGCGGTCCACGCGGACCTCTTACCGCGCAAGCTGGGTCGACAGCTGGAGGCCGCGGTGCGGGACGGCGCGCACTTCGCGGTGATCCTTGGCGACGAGCTCGCCGACGGGGACGTCCAGCTGCGGGACCTCGACGCGGCTTCGCAGAAGCTGGTGCCGCTGGCCGACCTCGCGGCGCTCCTGCGTCGGAAGTCGCCCCCGGCCTGACCATCGCCGCGACCCGCCCGGCGAGGTCGGTTGACGCGCGGTCCACAATCGGGCGATCATGGTCGCGTCCCGTCGGCCCCGGGGGAGGCCACCGCCCATGCAGATTCCGAGCCCGTTTCCCGCCAGCGTGATCCGCGCGCCCTCCGCGACCGCCGAGTGCACCTGCGAGCATTGGCTCCACTGCGATCACGCCTGCCACGGACGCCGCTGCGACCCCGTCGACAACACGTGCGACGTCGCGTACATCCCCGACGAGGGTGGCCTGACCCGCTGGGGCTGCCCGGACTGCACGCCGGGCGAAGGGGCACCCCACTACCTCGGCTGCGAGCTGATCGGCTGGAGCGTCCCCGCGCGACGGATCGATCTCGGCGGCTGACCCGCCGGGCCCACGCGGCCGACCGCGGTCCACGCGGCCGGGCCGCCCGGTCCACGCTGCCGAGCCGCTACCATGAAGCGGCCATGACCGACTCCGCCTCGCTCGCCACGCCGTACCGCACGCACACCTGCGGCGCCCTCCGCGCCGCCGACGAGGGCACCCAGGCACGCCTCGCCGGCTGGGTCCATCGCCGACGGGACCACGGCCACCTGGTCTTTCTCGATCTCCGCGATCGCCACGGGAGTCACGCAGGTCGTCATCGACGCCGACGACGCGCCGGAGGCGCATGCCGCCGCCGTCCGCTGCCGCAACGAGTTCGTGGTGTGCGTCGCGGGCGTCGTCGCCCATCGGCTCCCCGGCGGGGAGAACGCGCGACTCGCCACCGGGGCGATCGAGGTCCACGCGCGGGAGCTGGCGATTCTCGCCGAGGCGAAGACGCCGCCGTTCTACATCAACGAGCCGGACGCCCCGGTCGACGAATCCGTGCGGCTGACATATCGCTACCTCGACATCCGCCGCGAGCCGATGCTGCAGCGGCTCCTGCTGCGCGCGCGCCTCGTGTCCGAGATCCGGCGGGTCCACGAGGCACACGGCTTCGTCGACATCGAGACGCCGATCCTCATCAAGAGCACGCCGGAGGGCGCCCGGGACTTCATCGTGCCCTCCCGGCTCCAGCCGGGGACGGTCTACGCCCTGCCCCAGAGCCCGCAGCAGCTCAAGCAGCTCCTCATGGTCGCGGGGATGGACCGCTACTACCAGATCGCCCGCTGCTTCCGGGACGAGGACCTCCGCGGCGACCGCCAGCCCGAGTTCACGCAGCTCGACCTCGAGATGAGCTTCGTGACCGAGGAGACGGTCATGGACTTCGTCGAGACGATGGCCCTCGAGGTCTCCCGCGCGGTCTCACCCGAGCGGCCGATCCAGCAGGTGCCGTTCCCGCGCTTCACCTACGACGAGGCGCTGGAGCGGTTCGGATCGGACAAGCCGGACCTGCGCTTCGGCATGGAGCTCGTCGACCTCGCCCCGGCGCTCGTCGACGCTGCGGGGACGCCTGCTTCGGGCTTCCGGGTGTTCGACGAGACGCTGGCATCGGGCGGGCGCGTCAAGGGGATCGTGGTCCCCGGGATGGCATCCGCCAGCCGGAGCCAGGTCGACGAGCTCACCGAGACGGCGAAGCTCGTCGGCGCCCGCGGCCTCGTCCACCTGGCGGTGACTCCCGATGGGATCCACGGGCCTGTCGTCAAGATCCTGGGCGAGGAGCGCGTCCGGGCCGTGGCCGAGCTCGCCGGCGCGGGCGAGGGCGACCTCCTGCTGATCGTGGCCGACGCCCCTGCGGTCGTGTCCGACGTCCTGGGCCGGCTGCGGGCCGAGCTCGGCAACCGCCTGGGACTGGCCGATCCGGCAGGTTCTCGCGTACTGCTGGATCCATCGCTTCCCGATGTACGAGTGGGACGAGGACCGCAAGGGGTGGCACGCGACGCACAACCCCTTCTCCGGCGTCGTGCCGGAGGATGAGCCGCTGCTCGTGACCGCGTCCGGCGACCCATACCGCCCGTCGCACGAGGATCCCGCGGGGCGCGCACGGGCCATGCAGTACGACATCGCCCTCAACGGCTGGGAGCTCGGGGGCGGGTCCGTCCGGATCCACCGCCGGGACCTGCTCGAGAGGAGCTTCGCCCTCCAGGGCCACAGCCTCCAGGCGATGCACGACAAGTTCGGCGGGATGCTGGAGGCGTTCGACCACGGCGCGCCGCCCCACGGCGGGATCGCCCTCGGCATCGATCGCTGGGCGATGATCCTGGGCTCGCAGACCAACATCCGCGAAGTGATGGCGTTCCCGAAGACCTCCTCCGGGACCGACCTGATGCTCGAGGCGCCGTCCGCGCCGGACCCGGAGCAGTACGCGGAGCTCGGGCTCCGGTTCGTGGGCCTCCCGGAGAAGGCCTGAGCACGCCCCGACCGACCCCCGGGGAGGGGACGGGGCGCGACGCCGTCGCCCCGCGGCGTGGGGCGACGGCGGGTGACGCCGGGCCCGGGACCGGACCGCTCCTGCCGGGGCTCGCCGCCCATCCGCGCAGCGCGGCGATGCTCGGCGCCGTCTTCATCGCCTTCTCGGGGATCATCTTCCGGCTCTCGGGCGTGGCCCCGACGACCGCCACCTTCTGGCGCAGCGCCATCGCCGCCGTGCCGCTCTGGATGCTCGGCCGGGTCGAGGATCGCCGGTTCGGGCCGCGGAGCCGCCGTGAGCGCGGCTGGGCCGTCGTGGCGGGGCTCTTCTTCGCCGCCGACCTCCAGTGCTTCCACTACGCCGTCACGCTGGTGGGGGCCGGGCTCGGCACCGTCCTGCCCAACCTCCAGGTCGTGGTGGTCGCCCTCGCCACCTGGCTCCTGTTCGGGGAGCGCCCGACGGCGCGCGTGCTGGTGGCGATCCCGATCGTCCTCGCCGGCGTCGTGCTCATCTCCGGCGTTCTCGACGACGCGGCGTACGGCGAGAACCCGGTCGCCGGGGCGGTGCTGGGGGTCGCGGCGGGCATCTTCTACGCCGGCTTCCTGATCATCATGCGGGCGGTCAACCGCGACCAGCGCCGCGCCGCCGGCCCGCTCGCGGACGTCAGCGTCACGACGGCCGTCGCGGTGGTCCCCGTGGGCCTGCTGCTGGGGTCGCTCGACCTGACGCCGTCGCCCGTCGACCTGGCGTGGATGGCCCTGCTCGCCCTGACCAGCCAGGTGCTGGGCTACCTCTTCATCACGATGTCGCTCCCGCGGCTGCCGGCCGCCCTCGGCTCGATCCTGCTCTTCGTGCAGCCGGTCGGGACGCTCGTCTTCGCGGCGGTGCTCCTCGGCGAGCACCCCTCGCAGATCCAGCTGGCGGGCGTCATGCTGGTGCTCGGCGGCGTCACGGTGGCTGCCCTCCCGGTGCGACGGCGTGGCGCGATTGCGCGAGGGCGCGACAATGAGAGCGAGTCCGGGGGCCGACCCCGAGCCGGGCGTGGAGGTTGACGAGATGGGCACCCAGTTCATCGTCCAGCTGGCGAACCGACCCGGCTCGCTCGCGCGGCTCGCGAGGACCCTCGCGATGGGAGGCGTGGACATCCGCGGCATGTCCGGAGGCGGTGCAGGCGAGAACGGCTATGCCGTCCTGACCACGTCCGATGACGCGGCGACCCGTACGGCCCTCCGTTCCGGCGGCTACCCGTTCGTGGAAGGCGAGACGCTCATCGTGCGCGTCGAGGACCGGCCTGGCGGGCTTGCCGCGGTGGCGGAGAAGCTCGCGGCCGCCGGCATCGACATCCGGGGCGTGCTGTTCATCGGCCGGTCCGACGGCGTCGTGGAGACGGCGTTCTCGGTCGACGACGTGGCGCGCGCGCGGAAGGTGCTCGACCTCGACTGACGGCCCGGCCGCTCTACACCTGGCGCCCCGTACCCCGCCGGCCCTTCGCGGCCACGCCCGACCGCGGCGCCTGCCCGCTCAGGGCGCGGCGTCGACCTCGGCGAGCATGGCGAGCCAGGCGGTGATCATCCGCACCTGCTGGTCGGCGCGCGAGACGGTGGCCGGCGGGTCATTCGGCTGGCCCGTGTACCAGCCGCACTGCTGGTGGTTCCCGCCCTCGATCAGGTCGTAGACGGTGGTCGCCGGCAGGAGCGCCTCGGTGGCCGGATCCTCGATCTTGGGGGCGGCCGCGTCGAGCGAGCCGTACACCGACGAGACCTCGAGCCCGCTCGCCGAGAGGTCAGCGGCGCTGTAGGCGCCGCAGAGGGCGAGGCCGGCCACCGCGCCGCGATGGTCGGCGGCGTACTGGGCCGCCATGGCGCCTCCGAGCGAGTGGCCGCCGATGGCCCAGCGGGCGATCTCGGGGTGCGCCGCGATCACGCCGTCGGCTGCGCCGGGGTTGAGGATCGCGAAGTTGAGGGGCATCGGCACCACGACGACGAGGTAGCCCTCCTCGGCGATCGCGCGTGCGCCGGGCGCGTAGCCGGCGGCCGGCACCCTGGCCCCGGGATAGAGGATCAGCCCCGTCGTCGGAGCAGCCCCGACCGGCGTGAAGGTGAGCCCGGTCGGCTGCTCGGAGTAGGTCGCGCCTGCCGTCGAGGCGAGCGCGGCCGTCGCCTCGGGCAGGAGCGGCTGGGGCTGGAAGAACCAGGCGAGCCCGCCGACGAGGACGACGACCAGGATCAGCACGACTCCGAGGACGATCGTGCGCCGCCGGGGCCGGCGGCGACGCCTCGGGGCGGCCGGCACGGCCTCCGGTGACGGCGAGACGGCCGGGAGCGGAGCGACCTGGGCCGGGGGCGCGGCGGCCGGCGCCTGGGGCGCGGCCGGCGAGCAATTCGTGG
>CAWEYP010000013.1:0-39339 GCA_963813305.1 uncultured Chloroflexia bacterium
GCCGAACCGACGCAGCCGTTGAGAGGCTACGTCACGGCCCTCTTCCCAAGGAACCCAGTTAGATAGGGTCAAGGGAACGAGTTCCCTTGCGGGGTGGAGGGGCGGAGCCCTCCTGGGGTTTGGGGCGAAGCCCCATGCTTACTCCACGGCGCTGAAGAAGGCCCGCAGGTGGAGCAGCAGTTCCTCCGGCTGTTCTTCCGGCATCCAGTGGCCGCAATTCTCGATCACCCCGCCGCGGACGTCGGTCGCCATGCTTTTCAGCAATTCCAGCACCTCCGTCCGCCGTCCCCAGGAACTGTTGCCGCCCAGCGTTCGCGATCTTGTAGCCGTTGAGGTGGAGGATCGGCAGGACCGCGCCGTCGTGGACGGGGTTGAGGAACTTGTTCGAGTGCCAGCTGGTGGCCAGCGGCCCGGTCTCGGCCTCGCCGTCGCCGACGACCGCGCAGACGAGCAGGTCCGGGTTGTCGAACGCAGCCCCGTACGCGTGCGAGAGCGCGTAGCCCAGCTCGCCGCCCTCGTGGATGGAGCCGGGCGTCTCGGGCGCCACGTGGCTCGGGATCCCGCCCGGGAACGAGAACTGCCGGAACAGCTTCCTGATCCCGTCGGCGTCGCGGGTGATGCTGGGGTAGACCTCGCTGTACGTGCCCTCGAGGTAGGCGTTCGCGACGATGGCGGGCCCGCCGTGCCCGGGGCCGATGACGTAGATCGCGTCGAGGTCCCAGTTGCGGATCACCCGGTTCATGTGCGCGTAGATCAGGTTGAGCCCGGGCGTCGTGCCCCAGTGCCCCAGCAGGCGCGGCTTCACGTGCTCCGGGCGGAGCGGCTCGGTTAGCAGTGGGTTATCGAGCAGGTAGATCTGCCCGACCGACAGGTAGTTCGCCGCCCGCCAGTAGGCGTCGATCCGGGCCAGCTCCGTCGCCGACAGGGGACCCTCGACGCCGCTCCCGGTCGGGTTCGCGGCCGCCGTCCCCACGGTCTCCATCGCCACGTCAGGCCTCCTTCGCTGCTGCCCGGGGTACGCGAGGAGTGTAGCGCCCGGAAGATCGACCGGGCGCCCGGAGATCGGTAAGTAAGGGGTGACGAAACCTTCGGTGCCCGGTGGGCGCTGGAGTGCCGGCCGGGCGCCGCGGATCAGGCGCCGGCACTCTCGGCGGCCGGGGACGGACCGGCGGGCAGGTCGGGGGCCGGCTGGGCCTCCTCGTTCGCCTCGGCATCCACGTCGCCGGCGCGATCCTCCGGCTCGCTGCCGAACACCCGCAGCACGGTCCGCCAGCCCGTCGCGATGACGCCGATGACCGGGACCGCCAGGAACATGCCTGGCGATCCCGGCGACGGCGGCGCCGGCGGGGATCGCCAGGAGGACGACGGCCGGGTGGATGCTGACCGCCCGCCCGTAGACCAGGGGCGCCACGATGTTGCCCTGGACGATGTTGAAGACCAGCGTGAAGATGCCCATGATCACGATGTCCTGGGTCGACCCGGTGGCGACCGTGACCAGGAAGGCGAGCATCGTCGTCAGCAGGCTTCCGATGTAGGGGATGAAGCCGCCGAAGAACGAGAGGATCGCCAGGGGCCAGGCGAGCGGGATGCCCAGGAGCGCCATGACCAGGAACTGGCTCGCCGCGCCGACCGCGGAGATGGCGCCGGTCCCGATCATGTAGCCGCCCAGGACGCCGGTCGCCCGCACGCCCGCCTCCCGGAGCTCGTCGCGCCGCCAGGCGACGAGCGGGTGGGTCACCGCCTCGAAGCCGCGGGCGCCGTCGCGCAGCAGGTAGAAGGTGAGGATCGCCCCCAGGACGATGCTGACCATGAGCCCTGCCAGGCCAACAAGGATGCTGGCCGCGGCCTGGATCATCTGGGGCCCCACCGCGGCGACGACCGAGGTGAGGCCGTCCGTGATGCCCGCCGCCTCGTCGATGCTGCCGGCCCCGGCCGTCGCGCTGGCGACGATCTCCTGGAGTGGCGCGGCGAGGACGTAGAGCGTCACGCCCAGGATGAGGAAGACGATGCCGAAGCCTCCGGCGGTGAGGGCGAGCGACGACATGGTGGGAGCGAGGCCGCGCCGCTGCAGCGGCGCGAGCCCCGGCGCAAGGGTGGCCGAGGCCACGGCGCCGAGGACCATGGGAACGAAGATCAGCGGGACCAGCCCGAGGACGGCGAGGCCGACCGCTACCACGGCCGCGATGGCCAGGAGGCGCCAGCTCCACTGGGCGATGCGATCGAGCCAGCGCGGGACGATGCCCGTCTCCGGCGCGTGGTCCGGGTTCCCGTTGAGGGCCGCGATCACGGTGGGGGCGACCTCGCGGAGCACGATCACGACCGGCACGCCGAGGACGAGCCCCAGGACCCCGGCGACGAGTCCTCCGATCGTGATGGCGACCAGGACGACCGCCGGATGCACACCATGGCCCTTGAACCCTCGTGGCTCCAGGATCCGCGGCAGGAGGATCGTCGTGCCGGCGAGCGCCGCGACAGCAAGGATGGCGGGCAACGCCCCCCCGCTCCCGAGGGCGACGAAGCCGACGACAGCGGTCCCGGCGATGAGGCCGAGGAGCGGGACGAACCCGCAGACGAAGACCAGCATCGCAAGGGCGAACGGCACCGGGAGGCGCAGGACCAGCGCCACGGCCAGGGTCACGCCGCCCATCACCACGGCCCGGACGGCGGTCTCGCGGAGGGATCGCCCGAGCCGCCGGCGGGCGGTGATCGTGCTGGGGTCGATGGTGGCTCGCTGCCACGGCGCGGCGGCCTGGAGCATCCAGGCGATGGCTCGGTCGCCGTCGTTGACCATGAAGAAGAGCAGGAAGATCGCCAGCAGCACGATCGTGGCCAGGTTGGCGATCGCCCCGACTGCGGCCGTCGCCGTACCCGAGACCCAGTCCGTCACGCCTGTGACCAGCTCCGAGATCAGCGTCGAGGCAGGCGGCGGGATGGAGCCGCTCTCGAGGGCGCTCTGGAGCTCGGTCAGGCCAGCCTTGAGCCCGCGCAGCAGCTCCACGACGGACGGCACGAAGGCGACGACGGCAAGGACGATGACGAGGGCGGCCAGACCGGCGGCCGTGAGCGTCACGAGGCCGGCCGTGGCGATGTTGGACCGCCCGCTCGCCCGGAAGCGGGCCGCGAGCGGGTCGAACGCGGCGGTCACGGCCGCGGCAAGCACGACCGATGCGACGACCGTGCCGAGGAGCGCCGCCGCCGCGAGGACGACGGCGCCGAATGCCACGACGACGAGCAGGCGCCAGCCGAGGCTCGCCGCCTGGGACAGCCAGTCGGGTACGAGCGGCTTCGGATCGGGTGCGATGGCGGGTGCGGTCAGGAGATCGCCTCCAGGGTCGCTCCGGGGCTCGGCCGGATCGTGACAGGATGCGCGATGTGCTGCCCTCGCGTCGAGATGTTTCGCAGCGGGGTCAGGTCGTGGGGCGGGAGGCAGCAGAAGAGGGCGGAAGCCGTGCTCCCGCCCTCTCGTGTTCCCCAGGCGGGCGGTGCGCCACTGCGCCCGCCCCCCGCGGCCTACATGACGTCGAACGTCTCGATCACCTCGATCGTGGAGCCGCCGGCCAGGACCGGGCAGCCCTTCGACAGCGCGACCGCCGCGTCGAGGCTGTCGGCGCTGATGATCGTGTAGCCGCTGAGCGTGGGCGTGCCCTCGGGCCCGACCGCGCCGCTCGGCGAGATGGTCCGTGACTTCGAGGACGGGTTGCCCGGGTCTGCGACCGCGGCCCCGAGGCTCGTGAACCACTTCTCCCAGGCGGCCATCACCTGGGCCCCGGCCTCCTCGGTCTCGGGCATGCCGCCGCCGGTGAACGCAAGCAGGTACTTCGCCATCGTGGAGCTCCTTCCGTTGCCGCACCCGGAGCGATCCTCGCCGCTCTCACTGGAACGACGTGCGGACCGCGCCGGAATCGACAGGGGTCCGCAGGCACCGTGCTCTCGACAGGCCCGCCGCCCACCGAGGCGCCGCGCCTGTCGGATGTCGTAGCTGTGACGACTACCCGCCGGTGGCGCCGGCGCAGTCGTTGAGCGTCCCGCTCGAGGAGCCGGTGTCCACGGCCGTGCGGCCCTGCTCGTTGGCCCCAGCGGCGCCGGGGCGCCCGACCCACGGGCAGGCCACGACCCTACTCGGCGTCGTCGGACGCACGCTTCGTTCGACCCACGGGAGCGGGCGTCGGGTGTCGCTTGCATCAGACGACAACAAGCGACGCGCCCGGCCCGCGTCTGCTCGGGGCCTCGGCGTCCTGTGTCGCGTGGTGCAACAGGACGACGTGGGCGGCGGGGGGCTGGTCGATCCATGTCGTCTGACGCACATCCGCGACCAACGTGACGTGTTCCCGGGGTGACGGGCCGTCACCCTCGTCGCTTGCGTGCATCTGCTGCAACGACGTGGCGATCCCTTGCGTCTCGCGCAAGAAGGCGGCGCATCGGGTGGTGCCTCGGGGCGGAGGCGCAGGACGCGGCGGCAATCCAGGCCTTGGGCGCCGGGGTTCCTCCCCGGCGAACGGCCGGACGTCGCCCGGCGACGGCCAGATCAGCCGACGAGCGTCGGATCGACCCCGCCTGGGCCCGCCTCGTCCGCGCCGGCCGGCGTGTAGTAGCGGCGGTACTCCCCGGGTGACATGGAGCAGGAGCGGTAGAAGACCCGGTAGAACTGGTGGAGGTTCGTGTAGCTCACCGCCCGCGCGATCTCGGCCACCGAGAGGTCTGTGCTGAGCAGGAGGCGCTTCGCCTCCGCGACCCGGACGTGCGTGACGTACTCCTTGAAGCCGACGCCGGTGACGTCCTTGAAGACGTGGCGCACCCGGGACGGGCTGACGTGGACCACCTCCGCCACGTCGTCGAGGGTGATGCTCTCGCGGCAGTGGCGGTCGACGTAGGCCAGCACCGGCCGGATCTGCTCCCGCCGGTCGGCGGCCGCCCGCGCCGCGGCATCCCCATGCCCGCCCCGCGCTCCCGGATCACCAGGCCCAGCGCACGGCGCAGGGTGGCGTCGAGGAGGTGGCGCTCGGCAGGGTCGTGCCGCTCCCACATCTCGCCCAGCTCGGCCAGCACCGGGGCCAGCTCGCAGGCGAGCGCCGTGCCGCCCCGGATCCGCGCCGACGCCGTCCGGCCGTCGACCCGGAACGGCGCCAGGTACCCGAGGTCGAGCTCGCGAGAGCCCGGGCCGGCGATCAGCTCGGGCCGGAAGAGGACGAGCAGCAGGCGCAACGATCCGCCCGCGTCGGGGAGCGCCACGTGTGGCTGCGAGTTGTCGATGAAGAAGACGTCGCCGGCCTCCGCCGGCAGGGCCCGCCGGCCGAAGAGGAACGCCCCGCGGCCCTCGAGCACGAGGGCGATCTCGAGGTGGTCGTGCCAGTGCATCCGGTCCCGGTCTCCCTGCGTCGCGTACTCGATCACGGCGAGGGGGAAGTCCGGGTCGAGCTCCTGCTGCCAGACGTAGACGGCCATCGGAGTGGGGGATCAGCCGGCGGAGGCAGCGGCGGCGGGTCGGCGCCATGCGCGGATCCTCGGGGCCGGGCAGCCGGATCCAACAGGGCCACATGGCGCAATTCGTGCGCGCCGACCGGCCACCGCAGCCGCTTCTGCCACTTCATCGGCCCGCTCTGGCATTGCCGTCTCGGCTCGCCCGGACCAGCATCAGGCGTCGCGATCTGCCCGCCACTGCCCGCCACCAGGAGTCCGGCCATGGCCTTCCCGCACCTGTTCAGCCCGATCGAGCTCGGGAACATCGAGCTCCCCAACCGCATCGTCCACGTGCCGACGGACATCAGCTCCTCGCACGCCGACGGCGAGGTGAGCGAGCGCGACATCCACCATCACGCCGACGTCGCGCGGGGCGGGACGGGCTTCGTCATCGTCGGCGCGACGACGCCCGACATGAAGACCGGCCGCCCGACGGTGACCTGCCTGGTGGCCGACGGCGACAACTACATCCCGGGCCTGGCCCGCCTCGCCGACGGGATGCACCGCTACGGCGCGAAGTGCGCGGTGCAGCTCCAGCATCCCGGCCGCCAGTGCGCCATCCCGCGCTACAACACCCTCGGCGCCACCGACCGGGTCCTCAAGCTCCCCTGGTCGGCCGGCCACGAGATCGTCTACGAGAACGCCGAGGAGAAGGGCAAGGAGATTCGCGCGGCCTCGATCGCCGAGATCCTGGAGCTGGTCGACCTCTTCAGCGAGGCCGCCTGGCGCGTGAAGCAGGCCGGCTTCGACGCCGTCGAGCTGCACGCCGCCCACGGCTATCTGCTCTCGGAGTTCATGAGCCCGTTCCTCAACCGGCGCACCGACCGCTTCGGCGGCAGCTTCGAGAACCGGATGCGCTTCCCGCTGGCCGTCATCGACTCGATCCAGAAGAAGTGCGGCAAGGGCTTCCCGGTGCTCGTCCGCTACTCGTTCGACGAGTGGTGCGAGGGCGGCCGCGGGCTGGAGGAAGGGATCGAGATCGCGAAGGTGCTCGAGCGGGCCGGCTGCGCCGCGGTCGACCTGTCGATGGGCATGCAGGAGAGCCCCGGCGCCGGCTTCGACCCGATGCAGTACCCGCAGGGCTGGGCGACGTACGCCGCCGAGGCGGTGAAGAAGGCGATCCGGATCCCGGTCATCACCAGCCACTCGCTGCGCGACCCGGACTACTGCGAGCAGATCCTCGCCGAGGGCAGGACCGACCTCGTCGGCCTGGCCCGCCAGATCCTGGCCGACCCGTACTGGCCGGTGAAGGCGCAGCACGGCAAGGTGAAGTCGATCCGGCGCTGCATCTCCTGCCTGGGCGGCTGCTGGCAGGAGTCGCTGATGGCGAAGAAGGAGATCGCCTGCTCCATCAACGCGGCCTGCGGCAACCCCGCCTACGCGGAGATGCGGCCGACGACGAAGCCGGTCAGGGTGGCGGTCGTGGGCGGCGGGCCGGCCGGCATGGAGGCGGCCCGCATCGCGACCGAGCGCGGCCACCAGGTGACCCTCTTCGAGAAGCACGCCGAGCTCGGCGGGGCGATGCTCTACGTCTGCCTGGTCCCGGGCAAGGAGAAGATGCGCTGGTACCTGGACTGGATCCGCGACCAGCTCCTGGACCTCCACGTCGACATCCGCCTGGACCACGCCCCGACCGTTGGAGGAGCTGCGCGGCTTCGACCTCGTGCTCAACGCCACCGGCGCCGTCTCCTACGTCCCCGAGGTGGCCGGCGACGCCTCGCGTGTCGTCCCCTTCGAGGAGGCGATGGCCTGCCCGAAGGTCGCCTGCGAGTGCCACCCGGGCGGCCGGCGGATGCGCAAGCTGGGCGCCCGCGTCCTGCTCTGGGGCGACAGCTACGCGGCCACGGACACGGCGGCCTTCCTGGCCGACATCGGGAAGCAGGTCACGATCGTGACCGAGAACCGGGAGTTCGCCGCGGACTGCGAGGTCATCCACATGTACGTCCTGCGCAAGCGCTTCGCGCAGGGCGACGCGGAGGTGCTCCACTCGCGGCCGTACAAGCACCCGGTGACGGTCATCACGAGCACGACGGTGGCGGAGATCCGCGCCGGCGAGGTGGTCCTCCAGGACAAGGACTTCGCGCGGACGACCGCTCGAGGTCGACGACGTCGTGACCTGCCACACCCGGCCGGACGCGGCGCTCTTCGGGGAGCTCCGGGCGTGCCGGCGTCAACGTGATCAACGTGGGTGACGCGGTCCGGCCGCGGAACCTCTACCACGCCGTGAAGGAGGGCTCGGCGTTCGGCCTCGCGGTCGACGAGCACGTGCTCTTCAACCCGAACGGCGCGATCCTCAACGAGCTGCCGCTGGACGTCCTGGCCCAGCTCACGCGCGAGGAGGGCCCGGCGTACACGGCGACCGCGCATGCTGGAGCTGGCGGCCGCCGCCGGGGGAACGGGGCCGCGAAGGGCTGACCGGGCCTGGCGCCCGCCCGGCAATTCAGTCGTCGCGGCGGTAGGGCACGTCGAGGACGACGACCTCGCGGCGCCCGACGAGGGCGGCCCGGATCCGGTGCGCGTTCTGGTTGTAGAGGATGCGGTCCCACCAGTGGCGCGGCATGTGCTCCGGGATGAGGACGATCGTCACCCGCTCCGGGTCCTCGTCGGCCGCCACCTCGACGTAGCGCACGAACGGCCTGACGAGCGTGCGGTACGGCGACTCGACGATGACGACGCGGACGCCCGGCAGCTGCTGCTCGGCCCGCTCGCGGAACGCCTCGCCCTCCTCCGGGTCGGTCGGTGACGTGGACGAGGTCGACCTCGTCGCTCATCGTCGCGGCGACCTTCACCGCCTGGACCACCGCGCGGTTGACGGACGTGGCCGCCACCATCACGCGCTGCCGCCGGGTCGGACCGCCGACCACCAGGTCCGGGCGGACGGCGAGCCCGCGCTCCTCGCGACCGGTACTCGCGGCTCACGAAGAGCATGGCGGCCACCAGGATCGGCACGATGATCAGGACGATCCAGGCGCCCAGGCCGAACTTGGCGATCGCGAAGATCACCACGACGATCGCGGTGACGACGGCGCCGACCGCGTTGATGACGCATGCTGCGGCGCCAGCCCGGCCCGCGCTCCGCCCACCAGTGGCGGACCATGCCCGACTGCGACAGGGTGAACGAGGTGAAGACGCCGATCGCGTAGAGCGGGATCAGGCGGTTCACGTCGCCGGCGAAGATCACGACCAGGCACGATCGAGGCGAGGGCCAGGAAGACGATCCCGACGCTGAAGGCCAGGCGGTCGCCCCGGAAGGCGAACTGGCGCGGGAAGTACCCGTCGCGGGCGAGGATCGACGACAGCCGCGGGAAGTCCGCGAAGCTCGTGTTCGCGGCGAGGACGAGGATCCCCATCGTCGCGAAGATCAGGACGTAGTACATGGGCGTGCGGCCGTAGAAGACGGCCGCCGCGATCTGGCTGAGGACGGAGTCGCCGTTCGCTGAGGGGATGCGCCCCGGTGACGCCGACGAGGTAGCTCATGCCAAGGAACATGATCGCGAGCAGGATCGCGACAGCGAGCATCGTCTGCTGGGCGTTCCTCCACTCGGTCGGCTTGAAGGCCGGCACGCCGTTGGCGACCGCCTCGGTGCCGGTCATCGGCGGAGCAGCCGTCGGCGAATGCCCGGGCGAGGATCAGGACGGTCAGCCCCTCCGATCGCCGGCTGGTACGGCGGGGACGGCGGGCGCCACCGGCGGGATCGCCCAGCGCCGTCCGCACGATCCCGAGGCCGATCATCAGCAGCATGCTGCCGAGGAAGATGTAGGTCGGGGCCGCGAAGATCGTGCCGCTCTCGCGCAGGCCGCGCAGGTTGACGACCGTGATGATGCCGATCGAGACGACGATCAGCTCCACCTCGAAGGCCGCGGAGAGGCGGGACCGCCGCGGCCAGGTTGTAGATGCCGGCGGACACGCTCACCGCGACGGTCAGGACGTAGTCGACGAGGAGCGACGCCGCCGCGACAAGCCCGGGCAGCACCCCCAGGTTGGCGCGCGCCACGATGTAGCTGCCGCCGCCGTTGGGGTAGGCCCGGATCGTCTGCCGGTAGCTGAACGTGACGACGAACAGCAGGGCCACGATGAGGATCGAGATCGGCATCAGGTAGCCGAACGCCGCCGGCGCCGGCCGCGGCCAGGGTGAACAGCGCAGCCTCGCTGGCGTAGGCCACGGACGACATCACGTCGCTGGAGAAGACGGGCAGCGCCTTCCACTTCGGGAGCCGCTGCTCCAGCTCCTCGTCGGAGGCGAGCGGGCGCCCGAAGAGCGTGTGCCGAGCCAGCTGGAGGCTGCGACCGGCGGCCGTCGCGGGCTCGTCCGCGGCGAGCTTCGCCTCGAGCACGCCCGGCCCGGTGTACCGGAAGTAGCGCGCGTGGGGCCGATCGACGCGGACCCGGCGGTCGCCCACCTTGCGACCGCGGAGCGGGTTCGCGTCAGCCACCCTCCACCTCGGCGCGTGCGATCACGAGCCCGAGGTCTCCGCCCATGCCGATCGCGACGATCGCGCGGCAGCCCGCCGTCCGGGCCGCCTCCTCGGCCTCGCGGACCAGGTCGGTCGGGAGAGCGAAGCCGGTGAGCGACACTCGGACGGCCAGCCCCGATGTCACCAGGTGGATCGCCGCGACGATCTCGCGGGCCGCGGCGGCGGATGCCCGGACGGCTTCGACACCGAGGTCGGTAGCGGCGCTGCCAGCCATGTGCGGCGCGCTTGAACGGGCGGGGGCGGGCACCTCGGGCGCACGCGCCCGACGGCTGTCGGCGGCCCCTGGCGGGTGCCTCCGTGTCGACGGGCCCCCGCCGGACAGCACGAACGACCGCGGAGAGCCTTCCACGACCTCACCATGCGCGCCTGCCCCAAGACGCGCGCAAGGGGGGTTCCGCCGTGGGCGCTCAAGAACCGCTCAAGATCCGGGCCTCGACGCCCGTGAGCCCGTCCCCGCGTGGCCCAATCCCGGGAACGTCGTCCGCAGCGCCCGCGCTGCCCCCTGTGCCGTTGGGTAGATGGGCGACGGGCCATCCGATGCATTGACCCGGGCCGGACGGCCCGTGAACCTGCCGCTATCCAGCGCAGCCCCGCATGGACGGGACGCAGGAGGGGCAGATGGGTCCAACACCCGACCCCAGTGCGACGCCGGAGGTCTCCCGGCGCCGGTTCCTGCGCTGGCTGCTGGGCTTCTCCGTCTTCGCGACGCTGACCATGGTGGCGGCGCCCGTTGCCTCGTTCCTGGTCCCCCCGAAGTCCACGGCCGCAGGCAGCGGCGGGAAGGTGCCGGTGGGGAAGGTCTCCGACATCCCCCTGGGGCAGGGCAAGGTCGTCCCCATGGGCAGCAAGCCCGCGATCGTGGTCAACACGGAACAGGGGATCCTGGCCTACTCCGCGATCTGCACGCACCTCGGCTGCATCGTGGCCTTCGACGACCAGAGCAACACGATCGCCTGTCCCTGCCACGACGGTCGGTTCAACCCGGCCACGGGGGCCGTGGTGTCCGGCCCGCCGCCCGCGCCCCTCCCGCCGGTGACGGTCGTCGTCGAGAAGGACGAGATCTTCCTCGTGAGCGGCTGAGATGACGGCGAGCACCGAGCCCACTGGCACCGCCGCCCCGACCCCCGCCCCTTCCGAAGGCTGGATCGAGCAGCGGACGCGCGCGCGGGGGCTCGTCGCCGCGCTGCTCCACGTCCGGATCCCGGCTGAGGCGCGGACGCTCTACCTCGGGGGGACGGCCCTCTTCCTCTTCGCGATCCAGGTTGGGACCGGGACCCTGCTGGCGCTCTACTACAAGCCGACCCCGGACGCCGCATACGACAGCGTCCTGTTCGTCATGAGCGACGTCCGCTTCGGGTGGCTCATCCGCAGCGTCCATCACTGGGCGGCGAACCTGATGATCCTGTTCGTGGTCCTGCACCTGCTGCGGGTCTTCCTCCAGGCCGCGTACAAGTACCCCCGCGAGCTCACCTGGGTCCTGGGTGTCGGGCTCCTCGGGGCGACGATGGTCTTCGGGTTCACGGGCTACCTGCTCCCGTGGGACCAGCGGGCGTACTGGGCCACGGTGGTCGGGACGGAGATCGCGGGCAACGTGCCGGTCATCGGCGACCAGCTGCTCCTGCTCCTGCGGGGCGGCGTCGACGTGACCGAGGCGACCCTGAGCCGCTTCTTCGGCATCCATGTCCTCGTCATGCCGCTCGCGCTCGGCGCGCTCCTGCTCGTCCACCTGACGCTGGTGCACCAGCTGGGCCTGGCCAACCCGAAGCGTCCCGACCCGCGCGGGCGCCCCCCGGAGGGGAAGACGATCCCCTTCTTCCCGAACTACATCCTCGACGAGCTGATCGCCTGGTACATCGTGCTGGCCCTCCTCGTGGTGCTGGCCTCGCTCTTCCCGGCCGGGCTGGAGGAGCAGGCCGACCCACTGGTGACGCCCGCCGGCACGAAGCCCGAGTGGTACTTCCTCGCGGTGTACGAGTTCCTGAAGCTCGTGCCCAAGACCGTCGGCATCCTCCTCCCGATCGCCGGCCTGCTCTTCCTGTCGATCCTGCCGTTCGTGGACCGTAACCCGGAGGTCCTTGCCCGGCGCCGGATGATCGCCGTCGGCGGAGCGACCGTCGTGCTCGTCGCGGCCATCGCGCTCACGGCCCAGGGGCTGTTCGGCTGATGGGCACCCGTCGTTCGGGCGCTCGCGTCCTCCGCCTCGTCGGTGTCGCAGGCCTGCCCGCGGCGGTTCTCCTCATCGCGCTTGCCGGCGGGGCCACCGCCGAGGACGCCTCGCCGTCGCCTCCCGTCGTGCCGTCTCCGTCCGCGGCGCCGACGCTCTCCGTGGCACCCGTCCCGACCGAGTCCGCTCCGCCTCCGATCCCGGGGCCTCCGGCCCCGACTCCCATCGCGCATCCGCCCGAGGGCGAGACGAACCAGTGCGTGGCGTGTCACGAGGTCGTCAACGAGCGGCAGACCTTCATCGCGACCTCGTGGAAGGAGAGCGTCCACGGCAGGAACGGCGTCACCTGCGCCGACTGCCATGGCGGAGACCCGACCTCCGATCGGATGGGGATCGCCATGGATCGATCGAAGGGGTTCATCGGGAAGCCGTCCCGGGAGCAGACCGTGGGACTCTGCGGGAGCTGTCACGCAGACCCGGAGCGCATGCGCTCGTACAACCTGCCCACCGATCAGTACGCGAAGTACTGGACCAGCGTCCACGGGCAGCGCCTGCTCGAGGCCGCGGACACGCGGGTCGCCATCTGCATCGACTGCCACGGCTCGCACGACACCAGGCAGGCCTCGGACCCGACCGCCAAGGTGTACCCGCTCAACATCCCGACGCTGTGCGCCAGCTGCCATGCCGACGCCTCGACGATGGAGCCCTACGGCATCCCGACCGACCAGTTCGCGGTCTACTCGAAGAGCGTCCACGGCGTGGCGCTGCTGGAGAACTCCGACACGCGGGCTCCCAGCTGTGCGTCCTGCCACGGGTCCCACGACGCGAAGCCGCCGCGCGACACGGAGGTCGTGGAGGTCTGTGGGAAGTGCCACACGGCGACCCAGGAGCTCTACCAGCAGAGCCGCCACGCGGAGCTCGCGACGGCGGCACCGAAATGCTGGACCTGCCACGGGACCCACGACGTGGCACAGCCCTCCGAGGCGCTGTTCTTCCACCCCGAGACGCCGGACTACGAGTGCACCACGTGTCACGACCTTCAGACACGCCAGCTGCGGATCGAGCTCGATCAATTCGCCAACGAGGCCGATCGGCGCTGCGACACGTGCCACCATCCGGAGTCCGACATCTATGCCCAGATCACGGCGATCGACAGCTCGCTGGCCGGCGCCGAAAGCGCCTACGTCGCCGCGGACGCGAGGATCAACGAGGCGGCCGGGATGGGCATGATCGTCGAGGACGCCGACGTGACCCTCTCGGAGGCCCGGACGAGCCTGATCAAGGCCCAGGCCCAGGTGCACACGACGAAACTGCCCGTGATCGCGCCGAGCGCCCTCGAAGCCCAGAAGAAGGCCGAGGAAGCCACGGCGATCGCGCAGGCGCGGCTGGACGAAAGCACCTTCCGGCGCCAGGCGATGGTGATCGTCGTCCTTCTCATCCTGGCGATCGTTGGTGCCCTCATCCTCGTCCGGCGACAGGTGGAGCGGCGGGCCCCGGATGAGGTGACCGGAGGCGGCGACACGGCCGAGGGCGCCTGACACTTGTGGCCGGCGTCCTCCTGTAGGATGCCGGGCGGGCCGGCGAGCACGGCGGGGCGCTCGCGGCCGGCCGGCGCGGCTGGTCCGCGGCCCGGGGCAGGGGAGGGACGCGATGGCGGAGTGGATCTACTTCATCCACGCCCCGAGGGAGGACTTCGCGGCGACGATGACGGCCGACGAGGAGGCTGCCTGGGGCATCCACTTCGAGCGCTTCGAGCGGCTTCTCGCCGATGGCGTCATCGTCCTGGTCGGGCCGACGCTCGGGCGCGTCAACACCGGAATCTGCGTCTTCGAGGCGCCGGACGAGGACGCGGCGCGCCGGATCATGGAGGAGGACCCCGTGATCGCCGGCGGCTTCGCCCGCGGCGAGCTGCGGCCGTTCCGGGTCTCGCTGCTGCGCGGCCGCGACTGACACCACGATCAGCCCGGCAGCGGGAGATCGCGGCGGCCCCGGGCTCAGGGGAAGCTGTTGACCTCGACCCGCCCGCTGTCGACGACGACCGAGATCCGCAGCCCGCGCGGCGCGTCACCCGACACGTCGGTGTACTCGACCACCCAGTGATCGACACCGAAGTCGGTCGCCAGGGTGACCGTCGGCTCGATGCCCTCGAAATCCGGGTGCTGGAGGCGGACGATTGTGGCCGCGGTCGCCTGCGCGGCCTCCTGGGTCACCGGCGGCGTCGGGTGGAGGGCGGCGTCGAGCTCTTCGGCCGCTGTCGGGACGGGCGCGCCGAGCAGGAAGACGACCGCGAACCCGACGACCAGCAGGGTGGTCCAGGCGGCGACGACCAGCGGGAAGCGCTTCATGGCCGGCCCAGGTAGATCATGTAGTGGAGGGTCTTGAGATTGATCTTGGCGGAGTCGATGTCGCCGTCCTCGACGAGGGTGTAGATCGCCTTGGCGATGCCGACCTTGGCGGCCTGGAAGGCGTCGATGGGGGTCAGGCCGGCGTTGATCCCGCGCCAGAAGAGGAGCTCGAAGCCGGTCCGGCCGCGCGGCGTCTCGTTCGGCCCCAGGAGCGTGCTGTACGACAGGTGGGTGTCGGCGACGAAGGCCCGGGCGCCCGACTTGAGGTAGTGCAGGGCCAGGTTGTTGTCGGCGGTCTTGTGGGTCGGCGCCTGCACCGTGTCCAGCGTCCAGGCGCCGTAGCAGGCGCCGACCTGGACCACGCCGCGGCTCCCCGGATCGGTCTCGACGGTGACCGCGTCGAGCTGGGTCGACTCGTGGACGGTCCATTCCGTCCCGAGCGGGTCCGCCGCGTCCGTCGGCTCCCAGGCGACCGTGTTCGCCGACCAGGCGTTGGTCAGCACGCCGATCCCGTGCAGGAGGATGTAGAGGTAGCGCGCCGACTCGGCGTCGGCGTTCGCCCCGAAGTCCGCGGCCGCGACCGGCGGCGCGTACTGGAGGCGGACCTGGACCTTGGGGCTGACGGCACCCAGGACCACGCCGGCCTGGCTCTTCCGCTCCTGGTTGACGAGGGCGAACGCGCTGCCGTCCGGCGGGACGAGGTTGCCGAGCTGGGTCAGGAGCAGCTCGGCGTCGTCGCTGCTCGGGATCCGGGCAACCGGCATGTCGGGAACGCCGAGCTCGTCCGCGTCGAGGTCCGTGTAGTAGTCGTCCGAGGGGAGCCAGTCGGCCGGCAGCTCCCACTCCGAGAGCGCGCCCTGCTCCGACTCGGCGAGCGGGTTGGCGACCCGGAAGAAGGGGACCGCGTCGTCGTTCCCCACGATCAGCAGGTAGCGGTACGGACCGCTCCGCAGGAGGCGCTGCACCTCGGCCGCCGCGGTGTCGGGCGCGTCGCGGATCACGCCGCCGGCGTCGAGGTCGTGGAGGTCGCCCACCCGTGCGGCCGCGGCGAGCACCGCGTCGGCGTCGGCGCCGAGCTCGCGGCGGAGGACGGCCGCCCGCGTGACCACGAGCACCTCCGATGCCGCCTTGTACGGGATCGCGCCGCTCGCGGTGCCGGATCCCAGGATCGGGTCGTACTGGGTCCCGGAGCCGACGGTGAACGGGACGATCTCGTCGGGGACGCCGTTGTAGTCGACCTCGATCGCGTAGCTCCCGGCCGGGAATCCGCCCGTCGCCTTGAACGGGAAGATGTAGCCGGCTCCCTGGCCGCTCCGCGGCCCGGACTCATTGACGACGACGTGGGAGGCCTCGTAGGCGAAGCGGTCGCCCTTGAAGAGGCGCAGCTTCAGCTCCGTGCCGGGCTCCACGTAGCTCCAGCCGAGCAGGCCGAAGATCACCTCGGTTCCCTCCGGGAAGACGGTCCCCTGCCCGATGGGGCTGCCGTCGGCGGCGAGGTCGGTCGCGAGCTGGAGGTGGAAGAGGACGGCCTTGCCGACCGAGGGCGGGAGCTCCGGGGCCGCCATCGCCGGCGGGCGCAGGCCGAGCGGATCGGCGACGAACAGCAGCGCGGCCAGCGCCACCGCGGCGAGCCGGCGGCTCATCGGGTTCCCTCCGGCAACGTCTCGGCGAGCCGCCGGATCTCGGCCCGCAGCTGCTCCCCGCGCTCGGCGGCAGGGGGACGGCGGTGGCTGACGGTCAGCCGCCACTTGTGGAAGGCCAGCTCACCCTCGGCGGCATACAGGCGACGGAGCTGCAGCACCTGCCGCACGCTGCCGGCGCGGAGGACCCGGAGCTGCCGCCGCAGGCGCCCGCCGAAGGAGGTGATCGTCGCGTAGTCCGTATCGCTCACGAGGCCCGCTCCGACCTCGTCGCGCAGCTCCGCGCGCAGGATCCGGGCTTCGCGCCGCCAGGCCATGACGACGATGAGCACGAGGGTGAGGATCCCGAGCCAGTTGATCGCCTCCGCCAGGAGGCGGCTCGCCAGCCCCAGCGCGGCGTCCGGCTGGCCCAGCAGGCGGGCCAGGACGGCAGGCAGGGTGTCGTGGAAGGCGTGCAGGAATGCCGCGGTGGCCAGGCCCAGCCCGGTGACGACCGCCCGCTGGACGCCGGGCAGGCGCTGGGCGTAGCCGAGGGTCGCCCCGAAGACCGCCGTGTAGAAGGCGTTGTTCAGGCCGGCCACCACCAGGAGCGCCACGGTGTCCCCGCCGAGCTGACCGGTCCCGCCCACGACGTACAGGAAGCTCTCGGCGGCGCCGAAGCCGGCGCCCAGCGCCGCGCCGTAGATGACCCCGTCGAGCACGTCGTCGAACTCGTCGCGCACCGAGCGGACGAGGCCGAGGAGCAGCAGGCCCTTCACGACCTCCTCGACGATCCCGACCACGGGGTCCGGCCGGAGGCCAGGGGCGAAGGCCGGCGGCAGGGCGGCCGGCCGCCCCAGGAGCACGAGGACGAGCATCACCAGGATCGGCGCGGCGAGCGCTCCCAGGCCGAGGCAGGCCAGGAGGATCGTCCAGGGCTCCTTCTCGTACCGGTCGATCGCGTTGAGGACGAGCAGGTAGAGCACGGAGGGGACGACGGCGATCAGGAGGGCCGCGAGGATCGTCGATGGCTCGGGCATGCGGGCGGGGGCCTCGGGCTGCAGGGGGACGGTGTCGAGAAGCGAGGGCTCACCGGGCCGCGCCGTCGGCCGGGTGCCATAGTCTCGGGGGCCGGGGCGCCGAGCGCAAGACGCTTCTCGGCTCCGGTGGTGCGCGGCGACACGGCGGGCGACGCGACATGGCGCGGACCGAGGGGTGCCGCGAGAGCGCCCGCCCGCGGTGGAGGTCGCTACACGCCTGCGACGAAGCGGTCGAGCGCCTCCCGGCCCGCGAGCGTGAGCGTGCCGTTGCGCGCCCGGGCGTCACCCGACCGCGGCCGGCGCCGACGCGCAGATCGCCTCCGCGAACGCGCGTACCGGCGTGAGGTCCAGCCCGAAGGTCCGCACCGACTCCTCCATCGGGATCACGTCGCCCCGGGCGAGGCACCGCTTGAGGCCGGCGAAGGAGCGACCCATGTCGTCGGTGGCCGCCCGCTCCTGCGCCGCAAGCTCCTCGATCGGGACGTGGGTCACCCCGAACGGCCGCCCCGCGATCTCCTCGAAGATCGCTCACCACCTCGAGCGGTGGCAGCGCCTCCGGACCGCCCATCTCGATCGTCGCATCGCGGGCCGCCGGGTTGCGCAGGCAGCGCACGGTAAGCTCGGCGACGTCGCCCGACGAGACCCAGCTGACCGGCATCGTGCCATCGCCGTAGACGACCGCCGTGGCGTTGGCGGCGTCGAAGCCGACGGCCGGGCCGAGCCAGGCCTCCATGAAGAAGCTCGGACGGAGGATCGTGTGCGTCAGACCGCTCTGGCGCAGGCGCTCTTCGATCCGTCGCTTGGCGTTGCGGAGCGGGAAGTCGAGGTCGATCTGGCCCGAGAACGACAAGTACACGACGTGCGTGACGCCGGCGGTCTCGGCGGCCGCGAAGAGGCTCTCGACGCCGGCGATATCCGTCGTCCGGATGTCGTTGATCCCGGGCACGAAGGAGAAGGGCATGGCGGCGGCCGTCTCGATGACGGCCGACACGTCGCGGCATGCCGCCTCGAGGGAGACGCGGTCGCGGAGATCGCCCACGAGGGTCTCGACCCCGGCGTCGTGGAGGGCCAGGACCCTGGCCGGATCCGCTGAAGGCCGGACGAGCGCCCGGACCGACATCACCGCGGGCCGCGAGGCGACGGCAGATGTCGCTGCCGACGAGACCGGTTGCGCCGACGACGAGGATCATGGCCGCACCCTCCGGGACGCACCGCCTGCGGGGAGGCTCGTCACTCGCCTCGCGCTTTCCCGCGACACGGGGCTGGCACTGCGTCAGGCTCTCCGCGGCAGCGGGATCGTCGACGCATCCGTTCTGTCCGGCAAGTGCGAAACGGCCCCCCGACGTGGATGGACCCTGACCGGCAGCGAGGGCCGTGGGCCGGGAGCGAGGGAAGTGGGCCGGGATCGAGGGCCCGTCAGCCGGCAGCCGACGCCGCGCGGGGTCCCTCCGGCGTGGGCCCGCCCCCTCGCAGGAGGCTGGCCACGATCCCGATGCTGCAGATGAGCGCGGCCACGACGAACGCGTCGCGCGCCGCCATCGCGAAGGCCTGCGCTGGGCCTGGCCGGGCGGCGCCAGCGCGGCGAGGTGGCCAGGGAGGCGCAGCGTGACGACGGCCGCGCTCACGACGATCCCGAGGGCCTGGCCCACGACGCGCATCTGGGCGATCATCCCGGAGGACGTGCCCAGGCGCGGCCGCGGCACGGAGCCGAGGATCGAGCTGCTGTTCGGCGAGAGGAAGAGGCCCTGCCCGGCGCCGATCAGCACGAGCCGCCAGGCGAGCTCGCCGGGGGTGAAGCTCTCCGGCAGCGTCGTGAGGCTCAGGAGGCCCACGCTGAGCAGGGCGATCCCGATGCTCGCCGGCAGCCGCTGGCCGATTCGGTCGGAGAGAGCCCCGCTGAAGGGCGCCACGACGGCAGAGGCGATCGGGATCGGCGTGATCAGCAGCCCCGCCTGGAGCGGCGTGTAGCCTGAGCCCTCCTGCAGCAGGAACGGCAGGAGGAAGGTCGCCGTGAACAGGCCCGCGAACGCGACGACCACCGCGATCAGCCCTGCCGTGAATGCGCGGACCCGGAAGAGGTCGAGATCCATCAACGGGGCAGCCGTCCGCCGTTCCACGATCACGAACACCACGCCGAGCCCGAGGGCGAGCGCCAGCAGCGCCACGACGGGCGGGCTCGTCCAGCCCATCGACTCGCCCTGGCTGAGCGCGAGCAGGAGCGCGAACAGGCTGCCCGCGGTGAGCACGGCACCCGGGAGGTCGAACGGCTGGCGCTGCCCCGGCCGCTCGGCCGGCAGGACGCGGGCCGCCCACAGCATCGCGAAGATTCCGACCGGCAGGTTGACCAGGAAGATCGCCCGCCACGTGCCGACCTCTGTCAGGATGCCGCCGAGCGCCGGGCCCAGGCTGAGGCCGATCGCCACGCTCACCGCGTTGAGGCCCAGCGCCTTCCCGCGCTCCCCGGGACCGAAGGTCCGGGCGATGATCGCCGGGCCCATCGCCATCAGCGCCGCCGCGCCGACGCCCTGGACCGCCCTCGAGGCGACCAGCGCGACGGGACCGGGAGCGGCGCCGCAGAGGACGCTTGCCACGGTGAAGATCGCGAAGCCGGCCAGGTAGACGCGGCGGTACGAGAGGACCTCGCCGAGCCGTCCGAACGGGAGGAGGAGGCTGCCGACGACGAGAAGATAGGCCACGACGACCCATTCGACGGTCGCCAGGTCGATCCCGAACGCCTGCCCGATGCTCGGCAGGGCGATGTTGACGATGCTCCCGTCGAGGGTCGCCATGAAGGTCCCGACGGAGACAGCCGAGAGCACCAGCCAGCGGCGGCGATCCACGGGCGAACCCTACTCCAGGGTCCCCGGTCCCCGGTCCGTGATCGCTGTCACGCGGGCGCCGCTGGATCTGCCGAGGTCTGCCCGGGGGTCGGGACGCTGGACGATGAGCACGGCGCCCAGGATCGCAGCGCCGCCCAGCAGCTCGAGCGGCGTGAGGGTCTGACCCAGGACGAGGGCCGCGACGACCACCGCGACGACCGGCTCCATCAGCATCAGGACCGCGGCCCGGGTGCTGCCCACGATTTGCACGCCGCTGATCACCCAGACCTTCGGCAGGGCCGCCCCCAGGGTGCCGGCGCACAGGATCGCCGCCCAGGCGGCCGGCGACTGGATCCACGGACCCGCCAGGCCCTGTCCCCCGACCAGGAGCGCCGCGGTCCCCGACACGACGAGCCCGCCCAGGAGCACCAGGGACGTCGCCTGCACCGGGGGAACTCGGTTGAACCCGTCGCGGACGACGATCAGGTACGTCGCGTGGCAGATGGCCGCGATCGCGGCGAGCACGACCCCGGCGACGGTCGCGTGGGCGTCCGGACCCAGCTGGCTGCCGAGGACGAGCGCCAGGCCGGCCCCCGACACGGCCAGCGCGAGAACCCGCGTGGGCGTCAGGCGCTCCCGGCCGATGGCCACCGACCCGGCGGCCACGAGCACCGGGTAGGTATAGAAGATGACCATCACCAGGGCCACCGACATCGCTCCGAACGCGAGGAACAGGACCAGGTTCATCGCGCCGTTCACCGCGACGGCGAGCGCGAGCAGGGTCCGCTCCCGCGGGGCCAGGCTCGAGAGCCGCACGGACGGCTGGCGCCGGGTCAGGACGAGTGCTCCCAGGATGGCGGCGCCGATCGCGGCCCGGAGCGCGCTGAACGTCGGGGGAGAGATCCCGGCCTGGTAGGCGAGCCCGGCGACGGGGCCCAGCGTGCCGAGGGCCGCCGCGGCCGTGAAGACCATGAGGGCGCCGCGGGCGAGGTCCGGAGGCCGCGCCCCGCCGCTCGGCGTCGCTGTCGACTCGCGTTCCGTGGTGATCGTCACCGTGCTCGAGCCTGCGAGGGCTCGAACGCAGCCGGGGGTGGCGACCCTTCCCGCCGCTGGCTCATCCTCCAATCATCGATGATCGACGAGCCGGGCGGGCGTCGGGTCCGGCATGGCGGGCTCGTCGCGTGCGCGTGGTAGCGTGGCTCAGCCGGGGCGACGCCGATCCACCACCACGAGGGTGGCGCCGACGGCGACGAGCGCCGTCGCGGCGTACAGCGCCGCGCCCAGGGCGACGTACTCGGGAGCGCGCGCGCCCGGCACGCCCACGAACACCTCCTCGTAGACGGAGTACGGCCAGTCGGGGTCGTCGGGCGGGGGCGGCTGGCTGTACACCTCGTCCTGGCGCAGGAAGGCGCCGGTCGTCAGGTCACGGAACAGGACGTCCACGATCCGATCGACGTCGAACCCGCTGGACCCGGAGCTCCAGCACGACGGCCTGGGCGTGGACCCACGCGTCGAGGGCCATGTTGACCCCGACGGCACACCCGAAGAGCGCCACGAGGAAAGCAGGAGCGCCGGCAGCACGCGGCCCATGAGCGCGCCCGCGAGCAGGCCCGAGGCCGAACGCCGCCATGCCCCGCGCAACCACCATGAGGCCGGCGGCCTCCGCCGACCTGCGGAAGGAGTGCACGAGATCCTGGCCGGGGTGCGCGGCAGCCAGGGCGAAGGACCCGGCGAGCCGCGAGGAGCACCGACATCGGCGAGGAGCGCGCCGCCCAGGGCGAGCACCCGGCCCAGGAGCCAGCGGCGGCGTGACCGCCCGAGGCTCCAGGCCAGGATGGCGTCCCGCGCTCCACCTCGCGACCGACGAGGCGATCCCGACAGGAGCCCGGCCAGGATCGGCAGCGCGATGACCCCCATCTCGCCCGACGCTCAGCAGCCCCTGGAGCAGCGCGTGCTCGAACTCCGCCTGCGCGCAGGCAGCGGAGATCGGGAGTCGTTGCACGCCGGAGGACCGCCGGGAACCGCCACGCCACGACCGACGAGCGCCGGCCGCAGCGACCAGCGCGAGCACGCCGAAGAAGAAGGCCTCGAATCGGTAGAGGCGCAGGAGCAGGCGAATCCGAGCGCGGTCACGCGTCGGCTCCGTGTGCCGGCAGGTTGCGGGCGTGGGCCAGATAGCCGATCACGACCTCCTCGAGCGTGGCCGCCCGGAGGCCCTCGCCGCCGGGGCCGGCGAGGCCGCCCCCGTCGCCGCCGGTCATCCGGACCAGCGCGCAGGCGCTCGCCCGCCGGACCGGGAAAGCGCGCGACGACCTCGGCTCCCGGCGGAACGGGCTCCGCCGCCGTCGCCGTCGAGGCACGTGGTGCTCGTGGACGGCGGTCGCGGTGGGCAGCTCCAGGATCTTGCGGCCGCCGCCCAGCACGACGAGCTGGTCGCATGACTGCTCGACGTCGGCGATGACGTGCGACGAGAGGACCGCCGTCGACCCGTCGACGCGGACCGCGTCGGCAAGCACCCACAGGAACTCCCGGCGCGCGAGGGGGTCCAGGCTGGCCAGCGGCTCGTCGAGGAGGAGCACCTCGGCGTGCGATCCCCAGGACCAGGGCCAGGCTCGACCTGGGCGCGCTGGCCGCCGGAGAGGCGCTCGGTCGGCGCCTCGAGGGGGATGGCGAGCTCCTCGAGCCGGCGCCGGGCGGTTCCCGCGTCGTAGCCCGGACGCATGGTTCGGGCGAGGTCGACGTGCTCGGCGACGGTCAGCTCGCGGTAGAGCGCCGACACCTGCGGGCACGTAGCCCAGCCGGGCGAGCGCGGCCGGACGGTCGCGCCACGGGTCGACCCCGGCGACTTCGACGCGGCCGCGCGTCGGCCGCTCGAACCCGACGCAGGCCTTCATGAAGGTCGACTTGCCGGAGCCGTTGGGCCCGACGAGGGCCGTGATCGTCCCCCGCGCGATGGCCAGGTCGAGACCCGCCAGGGCCAGCGTGTGACGGTCGTAGCGCTTGGCGAGGCCCAACGCGGCAACCGCCACGTCCGCTCCCGCGGGCTGCGTCATCGCACCTCATCCGGGTCCGGGATCGAGACGCGGATCGTGACACATGGCGTGCGCGGCGTTTCGCTCCGGGACCCCGGTAGTCCTTCCGGGTGGGGTTCGGTGTGGCCCCGTTGGGTCGTGGGCAGGGCGCTCCGGACGGACCACGCTTGGCGGCGTCGATGGAGGACGCCGTGTCATCCGTACCCGTGCGCGCCGATCGAGGCACCCGACCAGCCACCGCGGCCCCGCGGCCGGCCGCGGTCGTCGCCGTCCTGCTCGCCGCACTGCTCGTGGCCACGGCCGCCACCCTGCCGGCCGGCGTGCAGGCCGCCGCCCGCCCCATGGTCCCCGCCTGCACCGGGGTCAACCTCCGGACCGGCACCTCGACGGCCAGCCCGGTGAAGGCGCGCCTCTCGTCCGCCACGCTGACCGTGACCGGGACGCAGAGCGGCTCCGCCTGGAGCACGGAGTGCGCCGGGCCGAAGGCCGGCTCCGGCTGGTACCGCATCAGCCACGTCAACGGGAAGTCCGTCAGCGCCCTCTACGGCGTCGCCGTCGTGTACGCCGCCACCGGCGTCCTGCGGGCCGCCCCGGCGCCGACGCCCACGCCGACGCCGAAGCCCACGCCGGCGCCCAAGCCGACGCCGGCCCCGACCCCGAAGCCCGGCGCCACGGCAGATCCGCTCGCCCGGGAGCTGATGCGGCTCATCAACCTCGATCGCGCGGCCGTCGGGAAGCCCGCGCTGGTCATCGACGCCGGGCTCGTCGCCATCGCCCGCGATGCGCGCTTCGCCTGCCCGACGAAGCCGTCGCTGGTCCTGCGCGGCCGGGCCGCGGACCTGGCAAAGCGCGCCTACTTCGGGCACATCGTCAAGGGCTGCTACGCGTCCGGGACGACGCCGTACCGGTCGCTCGACATCGTGCGCAGGGTCTTCGGCTACAGCCAGGCGCGCAGCGAGATCCTCCACTGGAACATGCTCGGGACGGCGCCCGTGACGTACGCGCTCGGCTGCGACATCGAGGGCAGGAGCTGCCGGGGAGCGAAGACCTCGACGCCGCAGACGGTGGCGGTCGCGCAGCGCAACTTCATGAGCTCCTCGCCGCACCGGACCTCCGAGCTGGCCGCCTACCGGCGGTTCGGCTGCGGCACGGCCACCGATCCGGCGACCCGGAAGACGTACTTCGCGTGCCTCTTCGCGGATGCCGGATCGACCAGCTTCACGCCGAGCCCGACGCCGAAGCCCACGCCGGCCCCGACGCCCACCCCGACGCCCGCGCCGAAGCCGGCCCCGACGCCCACCCCGACGCCCGCGCCGACCCCGACGCCCGCGCCGAAACCGACCCCGGCCCCTGCCACCCGCCCCATGGTTCCCGCCTGCACCGGGGTCAACCTCCGGACCGGCACCTCGACGGCCAGCCCGGTGAAGGCGCGCCTCTCGTCCGCCACGCTGACCGTGACCGGGACGCAGAGCGGCTCCGCCTGGAGCACGGAGTGCGCCGGGCCGAAGGCCGGCTCCGGCTGGTACCGCATCAGCCACGTCAACGGGAAGTCCGTCAGCGCCCTCTACGGCGTCGCCGTCGTGTACGCCGCCACCGGCGTCCTGCGGGCCGCCCCCACGCCGGCGCCGATGCCCACGCCGGCGCCATCGACCGCCGGGATGACCATCCCGGGCTCGACCGTCACGCTCTTCGGGCGAGGCTGGGGCCACGGCGTCGGGCTGTCGCAGTACGGCGCCCGCGGGCGGGCCTTCGCCGGCCAGTCCGCGGCGACGATCCTGGCCCACTACTACCCGGGGACGAAGATCGGGTCGATCCCCACGACGACCGCGATCCGCGTGCTCCTCGTCCACGACCTCGTGCCCACGACGACGGCGCCGCTGGCGATCACCGGCCGCGGTGGGACGTGGACGATCGATGGGATCGCCACGGTCTTCCCGGTCGGCGCCCGCCTCCGGCTGATCCCGACGACCACTGCCGCCGCGACCACGTGGCGCGTCGTCGTGGACGGTGCCGCGGGAACGGTGCTCCACGAGGGACCGGCCCCCGCCGACCTTCGCCTCCGCCCATCCACGGCGGCCACAACCTTCGTGGTCCCCGCCGCATCCTCGACCTACGACCTCTATCGCGGCTCGCTCCGGGTCCTCGCGGTCGGTGCGAAGGTCGACGTCGTCAACGAGCTGACCGTCGAGGCCTACCTGCGCGGCGTCGTGCCGGCAGAGATGCCGTCGACGTGGCCGGAAGCCGCGCGAACCGCCCAGACGATCGCGGCCCGCTCGTACGCCGCCTACCGGCTGCGACCCGGCGTGGGGACCTTCGACGTCTACCCGGACACGCGCTCGCAGGTCTACCGCGGCGTGCGTGTCGAGACGGGCGCGGCGAACAAGGTGATCGCCGACACGTCGGGACAGGTGCTTCGCGGCGGCGCGGCGGTCGCGAATGCCCTCTTCCACTCGACCGGCGGCGGCGCAACCGAGCACAACGAGAACGTCTTCGTCTCGGCGACCGGCGCGAAGCTGGCCGGTCCAGTCTCGTACCTCCGCGGCTCGCCCGATCGCGACGCGAACGGCGTCCCGTACGACGCCGGCGCGCCCTATGCGACCTGGAAGACGAAGACCTACACCCTCGCCCAGCTCTCGGCGATCCTCGCCGCCGATCCGCGGACGAACGTCGGCCGGCTCAAGGCCATCGACCTGCGCAACCGTGGGGTCTCCGGTCGCCTGGTCAGCGTCACGCTCGTCGGCTCGACCGGCTGGTCGACCGTCTCGGGCGACGTGCTCGTCGCGGCTTTCAACGCTCACCGGCCGGCAGGCGACCCCCCGGCGCGCAGCACGCTCCTGGGGCTCGCGCCCATCCCCTGACCGCCGGCGAGGTCCGCGGTCGTCCCCGCCGGGTGGCGGCCCGCGATCAGCCGGCGGCGGTCTTCCCGCCCAGGGAGGCTGCCGGCTCGGCCTCGGCGAGGGCGTCCTGCGTCACCGGCTCGATGCGGTCCGCGAGGTCGCGGTTGACGATGATCGTCCCCACGCGCTGGCGAACGGGATCGCGACCGGACCGATAGGAGATCCAGGCATCCGTGAGGGGGATCATCACCTGGGGGCTTCGGATCCGCTCGAGCGCCTCGACGTCCGGCGGCGCGTGGAGGTGGCCACCCACCAGGTAGGGCCCGACCGCGACGAGGACGGGATGCGCCCGCGTAGCCTGCCGCAGGGTGGCGCTGCCGCGCGGGCCGCTGGCGCGAACGGCGAGCAGGTCCTCCCGGCGCACGATCGCCTCGTCCGCCGTGATCGTCGTCCCGTCGGCGAGGCTCTCGACGAGGACGTTCACCAGCTGGAGCTCGCGGTGGTCGTTCAGGAGGTCGGTGAGCCTGTCGGCGTCGAGTCGGACCCACCCGAACAGGCGCTGGCCGGTCGCGAACGCATCGAAGCCCACGAGCGGCGCGTCGCCGATGTACCCGGGTTCGTGGACGTCCTCGGAGACCCGCTCGAGGACGAGACAGAGGCGGCTCGGATCGGCCATCGGACGATCAGCGTACGGCGGCGCCATCGGCGGTTGCCATGGCCCGTTCGTACTCGCGCCCCGGGGCTCCGCCGTGTGGCGTGAGCTCAGCCGTGCGGCGTGGGTTCCGGTGGCGTCCGTCGTCTCGGCGGCGTGGCCGACGCGACGCTCGATCGCCTCGCCCGCCACGATGGCGGCGACGCCGCCGATGACGGCACCGGCGGCCGCCCCGATCGGCCCGGCGACCACCGCCCCGACCGCGAGCCCGGCCGACGCGCCGACGCCGATCTCCACCACCTCGAAGCTGCGATCCTCGACGGGACGGCCTCCGACGAGGCCCTCCTCGATCGGCTCCTCGACGATCTCCGGAACCTCGACCGGCGCCTCGACGGGTGCCGGCGCGTGCGATGGTCTCGGTCATGGCGGCCTCCTTGTGCCGCGATTGAACGCCCCGCCGGGCAGGTGCGGGAGTGCCGAACGACGCTGTTTTCGGCGGTGCCTGGGATGTGGCGTGCCGGTGCCCGGAGGAGCGCCCTTCACGTTGATGCCCGTGGCTGAGTGTCAGCGGTGCGTTGCGAGCGCCCGGCACGCCGCAATCAGTGAGGCCCGGTGGTGACGCCCTTGGATGCATCAGGGGGCGTCACCCGCGCACCGGGCAAGGTCGCCCGCGACGATGCGGCGGCGACGATGCGGCGGCGACGATGCGCTGGTGATGCACCTACGGGCATCACGCCGGAAGGCGATCTCGCCCATCGTGCTCGTGACCAGGGAAGGTCGCCCGCGCGCGGGCCAGGCGGGTCGGCCGGCGCGGGTCGGCCGGGTCAGCGCGGCTCGGCTGGCAGCGAGGCTCGCAGCGCCGCGATCTCCGCCCGCAGGCTGGCGAGCTCCTCGACGATGGCGCCGGCAGACGCCGCATCGAGTCGGGCGCGGGCGCTGGCGCGGCGGCGGCGCGCGGTCGCGGCCCCGTGCCGCCTCCGGCGCCGCAGCCTCCGGCGCAGGCTCCGTCGGGCGTGGGACGGCGAGACCAGCAGGCTGGCCAGGATGCTGGCCAGGGCGCCGATGATCCCGATGCCGGCGAACATGACGAAGATGGCCGTGAGGCGACCCATCAAGGTGACCGGGAAGAAGTCGCCGTAGCCCACCGTGGTGATCGTCACGATGCCCCACCAGATCGCGTCGCCGCCGGTCTTGATGTTGCCGTCCGCCGACCGGCTCTCGAACTCGAGGACGAGGAGGCTCGCCACGGTCAGCGTGATCCCGGCCAGGAGGATCGTGATGAACGTCGCGTACTGGCCGCGGTTCTTGAGCACGTCCACGACGAGGTCCTTGCCGGCCTGGCCGCGGAGCAGGCGGGTGATCCGGGTCAGCCGGCTGAGGCGGGCGAGGCGGAAGAGGGCCGTGAACGGGATGAAGCCGAAGCTCGGGATCGACCCGAGCAGGTCCAGCCAGCCCCGGGCGCCGATGAAGTACGCCCGCTTCGGCTTCGCGCCGGCCAGGTTCATCGCGAAGTCGAGCAGGAAGATCACGCAGACCGCGTTGTCGTAGAGGGTCAGCAGGTCGCGCTCGGCCGGGCTGACCGGCAGGAGAAGCAGGACCATGATCGCCAGCGAGAAGATCGTCAGGACCAGGATGAAGATGTTGTAGGCGTTGCCGTGCTGGCGCAGCACCGGCGCCTGGGCGGTCATCGGTTCCGGGTCCTCCTGGCGTGTCGACCCCGCGGTCTGGGTGGCGCCATGGTAGCGACGCGACGGCGCGCGTCGAGGGCGGTTCGCGCGTCGAGCGCGATCAGCGCGAGGGGGCTCCGGTGCGAGTGCTCAGCCTGCGGAGGTTAGCCGCCCGCCCGCCGGGTCGTCACGTACCCGTCAGCCGCTCGAGCGCGGCATCGACGTCGTAGCCGAGGGCCCGTCGCCAGGTTCGGCGCGACCGCCACCACGCGCTCGAGCCCGATGCTGGGCGCCAGCACCATGAGCGAGCCCACGATCTCGTCGAAGCTCAGGCCGGCGTCGAGCGCCTCGCCGACGCGCTGCTGCCACATCGGACCCGCCGATCCGGTCGCGATCAACCCGCCGAGGCGCAGCAGCGCCGCGCTGCGCGCGTCGAGCGTGCGGGGCGGCTCGCCCAGGTTGGTCGCCATGATGGCCCGGCAGTACGCCGGATCCCCGATGGTCAGTCTCCGAAGGACTTCCTCGCTGGTGGTCATCGGCGGCTCGGTGGCACCCTGGCTGAGGGGTTGGCAGCGCCCACTTCACCATCCTCAGCGCTGGCCCGCATCCTCCCCAATGGCGGAGACGGCCGGCCCGGGCAGGAAGCGGTCGAGGAGCCCCGCGTCGACCGCGAGGTCGACGGCCTCGCTGCGCGTCGAGGCCCCGAGCTTGCCGTAGATCGCGAGGGCATGCGTCTTGACGGTGGTGGCCTTGACGCCCGAGCCGCTGCCCGATCTCCTTGAAGGACAGGTAGTAGGGCAGCAGGGCCAGCACCCGGAGCTCCGTGGCTGTGAGGGTGGAGGCGCCGCCCGCGAACGAGGGCGGCTGCGCGGCAATGGCCGCGCGAAGCTCGGCCACCTCGCGCGGCAGGACGCCGAGATCCGGCCGCAGGCGGATCACCTGGCTCGCCTGCGTCGCGAGGGTCTGCGCGCCGGCGGGGTCCCCGATGGCGAGGTGCGCACGGGCGAAGCCGAGGAGCGACAGGATCGAGAGCGCCGGCGCGGCGGCCGTCAGCAGCGGCCGCAGGCTCATCGCCCGGGCGAGGTCGCGGCGCGCCTCCGCGATCTCCCCCCGCTGGATCGCGACCCTCGCCCGGGCCGCGCGGGCCGGGGCGCCGGAGAGGTACCCATCCATGTTCGCAGCGAGCCCCATCTCGTCGCTCTCCGCGGCGAATGCAGCCGCGGCACTCCAGTCGTGCTGGTCAGCGGCCAGCAGGGCGCGGTGTCCGAGCAGGCAGTGACAGAGCCCGAGATGGCGCACAGAGCGCGCCGCGACGACCGCGTCGGCGAGGACCGCGTCAGCCCTCGTCCCGGTCACCCACGGCGAGCCGGGCGATGGCCAGCTCCCACAGAGCGAAATCCCGCCACGGGCTGCCCGACCGCCTCGAGCTGCACCGCCCGGGTCGGCGTTCGCCAGGGCGTCATCGGCGCCCCGCGCGGACCATCGTCGCGCGCAGCATCGCCCGCCCGGACTCGAACGAGGCGGTGCCGTCCGGCGGCCGGCCCGCGAATGTTCCGCGCTCGGCGATGTCCGCCAGCCGCATCGTCGAACGCGAGGTCGCCCGCTGCCGAGCTCCTCCCAGGCCGCCAGGACGGCGAGCCAGGGGCGCTCCTCGAGCGCATCGTCGCTGAACCGTCGCGAACCACGCGCGCATCGTCGCGCGACGGCCGGACCAGTGGTAGCCGAGCATGCCCCTGCCGACCAGGGCCGCGGCGAGGTCGAGGTCGCCGGCCGCGAACGCATGGTCGACCGCGAGGTCGAGGTCGCCGTTCGCCGCGTACCATGTCGCGGCCCGCCGATGCAGCCCGGGCACCCGCTCCGGCTCGCGGGCCGCGAGCTCGCGCCGGAGAAAGTCACGCAGCAGAGTGTGGTAGCGATACGACCCGCCGTACTCGTCCACGAGGAGGGTCGACCACGCGAGGTCGCGCCAGGCGGCTCGGCTGAGCCCGACCGGCCCGCCACGACGTCGCAGAGCGGCCCGGAGAGCCGCTCGAGGATCGACGTGCGGGTCAGGAAGGAGATCTCGTGCTCGGGGCGGCCCTCCAGCAGCTCGGATCGGAGGTAGTCGGCGATGAGGCGATCGCCGCCTGCATCGACGCGAGGACCGCGGCCGAGCGACCGCTGCGCCCCGAGGGCCGCGAGCGCCAGCAGGGCCGGCCACCCTTCCGTCTGCCGGGTCAGCTGCGCCGTCGCCTCCGCGGAGCAGGCCAACCCGACCTGGCGGCCCAGCCCGGCCGCCTCCTGCTCGTCCATCGCGAGGTCGCCGGGGCCGATCTCGAGCAGCGACCCGTCGACGCGCCAGCGGGCGAAGGGCAGGGCGGGCGGTTCGCGTCCGGCGATCGCCACCTGCGATGCCACGGGCAGGTAGGTGATGAGCTCGGCGAGGGCGTCGAGGCAGGCCCGGTCCGTGATCCGATGCGCGTCGTCGATGGCGAGCAGGACAGGCTCCGCTCGCTCGGACACGGCCGCGAGCAAGGCGACCGACCACGGCCCGATCTCGACACGACTGGCGACGCGATCGCGTCGAAGATGCCCGGATCCAGCGGCTCCACGCGGTCGATCGCCGCGGCGAGGTAGGCTAGGAACACCACGGGGTCGTTGTCGCCACCGTCGACCGTCAGCCAGGCTACCGACCGGCGGTCGCCGGGATGCCCACTGGACGAGAAGGCTCGTCTTGCCGTACCCGGGCGGGGCGACGATCGAGACGACCCGGCGATCACGGGCGGAGCGAAGCTGGCGCAGGAGCCTCGTCCGGCGCACCGTACCCGGGCGGCTGGCGCGGCAGGAGGAGCTTGGCCTCGAGGAGACCGGGCGGCTGCGGGGGACCGGTACCCCCGGGATCAACGCTCCGGGGCAGGGCCGCGTCCATGCTGGGAGCGGAGGAGGAGGCGGGCATCCGTTCCAGGACCTTCTGGGCGGCCGGAGGGCCGAGTCGTTCGTCGATGACCTCAGCCTACCGGAGCGGCCGTCGGCGGTCCAGCGTGGCAGCCTCTCATCCTTCGTGGAGGACGCACCCGGCCACGGGTCGTGGTCAACTCAGGGGCATACGCACAGGAGGAGGACACCCGTGACACTCGGACCGCTCGAGTACATCGTCATCGGCTTCGAGGGCAACCGGTTCGACGGCAGCATCGCTCGCGAGATCGAGAAGGTCGTCGAGAAGAAGATCATCCGGCTCGTCGACGCCGTGTTCGTCGACCGGGACGCCGACGGCGCCGCCGTCATCGTCGAGCTCGACAACACGGACGACCCGCGCTTCGCGTCGTTCGCCCCGCTCCTCGTCGAGGTGAAGGGCTCTCTTCACCCCCGAGGATCTCGAGGCGATCGTCGATTCCCTGCCGCTCAACACCTCGGGCCTGGTCCTGCTCTTCGAGCATCGCTGGGCCGAGCACCTCAAGGACGCCATCGGCGCCGCCGGCGGCTTCCTCGTGAAGCGGGTGGTCATCCCGCCCGAGGTCCTCGCGGAGGTGAGCGCCGAGCTCGAGGCCGCGATCGCGGGCGAGTCCGCCTAGTCAACCCGATCCACGACACCGGTACCCGAAGGAGATCCAGCGATGATGCGACGACGACGCGGCCCTGGTCCTCATGGCGGCGACGACGGCGGTTGTCGCCGGCACGGCCGGGGCGGTCCACCACCACCAGGAGCAGAAGTACGCCAACCAGGCGGCCGAGCAGCAGGCCGCGGCCGAACAGCAGCAGCTCGAGGCCCAGGCCGCCCAGCAGGCGCCGCCGGCCGCTCCGGCCGCAGCCGGGATCGACTACGAGCAGCTCAAGCAGCTCGGTGAGCTCCATACCGCCGGAGTCCTGTCGGACGAGGAGTTCGCGGCGGCGAAGGCCAAGGTGCTCGCCGGCGGCTGACAAATCCGGGTCAGAGCGAGACTATTCTCAGGAGACGAGCGCCGGCCCATCGGCGCCGTCACCCACCACCGCAGAGGGAGACACACCCGTGAAGAACCCGCCCATCCTCATCTCCGTCATCGGCTTCTTCGGCGCTCTGGCCGGCTTCGCCTGGGTCTTCGCGGGCCTGAGCATGCTCGGCTTCGACTGGTTCGGCGCCCTGGGTGACCTTCCGGCCTTCGAGCACGTGGGCATCTGGGGCTGGCTCGCGATCGCCACGGGGATCCTCTGGCTCCTGATCTCGTTCGGCCTCTGGGCGCTCCAACCGTGGGCCTGGCTGACCGCGATCATCATCGCCGGCATCAGTCTCTTCGAGGCGGTCCTCGCCTTCTTCCAGTTCCCCGGGAGCGGGATCGGCTTCGCCATGGCGATCATGCCGATCATCATCATCCTGTACCTGAACTCCGCCGCCGTGAAGGCGGCCTTCGGCGTGACGGAGCCGCCGCCGGCAGCCTGACGCCGACGCCGTCTCCACGGCGGCCACGCTGGCGCACTCCGCCGAGTGCGCCAGCGGCCGCCCGCCATGACCCGCCAGGCCCCCGGGCTGCATTCCACGGGGCCCCAATTCCATGCTGCTCGAGCAGAACCCACGACACGGAGGAAGCATGACTGAGAGATCGCTCGACGAGCTGGGGCCCGTCGACTACCTGATCGTCGAGTTCCCGGCTGGGCACCAGAACTTCACTGGCGAGGGCGCCGACGAGCTCGTCCGGCTCCATGACGCCGGGATCATCCGGATCATGGACATCCTCATCCTCCAGAAGGGAGAGAACGGCACGGTCATGGCCCAGGAGCTCGGTGATCTCGACGAGCTCGGCGAGCTGGCCCGGCTCGAGACCCAGCTCGTCCAGACGCTGGCCGAGGAGGACGTCGCGCACCTCGCCGCCGCGATGGATCCCGGCAGCGTCGCCGGCGTCCTCGTCTACGAGAACCTGTGGGCCGCGCCGTTCGCGTCGGCGATGCGCCGGGCCGGCGGTCAGCTGATCGCCAACGGCCGGATCCCGATCCAGGCCCTCATCGCCGCCATCGAGGCCGACGAGGCCCTCGCAGCAGAAGGAGTCTGACATGCCGCTCGGACCAGGTCGTGCCGGAAGAGGAGTCATCGGCGGCCCCGTCGCCAAGGTCGCCGTCGTCGGCGCCGCCGTCGGCCCCGGCCCGTCGCCCGTCGCCAAGGCCGCCGTCGTCGGCGCAGCGGTCGGCCCCGGCCCCTCGCCGGTCGCCAAGGCCGCCGTCGTCGGCGCAGCCGTCACTCCCGGCCGTCGCAGGTTCTAGTCGCCGCCGACCGAACGCCGGTCACGCGCTGAGGGCCCCAGCCGGGCGATCCGACTGGGGCCTCCTGACGTGTGCGGGGCGGCGATACTTCTCTCGCCCGCGCGAGCGCGGCGGCACCGCCGAGCGGCGCGACAGGGGAGCGATTCCATGGTCCGGCAGCCTCACGAAGGACAGCGATGACCGGCGGCCCATCGCAACGCACGTCGGCACGCTCCTGGCCGATCCTCTCCTGGGTGCCCGGCTACCAGCGGGGCTGGCTGCCGCTGGACGTCATCGCCGGCCTGACCGTCTGCGCCATCCTGGTCCCCGAGGGCATGGCATACGCGGAGCTGGCCGGCATGCCGCCGGAGACCGCGTTCTACGCGGCGCCGGTCGCACTGCTGGCGTACGCGACGCTGGGCAGCTCGCGCCAGCTCGTGGTGGCGGTGTCGTCGGCGATCGCGATCATGTCGGCGGCGACCATCTCGGGCCTGGCGCCCGCCGGGAGCGTGGAGTACGCGGCCCTGACCGCGGCCCTCGCGATCCTGGCCGGCCTCGTCTCGATGGTGGCCGGGGTCCTCAAGCTCGGGCGCATCGCGCAGTTCTTCTCGGAGTCCGTGCTGCTCGGCTTCGTCTTCGGGCTGGCGCTGCTGATCTCCATCAAGCAGATCCCCAAGCTCCTCGGCATCGAGGCCCACGGCGAGAGCGCGCTCGAGCTGGTCCGCGACATGATCCCCCACCTGCGGGAGACGGACCTGCTGACGCTGGCGGTCGGTCTGGCCGGGATCGCCGGGATGATCGTGCTGGAGCGGCGGCTGCCGCGCGTGCCGGCCGCCCTCGTCGTGCTCCTGGGGTCCATCGCGGTGTCCGTCGCGCTCGGCCTCGAGGGGCGGGGCGTCCACGTGGTGGGCGACCTCCCGGCGGGCCTGCGTGGTCCCACCCTGCCCGGCGTGGGACTCGATGTCGCTGCCGCTGCTGATCGCGGGCGCGATCGGGATCGCCCTGGTCGCCTTCGCCGAGGCCGTCGGGCCGGCCAACGAGTTCGCCAGGGAGCACGGCGGGAACATCGACCCGAACCGGGAGCTCATCGCGATCGGCGCCGCGAACACCAGCGCCGGCCTCTTCACGGGGTTCCCGATCGGATCGTCGCTCTCGAAGTCGGCCGCCAACGACCGGGCCGGGGCCCGCACGCCGGCTTCCCTGGTCACGGCAGCCGCCGCGACCGCCCTGGTGGCGCTCTTCCTGACGCCGCTGTTCGAGCCGCTGCCGGAGGCGACGCTGGGCGCCATCGTCATCGTGGCCGTGTTCGGCATGATGAAGGTCGACAAGATGCGCCGGCTCTGGAAGCTGCGGCGGATCGACTTCTGGCTCGCGATGATCGCGCTGGTCGGGGTCCTGGTCGATGCCCACCCTGGAGGCGCTCGGGCTCGCCGTCGTCGCCTCGCTGGGCGTCCTGGTCTGGCGCGCCAGCGAGGGGCGCATGACCTTCCTGGGCCGGGCCAGCGGCGGCCTGGAGCCGCGTGGACCTGCGGAGCGCGCCGGAGGCGGCCATCCCGGGGCTGCTCATCGTGCGCCCCGACGAGATGCTCTTCTTCGCCAACGTCGCCGCGGTGCGCGACGGGATCCTCGCGGTCGCCGCGGAGACGGAGCCGCGCCCCATCGGTCGTGCTGCTCGACCTCTCGCTCACGCCGGAGGTCGACGTCCCGGTGGTCGAGGCGCTGGAGGACCTGCACGGGCGGCTCGCCGCCGACGGGATCGAGCTCTGGCTGGCCGGCCTCCGGCCCGACGCCACGGACCTGCTCGACCGCGCCGGCACCCTGGCGGCCATCGGAGCGACCCGGATCTACCCACGCGTCGTCGACGGGATCCTCGCGTTCGCCCTCCGCATGCCGGACGCCCGGGAGCGGGTTGCCGTCCTGACCGACCTGCTCGCCTACATCCGGGAGCGGGCGGCGCAGCCGGGCACGAGCGCCGCGGGGGTGGAGACTCTCAACGCCCTCGAGCAGCGCCTGGCCGCGGAGCTGGCGGCCGTGGGTGGGGCGAGCGCGTAGACGTCAAGCGAGGTTGGGCGCCGCGCCCACGAGGCCGGTGCTCAGTCGTGCTCGTTCCCGGCCACGAACGTCCGGCTCTGGCGCGCCGGGAGCCGCATCCGCGCGGGATCGATCTCGTAGGACCATGGCAGGCCGGAGTTCTTCCAGCCGTTCTTCATCCGCATGCCGTCGAAGACGCTGTCGGGGTCCTTGACCTGGCTTCCCTCCCAGCCATCGAGGATGTTCCAGGCATTCGTATAGCCGGCCTTCGCAAGCATGTTGATCGCCATCGCCGAGCGGCCGCCGGAGCGACAGGCGACGAGGATCTGGTCGCCGGGCCCGGCCCAGGCCAGGATCGCCGCGACGAACTCCGGGCTGAGCTCCCAGCGGAGCGTCTTCTTCTCGGGGTCCCAGTCGTACGTCTGCAGGGCGAAAGGGATGTTCGTCGCCATCGGGGCGTGGCCGACGAAGACGTACTCCTCAGGCGTGCGGACGTCGAGGATCTTCAGGCCGGGGTCGGCCTGCCACAGGTCGTAGGCCTCCTTCGCGGTGACATACAGCCCGAGGCTCGTCTGCCGCGCTGGGGCGATCTCCGCAGGGGGGTGCGTGCCACTCATCGTGTCCTCCCGGATCGTGGGAATGCCGCGCGCCCGGTGATCGCATCGCGACCGGTCCGAGCGCGCGGGCTGGTGTGGGCTGACTACCCGAGCCGCGTGCCATCCACCTCGAGTCCGCCACCCTCGGGGAGCTTGCTCCAGCTCCGGCGTGCCCACTCCTCCTTGAGGGCTTCCTCTGCCGCCTTCTCGAGGAACTCCGGGCGAGCCCACGCATCGACGTCGAAGTCGTTCTTGATGTAGCCGTGGCTGAACATGAAGTCCTTGCCGATCTTGACGCACTGCAGGTTTCGCGCACTCAGGCTCGGCACCATGTCGACGTCCTTGATGCCCTGGTACGTGTCCTCGGCATCGAGGTAGAACGTCTGGCGGTTGAGGATTGCGCCCGCGGCGTGCTTGTTCTCGTTGGCCCAGCGCCCGACCTTGATCATGGCCTTCATGTAGGCGATGACGAGCTCGGGGTGCTCGTTGGCCATCACGTCCGTGCAGGTGATGACGGCCGGGGTGTTGGCCACCTGGATCGTCCAGTCGGGGTACCTGGTCAGGTCCTCGATCATCTTGATCTGGCCGGTGGCCTCCTGGAGATGCTGGAAGACCTTGCTCTGGGTGTAGATGGCGTCGACGACGCCCCCGAGCAGCGCCTTCTCCAGCGGACGGAAGGCCAGGTCGTGCTTGTGGTCGCGGCGCATCCAGAGCTCGGACGGGTTGTTCATCGGCGGGGTGAGCATCTCGGGCTTGTCGTACCAGTCGTCGGGGTACGGGAACTCGACGAGCTCGATGTCGTCCATCGTCATGTCGTGGAGCATGAGCATGTTCTCGATGCCCATGTGCTCCTGGATCCGCCACCAGTCGTTCTTGATGGTGTTCAGGCTCTTGCTGATGCCGATCTTCTTGCCCTTGAGATCCTGCATCCGGAAGATCTTGTCGCGGGCGCGCACGGCCATGCAGCCGCCCTCGTAGACCCAGGTCGCCCCGAGCAGCACGGTGCGGCGAAGGTCGGCGTTGACGTGGATCGGCGGGTAGAGGCCGCCGAAGCGGATCAGGTTGTCGAGGTTATGGATGTAATGGGGGTACCAGTTGTTCTCCGGCGCGTGGCGGAAGTAGGCGTACTCGACGCCGATCTTCTTGAACTCCTCGCGGCACCACCCCAGCTCCTGGTCCACGTTGTTGGCGGACACCATGGGGCAGTTCGTGAACCAGACCTCGTTCCAGTTCAGGGGTACGGTGGTGGAGGCCCGCTGTACCTCGGCCATGTTCGGTGCTCCTTGTGCTGGGGTGTCCCGGTGCTCGCCACCAACCGGCGCGTCGCACGTCGTTGCGCCAATCTGCGGCGTCACTGTCGAGTGGACCACCTCGCGGGAGCCGGCGCATCCTCCGCGAGGGTGGAGCCCCTGCCGGCGCCATCCAGAGACCAGGCTACGGAGTCGCCTCGCGGTCGCCGGCCTCGCGGCCGAAGGCCTCGACCCCATCCTTCACCGAGCCGTAGAGATGCCCCTCGTCGATCGTCTGGAGGAGCCCGTACCGGACGATCGTGTCGCGGACGTCCGACTGGAGCTCGGCGAACGCGAGGTGGATCCCGGCGGTGTTCAGCTCGAGGTCGAGGTCCGCCAGCATCGCTCCGGCGGTCGTGTCGATGTCGGTGATCGGCTCGGCGGCGACGAGAATCCACAGCGGCGGCGGGGACGACGCCTTCACGAGCGCACGGATCCGGTCGCGGAACTGGTTCGCGTTCGCGAAGAAGAGCGGCGCCGACCAGCGGACGACGAGCAGCCCCGGCACCTGCTCCGCGTCCGGGTAGCGCCGGATGTCGTGCCAGCCGGGGACGTCGGTCGGCCTCCCGAGGACCGCCGAGTACGGGGCCCACGCCCGCTTGAAGATGTAGACCACTGACAGGACGACCGCGACGACGATCCCCTGCAGGACGCCGATGAACATGACGCCGAGGGCGCAGGCGACGGCAAGCGCGAACTCCGTCCTGCGGACGCGGAACAGGCGGCGGAGCTCGGCGACGTCGAAGAGGCTGATCGATGCCGCGATGACGACCGCCGCCAGCACCGGCTGCGGCATCGCCTGGACCAGGCCGGGCACGAACAGCAGCATCGCCACCACGAGCGCCGCCGCGACGAGGCCGGTCAGCTGGGTCTTCGCCCCGGACTGGAACGCCACGGCCGTGCGCGAGCCGCTCGTGCTCACCGGGAAGCCGGAGAACAGGCCGGCCGCCAGGTTGGCGGAGCCGATCCCCGCCAGCTCCTGGTTGCCGTCCACCTCGTACCCGGCGCGGGCGGCGAAGCCTCCAGAAGTGGAGATCGTGTCGCCGACGGCGACGAGGGAGATCCCCACCGCGGCGGCGAGCAGGACCGGGATGTCCTCGACCGGAACGGCCGGGAAGCTAGGAAGCGGGAAGCCCTGGGGCAGCACGCCGATCACCGAGACGCCCCGCGAGGCGAGGTCGAGCACGATCGAGAGACCGATCGCGACGACGACCGCGACGAGGATGCCGGGCGTCCGCGGCGACAGCCGCTTGAGGCCGAGGACGATGACCAGGCTGAGGAGTCCGATCCCGAGCGCCCACGGGTTCGTCTGGTCGAGACCCTGGAGGAACGCGCGCAGCTCGTCGACGAGGCCGCTGGCGTCCGTGGAGAACCCGAACAGCTTGGGCAGCTGGCCGATGAAGATGACGATCGCGAGACCGGCGAGGTAGCCTGTCCGCACCGGGTTCGAGAGCAGGTCGGCGACGAAGCCGAGCTTCGCGAGCCCCGAGCCGACCGTGACGAGCCCGACGAGGAGCGCGAGCATCCCGGCGAGGGCGATCGCCAGCTCCTCGCTCCCGGCTGCGAGCGGCAGGATCGTGGCGGCGATCATCGGCCCCAGCGACGAATCCGGGCCGAGCACCAGGATCGGCGACGGCCCCACGAGCGCGTACGCGATCAGGCAGAGCACGGTCGTGTACAACCCCGTGATCGGCGGCAGCCCGGCCAGCTCCGCGTAGGCCATCCCCTGCGGCACGAGCAGGGTGACCAGGACGATCCCCGCGATCAGGTCACGTGACAGCCACGCCCGCTCGTACGTGCGAACGACCCGAACGCCCGGCATCCACCGCTCGACGCGCGCGAGCCGGGGGCTCGCGGCCACCGCCGCTTTCACGCTGGCTCCTCCTGCCCAGGCGTGATGGGCAGGCTACCGGTTCCAGGCGGTGCCGATGGCATCGTTCGGGTGCCTCAGAGCCGCGCGATCGCCCGGCCCAGGCCGCGCCGGTAGCTCGGGGCTACGACGGGTCGCCACGTGGTTTCGAACGAACGGCCGAGCCGCTCGACGCCTCGATCGAGATCCCCGACGAACTTTGCGATCGCCTTCGCCTGGGCGTCGGTCAGGGCTGTGGATGTCGCGAACGCACGGGCC